>CAWITA010000019.1:0-379905 GCA_963838835.1 uncultured Acidimicrobiaceae bacterium
GGATGGATGAACTTCTCACCTGAAGAGAACACCCTGGCATTGCAGATTCGAGAGGCGGCAACACAACGACAATCCCAGGTCCGATGATTGAGGTCTTCGCCGACATATGGTGCCCCTTCAGCCATCTTGGGCTGCGGATGATAAAAGAGCGAGCGCGCCCTGCCGGTCGCACCAATATGGCCATCTGGGTTCGGGCATGGCCGCTCGAGCTGGTGAACAGGGCCCCGCTCGATGGCGCGATCACAAGGGGGCACGCCGAGGATCTCCGAGAGCACGTCGCCCCGAACCTGTTCCAGCACCTGGATATCCAGCGGTTTCCGAGCTCGACGATCGGCGCCCTCGCACTGGCCAACAGGGCCTATCGGGCCGGTGCTCATGTTGGCGAGCGGATCAGCTTCGCACTCCGGAATGCCCTCTTCGAAGAGGGTCGGGACATCTCAGACCGTGCCACCCTTCAGCAGCTTGCGCACCATCACGGCGTCGTCATGCCCGACGAGTCCGACCGTGTCTACGTGGTCGCCGACTGGCACGAGGGACAACGGCGTGGTGTTCTCGGCTCGCCGCACTTCTTCTGTGGTTACTCCGACGCGTTCTGCCCTTCGCTGGACATCACCAAGGACCCCGTTCACGGGCTGACCATCGTCTGGAATGTCACTCGTCTAACCGAGTTCGTCGACCGCTGCTTTGCCCCGTCCGGACACGTTTGAGTTGTGCCCGCGAAGAAACCGGTCGTCGTCGCTACTTAGGGATATGTCCGTTTGCCGTCTCTGATCCTGACCGAAGGTGAGGACTTTGGTCACGAGCGTGAAGGACCTATGTACCTAGGGATGAGGCCCGCGGGAGAGTTGACTACAGATCATGACGAATCGTGTGGTGGTCCTCGGCGGCGGAACAGGTGGAACCTTGACCGCAAACCGCCTGCGGCGCGTCTCCTCCACGGCGGAAACCGAAATCACTGTCGTCGACCGGGACGACCGCCATGTCTATCAACCCGGCCTGCTCTTCGTCCCGTTCGGACTTACCACTCCTGATGAGATCGTACGGCCGAGAGGTCGCCAGCTCCATCGCGGGATCAACTACGTGAACGGCGCGGTCGACCGGGTCGACCTGGAAACCAGCCAGGTCATCCTCGAGAACGGAACGTCGCTCGGCTACGACGTCCTCGTGGTCGCAACCGGCGCCGTGCTGGCACCGGAGGAGACGGAGGGCTTGACAGGTTCTGGATGGATGGAGAAGGTCTTCACCTTCTACTCGCTCGAGGGGGCCGCTGCGCTGACGACAGCGCTGGCCGCCTTCGACGGTGGCCGCTTGGTCGTCAACGTGGTCGACATGCCCATCAAGTGCCCGGTCGCCCCCCTCGAGTTCTGCTTTTTGGCCGACTGGTACTTCCGCGAGCGCGGCATCCGTGACCAGGTGCAGTTGACCTACGTCACTCCACTCGACGGTGCCTTTACCAAGCCCGTGGCCTCCAAGAGGCTGGCCGGGATGCTGGCCGAGAAGGGGATCGAGCTGATGACCGAGTTCAACACCGGGGAAGTCGACGGGTCGGGTGGACGCCTCGTCGCCTACGACGGCCGCGAAGTGGAATTCGACCTGGCAGCGGTCGTTCCCCTCCACAGCGGAGCTTCCTTCGTCGGCCGGTCGCCGGGTCTGGGCGACGAGTTGAATTTCGTCCCCACAGACGAGCACACCTTGCAGTCCAAAGTTGCGCCGAACGTCTTCGTCATCGGCGACGCCGCGAACATCCCGGCCTCAAAAGCGGGATCGGTCACGCACTTCGAAGGAGAAGTCCTGGTCGAGAACATTCGCCGCTATTTGGCCGGTGATCCACTCGATCAGAGCTTCGACGGGCACACGAACTGCTTCATCGAGTCGGGCTTCCACAAGGCCGTGCTGATCGACTTCAACTACGACACCGAGCCCCTCCCCGGCCACTACCCGACCCGGGTCGGTCTGCCGTTGCTGGCGGATTCCCGGCTCAACCACCTCGGGAAGCTGATGTTCCAGTGGTTCTACTGGCACGGCCTGCTGCCCGGCCGGGACATCCCGGGGATCAGCTCGGCCATGCCGGAGTCCGGCAAGATCCCCGCTGAATTTCGAGCGGCTCGAGAAAGGACTGACCGATGTCGACCGTGAGCATTGCGGCAACCGAAGTGGAGCTCAACGACGAGGGATTCTTCGTCCGACCCGACCAGTGGACCGAGGACATGGTTGCCGAGCTGGCCCGTCGCGAGGGAATCGAAGACCTCACCGATGCACACTGGCAGGTCATCCGCTTCATGCGATCTGAGTTCCTGTCCAAGGGGACCGGGCCCACGGTCCGGGTCCTGGGAAAGACATCGGGGGTCACGATCAAGGAGTTGTACCAGCTGTTCCCCAAGGGGCCGGCCAAGACCGCCGCCAAGATCGCCGGCATCCCCAAGCCACGCGGCTGCATTTGAAAGGAGCGACCGTGAGCACCCCAATCGACAAGGTCTCGATCATCATCTCCAAGGGTTCGCTCGAGGGGATTTACCCGGGATTGATCATGGCCAACGGAGCGCGTGCCGAAGGCATAGAGGCAAATCTCTTCTTCACCTTCTTTGGACTTGACGCGATCCATAAGGCCCGCAATGAGCACATCAAGATGGCGACAGTCGGTAACCCCGGCCTGCACTTCGCCACCATCGCCGGTGGGCTCCCGGGCGTGTCGACGGCCATGACCCACTACATGAACCAAAAGATGGAGAAGCTTGACATACCCTCCATTCCCGAGTTCATCGAGATGATCGCCGATACCGGTGCGGGGATGTATGCGTGCAAGGCGTCGGTCGACCTGTTCGGACTGGAGAAGAACGACTTCATCGACCAGGTTGAGGACATCATTACCGTAGGCGAGTTCTATGAGAAGGCCGCCGGTGGGCACATCATCTTCACGTGACGTCTGGACCTGGCGTTCCCGATATTGAACCACGCAAGTCTCGTGTCCACGGCGTCGCCCACACAAGACGCAACGAGGCGGGAATACGGTGGTATTGCGATGACGAACGCGAGCGGCGTTTGTACCGCCACCGTCCTCCTTTGGTAGGTGCGGCGTGTCCCGGTCGATGCCCTTGCGAGTTCCCGCAAGACGGTGGTCAGCCCCAGCAGGCGGCTACCGAGGCCCTAACGGCGGCGCCCACGTCAGGTGCGCCGGGAGAAGGCATATTGGTCTGGCGCCAGGGACCAAGGACCCTGGCAACGGGCGGGCGACCAAATCGAGACTGGACAGGGTGATCCGGCGAAAGCTCCTTGCGATCGGGCTGGTTGCCGCAGGACTGATCGCTGGCTGCGGCGGCGTCCCAGCCGACGTGGCGTTTCCACGCGGATCAGCCCAGCGGAATCTGACCTACTGCAACTCGCAACAGCTGGATCTCTACATCCCGCGTTCCGCCTCCACTCAGCCGCTGCCCATCGCAATGTACGTACACGGAGGAGGGATGACCGCGGGCGACAAGTCGGACCTCAGTCCTGTGTTCCTTGACGCACTTGCTTCGGCCGGATATGCGGTCGTGAGCGTGAACTACCGACTCGCTCCCGCCTCTCACTTTCCTGCCCAGCTCCAAGACGTCAAGTGCGCGATTCGGTATCTGCGATACAAAGCGACTCTGTACGGCTTGAACGGACGAGAGATCTTCGCCTTTGGAACCAGCGTCGGAGGACAGCTTGTCGCTGGCCGCTCTCACCGGACCTCATTCGAGATTCGATGTGGGGGCGTATCAGAGCGAACCGAGCAACCTTGTTGGCGTCGCTGACATGTTCGGCCCGGCCAACCTCACCGAACCAGCATCGGGGTTTACCTCCTCTGGTATCGAGGACGCTTTCGGGCGAACCGATCATCGGGATCTCATCCTCGCCAGTCCCGTCCATTACGTGGTGCCCAATGCACCACCAATCCTTCTCATCCAGGGCGCCCAAGACACGAAGGTCCGAAAGTCACAATCCGTGGAGCTCTATCGGGACCTCAAGGCCGCAGGTGATGAGACTCAACTGCTCGTGGTTGAGAATATGGGGCACATGTTCGTGCAAGTTGGCCCGAAGCCCCTCGACCCCGGTCTGCGAGCGATCGCGAATGACATGGTGAGTTTCTTCAATACCGAGCGAAAGCAACTCTGAGCACCCTTCACACGCAGTGTGGCGATCGAGACGTCTTGGGGCGCGCCGGGCTGGTGCTGGAGGTGATGGAATCGGAAACGTGTGGGTCATCGAGTCGGCGGCGGCTACTGGGGCACCTCCTCTGCTCCGAACAGACGTCATCCAGAACCGCTTGTTTCACGGAGCGACCGTTCCGCTGTCTGTTCGGCAACCACCACTATCCGTGTAAGGGGTCGAAGATGTCCTGTCACGCGCCGAGGAACGTGATCATCGTCAAGAGGGAACAGGCGCCATTCGCTGCGCAGTAGTCCTCGGAAAGGACCTGGTCATAACGCCGAGAACCAGACATTCGCAATGTACAGCTCAGCGGACCAGGTCGCGAGACCCGTCAGAAGGGGCATGCGGGTCCGTCGCAGAGGGACGCTGATGGCTGATCGGTGGTCGAGTGGTGAGGACGGATCTGAGAGGACGGTAGGAAGCCATGTGTGAGAGGAGTGACTTGTCGCGTGCCTCTCGATGGCTGTGACGTGGGGCTGAAGGGAGAGACGTGGCTGGTGCGAGCGGCAGTTATCGTTCGAATGGTCAACGTAAGAAGCGAATCGTGGCAGTTGCGATTGAGCCGGAGGCGTCACGACTAGCGCTGAGCGTCCCCCAGGCGGCATGGCTCTTAGGGGCCTCCCCAAATTTCGTGTGGGGTTTGCTTGCCAAGGGTCAAATGGAGTCGTTCCACCTCGGCAGAAAGCGCATGGTTGCTCGATCAGAAGTAGAGCGGTTCATCGCTCAGGGTGGCACGAAGGCATCCTGAGCGTAGAGGATGGCACTAGGGCGAAGAGCGCTGCGACCGCCCGACCGGATCTGCGAGGAGCGGAGGTCGCTCACCCGAGGAGCATTCGCTGCTGGCCGCTCGTGACGTCGACGACCGAGCGGATCTTGTGCCGGTAGGTCTGGGCGAGCATCCGAATGTCGCGATGACCGAGCATGTCTGAGACGTCCTGGAGCGGTGTGCCGTTGGCTACGAGCAGCGAGGCCGCCGAATGTCGGAGCTCGTTGGGGGAGAGATGCCCCACGTTTGCCCTCTTCGCATAGGTGGCCACGGTGCGCCGCAGGTTCGAGGCGTCGATCGGTCGCCCGAGGGCGTTGGTGAAGACCAATCCATGGTCCTCCCACACCTTTGAGGACAGGCGCGCCTTGCGCTGTGTGAGACGGTGGGCCTGCAGTAGTCCGACGAGGTCTGTGGGCAGGCGCAACATCCGATAACTGCCGACCTTCGGGGCCCCGATGACGTAGGTGCCGTCAGGGAGGCGTTTGAGGGCCTGGCGCACCGTGAGGACACCCTCGTCGAGGTCCACCGCGTCCCAGGACAGTCCGGTGACCTCTCCTGGGCGCAGTCCCATGGTCAACGCCAGGAGCACCAGGGCTTCGTCTTCGGTGCCCCGGACGGCGTCGACGAACCGATTGGCTTCCTCGATGGTGAGCGAGCGTCGCGCCTTGATGCCGCTCGCCCCGGGGGGCAGGTGGGCCAGCCGGGCGATATTGCGCGCCACCAGGCCCCGACGCTCGGCTTCGTGGAGTGCCGCGCCGAGGACCATCTTGATCCGGTTCAGCGACGACTTCGACAGCGGCTTCTCCCGCCCGCCGCGGGCCTTGGTGGCTGCGACGCCGCGCCCGGGGTTGGCCAGGTCCTTGAGGAGTGCTTCGAATTCGAGGACGTCGAGCTCGCGGAGTCGCCGTCCGCGCAGCGGTGTCAGCTGTTTGATGACCCAGGCGCAATTGGCGCAGGTGCTCGGGTTCTTCTCACCCTTGATCATCTCCTGGTACCAGTCCAACCACTCGCCGAGGCGCATGTCGCTGCCGATCGGCAGTCCGGCTTCGCTTTTCGCGCGCAGCTCATCGAGTTTGTGGACCACCTCGCTCCGTGTCCAGGCAGAGACCCGACGGCGCTTGGTGCCGAGTCGGAGCTCGCCACGCCAGCGGCCGTCGCACTGTTGATAGATCGAGCCCTCGCCGTAGCCGAGCTTGCGTGACCTCGCCATGCGATCCTCCTCACAAATTGGGGCACTCTGTGGGGCACTTCGAGACCACAACGGGCCCCACGCTGTCACCCACCGAAGAGGGAAGTCCTAGTCAGTGGGGGTCTGTGAGGAGTGGTGGGTGCCCCCGGCGCAGATGACGCGCAAGGGGTCAGAGGTTCGAGTCCTCTACGGCCCACCAGGTCAGGGTCACTTTTTACCACCACTCGGACAGTTACCCGGGGTAGGAACCGTTACCGGGACCGTTACACTTAGCCCCCGCTGGCGCCCCCGCGCCCAACGCGATTCCACTCGGGAACGCGTAACCGTTGGGGCAAATGGGCTCTTCGAATTTGAGCGGGGTGCGGCACGTCGGCCAACTGCGTGATCGCGAAAGTTGCATGCGCCTCAAACGGCACGATTGGGATACCCGTCTGAGGCGTCGAAACAGCCCGTGCGGATCGCTACGTCATCGCTTGCTGGCCGGTCGATGCGTGAGGGTCCGACGGTGAGGCAGCGCGCCTCCACATCAGAGCGAATAGAAGAACCGTCACGAGGCCAATGGTATTGAGGATCGTGATCGAAACCGTGACCAGTGGATCGGATCTAAAGGGGAAGATCATCATTAGGAGCATCGGGGCGATGTTGCGCACCGCCGTGGTCACCTCGGTCGCATGCCTGATCCCCACGTCTTTGACTCGAAGGCCGGAAACGAGCAGGTAAGCACACCCGAGGCCGATGAAGGGTCCGGCAATGGCAGCGATGTAGCTATACGTGCCCCATTCCTTCACGAACAGACTCCAATACGCAAACAGCGTGAAGTTGAGATTGAAGAGCAGACACAGGATCGAGATTCGGACAACCCACTGTTGCACTGGCGGCGTCAGGTCGGGCCACCAGACCCTGAAGGCGCACCCGAGGAACACCGGCAGGGCCAAGAAGAGCAACAGTGGCCAAGCAACGCTCCACGCAGAGATCGTGAGACTTGAGTCAACCGCATGGACGGCGGGGGGCAGTCCTATGGGGAGGGCGATGATGGTCGCGACAGTCAAGACCACTAACAGCGTGGTGGAGACATCGACATTCGCCTTGGCCAAGTTCGCAAGGAGCGGAGCGAAAGGCATACCTGCACACAGGGCGGCGACACAGAATCCGACTTTGATCTCTCCGGGAACTGACGACGCCACCGTCAGCAGATAGCCAATGAATACGAGCGGGATTACGACGAAGTTCGTCACCAACGCCCAGACGGCAATCTTCCAATGGGCAAAGGACCGAGCTAGGTGCTTGCCGACCTCAAGCCTGAGGCCCAGACCGAACGCGTTCAAGATCACGAAGAGCAACCCAAACCCGTTGATCAGCACGCTCGGACTGGTCTGAGTTGACATAGCACTCCCGTCTCACGAGCAGCAGATCCTCTGATGCTATACAGGGTGCACCAGTGCGGCCTGGGTGTCCCCGACCGCCGGTTCGGCGCGAGGAGCCTCTGCCAACGGTGCCGTCGTACCAGTGAAAGCTCCCGCGTTCTCGGTACGCTCGTCCGATGCGACGCACCGTTGTCACTGCCGGTCTGGTAGCCCTCACGTTGGCCATCTGCTCGCCCGCCGCCATCGCGGCGAATCGACCGAAAGCCAAGCACTCCACCCAGCCGAGCGCGCCGAGCATCGGCGTGCTGCCAGTCATCTCGTGCAACACGACCTACGGCGCCGGGTCTCCTCCCAGCCCCTTCGTCGCTCGCCAACTTCCGACGACGAGCTCCACTCGAGGTGTGAGCTTCTATTCCAATGGGCGCCTCACGGTTCTCGCTCCGAGCGGTTGGGCTTGCAGCGCGCTGGTCGCCGCCGACGGCGGCCAGAAGCTCGACGTTTACCCGCCGGGCAAGCCTGACTACGCCTCCCAGCTCCCACCCAAGGGCGCCGAACTGGTCGAAGTCCAAGGCGAATACACGGGTCACATTCCCGGGGCCCAGCTCGTTTGCCGCCTCTTCCCCAACTCCGCCGCCGCCTCCGAGGTCAATCAGGATGGTCTCTCGGGACCCCAGTGTCAGGCGCCAACCGGCGAAAAGACGGCCCAACTCACGCCGGATGTCGTGGCGTTCAACGATCCGGCGGGCGTGACGGGCACCGGCTCGGGTTCTGGAGGCTCGCTCAGCTCGATGGGCGCCGCGATGTACCCCCAGCTGGCCTTCGGTGCGACAGACAGCGTCAACGTCGCCGTGCTCTCGTGCAACCTGCCCACAAACCAGGCGAAGCTGTGCCGGGCGATCGAGGGTGACTTTTTGGTGCGGAACCCGCCGACGTACATTCCCCAGACCAATCAGTAGACGCTGCATAGCCGGGCACGTGCCTAGCCACCAACGCGGATAGGACTGTCCCACTTCGCCGGGTCTGTGGCGTTATTGGACGCTGCCGAAGGAGCGTGAGTAGGTCGCTACCCCTGCCTCTCACGGCGGAGGCACCCCGGCAGAGGCAAGACTGTTGAACAGTGGAACGACCCGAAACCCAATACGTCGCCGTCGGTGACACCGACGTCGCCTACCAGGTCATAGGCGGCGGACCAATCGACCTCCTCTTCTTCTGGTCGTTGGGCTTCCACCTCGAACTCGTCTGGGAGGCGCCCCTCGCCGCCCAACTACTCAAACGGCTTGCTTCGTTCAGCCGACTGATCGTCTTCGATCGGCGCGGGACCGGGGCATCGGATGGCTTTCCTCGCCGGGCCTTCCCGACATGGGAGGAGTGGACCGAGGACCTGCTGGCCGTCCTCGACGCGGTCGGATCAACGAGGGCGGCGATCTTCGCCACGCTCGACAGTGGTGCAATCGCCATCCTCTTCGCCGCCATCCACCCTGAACGGGTGAGCGCTCTGACCCTGCTCACCACCACTGCCCAGTACCTCGCCGATGACGACTATCCGATCGGGGCGGCTCCTGAGGCCGTCGACATGCTGGTCGATGTCATCGAGACCCAGTGGGGAACGACAGAGTTGGCACGGCTGACCAATCCCAGCATGGCGGACGACATCGAGGACCTGGAGATAATGGCCAGGATGATGCGCTCCTCAGCGACTCCCCGCAGCGCGGCCGATCAGTTTCGTTATATCTGCGAGAGCGCCGGCGTGCGGGACGTCCTTCCGGTCATCGAGGTACCGACGTTGGTCATGCACGTCGCCCAACACCCGTTCATCCCCGCAGAGCACGGCCGCTACCTGGCCGACCACATCAAGAACGCGAAGTTCGTTCTGCTGCCCGGTGCCGATGGGGGGATGACCCATCAGAACGGGGTCTTCGTGGACGAGATCGCCGAGTTCGTCACCGGAGAGCGTCCCGTCGCCGAGGTCGAGCGCGTCTTGACGACGGTCCTGTTCTCGGACATTGTCGGCTCGACCGCAACTGCGGCCTCACTTGGCGACCCCCGCTGGCGGTCATTGCTCGACTCGCATGATCGAACGGTGCGAGAGCTCCTTCGCCAATCCCGCGGGAAAGAGATCAACACCACAGGCGATGGGTTCGTTGCCTCCTTCGACGGCCCTGCCCGAGCGATCCGATGCGCGCAAGCGATGCTCGAAGCGACCGATGGCCTTGGCCTCCAGCTGCGAGTGGGGCTCCACACTGGCGAATGTGAAGTCCGCGGCGATGATCTGGGTGGGCTCGCTGTCCACATCGCCGCCCGGGTGGGAGCTTTGGCAAGTCCAGGAGAGGTCCTCGTCTCGGGCACTGTGAAGGACCTCGTCGTGGGTTCGGGGATCGAGTTCGAAGACCGAGGCGAGCACGAGCTGAAGGGCGTACCCGGGGCCTGGAAGCTATTCGCTGTCCGGGGATGACCCGGCGGCCGGTCTTCGTGAAGAGGTTCGCTCGGGTGTCCGTGCAGTCATGGACGTGCCCCCTACCGCCGGGTGGGAGGCAGGCACTTTTCGGCTGGGGTCGAAAGAGGCATGCTTTGCCCAGTGCCGATTCATGATCTCGACGAGCTGTTAGCTGAACTCACTGTGAGTCAACGGCCTGGGAGCTGGTGCATGGTCAGCGGCATCGCACTCAGTGACGACGTAGAGGTGGCGGCAATGGTCACCGAAGCCGAGGGCATGACTAGCGTCATCAGCGCGACCGACGCCATGCGGATGGACCTAGAACCCGAGTTCATCGCGGCGTGGCTAACGTTGAACGTTGACTCGGCATTAGATGCGGTAGGCCTGACTGCGGCGGTCTCGAGTGCCTTGGCCGCGGATGGGATTCCCTGCAACGTGCTTGCTGGCTATCACCACGATCATCTGCTTGTACCGGTTGAGAGCGCAGAGCGGGCGATTGCGATTCTGAGTGCTCTCAGTGAGACACACTGTCCCTAAACGCCGGCCTTGGGCGCGTCACCCAGGCCCAGGTGCTTGCCGTGAGCTAACCGCCCTCGACCGGCACCATGGGGGCATCTGACTGGGGGAGGATGCGTCCAGAGAAGCGACCCAAGCAAAATTGGGATGCGCCTGGCAGACTTCGCACTCAGGACAGTCGTCGGAGAGTGAGGTTGAGATGGCACAGAAAACGAACCCGGTGGTCTTCATCCACGGCTTGTGGCTACACACCACCTCGTGGGCGCCTTGGCAGGACTTCTTTGGTGAGGCCGGCTATGAGACTATGGCTCCGGGCTGGCCCGGCGACCAGGACACCGTCGAACTGGCCCGCGCCAACCCGGACACGGTCGCCAACAAGGGCATCGACGACGTGACCGATCACTATGCCGCCATCATCGAGGCCCTATCCGCCCCACCGATTCTCATCGGGCATTCCTTTGGGGGCATGATCGCCGAGAAACTGCTGGGGATGAACAAGGGAGCGGCTGCCATCGGCATCGATGCCGCCCAGATCAAGGGCGTTCTGCGGCTCCCGCTCTCCGCGCTGCACGCCACGCTGCCCGTGTTTAAGAACCCGGCCAACAAGCACAAGTCGGTGTCCCTTACCGCTGAGCAGTTCCGTTACAGCTTCGGCAACGCTATCTCCGAGGAGGAATCCAACCAGCTCCATGAGAAATGGGCCGTCCCGTCTCCCGGAAGGCCACTCTTCGAGGCCGCGGCCGCCAACATCTCGCCCCATTCACCGGACAAGGTTGATACCGACAACCCGGACCGAGGTCCGCTCTTGCTCACCATGGGCGGCAAGGACCGCACCGTCCCCGAATCCATCACCAAGTCGACACTCAAGCAATACCGGCACTCCCCGGCGAAGACCAATCTGGTCGAGTTCGAAGATCGGGGCCACTCCCTGACCATCGACAGCGGCTGGAAAGACGTCGCTGCGGCGGTTGTCGAATGGCTCGGCAACAACGGACTCTGAAACAACCGGATCGGTGAAGGGAGCATCACCATGGATCTCGGGCTGGCAGGGAAGCGAGCCGTAGTCACTGGCGCTAGCAAAGGGATCGGGCTGACAGTTGCACGTACGCTCGCCGCCGAAGGCGTCTACATCGTCGCGGGATCGCGCGAAACCTCCGAGGAACTAAAGGAACTGGTCGCTTCGGGACAAGCATCAGATGTTCAAATAGACCTGGCGTCTACTACCGGCCCGAGCCAGCTCATCCAGACCGCCCTCGATGGAGGACCTATCGACATCCTCATCAATAACGCCGGCGCAGTAACACCCCGGACCGGCGGATCGGGATCCGTGACCGACGAACAATGGGCCAACTCACTAAACCTCACACTCATGGCTGCCGTTCGGACCGCCCGGACAGCGCTGCCCGGCATGATCGAAGCCGGGCGGGGTTCGATAGTGAACACTGCCTCAGTAAACGCCTCGCTACCCGACCCGCTCGTCATCGACTACAGCGCCGCAAAGGCCGCACTCGTGAACTTCTCCAAGGCACTCTCAAAAGAAGCCGGTCCAAACGGGATACGAGTCAACACCGTAAGTCCCGGTCCTGTAGCAACAGACCTATGGCTCGGCAACGAAGGGGTCGCTTCGACATTGTCAAGCACCCTGGGAGGAAGCCCGACCGATTACCAACAAAACGCAGTACGCGACACCGCCACCCGCAGGTTCACTACGCCACAAGAAGTAGCCGACCTCATCGTCTTTTTAGCAAGCGATCGAAGCGCCAACATCACTGGTGCCGACTACATAATCGATGGCGGCCTCACCCAAAGCCTCTGAACCCCACCCAAGGACCCGACCACTGGTTCATCGTGTCCCGTTACGCCCCGATGGCTCGGCTTCAGACGCCCAGCATCAAAGCCGTATTTCGCAACAGAGCGCTGCTGTCCGCCGCCCCGACCCGCCGATCTGGCGGGCGGCAGGTGTCCCATAACGCTCATCGTGAACGATGCTGAGGATGCCCCCGATCGCCGGGACTGGGGCCTCAGTTAGCGCGGCGACTGGTGCTGCCAGATAGCTTTTACTCTCCGAGAGTTGCCAGCCAAAGAGGTAGCATTCGTTGCGTCCACGAGGTGCGAAGGGGAGAAAAGAGATGCCTGAGTTCCCTGCGATTACTCACGTGGCGCTAACGGTTACGAGCCTTGAACGGAGTGTGCCTTGGTACAAGGATCTGTTCGGCTCGGACCCAATCCTTGACGAGGACACAGGTCCGTTCCAGCGCGTCGCTTGGCTTACCGGCGGCACAATCGTTGGCGTAACTCAGTTCCCTGACTTGGACAGCACTGAGCCGTTCAACGAGCGGCGCCCGGGGCTCGATCATCTGGCTTTCGGCTGTGCCAACAGCGATGAGTTAAAGGCATGGGAAATCCGTCTGAACGAACTCGGCATCCCCAACGGTGGCATCGAGGACACGCCTTACTACTCGGCATTGTCGTTTCGAGATCCCGACAACATCGCACTTGAGTTCTTCGCACCCCGGGGCTAAGACCGGCGGAGTATCCGACTGCTTATAGGCCATCCCATACCGCCGGGAGCAAGCGCACCATTGAACGAGGTGCGCTTGCTCGTGGCTAACCGACCTCAACCGGCACATAGGGGGCAGAGATTTCATGGCGGCGGGCGGCCCGGTATCCGGCATTTCCGAACGGGGTCGCCAGTTTGTTGGCGTTGGGCTTGGTGGTCCGGGGAGCCGTGTCTACATTGGCAGATAACGCCAACGACAGGAGGATCCCCGCAACGTGAGCGCGACAGAGGAGAGAGTGGTGAACAAACGATCTCGGGCCGTCATCGCGGCGTTCCAGATGTCGCTTGACGGCTATCTTCAGGGAGCCAACGGCGAAGTCGATTGGGTCGATTCCTGGAATGACGCCCTCGACTTGATCCCCGAGGTTGACGCCGCCGTTATCGGCGGCGGGACGTACCCTGGCTATGAACAGCTCTGGGGGGCGATAGCAGCCGATCCGCAAAGCGCCTCAGGAATGTTGGGGCGCGAGGCAACAGAAGGAGAAGTCGAATACGCGCATTGGACTCAGCGAACACCGCATTTCGTTTTGTCCACTACCCTCAACGATGTCTCCTGGGACAACGCACGGGTGGTGCGTGACGTCAGCGAGGTTCGATCTCTCAGGGACGAGCCGGGGGCCGCTATCTACGTCATCGGGGGGGCAGCGCTCGTTGCGAACCTCATGAACGAGGACCTTGTGGATGAACTTCGACTAATCGTCCACCCGATCATCCTCGGGGGCGGGAAGTCACCGTTTGCAGGTATCAAGGATCGCCAGGAGCTCGACCTCGTCCGATCCGACCGTGGCCGGTCTGGTCGGGTCACCCTGACATATCAGACCTGACGGCATCGCAAGGGTGCCGCCCATCTGGAATGTGCCAGTGATACCGAGCGTGGCGCAGGGTGTCCCGCATCGCCGGACTTGAGCCACCTCTGCAGGTCGACTACTCAGCGATTGGCGGCGCCCATGAGGGTCGTGGGATAAGACAGAACGGGTGACCCGCAGGATCGGCGAATACGTAATCGCCGCTCGGAAGCCGCTGCGCACCCAATTGGAGCACCTTGCGTGCAGCGTTAACTTGGTCGTCCACCATCACGTCGAGATGAAACTGTTGAGGCCATTCCGGGTCGGGCCATCGCGTGGTCACGATGATCAGGTGCCAGTTGGAATGCGATCCCGGACGTTGTGTCGTCCTCAGATACGACGAACCAGTCGTCACTCTGGTAGGTCACCGGCAAGCCCAGGAGTTCAGAATAGAAGCGAGCGAGCACGGCCGGGTCGGGGCAGTCGACGACAACGTGGTGAAGGCGACCAATCATGGGACCAATTTGCCATTCCGGCGCCGGCACGCCCAGAGAGGGGTCACAGGGAGGAGTCGCAATGTGTCCCTGTAGGGCGTTCTGGGACAGGGGTCGCTAGTCCGCACCGCTGGCTACCTGTACGGTTGCCCAGTGATTCATCGGGTCCTGCTCTGGGATGTCGACGGGACATTGGTCAAGACCGCCGGGCTCGGTGCAGCCGTGTTTGACGTCGCGTTGGAACGTGTGCTCGGTGTTCGGCCTGAGGTTCGCGTGAGGATGAGCGGCAAGACCGATCCACAGATCGTGAGCGAGTACTTGTCGGACATGAGCATCGAAGAGACGCCCGAGTTGATCGAGGCGGTGCTGCGCTATATCGAGACGGAGCTGGCCGCTGTCGCTGCCACTGGCCGCCTCGCCGCCGAGGGCACGGCCTGTCCGGGTGTTGCCACAATCCTTGCCGAGCTTGGCGCCCGGCCGTCCGTATTGTCCACCCTTGTAACTGGGAACGTTTACCCCAACGCCGTCGTTAAAGTGGCAGCCTTCGGTCTAGACAAGTGGCTCGACCTTAGCGTGGGCGCATACGGCAGCGACGATCACGATCGCACACTCTTGGTGCCCCGTGCAATGTCGCGGGTAGCCGAGCAGACTGGCTGGCGGGCTGATCCCAATCAAGTGTGGGTGATCGGTGACACGCCGCGAGACCTTGATTGCGCCCGATCTGCCGGTGTCCGGTGTCTGCTCGTTGGGACAGGTCGCTATACAGCTGATTCGTTGGAAGGCATTGGAGCCAACGCCGTCCTCCACGATCTCACAGACACCACCGCAGTCGTAAACCTCTTGACTGGCGTCTAGAACGCCACTGATCCGGAACGCCACTGATCCGGCGTATTGGGGCAGCTTCACGCCTGCTCGCTATGGGCACATCTGGGATTCGTCGGTGACCGAGGATTGGACGGAGAAGCGACCGGACGGGAGTGAGTCCCATTGGCGTGTCCTTTCACCCCACGAACCTGTTCGGCTTCCGGAGAAGGTCCTAACGGACAACCGGACCCTTGGAGAGTGGGTATTGGCCACCCAGGGGAGTTTGGGGCGGCTGCTTCTGTGGGGAGCCGATGCAGAGTGGTGGCTTGTGAACGAACCCGACCTAGAAACAACGTTGGCGTGCGGTCCGCCCGAATGGGTAGCAGGTGTGTGCGGACCAGACGTCTATGAGCCCTTCTCCTGGATTCCCAATCCATTGGCGGGTGATGCTGTTCGGGCTCGGTACGGCATTTGATCCGTCTCACAGACCCGGTGATAGGTGATACCCCTTGGCTTCGCTCAGGGATTTCACGGGCATCACAACTGATACCGCCGCTCTGGTCAGACATCCCCGCAGGTGCTGCCACCTTTGATCTCGGTGAGGGGCGTCGTTGGCGTGGTGCTGAAAAACCCGAGGAACAGCCTCTCCCCCGTTTTGGTTCCGGGAACGACAATGGCTCCCCCTTGTACCTCGCTGAAAGCATTTGTCGGGTACAGAGGTCGTACGTCGACGAGCGTGATCCCGAGAGTCGCACCAGTTGCTGTCTTGAGCACGGGGGTGCCGGGACCGGTCGGAGGGTGGAACGTTCCCGCATCGGAGAGACCACCTTCCATGTAGCGGTATCCGTCGAGGACGCCGTGGGAGAACTCCAGCGAGAGATCGCTCCATTCCACCTCTGTTTTCCCCTCGCACGGTGCAGCAGTTGTGGTCTTCGTGGGTGTGCCGAGGTAGCGACTTACTGCCTGGACTGCCGGACTCTGGGCATCACCCGTTTGGACGATCCCAAGTCCATCCGCACCCAGGACCACTCCCGTCGCCGGGGCGATGGTCGTTGGCGGCCACGTAGGAGCTGCGGCAGAAGTGCACGCAGCTGCGACACCTGACGTTGAAACGAGAAGGAAGATAAGCCCTCGTCTCATCCTGGCGGTCGAAGATTTCGGCATAGCAACGCCTCTGACAGAATGAGGTTCGCCTTCGTCAACCTAGCCCCGATGTGGCGGAGAGTGGCACCCCTACCCGATGGCGTTCGGGGGCAGGTCTCCAGCGGCTTGTCAATCGGATTATTGGGACACATCTCCGCGAGACTGATGCCCCCGAGCCTCGGACGAGTCTGTGATCTCCGGCATCATGGGGTCTGCCGAATTCTACAGCGACGCTTCGCGCGCATAAACTGAAACGGCCCGTAGCGTCAGCTGCGAAGGCGGACCGGCTGCTGGTGGTTGCGGATCGACAGCAGGAGACCATCGACTGCAAAGACGGCACCGGCACCGACGCACACACCGCCGAGAGCGTCCGTCGGGTAGTGCCAACGCAGCACCACCACCGCAGCGCAGACCGCCACGACGACTGCTCCACCCGCTACGGCCGCCAGGGGCTTGGCGAACCGAGGCACGACGAGGAATGCCGCGGCAGCGAGCGCAGCCACAGCGGTCACTGTTCCCGACGGGTACGTCAGGGAAGTGCCCTCCAAATGGCGGCCGACGAGCGGCTTGGCCACAGTCTGCACAATCAGCACCGCCGCTATCGGAGCGACGAGACACGACAATGCTCGCATCCAGTTTCGGGACATAGCCGCGACGACACAGAGCACGGCCGCCCCGGCGACCAAGACCGTCAAGGAACCGAGGTGAGCCACGTCGGCGGCCCATCTAGAGGACAGGTCTGCGGGCAGGAGCCGGAACCCGATGGCGTCCACCCGGTTGGGCCAGGGTCGGTGAACGAATACCAACCCGGCGAGAGTCGCCGCACCGAGCAAGCAGCACCCCAGGAGCATCTCCATCAACGCCTCGGCGTGATGGCCGAAACGACGGCGCGCTTCAAGAAGGCTCTGTGGCGCTGTCGACACGACCATGCATACGAGGCTACGGGTCCCGGCGTCTGAATGGACCTCGCGCCAGTCCAGTTGCTCATGACAGACCCGCAGCCGTCTCGACCACGAGCCAAATTCTCCGGCTGCAGCAGGGGAATTGCCCCCGGGTTGCGCCGCAGTCACCTGGTCTTTGTGTCCGCTTCGCCGAGAGCGTGAAGAGTGGCTCGAGACGTCTGTGTCTGGCGATTATGAATCGCCGTGTGCAAACTAAAAGTGCAGGTCAGAGCTCGCTCAGGACTTTGTGGACAGGGCGGGTTTTCGGCGCAAACATTGGGTTCGTAGGTGACGCGGATCTCCGGTTCGTGTCCAGTGAAGGGAGGAACTATGTCCATGGAACGCAAGCCGAGCGTCGTGTTCGCACACGGGCTCTGGGCTGACGGCTCGTGCTATAGCAAAGTGATCCCCGCGTTGATCGCGGATGGGCACGAGGTGGTGTCCACCCAGAACAGCCTGGACACAGTCGAAGGCGACGTGGCAACAGTGAAGCGCGCTCTGGGGCGGGTCAAGAGCCCGGCCATCCTGGTCGGTCACTCATACGGCGGAACCGTCATCACAGCGGCTGGAACCGACGACCGCGTTGTGGGTCTGGTCTATATCTGCGCGCTCGGCCCCGGATGACGACGAGACGTCGCAGAGCCTGCAGGAGAAGTTCCCCAAAACAGACGTCTTCAATTACATCGAAGTCGCGGAAGGCCGCATCTGGTTGAAGCGCGAGGGCATCGGGTGCTTCTGCGGCGACCTGTCGGCTGAGGAGCAGCAACTCGTCTGGGCCACCCAGGGCGTCCCGGCTGCAGACCTGTTCAACCAGAGAGTTCCTGGTGTCGCTTGGAAGTCGAAGCCGTGCGCGTATGTCGTGGGAACGGAAGACCGCACCGTGAATCCGGAACTGGAACGGTTCGTCGCGAAGCGGATGGGCGCTACCACGTATGAGGTTGCCAGTAGCCACGTTCCGATGCTCTCAAAGCCTGACGTGGTGATCGAGGCCATCCTCAAGCTCGCTGCGTCCGTCTAAGCGGTCGGTTCAGCTCTGACCGGCGGGCGGACGCTCGGGCGGGTACCTTGCAGACGCGACGACGGCCGGCGCCCAGTCCTGGGGGGGCTGAGGACGGGCGCCGGCCGCTTCGCTGAAAGTGAGCCAAAGGCGGTCGTCTCGGCTCCGACTGAGAGTAGTGCTACGACCTTGCGTCAGAAGCAGCCAGACGTGTAGCGGCCCCGCCTTGAGTTACACCGGGCCCGCAACTGGTTGGGATGGAGTAGGGCTGGCGGTGCGAATGCCCGCGTGCTCCAGGCCAACTCTTCTAGGGAGGACGCCGGCAAACAAGTAGTTGTGACTCAGGCGGTTGCGACTGAAGAGAAGCGGATCCGTTCCGGCGTTGATGAACTGGGGCAGTAGTGAGCGCACGTCCACGATCGGGCGTGGATTCACGGTCGTCAGGCAGTTATCTTTCCCCCAATGCCAGCTCGGACTTTTTTGGCTCGCCTCCAAGAGAACGAGCGTCGCGACCTCGGAGCGGCGGGTCGGCGTCGTCGATTCAGCACCGGTCAGGTGCTGTTCACAGAAGGAGACGATGGTCGAGATGTCTTCATCGTGCTCGACGGAGTCGTGAAGCTGGTCACGACCGCCCCCTCGGGGCAGCAGGTCATTCTCGATCTCGAAAGTGTTGGTTCGCTGCTGGGCGAGCTCTCGGCCATCGACGGCCAACCTCGTTCTGCGTTGGCGGAGGCAGTGACGCCCATCGATGTCCTGGTGCTTCGTGTCGAGGATTTTCGCAACTTCCTCGAATCCCAACCACGGGCGTCACGGAGCTTCTCGCGGTGGTTGCCGCTCGGCTGCGCGGCTCTTCACAACGACAGCTCGAGTTCGGTTCGAGCGACGCGTTGACCCGGCTGTGCCGCTCTCTTTTGGTCATGGTCGATCGTTTCGGAGATCAAAAGGAGGATCCCTCTGTTCGCCTTCCGATTGCGCAACATGACCTGGCCAAGCTCACTGGCCTCTCCCGAGAGGCCGTCGTCAAGCGACTACGACGACTGAGAGATCTGGGATGGGTCGAATCGAGCGGTCGTACCTTTGTCATTCGCGACCTCCAAGCAGTGCGGAATCGGGCGGAGTCGTGATCCCGCTGGGAGGCCCGTGAGGCTCACCACTGCTGCAACAAGAGAATGTCCCACCCCTCGTCGATGCTCGATGTCGTCGTGCTCGCGGTGGACACGACGGTCACCGGGGGCGGCGGAGCGGGCGTCGCGGTGTGCGACGGCGTGACGGCCGTCGTGGTGCCCGACGTCGCGGAGCCGGGGCTGTGGGAGATCACGGCCGCAGAGGCCACCGGAACGGCGACAGCCCCGGCGATCCCGAGAGCCCCGACCGTGCTGATTGCGCCTGCGAAAATGATGCTCCGAAGGCTCTTCTTCATGGTCCTTGCGCCTTTCCGAAATAACTTGGCCTTGGTGGTACTGACCATTCAGCCCGAAAGTCGGTTGGGCCGCAGCGTCCGGGGACGCAACCCGAGTGGGTATCTGTACCCAGCCCGCTCTTTGACCGGCGCGGAGGGCCTGGGGTTTCCGATGAGCTGAACGTTGGAACCGCTGACGGACATCTCAAGATGTGCCCAAGGGTGACACACCGTCCCGGGGAAATGGGCCACCTCTGCTGTGCGGGGTCAGAGGAAGGGAGAACGGCGCGGGCGTGGCCGGCTGCGAGCTCGATGCGGTGAATCCACTGCCGGGGATCTCCGTCGCGCCGGTCGGCGTCTTGGTCGAAGTCACTGGTCGTGAGATAGCTCAGGCCGTCGGCTGCGAAGTAGCCGAGCTTGAAGCCAAGGTTTTCGGCGAGGAGCGGCCAGACCACGTCATTGGCCACGGTGTCCTCTTGGCATTCTTCGACGATGGCCCTTCCCGCAGCCGCCTTCAAGCGACGGATGGCGAACATGAGGTCCCAGTCCCGCCCGTCATCAGCGTGTAGACACGGTTTACGAGCCTCTCGGTTTCCTGGAGGCGCTCCGGCGAGGCCGCGACAGCCGCATCGGAGCGCCCTACCACCAGCAGGTCCGCTTCAGGAGCTGTCACCAGGCAGGATTCCAGCTCCTCGTGGTCCGCTTCGGCCCAGCGCAGGAGGTGATCCAGGTCAGAGTAGAAAACGGCCCCCGCCCCTGCATCCAGACCCAGCCGTACAGCCTCGCGCCGGGCCCATCCGACCTTGTCATCCCCCGGTGCGTGTCTCGAGGAGATGACATCGAGCCGCTCGGCCAAGGTCGCAAGGATCCGCACGTCGGTCCGATCGGTCGCTGCCACGGCCACTCCTGCGAATAGGCCGGCCAGGCGCTCGGCGGTCCTCTCCACCCCCGGCAGAATCCGGCCTGCTGGGTCGTGAACAGTGACCGCCAGCCAAAGTTTGCTCATCGATTGAAGTCACTCACCGCTGCGAAGCAGAGTGCCAGAAGGTCACGCGCCTGCTTGACGCCGAATCCCCAGTTTTCATCAGCCACAGACCCATTCTGACTCCCCAACATCGCGCCAGCACGGGCCGGAGGTGATGGCATGCCGTTCAGGAGCGTGGGGATAAGCGTCACCGAGCCGGTGATCAGGGACGCTGATCTTTGACAGCCTTCAGTCGTGGCCTCTGATCTTCCGGACACGATGAGTGGCCGGCTGCCCCTGCAGCTTTCTCTTGGTTCCCCGAGGAGCTTGGCGAAGTGCGGCCTACGGGCCTCCACTCAAGACGTAGGTCTCCCATTTCGATCCGGTGATCGGAATGTAAAGCTCCATGGTGCAAACGGTGTCGTCTGGCGGATGCTGCGACGCGACAGCGGCATAGATGGAGTCTCCGCCAAAGGTCCAAGACAGAAACGTCCACTGCGCCCCCAGTGCCCCGTTCTGCGCCGTGAATAGCCGGGGATTCCCCGTTTGGGTGCCTTGGTCGTAGTACTCCCCGCCGCAGTAACCAATGTGCCTCGGCAAGCTCCAAAAAGCGGGTGTGCCGTAATCCTTTGCACTGAAAAAGGCCGCCGTTGAAAGGCCAACTCCCACGACGATTATCGCCAACAAGATTCCTAGCGTGACCCGATTCAGGCGGCCGCGGGACGGCCTTGTCAGGGCCGGCTGGGGTCGAAGCCAAATCGTGTCATCGATGCCGCCGACCCGATTCACGGATCAATCGTAGGTCTGGACACCTCTGAATCGGTTGATGCCCGTAGCCCCCGAACTGTCGAGAACCGCTTAGCCGCTTAGGAGGGTTCGTCAGGACGAAAACCGAAACCAGCGACTCCTACCCGGTGTCATTGTTCGGGGACACGCTGCTGCGGAGACAATCATCCTCGAGGCGGACTGGTCAACCGGCACCGAAGTGAAGAAAGGGTCGCGATCCGAAAACGACGCTTACCCTGCTGGATCGCCGCTGACTTCACTGCCCTTCGCCTGACGTAGCCGTCGGAGAATGCTTTCATTCATCCACCGAGATAGATGTTCGGAAAACTCCGGGTCGTAATGCTGTTGGCGAAGGATTTCTGAAATCACACACAGGTGTTTGGGGATACGGACCGTCAGGGCCCCGCGAAGTGCGGAATTTGGCGCGCCGCGAAGCCGAGGTCCGACACGTGGGCCTGGCGGACGGCGGGGATGTTGGCTATCGCCTGCAATGTGGGCCCACCGTCTGAGGCCATGTCCACTACCTGTCCAAGGCCAGTCCCGACTCCACTGCCGTCGAACGGCGCGTCCCCGTAGTTGAACAACCCGCCGTCCGCCGCGCTGAACCAGTAGCCCCCTCCGGTTGGCATCGCCGCCATGGCCACGATGGGCTGGGCCAGGTGGATCGCTCCGGTGGAGCCATAGAACTGGGCGTCGCCGTAGGAGAAGATCCCACCGTCGGACGCCACGAGCCAATATCCCCCGCCGTCGGGAGTGGGCGCCATGCCAACGATCGGCTTGTTGAGGTGAATGGCGCCGGTCGACCCATAGAAACCCGCATCGCCGTAGTTGAATATGCCGCCGTCGGACGCCACCAGCCAATATCCCCCGCCGTCGGGAGTGGGCGCCATTCCCACGATCGGCTTGTTGAGGTGAATGGCGCCGGTCGACCCATAGAAACCCGCATCGCCATAGTCGAAGATGCCGCCGTCGGAGGCGACCAGCCAGTAGCCGCCGGCATCGGGTGTCCCTGCCATGCCCACGATCGGCTTGTTGAGGTGGATGCTCCCGGTTGATCCGTAGAAGTTGGCGTCGCCGTAGTTGAAGATGCCGCCGTCGGAGGCCACCAGCCAGTAGCCGCCGTCGTCACCCGTGGCCGCCATGCCCACGATGGGCTCGTTGAGGTGCGTGGTCCCGGCGTCGCCGAAGTAGCCCGCGTCTCCGGCATAAGCCACTTTGCCAGAGGAGTCCACCTGGTAGTAGCCGATCGTTCCGCTACCCGAGAGGCTGACGGACCACCCTGTGCCCGTAGAGCCCCGAATCGTCATGGCGGCAGAGCGGTCTCCGAGCGCGCCGGGATAGAAGGCGACGTTCATGGTGCAACTAGTCCCGGTTGTGAGGATCACCGTGCTGACCCCGTTGCCGAGGCAGCCGGGTGACGGGGTCACCAAGTAGTCGTCCGCACCCGGGCCCGAAAAAGACAAACCGGTCAAGAGGTCGACGGTGACGGTGGAGCTGCCATTGTTCTGCAGATTGAAAGTGTCCGGGCCCGAGTAGGTGCCGAGTGTTGTGTCCCCAAAGTTCAGGCTGGCGGTGGGTGTCCCGATACCCGAGAGATTTACCGTCGCGCTTGGCCCGGCTGAGGCATTGATCGTCATGGTGGCGGAGCGGTCCCCGAGCGCGCCAGGACGGAAATCGACATCCATGAGGCATGAATAGCCCGATGTCATTGTGATGGTGCCGGTGCTGGAGCCGGCGCAGCCGGGCACGGATAGCACATAGTCGCCGGCGCCTGGGCCCGAAAAGGAAACGCCAGTCGAGAGATCGACGGTGACGGTGGAGGGGTAGTCGTTGTTGAGGTAGAAGCTGTCTGGACCCACTTGGGTGCCAAGGGCAACGTCCCCGAAGCTCAAGCTGGCGATGCACCCGCCATCGGTGCACCCGGCGATGCCCACCGTTGTGTCAAGCGCGGGTGAGGACGCGCCCGCTTCCGTGCCGAGGCCGCCATCGACGGCCACGAGCAATAGCGCGGTGATGAGGGCCCCGGCTAGACCCACTGCCGCCCCTCGCCCAGATCGCATTTTCTGTGCCCCCTCTCTCATCGGAGCACATTGCTCCCTTGCACCTTGGATTGCGAGACAGTAGCCGCCCTGAAGACTTAACCCGGCGGATCCTCAAACCGACCGGGATAGCTCAGCCCCGCCGTAGCGTCCGTCGGAAGCAACTTGGGTCAGCCACTACAAGCCAGCGTTCGGCTGCCCCTGCCCCCGTGTGCGGCAGGATGGCACCCCAAGCCCGTCGGTATGTGACGGGCCCGTTGTTTCGGTTCGGTCTGTGACTCCGCGAACCCGCTAGACAGTTGGCATCGAATTGATGGAGGTCCAATGGCTAGAGAGGGAACGGTGCAGCTCTCCGACGGTCGGGCGCTCGGCTACGCCGAATACGGCGATCCCGACGGCGATCCCATTTTCGAGTTCCACGGACTGCCAGGCGGTCGCTTCTACGAACTCGACAACCAAGAATGAGGCTGAATCGACGGACCGTGGGCGGAGAGTCTTAGTCAGTAGTGCCTGAGATTGCGCGGACAAATGAGGTCTGGGACAGTCCCATCGTCCATCAGCGTGGCCTCTCTTTGACTAAGCAGTCCTCAGGTTGATGGCGCGATTCGGCCGAGGGCTGACCTTAGGGTGACGAGCTCGTCGTCGCTGTAGCGATGCTGGGTGTCTTTGAGATCGATAGGGCGACCTGCGAACCGGTCGTCTCGTTGGCGAGGAAATAGGTGCATATGGAGATGGGGCAAGGTGTTGCCATGGATTTCGTAGTTGAGCTTGATGGGGCGATAGAGCTCCTTGAGCACCTGGGCTACCGCCATCGCCTCGCGCCAGAAGGCGACTCCGCTGTCGGGCAGATCGAAGGGCTCGACGACGTGGACCTTCGAGATGACGCAGACATAGCCGTAGATGGACACTTCGGGATCGGTGGTGACCCAGGTCTGGTTCAAGTCAGCGATGATGCCGAAGGGGCGGCCTGAGTTGCACACGATGCACCCCTCCGGCCGCAATCGCCTGGCCCAGCCCTCTGGGTTCAACCAGGCACCTCCATAGAGTTTGGCGATCATCTCGGCCTCGTTCGGCCAGCGTTCGAGCTCCATACGCACTGTGTAGCCATTCCATCAACAACGGTCGAATGCAAATCGGTCTAGCTGCTGGCATGTCAGCTTCGGGCGGGTGCCCCTACCGAGTTACTTTCCGGTTATTGGGCCATGGCTCATAGCCGGTGGTCCGGGACGCCTCAGTTGTACGCCGACCATCGTTCATAAGACGGCGGCCACTGGCCCCTGTGGGTGTAGGTGGCCACCAAGACACGGTCAATGTGGAGCTGAAAGAGCTGTTCCTCGTCGGCGCCCACGGTGGCGGGAACGGCGGCCGCAATAATCGCCGCCTTCAGGTCAGCCACCGGCTCTGTAGGTTCAGCGCGACCCCGAACGAAGAACTCGTCGTCAACGTCAGTGGGGCAGAAGGCGTGAAGAGCGAAACGGGGATCGCGCCGGAGATCTGCTCCTTTGGGCGAATCTCGCAAGATGTAGGCCCAGAGCCCACCCTCAGCAATGATTGGGCAGAAGGGATGGAGTCTGGGACCGCCGTCGGCTCGCACGGTTGCGAGGTATCCCAGCGGCGGTCCGTACTGGTAGAGGAGCTCCCTGCCCTTGGTCGCCCGGCACGCTGGAAGTCAGCCCACGTTGCCATCCGGACTCCTCTCCATCGACGAGATCATGGTCGCTTCGCACGGTAGCGGAGGGGTGTTTTTCGGCATCCGGGAGGGTGCCGACGAGTATGTCTCGGTCCCGGCAGCGAGGCATTCTGCGAATTTCGCTAACTATTACAACCGGCAAGGATCTTGACTCGAGCGCGAGGACATGCGGGTCTACCCACGACCAATCTCGGTGGTGGTGGTGCTAGCACTATCGATGGATGGTCGGTTATCACCCTTGGAAGCTCGCTGCACTGGCAGCATGCTGGGTTAGACAGGGCACAAAGAGGAGACTCAATGGGTAGCGAACTCTCGGCGAAGTTTGACCAGGTGGTGAGGGGTCGGAACTTGATCATTCTTGCCGTATCAGACATCGTACTTTTCCTAATTGCAAACGTCGCGTACGGAGGAGGCAACCAACACGGGCTTCGCAACAACGTGTCCAATGTGACGTGGGCTCTATTCCTGATCGGCTTCTTCCTGCTGATCCTGTTTGGGATCGCCTACCTGGCTCAGGTGATACGGCGGCGTGCCAAGGCGCACACGAGCCTTCCGTAGTTGGTTGTGGAGCACCCTTGCCTTGGGTGCAAGACGAATGAGCACCCTCAGCCTTGCGGAAATGCTGATCCTCTTCCCGGCGCTCGGGGCAGTTTTGGGGCCAAGCAGTAGCGTTGAGCGGTGGGTAGGTTCGTCACACGAATCAAGCCAGGCGACGAGGTGCTTTGGGAGCGCATGAGGCCGGAAGACTCTGTCAGGAGAACATCCCGAGGACGGAAGCTATCGCGGTGTGCTCATCGCAGTCGCAGGGGACAACCCCAGAGCCTTCGGAGGGATCGGGGGTAAGAGCACTAGGCGCCTTTACCGCAGCCCCGAAGGAGCAACAGGTCCTACGACTCTTGGCCGATGCCTCGATCGAGTACACGAAGCAGACTGGCTCTAGGACGCGCTCAGGGTGACGGCGACTGTACTGGGCGGTCCCGGCCACGCCAAATCGATGGTCGGTTGGGGAAAGGCTCGTCGAGGGCCGGCGCCTGGGGCGGTCGACTTGTCGAGTCTCGGTACGGGCGCCCTCGGCAAACAGTTCAGCAGCCAGCCCCGAGGCCATCCGCTTTAACAAGGAGTCCGACTGTAAACGGCCCCGGCTTGAGCAGTCCTTCGGGCTTGACGAGGCAACCGCGACAAACTGAGAGGGTGGACAGTAACCCCTTCCCGTTCGATTTCTTTGACCGGGCTGACGGGTCCCGCGATTCGGCGTTCTACTCGTGGCCTCGCCTGGTCACCCACCTCGACGACCATGCCATCGCTGCGGTGGGTGCCTTATATGACGAACTTGGGATCTCCGGCGACGTGCTCGATCTGATGAGTTCGTGGGTCTCGCACTTCCGAACCGCGCCAGCGCGCCTAACCGTGCTCGGGATGAACTCCGACGAGCTCGACGCGAACCCCTCGGCAGGGGTCACCGTCGTCCACGACCTCAACGCCGAACCCCGGTTGCCGTTCCCCGACGAGTCGTTCGACGCTGTGGTGTGCTGCGCCTCCGTCGACTACCTCACCAGACCCATAGAAGTGTTTGCTGACGTGGCCCGCGTGTTGCGCGCAGGAGGGCCGTTCGTCTGTGCGTTCTCTAATCGATGCTTTCCGACCAAGGCTATTCGAGGCTGGCTGTACGCCGACAACGAGCAGCGCTGCGAGATCGTCGAACAGTACTTCCGTCTCGCTAGACGTTGGGGTGAGCCTCGCAGCCAACGACGTACCCCTGCTTCGCATCCAGGCGACCCGTTGCTAGCAGTCTGGGCTCACCGAGCGAGGCGTGCCGCAACAGACGAACCGAGGTCGCCTGCCGAAATCGATGCCGAACGGTAACGCAGCGCAGTACCGGTGATCTGGGATGCCTCCCCCACGCAGAGATGCGCATCGTTCAGCCGCTGACGAGCTCCACCTGTCGACGGATCTTCGGTCTGGTGAATACGGAGTAGCAACTCTTGCTCCCGTGACTATCCCCATGTGCCGAACGGCGTGACCCGACCCGATTGGCGAAGTGGGCGACCCAGGCACACCGTGATCGGTGAACATACGGGGGCATCTCCATCGAAGCGTTCAAGTCGATTCTCCGGGGTGTCGGTCGGAGGCGAGGCAAGAGGTCGTTGGAGGAACAGGAGCGTCTCGGTGGGGTCGTCGCGATCGGTTTCGAGGATCGCCCTATGCAAACGGATAGGCGGCAACCGAGCGCTCCAGTTGGGTCCAGACGTGGGCCGGGTCACCCGAAGGTGTGGCGGCGACGACGACGCTGCCGGCGGACCCCCTCATTACATAGCAGGCCACCTCGTGGAAGTGGTGGTGACCGACGGTCGTGACGTAATCATCGATGACGCACGACCGCACTCCCGTCGCGGTTCGGACCGATTCCACCGAGGCGTCCTCGTGGACGGAGACGGCGTCGTCGCCCCGCAAGTGGGTGAGGCGGAATGCGGCCCAGTTCTGCAGGGTCTCGGTACCTTGACGTGGAGTGACATTGAGATAGCCGAGATATGTCCCGGTCGAGTTGCGAAGGGCCAACGACAACGTGCCGGGATCGCCGTCGACCGTACGGAACCCCGGGGGCGAGGGCACGGTTCCGAGCCCGGAAGGGACGGTGAGCCGCAGCCAAGTCGCCGGCGGTGTGGTTGACTCGAGCCAACTAAACGACCCAAGCGTCGCCGAGGTCACAGACCCTGAATGAGCACTGCTCGCCTTGGTCGCGTCCGCAGCTCGGGCCTTCGATGCCGGCTGCGCGGCCAAGCCGATCCCGGCGGCCACCGCCACCAACAGCGCGGCCGAGACGATCCCGATGACGAGGCGCGGGGATGGCCGGATGGCCGGATTGCGCGTGGGCGGCTGCTGAGCGGCGGGCTGTTGGGTGGCGGAGGGCTCCGTGGATCGAACCAGGCGGGTCACTTCTCTACGCCGGCAGCCTGGCGACGACTGAACCGGCTCCAGGTAGAACCGCGCCAGACGGCGACGGTCCAGGCCAGCAAGGCGATCGCTCCGACAACCTCCAAGATGATTGTCTCGGTCACGAACGAAGCCCGCGCAGACTCCCGGAAGCCGAACAAGCCGAAGTTGAGGCTGACAATGAGTCCTCCGAGGGTCAAGATCATGAATCCCGCCCCCAGGAGCCCCGCGAGCGGCCGCGGCCACGCCAGCAGGACTGCCGCCAGAATGAAGCCACCCACGGCGTCGGCCAAAAAGAGCGGGCCGACGGTCGAGATGTCCCGGTATCCCTCCGTCCACAGGTGAAGGTGGATGGCGGCCACCCAAAGGAGCAGACCGGCGCACACCACGCGGAGCATGAGGACGGTCAGGAACGTGGGTCCATGTAGGGCCTGCGTCCCGTGGCGCCGGAGCGACGCCGTCTGATCAGAGGTTGCCGTCGCCATCGCTCGGCCCTCCGTTGTTGTCGGCGTCATGGTCGCCGCCGTTGTCCTGGGCAATACCGTTGACGACGGCCGGCGGTGTAGCCACCGGAGGGGCCGCTGTCGGCGGCGGGGGTGGCACAGTGGTCGGCGGTGTAGCCACCGGAGGGGCCGTTGTCGGCGGCGGGGGTGGGCTGGGAGTCGGCGGTACGACAGTCGGAGGGGTCGTCGGCGGCGGGGTCGTTTTCGGCGGCGGGGCTGGCACCGGGCTCGGCGGAGTTGTCGCGAGGGGGGTCTTCGTCGCTGGCGTTCGCACGGCAGTCGGAGGGGTCGGCGGCGGCGGTTGCGTGGTGGTGGCGTGGACCGCAGGGCTTGGTTTGATGGCGGTGGCGTGGGAGATCGACATGAGCCCGAGCCCGAGAGCCAGACCTCCCGCCACGACAGCCGCGATCACCGCGATGAGAATTCCCAGTCGTTTGGTCACTTGACCGTCCTTTGAGTTGTGAGGTGCGGTTGCCGTACGTTCGCTGGCGCAATCCCGGATTGCTTATGAATAGTCAGAGGTTTACGGCACCCCTTCACCGCGCTGTTGCGAGGCTTCTGGAACTCACTACGGGGGAGGCGACGCAAGAGTTCATTCATGCGGCGAGTGGCACGGTCGTTGGTGACGGTAAACAATCCCTTCAACCCGCTGCGGCGTAGGTGTGGGTTGGGGGCCCTCCCCGATCGACAAGCCGACCGCATGTCGGCGCGCCTCGCGTCGACCGGTGGCGCATATCGCGCGCCCAAGGGTGTCAATGGCAGCTTGGGATCGGCCCTCAGCCTGACAAGCGCAAGGCTTCCAACCGCGACCGATGGTCACGGAGCCCGGTCTAGTACGCCCGGCAACGCGAGCTTTGGCAGGTTCCTAGCTCCATTTCCGGACGTCGCGCCGCTCGGCGTGCCAGGATGCAGGTCACGACGCACCCGACCCCGAGGACACATCGTGGCCCCAAACAAGAAACAGTTTGAAGCGTGGAACGGGGGCGAGTCGGTGCACTACGTTGACCACGCCGACCGCTACGACCGCCAACTAGCGCCGTTCACCGAGGCGCTGCTCGAACAGGTCCGACTGACACCGCATCGCTCCTTGCTCGATGTGGGCTGCGGGTCCGGCACCCTCACCCTCGCGGCAGCTCGCATGGCCGAGTCGGCGGTCGGCATCGACATCTCCGCGCCACTTATGGAGGTCGCGTCCGAGCGAGCCTGCACAGCGCAAATCGACAACGTGGAGTTCGTCGTCGCCGACGCCCAGACCTACGCCTTTGCTCCGGGCACGTTCGACCTCGTGGTCAGCCAATTCGGGCTTATGTTCTTCGATGACCCGGTCGGCGCATTCTCGAACTTGCGACGCTCGCTCACTCCCGTCGGCCGGCTGGCGTTTGTCAGCTGGCAGGGCCTCCCGGCGAACGAATGGCTCACTGTCATCGCCAGCGAGGTGGCGAACCACGTCGAGATCCCCGAATTCGGCGGCCTTTCAAAGGGGCCGGGGATGTTCGCGCTCATGGACCAGGACGAGACGACAGCGCTCCTCGAAGCGGCGGGATTCACCGAGGTGGCGTTCGAGTCGCTCGCACCGACCATCCTCATCGGCGGGGGCGGCACGGTCGACCAGTCGATGGAGTTCCTCCTCGGGATGGGGATGGCTCGAGGTCTGGTCGGCCTGGCGGGGACGGACACTCATGACAAGATTGTCGAGGCTGTCCGCTTGTCTCTCACAGAGCGCTACGAGCCCGGTGTCGGTGTGCGGTTTGGGGCAGGCGCATGGATGGTCACCGCGCTCGCCTAGTCCTGTGTTCGGGAGGTAAGGCAAAACCGTTCGGGGGCACCCCCAACCGCCCGCTATCGGCACGTACCGTGCGCATAGGGAGCTCTATAGAACCGGACCTGAGCCTCATCTCGCGTAAGCAGGAGCGAGCTCGATCTCCTTGGCTGATACACCGGCGCCACAATCAGGACACGTCACAGCAACCGCGATCGGAGAGGAGCATCCCCGATGCCGAAGCAAGTACAGCGGGCCGCCCTCCTGGATGTGCCGGTCGCCCCAGGCTTTCAGGGTGACGATGATCGGCACGAGTGGTTCTTCACCACTCGCTGTCAGCCCATATTCGTGTCGAGGAGGCCGTTCCTGGTATCGAACTCGCTCCAGGATGCCGGCCTCGACGAGCCGATTCAGGCGATCCGTCAGCACGTTGAAGGCAAGCAGCACCGCCGGCCGAACTCCCTCTACCCCGTCAACCCCTTGAGGTGCTCCGCACACGCCCACACCCGCCACCAGCGGTCACCTGAAGGCGAGAACCAGCGACCCGTCCACGACAGAATCTCGGGGCAGTGTTCGACCTGAAGGCCAGCGTCGTGGACGACGCGCCACCACTTCATGGGTTCCACCACGAAGGCGTTGGCGTCGGGGTCGCCGCGCTGCGGCGTGGTCACGGCGGAGAAGGCCACGCCGTGCCTTTAGCTCCCGCACCTACCTGGATCGGATCTGGTCGTGCGACCAACTGAGCGGCCCCCGGCCTGGGGGTGACCGGACCGGGGGCCGCCTTGGTAAGAGGGAGCACGTTGTCCCGTGATGCAAGGCGGTCCAGCGCCACGGCGTGCTCGAGGCCAGTTTCCCAGGGGCGGAAGTTCTGCGACAAGGAGTCTCTTGAGGAAAGCGCCCGCGTGCCATTTCCGCACTAGCGGGGGCGGGGGGCGGTGACTTGGTCGGAGTACACCTCGCCCCCGACGTTCGACTGTGGCGGGACGAGCATCTTTGGAGGAAGGGGTTCGGACCTCGAAGGACACAACCTGTTGACAACTTGTGCCTCACGGTTGGCCACAATGACGGCGGGGGGATCAACCCGCCGCAATCGGTGACGACCGTTGTGACCAGCTGGCTTCATGCAGCGCCAAGCGTGATTGAGGACGCAGTCCTGCCAGCTGTATGGGCAGCGCATCCGAGTCATTCCGCCCTCCCTTACTGATGTCGACCGCGTTTCCGCACGCAATAGGAGCGCGACCGCAAAAGATCACCACTCGGGACAAGGTCGCAGTCGTTCATTAGGACCTCCGACAACGACCCCAGCCCGAATCCGCCCGGTTCTGGGAGATATGGTCAGTACCGATTCGGGCTCAGGTCGCTTTCAACGGGACCCAGGGAAAAGGTCAAATGAAAGCCCAGGGCCCTTCTGGTTTTACCCACGGGCGAACATCCCGAACCAATTTCGGGGAGAAAAGAGGACCCGTTCAGCGAACCACCTGAACGAGGGGTTCTGCTACTGCGGTGTCAGCCGATCAAGACCGAGCGGACCTCGTTGGCGTCTAGGACTATCCCGACGCCGCCGGACGTGGGCACCTGACCTTCGGTGAACGGGGACACCTCGCGTTGGGACACCACACCGATATCAGGGGATGGACTCGACCGAGACCAATCCGTCCGGCCGACGTTCACTCGCACCGCTCGACGTGTTCGATTCCCGCCTGTCCACTTGAAAGATGATCCTCTGGTAGATCACGAACTTGGCGAACCAAAAGACGATGTTGAGTAGAAGGAACCCAACACCGACGACGACCAGGTGAAAGCGTTGCCCCGAGGGCGCCAAGCTAGCGATGGCGCCTGTTGCAAGGCTCGTTGCGGCGATACAGATGATCGAAGTGGTCCAGTACATGGCGACCTGGCGACCGACGCGGGCGCGCGGTGCCTCGCTCCAGATCCAGTAGCGGCTCATCAGGTACGAAGGGACCGTGCCAGCAAGGTTCGCCACGACCGCGGCCGCCGTCGCCCCTGTCAAATCGGACCCATAGAGGGCCAGGAGCGTGATCTCGCTCACTGCGAAGGCAACGACCGAGGTGGCGCCGTAGCGCGCCAGGCGTACGATCGCCGCGCGTCGGCCCGGAGTGTGTCGCGGTTCGTCGACCGCACTCTCGCTGACCTGAGTGGTCACATGGAAACACTTCCCCCAAGAGCTTTGAGTCAGCTGTGAGCAAGCTAGAAACAAACCAACTGTTCGAGTCGATCGCAACCGTTTGGGACTCTCGGGAATACCGATACCACGAATCTCAATTATGCGACGCCGGACCGCGTGCACAGAACCAGCCTGCAGGGGGCACAGGGGCGTTCTACTAATGGCGGCAGATGATTCAGTGGCAGCAGTACCGCCGCGGGCCGGGGCTCGAGCGAGGTCCTTGCAGGCGGCGATCGCGGCCGATGCCCACTCGGGCCTGGGTCACTGCATGCGGGCACCGACCGTCGCCCTCAATCTAAAGGGGTCGTCTTGGTTCCGACTGAGAATGGCATTAGGACCTTATGTCGGGAACGGCCAGACGCGTAACGGCCCGGCCTTGGAAGTTGAGCCAGGGCCGCTGTTAGTTGGGATGGAATACGGGAGACAGTGCGAATACCGGCGTGCTCCAAGCGAGGTTTCCGGGGGCGGAAGGCGGCAAACAAGGAGTTGGGACTCGGGCGGTTGCGCCCGTGAGCGCGAACGACCCCGGCGTTTTGCAGCAACCTCTTATTCTGCGGGGATTCGCCTCTCAGGATTTCACGGCGTGTAGCCGCCACATCCCTGGTACGCCCTTGAGCTCGTGCTCGCCTCTGTCCTCAAACTCAAGGCCAGATCCCGCAACAAGGTCCTTAACAGTCGAGGACACTAGTACCTCGCCCTCGCCAGCAAGAGCTGCAACGCGCGCCCCGGTGTGAACCGCCATTCCGGCCACGTCGAGACCCCGAAGCTCTATCTCGCCTGTGTGCAATCCTGCACGTGTCTTCATGCCATAGGTACCCAGAACATCTCTAATCGCGATTGCGCATCTCACAGCTCGGGCGGGCCCGTCGAAGGTCGCAAGCATGCCGTCGCCCAGCTTGTTGACAACCCGCCCGCGGAACGCGGCGACGGTGTCTTGCGTAACCCGGTCGTGCTGGTCTAGGAGGTCCCGCCAGGCTTTGTCTCCAACTGACGCGAGGTGTGCGGTGGAGCCAACGATGTCCGTGAAGAGAACGGTCGCGAGTTGTCGGTGGTCGTCCTCAGAATCGATTTCAGGTTCCCTCAAGAACCGTGTGATCTCCGAAAGCACAGGGGCCGTGTCACCGAGATACAAGTCGTGTTCGCTTCCTTGCAGCTCGATGAAGCGGGCGTTGGGGATCAGGGCCACCGCCGTCCTGCTGGCATCGGCATCCCACATTTGGTCACCCTGCCTATGAAACACAAGGGTCGGGGCGCGGACGTGCGCCAAGATCGGAGTGACATCTACCTGGGACGCATATTCCATTTGTCGCGCCACTTGCTGAGGGCTGCCGCCCAGACGATGTGCCCGGCCCCACCACCAGCGCAGGACGGGGTCGTGGGCGACCCGAGGATTGTAGGCCTTGAGGCCCTGGGTGCTCGCTAACCAGAGCACGCTCAATTGGCGCTGGTCGTTGGCGATGGCACGCATTTCCGGGTACGACCCGCGCAAGCTATTGAGGATAAGTGAGCGCACCCTCTGCGGATAGGTCGCAGCAAACACCACCTCAGCAATCCCAAAGGAAAGAGAGAACAGGGTTGGTCGCTCGCACCCCGCGGCGTCGAGGACGGCCAGCAAGTCGGCGGCATCGCTCTCCAATCCGGCCACCTGGTCGGTGGTTGAGATCGGATCCGAGGCACCGAAGCCACGGTTGTCGTAGGCGATGATACGGGCGACGCGACCCAGCGCGTCCATGAACTCCGCCAGTTGCGGCAGGTCCCACATGAGGTCGATTGGAAAAGAGTTGCTTGGCCTGACGACCAGGTCGATCGGTCCCGTTCCGAAGATCTCGTAGGCGAGGTAAGCGCCGTCCCTCCTGGCAAACTGCACTTCGATGTCTCGCATATATGTCCCCATAGTGCCTGCTTGAGGTGACAGTTCGAGAATGACACATAGCCGATCAGCGCCGCCGGCCGAACTCCCTAAGGCCCGTCAGCCCCCTCGAGGTGGTCCGGAGACGCCCACACCCGCCACCATCGGGCTCTCGTGGCGAAATCTCCGACGATGACCCCATTGGCTATAGGTTCCAAGTGGCCTCGTTGGTTGAGAACCCAGCGTTGGGGTTGTACATGACCTGCGCCACCGTGACCCCCGCCGGCAACTGGTAGGCGACGCAGCCCTCTTCGCTCTGACCTCTTGGTCACCGAGTACTGGCCGTTGTCGAAGTCGGTACACTCAGCGACTGATCGAAGTCGGCAGGGTAGACCCGGTGGTTGGACCCGACGACCGACAGGTTGTCGTTTGCGTCGCTTGAGTCGTTGCCAGAGGACTTGCCTGCAATGGTGATCTCGATGGCGACGAAACGATCAGCAGCATTCGGCGAGAGGTACTGATTGGCGCTCTCGGCGGGATCGATCACCGCATTCAGAGTGACAGCCTCGTATTGCCTGTTCTCGTTCTCAACGGTCTGTGGTTCCCACGCCGTTGCTTGGCTTGGTCGAGTGGTGGCTTTTCCCCCTTGTGGCGCTTGGATGAGTGATGGGTTGATGCGCCGACCGGACCAGCGAAGGCCAAGGCGCACGCTGTTGCCATTACCAGGATGGCAAGCGGACGACGTGTCATTGATTCCTCAGTTCTCTCTGTGGGCTACGAGGCAGCGTGTACGTATAGGCCTCGCACGGGTCCCCGAAACATGAGCCCAGCATTCATCCGCTCTACGATGGGCCGGGGCATCCGTCTCCGGGTTCTGGCATCGAGTCCAGGCCCTCCCGTAGACCGGCGTGGGTCCCACGCCCCGTGTCTGAACCCGCACGTTTCACAACTTCTGAACAATTCAGCCGGTCGTGCCTTGACGGGCCGACCCTCAGCTGAAAGTAGATTCTGTTCTGAAGAGGGGGCAGTGTCGGAACAGGAGTCGGCCTCATGCGCAGCCTCCAGCACCCCACCGAGCGGTGGCGTCTCAGGGCCGTGCTCGAACTGAACCGCGTCACGGGCGCCAACCGCCGGTACTCAGCGTCGATGACCCTTCGCAACCGGTTCGCCATGTTGGCAGCGGCAAAAGAGCTTGAGGCAGTCACAAAGGAGGCCGAAACCTGGCTGTCGGCGCACCCCTGCTCGGACCAGAGACTCGGGGAGCAAATGGAGGGGATGCTGCACACAAGCGCCGAGGTGGCGGTGACTGCACGCCGGGCGGTTACTGATCCGGCGGCCGACATCGAGACCACCATGGGGCGAATCGGATACCTCCTGGCAGAAATCGAGATCGACTCGCAGCTTCTGGACGGCTCGCTGCGCCCGCGGGGTTCGTCTAGACGACGACGCCGAGCGGCGTGAGCTCTGGAGAGGGAGGGTGGCGTAGGGCGCGCCGACCGCTTCGAACAAGCTGCGCGCGGACTCAAGATCCCTGTATTGCTCGTCCTGCAGTGGAATGACGAACTGGTCGGCCAGACATCCGCTCTTGCTTTGTTCGATGCAATCGGTTCGACAGAAAAGACCTTGCACATCAATCCAGACGGCCATGTACAGATTCCCCTCTTCGAAAGGGACGCTTACGAGGCCTTCTTCCTGCGCCATCTCGGGCCTGCTGGGTAGGAGTGGATCTATTCGACCGACTGCATCGTCGCGAGGTTGAAGAGAGGGTTTGGCAACAACCGCGTCTTGTGTGCCCCTACGAACAGGTCGACAGGACCCGAATCAGGTTGAAGATGAGTCGGGGGCTGTGGTGCTGGACCTGACTTATCGATAGGTGAGGGCCGCTGGAGTAGCCCACTTCAATCCTCGCTGCCGGGACGGTGGACCCCTTGTTTGGAGCAGTCCGGCTCTCGAGACGTCCGGGCTCTCATCGGAGCCGACACTTGTGGTTAGTCTGCCAAGGCGACGCCCCGTGCGAGGTCGGCGAGCTGCTGATCTCCTCCGCAAGGCAGTGAGGTCGAGGGACCTCGGGAGCACCCGAGGGAGGACCCGCGACGTCGGGCGGGGAGGGTCCTCAGTTCCGCCCGAGGCGGACCACCGTGATCACGCCGGGAACCTTGTTGGCGTGCCACGACTCACCGTCGTCTTCGGAGACATGGACCTCCTCCCCGAACCCGATGACGGCACGACCGCCGGCAGCATCAAGGTGCCCGGTGTCGACATTGTTTGGGAACCATTCGGGCAGATCCTCCAGACAACGGACGAACGCCGACCCGAACCGTGCCCGGTACACGGCGCCGCGGGTTGTGAACGGCCCGTCTGAAGCCGAAACGTAAGCGGTCTCGCCGTCGAGGCACACTGCCGCGCAGATAACTGTCGTGGAGTCCCTCGATGTTCCACGACCACGATTTCCCGCCGTCCTCGCTCCAGCCGAATCCAACTGCGGCCGCCACGGCCACTGATCCGTTCTCCGCCCGCACCTCGTGGATGTCGACGCCGGGTTCAAGCACCCCGTGCCAGCTCTCCCCTCGGTCGCCTGAGTGCCACAGGCCGCCTACGTGGACGTTCACCCACAGATCGTCACCACTGCTCGCCATGGACCGGGTGTCGGGCGTCGCATTGGCCGGGTTCTCCCAGTGGTCTCGATCCGGCACCCGCTCGAAGGCACTGACTTCCTCCACCTGGGCGCCGACGATGGCAAGACGGGCACCGGTTCGGCCCACGACGACAGTTCCGTCGGCCAGGACAGCCAAGCTCTGGCCGTCGTCGTCGGGTAACTCGCCGACGGTCATGACCTCTCCGTCGTCGAGGCGAATGACGACCTGGCGATCCAGGAGTGCGTGCCATCTCCTGGGACCAGGTGCCAAGGCGGTGACGGTGTGTCCGTCGACAATGGTGTGGCCCGCGTCCAGGTCGAGAAGGCCCTGTTTCGTCCCTACGAGCAACATCGAAATCCAACCTACCGCTCCTCTGCGTCACTTGGACCCGTTTGCTCCGCTGCGCCGGCGAGCAGGGATCCATCCCGGCCGCTTCGGTGGACACTTCGGGCGCATCCAGGACAGGTCGCGGAACGCTTTCCATCCTCCGACTCGGAGACAGCGGGCAGAATCGACGGCCTTGTGGATATCGAACGGTGTGACGAGTGTGGGTTCAACGGCGAGGCGTGGAACGATACCGCAGCCATCTCGGCGATCGAAGGCCTGCCCGCCCGATTCGCCGAAGTTGTTGCAAGTCTCAGTTCTGGCGATCTACTCCGGCGACCAGTGGATGGCCAATGGTCAATCGCTGAATACGCAGACCATGTGCGAGAGGTCTTCTTTGGAATGAGGTTTCTGCTGGACATTACGGTCACACAGTCAGGAACCGACCTCGGGGACTCGCCAACTTCACCATTCGAGCCCGAGCCTCGTCAGATCGACATCGACGCAGCGTTGGTCGGCATTGAGCAAGAAGTGACTTCGTTGCTCAGGACGTTCTCGGAACTGTCTCCCAACGACTGGCACTCGAGTGTGACGCTCGATGGAGTCCACGTCGATCCGCACTGGATTGTTCGCCATGCGGTCCATGACTCGACCCATCAGCTTCTTGACATGGAGCGCCTTCGCCTAGCTCTTTGACTGGGTGTCCCCGAACAGTGACGTCGGGGAGTGGGCGCCCCGTCTCAACCAGGCACGATTGGGGCACCTGCCGCTGATCAACGCCAACATGTTGGGACAGGGCTATAGGTAGGTCACCCCGCCTTCTCGGTTCGTCCCGTCGCGTCCACGAGCAACTCCAGCACCTCACCGATCGTCCGTTCTCGACCGATAACTTCTCGCAGCGGCAACTCGGTCTGGATGGAGTAGCGGTTGCGGCGGCCCTCCTTGTCCTTGACGACGTAGCCGGCCGCTATGAGATCGTCGACGATGGCAAAGGCCGTGCGTTCGGTGATGCCTAACGTGACGGCGATGTCGCGTAGGCGCATCCCGGGGTCGTGTGCGATGCACAGGAGGACACGGGAATGGTTGGTCAGGAAGCTCCACTCCGCCATAAGAGGGCAGCCTAGTCGCCATATTCCAGAACTCTATTGCATGTATTTGAGAACAGGCCTACCCTCATTGCAGGCGACCGAGGCTCGACCGCCGGACGGCGGCCACGTACTCAGGTCCCCGAAAGGATCCTGCCATGGGCGAGGATGGTGTCCACGTGGTGTTTGGGACCGGCCAAGTCGGAAACGCACTGTCCGCTCACCTGTTCAGATTGGGCCATCCGGTCCGCGCCGTGTCCAGGCACCGACCGTCCACGCTGGTCGAGGGTGTTGATTGGCGAGCTGCCGATGTCACCGATGCCGAAGCCGCTATCGACGCGGCCAAGGGCGCATCGGTCGTCTACCAATGCCTCAACGCCCCCTACACCGAGTGGCCAAAACGCTTCCCACCGCTGCAGCGGGGAGTCCTAAGTGCTGCCGAACGTAACGACGCGCTCCTGGTGACCCTGGAGAACCTGTACGCCTACGGCCCGACTCATGGCACGCCGATGACCGAGGACCTCCCGCTTGCCGCGACGACCAAGAAGGGTCGTGCCCGAGCGGCTATGACCCAAGAACTGCTGGCTGCCGCAGATGCCGGTCGTGTCCAGATCGCCATCGGGCGGGCATCGGACTTCTTCGGCGCCGGTGTCACCGAGACAACGCTCGGCGAGCGGGTCTTTGCCAACGCCGTGGCTGGGAAGCGCGCCGACTTTCTCGGCAATCCCGACCTGCCCCACACATACAGCTACGTTCCCGATATCGCCGTCGGCCTGGCCACCCTCGGTACGGATTCCCGGGCGATCGGACAGGTGTGGCACCTGCCCGGACCCGAGACCGTGACCACCCGAGCGCTCCTCGATCTCGTTGCCGGCGAGGTGGGGCATCCGGTGGCCGTTCGCTCGGTCCCCAAGCTGGTCATGCGCGCCCTCGGCGTGTTCAACCCCACGATGCGGGAGCTGGTCGAGATGACCTACGAGTTCGACGAGCCCTTCGTGCTCGACACCACCAAGTACGAGTCCACCTTCGGTGCGGGCGGCACCCCGTTGTTGGCGGCGGTCACCGAGACGGTCATCTGGTACAAGGCGCAAAGGAGCCCAAAATGACGGATCTCGAGACGCCGGTAGGCGAGCTGAGCCCTACGGTCGCATGGTCGAGACGAGTGCGCCGTGTCGGTGGCTTCATCCAGCTCGCCTTCGCCGCGCTCTGGCTCGTACGAGGCAGGCCTCAACGTGCATCGGCCCGCGGGGATCGCACTCGCCGGAGTCTTCAGCGTGATGGTCCTCGCCGTGCTGGCCTACGGCATCCGGGTCACCGCGGGCACCGGCGCCCGTCCACCAGGTCAAGAAGCGAAACGCATCGAGCGATCCGTGACCATCGCGACCGTGATCGAACTTGTCGCGGCCTTCGTTCTTCCGGTCATCGTCATCGCGGCCGGTCATTCTGACTGGGTACTGCCGTCCATCGCCATCACGATCGGGCCACTTCTGCTGTGGCTCGACCACCTGGTCCACATCCCCCGGTATCGCCCGGTGGGCTGGGCGTTGATCGTCGGTCCGGTGATCCTGGTTGCCACGATGTCTGGTACTGCGCTCGTCGGCCACCACGGGTATCGCCGCCGGGGTGCTGCTCTTGGCGACGGCCGCCGCCGGCTTCCACGACCTCGCCGGCCTTCGAGCTCATGGCCGGTCAGGCTCCGTCACAGCTCCGCCCGCAGGCACCATGACCGGCTTCCGACCCTTCTTCAACCCTGCCACGGGCGAATGGATCGAGTACACGGCGCTGGCTGAGGACAGCAACGGAACCCTTGTCCGGTTCAACTGGCGCAGCGTGCCCGGTGGCGTGATCACCGAGCACATCCACCCTCACCAAGAGGAGCGCTTCACGATCAAGGAAGGTGAGGCCCACTTCACCTTGAACGGTCGGGAACTGGTGGCCCGGGCCGGCGAGACGATCGTCGTGCCCGCCTGGGGCTCCTCACTCCGAGGGAAATGCCGGATCGGTAGATATCGAAGGGATGGTCGAGTTGCGGCCGGCTCTGCGGACCAAGGAGTTCCACGAGGCGTTGGCCGGGCTGGTCAACGACGGCAGGACCACGCCTAGGGGAGCACCGAAGAACCCGCTCCAGCTCGGGGCCACCTTCTGGCATTTCCGACGCGAGAGCAGGGCGACGTCGCCACCGATCTGGGCGCAGAACCTCTTTCTCCCACCGTTGGCTGCGCTGGCGAAGGTCTTCGGAGTCCACCCCTACTACGAGCGCTGGGACAGTCGGATCGGCTGATCCACGGACGGCCACCTGACCGAAGAACCACCACAGCACGGAGCGTCACGATGACCACCCAAGAACTTGCTACAGATATCAAGCGGCCATCAGAGAAGGAAGTCAAGGGTCGCGCAGCTCTCGAAGAGCTCGTGCCCGGCATCCCGGGCCTGATTGACGCCTCGGTCGGCGAACTCTCGCCTGCCACGGCGCGGCGGATCTACGAGAACATCTGGGGCGACGTCTATGCCACGAGTCCGCTGAGCACCCGGGATCTCACGATCGCGGCAATCGGCGGGCTCACCGCGATGGGTGGCGCCGAGACCAACCTCAACCTTCAGGCCGCCATCGCGCTGCGAGTAGGGCTCACGCCGTCGGACATCGTGGCCATCATCGAGCACGCCGCCACCTATGCCGGCTTCCCGCGGTCGCAGGCAGCACTCCAGGCGTTCCGCGGAGTCCTCGAATCGCCGGGGGCTTGAACGAGTTCCACCCGCAACGAGACGGTGACGACAGGGGAATACGCCACGCCACGGCGTTTTCGCCCGCAGAGACCCTTCACAACCCAGTGAGAGGAACAGAGAATATGAGCCTCTGGGACCCGATCCGCGGGGTGTCCGTCGTGAGCACGGGCCATGTGCAGATCCGCCCCGACCATGTGTCGGCGACGTGGCGACCCACCTACTGGTGGCTCTTCACCTCTCCCACTGGACCGCGCCGCGGCCGATCAATGCCTGCGTCATCCGAGCCCGAACCAACCGACGATCCCGACCTCGCTCCGTTCGAGGAGTGTCACGACATCTTGGGCGACGGGAGCCTGGTCCTGCTGCCCACTCCGGGACATACGCCGGGCCCAATGTCATTGCTCGTCTGCCAGAGTGGTCTGCCGTCGTTCATGCTGGTCGGCGACCCGACCTATGACGTGCACATCCCTCGAGGACGGACATGTCCCCGGCGTCGGCAGCCGGCGCCGACTGCGTGAATCCACGGCCAAGGTCAAGCGGATGCGCCAGCGTTATGCCGATCTGGTGATTCTGCCGGCGCATGACCCGGGAGTGGCTGATCGATTGGCCCAGGCCACGGGTCAACCACCCGTTCCCCTTGCCAGCTGACCGACCAGTCACGGCACGACGCAGTGATCGATCGACATCACGATGGGAGACGAAATGGCTATTGACGAGCATGAAGAGCTCCACTTCGGTGACACAACCCAGTGGGTCCGTATTCGGGGGCGGACGCCTCCAACCCTGTGCTGCTGTTGATCCAACAGTGTCCCGGCCTGCCGATGATGAACGAGGCGCGTCGCTTCGAGCACCGCGTTGGGCTGGAGCGTGAGTTCACGGTTGTCTTTTGGGACCAACGTGGCTGCGGACGCTCGCTGCGGGGACCAGAGGAGCCTGACGGCATCAGCATCGACGCAATGGTGTCCGACACCGTGTCCATCCTCGAATGGTTGCGAGACCGCTTCGGGAAGGAGATCTTTGTGACCGGCTTCTCCTTCGGAGGGGCGATCGGGGCCTACGCTGCCGCACGGCGACCGGACCTCGTCGAGACGCTGGTGGCGGTGGGAATGGACATCGACGGTGTGGCCGCTGGCAACAGTGCCTATGACTTCGCCCTCAAGACGGCGGTCAAGCGTGGCACGCGACGCGCGATCCGGCAGCTCGAGGCCATCGGCCCGGCGCCCCACCTCAAGCTGAGGCAGTTCTCGACCCGGGTCCGCTGGGCGACAAACTTCGGTGGCGTCACGACCCACGAGAACTACAGCAACTCGGCCCGACAACTGCTCACCAGCATGGTGCGGTCGCCTGACTACTCGGTCGGGGACATCATTCGGACCCTCCGGGGGATGGGTAGGACCCAGTCCGCACTGCTGCCAGACCTTGCGAGGATGGACCTGACTCGCTCCCTGCCTCGCCTCGACGTTCCCATCATCATGGTGCAGGGGCGCCTCGACCAGGTAGCGCCGGGTGAAGCGACACAGCGGTTCGCCAGCTCCTTGGAGGCGCCCAGCAAAGGGCTGGTGTGGTTCGAGAAGTCAGCCCATACCCCGCATCTCGAGGAACCAGAAAAGTTCCGTGATGTCCTCATGCGAGTTCGAGCCAAGCAACCAGCCGGGACTTGACGCGTGAACGTCTGCATTTGTCGGGGCCTCTGAGAAGCGGTGGAGGAGTGCTCTCGCTCAAGGTCATGGACGAAGTGTTCCCGGCTCTCGATATTGGGTCGATCGCAAACTGCCCCCATCTGTGCATGGTCCACGGAGTTCCAGGGGTCGCCCCGTTCCACATCAACGCCGGGCCGGTGACACCCGTCTCGATCTGCCGAGGCTCGGCCATTGGGCAGTATGGAGAAATGGAGGCGGCGACCCTCTTCGCCGATGTCGGTCGGCCCTCGACGCTGACCGTTGTCCCGCCGCCCCGTGACCACGCCGGAAATGGGTGCGACGCTGTGCAATAGCGTCAGGGACGAGGGCTTAGGAAGATACGCCCCTCAGGAGGGTCCTATGGCAACAATCAGGAGCTTTGACGGCACGAAGCTGTACTACGAGGAAGAGGGGGCAGGAGCACCGGTCGTCCTCTTACACGGGCTGAGTGTCGACGTCGACGGAAACTGGAAGGCGCCGGGCATCTGGGCCGCCCTGGTCGGCGCCGGCCGTCGAGTGATCGGCTTCGACGCCAGAGGTCACGGCCGGTCCGACAAGCCGCACGATCCGTCCGCCTACCAAGACGACGCCATGGTCCGAGACGTCGGGGCGATGCTCGACGAGCTGAGCCTGGAGGAGACCGACCTGGTCGGCTACTCAATGGGGGCGTCGACGGCGCTGCAGTTCGCGGGCAGCGACGACCGGTTGCGGCGGCTGGTGCTGGGTGGGATCGGCGGCGACCCGAAGCTCTGGGGCACCCCGGACGGTGAACGCGCCCTCATGGGGAAGCGCTGGCTGGCCGGGCTCGAGGCTCAGGTTCCCGACGCGATCGAGGACCCCGTGGCGCGCCGCGCCCGCAAGGTCTTCGATGCTCGGGGCAACGACCTCGAGGCTATCGCCGCGCTCTTGCGCTCGAACCGCAGGCATCTCTCCAGCGAGATGGTTTCCGCGGCCGTCACTGTGCCGGTGTTGGTCGTGTGCGGGGATCGCGATGCCTCCCCCGCCGAGCTAGCGGCGGCGCTGCCCAACGCCGAGGCGCTGGTGCTCGAGGGCGATCACGAGAGCGTGGTCGCGAACCCCGAGTTGGCGCAGGCCATCGTCCGCTTTCTCACCAACTGAGCCCGCGAGAAAGACTGAGTGAGTGAGGGAGGCAGGCTACACGGACGCACTGTTTAGGGGTCGAGGTTGACGCCGAGGTAGCGCGCCGCCACCCCGCGAGCGGGACCCTGCACTACGGGATGAGCTTGGCCCATGCACAGAACAGCGAAGCTGCCGTCAGTCCAGTGACCCTACCTATCTGGACATGCGAGGGCCGGGAGCGCTCATGCTCCCGGCCCTCGCGATGCCGAAGGCTGCTGACTAGAACCCTGTGGTGACGATGCCCGCGGCGTGTGCGCCGGCGGGGAGCGAAACAGGCGAGCTGGGAAGCTCTGTGAGATTTCCACCGTTCACGGCGAAGGCACCCACGACGTCGGCTTGGCTCTCGTCCACGTACAGCGTCCGACCGTCGTTGCTCAGGCGGGCGTCAACGGCGCCGACGCCGCCACTGTTGCTGACTGGTGTGCTGCCGAGGAGCCTCAGGGACCCGTTGGGCGCGATGGCGTAACGGGAGATCTCACCTGATCCGGTGTTCACCGTGAACAGGAACTGGCCGTCGTGGGTGATCTCGATCCAACACGGCGCTGTCTGGTCGTCCGCGAACGGACTAGCCCCAATCGACGTCAGTGACCCGTTGAACGCAACGTTGAAGGCGGAGACTGTTCCGGTGCCGGCCCCCACGTTGTGCGCATTGGAGACGAACAGTTGCTGGGGATTCGTCGGCCGGAACTCGCTGCCGAAGGGTCCGAGTCCCTGTGCGGGGGAAGGAGACCCAGGAGCGGCGGTCAAAAGCCCGTCTCTTCCAACGACGAAGCTGTCGATCAACGATGGACCAACGAGAGTGCCCACCAGGCTGGTGCCGGTTGAGTTGAAGAGCACGTCGCCAGGCTCAGATCCGCTGGGAAGGGACACGGATCCGCTGGGAAGGGACACGGTCGAGTTGGCCAGCGGCTGGAGCTGTCCGAAGGAGTTGAGTGTGAACCCGGTGAAGTTCGGACCTGCTGCGCCGGCATTCGCGACGTAGACAAGGTTGTCGTGCACCGCGATGCTCACCGGCGTGGGACCGTCAGAGGACACCACTCCGTTGGGGACCAGCTGCAGAGCGCCGTCAAACCCGATTCTCAAAACCGAGACCTGGTTACTGCCTGCATCCACCGCGAGCAGGAAGCGGCCGTCGCTGCTGACCTGAATCGCACCCTGGGAAGCCAACCCGGCACCCGTCCCCGCGCCGCCTGCTTTAAACGGTGAGCCCGCCAGTGGTGTGAGCGAGCCGTCCAAGTGGCGGTCAAACCCGCTGATCGTGTTGGTCCCCGCGGTGTTGTCGTCGAGGTAGACATGTCCGACTACTGGAGAGACGTTGCCTGGGCTGTCGCTGGCGATAGGGGTTGCATTAGCCGCGCCAGAGCTCAGAGCACCGAGAATCCCGGCACTACTGAGCGTGGCGACGCCGAGCCCAAGGCGCAGGGCCATCTTGACGTGCTTTCGCATTGTGTTCCTGACCTCCATGGTTTTCGCGGGGACGGGTTGTCCACCACAAGTACTGTCCTCTCGTCGACGAGAACCGTTACGCGCCGTCGCCCGAGAAAATCTGACGCCCGTGTCATTGGCGCGCCCGGCGCCGACCAGGTGTGGCGGGTCCGGGGCCAGCGAGTCCAGCGAGCCCAGATGGCTCAAGGAGAGGGCCGAGCCAGGTCGAGGGTCCCAGGACAGCTCCGGTGCCCAGCGTCAGATGGGCGAGTGTCCTCATTTGCGCCTCCGCCATCGACGATTCAAAGCGTTCAAGAATCTCGGAACGCGGGGACAAGCGATACGCTCGTACATGAATCGCCGTCGGCTCACACCTCATGTAACGCCTCCGAGGTGACTGGGACTGAAAGAACATGTCCCAACGACAGGCGATCGGCCGAACTCCCAAACGAACAGGCCGGCATTGGTGGGCGCGACGCGCACCGGAACGTGGAGTCGTACGCTCGCGTCGTGGAGATGGACGGCGAGCTGCTCAGCCGGGTCCGTACCGGTGACGAGGAGGCCTTTGTGATGCTGGTGGCCCGCTACCAACAGCCCATGCTTCGCCTGGCGTGTTCCATGGTCCCGAGTCAGCAGGTGGCCGAAGAGGCTGTCCAAGACACGTGGCTGGGCGTCGTTCGTGGCATCGAGGGGTTCGAGGGACGTTCTTCGTTCAAGACCTGGCTCTTTCGGATCCTCGTCAACCGAGTGCGCTCGGCTGGTGCCCGGGAACCTACAGATCCCTCAATCGAGACGATCCAGGCAGTCGACCCGACCCGCTTCGGCGCTCAGGGCCAATGGGCCGACCCCGTCGAGCACTGGACAGCGGCGAGCGAGGACCGTCTCGACGCCGCCACCTGGGTACCGATCCTCAAATCTGCCCTCGACACACTGCCTGCCCGTCAGCGCCAGGTCGTTATGTTGCGCGACGTCGAAGGCCTTTCCAACGACGAAGCGTGCGCCGTGCTTGGAATCAGCCTCGGCAACCAGCGGATCTTGCTGCATCGGGGACGCGCACGCTTGCGAGAGTTCCTCGACGCCGAGATTGAGAAGAGCTAACCGTGCTGTCGCTGAAACGAAGAGACATCGTGTGTCAGCAGGCGGTCGAACTCGTCACCGACTATCTCGAAGGGGCTCTTTCCCGTCGGGATCGACGGCGATTCGAGGCTCATCTGAAAGTATGCCCCAACTGTGCCGCGTACTTGCAGCAGATCAAGATGACCATTCGGCTGGCCGGCGAGATCGAGCCAGAGGACCTGACGCGAGAAGCAAGACAGGACCTCACCGAGCTCTATAGGCGTTGGCGTTCCGAGTAGTGCCGGCCAGTCGACTGGAAGGTATGGGCTTCACCACCACAATGACCCAACCCGAGCATCGAGAGCAGTGACTACTGCGCAGAGGGTTGAACGCCGCGTCGGTGAACGCACCTTCCCCCTGCCCCGTTCGCCGGATCAGTGAGCCATATTCCGGCAGGCTGCGTCAGGTGCTTGCTTTCGCCAGCAGCTCATCCCGCTATTTTAGTACCGCCGAGAATTAGGGTCCACCATAGGTTAACTCGCGAGAGAGTAGGCTCTCCGTGTGGAGTTGTCGCCTGAAGAACTGAGCGGGTTCTTCGACACGGTGCTGCCGCACTTGAACGAGCTACAGACCCGCGTGGTGGCGGGTGCCATGGCGGAGGCGTTGGGTCGTGGGGGCCAAGCCCGCGTCGTCGAGGCATCGGGGATGAGTTCTTCGACGGTCTACAAGTCGGTCGCACAGGTGCGTGCTGGCGTCGAGCCGTCGGATCGCCAACGCGCGGTGGGCGGAGGGGACAAGCCGGCCATCGACAAGCAGCCCGGCCTGCTCGAAGCACTCGATGAACTGGTCCATCCCTCCACGCGCGGCACGCCGATGTCGGCGCTGCGCTGGACGCTCAAGTCGACCTATGAGCTGGCCCAAGACCTCCAGGCCCAGGGGTTCCGGACCTCGGCGGAGCTGGTGCGCAGGTTGTTGCACCAGATGGGATACAGCCTCCAGGCGCCGGCCAAGCAGAACGAGGGCACTGCACACCCCGACCGTGACGCCCAGTTCGCCTACATCAACAAGCTGGTGACGGCTCGGCTCAAGCTCGGTGAGCCGGTCATCAGCGTCGACACCAAGAAAAAGGAGCTGATCGGCAACTACGCCAACGGGGGCAGCGAATGGCAACCCGCAGGCGAGCCGAGCCGGGTCAACGTGCACGACTTCGCCGATCGGACCCTCGCTGAGTTCGCCAAGGCCATCCCCTATGGGGTCTACGACGTCGGCAACGACGAGGGCTGGGTCTCGGTCGGCGACACGGCAGATACCGCCGAGTTCGCCGTCGAATCGATCCGGCGCTGGTGGAACCAGATGGGCCGGGAGCGCTTTCCCGAGGCCTCCACCTTGCTCATCACCGCCGATGCCGGCGGGTCCAACGGCCCGAGAGTACGGGCCTTTAAGTACCACTTGGCGAAGCTCTCCGCCGAGACGGGCCTCTCCATCTCGGTCTGTCACTATCCGCCCGGCACCTCGAAGTGGAACAAGATCGAGCACCGTCTCTTCAGCTTCATCTCCATCAACTGGAGGGGCCGGTCGCTCAGCGACATCCGCACCATCGTCGAGCTCATTGCCGCCACCAAGACCAAGACCGGTCTCACCGTCCAGTGCGACTACGACCCCAACTGGTACCCCACCGGGGTCAAGATCAGCGACGATGACTACGCCGCCATTCCGCTACGACCCCACGACTGGCACGGCGAGTGGAACTACAGCATCGCTACGTGAATCGCGCGACCTATTCCGCGGCGGGCCCTTAGCGTGATGAGTCAGCATGACGAACAGGGAGATCAGCCATGCACGCCAGAGTGATCCACGCCAACATTGCGGACCTGGCCGAGACCGAGCGGGGCCTCAAGGAGGTCATTCCAAGGATAAAGGGGGCCCCCGGTTTCCTGGGCGCCTACTTCGTAGCCGTCGACCACTCTCACGGGGTCTCGATCGAGGTGTTCGAGACCGAAGAGCAAGCCCGCGCTTTCGCGCCTCCCGAAGGTGCCGAGGCACCTGGCGTGACTGTGGGCACCATCCAGTTCGGCGCGGTCATCGGTTCGGCCTGATCTTCCTGCGGGCTGGGAAAGGCCCGTGGCGCACAACCGCACACTGACTCCTAAGTGCCCCACCGTCCCGGCAGCAATGTACGGGGATACCGTAAGCGCTCGTTGGTTCTCTAGCTGGATCTACCCCCTATCGTCGACGACGTCGAGGTTGTAGAAGGTAGGTGGCCCGTCGGCGAAGCTCATCATTTTCTTCGAAAGTGAATCGGTCTCGGGAAGTGCCGAGTTCTTCATTGCGTCTTCATAGGAATCGAAGAAGACGACGTTGAAGTAGCGCTCCGGATTGTCCCGGTCTTGGCAGAGAACGCGTCTGCCCGCCTTACGCTTACCTTCGGTTGCCTTCTCCCATTCGTCGCTCACTGCCTGCATCTCGGCGGCCTTAGAAGTCCGGTACTCGATTATCTGGACAAATGCCATTGGAACTCCTCTCCATCCGAGCAGAGCGTAGATGGACGGCCTGAGGCCTGCTCGTCGGATCTCGCCGTTAGGACTCCAAGGGGCGAAGAGTATGGATGGCGGGGAATCCATCGAAATGATCCCCGGCAACAGTGATTACGTCAGCGATGTGCGACGAAGCCATGTGTGCGTCTAGGTCCTCCTGCGACTGCCATCTCTCGATGGTGACAAATGTGCCAGGTGTCGAGTCCGAGGCAAACAGGTCGTAGGAGAGGCAGCCGCGGTCATCCCTGCTTGCAACAACGAGCGTCTTCAGAGCTTCTTCTACGATCGCCTCCCCTCCCGGCTTGGCTGTGATCACTGCGACTACGTTAAGATTGGGCACAGGCCACCTTATTTCAGACCTCCACCCTGGGGCAGGCCCTACCGACAGCAGGGGCAACCTCTGGCTGGCATGGTCCCCATAACCATCGGTACTTGTTGGTCGCCCGCGCGCAAACCACGCCCCTCAGCTCCTGATTCCTCGTACCGGCAAGGTGCAACTGACCCTCCGGCTTTTACCGGCACACGAAACGCAAGGCGCTCAAAGAAAGTTCCTCCGATGACCAATGTCGTCATCAATGGCGCCGCAGATCCCTGCTCGTCGTTTGGGTGCAACATTGCCACGGGTCCTGCCGCGACGTGCCCCGGGGCGAGCGCAGGAGTGCGCCGTGGTGGCCAGCGTCAGCTCGTCCGGCAGGAGTCGTTCCAGGACTGCTCGCCATCGGCATTGTAGAGCGCGATGGCGAGGTCGTCCTGCTCGGCCGGAGTCGCCTCGTTCGGGGGGACGTTGATGAGCTGCGCCATGCCGGCCAGCCCGGCCGCTTCGTTCCACGTCGCCTGGCTGAATTGGAAACCGCCCATGTAGGTGCCGCCCGGCGAGACGGCTTCGTAGTTGTCGCCTGACTCGGCCTGCAGGACGCATTGGAGGAAGGGGGGCAGCGATGGGTCGCCCGACGACGTGCTGGCGGCGCTTCCCTCTTGTGCCGTCGAGGTGGTCGACGGCGGCTCTGACGGGCGCGAAGTGGCCACCGCGGCAGCAGCCGGGGTCTGGGCCGCCCGGACTGCAGCGGCAGCCGCCGCGGCCTGGGCCGCCTGCTGTTGGGCCACCGCCACGGCGAGCTCGCCCGTGATCTCTGCCTGCTTGGACGCGAGCTGGACCTCGGTGTGGCGTGCGGCGTTGGCCAGCGTTGCCTCCTGGTTGGTGGTCACTTGATCGAGGGTCTCTTGTTGCTCGAGCGTGGCGCGTTCGGCACCCAACGCCTTCTCGTCGCTACGAAAGGCGTCGATAGTTAGGGCGATGTCACCAGTTGCCACTTCTTCGTACTCGGCTCTCGTCGGTGCTTCCTTCTGGTTCTCGAAGAGGGCCTCGGTCCCGCTGACCTCTGGGTCCAAGTTGATGTAGGCGGACACCGCCTCAGACTCAAGCCGGTTGCGATCGCGCCTCACCCGACTGATGTCGGCTTGGATCTTGTTGTCACTCGATCCGATCTCTTCCTGGTCGCGTTGAACCTGGGCGATATCAACGTCGTATCGCTGTTGGTAGGAGCCGATCTGGAGTTGCTCCAGCACGAGATCCTGGGCGATCTGGACCGCCTGCGCTTTGAGATTAGATACTTGATCGGCCGCGACGGGTCTCGCGGGCACGACCACCGTTACGGTGATCGCGGTGACGAGACACAGGCCTACGATCCCCGCTCCAACACCGGCGAGCTTTGGCACTCGGCATCGGAGACCTGGCTTCGTCGTCGGGCACTTCACGGCACCGCTCACGATTGAAAAAAACGTCTAGTCGATTTTCCACTGACAGCGCAACCCGCGCTGTGCCTGAACTCCGCCAAAAATCGCTCAACCAAGGGCGGCCGTCATCGCCTAGCGACGGGGAACCGACTCAGAGTATGGAACAAAGTGCGGCTCTTCCCGGGTAGTGGGGCAGCCAGGCGGGATCCCGAGCGGATCGTCGACGGGTACCTGGCTCGGCATCAGCCTGTTCGGTTGCCAGGTGTCAGCCCACTACAGCAAACAGGCGCCACGTTCCCGGGACACTCTTCAACTCGTGCTCGTTCCTGTCCTCGAACGCGATACCTGAGCCCACAACCAAGTCCTTGACCCTCGAGGAGTCCAATAGGGCGCATCGCGAGCTACTTGATCGGCGATCTGGGCGCCGTCGACCGTCCTGACGGTAGCGGGTCTCGGGTAGGTCGATCACGGCCCACAGTCTGTCGAGAACGCACCGCTGGTGCTCGAACGAGACCCGTCGGCATTGTTCGCGAACTCAGCTTGGTTACGGGACCAGACGCACATGCGCCGATGAGTGGCAACACGGCGTCGCATCGTCCCGATTGGCGAACTGAGATATTTGGCTCCTCCCTTCAGAGGACCCCGGACGCGATGAGGATGCCGACGACGACGAGGACCGTACCTCCGAGTTCGGCGCTCCACTGTTCGACCGAGGGACCGAGTCGCCGTCCAGCTTCTAGGCCAATGAGGGACATTCCAACGCTCACCACGGCGATGACGATGGCGGCTTCTACGAGCGGCACCTTGTAAGCGCCGAGAGCAAACCCGACCACCAGATTGTCGATGCTCAAGGCGGCGCCAATAAGTATGAGTTTCCCCATGTTGGTCCGACGAGGCACCTCAGCGGCGGCACCCGTCCTCGCCCGAACGAATGCATAAAGACCTGTGGCGATGAGGAGTCCGCCACCCAAGTACGAAGCAGCTGATCCGATGGAACCAGCTACCCGGTGGCCAACGAGAAGGCCGAGTAACGGCATCGCGGCCTCAAAGAAGCCAAAGATGACGGCCATACGGATGCGGAGTCGGCCGTCGACCCCCGAGAGGCCGATGCCAATTGCGGCTGCGAAGTTCGACAGGCCAAGAGCGGCGCCGACCAGGACGATGCCCGACACGGAAATCAACCTAAGGCACACAGATCTGAGGCAGGAGCACTGCCATCGATGTGCCAGATTGCCCTACTATGCCGGCGACAATCTACAAGGGCAAGCGTAGAGTAGGTGTTCAACGCGCCTTCGTCGGCTTGAATGAGAAGATGTCCAGCGTCGCCATCACTGTCTATGGGGTTTGCGCCGTCTCGTTCATGATGGCGATGTATGCCTTGGAGAGGAAAGGCAAACAGTTCATCTTTCTATTTGCCCTCGGATGCCTGCTCTCCAGCGCCTATGGCTTCCTCTCTGGAGCATGGCCATTTGGGGTTGTCGAACTGATCTGGTCTGGGGTGGCCGTGCGGCGCTGGTACGGAGCTGCCGGGACAGCCCGCTCATCCGGCAGCGAGATATGAGGCCCCCTTCGCACCTCACTGGCTATTGGCGCGTCCCGGTGTGACGGTTGGTAAGCAACCCGTCTGGACTTGCCTCACCGGCTAAACAGATACAGGAGACGAGCGGAGTCGAGCGAGGTGAAACAGGTGTGAACGATGTCAGCTGAAGAGAACAAACTACTGGTTCGCCGGCTGATCGAGCAGGCCGTCGTCCAGCGAAACATCAACATTGTTGACGAGGTCGTCGCAGGGGACTTCGCATCGATTGCCAAGAGCTGGGTGCGTCCGTTTCAGAGTGCGTTCCCGGATTTCGAGATGCAGATCGTGGAGCTGATCGCCGAGGGGCAAAAGGTGGCTGCTCACTTCAGGTGCTCCGGCACCCACTTAGGTGACTGGCTTGGTGTGCCGGGCACAGGCCGCCGGTTTGAACACGTCGACGAGATCTACGTCTTCGGGTTCGAGAGCGGCAAGATCGTGTCGGCGATCGGGGTAGAAGACAACCTGTCGAGGATGCGGCAGCTTCGGATCGGCTCCTGGGCCTGACAAGCGCAAGGCTGCCAACTGCGACCGATGGTCGAGGAGGCCGGTCCGGCATGCCCGACAACCCGAGCTTGGACCGGTTCCGAAATATTCGATTACGCGCCCGTCAGCCCTCTGATCCGTCCTTCTCAAGGCCGGAAATGTTCGGCGATCCGCTGGCATCGGTATCCCACAACGCGCGGCCATTGGCCGAAGGGGGCCCTCAGGGTGCCTGATTCGCAGGGTGTCACCCCCATCCACGGCATACTGGAGTCCGCATTCAGCACACTCAGACTGCGATCGGCTACGACCCGAACGCCGGCTACTTGCCTTGGTAGACGGGGCTTCGTTCTTCCGCCTCAGCCTTGCGACCCTCGACAAAGTCCTCGGTGTGGAAGAGCCCGCCAAATTGCTCATTGAGCTTGGCGAAGGCCGCCGCATCGCCTTCGTCGATCGAGAGGTGCGCGGACTCCAGCGTGGTCTTGATGCCGAGTGGGCCGCACGCGGCGATCTTGTGGGCCAGCCCGATCCCCGCTTCCAACGCCTTGGCTGGGTTGGGGGCGATCTCCTGGATCACGCCCATGCGGTAGGCCTCCGCGGCGCCCCACTGGTCGCCGGTCAGCATGTAGCGCATGGCGTTGCCCCATCCCGCTTCCCGCGGAAAACGGATGGTCGAGCCGCCGCCAGGAAATCGTCCGTGCGTGTTCTCGTCCTGGCCAAAGCGCACGTCGGCGCTGGCTACCCGGATGTCAGCCACCAGATGGAGTTCGTGGCCCATGTTCCAGGTATCGCCATGGGACAACGGCGATCAGGGGCTTGCTGAGCTTTTGTGTCCGGGCGAAGGGATCGAGCATGTCATCTCTAATCGCAAAGGGCTTGCCGGTCTTGGCCAGGGGCGCGAAGGCGTCCACGTCGATGCCGCGCGAGAAGTTGTCGCCGTGGCCGAAGAACACTGCCGCCCGCAGGCTCGGGTCGTTGTCGAAGTCGTAGTACGCCTCGGCCACAGCTCCATAACCGTTTCGATCCCGAGGCTTTCTTCGGTCTCGCCAAGCCCGATTGACCCCGATCAGGACGATCTCGTCCCGTCGCTCGACCGTGATCTTGGCCTCGGACGAGCGCGGAATGTCGACCAAGCGGCCTTTGTCGTTGAGCGTGGTAACGGCCATCTGACACCTCGTTGAGCGATGGATTGACGAGCGTGTCGGCTTAGATAGTCGTGCCGCAGATGGCTTGAGTGACGGTCCGAACTCGCTCGGCGGGCATTGTTATCTCAGTTCGTGTTCCGGTTCGCTGAACCTCACGTCCTCGCCTCGAACCGGGGTAGCGGACACCCTCCGCTCGGAAGGCTGTGCTATGCGTCCTGAAGCGAAGGGGAGTAGCAGACGGCCACGAGCAACCCCTCCGGGCTCAGAACCCGAGCGGTGACCTGACCCCAGGGTTCCGTGCGAGCGCCGTGGATGAGGTGGTAGCCCTTGGTCGTGAGCTCGGCTGCAGCAGTTGCCACGTCGGCGACTTCGAATTCGATGCTGGCTTGGGGCACTGGGATCTCGCCGGGCCATTCGGTGGTTCCGAAGCAGGCAGTCGCCGCTTCGGAGAGGGGCCAGAGGCCGAAGTGTTTTGTCCCTTCAAGCTGATGAGTGAACCGGTAATCGCCCTCTTGGCCCTCGAAGCCTAAGCCCAATGCGTCCGCGTAGAAGGACCGGGAGGCCTCGGCGTCTCGCACGATCGGGGCGATGCTCGTTACAAATTGCACCTCCATCAGCCTGCACCTCCGCGATGAGTTGCTGTCAGTTCTTCCGTGCTGTCCATACCCCCGCGGTTCGAAATCTTTCCTTTGCCAGGGACTCGGCCGGGTCATTGCAACCATGGTCGAGGGGTTGCTTCAACATAGTCCGGAGCGTCCCGCCCATCCTGATGCGAGAGGGGCACCGAGGGAGGACTAAGGCGAGGGCCATTCGACCAGATGCTTGAGCGATGAGGTCTCAAGCATGCCGAAGGTCACCTCGTCGTCCAGCGGTAGCGGACCCCGGCCTGGGCCAGCACTGGAAACTCGGGCATCTCCGGTTGGAGGATGTCAAAGATCGAGATCGCCGTCCACGGGGGCAGGGCTCGTACGTGGATACCATGACCCCATGTCGGGACGCATCCTGAACGCGAACGCCGGGAATGCAGTTCTCGATGGTGGTCCCTTGGACGGGCGGGAGCATCGAGTGGAACCCGATGCTGTCGAGCTTCTCGTCGTGATGAGGACGGATCCAGGTATCTCTACGTCGCGTGCGAGAGAGTCCAGAAACTGCCCGATGGACAAGTGGTGCCCGTCTTTGAGTATCGGGGACGGCATTACCCACTCCGTTCTTCTGGCAGCTAAGCCGTCCACCGGCCCGGCGGTTTCTCGTCAGCGTCTACGGCAGCCGAGTCTTCTGCGAGAAGTGTTCGAGCACTTCACCGACCGAGCGCGCCGGGTGCTCGTTCTGGTGCAGGCAGAAGTGCGCCTTGTCGATCAAAAGCTTCGTTGGTGCCGAACACGCGGGCGTGCGCCGCAACAGCGGCGTTTCGGGATAGGCGTTTCGGGGTAGCCAACACACGGTGCCGGCCGTCTGGCTCTTCGGCGGTTCGCGCTGCTGTCGAGACCTCTTCGATGGTGGCCGGATGCTCTAACCGTTGGGCGCTGGGCACGGCTCGTGTTCGGAGCCACCGAACTTAGGGAGGATTGGGGAGGTCATGAGAATGCGTGGTTCGAGACTAGCTTTACTCGTATCTGGTGCGGTGATGGCGCTCGCGGTACCGGTGACGGCGCTGGGTGTTGGGTCCGGTCCCGTCGGGGCAGCTATAACCAACGCGTGCAGTTTCGGGCAGTACCCGAACTCGCCGGGGGGTCAGAGCCAACTCCAGGTGAACTGCACCTTCACGAATACGGGCTCGTCGTCGAACGAGACCGTCGAGGATTTCCCTCAGGCCGTCTGGCACGACGGTGCCGCGTGGCAGGCCACCGGCGGTACGACGACCTCGGGAAGTCCGACGGTCACCGTGACCAGCGGACACTTCAACGCGGCGACCGACATCAACGACACCGTCTCGGGCACGGACATCGCACCTGATTCGTTCGTCATCGCGGTGAACAGTGCCACCTCCATCACGCTGAACCACAACGCGACCGGTTCCAAGACGGGCGTCACGCTCACCATCAACAACTCCACCACGCGTTCCGTGACCGATGGCGTGACCACGAAGAGCAGCACCACCATCACCTCGGCGACTGCCCACTTCACCGCTGCCGACGTGGGCCGGATCGTGACGGGGACCAACCTACCTCTGTACGACAAGATCGCATCGGTGACCAACGCTACGACCGCGGTGCTCACCACCGCGGCGACCGCGGCCGGGACGGCACAGAGTCTGACCATCGGCGCCAACGAGCAGGTCTCGTCCACCCGTGAGGTGACGGACGCCAGCATCACCTCGGGCAGCACCACGCTGTCTTCGGCCAGCGCCCACTTCCAGGCCTCCGACCTCCAGCTGCCCGTGACGGGCTGCGGGATCCCCACGGGGACCTACATCAAGACGGTGACCAATGCGTCCAGCGTTGTGCTGTCTCAAGCGGCCACGGTCACTCGGCCCTTCGCGGTCACCAACGGCGTGACCACGAGTGGCTCCACGACGGTTACTTCGGCTACGGCTGGTTTCAGCGCTGCCTGTGACACGGACAAGGGCATCAGCGGGACGGGCATTCCGGCCGGCTCCTACATCAAGACGGTGACCAACGCGACGACGATCACTATTTCGGCAAAGGCGACAGCGACGGCCACTGGCGTGAGCTTGACCGAGACGCCTGGTGCCACGGAGGTGATCGGGCTCCCGTCCGCAACGGCGCCGGCGAACGATGACGCGGTATCCACCATCGGGACGACGCTGACGCTTAACCCGACCCTGGTGAAGGGCGTGCAGCCCTGCGCCGCCGGGGAACCGGAGGGTGAGACTATCGAGGGCGGTTGGTACAATCCTGGCGACTACCAGGCCAACTCGCTGGCGCTCGCGCCGACAGATCTCCCGACTGACACAATCGGGGAGATCCTCTACCCGACATCAGTCATTTCCTTCGCCGGCTACGTCGTTAACGAGGCTGCCAACACAACCGGTGAGCTGGACACCGCTGCGCACACAGACATCATCCTGCCGTTCGTGCCAACCGGCCTGGCGCTATGCTCGACCCCGGCGCTTGGTATCGGCTCGTCGTTCGCCTTCAACGGTTCGACTCTGGCGCAGCAGAAGGTCGCGACGGGCACCGGCACGCCGAGCACCGCTGCCGTGCGCGGCATCGGGAATCTGGGGAGTGGCGTCTCCACGAAGACCGGCACCGCATACCTCATCAACGGGAAGGGTTCATCGCCGTACAGCGGCAACTGCACCACCAACTTCCCAGCCGCCATCGCCGACGCACCTTGCAGCTGAGGAAGAGAAGGCCGATGCGCTGACCCTCCCCACCCGTCAATCTCTGGAGACGTGGTCGGGGTATCGGTGAACTGAACAGGGGAGCGGGACTCGAACCCGCTCCCCTGTTCGCCGTTTTGGGCGCGACGGCCAGATGGGTCTGAGCCAGACGACTGCCCACCGTCGCGTCGCACATCCCCAACCCGCTCGTCCGCCCGTTCAGCTCCGAGCGACGGGCTGCGTTGGGCGTCCCGTCGGCGAGTCCCTGTCACGAGGAGTCGACGTTTTGGAACGCTGTGGGGGACCCCTGACGGGGCAGCCAAGACGACAAATAGGACGTGGCCAAGACGGGTGTAGCCGTCGGCACCGGCAAGCTCCTCTCTCACGGCCCAGCTGCCACGCCATGACTGACCCGAACCGGCGCGGCTTCGGGGCATACGCCGCTGAGCTGCGTTCCCTCGCGGTTCCCAGGTGGACACCCCAACGACGCGTTCGGAGTCGTCCGCCCTGCTTCCTGGATCCCTGCAGAACCCCCGGCCCGTCGGCTGCACCGCCGCCGAGGCGCCTACCTGCCGTCGCAAAAGGACGCGATCTTGGTGGTGACGACCTTCCAGCCGAGTGCATGCGACCGTCAGGGGAACTAGGGCAACGCGTGTGACGTGCTCTCACCCGGCAGCGAAGACCTGGCTCGGCGCAATGCTCCACTATCGAGCCCCGCGCAACTGGAGACCGGATGCACGCCAGGAGAGTGCCCGTCTCCGCGGTGCGCGTCTGAGGTCGGACTCGAACCGACGACCACGTATGCGAGGCGCTTCAATGTGTGGTCCCGCGGTTGGGGTCATACAATCCACCCGGAACCGCGGGTCTGAGGCGCTATGGAGCTTCGCAAATCAACAGCAGGTGTCCACTCAGTCCGGCCAGGCTCGTCTCCCCTCGACCAGCCGGGCCACGTCCAAAATCGTCTCTCGGTCAACGGGAGAATCCCACCGATCTTGCGAGAAGGGCAGCCAGCCAGGCAGTCCCTCCAAGCCCACCAGCTCGTGCACCGTGAGCCCGGCTCCATCGGCTTCCGTGCGCAGCTCGCTTGGATGGTGGAAGTACGCCGTCGTGAACCATCCCGGCTGGCGATCCGGGTTGTCGTGCCTTCCTGTGGCGAGATCCCGGTAGACGACGTCTCGGAACTCGGGGTCGAACAGGTATCCCTTGCTGATTCCGTCAAAGAGTGATGCAAACCGACTGATGGCGGCGCCGACCACGATTCCCCCCGGTCGTACGACCCGTCGAGCTTCCTGCCAAACCTTCAGGCGATCACTCGGATCCTGGAGATGGTAGAGCGGTCCCATCAAAAGAACGGCGTCGAAGCTGGCGGATTCGGCGTGAAGCGAGCGGGCATCTCCCTGCTCGACCTCAACGCCGAGAGGGCCCAGTGACGATCGCGCAATGTCGACGTGTCGAGGGGATAAGTCGATGAGCGTGACCTTGTAGCCCGCCTCTGCCAGCCACCGTGAGTGGATCCCTGTCGCACCACCCACATCGAGGACCCGTGCGGGACAGGAGGGTAGATGGCGTCGAAGGACCTCCTGGGTTCGAGCGAGCTCGATTTGGCCTCTTCCTATCAGAAGTCGGTTCTCCTCCTCGACGGAGTCGTAATGGAGGAGAACTTCATCGCTCTCTTCGCTCACAGTCCTAATGTAAGGCAAGAGACGTTCGCCGACCGGGACGATTCCAACGCCCTGCGTTTGACCCGAGCCCTGCCTCCGTCGCTTCTAGCCGAAGCCACGACGATGTCGGGCCGCCCCTGGGTAGACGAGGTCGATGCCAGGTACCGGCCCAACGGAGCTGGCCGCACGAGAAACGATCCGTCCGAACACGCGAAGCATCCAACTTCCGCTGTACGATTGCGCTGCTCATCCAGAGCGACCTGAGGGACCTGGCCCTTTGATGGTCCGACACCCGGCCTTTCTTCGGCACGGTGCTAACGCCAGGATCGATGAGGAGTGGCATGACGGGCGAACCGCAGGTGTTGTTCCGCGTTGGCGTTGCCGCCGACTCGTCCAGCGTGGCCGCGCTCCATGCTGATAGCTGGCGTCGCCACTACCGGGGTGCGTATTCCGATGCGTACCTGGACGGCGACGTCGTCGCCGATCGTTTGGGGGTGTGGGCTGGTCGGATGGCGCAGCTTCGAGAGGAGCAATGCACCATCGTGGCCGAGGAAGCAGGACGGCTCGTGGGATTCATTCACGCCGTCCTCGACGCCGATCCGGTCTGGGGAGCCCTTATAGACAATCTGCACGTGACAACTGGGCGCAAGCGGCGGGGGATCGGCTCTGCCTTGCTCGGAAAAGCAGCTCGGTTCGTGGTCGAACGCAGGCCGTCGTCTGGGATGTTTTTGTGGGTCCTGGAGCAGAACGTGGCTGCGCAAGCGTTCTACGCAGCCAGGGGCGGCGTGCGTGTCGAACGCGAGCTTGTTGGACCACCGGGTGGCGACCCAACGCGCCTCAATGGCCATCCCGCGAAACTTCGCTATGCATGGTCACATCCAGGTTTCCTGGCGAAGTGACAGTTCCGGCCGTGGGCCCTGCTTGGGGTCCTCGACGAGACTTCGATCGGTTCACTCGGCGCTTCATGACGACGACACCGCCGCGTGACCCGGCGCTGTGGCTCCCGGTGCAGACGGCGAGGATGCTCGGAACGCTTCTCGTTGAGCACCGCCCGACAAGGGTCACGGTGTCCGCTGTCGTTCAGATCAAGAGGCTCACGTCCAGGCGAGGGTGAGGTCTTTCACATGGCGGAGACCGGGGGGGTACTCGAGCTGTTCATGGCCGGGCTTCAGCCAATACTCGGGAATGCGGCGGTGCCATTCACGCAGCACGATCCGCAACTCGCGTCGGGCCAGGTGCGATCCGAGACACCGGTGGACCCCTCCGCCGAAGGCGATATGGGGATTGTTCTCTCGCTCGAGGCGGACCTCGAACGGGTCACCGAACGTGGCGGGATCCACGTCAGCGGCGCCGTAGCTGACCACGACTGCCGTTCCCTTGGTGACCTTCTGGCCGCCCGGGAGGTCCACGTCCGCCGTGGCAACGCGAGGAACGCCTGCCGGCACGGGGCTCTCCCATCGGAGAAGCTCTTCGACGGCCGAGGGAATGACGCCAGGGTCCGCCACGATCCGGCGGCGGTGCTCGGGGTGCTGGGCGAGAAACGCGAAGAAGCACGTCAACGAGTCGCTCACAGTGTCGAGGCCCGCGATCACGAACAGGAACATGATGTCGAGAATTTCCTCGTTGCTCAGCTTGTCACCACCCACCTCGGCAGCAAGGAAGCGGCTGATGATGTCGAGGCCAGGCTCCTTCTGGCGCCGCTCGATCAGCTCCGTGAAGTAGTCGTAGATGATCTCGCCGCCCCGGTTGTTCACGGCTTGGCGCTTTTCGACGTCGAAGGCTGCTTCGGGGTCGATCTTCGCGGGGTGCAAGATGTAGTCCCGCATGTCGAGGAACGCGCGCATCTGATCCTCGGGCAGACCCAGAAGGCTGAGGAAGATCGAGGATGGGAAGAGTTCGGCGAACTCCTCGGTGAAGTTGCACTCACCGCAGTCGATGAACGCGTCAATAAAACCGTTCGCTCGTCGAGTGATCTCCGTCTCCTGCTCCTCCATTCGTCGCGGGGCGAACATCGGGTCCAGTAGCTTGCGGTACTTGGAGTGGTTCGGCGGGTCGACGTTGAGGGGGATCATGGGCCGGACGTTGCCCATGGACATCTCGACGCGCGATGAGAAGAGCGTGTGATTGCGCAGCACGAATTCGGTGTTGGTGCGATTGAAGCTCATGACCACGCCCTCAGCCGGCTCGGCGAAGCCCCCCGCCTCCAGGAGCGCCTTGTAGTTCGGTTGCGGTGCCGAGAGCTCGAGCATCGCTCCCTCCAGGGCCTGCTGCGTGTTGATCGGAGCCGCGTCCGAATGTTCAGCCATTGATCGCACCTCTTGCGAAGTCCCCACCGGATGTGTGTCGCTCAATAGAGTACCCTAAATTTGAAGAGCGGTAAGGTTCGCCGATCGCAGCCGACTCGAGAAGGGCAAGAAAGATGACCTTCGTCCCCTACGACCGCCCCGTACGGGCCGCGTTCATCGGTCTCGGTCGTATCTATGACCTCAACGTCAGGGCGTACCGGGACAACCCCGACGTCGAGGTCGTCGCACTCGTGGATCCGGATCCGGATCGCCGCGCGCAACGCCAACCGGAGTGGCCCGAGGCGAACGCATTCGCATCCGCAGCCGATTTGGCGGCGAGTGGCCTGCCTGTCGATGCGGTTGAGGTGTTGCTGCCGATCCCGCTCCACGTGGAGGGAGTCTGCGAGCTGTTCGGATACGGCTGGCATGTGAACCTGCAAAAGCCGATGTGTAACACTTTGGACGAGGCTGCACGGATGGTCGAGGCCGCCAACGCGAGCAGCCGCGTGCTGCGCGTGATGGAGAATTATCTGTTCTATGAGCCGCTGCGGAAGCTCAAGGAGACCGTCGAGTCTGGCGAGCTCGGCACGACGCGTGGGTATCACATGAAGATGGTGGGCAGTGGCCGAGGCGGCTGGCGCGTGCCGCGGTCCAGCTACGAGTGGCAGTTCGCGCAGATGGGGCGGGGCCGCGGCATTCTGGTGTTCGACGACGGGTGGCACAAGCTGTCGACAGCGCTCTGGCTCTTCGGCCCCATCAGAGAGGTACGGGCATGGGTGGGGTCCACCCAGGTCATGGCAGGTGTTGCGCTTGATGCCCCGACCACGATCGTGTGGGAGCACGACAGCGGTGTCCGTGGCGTGTGGGACATCACTCTCGCCCCCGAGATGTACTTGCGATCTGACTACTACACGAACGACGAACGCTGGGAAGTCACTGGGAGCCGTGGGTTCTCTCGCGTGAACCGTTGCACGGGCCGCGGCATCCAGCAACCCAGCCTCGAGACGTACGTGGACGGAGAGATGCGGACCTACCATGCGCTTGACGACGACTGGGCCAGTAGCTTTCGAGAGTCCGGACGCCACTGGCTTCGTTGGCTCCGCACGGGCGACGGTCCACTGCTGTGGGATGCGGACGGGGCTGTCGACGTGTTGCGTTTCGCCCTCGCGGTGTACGCCAGCAGTAGGGCGGGCGGCACTGGCGTCGCCCCGGCCTCGGTCGCGTAGATTGTCGGGATCACGGCCGTCAAGGGATGGTGCACTCCCTCCCGGTGCTGGCTACCTTCGAGACCAGCCGCGAGGGTCGGCGGAACGGGTGCTCGGAGAGCGCGTTCGCGGCCCGTTCGCGGCCTGAACCCTCGTCACGGGAGGAAGTACCGTTCCTTCGTGAGAGTGGGCTCCTCGGATGAGTGAATTACTGACTCTGCTGGCGGCCCTCGCCAACGCCGGCAATCTCGTCACGCAGCACATCTCGAGCACGAGAGCCCCAGAGGGGTCGACGCCCTGGCGCCTGGTGCTGTTCTTGGCCCGACAACCGATGTGGTTGTTCGGGTGGCTGGCCCTGTTGGCCGGTTTCGTCTTTCACGCCGTCGCCCTGCACGTGGGTGCGCTCTCCATCGTGCAGCCGATTCTGGTGATCGAACTGGTCTTCGCGTTGGTCATTCGGCGGTTGTGCTTCCATCACCAGGTGTCCGCTGCGGCCTGGAGGGCGGCGGCGCTCACGTGTGGCGCGTTGGCGCTCTTCATCGTCGTTTCCGAAGCGGGTGGGGGAAGGACGACGGCGAGCGCCTCCGAATGGGTCTCGGCATCGGCCGCCTTGGGAGGCGTCGCCGCCTTCATGGTGGTCACGGCTCGTTTGGGATCACCCACCTGGAAGGCAGCCCTCTACGGCACGGCCACGGGCATGGTGTGGGCGCTGGAGGCCGCCTACATCAAGTCGATGACGGACTCCTTGGCTCGGTATGGATTCTTCGGCATGTTCGCCCATTGGCCCGTCTACGCCGTGATCGTGGGGGGCATCTTCGGCAACGTCGTGATGCAGGCGGCCGTACACCAGGGACCCCTTCATGTGTCGTCACCCCTCATGGTTGCTGCCGATCCGATCTTGAGCATCGTGCTCGGTTTCTGGCTGTTCGACGAGCAGTTGAGCGACCAGCCGGTCAGGGTCGTGCTAAGCGTCATCGGACTGGCCGCGCTGGCGGTGGGCATCTGGCAGATGACCCAGAACGAGCCGACGGTCGAGGTGGCCAAGACGCACCTTGGCTGAGGCCCCCCGGGACACGGGACGCCTCTCGGCCGGCGCTCAGTTGACCAAACGATGACATGGTTCGGGAGCGCAGGCGAGAGTCCAAATGTGCTAAACGACGCCCCATGGATCTGAGAGTGGTTGGTGCGGGGCTCGGCCGAACCGGGACCCATTCGCTGAAACTTGCGTTCGAACAGCTGCTGGGCGCGCCTTGCTACCACATGCTCGAGGTGTTCGGCCGGCCCGACCAGCGCGACACGTGGTCGGCCGCCCTCCGCGGTGAGCGCGTCGACTGGGCGACGTTCCTGGCTCACTACGGGGCTACGGTGGACTGGCCGGCGGCGGCGTTCTGGCGAGAGATCAGCGCGGCGGCCCCCGGGGCCGTCGTCGTGTTGTCCGTGCGCGACGGCGACGCATGGTGGAAGAGTGCCTCGGAGACGATCTTTGCGGTGCTGCATCGGGGCACGGGGCCCGACGACCCGGCAGGCGCTGAGGAGTTCGAGATGATCACCGGGATGCTCGCAGAGCGCTTCACGCCCAAGTGGTGGGACCGGGACACTGCGATCGCCGCCTACGAGGCGCACAATGCGAGTGTCCGTGCGGAGGTGCCACCGGATCGATTAGTGGAGTGGCGTCCGGGCGACGGGTGGGGCCCTCTGTGCGCCGCTTTGGGATTGCCCGAGCCGTCCGAGCCGTTCCCTCATGTGAACACCACCTCTGACTTCCGGGCGATGACCGGGCTCGACGGGGGCGGGTCGTCTCAGCCCTGATCCCCGGAGTCACCCTCTCCACCGTGGCCGTGGCCGTGTCCACCGGCCGCCGGGGCCAAGGAAGGCGAAGTCGTAGTCGAGGGCGTTGGAACGTTGGTCCCCGTCGGTTGGAGTGCACTCACGACGTCTTGGTACTGCCCCGACGTGATGCGTCCACCGTCGACGAGCACCTGGGCCAGCGACAAGGCCTTTTGTGCCGCCGCCTCTCGGGCGGCGCCCGGTGGCTGCGCCGCCACCGCGGCGAGGGCATTGGCCAGGGCCGCGTCTCCGGAGAACCCACCGTCAGCGAGGGCCGTCGCGAGACTTCTGATCGCGGCCCGCTCGGGATCGGTGTCCTGCTCTCGGGCGGGTCGCGTGGGGTGCGCGGACCCAGCGGCAGCCGGTCCTGTGGGCTGGCTCCAGTTGTCCAGCAAGAAGAACAGAGTCACGACCAGCGTCGCCATGCCAACCGCGACGAGGAGGGCTCGGTGCCGTCGTGGGTGCGAGCGGCCGCCCCTCGGCCGCGTGAGGGGCGGCGAGGAACGGATTTCGGTGCCTGGATACGCCAGTTGGGGCTTGACGGGTGACGTGGTTGCGGTCGGTGCAGGCGGCGGGGTTCCCGGCGGGCGTGTCGCCGACGCCGCGTACCGGCGGTCGTGTCCGCAGGGCCTGCAGCATCTCGGCCGCTGATCTGAACCGATCATCGGGGTGGGCCGCCATGGCGCCAAGGACGACGTCTCGGAACGGCTGGGGAAGGTGTTCGTTCCCATGATCCCATGGCGCGGGGCGCCTTCCGCTGAGCGCCTCGACCATGACCGCGCCAACCGAATAGAGGTCGGACTGCACAGTGGCCGGCAGGCCCGATCGACGTTCCGGGGCCAGGTAGCCCGGAGTGCCGAGTACGACGCCCGTGAGTGTCAGGTCGTCGCCCAATCGGCCCGGGTCGACTCCGACTTCGAATGTCTTGGCGATGCCGAAGTCAGTGATCTTCGCATGCCCGTCCTCTTGGAGGAGGATGTTGCTGGGCTTGACGTCTCTGTGCACGACGCCGAATCTGTGGGCCGCGGAGAGGGCACTGAGGGTCTCGCTCAGGACGAGCATCACCCTCTCGCTCGTCAGCGGTCCTCCGACGATCTCGTCGCGCAGGGTGGTGCCGGGTAGGCGCTCCATGACGAGGTACGAGGCGAAGCGGTCCTCGCCGAAGTCCAGGATGGCGACGATGTTGGGATGCGTGAGCTGTGCCGCGATGCGTGCTTCCCGTTGGAACCGCGTGCGCATACCCGGCAGGGCGAGGGTCTGTGGCCGAAGAATCTTGAGCGCTACGGGGCGTTCGAGCCGCTCGTCGAAGGCGTCGAACACGCGGGCCATGCCGCCTTCGCCGAGCAGCCCATGGAGCCGGTATCGGCCTCCGACCACTCCGAGGGCAGCGCTCGTCTCCACCCCGGTTGTCTACCCAGGCCGGGCTCGCCGTAGTCGTGGGACAGCTTCGAGAGCGATCGTGGTCTGGGCGTCCGGAGCGCCGCGCTCTCAGCCAGCGAGGGACGCCATCTCGCCCATGAGCGTGAGGGCGTCGGCGGGCGCCTCGTTTCCGAAATCCCGGTACAGGGCGTGGACGTTGGCCACCAGGCGCTCGGGTTCGCTCCAGCCCGAGTACGCGCCAAGGTCGATGTCCCGCGCCGCCTCCATCGGCGACATCCCACCTTCGAAGCGGACCCTGGCCTCGTCAGTCAGGAACTCGAAATAGCCCTGCAGGTCGGCCACCGCCGCCGGCGTTGCCAGCGGCCCGTGGCCGGGCACAACCACCGTGGGAGCCAGCTCAATGATGCGCTGGCACGCCGTGATCCAGTTGGCCACCGGACCGGCCCAGACGATGGGGTGCCCGCCGTGGAACAAGATGTCACCGGTGAAGACGATGCCCTCGTCGGGCAGGTGGACGACGACATCACCCGCCGTGTGCGCGGGGCCCACCTCCACCAGTGACACCGGGCGATCGCCGACGAGCATGTCGAGGCGCGCCTCGAAGGTCCGGGTCGGCAAGGTGAGCGGCACGTCCTCGAAGGAGAATGGGGCGAAGATCCGTGCCAGGAACTCGCCGGCCGGACCGAGCGATGGTGCGGCGCGCAGCATGGCCGCCATGGCGGATGGTGGAAGTTGCGCCATCTCCTCAGCACATCGGGCCGAAGAGATGATGTCCGACCCCGCTACCAGCGCATTGCCGTAGCAGTGGTCGCCATTGGCGTGTGTGTTCACGACGGTGGAGATCCGTTCGGCGGCCGGGGTCGTCCGGCGCATCACGTCGAGCATCTCGGCGGTGAGGCGAAGGTCGAAGAGGGTGTCGACGAGCAGGGACGCGTCGCCCCCCGTTACCAGCCCCGAGTTGGACCAACCCCAGCCGCCGTCAGGCTGCAGGTAGGCCCAAACGCCGTCCGCCACTTCGTGCAGCCCCTTCGCGTACGTCATCGCTCAGAGTGACAACGCTCAGAGTGACAACCCGACACGACGGTGAAGCGCGGGTGTCCGTTGTTCCGCAGCCGTTGGCCGAGTAGGTCGAACACGACCATGCAGTTTATGGACGTTGACGCGCCGGTACCGGTTCTGTACGGGTCCGGCGAACGAATCGCTCGCCGCGCCGTCCACCATTGTGAAGACTTGATGAACTCGGCCTCTCAGCTGCGCATTTGTCGTATCTGGTGTGATAGGTAGTCGTCGAAATCTCATTGGCCTCGAGACCGCACCCGGCGGTTGCTCGACGAGATCTCAGAGGGAGACGTCACATGCAAGAGCGCAACCCAGCCGAGGTCGTCCGCCTCGTGAAGGACGAGGGGATCGAGGTCGTCGACCTCAGGTTCTGTGACCTTCCCGGGCTCATGCAGCACTTCTCAATCCCTGCCCACGCGCTGACAGAGGAGATGTTCACCGAGGGCAACGGCTTCGACGGCTCCTCTATCCGCGGCTTCCAGCAGATCCACGAGTCGGACATGATCCTGCTGCCGGATCCCTCGACCGCGGTGATCGACCCGTTCCGCCAGCACAAGACGCTCAACCTGAACTGCTTCGTGCACGATCCGTTGACCCTGGAGCCATATAGCCGGGACCCGCGCTACGTGGCCAAGAAGGCCGAGTCCTACGTCAAGACGACCGGCATCGCCGACACGTCTTACTTCGGGCCCGAAGCAGAGTTCTTCGTCTTCGATGACGTACGGTTCTCCCAGGACCAGCACTCCGCCTTCTACCAGGTCGACTCAATCGAGGGGATTTGGAACTCGGGCCGCGAGGAAGAGCCGAACCTCGGCTACAAACCGCGCTACAAGGAGGGCTATTTCCCCGTCCCGCCCATGGACCACTTCCAGGATCTGCGCTCGGAAATGATTCTGACAATGGAGAGGCTGGGTATTGAGATCGAGGTCCAACACCACGAGGTGGGCACCGCGGGCCAGGCCGAGATCGACATGCGCTTCGACACGCTCTTGCGGATGGCGGACAAGCTGATGCTCTACAAGTACGTCGTGAAGAGCGTCGCAAACCAGGCCGGTTTGACCGCCACCTTCATGCCCAAGCCACTGTTCGACGACAACGGATCGGGCATGCACGTCCACTCGTCTCTCTGGAACGGCAGCGAGCCGCTGTTCCATCAGGAGGGCACCTACGCCAACCTGTCGGATGTCGGCCGCTGGTACATCGGCGGCATCATCAAGCACGCCCGGTCCGTGCTGGCCTTTGCGGCTCCCACGACCAACTCTTACAAGAGACTCGTGCCGGGCTTCGAGGCGCCGGTCAACCTGGTCTACTCCCAACGGAACCGCTCCGCCGCCTGCCGTATCCCCGTCTACTCGCCGAGTCCCAAGGCCAAGCGGGTCGAGTTCCGGTGTCCGGACCCGGCCTGCAACCCGTACCTGGCCTTCTCAGCCATGCTGATGGCGGGGCTCGACGGTGTCACCAACAAGATCGAGCCGCCATCACCGGTAGACGAGGACCTCTTCGACATGCCCGCCGACGAGCTGGCCAAGATCGGCCAGGTCCCCTCGTCGCTTGAGGAGGCGTTGGACGCCCTCGAGGCCGATCAGGACTACCTGAGGGCAGGTGGAGTCTTCACCGGCGACCTGATCGACACCTGGATCGATTACAAGCGTTCCCGTGAGATTGACGCGGTGCGGCTGCGGCCGCACCCGTGGGAGTTCATGCTTTACTACGACATCTAGAGAGTCCGGCCGCCCGGTTTGGGGTCAGTAGACCCACACAGTCGTGCCGATCGGGTCGATGTTGTTCGCCCACACCCAGTCGATGGCCTCGTTGCTGATCCGCGCGCACCCGTGGGAGACCGGATAGGGAGGCACGGACGAGTCGCCGTGGATGGCGTAACCGCCGGTGAAGAACCTGGGCAGCCACAACGCCCCCAGGGAGTCCACGTCGAGACCGTCGATGACGCGGTAGGTCTGGAAAATCCCGGTGGGGGTGATGGCCACGGACGTGACGCCGTCCGAGGTGTAGGTGTAGCCGCCGCCGGTCGAGGTGTTGAGCGTGTATTCGACGTGTCCGTTGTTGACGACCATGAGCAGGTCGTCCTCGAGGTCGATCTCGATCACGTACCCCGAGGTGCTGCGCGGCTGGGGAACCACCCCCGCGTCGAGCGCGGCCCAGGTTGAAGGTCCGACCACTCCGTCGCGGGGGAGGCCGGCCGCCTTTTGGAGCGCCCACACGGCCTGCTCGGTGCTGTCGTCGAAGGAGCCGGCCGTGGTGTCCACCCAGTAGCCGAGTGCGCTCAGTTGCTGCTGCAACAGCGCGACGGCGGCTCCGCTCGACCCTGGACCGAGCGTGGGTGGTAGGGGAGGGGGAGTGGTCGGCAAGAGCCAGTACCCGCTGCCGTCGGGTGTCGCGGCGATGGCGCTGATGGGGTTGGAGTTCGACTGCCCGCCCATCGAGCCCAAGAACGGAACGCCGAAGTTGAACACCCCGCCATCCCGCGCGGCCAGCCAGTAGCCGCTCGATGTGGCGGCCATGCCGACGATGGGGGCGTTGAGCGGGGTGCCACCCATCGATCCGAGGAACGACGCGGTCCCGTAGCTGAAGATTCCCCCGTCGGACGCCACCAGCCAATAACCACCGCCTCCCGCCGCCGCCGCCATTCCGACCACGGGCTGGTTGAGGTGGATCGAGCCGGTGGAACCGTGGAAGAGGGCGTCGCCGTAGGAAAAGACGCCGCCGTCAGAGGCCACGAGCCAGTAGCCGCCACCGTCCGGCGTGGCGGCCATGCCCACGATGGGTGCGTTGAGCCGTAGGCTGCCGGCTGACCCGAAGAAGCCGGCGTCGCCGTAGTTGAAGACGCCGCCGTCGGACGCCACGAGCCAGTAGCCGCCGCCGTCATGCGTGGCGGCCATGCCCACGACGGGCTTGTTCAAGGCGATGGCGCCGGCGGAGCCGAAGAATCCGGCGTCGCCGTAGTTGAAGACGCCGCCGTCCGCGGCAGCAATCCAGTAGCCGTTGCCGGAAGGCGTGGACGCCATGCCGACGGGTGGCGCGTTCAGCTGCAGGCCGCCCGAAGGGCCGAAGAACCCGGCACCCCCGAAGTTCACCGGCTGCGCCGGATTGTCGGGGTAGGTCGCCGACGCGGTGCCCGGAGTGAGAGCGAGAAGTGCGGGGACGAGGGTCGCGCAGGCCGCCAGCGCGGCGAGCAGGGAGCGCCGCCGCCTGTCCCGGCGACGCTCGCCGTCACCGACGGCGGGTGTTGAGGGGGCGGGATGATGGGCCGGCATCGGGGGCTCCTTAGGGTTCAGCTCCGGGCGTGCGCCAACACGTCGGGGTCACGACGTTGAACGGAGTGCCGTCCGCATAGGCGGTGATCTGGTCGAAGATGTCGTTGAACTGTACCGCGCGCTCTTCCCTGGTCACATCACCGATGTGAGGTGTGGAAACCACCTCGTCCGTTTCCGACGGAGGACAGGTGGGGTCGTCGAGGGGCTCCGGTCTCGAAAACGTCGAGCGAAGCCGGGCGGGGGTCGACCCCCTCGCAACGCCGCCACCAGGGCGCAGGGCTGCATCAGCCCCACCCGGCTGGTGTTCACCAGCAACGTGTGCGGCCGCAAGAACCCCGGGTCACCGTTGGAGGCGATCCCCCTGGTAGCAGGCACGAGCCGCCGGTGCAGCGAGACCACGTCACAACCCGAGAAGAGCTCGGCCCTGTCCCGTGCCGGGGTAACACCGTCAGGCCGCTCGAGCGACTCGGGCCGGGACCACACCAAGTCGTCGATGCCGACGGGGCGCCCCGAGCCAACCCGCGTGGACACTGGCGCATGGCCGCGGGTACGAGCGCCCAGGTGAGCTCCACCGCGGCGTACGACGGCCGGCCCACGTGCTGGTCGGAGCTGACGACGATGCCGATCCGAGCGTGTCGAACCGGTCGTCGAGGATGGTGGCGACCCCCACCGTTGCCCAAGCTCAGCCTGGTCTCTCCCAGTGGACGACGCCCTCGATCTCCGCGCCTTCGACGTTGTAGATGAAGCCGGCAGTTATGCGCAGCGGCGAGAGGTGCGGCGTGCGCGCCAGGAGTTCCACGTCCTTGCGCCGCGTTGCGACGTGGTCGTCGATAGGAAAGAAATCCACGTCGGCACCCGTCAAGGCGCGCCACTCGGCATCGCTCAGCCCGGCCAGGCCCATTTGGTGTGCTGCATCACGACCGTGGTGTCTACGCCGAGGACGCCGCTGGAGAGCGCCAGGCTGCGCAGCACGTCATCGGTGACTCGCCCTCCGGCGTTGCGGATGACGTGGGCCTCCCCGAGGTGCAGTCCGAGTAAGCGAACACGTCGATGCGGGCGTCCATGCACGCGACGACCGCCAGATGGCGGCTCGGACGTGGATCGGCCACGTTGGCGCGCGCGGCGGCGTCGTCGCGGTTGGCAACGAGGAGGTCGGCGATCTGGGTCATGACGTCGTGGGGTGCTCGCAAGGTATCGGCGCTCGGCGCTCGGCGCCGTGCGCCGCGTGTCAGGGGCGATCGCGAAATCCCTCCCCTCGGTGCTGATCGAGCGCCGGGACCTCCCGCAACGTGGCGGGGAGCGGCAGCCGGACGGGGAACGGCGGGAAGGGCCCACTCGCCAACATCTCGACCCGGTCGAGGACCGGGGCCACCGGGACGCCGGCAGCGATGAGCGCGGTGACCAACTCGTCCCGGTTGCGGTCGGCGACGGAGTTGCCGATGGCGCAGCGGAGCTCGCCGCCTCGTCCACACCGCGCGGCGAAGCCGAGGTTCCCCAGCTCGTCCAGTCCGAGCTCGCGGCAGAGGGCAGACCAGAAGTGCTGTTCGTTCACGACACCGAGTGCCACCTGCCTGCCGTCGGCAGTGGCGAAGAGGCCGTACCCCCGGCACCGGTTCGGACGGGCGTTGACCCGGGACGGGTGGACCTGCCCCGGTGGGGCCCGTCCATGTCGCCAGCACGTCGGTCATGGAGACATCGAGGTAGGTCCCTGCTCCGCTCGCGTCCCGGCCGATGATGGCCGCCCCGATCCCGAAGGCGGCGGTCAGGCCGGACGCCAGGTCGGCCGTCGACAGGGGCGGCACGCCGGCCGAGCCACCCTCGGGGGTCAGCGCCCCGGCCCACGCCTGGTAGTTCACGTCGTGGCCCGGCAGGTCGGCGCGCTCGCCCTGCTGCCCGTCGCCGGAGATGGAGCAGTACACGATGGTGGGGTTTCGGGCCCGAACCGCGGCCTCGTCCGTCCCGAGCCGTGTCATGACGCCCGGGCGGAACCCCCGACCACCACGTCGGCCTGCTCGGCCAGGGTCAGCGCCCGCGCTCGCCCGACCTTCTCCTTGAGATCGAGCACGACGCTCCGCTTCCCGGCATTGACCGCCGCAAAGAGTCCCGGTAGTGGCGCAGCGGGTCGCCGCCTGGTGGCTCGACCTTCAGCACGTCGGCCCCAAGGGGGACCAGCAGCGAGGTGGCGTAGGGGCCTGGGCGCCAGATACTCAGGTCGAGCACGCGCAAGCCGGAGAGAGGTGCCGTCGTGGCTGACATCGGCCGTTGAGTCTTGCACTCCGGCCTGCGGCTACCCTCATCGGATGCTCGGTTTCTTCTCCTTCACTGAGGTCACCGATCCTTCGGCCCACGAGGCCTACAACGCGTGGCACCAGCTCGATCACCTGCCCGAGCAGTTCACCATCGAGGGCATCATCTTCGGCCAGCGTTGGGTCCGTTCCCCTCGTTGTCGGGCCGCCGAGGCCGCGACGAGCTCGCTCCTCGATCGCTTTCACTACATGACGCTCTACTTGGTGCGCGACGAAGGTGTGCTGCCCGCCTTCTTCGCCCTGGCCGATCGGTTGCGGGCCGAGGACCGCTTCTTTGCCGCCCGACGCGCGCTCCTGTCGGGTCCCTTCGAGGTGGCCCACCGCTGGGCCGCTCCCCGCGTCGCCGTCTCCGCCGAGGCGGTGCCCTTCCGCCCCTCGAGCGGCGTGTACGTCGTCGTCGGGCCCCCGGCAGACGGGGCCGCGTTCGTGACCCTGCCGGGGGTCGCCGGAGCCTGGGAGTTCGCCGACGCCTCGCAGGGCCGCTCGGTCACCGTGGCTTTCGTCGACGGGGATCTCTGGCAGGCGTCGGGTGCGCTCGGGTCTTCCGTCGAGGGCACCGGCACGTCCTCCGAGTGGGCAGGCCCCCTCGAACGTGTTGATGCCTTTCGGTGGGACTGGTTCGCTACGCTGACGCCTCAATGACCAGTGGCAGCAAGTCGAAGGCGCAACGCCGGGCCGACAACCAACGCCGTGCTGCGGAGAAGCGCGCCGCCGAGCTGCGCCAGAAACGCCTCCGTATCGGTGTGCGCGTCGGCGGCGCGCTGGTGGTGCTCGCGCTCGTCATCGTCGTCGTTAGCCAGGTGACCGGTGGTGGCTCCGGCGGTGTGCCGCCGCAATTCCAGAACCCTCACGTCGCGGTGCAGGCCATCCCGGCTTCCATGTCCTCCACTTGGGTGCAGCCGCCGGCGAGCACGCCCGGGCCCGAGACCGTCGGCGTCCCCTCCGGCCCGAAACTGGCCACGCTGGTGAACGCAGCGACCGGTCAGACCGTCGACGGGGTGCAGTGCCAGGCCGGTGAGCAGACTGTCGTCCACGTCCACACGCATCTCACGATCTTCGTGGACGGCAAGGCCCGGGTCATCCCCTACGGCATCGGCATCCCGGGCTTCCAGGCCGTCCAGACCTCGGCCGGTCCCTTCGTCGAGACCGGCAGCTGCTTTTATTGGCTCCACGTCCACGCCTACGACGGCATCATCCACATCGAGTCGCCGAGCACCTCGCAGTCCTTCACTTTGGGCCAGTTCTTCGACGAGTGGGGCATCCCCTTGAGCACCACCCAGGTGGGGCCCGCCACCGGGCCGGTCACCGTCTTCTTCACTTCCCCCGGCAAGCAGCCGGGCCTGTACACGGGTGACCCACGCGACCTTCCGCTCGGGAACCACTACCAGATCCAGCTCGATGTCGGTGCGCCGATCGTCGCCCCCGTGAAGGTGACGAACTGGGGCCAGTTGTAACTCGATCGACACCCCGGACTGTTCGGATGCACAAGGGGTCGGCGCGTGACGCTCTTGTCCGCGACGCGAGGTGCTGGCTTTCCGTCCGCCTGGCATTCCACAGACAGGCGCCAATCGAGACCATGCGGTCGATGGTCTGGGCCCTAGCCGACGTTCCAGCGCGCCGGCGACGCGGCGTCGTCGCCGCCGAGCAGTGCGGCGAGGATGGCCGGCGCCTGATGCGGCAGGAGGGAGAGGTGCCCCTCGCCAGGGACGACAGTGACCGTGGCGTGCGGGATGTGCCTCTGCAGGAAGGCGCGGTAGCCCGGCGGCCCGCTGTTGTCTTCTGAGCCCTCCCAGATCTGGACCGGCACCTTGATCTCTTCGAGCGAGAAGGCCCACGGGTCGCCGAAGATCCGGTAGTCCTGCAGGCAGCCTTCCGTCCCCTGGCGCATCGACTCGCGGACGAAGGCGAGGGCGAGGTCGGGAGGACCCCACTCGGTGAGGATGGTCCGATCCGCGGGTGGGAACGAACGCATGGCAGCGCGGAGCAGCCGAGCGTTGCTGGCATTGACGACGCCGACCTTCATCACCGCGGAGGCCAACCACTTCATGACGGTGGAGGCCAGGACCGGCGACCGCCTCGTCAGGAGCAAGAGGGTGCGGTCTCCCGCGCTGAGCCCTCTGGTCGTCCCGTAGAGATCGAGCGGCACCGAGCTCGAGAGCAGCGCCGCCGCCCGGACCCGGCCGCGCATCTTGGCGGCACAGACGGCAGCGTAGGGACCACCGGCCGACCAGCCCATCACGGCGAACCGCCCGATACCGAGCGTCTCGGTCAGCCGCTCGACATCGGCCGGCCAGTCGGTCAGGCGACGACCCTCCTGGTAGGTCGAGAGACCCATGCCGGGCCGGTCGGGGGAGACGAGACGGACATGTTTGGCCACGGCAGCCTCGTGGGCCGGCGCCGCGTCGAGGCGGGAGCTCAGTCCACCGTGGAAGCTCAGGACCGGGAACCCGGTGGGGTCGCCGTATTCCTCGTAGGCCAGCACCCTGCCGTCGGGCAGGTTGACGAACCCCGTCACGTCTGCGCCAGCCCGCGTCCCCCTGCCCGGCTGGGTTTCGGGGCCGGGAGAGCGATCGGTCGGGGGTGGGCAAGTGCCCGCACGAGAGCACGCTATAGGGTGCGGTCATGAGCGCGAACGTCGACGAACTGGTGGACGGCCTGCTGGCCGACTTGCCGCCCGCCACCACGCCGCCGCAGCAGTTCCTGGGGGAACAGTACGACCGCGGCCTGGCCTGGGTGCATTTCCCCTCCGACTGCGGCGGCCTCGGACTGACTCCCAAGGATCACCAACAGGCGCAGTCGCGCCTGCACGCGGGTGGTGCCCCCGTGGCAGGGGTGAGGAATCCGATCGGCTACGGCATGTGCGCCCCGACCATCGCCACCCACGGGACGAGCGAGCAGAAGCAGCGCTACTTGCGTCCCCTCTTTACCAACGAGGAGATCTGGTGCCAGCTGTTCAGCGAGCCCGGCGCGGGCTCCGACGTGGCCGGGCTGTCGACTCGCGCCGAGCGCGATGGCGACGAGTGGGTGCTGAACGGCCAGAAGGTGTGGACGACCCTGGCGCACATCTCCTCCTTTGGCCTCATCGTGGCGCGCACCAACCCCGACGTGCCCAAGCACAAGGGGATGACGGCCTTCCTGGTCGACATGACGGCACCCGGAGTCGAGGTGCGGCCGCTCTTCCAGATCACGGGTGAGGCCGAGTTCAACGAGGTCTTCTTCAGCGACGTGCGCATGCTCGACAGCGCCCGAATCGGCGGCGAGGGCGAAGGGTGGCGCGTGGCGGTGACGACACTCATGAACGAGCGCGTCTCCATTGGGGGGGCGGTCACCCGGCGCGGCGGCGGTCCGATCGCGGAGGCGATCAGGATCTGGAAGGAACGCTGGCAGCGGGACACCTCTCCGCATGCCCTGGCGCTGCGCGACCGGGTCGTCTCGGCCTACATCCGCAGCGAGGCGTTCTCCATGACCAACGCCCGTGCCGCGCAGACTCGGAAGGCCGGCACACCCGGACCGGAGGGCTCGGTGGCCAAACTTGCGTTCGCCGAAGAGAACAAGAGGGTTTATGACCTGTGCATGGACCTCTTGGGCAACGAGGCGATGCTCTTCCCCGCCGGCTATCCGATGGTTCGTCCCGATGAGGTCGGCATGGGCTCGCCCGACGTGCACAAGCTCTTCTTGAGAGTGCGGGCCAACTCCATTGAAGGGGGCACATCCGAGGTCATGCGCAACATCCTCGGAGAGCGGGTGCTGGGCCTCCCCGGCGACGTGCGCACCGATAAAGAACTGGCCTGGAAGGACGTCCCGCGCAGCTGAGCGTGTGTTCGCCGTGACGGGGCCCGACATCGTGGCCGAGAAGCGGGCCGCCGCGTTGGCCGCGACGGCACTGGTCGAGGACGGCATGCGCGTCGGCCTGGGCACTGGCACGACCGTTGCCGAGCTAGTGCCGGCGCTTGCCCGTCGCCGGCTGGCCATCACGTGCGTCGCCACATCGCCCGCCACGATGGAGCTGGCCGTCGCCCACGGCCTCGACGTGCGTCCCTTCACCGACATCGACCGCCTGGACCTGGCCATCGACGGAGCCGACCAGGTCGACCCGGTCGGCTGGCTGGTCAAGGGCGGGGGAGGCGCCCACACCCGCGAGCGGATCGTGGCCGCGGCCGCCGACCAGTTCGTGGTCATCGTGTCCTCCGACAAGCCGGTGGAACGGCTCCATCCCCCCGTTCCGCTCGAGCTGTTGGCCTTCGGGTTGGCTGCCACGCTGCACGCGCTGCCGAGTGCGACGCGACGCGACGCACCCCCCACACCCGACGCTGGGATCCTGGCCGACTACCACGCCGACTTCGCCGACCCAGCGGAATTGTCCGAGATGCTCGACTCCCAGCCGGGTGTCGTCTCCCACGGCCTCTTCCCTCCGTCGCTGGTGAGCATTGTCCTCGTCGGGCGCGGCGCCGAGGTGGAGGAGCGTCAGATCGCCTGAGCCACGCGGCCACGGACCGGGATCGCCACGCCAGTGCGCGGGTGGCCGCCGGTTTGGTGGAGCGACCCGCCCGCGGTCAAGGTCACGCGGCCCGGAAGGACACCGGCAGCGAAGTGGGGGACCGGAAGACGTCACCCTGAATGTGCGGGTCGGTTTCGCCGGGGTCGAGGGCCAAGCCCGGCAGCCGGTCGAGCACGCGGTTGAGCAGCGCCCGCGTCTCGAGGCGGGCCAGGTGCATGCCCAGGCACATGTGCGGGCCGTGTGCGAACGCGATGTGCGGGATGGACGGGCGGGAGATGTCGAACGTCTCCGAGTCGTCCCAGCGCGTCTCGTCGTGATTGGCCGAGCCGATGTGGGGCGTGATGCTCTCTCCGGGCTCGATCGTCACGCCCGCGATCTCTACCGCGCGGGTGGTGGTCCGGTTGATAGTGAGCAGGGGTGGCTCGTAACGCAGACCTTCCTCAATGGCCTGGGGGAGCAGGTCACGGTCGGCCCGCACCGCCTCCAGCTGGTCGGGGTGGGTCAACAGCAGGTACAGGAGGTTGCCCGACGACCGATAGGTGGTCTCGGCCCCCGCGGGGAGTAAGAGGCGAAGGAACGAGTAGATGGCCTCGTCGGTCAGTTTCTCGCCGTCGACCTCGGCCGAGACCAGGTCGCTGATGACGTCCTCGGCCGGCCGGGCTCGCCGCTCCGCCACCACCCCGGCGAAGTACTCCCGCAGCGACTCGGAGGCGGCCAGCCCTCGGTCGATGTCCGCCAACAGCCCGATGAGCTCGACCGACCAGCGCTGGAACCGGCTGAAGTCCTCCTCGGGAAGCCCGAGCAGGCGGGCGATCACCCGCACCGGGAACTCGAAGGTCAGCTGGCGAACCAGGTCCGCTTGGCCGTCGGCCGCGAAGCGGTCGATCAGCTCGTCGATAATCGGGCCGATGAACTCGGGCTCCCAGCGGGCGAGCGCCTTCTCGCGGAAGGCGTGGGCCACGAGATTGCGGTGACGACGGTGCTCGGGGTCGTCCATGCCGAGGATCATGTGGCCCATCACCATGCCGATGGTGACGTCGTAGCCGGTCGAGGTGAAGGTCTTGGCGTCCCGCAGGATCCGCGAGCAGTCGTCGTAGCGGTAGGCGATCCATCCGGGCTCGACGTCGATGCCCTCGGGAAGGGCGTCGGTGGACATGGTGAGGCCCTTGCGGACCGGGGTGTCCCGGCGCTTGCGGGCGAGATCCGGGTAGGGGTCGCGGGTCGTTCCCGCGACGACGTCGTCGAAGGCGGCGAACGGGTCGTACTCTTGGGCGTCGGACGTTGCCATGGCGCGCTCTCCTCCCGTGTGCGTTCGGTGACGCTGGACTCAGGTTACGGGGCGCGGCTGCGGCCCGCATACGCGGGCGTTGGACCTCGTGCACCCGGTGCAACCCGGAGGGCAACAGCGTAGGCTCCGCTGCATGAAGACGCTCCGCACGCCCGACGAACGCTTCGTCGGCTTGCCCGGCTACGACTTCGCCCCCTCGTACGCCAAGATCGCTGACACAGAAGGCGGCACCCTGCGGGTCCACTACCTGCGCGAGGGTGACCCCTCGGCGCCCGTCGTGCTGCTGATGCACGGCGAACCGTCCTGGTCGTACCTCTACCGCACGATGATCCCGATCCTGACGGCGGCCGGGCTGCAGGCCGTGGCGCCGGACCTGGTCGGCTTCGGGCGCTCGGACAAGCCGGCCGTGCGCTCGGACTACACGTTCGCTCGCCACGTCGGGTGGATGCGCGAGCTGCTCTTCGAGCAGCTCGACCTGCGGGACGTCACGCTGGTGGGACAGGACTGGGGCGGGCTCATCGGGTTGCGCCTGGTCGGTGAGCATCCCGACCGCTTCGCCCGCGTCGTGGCGGCCAACACCTTCCTGCCCACCGGCGACACCACCCCGGGGGAGGCCTTCTTCGCCTGGCAGCGTTTCTCCCAGGAGGTCGAGGTGTTCCCGACCGGCGGGATCATCCGGGGCGGGTGCGCCAAACCCCTGGCCCCGGAGGTGGAAGCGGCGTACGACGCACCGTTCCCCGACGAGTCCTACAAGGCCGGCGCGCGGCAGTTCCCCATGCTCGTGCCCGCGTGGCCGGACGACCCCGCCCACGATGACAACGTGGCCGCCTGGGTGGGCCTGTCGGCGTTCGACCGCCCCTTCCTGTGCGCCTTCAGCGACGGCGACCCCATCACCAAGGGGTCCGACCGCACGCTGAAGGAGAAGATCCCCGGTGCCAAGGGCCAGCCCCACACCACCATCGTCGGCGGCGGGCACTTCCTCCAGGAGGACTGCGGCGAGGAGCTGGCCGAAGTGGTCGTGTCCTTCGTCACCGAGACCTCGTGACGGACGAGCACCGCGTCGTCATCGTGGGCGCCGGGTTCTCCGGCATAGGGATGGCGGCCCGCCTCCGCTCCATGGGCATCGATGACTTCGTCGTCCTCGACCGCGGCAATGATCTCGGCGGCACCTGGCGGGACAACTCGTACCCCGGGTGCTGCTGCGACGTCCCCTCGAACCTGTACTCGTACTCCTTCGCCTTGAACCCGGATTGGTCGCGCTCCTTCCCCTCGCAGGGAGAGATCTGGGATTATCTACGCGCCTGCGTCGATCGCTTCGGAGTGGGCGGGCACCTGCGTTACGGCCGGGCCGTTGACGAGGCTCGCTGGGACGAGTTGGCCCGGCGTTGGGTGGTGCGGTGCGCCGGGGGGGAAGAGTACGCCGCGCCCGTCCTGTTGTGGGCGACCGGCTCCCTGAGTGAACCCTCGATCCCCGAATTCCCCGGGCTGAAGGACTTTCGCGGCAAGGTCTTCCATTCGGCCCGCTGGGAGCACGGCTTCGAACTGGCGGGCAAGCGGGTGTGCGTGGTCGGCACGGGGGCGTCGGCCGTCCAGTTCGTGCCCCAGATCGCCCCCGACGTCGAACACCTCTACCTCCACCAGCGGACGCCACCGTGGATCGTGCCCCGGCGCGACCGGCCGGTCTCGCGCCTGCACAAGCTCGTCTACCGCAGGTTTCCAGCCACCCAGCGCCTGTCCCGGTTCCGCATCTATGCCATCTTCGAATCGCTGCTGTCGGTCTTCGTCGGTCACGGCGAGCGCCGCAAGGGCGCGGTCAGGAAGATGGCCCTTGACCACCTTGCCAAGCAGGTACCCGACGGAGCCCTGCGCGCCAAACTGACCCCGCGCTACGAGCCTGGCTGCAAGCGCCTGCTTCTCTCCGACGACTACTACCCGGCGCTCTCCCGGTCCAACGTCGAGGTGGTGGCGTCACCGGTCGCCTCCTTCACCGCCCATGAGGTGGTGGGGCACGACGGCATCGCTCGCCCGGTCGACGTGGTCATCATGGGCACCGGCTTCGACGCCGCTGAGCCCCCCTACGCCGAGCACATCGTCGGCAAGGACGGGGTCCGCCTCTCCGAGGTCTGGAAGACCACCGGCGTCGAGGCCTACGTCGGCTCCGCGCTGACCGGCTTCCCCAACCTCTTCCTCATGATCGGGCCCAACTCGACGCTGGCCCACAATTCCATGATCTACATGATCGAGTCGCACATCAATTACATCGCCAGCGCACTCGCCTTCATGAGCCGTCCCGGCGTGCACACGGTCGAGGTCAAGCCGAGCGTGCAGCAACGCTACAACGAACGCTTGCAGGCCCGGCTGGAGCACTCGGTGTGGGTCGAAGGGGGCTGCGGGAGCTGGTACCTCGACCACCGGGGACGCAACACGACGCTGTGGCCCGACCACACCTGGAAGTTCCGTCGGCTCACGCGGCAGTTTCACCCCGGCGAGTACACGGTCCGCGCCTAGCCGTCGCCGCGCCGGGAACCCTGGCCCTCGTCACCCGAGCGCCCCGCACAACTAGCCTCTGCCGCCGTGATCGCGCTCGAACCGGTCGGTGTCGTCGTGGGCGGCCGCACCGACGCCGTCGACGACGGATGGGGCGGGGTCGAGGCGGTGATCCGCCTGGACGGGACGCGCTTCGGTCCCGAAGCGGTGGCCGGCCTGGCCGACTTCTCGCACGTGGTCGTTGTGTTCCAATTCCATCTGGTGGAGGAGGCCGCGGTCCAGACCGGCGCCCGCCGGCCGCGAGGGAATCCCGACTGGCCCGCGGTGGGCATGTTCGCCCAGCGGGCCAAGATGCGACCCAACCGGCTCGGTGTCTCCACCTGCACGCTGGTGCTCATCGACGGACTCGACCTGCACGTGCGCGGCCTCGATGCCGTAGACGGCTCCCCGGTGCTCGACGTCAAGCCCTACCTGCGCGAGTTCGAGCCGGCGGACGCCGGCGTGCGCCAGCCGGCCTGGTCCGTTGAGCTGATGCGCGGGTACTACTGACCGGCGCTGCCTGCCTTTGGTGTGAGGGACTTCTCGTCTCCGATCCACGCTCTGGAGCGAGGCACCAGTCGATCGCTCGCCGTGCGACGGCCCCGCTCAGTCGAAGCTCGGCCGGCGGTCCCGTGTGCGCTTGAGCTCGAAGAAGCCCTCGGTCCCGGTGCAGAGCAACACCCCGTCCCACAGCCGCCCCGCAGCTTCGCCCTTGGGGGCGGGGGTGACCACGGGACCGAAGATGGCCCGGCCGTTGTAGTGGATCACCGGGGTGCCCACGTCGACGCCCACGGGGTCCATCCCGGCGTGGTGTGACGCCTCGAGCGCCTGGTCGAACTCGTCCGAGCCCGCCGCTTCGAGCAGGGATGCGGGCAGTCCGACGTCAGCGATCGCCTCGGCCACGATCGCCTCGACCTCGTCGCGTGGGCGCCGCTGGACGTGGATGCGGGTGCCGAGGGCCGTGTAGAGCGGCAGGAGGATCTCGGGGCCCTCCTTCTGCTCAGCCGCGATGCAGACCCGGACTGGACCCTTGGCCCGCGCCAGGCGCGCCTTGTACTCCTCGGAAAGCTCCGGGCGTCCCGCATTGAGGATCGCGAGCGACATCACGTGCCACTCGGTACGGATGTCGCGGACCTGCTCCACCTCGAGCATCCAGCGCGAGGTGATCCACGCCCACGGGCAGATGGGGTCGAACCAGAAGTCGGCGGTGTCGGTCACGGGATGCCGCCGTCGACCCGCAGGATGGCGCCCGTGGTGTACGACGAGGCGCCCGTGGCGAAGTAGAGGGCGGCGCCCACGATCTCCTCGGGCTCGCCGGCCCGTTGCAAGGCGTGGTGGGGCATGCCGCGCTCGCGCACGCCGGGCCCCCAGGCCTTGGAGATGTCGGTGAGGAACGGCCCCGCCATGATGCAGTTGACCCGTACGTTCGGGCCGAACGCCCGCGCGAAACCCTCGGTCAGCGTGTTGAGGCCCGCCTTGGCGGCGTCGTACGGCAGCATGGTCGGACCTGGCCGGATGGAACCCGAGCTCGAGATGTTGAGGATGGATCCACCATACGGGCCGGCCGCCATCCTCGTACCGACGAGGGCGGTGAGGCGGAACGGTCCTTTCAAGTTGACGCCCAACACCTTGTCCCACAGCTCTTCGCTCACCGAGGTCAGGTCGGGGTAGAGCGGGGACATGCCGGCGTTGTTCACGAGCACGTCCACCCGGCCGAAGCTGTCGTAGGCCTGCTCGACCAGCCCTTCGATCTCGGCCCAGTGCCCGATATGGCAGGCCACGGGCAGGGCCCGCCGCCCCTTTGCCTCCACCTCGGCCGCCACCTGCTGACAGGCATCGAGCTTGCGGCTGGTGACGACCAGGTCGGCTCCCGCGTCGGCGAAGGCGAGCACCATGGCCCGTCCGAGGCCACGGCTGCCCCCGGTGACGAGCGCAACCTTGCCCGCAAGCGGGGCGTCCTGCTCCTCCGTGCTCACACGGACCCCTCCTTCAAGAGCTCTGCGACCGCGTGGGTGACGGCCTTGGCCATGGGAATGTGGAGCGACTCGTTGGGACCGTGCGCGTTCGAGCGAGGCCCGAGCACGCCGGTCGCCACGAATTCGGTGCCGGGGAACCCCTTCTGGAGGTCGGCCAGGAAAGGTATGGACCCGCCCTCGCCCACGAAGCCCGGCTCGTGCCCGAAGCGTTCCTTCGAGACGGCCGACAACGTGGCGGCGACGCCTGGACTGAGCGGCGGAGCGACCCAACCCTGGGCGGCCGCCTCCAGGTCGATGGTGATGTGCGCGCCCTCGTCGGTACGGATGGCCGAGACGAGGGCGTCGGTCGCCGCCTGCGCGTCCACGTCGGGCGGCAGGCGCAACGAGAACTTCAACGTCGTCGACGGGCGCAGAACGTTGCCGCCGTCGCGTGGCTTGGGGAGTCCGTCGGCCCCCGTCACCTCGAGCGCCCCGCCCCAGGTGCGGGCGACCAGGCGGTCGAACGGATCGGGCGCGAGAAGCTGCAACCCGTCAACGACGGGTGCGCTGTTGTCAGGGAACTCGGCCGCCACCACCTCGAGGTTGGCGCGGTGCGCCGCCGGAAGGCCGGCCCCCTGGAGCTCGGGCAAAAGGATGCGCCCGGTCGCCTCGTCCTCGATCCCAGAGAGGATGCGGCGCAGGATCCGGAACGACGACGGGACGACGCCACCGCCCTGGCCGCTGTGTATGCCCTCGGTGAGCACGTCGACCCTGACCGTCGCGACCAGGTTCCCCCGCAGCGACGTCGTGAGCCACAACCGGTCGTAGCTGAGCCCGCCCGAATCGAGGCAGATCACGAGCCGCGGTGTCCCGATGCGCTCCTTGAGGTTCTCGAGGTGGGCCAACAGGTCCGGGCTGCCGCTCTCCTCGCTCGCCTCAATGAGGATGAGCACGCGGCCCCGGCCGCCGCCCGCTGCCAGGAGACCCGTCACTGCGGCGAACGTCGCATAGCCGTCGTCGGCGGTGCCCCGCCCGTAGAGAAGGTCGCCGTCGCGCACCGGCTCGTAGGGCCCGAGCCCGGCGCGCCACTCGCCGAGTGGCGGCTGCTTGTCCATGTGCCCGTAGACGACGGTGGGAGCGCCCGACCCGCCGTTGTCGATCAGGAGCACCGGGGTGCGACCGGGGAGCTCGACGATCTCGGCCGCCAGCGCCCGGTCCTGGTCGCGTACCCACGTCTCCAGGAGCCTGGCGGCTTCCATCAGGGCGCCCCGCTCGGCCCAGTCCGGGTCGAAGGCCGGCGAGAGGCAGGGGATGCGCGTGTACTCGCTCAGGGCGGGGAGGATGCGCTCCTCCCAGGCAGCGTCGATCACGCGCCCGACTCGGTGATCTCGGCCAGGCGCTCGAGCGTCTTGGACATCGCGTCGGCGGTCCGCTGGCCGACCTTGCCGTGCTTCAGGAGGGCCCGTTGCTTGTCCTGGGTGATGTCCCACGTCTCGGTGACCTTCGTGCCCCCATCGACCTCCTCGAACTGGTAGCGCCAGATCCGCCCGCCGAGCAGGCGGCCCAGGGGACCCGCCAGGACGGTCTGCCAGGCGATACGGCGGTCGGGTTCGAACTCGATCACCGTGTTGGTCATGGAATAGGGCACACCCAGCTTCATGGACATGCCGAAGGTCGAGCCGAGAGCCAGGCGCGGCGGCGTCCCCTCTTTGGCGTTGACGAGGGCACCCGAGCCGTCGATGTCGGGGTGGCGGGAGGGGTCGGCCACCACCGAGAAGATGACCGACGCAGGGGCCTCGATGACCCGATCCACGCTGACGATGGTGTTCTCTGCCATGGGGCTCGTGGCCGAGACTAGATGGCGTGGGTGACCAGGTCGCCGAGCTGCACCCATTCCAAGGAGGCGGCATGGGTCGAGGCCAGGACGACAGGAGGCGCGACCCCGGCCTCGAAGGCCTCCTGCCAACGCGAGGCGCACAGGCACCACTGGTCGCCCGGCTGCAGTCCCGCGAAGCCGAACTCGGGGTGCGGCGTGGACAGGTCGTTGCCCATCGACGCCGAGAAGGCCAAGAACTCAGCGGTCACCTGGGTGCAGACCGTGTGGACGCCGACGTCCTCCGCACCGGTGTTACAGCAGCCGTCACGATAGAAGCCGGTCAGCGGGTCGTAGTTGCAGGGCTCGAGCTCGTTGCCGAGAACGTTCTGTGCCATGGCCCATTTCATCACGGTGCGGGCCGGCGAGGCTCACCCGCCCGACGGGCCGGCGAGCGGGATTCCCGCGTAGCGGTCGATCCAGCAGAATGATCCGACCGGTGCGCGCTTCAACCGGCGTGGGACCGACACCGGATGGCCGAGCACCACCAAGGAGGCGACCGCGACGGTGTCGGGGATGCCGAACAGCGCGCGTACGTCCGCTTCGCGGCGCACCGGCATCGTCGTCAGTACGCCGCCCAGTCCCTCGGTCCGGGCGGCGAGGAGCAGGCTCCATACGAAGGGGTAGATGGAAGCGCCGCCCGCCATGGTGTAGCGCGGCAGGTCGCGGTCCACCGCGGCCAGCGCGGACAGGTCGGCCAAGACCACCAGGAGGGCCGGTGCGCTGTCGAGCTTCTCGGCGAAGCCCGGTGCGGCCGCGCTCGCCTCGGCGAAGCGTGCCGCGTCGGCAACGGCAGTCGCCTCCGCGGCGCGGTCTGTCACCGGTGCCCAGGGCACCAGGCCGGCCGAGACGAGGGCGAGGTACTCGTACCAGCCGCTCAGGTAGATGTCGCGCAGCGCGGTGCGAGAGGCGGCGTCCTTGACCACGATGACGCGCCAACCCTGGCGGTTGCCACCGCTCGGTGCGAAGCGGGCCGTGTCGAGAATTCGTACCAGCACGTCGTCTGCCACCGGATCGGGGTGGAACTGGCGGACTGCACCGGTGCTGCGCAGCGTGTCGATGAGGTCGAGGTTCACGAGTTGCCCACGGTAGTGGCCGGCGGATAAGCGTGGCGGGGTGACCGCCGTCCGGGATCTCGCGCCGCTGCCACTCGTGGTGGCGCCCATGGCCGGCGGACCGAGCACGGCGGGACTGGTCGTGGCAGCCGCAGCAGCGGGTGCGTTCGGCTTCCTGGCCGCCGGCTACAAGACCGCCCGCGACATGGTGGAGGAGATGGCCGCGGTCAGGTCGGCGGGCGTGGACGCCTTCGGTGTCAACGTCTTCGTGCCTGGGCGCCCGGCCGCCGACCCAGGCCGGGTCGAGGGCTACCTCGCCTCGCTCGGGGCCGACGCCGCAGCGCTGGGCGCGAGCCTGGGTACGCCGTCGTGGGACGACGACGACTACGGCGCCAAGGTCGATGCGCTGGCGGCCGATCCCCCATCGGCGGTGAGCTTCACGTTCGGGGTCCCCGACGCCGAGGTCGTGCGGTCGCTCGGATTGGCGGGGTCCCTCGTGCTCCTCACGGTGACGACGCCCGAGGAAGCGGCCCGGGCGCTGCGGGTGGGACCCGACGCGCTCTGCCTGCAGGGCGTCGAGGCGGGCGGCCACAGGGGCAGCCTGGCCAACGACGACCGCCCCGATCAGGACCGGCCCCTCCGGGCGCTGCTGGCGTCGGTCCGGCCACACACCCAGGTGCCGCTCGTGGCGGCAGGAGGCGTGGGCGGCCCTGTCGACGTCGCCGACCTCCTGGTCCGTGGCGCGGACCTCGTGCAGGCCGGGACGGCGTTCCTGCGCTGTCCCGAGAGCGGGGCGCCCGGGCCACTCAAGGAGGCCCTCGCCGACCCCGCCTTCGAGCGGACGGCGGTGACTCGGTGTTTCAGCGGACGCCGGGCCCGTGCGCTGGTCAACGCCATGATGCGCGACCACCCCGGCGCACCCGCGGCCTATCCCGAGATCAACAACGCCACCCGGCCCCTTCGGCTCGCGGCGACGCGGGTGGGCGACGCTCAGCACATGAGCCTGTACGCGGGGTCGGCCTTCCGCCGGGCCGAGGCCCGGCCGGCCGGCGAGGTCGTAGAACGACTGATGTCAGGATGGCGCCGGTGAGCAACCGGCGCGCCACAAAGACGATCGAGTTCACGCCCCCCGACATCGCCGGCGTGGCGGACGCGCTGGCGCAGTTGCGGGCGGCCGGGGACGGTTGGGTCAATCTCCTGCCGGGGATCGACGAGGACGCCGTCGACGTCGAGCCGCCCAGCGGCCTGTTCGCGTTCTTCGGTAATCGGGCGCCTCCCGTGACGATGGCCACCGTCATGCCGGCGAAGTCCGACCGCCGTGACACCGAGGGGATGACCGTCGGCCTCATGCACCCCACGGGCGGCAAGGCCCTGGCGCGACTGGCCGAGGTCGGGGCTGGGTTGCCCGGCGGGTGGGTGGTGCGCCAGGACCACGTCCGGCGCGGGCTCGTGCTGCGGACCCGGCCGAACACCCCCGAGGCCGACGTGATCAGCTGGTGCGTCCGCGCCGGCACCGCCTTGTGCCGGGCCGAGATGACCGGCCAGTGGCGGGCCGTCGTCTACCTTCCGTAGCGAGCATAATCCCAGGTCAAAAGCATGGATTGCCGTCAGGCGCGGGTCGCGCGTCGTCCGATCCACGGGTTGCAGGAGCCACGGCTGGCGCCCAGTTCTCACAACTCCGGGACAACCATGGCGGCTGGGATCCGAATGGCTCTATTCGCGATCAGCCCCGGTCGCCACAATTCACGCCCGAGGGCAGGGTGGTTGTGAGGAGGCCCCGACACCACCGAGAGTCTCAGCTCGCGGTTGGATGGCCCGCGCATCACCCTGCCCGCCCCCAGCGGTCCACGGTGAGCGCCCGTCGGGGACCAAAGGGCAGATCAACGAGCGACGAGCACCTCTCGCCTACCGTCAACGCCGCGACGCATCACCGCGACAGGGACGCCGGGGGCGTGGGGGACCGACGTCGGTGACGCCACCGCCGGCGGCCTTCCGTGGACAACCGCTGGACTGGGTGCGACCAAACCCTTGCGGCCGGACGTTTGGGATCAAATGACGTGGGTATCGACGGCTGTGACCGCCGTGTTGGGGGCGAGACGGAAGACGGGAATCTTGGCCCTGTTCTCTTCGGATTCTCGAGAACGGCCCGGAGCGGGCGCTCCGGGCCGTTCGTTCTTTTGGCGTCTCGGCCCACGCTGGGTCGCTGACGGCGTGGCGCGTCGGGGTTGATGCCTGAGTGCATCTATCTCAACGAGGTGGGGACAGGCGAAGACGTCCCGTGCGGTCGACTCATCGAGGCACGTATGGCTCGACCAGCAAACCACACAACGCAAGGACCTTTGCGGGCTAGCTGCCGACGCACACACCCGAGACGCAGAGAGTGCCGGGCTCGGTCGTCGTGGTCGTCGTGGTCGTCGTTGGCGGCAACGTCGTGGTCGTCGTCGGCCGTGTGGTCGTGGTCGTCGTTGGCGGCAACGTCGTGGTCGTCGTCGGCCGTGTGGTCGTGGTCGTTGTCGTAGGCGCAACGGTTGTGGTCGTCGTCGGCCGCGTGGTCGTCGTCGTGGTCGGCCGTGTGGTCGTCGTGGTCGGCCGAATCGGCGTAAGCGCGACGGTGGTCGGAGTGACGGTCGCTGCTCTCGCGACGGCGTGCGTCGGAACCAGCGCGGTAGCGCTCGTCGGAGCCAGCGCAGACAGGACCCGCACCGCCGATGGTCCGGCCGGGGTGCTCGGCACCGTGGTGACCGGGGGGGCAGCGGTGGTCGGTGTCGCCGCTCTCGTCGTCCTGGCCTTGTGCTGCTTGGCGACGGCCGCTTTCGCCGAGTTGGCAAGCTTCGGTCCTGCGAGAGGGTTGTGGAGAACGAGGTACAACCCGAGGCACACAACGACGAGGAGAGCGGTTCCCAGCAGCCACCACGCTGGGATCGCCAGGTTCCCACGGCGGTGCTCCTCTGTCACCTCCTCGAACGTCAACGGTCTGCCGTCGATGGCACAGTGGTCGTCGTCGTCGACGGCGTCGCAGACCGTACCGTCGTCGTGCAGGTACCGGTACGTCACCACGTGATCGATCTTGGGTTCGGTCATGGGGGTGACTGTTACCCATCACACGGCCCCGTGAGGCAAAAGAGTCATCTCATTGCTGTTGCAGTACCAAGGTCACGGCACGAAGCGGATGTCTCTCGGCCCGAACCCCGAACCCCTCTTGCGCATCCGCAACAGGGGGTTGCGAACGGTTTCCACCAGCGACCGCGACGGCCTCGTTCTCGCCTCGGTCTGCAAAGTCCCTGCTCCTCGCACGGCCGCTGCTAGTTTCCGTAGGTGGCAACCGGTGGTCGACGCGACGACGCCGCTCTCCGGGTGGGGATCGAGCGCTGGATGTCGGACCACCCCGAGCTGGTGCCGGGGGAGCCGTCCGACGAGAACGGACCGCGCCTCATGGCGCTGACCCACGCCCAGGGGGGCATGGCGAACGAGACGGTGCTGATCGACCTCGGCCGATCGCGTCCCGGCCTCGTTGTCCGGCTCCCTCCGCTCGAGCCGACGTTCCCCGACTACGACCTGGCGCCGCAGGCGGCGGTGCAGAACGCCGCGGCGGCGGCGGGGGTGCCGGCACCCGCACCGGCCATCGTCGTCACCGACACGGGCTACGTGGGCTCGCCCTTCCTCGTGATGCCACAGGTGCCCGGCGACATCCCCGGGGCCGCACCCCTCTTCGATCCCTACGTGCGCGACGCTGCGCCCGCGCTGCAGCGCCTCATGCACGACGGTCTCGTCGACACACTGGCGGGGGTCCACGCCGTGCCCTGGCAGGGCACGGCATTGGAGCGGGACCTGCCGGGCACGGGCGTGGGCGACGCGTTCGACCGGTGGGCGCGCTACGTGGCCTGGTCGTCGGAGGGCGAGCCCCTGCGTGCCTTGGTCGAGGCGCTCGACTGGTGTGGGCGTCATCGACCGCCCGAGCGATCGACCGTCGTGTTGTGGGGGGACGTGCGCCTGGGCAACCTGGTCTTCGACCCCCAGCGCCGGGTGCGGGCGGTGCTCGACTGGGACCTGAGCGCGCTGGGACCACCGGAGATGGATCTCGGCTGGCATCTCGGGCTCGAGTTCATGATGGAGGCGCTGTTCGGTGCGCGCCCGCCGGGCTTCCCGGCTGCGCTCGACGTCGTCGACCGTTACGAGCGCCAGAGCGGGCACGAAGTGAACGATCTCGCCTGGCACGAGGTCTTCGCACTGGTGCGCGCCCTCGCCATCAACGACCGCCACCAGCGCATCACCGGTGACCCGCGCCGGCTGGACAACCCGATGGGCGACATCTTGTTGGCCCGTCTCGAGGTGGCGTCTCGGTCGGAGGAGAGCCGATGAGTACCGCCGCCCCGGCTTGGGGACGCGGCATGCGGCGGCCAACCCTTTCGGTGCGTTCCGCCCGTCGATAATTCCGCGCCGCGACTTCGTCGTGTCCGTGGTCGTGCCGCGCGGCGCACAGTACGCTCGGACGGTGTCCCAGGACGAGCGCATCGACCCGCGGAATGCCGCGTTCTTCGCGCGGGAGGACTACTACGAGCTGCTGGCCAAGTGGCGCGCCGAGGACCCCGTGCACGAGTGTGCGCCCGGCTTCTGGGCCGTCACCCGCTACGAGGACGTCCGCGATCTCAGCCGCGAGCCGACCCGTTTCTGCTCGAGCCGCGGGGTCCTCATCAATGACCCCATGCGAACCAGCTCGAGGCCGACACTGGATCGGTCGATCGTGCACATGGACCCACCAGAACATGGATCCTTCCGCGGACTGGTCAACCGTCGATTCACGCCCCGGGCGCTCTCGGGCCTGGCCGAGTCGATCCGCACGAGCGCATCGTGCCTCCTCGACGCCGTGGCGGCGCGGGAGGAGATCGATTTCGTGGCCGAACTGGCCGCCCCGTTTCCGCTGGGCGTAATCGCCGAATTGCTGGGAATCGACGAGGCGGACCGGGAGGACTTCCGCCGCTGGTCCGATGCGGCGATCGAGTCACCGGACTTGCCGCCCGACGAGACGATGGTGGCGTTGGGCGAGCTGGGCGGCTTCATCGTCGAGCACATCCGGGCCAAGCGTGAGCGGCCGGGGGAGGATCTGGTGTCGCTCCTGGTGGGGAGCGAGGTCGGCGGATGCCCACTGGGCAAGGAGGAACTGTTCATGTTCCTCTTGACCCTGCTCGTGGCCGGCAACGAGACCACGCGCACCCTGTTGTCCGGGACGGTCGTCGTCCTCGACGAGAACCCCGACCAGCGCGCCGCGCTCGTTGCCGAGCCGGACCTGGTGCCCGGCGGCGTCGAGGAATGCCTGCGCTGGGTCACGCCGGTGCACGCCTTTTGCCGAACCGCCACCGAGGACGCGGTCGTGGCCGGGACCCGCGTCGCAGGGGGTGACTACCTGTGCATGCTCTACGCGTCGGCCAATCGCGACGAGCGGACCTTCGGGGCTGATGCGGCGCGCTTCGACGTGCGGCGACGGACGAATCCGGTGCATCTCGCCTTCGGCTTCGGCGAGCACGTGTGCCTGGGCGCCAGTCTGGCCCGCCTGGAGGCGAGGATCTTCCTCGAGGAGATGTTGCGGCGGTTCCCGACTTATGCCGTGACGGGACCCCCCGAGCGAGTGCTCTCGACCACGGTGGCCGGCATCAGGTCGCTGCCCGTCGTGCTGGCGCCTGCGCCCTGAAGGACCGCCTGGCGTAGGTCGCCGACCAGTGTCTCGAGGGCGGCCGCGTCCGCCCTCAACCGCAACCTCCCCCCCTGGCGTTCCGATCGCACCAGCCCGCTCTGGCGGAGGACCTTGACGTGCATGCTCACCGTGGGCTGGGCCAGCCGGAACAGCGTCGCCAGTTCGCCCACCGAACTCGGCGCCGTGGCCAGCGAATGCAGCAGCGCGAGGCGGGTGGGATCGGCGAGCGCCTTGAGGCGGCGGGCCACCGCTTCGGTGTGCGCCCGCGCCTCGACGCCGCCAGGTCCAACCCCGGTGCCGATCACGACGAGGTCGTCGAACTCGAGGTACAGGCTCGAGCCGAAGAAAAGGCAAGGCACGAAGACGAGCCGCTTGCCGGCCTCGACGCTCGAGACGATCGTCGGGAGGTTGTCCCGCAAGATGTCACACCCCGGAGGTATGAGTGTCTCCAGTGACCGCCCGCCTTCGTACTGCGCCACGACATGGCGTCCCGCCTCCTCGATGACCGGCAGCGCCTGTTGCCACATGTCGTCGATGGGATCCCAGACCTCCTGGAGCAACTCGAGGTACGACTGCACGAGCTCGGGGGACTCCTTGAGCCTCCGGAAGCGGTGGTGGAACGTCGCCAGGTCCTCGGCACTCTCAGAGGCCATTGCCAGGTCGACGGGAACAGTGGCCACGGCCGCTCCGATGGCTTGCCACAACGCGTCGGGATTGGTCTCACCCAGCGCCCCGCCGAGGTGGGCGAGCGCCTGCATCTCGGTGAAGCAGATCTCGTCGCATCCGTCGTCCCAGAAATTCTTGACCCGATCCGCCAGGTCCTCGCGGCCGTTGAACATCTCGGCGAGCTCCGGGTACCGGGTCTGCATCGACGGCCGAGCAGCCACGGAAAGGAGCCAGGAAAGGTCGGTCGCCAACGAGGGGGTGGCGGTCACCGACCTCGATTCTTGACCCGGCGTCTCGTCCGTGAACATAGGCATCCACCTATATTAAGATATTCTTGATTCGTTGTCAAACATTCGATAGACTGGTTGCCAGGGAGTTGTGAAACGCCCAGCGGAACCGGGGGAGTGAGGTGAGATCGATGATCGAAGCGAGAGCAGTCCGATCACTCGACGACGCGCACCGCCAGGACCTGATGGCCTTGGCGAGACCGCGTCGGGCGTCCCGCCGCGACTCGGTGCTGGCGAGTGACCCCAGGGCGACGCAGCGCTCGGCCGCTGGGCTCCCGGTGTCCGGCGGCCGGGCAGTGCGCCGGGCGGTGGCGCCACGCGTCGGCGCCTGGCTGATCGAGTTCGGCACCCGGCTCGGAGGGGCAACCGTCCGCACGTCGTGAGCCCCGCAGCGGCCGGCTGTCGCGCCGTCCGGCCGGCCGCTGCGGGTCTTGTGCCGGCCTCGCCGGCGCCCGATGGGCAAGAGTGGCGTGATGCCGCCCCATCGCAACGTGCTGTTCGTCACGCTCGACCAGTGGCGCGGTGACTGCCTGTCGGCGCTCGGCCATCCGGTGGTCGAGACGCCGACGCTCGATGCGCTCGCCGGCCGGGGCGTGCTGTTCGCCAACCACTGGGCCAACGCGGCCCCGTGCGGTCCGTCTCGAGCCTGTCTGTACACCGGCACCTACCAGCACCGCAACCGCTCCATCCTCAATGGCACTCCACTCGACGCCCGCTTCACCAACGTGGCGCTCTTGGCGCGCGCCGCCGGGTATGACCCCGTCCTGTTCGGGTACACGGACACCTCGGTCGATCCACGCACGGTCCCGCCCGGCGACCCGAGACTGTTCAGCTACGAGGGGGTCCTGCCGGGCTTCCGGGCATTGGTCGAGGACCCCTGGGAGCAGGGCAGTCCGGCGTGGGGCCGCTGGCTCGCCGCGCGCGGCGTCGACGTCCCTTCCAACCCGCACGAGCTCTACGAGCCGATGGAGGGGTTTCCGGGCGCCGACGATCACGGGTCGACCTGGGCTCCGGCGCGATTCCCCACCGAGCTCTCCCAGACGAATTTCCTGCGCCAAGCGGTGGTCGATTGGTTGGAGCAACACGGCGACGAGCCGTTCTTCGTGCACGCCTCGTTCATCCGCCCCCATCCGCCCCGGCGGAACCCGCTCGGCTATCACGACCTCTATGCGGCCGAGGCGGTCGGGCCGTTCGTCGGGTGCCCGACGCCCGAGGAGGAGGCGGCCCTCCACCCGCTCAGCGCGCTGGCCATGGGGCTCCCCTGGGTGCGTGCCCCCCACGACGAGCGGGAGCGCCGACAGGTGCGCGCCACCTACTACGGGGCTCAGCGTGAGGTGGACGACGGGTTGGCGCCCCTCTTCGACTACCTGACGCGCAGCGGGCTCGCCGGGTCGACGCTGGTGGTCCTGACGAGCGACCACGGCGAGATGGGCGGCGACCACTGGCTCGTGGAGAAGCTCGGCTATTGGGACGAGAGCTACCACGTGCCCCTCATCGTCGTGGACCCGAGAGCCGAGGCAGACGGGGGCCGCGGCACGGTGGTCAGGGCGGTGACCGAGTCCGTGGACGTGCTGCCGACCATCTGCGAATTCACAGGGGTCGATGTTCCCCTGCAGGTGGATGGCTGGTCGCTCGCCCCCTTCCTGCGCGGAGAACCGTGTCCCGTGCACTGGCGCGACACGGCACACTTCGAGTGGAGCTTCGCCGATCCGGTGTACCAGGGGGCCGAAAAGACGTTCGGCATCCCGATGAACCACTGCGCGCTCGCGGTGTCGCGTGGGCCGCGGCACAAGTACGTACAGTTCGCCGCGGACGCCGCCCTGTTCCCGCCGCTCCTCTTCGACGTAACCGCCGACCCGGGCCAGACGCACAACCTGCTTGTCGAGGGTGGAGCGGAGATGACCCGGCTCGCCTGGGAGGCCACCCAGGAGCTGCTGCAGTGGCAGATGCGCACGGCGGAGCGGACACTGAGCGGCACCTTCTTGCAGATGCAACGGGGAGTCGTCCAGGCTCGCGACGCGTGGTGGTGAGTGCCGTCGTCGGGCGCGCCACCTGAGGGAGACGCACCGGGACGAAGGGGTTCGTGGAGTGGACGGCCCACCGCGGCGTCCGGGGCTCCCGGGCGCGCCGTGTGGAATGCTGATCGTGCTCGTCCCGAGGAGGCTGTGCACGGTGCCCGACATGCAGGGGAAAACGGTGGTCGTCACGGGCGGCAACTCCGGGATCGGGTTCGAGACGGCGGCCGCGCTGGGGGCGATGGGCGCCCGTGTGATCGTGACGGCTCGCAACGCCGACAAGGGTCGTGCCGCCGTCGCAACCATCGCACAGCGGCTGGGGGGAGCTGCCGGGGTCCAGCTGGTGGTGTTCGATCTCGCGGACCTGTCGTCGGTGCGGCGAGGCGCAACCGAACTCCTCGAGCAGGCACCGAGGCTCGACGTGCTCGTCAACAACGCGGGGCTGGTGCTGACCCAGCGAGCCGAGACCGTCGACGGCTACGAGGCGACCCTCGCCACGAACCACCTGGGTCCGTTCCTCCTCACGAACCTCTTGCTCGACCGGATCCGGGCGTCGGCTCCCGCACGGATCGTCAACGTGGCGTCGACGGCCCACAGCGCTGCCCGCGGCGGCATCAGTTTCGACGACCTCCAGTCCAAACAGCACTACCGCCCGATGCGCGTCTACGGGCAGTCGAAGCTGGCCAACATGCTCTTCACGATCGAGTTGGCGCGGCGGCTCGAAGGCAGTGGTGTGACCGCCAACTCGCTGCACCCAGGCACTGTGCGCACGGGCTACGGAGCGGACGGCGATGCCCGGGGCCTGCTCGCAGTGGGGATCAAGATAGGCAGTCCGTTCTTTCTCTCTCCGGCCAAGGGCGCTCGCACGTCGGTCTATCTGGCTTCTTCGCCCGATGTGGCCGACGTGAGCGGAGAGTACTTCGTCGAGTGCAAGCCGAAGCGGCCCAAGCCGTGGGCCCAGGACGTCGAGGCGGCGCAGCGGCTGTGGCAGGTGAGCGAGCAGTTGGTCGGCCTCACCTCCGATCCAGACGCCTGAGCGGTGCGGGTCCTGGTCACCGGCGCCGGGCGCGCCATCGGCCGCGCCACGGTCGAAGCGTTGGTCGTCCGGGGCCATGACGTCGTTGCGACGGCACGGGATGTGGGCTTGCTGGCCGGGCTGCCGGCGGCACAGATCCTGCCGCTCGACGTGAGCGACTCCGAATCCGTCCGCTCCGCGGTGAGAGAAGCTGGTGAGCTCGACGCGGTCGTCAATAACGCGGCCCTGACGGGACACGGTCCGCTCGAGTCCTACCCGCTCGACGTCTTCGCCCGCGTCCTCGACGTCCACCCTGGGCCCATTGCGCGTCGCCCAGGCCGTGGTGCCGCACTGGCGCGAGCGCGGTCGGGGGGTGCTGGTGAACATCAGTTCGGTGCAGGGCAAGATCGGGACGCCGCTCGAGGGCGCCTACGCAGCGTCGAAGCACGCCCTCGAGGCCCTGTCGGAGACGCTCTCCTTCGAGCTCGGCCACTTCGGGATCCGGGTCGTGATCGTCGAACCCGGGTACATCGCTCCCGGAATGAAACACGAGGTCGACCATCCCGGGTCGCCGGTCTACGCCGACCTCCATGCCCAGTGGGGTGGGACTGTGGCCACGCTTGACTGGACCGGCGGGGCGGCCGGGTCCCGAGTTGGTGGCGACGGCGGTGGCCGATGCGCTCGAGGATCCGGCCACGCCCTTGCGGGTGGAGGTGGGGCGGGACGCCACCACGGTGCTCGAGCTGCGGCGGAAGCTCGGTGATGCGGAATTCGAGGACACGATGCGCGAAGCGCTCGGGCTGACCTGGTGAACGAGGAGGTGTGGTGGAGAAGCTGATGTACCTGGCTCGCTTCGGGGAGCGGCGCCACCGGGCCGAGGTGGCGGACGTGGTGCTCGGACGGGTCGCGGGGGACCTCCTCGCCCTCGATCCGCTGCGCCTCACCATTGACGTGTGGGATCCCGAGAGTGACATCCCGTCCCCGGTGCCCACGCCGGAAGGGGAGACGCCGCTCCACGCACTGGTCTCGCTCTGGCTGGATGCCGTCGACTACCGCAAGCCGTTCGAGGAGGTGCTCGTGGCCGCCACGGAGCGCCTGGACGGGTACTCGGTCGTCGAGTCCCTCTACCGTGACTACGGGGGCAACCAGTGGTCGGGCCCCCGGGACTGGCCGGACGGCCGTCGTTCCCCCGGGGTGCTCACCGTGGCCCTCCTCCAGCAGCATCCAGAGCAGACGTTCGACGAGTGGATCAACCGGTGGCACACCCGAATCTCGCCGATCACCGAGGCGATCCAGCCCCGCACCCGTTACGTCCGCAACGCCGTATTCCGTGGCATCACCGATGGAGCCCAGCCGCTGGCGGGCATCGTGGAGGAGGCGTGGCCGTCGCGAGAGCACGTCACGGATCCCATGCTGTTCTACCGCGCGGACGGGGATCCCGACCGCATGAACACCAACGTCGCCCAGATGATCGACGAGATCACTGGCTTCGTCGACCTGAGCACCTTGCGGAGTGTCACCATGAGTGAATGGATACTGAAGTCATGACACGGAAGTGGAGCCGGGACGAGCTGGAGCGGGCCCACCAGCACTACATGGAGACCGCAAGTCGGTGCGCCGCACGGGGCGAGTGGCGTGAGTGGGCCGACCTGTTCACCGAGGATGCGGAGTACCTGGAGCACACGTTCGGCACCTTTCACGGGCGTGAGGAGATTTACGGTTGGATCGCCCCCCTCATGGCGGAGTGGCCCAACCGGGCCATGACGTCGTTTCCCCACTCGTGGTGTGTCTGTGACGAAGAGCGCGGGTGGTGGGTCTGTCGGATCGAGAACCGCATGAAGGATCCCGGGGATGGCTCCGTCCACGAGGCGCACAACATCACCGTGCTGCACTACGCCGGTGACATGAAGTTCTCCTACGAAGAGGATGCGTACAACCCCGCCGCCTTCGGACCGATGATTGCAGCGTGGACGGAGGCGTACGTCGCCAACGGCGGCACGCCGGGATGAACCGGTGACCGGATGACCGGATGATCGGCCGAGACCTCGACTATCTCGAGCCGGCGCACCGCGGGGCGACCCGGATCGGTGGGCGTGACATGGGCGCCGACCGGGCCGAGGAATACGGCGACGGCAACGGCGACCCGGGCGAGATCGTCGTGCGCCTCCGCCCCAGGCACGTCGGCTCGCCTTCGATCTGGCCAACTGAGCCGATCGGGTCGCCCGGTCGAAGGGCGGCAGGTTCAGGTGGCGGTGGCGGTGCCGGCCCCCCCGCCCGCGCCGGCGCCGACGCCCGCGCCCGCCAGCATGCCCGGACCCGGGGTGAGGCGGGGGAGTCGAGCCTGACCAATTCTTGTCCTGAACTGCCCCAGGGGCATGATCGCCGTGGCCAGGAGCATGGCGATGAGCAGCAGGTCGGTGAGGACGAACGTATGGAGCAGCCGCACGTAGATGCCGTGGACGGCAGTCATCCCCGCGAAGGCCCAGAACGTGCTGATGACAATGAGCGCGGTGCGCAGCCGGCCTGCGGCCGCAGGCGCCAACACGACGACACCCCATGTCACGTACCAGGCCCACACGATGGGCCCGAGCAGAGCCAGGACCAACAGCGTCAGGCCCAGGCAGCGAACGACGCCGTCCTCGGGCGAGCGGAGCAGGAGTCGATACCCGACATAGACGGCAACGAGCAGCCCCAGCACGCTGAAGACGGGGCGCACGTCCATGGTGGAGACGGGGACCTGCAGCGCATGGCTGAGGATGGAGACCGACCGCGCCAACAGGTTCACCGGCGTGACACCGGTGAAGGACGCGTCGGCTGTGGTCGTCGTGCGCACCCAGCCCCAGCCCGTGCCCGACGCGATCGCCATCACCTCGATGGTGGCCAACGCGATCAGTCCGGCGCCCACGGTGTGCCCGATGCGGCGCCGGGTGGACGCGCCAGGGCCGGCCCAGACCCAACCCAAGAAGAGCACGCCGAGGGCCGCCGGTGACTTCACCCCCACGGCGAGCGCGCAGAGGATGACCCCGGGCACGGTACCGAAACGCTTGGCGACCGCCAGCCCGGCCATCACGAGCCCGACCATCAGGGCGTCGTTGTGTGACCCCGCCACCAACGACAGCAGCACAAGGGGCGATCCGGCCCCCAGCAGCACGGCGTGGGCCGGGTCACGTTTGAGCGAGCGAGCGATGGTCGGAGTGGCCGCCACCATCAACGCGACACCGGCGACCTCGAGCAGGCGGAGCAGGACCAGGTCAGCGAGGATCTGGTGGCCCGATGCCTGGTCGAGCACGCCGTCGGCCGACAGGAAGGTGGGACCATAGGGCGATTCGGTTCCCGACCACACGGCGTCGGCCATCTGGTTGAACGGGGTCGCCCCGAGCACCTCGGGCCCGTAGGAGTACGGGTTGATGTGGTGGCTCATCATCTCGCCCTGGGCGGCGTAGGTGTAGACGTCCCGACTGAACAGGGGGGGCGCAAGCAACAGCGGCACGGCCCAGATCGCCACAACGAGCACGACGCGCTTCACCGGGAAACCGTGGTGGCGGTTCAGGTGACCGAGGAACCCGAACCAGACGCGGGTGAGGAGGATGAGACCCCCAAAGACGAGCGCAAGGGCGGAGACCGGCGGCAGCGCATCGCTGGTGCCGAGCGAGCCGAAGAGCCCCCCAGGCATCCCAAAGAACCAAGCGCCGGGGAGGTGGGTTTCGAATGCCTGGCCACCGAGGACCGAACCAACGACGATTGCCGTCGTGCCGACGAGCCCCAGCAGCGCGGTACGCGCCAGACTCAGCCGGGCAGCTGGTGCGGCCGCAACGGCTTCGTCGGTGTCCGGCGGTGTGGTCGAGGGGGTGGCAGCGCTCTTGGACGCCAGCTCCATCGGGGTTTGCTTACCTCCATACACGCGGTGGGCCACCGCAGGGGACAAAATCTTCACGGAACTGCAGTGATTCTGTCACGTTACTTGCTGATTTCGTGAGGCCGAGACCTTCCCTAATAGGATTCTCAGGCTGGTCCCAGCCTACACGGGAAGACTCAAGCTGTCACGTATGTGAAATCTGGCTGTCACGGAACGGAATAACGGAACGGAAGGGTGTCAGATGCGAGTTCTGGTCCTGGGGGGCGACGGGTATCTGGGGTGGCCGACGGCACTGCACCTCTCGCGGGCGGGCTACGAGGTGGGGGTCGCCGACAACTTCGCCCGCCGGGGCTACGACCTGGAGATGGGAGTGGACTCGCTCGTTCCCATCGCTCTGCTGCACCGGCGTGTCGACTGCTGGGAAGAGGTCTCCGGCAACCGTCTCGGGGTCTTCATCGGCGACCTCACCGAAGAGGAGTTCGTCTACGACATGGTGGGCAGCTTCAAGCCTGAGGCCATCGTCCACTTCGCCGAGCAGCGCAGTGCTCCGTACTCCATGGTCGACCGCAAACATGCGGTGTACACACAGGTGAACAACGTGGTGGGGACGCTGAATCTGCTCTATGCCATCGCGGACGTCGACCCATCGATCCACCTGGTGAAGCTGGGAACCATGGGGGAGTACGGCACCCCCAATATCGACATCGAGGAGGGCTACATCGAGATCACCCACCGCGGACGCACGGACGTCCTGCCCTTCCCGAAACAGCCGGGCAGCTTCTACCATCTCTCCAAGGTCCACGACAGCCACAACATCGCCTTCTGCTGCCGGGCCTGGGGCCTCCGCTCGACGGACCTCAACCAAGGGGTGGTCTACGGCCAGTCGACCTCTGAGACCACTCTGCACCCCGACCTCGCGACCCGCTTCGACTACGACGCGGTCTTCGGCACCGTGCTGAACCGGTTCGTGATCCAGGCGGCCGCCGGCGAGCCGCTGACCGTCTACGGCAGAGGTGGGCAGACCCGGGGTTTTCTCGACCTACGCGACACGTTGGCCTGCGTCGAGCTGGCCATCAGGAACCCGGCCCAGGCCGGCGAGTTTCGCGTCTTCAACCAATTCACCGAGTCCTTCTCGGTTGGCGAGTTGGCGCGCAAGGTGTCGGACGCCGTGGGCGGCGCGGAGATCGTGCACCTGGATGACCCGAGGGTTGAGCTGGAGGAACACTACTATCGGGCGGCACACACCAAGTTGCTCGACCTCGGTCTGATGCCGTTCCTCCTTGGTGACGAGTTGCTGGCTGATCTCTTGTCCATCGCACGCGCCAACATCGGCCGGCTCGAGCGGGCTGCACTCGAACCGAACGTGCTGTGGCGCTCGACGTCCAGCAACATCACCCGCACGGAAAGGCCGCAGGCGGAGGAATCCCCGGCGGAGCGTCCGCGGTTCTGAGGTCATTCTCAGAGTGGGGCAGTAGCTTTCGCCGGTTGTGCCGCGCCCTCCCCGGGCGGAGGGCACACGTTCAGGTACCTCGGAAGGCAGCTCCTCGCTAGTGGACCGGTTACGAGCACACATCGGACCCCTGTGGCCCTATCTCGTACTGATCGCCATCCCGACCATCGGCTTCGTGCTCCCCGATCTCATCGGCGGACGGCTCCTCATCACCGGGGACAACCTGCAGCAGAACTACCCGCTCCGGGTCCTGGTTGGCTCCATGTACCGGCATGGCCAGCTGCCCTTCTGGAACCAGTACATCTTCAGCGGCACACCCTTGATGGCGGACTTCAACGCGGGGGCGTTCTATCCCCTCACGGGCCTCTTCGTGATCTTGCCGGATCGGGCCGCTTGGCTCGCCACCGAGATCCTTCTCTTCTCGGCGATCGCGATCGGGATGTATGTATTCCTTCGGGCCTTGGCGCTTTCGACCGCCGCCTGCATCCTGGGGGCCGCCACCTTTGCGTTCGCGGGGCCCGTGCTCAGCCAGGTGAACCACGTCGACATGACCGAGGGGTTCGTGGCCATCCCGTGGTTGTTGTTGTCGGTGCTGCACATCGTCCGCGACGGGCGGTGGCGCTGGTCAATCGTCTTCGGGATCGCCTACGCGACGGTGATCCTGGGCGGCGCGCCCGAGGCGATGCTCGACGAGGGGCTGCTCATCATTGTGTTTGCCGCCATGTCGGCCGGCCTCAATCGGGAGCGCTGGTGGCGAGTGGTTTCGAGGGGCGCGGCCGGCGCGGCGCTCGCACTGTCATTGGCAGCCATCCAGTGGCTGCCGGGTCTCGAGGCCATCCGTAACTCGCAGCGTGGGAGCGGCGTGTTCGCCGCTGCCGGGAGCTTCCCGACACCGTTCAGCATTCTTGCGCTCGTCCCGTATCTCGACGGTGGGTACGGGCATCTCGGCGAGTCGCAGTTCTTCAGCCAGTACAACCTGCCCGAGGTCGGCATCTACCTCGGCGTGCTGCCGCTCATCGCGTTGATCACCCTGGTGCATCCGCGGTGGCCGAGCCGGCTTCCTCCGCGCGAACGGCTCACGTGGTACGTCGTCGGGCTCTTCGGCTTCCTCCTCGCCCTCGGGTCGAACACGCCTCTCGAGCACCTGTTCAACAGCCTGCCGCTCTACGGCCACCAGCGCCTGCAGAGCCGCAACATGATCACCGTGGCCACCGCCATCTGCGTCTTGTTCGCCGGCTGGATCGACCGCACAGACACGCCACGGGTGCGCGACACGATGACACGCTACGACCGGGTCATGGCCCTCGTGCCCTTCGGCCTCACGGCCACCTTGGCTATCTGGGCCCTCGCCGCACCAGCCTCTCTACTCCACGTCTTTGCCGGGGTGTCCGCGAACGTTTACGTGGTTGGAACCGTCCGCGAGGCCACGGTCTATGCGCTCGCCTTCTGCGCCGTCGCGGCAGGACTCGTCTGGATCCGACCGCGCGTGGGGAGCATTCCGTGGGCAGGTTTGGCCACCGTTTTCGTCGCCGTCGATCTCGGGCTGATGGCGCTCACCAGCCAGCTCACCCAGACGCCGGGGAACGACCTTCTGGCCGGGACCACGCCTGTCGAGCAGCTGATGGCCGCGCACCTGGCTCCAGGCGGGCGGATGGTCAACTACGACCCCCAGACGTACTCGAGCTACCCCTGGAGCCCTCAAGGGGTGCCCGACCTCAACATCATCCCCAAACTGCCTTCGGTGTCGGGCTACGCATCGATCGTCAACGGCAGTTACGAGTCGGTCACTCACACCCACGAGGCGGACGACCTCGATATCGGGCAGCTCACCTCGGGAACCCTGGATCGGTTGGACCTCCAGGAGGTCGTCACTGTGCCCGAGTACTTTTTGGTCCCACTCCAATTCGCGCCACGCTCCATCGGTGACGTCCGCCAGATGTCCGAGGGGTTCGGTGCGGATCCCGTGCTCCCGAGGGGCTACGGAGCCAACTTCAATGCGACGGCCTACCCGTTCTATCCCGGACCCCGTCCGCCACTGGGGGCGGGACGGATCGCGTCGTGGTTCTTCGGCGAGTCCCTCAAGCCTGAGGAAGCGACGCTTCTCCTCGGCCACCCGGTGGGCTCGGGCACCGGGGTGCGCTTTGGGACTCTGACGGCCAATGGATCGACGCATTGGGGGCCCGTGGTCCCGGTCGCGAGTGGCGCGACCCGGGTGACGGGACGACTTCCGGCCGGGACATCGGTCGGCCTGTCGGTGCAGGTGTTCGGGTCGCTCCCGGCGCAGCGAGCGGTGGTCACGGTGGCCGGCCACCCCTACGAGCTCGGGGGCTCGCTGTCGTCTGCACTGGTGCCCGGTCCCTGGCAGTTGGCCGGCTTCTCGCAGGGTTACACGGTCTTCACGGCCCGGAAGCCGCCCATGCCAATCTCGGCCACCACGGACGGGGGCCGGACGCTGCACGCGGTGGTCGTCTCGAGCGCCACGAAGTCCGAGGCGGTCAAGGTCAATGCACCGGCGCCGGCGAGCGTGATTCGGTCCGTCGCCTGGGACTCGGGATGGACGGCCACCGTCTCGGTCAACGGCGGGCCGGCCGAGCCCATTCCGGTCGGCTCCTTCGAGCTGGTGCAGCGCGTCCAGATCCCGGCGGGCGACGACCTGGTGACGTTCCGCTACCGGCCGCCGCACCTGCTCGTGGCGAGCGTTCTCAGCCTGGGCGCCAGCGCGTTCCTGGTGGTCCTGCTCGGGGTGTGGCTCGTTCGCCGCCGGTCATCGCGGGCGCAGCGGTATGCGCCTACCCAGGGCCAATTGACCGCGACGGGGGTCCCGGAGCACGTCGGCTGAGGCCACGCGACGCTCAGCAGAACGGGTGTGCCAAAGAGAGGAGGAACTCGCCGCCCTCCGCCCCCCACATCCCTTCGAGCACAAAGCCGGCCTGGGTGAGCTCCTGCTCGACTCGCTCGGGAGTGAACTTGGCGCTGATCTCGGTGAGCAGCTCCTCGCCCTCGTCGAATTGGACGGTGATGCCAGCCCCAGTCAGCAGCACCTCGGTCGCCTCTTGGGCGCGCAGGCGCATCTCGATCCACTGCTCGTCCTCGTTCCACAACGCGACGTGCCGGAAGAGTTCCGGATCGAAGTCGCCCCCCAGCTGCTCGTTGAGCACGCGGAGGACGTTGCGGTTGAAGTCGGCCGTCACGCCGGCTGCGTCGTCGTAGGCCGCCACGAGCCGCTTCGGGTCCTTCACCAGATCCGTTCCGAGGAGCAGCGAGTCGTCGCTCGACATCGTGCAGTTGAGATCGAAGAGGAACCGGGCCCGCTGGTCAGGGGTCAGGTTGCCGATCGTCCCGCCGAGAAAGGCGACCATCCGCCGCCCTTCGGTCGGGATCTCGGCGAGATGGTGGTGGAAGTCGCCGATGACCAGGTGGATGTCCAGCGTGTCGAACTCCTCGGCCAGCGTGGTGGCGGCGCCTCGCAGGAATTCGTCGCTCACGTCGAACGGGACGTACCTCGCGAGCAAGCCCGCCTCGTCGAGCGCCGAGAGCAGCACGCGTGTCTTGTCGCAGGCTCCTGCGCCGAGCTCCACCAGGGTGTCGGCCTTGGACAGCTCGGCGATGGAGGCGGCATGTCCCACGAGGAGCGCACGCTCGGCGCGGGTGGGGTAGTACTCCGGGAGCTGGGTGATTATCTCGAACAGTCGGCTTCCGCGCTCGTCGTAGAACCACACCGGAGGGATCGACTTCTCGGCGCCTTGCAACCCCGCCAGCGCGTCCGCGCGCATCTGGCGGCGGACTTGCTCGGGTGAAAGATGGACGTCGATGGTGTAGGCCACGACTCAGGGGTCCCTGGCCAGTCGAACCCCACCAAACGACCAGCGGGCACCGGGTGGGAAGAAGTTGCGGTAGGTGGTGCGGACGTGTCCGTCGGGCGTGGCGCAACATCCCCCGCGCAGCACGTACTGACTCACCATGAACTTGCCGTTGTACTCGCCCACGGCGCCGGGAGCAGCCCGGAACCCCGGGTACGGGGCATACGCACTCGAGGTCCACTCCCATACGTCTCCGAAGATGGCATTGGTCGCGACAGCGGGCCTCGGATGGGGTGGTCCTGTCCTGAGGAGGTCGTCACGCAGGAAGTTGTCGCCCTCTCCGTGCGACGCTGCGATGGTCTCCCACTCGGATTCGGTCGGGAGGCGCATGCCAGTCCAATGCGCGAACGCGTCTGCCTCGTAGTAGCTGACATGACACACCGGCTCGTCCGGATCGACCGGACGCGGACCCGAGAGCGTGAACTGGAGCCAGCGTGCGGGGTCGTCGGGGTCGCGCCACCAGTAGAGGGGAGCATCCCAGTGCTGCGCGTTGACCACGGCCCACCCGTCGGAAAGCCAGAACTCGGATCGGCCGTAGCCTCCGTCCTCCATGAACGAGAGCCATTCGCCGCACGTGACCGGCCGGTCGGCCAAGCCGAAGGGAGTGAGGTGCACCGTGTGGACCGGGAACTCGTTGTCGAATCCGAATCCTTTGCCGCGATGACCGATCTCGACGGGACCTCCGTCGTGCTCGATCCATCCGGCCTTGGGCGGATGGATGCCAGAGCGTGCCGCTGAGCCGGCCAGGTAGGTCGGGTGGAGTGGGTTCCGGGACAAGACGTGCTTGATGTCCATGAGCAGCAGCTCCTGATGCTGCTGCTCATGGTTGAGCCCCAAGGTGATCAGCTCCCGAAGCCCGGGTTGACCGGGATCACGGAGCAGCCCCCGCATGGCGTCGTCGACGAAGGCGCGATAACGGGCGATCTCCTCGACGCCGGGACGTGACAAGAGGCCGCGCTCGGGTCGAGGGTGGCGCGCCCCCACGGCCTCGTAATACGAGTTGAAGATGTAGGCGTACGCATCGTCGAAGGCGCGGTAGTCGCTCGCATACTCGCCCAGAACGAAGGTCTCGAAGAACCATGTGACGTGCGCCCGATGCCACTTCGTCGGACTCACGTCGGGCATGGTCTGCACGGTCTGGTCCTCCGCGCTGAGGACGGAGGCCAGCCGCTCGGTCGTGGCTCGAACTCGACCGTAGGCGTCCGGGAGGTCGGACGGCATCTCTCGGCCTGTCATCTCCATCAGGTCCGTCCCTTCGCCGTTCCATCCGGAGCGGCCGCATATGCTGCCAACAGTTGCGGTTCACCCTACCCAGATGTGGCCGTGATCCGACGCGTTTGTCACACTTTTCGCTGCCGGAAAGAAAACCGGGGTGACCTCCCTTCGGCCGCGGTCTTGCGGCGACCGTTCGACCTGTACCTGGGCGAGGCGGTTGTCCGTGTGCGCCACCGGCGACTTGTTCGCCGGATTCTGCGTGTTCTCCCCGGGGGAAGTCGTGGCTCCTCCCGCGTCGAGCTCGTCGGGTTGACCAGGCCTACGGGTTGATCAGGCCTACGGGTTGATCAGGCGAGTACCTTGCCGCGGAAGTTGCGCAGGCCGAGGGTCAAGAAGATCACGCTGAACGCCACGATGGCCGGGTAGATGATGTAGAGGTGCATGTGGGCTGCGTCGGTCAAGGCGGCTCGCATCCCGTCATTGATGTAGATGAGCGGGTTGACGAGCACGATGATCTGTAGCCAGTGGATCGGGCCGGCTTTCACCGGCGCCAAGCGGGTCCACTGGTAGTACGTGCCACCTAGGAACGTGATGGGCAACACGATGAACCCGAACATGAGACCGAGGTTGCGCGGTTCGAAAGAGGTCCCCAGAAGCAGGCCGAGGGATGCCATGCACACGCAGGACAGGGGGACGAGGGTGATGATGAGCAGCCAGTGGAGATTGATCTGGGCCTCGACGCCGGCGGCATGCACCACCGACGCGATGGGCAGGACGATGGCGGCAGAGAGCAGTCCCTGGGCTCCACCTGAGATCACCTTGGAGATGGCGACGAGCCAGATCGGACAGGGCGCCTGCACCCTGTCCTCGATCTCGCGCGTGAAGCCGAACTCCTGGGCCAGTGGCATCGCCACGGCTTGGATTCCCTGGAACATGATCGAGAGGCCGACGACGCCCGGCACGAGCACGGTCGCGAACGCGGACTCGGCGCCCGGAACGCCACTGGCGGCGCCGATACCCTGCCCGATCTTGGGGAAGACGTAGAGGAAGACGAAACACAACAAGAACGGCTGCACCAAGGTGCGAATTGTGAACTCGACCTTGTGCTTCCACAAGACGACCAAGTCGCGCTGAATCAGGGCGCGCAGGGAGGTCCGGCTGGCGCTGGCGGCCGAGCGGGTGGGCTTCAGCTCGACCTGGTGGGCGGCGGCTCCGAAGGTGGATGCCGGGTGGGTCGGAGAGGTCGTGGTCGTCACTAGTCGCGCAGGTCCTTTCCGGTCAGCCCGATGAAAACGGTCTCGAGCGTGGGTTCCGCCACCGACAGATCGGCCAACGAAAATCCGGCCGAATCGGCTGCTTCGACGATGCGAGGTACCAGACGCTCCGAGCCTCGGATCTGCAGCTCGACTCCGTCGGGGATGAGACGCGTCCGTGTGAGCCCTTCCAGCCGGACACCGAAGGCTTTCGCCAATTGTTCGGTGTCCCCCGCGGCCTTGACGGTCACGATGGTATCGGCGCCGACGCTGCGCTTGAGCTCCGTAGGGGTGTCGAGAGCCAGGATCTTCCCGTGGTCCATGATTGCCACCCGGTCACACAACTTGTCGGCTTCCTCCATGTAGTGCGTCGTGAGCATGATGGTCTGGCCGTCGCCGTTGAGGCGCTCGAGCAGCTCCCAGAGTGCAAGACGGCCCTGGGGGTCCAGACCGGCGGTGGGCTCGTCGAGGAAGAGAACCGCCGGCCGGTGGAAGATGGCACGTGCGACCATCAACCGCTGCGCCATACCACCAGAGAGGGCGTAGACCGAGGCCTTGGCGAATCGGGACAGCTGGAACCGTTCGAGAAGATCGTCGGCCGTCTCCCGCGACTCTTTCGCTCCCATGCCGAACAGTCGGCCGTGCCAGTACAGGTTCTCCCACGGCGTCAGCTGGCGATCCAGAGTGTTCTGCTGGGACACCACCCCGATGAGCTGTTTCACCAGGGTGGGGTGCTGCACGACGTCAATGCCCCCGACGATGGCCTGCCCGCCGGTTGGGATCACCCTGGTCGTGAGCACGCCGACCGTCGTGGTCTTGCCGGCGCCGTTGGGGCCGAGGAGCCCGAAGACCTCGCCCGTCCCGACCCGGAGATTCAGTTCGTCGACAGCACGGAAGTCCGTGCCCGCATACGTCTTGGTCAGTCCGATCGTCTCGATGATCGGCGCCACGTCGGGGGACGCACCGTCGAGCGACGTCATGGGGGTCGTCGTGGTCATGGCTCCACCTGCACAGTACTGGGCAAGACTCGAGTCGATCGCCGGCCGGCCGGTCTGCCTCCCTCGGTCGCCGGTTTCGGTCAATCCTCGGCCAGGATCTGGTACAGCTCCTTGCGGGCCTTCTGGATCACGGCGATGCCACGTTCGATTTGGGCTTTCTCGCCCGCGCCCGCAAGCTGCTTGGCGGCGCTCATGAGCTGGCCCACGCCGAGGCGGAGCGAGCGGACCGCGTCATCGGCCTCACCATCGTTCTCCCAAGGGACAGCAGCCTTCTCGGCCTCGGCCCGCCCGGAGTCGGTCAGCGTGTAGGTGCGGCTGCCATCGACCTCCGCCGACTGGACCATGCCCTCGTCCTCGAGCATCTGGAGGTGCGGGTAGATCGACCCCGGACTGGGGCGCCACAGACCTCCGCTCATCTCCTCCAAGCGGCGCATGACCTCATACCCGTGCGCGGGCTCCTCGCGCAGGGCGACCAGGATCGCCGTGCGGATCGCACCGCGCGGCATGCGTCTTCCTCCGCCCCAGCCGCCTCGCCCGCCGGCCCAACGGCCACGGGGCCCGCGCATGCCTCGACCGGCGAAGAAGTGGTCGCGGATGTGCTCGTGGTCGTGGCGATGTTCGTGTTTGTTCGTGTTCGTGTTCGTGTTCGTGCTCCATTGGTCACTCCTTTGTGGGTTTCCTGGTTCGTGGGTGTCCTCGGGGCCTGGCTGGGCCCGTGTGTCCTTCACCATTAGTAACGCTAATGATATATCACAATATTCCACGACTGTACAGAAAATGTTTCCTGCCGGGCCCGCGGTGCACCGATGCGGGCGCCGTTGGGAGCCCATACTGACGAGAGCGCATCGAGCGATCGGTGCCCCGACAGGCGTCCCGAGGAGGTGCCGTGGGACTGTTCACCTCGCCCCAGAAGCAGACGGCCGGCGCGGACCGGGCGCGGCGCGGGCGGGCCGTGGCGATGCCGGTCGCAGCCTCCCGTCTGGCCCTCCGCACCAAGATCGCCGTTCCGTTCCTCGACGGACTCGAGCAGGTCGTCTGCGGAATCGGGCGTTTCCACGGTGGGTTCGGAGCCGCGACGACGCTGACCCCGACCACCCGCGGTCCTTCAGGGCCAACCCCGGTGGCCCCGGCGGCCTCCGTAGCGCGCCGGTGGCCTCGCTCCCACCCGGTGGTGTTCGGTGCAGCCGGGTGAGCGCTGACGGTGCCAGCCACCTCACGGAGGCCGAGCAGCAGCATCGGCGCGCGGCGATGCCGGGGATCTTCGCCGAAACACCGTTCTTGGCGTGGCTTGGCCTCCAGATCGAGCGCTACGAACCCGACGACGTGGCAACCCGCCTCCCGTTCCGCATCGAGTTGAGCAACGACGGTTCGACGTACCACGGGGGCGTCGTCGGGGCCGTGATCGACACAACCGGTGCCCTCGCGGCCTGGTCGAACCACGACTTCGAGCGTGGTCTGCGCGCCTCCACCGTCTCCATGGCCTTGCAGTACGTGGCCAGCAGCGCGGGGAGCGATCTTTGCTGTAGGGCGCGCACGATTCGCCGGGTCCGAGAACTGATCTTTACCGAAATCACGGCGACCGACGAGGCGGGCAAGGTCCTGGCGCACGGACTCCAGACCTATCGGATCGCGTGATGTTGTACTCCGGACCAGGACCCGTCGGCTCATGGCGCCATCGAATCTCGCGTCGTACGTCGGGTCAGCGGAGCCGGATCACGTTCCCGGTGACGAGCGCCGCCGCATCGGAGGCCAGGTATGCGATCACCTCCGCGACGTGCCGCGGTGTCGCAACGCGGAGGCCCGATGACTGGGCGAGCGCGGCCGTCTTCTGGTTGACCCACCCCGTGTCGGTTATGGGTGGGTGCACGACGTTGGCGGTGACGCCGAAGGGAGCCAGCTCGACGGCTGCGCTGAGCGTGAAGTTGACCTGGGCCGCCTTGGCCGCGCCATAGGAGACCTCCTCGGGGAAGGCGCCGGCGTCACCGGAGGTCAGGCCGACGATGCGGCCCCACTGCGCGTGCCGGGCCACGTGGCGCCGGGCGAACTCCGCGATGAGCAAGCCCGCCGCCCGAGCGTCGACCCCGAACACTTGATCGAGGGTGCGCGGGCTGACAAGTGCCTGCGCGCGTCCGAAGCGGTCGGTCGCGGCGGGGACAAAGGTGTCGGCGGTCCACCCCGACGCATTGTTGACCAGGATCTGCACCGGGCCGAACTCAGCCTCCGCGGCATCGAAGAGCGCGGGGATGCTCGAGGCTTCGGACAGGTCGGTCTCGAGCGAGAAGGCCCGGCCTCCGGCGGCCCTGATGGACTCGGCGACGAAGTCTGCCCGGGCCATGCGCGTCGCCCGATAAGCGGCCGGCAGCGAAGTGTCGTCGAGTCCACCCTGGCGCTCGTTGCGGAAGTAGGTGCACAGGACAGCCGTACCCTGTGCCGCCAGGGCCTTGGCGGTGGCCGCGCCGATCCCGTGGTTCGCCCCGGTGACCAGGGCCACCCGCGGTTCCGCCGAGGCTTCGATCGTCATCTGCGTCCTCGCGGACCTCGGCCCTGCATCGTCGTGCTCGCCCTCGTCCGCTCAGCGCACCGACGCCAGGCGGTCGAGGACAGCCTCGGCTTCAGCGACGAACCGACGCACGAGCTCGCCGGCAGGCACCAGCTCGGAGATCGCACCGACGCCCTGGCCCGCCGGGTAACACTCCTTGTCCACGTCGACGCCCTCGGTAAAGGAGTCGCCGCCGAGATGCATGGTCCCCGCTCCGTACGAGACCCCTAGTTGCTCGGGGAACTTCTTGAGCTCCTCTGGATGGGCGTCGAAGTGGTCGGTGTAGGTGTTTCGCACGACACGCATGGTCTTGCCCGAGTAGGCGCGGCTGACGGTCGTCTGGTCCTCGTGGCTGGTCAGTAGCTTCTCCTTGTAGCCCAATACGCCACGCGCCTCGGGGGTGGCGATGAAGCGGGTGCCGACCCAAACTCCGTCCGCGCCGAGGGACAACGCCGCGGCCAGCCCTCGGCCGTCGAAGATGCCTCCCGCGGCGACGACCGGCACGCGGTCGCCGACGGCGTCGACGATCTGGGGGACGAGGGGCATCGTCGCCACCTGGCCCGTGTGTCCACCGGCCTCAGTGCCCTGGGCTACGACGAGGTCACAACCGGCATCCACGGCGCGCACGGCGTGCTCGACTTTGCCGCACATGTTGACGACCAACACGTTGGCGCGGTGGCACTGTTCGATCACCTCGGTGGGGACGCCGAGGGCCGCCACGAAGGCGGTTGCACCGCCATCGACGATGATGCGGACCTGCTCCTTCATGCTGCCGGGCATGGCTGTGAGGAGATCGACGGCGAAGGGCTTGTCGGTCGCCGCGCGCACAGCGGATATCTCGGCCTCCATGGTCGCGTTGCTCATGGTCCCCGCGCCCAGGCACCCGAAGCCGCCGGCCGCCGAGACGGCCGATGCAAGCGCTGAGTAGGAGACGCCTCCCATCCCGGCCAGCATGACGGGGTGCTCGATCCCGAGCAGCTCGGTGAGGCGTGTTCGCATCGGTGACGGCCTTCCTCGATCTGATTCATGGGCGCTGCGCGATCCACAGACGCCGCGGGGACCGTAGCGCGGGCCGTCGTGCGGCGGCGTGCGGCGGCGGCGGCGGCCGGCGGCCGCAATGGTGGTGCGGCCGCCGTGATCGCTCCCGCGGAAAGGGCGGTGGGCTGTCCTTGGTTGCATTTTGAACAGGGCGTTCGTACTCTGAGCCCATCGTGGCCGAGGTCGGGAGGTGGGTGTGAGCGTCGCCGCAGCGCCCCCCGTTGCGGTCGAGAAGATCAGTAAGCGACGACTGTGGTGGATCCTCGGCGCCCTGTTGCTCGGCATGTTGTTGGCCGCACTCGACCAGACCATCGTTTCGACGGCGCTGCCGACCATCGTGGGCGATCTGCACGGCGGGTCGCACCTGGCCTGGGTGGTGACCGCCTACCTTCTCGCCTCGACCGTCTCCACTCCATTGTGGGGCAAGTTGGGCGACCAGTACGGGCGGAAGACCTTCTTCCAGGCGTCGATCGTGATCTTCTTGATCGGATCGGCGCTGTGTGGCTTCAGCCACACCATGACCGAGCTGATCGCGTTCCGCGCCCTGCAGGGATTGGGCGGAGGTGGGCTGATGGTCGGTGCCCAGACGATCATCGGCGACGTCGTCTCGCCGCGGGAGCGGGGCCGTTACATGGGCCTCTTCGGCGCCATGTTCGGTGTGGCCACGGTGATCGGACCGCTGATCGGTGGGCTCTGCGTCACCTACCTGTCGTGGCGTTGGGTCTTCTACATCAACCTGCCTCTCGGGATCCTGGCGCTGTTCGTCACCGGCGCCGTGTTGCCCGGCCACCTGCGCAGGGTGCACCACACCATCGACTACGCCGGGACCCTGTTGCTGGCCGGTTCGGCGACGTCGCTGATTCTCTTCGCCAGCCTGGGTGGGATCTCGTGGGCCTGGGGTTCGGCGCCGAGCATCCTCACCGTCGTGCTGGGCGTGGCGCTCGCGGGAGCCTTTCTCCTCGCCGAGCATCATGCGTCGGAACCCGTCATCCCGCTGCGGCTCTTTCGGGTCCGGGTCTTCACGGCGGCCAGCGCCATCGGCTTCGTGATGGGCTTCGCCATGTTCGGCGCATTGACGTTCCTGCCGCTGTTCCTGCAGAACGTCAAGGGCGTGTCCCCGACAGAATCGGGTCTGCGCCTGCTCCCGCTCATGCTCGGGTTGCTCGGAAGCGCCATCACCTCGGGCCGGCTGGTCACGAGGTGGGGCCGCTACAAGATCTTCCCGATCCTGGGCACGGCGATGATGACTCTGGGCGCATACCTGCTGTCGTTCGTCGACGCCTCCCTCAACGGCTGGATCCTGGCGCTCTATATGTTCGTCTTCGGCGTCGGCCTCGGGTTGATCATGCAGGTTCTGGTGGTGGCGGTGCAGAACGCGGTGTCGTACGAAGACCTCGGCGTGGCGACGAGCAGTGCGACGTTCTTCCGCATGATCGGTGGCTCGTTCGGCACGGCGGTGTTCGGTGCCATTTACGCCATCGTCTTCACCCACACCTTCGCCCCCACCTTGGCGAAGGTTCCGCCGGCGGTGCTGAAGTCGTTCAACCCGCAGACACTCGACCCGGCGGTGCTGGCCAAGCTGAAGTCGACCGCGCTGGGCGTGATGTTCTACCTGAAGTACATCGACGCGGTGACGCACGCGGTGCAGGTCGTGTTCCTCGTGGCGGTGCCCATCTCCTTCTTCGCGTTCCTGCTGAGCTTCCTGCTGCCCGAGGTCGAGTTGCGCAAGACCGTGCAGACGGTCGATCTGGGTGAGGTGCACGGCATGCCGGACCACCGCTCATCGCTGCAGGAGATCGAACTGGCGCTGACGCGGATGTCGACGCGGGAGAACCGCGGCGAGCTCTATCAGACCCTGGCCCAGCGGGCCGGGATCGAGTTGCCGCCGCGTTCGGTCTGGCTCCTGTACCGGCTGGCCGACCGGCCTGCCTGCACGGTCAACGAGGTGGCCGAGCGCCTGAAGGTCGACCCCGAGTTGATCCAACCCGGCATGGATGGCCTGTTGGCCGCCGGCATGATCGAGGAACGCCGTCGAGGGTCGGAGTGTGACCTCTACCTGACGTCGAAGGGCTCGGCGGCGCTCGAGAAGCTTACCGAGGCGAGGCGCAGCGGACTCACGGAGCTGCTCGAAGGCTGGAATCCCGACGAGCATCCCGAGATCATCGAGATGGTGAAGCACCTCGCCCACGCGCTGTTGGCCGACGACGAGCGAATGGTGGCCGACGCCATGCCTCACGTCGCGGTAACGGCGGGCGCGTCGGGCGACTGAGGAATCGGGTCCGCGGCTTCCGGTGCGACCCGTGCCGGTCGAAGGCTAGGTGACGCCTGCGGCGGAGTCCGAGGTGAGAGCCTCTCGGACTCTGGCCAGGGCGCTCGGCGGGGCCCCAATGGCGTCGAGCCCGATCAGGGCGGCGCCGAGCACCGGAGGGGCGTCGAGGCGGACGAGGACTGCCTTGGGCGCCGCGGCGCGGACGCCGGTGGCCACGCGGTCGTGGAACGCGGTGTCGGCGGTATCGAACACGCCGCCACCCAGCACCACTTCGACGGCCTCGTCCTGCAGGTCGAGGCGGACAACCGCCGCTCGCACGAACGCCGTCACCTCGTCCGCCAAGGTGTCGGCTGCCTGGCGGGCCAATTCGTCACCGTCGGCGGCCGCGTCGAGCAGCACACGCGCCAGCTCGAAGAGGCGGGCGTAGGGGATGGAACCCGTATAGATGCCGGTGAGCACCGCCTCGGCCGCAGTCTCCCCGAGATGCGCCGGCACCCGTTCGCTGAGTGAGGTCCTCCCGCCCCGCCCGTCGCCGTCTCGCAGCGCAAGTCCGAGCGCCCGCAGCCCCAGCCATGCACCGCCCGGCGCGAAGTCGCCCGAGAGCTCGGCCAGGGCGGGAAAGCGCACCGTCCTCCCGTCCGGTCCGACGGCAGCGCAATTCATCCCCGTGCCGCAGACGACGCCGACGCCCCAGGACGAGGTGGTGCCAGCCCGCGAGACGGCGAACGTGTCGTTGCGCAGGATGGCGTGCTCGGTCCACCCCAACGCGTCGATGGCCGGCGCCAGCTTCTCCTCGTCGACCGGCAGGTCGATGCCCGCGAGGCAGTACACCCCCGTCGGGCACAGCGGCAGGCTTGGCCCGGCCAGGTTCGCATCGTCCGAGATGGCGGCGACAGCGTTCGTCAGGGACTCGACCGTGCCCTCGAGCCCGACGAGCTGGTGGTTGCTCGGGCCTACTCGGGCCCGCCCCAAGACGGCGCCGGCGCGCGAAACGAGAACGGCGTCGGTCTTGGTGCTGCCCCCGTCGAAGGCGAGCACGGCAGGTTGGACGTCAGAAGGTCCGGACACGCTCGGATGTTACGTTGCGCTGCGTGGGCACCAAGGTGGCCGTCGTCGGCGGCGGGAGCACGTACACCCCTGAGCTCGTCGACGGGCTGTGCGATCTGGAAGACCGCATCGTCGTCGAAGATCTCGTGCTCCTCGATCCGAGCGATCTGCGGCGTGAGGTCGTCGGGGGACTCTCGGAGCGCATCTTGCGGGAGCGAGGATGGGGCGGGACGTTTTGGACCACGGCCGATGCGCATGCCGCTCTCGAAGGCGCGGACTTCGTCGTTGTGCAGCTCCGGATCGGCGGCCAAACGGCTCGCCGCGGGGACGAGACGCTTCCGGTGGGCTACGGATGCCTGGGCCAAGAGACCACGGGCGCGGGTGGATTGGCCAAGGCGCTCCGCACGGTGCCGGTCGTCCTCGAGCTGGCGGAGCAGATGGCGGTCCGGGCCAACCATGGCGCCTGGTTGGTCGACTTCACCAATCCGGTGGGGATCGTGACCCAAGCTCTGCTCGACGACGGTCACCGTGCCGTGGGTTTGTGCAACGTCGCCATCTGGGCGCAGCGCCGGATCGGCCACTATCTCGGCGTCGACCCGGACGACGTCGAGATCGAGCACGTGGGCCTGAACCATCTGACGTGGATCCGGTCGGCCCGGGTGCGGGCGCCCGGGCCGAGAGTCGGTCCTCCTCCTGGCCCTGGCTCACGCGGCGGCTTCGTCGAGAACGCTCACGAGGAGGATCGTCTCGGAGAGCTCTTCGAGCGGTTCGGGCCCGAGCTCGAACTCGAGAGCGGGGTGTCGATCGACGTGCTCCGCCTGCAGCACGCGCTTCCCTCGTACTACGTGCACTACTACTACGCACACGATTGCGAGGTCGCCCAACAGTCGGCGCCCGGCTACCGGTCTCGAGCCGACGTCGTGGCCGAGCTCGAAGCCAAGCTCCTCGACGAATACCGCGATCCGTCGCTGGTGTCGAAGCCGGAGGCATTGTCTTACCGGGGCGGTGCCTACTACTCGCTGGCCGCGGTGCGGTTGATGGCTTCGTTGCACGCGGGGACCGGCGACGTCCAGGTGGTCGACATGCGCAACGACGGCGCAGTGCCCGGGCTGCCGGATGACGCGGTGGTGGAGACGACCGCCGTTGTCGACGGGCGCGGTGCCCGTCCTCTGTCCCAACGGCCTTTGCCTCCGGAGATGCTCGGTCTCGTGCAGCACGCCAAGGCCTACGAACGCCTCGCCGTGAAGGCAGCGTGCTCGGGCAGCCGCGACGACGTGGTGCGTGCGCTCCTGGCCAACCCGCTGGTGGGGCAGTATCCACTCGCCGCCGACCTCGCAGACGAGTTGTTGGCGGCGAACCGGGAACACCTGCCCCGTTTCTTCCCGTCGTGACGTGACGCCCCGGCGACAGGCAGGGACGCCGGCGGGTTGACGACTAATGTGAAAGCGGCTGTGCGGTGTGCCGGGAAGACTGGTCGGCAACGAATGACACCTCCCTGATGACCACCTCCACCGCCATCACATGACCAACCACGAGGAGATCGTCGGCCCCCAGCCGGCACGCATCACCAAGGACCGACGGCAGCTCCCGAGCTGGCGCTGGGAAGAGCTGCGGACGACGCTGTGGGTCGTCCCGAGCATCCTGGTCGTGGTCTCGGCGTTGCTGTTCGTGGTGACGTTCGAAATCGATCTGGCCGCGTACCACCATCACCTCAACCTCCCGGCCTGGATCCGGACCGGAGGTCCCGACGCGGAGCGCCAGGTCCTAATCGCCATCGCCGCCGCGATCATCACGGTCGTCGGCGTGGTGTTCTCCATCACGATCCTTGCCCTGACGCTGGCGTCGCAGCAGTTCGGACCGCGCATGATGCGGAACTTCGTCCGCGACGTCGGCAATCAGGTGACCCTGGGCGTGTTCGTCGGCACGTTCGTCTTTGCCGTGCTGGCGCTCGGCTCCATCAACAGTGTGAGCGAGACGTTCGTGCCCTACCTGTCCACCTCGGTCGCCGAGGCCCTCATGCTGGTCGACCTCGGCATCCTCATCTACTTCATCCATCACATCGCCAAGTCCATTCAGCTGCCGGAGGTGATCGCGGGGATCGCCGACGATCTAATGGAATCGATCGACGCCGAGTTCCCGGACAGGGTGGGCCTGATGACCGAGACCCAGGAGCCACTCGAGCGGGGGAAGTCCGTTCTCGAACTGCTCAAGCTCATCGAGGACCGTGGGGCAATTGTCCCCTCACAGGTGAGTGGCTACATCCAATACGTGGGCTACTCCCAGCTGATCGCCATCGCCACCCGAACGGACTCGGTGGTCCGCCTGGAACACCGACCGGGTCACTTTCTGGCCACCGGACGCCCGCTGGCCATGGTCTGGCCCAGGGGCGCGGCACCCGAGGTGGCCCAGGCGCTCTCCAAGGCGCATGTCACCGGCCCCCACCGCACACTCGTGCAAGATCCGGTGTTCGCCATCGACCAGCTCGTCGAGATCGCCATCCGGGCACTTTCGGCCGCGGTCAACGACACCTTCACAGCCCTCACGTGTATCGACTGGCTCTCGGCGGGCCTCGGTCGCGTGTCGGGCCGGGTGCTCGACGAGGGCGTCTACCGGGATGGGTCCGGAAACATTCGCCTCATTGAGTCCGACCCCTCCTACGCCCGCATGGTCAATCGGTCCTTTGACAAAATCCGCCAGGGGGCCAGGGGCATGCCGGCGGTGCTGATCCGGCTCATCGACTCGCTCGGGTCGATCATGCTCGACACCACGACCGCAGAACAGCGAATCGTGCTCCGGCGTCAGGCCGACATGGTGATGCGGCTGTCCGAAGAGACGGTCAACGAGCAGAACGACCTGGAGGAGATCCGTTTTCGCTATCGGCGCATACCGGGCGAGGACGCGTTCGAGGAGCAGCCGCACACCTGGTCGAAGATCGACCTGCCCTGAGGGGGTGCAGTCGTGCCGGTGCCTTTGTCGGTGCCGGTGCCGGCACGGGTGGAGCCTCGGGTCTCTGGTGGTTGCCTATGGGCTGGGCTGCGGGTGGGCGTGTCCTGCTGACGACCAGCGTTCGGCCCAGCGCTGCAGCGGGGTGATGGCGTCGCCCAGTTCGGTCCCGCGCGGTGTCAGAGCGTAGGTCCCGTCGCCCTCCTGCTCGATGAGCCCGGCGGCGCGGAGCTCGCCGAGCCTCTCGTAGAGCACGCTGGAGGACATGTCATCACAGCGCGCCCGGAGAGCTCGGGCGCCCAGGCCGCCCTCGCGTAGCTCCCAGAGGATGCGGAGCGTCCAGCGGCGGCCCAGGAGGTCGAGGGCGGCCATGAGGGGCCGCCCCGACGTCGAGCCTCGCACGGGGCGACCGGGGAGGGGTGGGGTGCGTGTCACGGTGCTGTTGCTGTTCTGTTGCTGTTCGAAATCCGAAACGAGTATGGTACACCACCGGCTGTTCGGATTTCGAAACGTTGGAGGTCATGGTCATGACGCCCGTGCCGCGCATCGCTCCCCTCGAGCCGCCGTTCGACCCCGCCGTCGAGGAGCAACTGCAATCGATGATGCCCACCGGTGTCCCACCGATCGCGCTCTTCCGGACCTTCGGTCGAAACCTGCCCATGGCAGGAGCGATGCAGCCCTGGGGGCGATACCAACTGGGCCGGGCGCTCTCGGTCGGACGACGAGAGAGGGAGATCGTGGTCGTGCGGACCTGCGCCCGATGCGGCTGCGAGTACGAGTGGGGCGTCCACGTCGCCTTCTTCGCGGCACGGGTGGGGCTCGAGCCCGCTCAGGTGGCATCGCTGACGCATGGCGGTCCTCGCGACAGCTGCTGGGAGGACCAGCGCGATCGTTTGTTGATCCGGCTGGTCGACGCGCTGCACGACTCCGCCGACGTCGCCGACTCGCTCTGGCGCGATCTGCGCGGCGAGTTCGCCGAGGACCAACTCCTTGACCTGCTCATGTTGTGCGGGTGGTATCACGCGATCAGCTTCACCGCCCGGGCCGCTCGGGTGCCCCTGGAAGATGGCGCACCGACCTTCGCATCCGTGCGCTGACCTCGCTCGCACGTCATCCCCCGGCGTTGTCGGTCGGGGAGGTCGTTGTCGAGCTCGGCGCCGTCGTGGTGCTGGACCCCGTGGTCGGTGTCGCGCTGGGACCGGAGCCCGAGGATCCCGTGGTCGTCGTGGTCGTGGTCGTGGGCGTCGCCGGCGGGGCAACGAACGGAACGGTCTCGCCGCGCATCGTGGTGAGGCTGGTGGAGGGAGAGGCCGCCAGGTTGGTGCAGCTGCGTGCTGCGTTCCAGCTCTGGAGCGCCGCGGTGGCCGGCGCGCCGCTCAGAGGTTGTGGCAGCCCGGCGAGGATCGTGGCAGGGCGCCAGACGACTCCCGTGATGTGACGGCCCACGGCGGTGATCATGAGGGAGCCGCTGTCGGTCTCCGGTGGCGCATCGTCGTAGAAGGCAAAGTTGCCGAGCCCGTAGTCGACGTATGCGCTGCCGAGGTATCCGCCCCCGAGGAGCACATGCGCGTTGGAGCCGATGACGATGTCGGCGCCGGCCTTGACCAACTGCTGCGCCAGCGGTTCTTGTTGAGGATTCGGGCAGGCCTGGGTCTCGGTACCCCAGTGCACGTAGACGATCACCGTGTCCGCGCTGCGTCGCACCTGCTGCACCTCGCGCACCAGTTCGGTCGGGTCGATGGCTGAGGCCACCCCGGGTTGGCTCGCCGAAGCCGTCCATGTGTTGACGAGGTTGTCGGCGATCACTTGTGTCGCCGCAATGATGGCGATGCGCTGTCCGGCGATGGTGACCCGGAAGGGGGTGAAGGCCTGTGAGGCGTTGTTCCCGATCCCGATGATCGGGTAGCCGGCCTGCGATGCAATGGTCAGGTTCTGGGACAGACCCTGTGGGCCGCAGTCGAGCCCGTGGTCGTTGGCCTCGGTCGCCAGCGAGATGTCGGCGCTCTTCAACGCTGTGATGGCCGACGCCGGAACGTCGAAGATGTATGGCTTGGACTGCGGCTCGGGACAGGTGCCATCCGTCACGGCGGTCTCGAGGTTCACCATGGTGAGGTTGGCCCCCGCGAAGAGCTGCGGGATGGTCGTGCCGAGGGCCGTGGCGGGGTCCTTGGCCAGGCTCTCGCCGACGACACCGGCAAAGTGCACGTCACCGCCGAAGCCGAGCCTCACGGCGTGGCCGTCGCCCTTCCAGTCCGGGTTCAGCGGCGAACGCTTCGGGAAGCGCTGGGCGACGACCGTGGCGTGATGCGGCGACGGTGCGGCCGCTGGTGGGGGCTTGCTCGTGCCGCCGCCAGAGAAGAACGCGAGGTAAATCAGGAGTAGGAGGAGAAGCACCCCTCCGACGGCGAACTGGCGCCGCCGCCGCATGACCCGGCGTGAGACCACGCCGGCACTATGTCACACGCCGTGCTGCCGCCCCGGTTCCACTGGCCCGCTGACCAGCTATTTCGCGCGACTGGCAGCGAAAGGGACCAAGGAGGGTCCGCCACGCGTGGGGCTAGGCGGCCCAAAGACTGTCCCAGTGCGTGGCCAGCGAGATCACCAGGCCCGAGCAGGCGGCCTCGATCATGTCGCGGCATTCGTCGAAGATCGCGGGGTTGCCGTAGTAGGGGTCGGGCACGTCGGCGGCCGCGCCAGAGGCCGCGTCGAAGGCCCGGAGGAGGATCAGGCGCTCCGGGTCGGCGCCGAGACTGCGCAGCGTCTGCTGGTGGCGGCGGTCCAAGGCCACCACGAGGTCGATGTCCCTCAGTCGGGACGGCCTGATTTGGTGAGCCACATGCCGGTGGGGGGGAAGCCGGCCCGGGCGAGAGCCTCCGAGGCCAGTTCGTGCATCGGCTCGCCCTCGTGCCAGGGTCCGGTGCCAGCGCTGCGCACGTCCAGGTGGTCGCCGAGGGCCGTCGCGTCGTCGAGCTCGGTGGAGGCGGCGAGCGTCCGCGTGATGACCTCGGCCATCGGGGAGCGACAGATGTTCCCGGTGCAAACGAAGACGATGCGGTACGGGCGCTGGCCAATCGGCCCAGGGGGGACGACGAGGCGGCGTGATCCGCGTGGCACCGGTCGCCTCACCCGAGAGCCGAGTACTCGTCGCGCAACGACTTCTTCACGATCTTGCCGGTGCCGGCGCGGGGCCACTCGGTGCGGATCTCGAGCTGCTCGGGGATCTTCTGAGTCATCAGACCGGCGTCGCGGCAGAAGGCGGCGACCTCGGCGAGCTCCAGCCCGTCGGCGTCGTCGGCGAGCTGCACCACGGCGCAGACACGCTCGCCCCGCTCCGGGTCGGGCAGCCCGACGACGGCCACCTCGATGACCTTGGGGTGGGTATAGAGGAGGTCCTCGATCTCTTTGGCGCTGATGTTCTCCCCCTTGCGGACGATGACGTCCTTCAGACGACCGGTCAGCGACAGGTGCCCGTCGGCGCGGAGCCGGCCCAGATCCCCGGTGCGGAAGTAGCCCTGCTCGTCGAACGCGTCCGTGTTCAGCGCAGGATCGGTGTAGCCGTGGAACACCATGGGCCCTTTCACCCTGACCTCGCCCTCCTCGTCCGGCCCGGCGACCCGCCCGTCGAGGGTGACGACGCGAACCTGGGCGCCCTCAACCGGCTTGCCGTCGGTATTGGCCAGCTGTTCGTCGGTGTCGCGCGGCGAACCGTTGGAGATCATGGGCACCTCGGTCATGCCGTAGCCGTGCACCACGCCCCGACCGCCAATCTCGTCGCGCACCTCGTAGTGGATCTCGGGGGGTTTGGCGGCGCCACCGCCGGTCATCACGCGCAGCGACGGAAGGATGGGATCCTCGGGCGCCTTGCGTTGCTCGGCGAGGAACGCCACGTAGAAAGCGGTGCTGCCGCCGACCATGGTCGCCCCGTACTGGCGGAAGACGGGCAGAACGTCGGGGGCCGAGAACGCCTCGACGAGGATGGCCGGGAACCCGATCGAGAGCATCGTGACCAGGTAGTCGGGGCCGGCGATATGGGCGAAGGGGAAGGCCATGGAGCCGACGTCGTCAGGACCCATGTCGAGGGCGCGGGCAAGACCCCATCCGCCGGCGATCAAGGTCTGGTCGGTGTGCTGCACGCCCTTTGGGTCGGCGGTAGATCCGGAGGTGTAGTAAATCCAGCGAATCGGGGCGTGCTCCGGGTCCGTCCCCGGGGGCGGCGGGGGCAGCACGGCGGGGTTGGCTTCGGGAAGACCGTCAGCGGTGGTGAGGATGGTCGGGGGGGTCGCAGTGCCCGCCACGGCGCGCTTGGCGATGGCCGTGAAGTCGATGTCACGCCAGGTGCCGGGGATGACGAAGAGTGCGGCGCCGGTCTGGCGGAGGGCGAACCCGACCTCGCGCTCGCGGTAGAGGTGGATGATCGGGTTCTGGACCGCCCCGAGGCGAGACAGCGCAATGGAGAGCACGACGGTGTCGATTTTGGTGGGGAGCTGCCACGCGACGACCGATCCGGCGGCCACGCCCAAGCCGAGGAGGCCGGCGGCGACGCGTTCGGCCCGGTCTCGGAACTGGCCGAAGGTCACGGTCTCGCCGTCGGCCGCAATGAGCATGGGGTGGTCGGGCGACGCCGCGGCGCGCCGGTCGACGAGCTCCCATATGGTGCGGGCGCCGGTGAGTATCGCGCCCTGGCCCTGGCCCTCGCCCTCGCCCTGGCTGTCGCTCGCGCTCGCGGTCATCGCCCCTCCTTCCAGGACCACTCTCATAGCAGCTGGCGGTGGGGCCGGCGTGGTCGTGGACGGCTTCGGGGACCGGCCCAAGGTTGGCCCCTCCCACGCTGTCCCACTCCGGGGACGCGAGGGGTGCAGAATGGGCTTGTGGCCAGACGACCGGTGCATTCGGATCCGCGTCCCCCCGAATCGGGCGGTCAGGAGGGGAGTGGCGGGGGAGTCGACCGCCGCCGCCAGGCGACGCTGGTTGGGGTCGCGGTTGCGGCCATCTTGCTCGTCTGGTTCGCGCTCGCCAACCTCCGGGACGTCCGGATCGACTTCTGGGTCTTCAGCCGCCAGGCGCCGCTGATCGTCGTCATTGTGATCTCAGGCCTCCTCGGGGCGCTGATCACCGCACTGATCATGCGCCGCAGGCCCAAAGCGCCCAAGGCGTAGTGTCCCCGGCCCCAGACTGGCACGGCCGTACGGCGCCTGGGGTCGGGCCGGCCGGCCGAGCTGGACCGGGGCCCGGTTGCTTCGGGGGCCGCCGCCGCGTTCGGAACCTCCCGATCCAGTTCTAAGCTGTGCGGCGGTGGACAACCCCATGAGGGCACGCAGGAAGGGTCACATTCTCATTGTCCAGGCCGTCCGGGCGTGCAAACATGGGGCGCAGATGGATGTGGAGATCCCAGGGGGCAGGTGGTAGTGCCGCTTTCCGACCACGAACAGCGAATTCTGGCCGAGCTCGAGGAGTCACTGGTCCGACAGGACCCCGAGTTCGCAGAACGGGTGCGGTCGGAGACCGTGTACCGGCACGCGGGCCGTTACTGCAAGTGGGCCGCCGTGACGTTCGTCCTCGGCATCGTGATCCTCGTTGCCTTCTACAGCACGTCGGTCATCGCCGGGTTCGTCGGCGTTGTGATCATGTTCGCCTCGGCGGTCTGGTTCGAACGGAACCTGCGTCGTATGGGCCGGGCCGGATGGCACGACCTGACGCGAGGGAAGGACGGGGAGTCGAAACCCGGCGGCGCATCGAGCGGGATCGAGGGCGCAGTGAGCGAGGCGCGCGACTGGTTCCGCGCCCGCTTCCACAGGCGCGAGGGCTGAGCACCGCGGGGGAGTGCCCCCGGCCCCGCTGAGCCGAGCCAGATCGTCCTCTCGGGTTTCGAGACCGTGATAGCGGCGGCCCCGTGACGGACCTGGCGTTGGCCGTGGACATCGGAGGGACCAAGATGGCGGCCGGGTTGGTCGACCGGGACGGATCCCTGGTGGAACGGGCGGTGCGCCCGACGCGACGGACCGAGTCGGCGCCGGTGGGCGACGGCGCCGCCCGGGACGACGGGGCGGAAGCTCTGTGGAGCGACCTCGCCGCAATGGTGCAGGGCGTGCTCGCGGCCGTCAAGGACGCGGACCGGCTCCTCGTCTGCGGGGCGGGCTGCGGCGGGCCGATGACACTCGGTGGTGAAGAGGTGTCGCCGTTGAACATCCCGGCCTGGCGCTCCTTTCCGTTGCGCACTCGTTTAGCCGCGCTGACCGGACTGCCAACCTTCGTCGACAACGATGCCAAGGCCCTTGCCTTGGGCGAGGGTTGGGTCGGGGCCGCCGCCGGTGAGGCGAACTACCTCGCGATGGTCGTGTCGACCGGCGTGGGCGGAGGCATCGTCCTTGACGGGCGACTGCTCTCGGGGCGACTCGGCAACGCGGGACACGTCGGCCATGTGATCGTGGTTCCCGATGGGCGCGAGTGCAGCTGTGGCGGCTGGGGGTGTCTGGAGGCGGAGGCGTCCGGGACGGCGCTGGCGGCCATCACGGGCCGACCCGCCGCGCTGGCCTCCGCCGCCGTGGTGGAGCGCGCCGGGACACTGGTTGGTCGGGCCATTGCGTCGGTCGTGAACCTCCTCGACCTCCCGTTCGCGGTGGTCAGCGGTTCGGTCGCGCTGGGGTTCGGCGAGCCCTTCTTCCGGGCGGCGCAAGCGGAGATCGACCTGCGGTGCCGGCTCGAGTTCGCGCGGGGGGCGCGGGTGGTCCCGGGCGGGCTAGAAGACCGGGGCCCTCTGATCGGCGCCGCCCGGGTGGGGCTGTGTGGGTCAGGTTCCGCGTGAGCAGTACGGGGACGGGTGCGCCGAATGCGGCGAGTGTGCCGCTGGCGACGCCGAGCCGCCCGGCACGCAAGACCGGGACCCGATGGGCGCGGGATGCGGGCGTAGTGGCGCGTGCGGTCCTGTCCCATCCCGGCCTGTGGGGCGCTTCGCTCGGCGCGGTGCGCCGGATGGCCCGTCGAGGGTGGTGGCACCGGGCACCGTTCGTGCCGCTGCCCGGGGAGGCGTACTGGCGGTTCCGGCTCGTCACCGCGTACGGCGGCGACGGTGAGAACGCTGCACTGACGCCGTCAGACGTCGTGTCCTTTCTGCGCTGGTGTAAGAGGACGCGGCCCCGCCGCGGATAGCCTCTTTCGGGTATGGAGCGGGTGCTCCTCCTCAATGCGACCTACGAGCCGCTCGCCCTCGTATCGGATCGTCGTGCCGTCGTTCTCGTGCTGGCGGGCCGCGCCGAAGCCGTGGCGGTCCGTGAGGACTGCAGCGTCTTCCACTCGGCGAGGCTCGAAATCGAGGTGCCGTCGATCGTACGGCTCTCGCACATGGTGCGCATCCCGCGCTGGGCTCGCACGCCACCGGTCACCCGGCGTTCCGTCCTGCGGCGGGACGGTGGTCTGTGCGTCTACTGCTCACAGCCGGCGGACACGATCGACCACGTGATCCCGCGCAGCCGAGGAGGCACCCACGATTGGTTCAACGTCGTCGCCGCCTGCAAGCGCGACAACTTGGTGAAGGCCGATCAGTTGCTCTCCGAGTTGGGGTGGACACTGCGGATCAAGCCCGCGCCACCCGACGGGCATCTGTGGCGTTTGCGCCATCTGTCGGATGTCGACCCGTTGTGGGCGCCGTATCTCGCCGCGGCCTCCTGAGTTTGCCCCCGTCACCGTCCCTCTTCGACGTCGGGCAGTTCCGTTCGGTGCCTGACCGGGTCGCCCTCGCGCGCGAGGTGGAACGACCCGTGCTGGTGCTCGGCAGCACGCAGCGGACTGATCTTGTTGATGGGTCCGCTCTGCGCGGACGAGACATCGAGCTGGTCCGTCGGCGCGGCGGAGGAGGGGCGGTCTATCTCGAGCCCGGGGCCCAGTTGTGGATGGACGCCTGGGTGCCGCGGGATGACCCGCTCTGGCTGCCCGACGTTTCCGCGGCGGGCGAATGGGTCGGGGCGTGGTGGATGGACGCGTTGGAGCGCCTTGGCCTGACTGGTCTCTCGGTCCATGTGGGCCGTGCCGCGCCAGGCGAGCTCGGCGACATCGTGTGCTTCGCGGGTCGCGGGCCGGGCGAGGTGTTCCACGGGGTGCGCAAGGTGGTGGGCCTTTCGCAATGGCGGGCCCGGGAGGGCGCCCTGTTCTCCTCGTGCGCGTACGTGCGCTGGAACCCCATGCCGCTGCTCGAGCTCATGGACGTGGATGCACACGTGCGGGAGGACATGACCCGCGACCTCATTCCCGTCGCCGTCGGCCTGGCCGAGCTCGACCCGCCGGTCATCGACCTTGGTCGCGTGCGAGACCGGCTGCTCGGCTCTTTTCCCGCCTTCGCGTCGCGGTCGACGTCGCCCGACCGCGACGACATGGGCGGCGTGTAACCGTCACCTCAATTTCTGCGTTTCTCTGCGCACTCTTTCCATCCGCTTCCATCCGGGCTGTCGTCTGATCGGTGCCTCCGAGGGCACCGGAGCGCGGGTGGTCCCGGACCGATGCGTTGGGGTGCACGGTTGTCGGCTCCGGCACCGGGGGTCCAGCGGCCGCACCCGGTCCGGGGTGCCGCCGCGGCGGCACCACGTCAGCCCAACTGGATGCGAGTGCGGGGTAGGGGGTGGGTTTGGGTTGCCGGTGGGTCTATGTGGTTGTGCAGTGGTGGAAAAGGGCGTAGAGTGGTGCGAAGTGGTGTGAGGGGGCGTCAAAGGACGCAGGCCAGGGAGCGACGTGGGAGATACAGCTGGTGGCAGGCTTCGTTGGGAGGTACGAGCACTCGCTCGACACGAAGGGCAGGGTCATCCTGCCCGCGAAGTTCCGCGGCCAGTTCGAGCGAGGTGGCTACCTGACCCAGAACAGGGAGGGCTGTCTGGCGCTGTGGACTCCTGGGGAGTTCGAGCGTCAGATGGAGAGCATGCAGGAGAAGTCGGCGTCGGGGAAGTCGGCAGACCGCAACCGGGCGCGGATCTGGGCCTCCAACTCCGCCGAGGTCGAAATCGATCGGCAGGGGCGTATGCCGATCCCGGCACACCTGCGGGCGTTCGCTCAGCTGGATGCCGAAGTGCTCGTGCACGGCGCCATCGACCGGGTCGAGCTGTGGAACCCCGCAGCCTGGGCCGAGCGGGTGCAGCCAGAGGAGGGCTGGCTCACCGGGGACGACGAGGAGTAGGGACGGCTCGGGCAGATCAGGCGACGAGCGGCACGAGCGATGCGAGCAACACGAGCGACACGAGCGACACGAGCGACGGGACGAAAGAAAGGACCAACAAGACCACCGACAAGACCACGACAGACAAGACCACGACGACAAGGACACGCGGAACGAACTGGACCATGTGCAGCTCCTCGACCGGCGCGCTGGAAGGCCACTCCACCCACCCTCTAGCTGGTCGTTCGGATCTCCACCTCCCTCTCGACCCACCGGCCGGGGGGCTGCAGATGGCCCACTCGTTCGAACACACTCCCGTACTGCGCGACGAAGTGGTCTCGCTCTTCGCATTCGTTCCTCCCGGCGTTGTCGTCGACGCCACCGTCGGCGGGGGCGGGCATGCCGCGGCGCTGCTGGAGGCGTATCCAGTCCTGCGCGTCGTCGGCATGGACCGGGATCCCGAGGCACTCGAGGCGGCGCAGGCCCGCTTGTCTGCTTTCGGGGACCGCGTCTCGCTCGTGCGGGGGCCCTTCTCGTCGCTCGTAGAGATCGTCTCGGCCCCGCGGTTCGGACCTCTCTCGGGTGTTCTCTTCGACCTCGGCGTGAGTTCACCCCAGCTCGACCGGGCGGAGAGGGGCTTTTCCTTTCGCCAGGACGGCCCGCTCGACATGCGGATGGACGCGTCCACCGGCTTGACGGCGGCCGACCTGGTGAACAGCCTCCCGGAGGAGTCTCTGGCCTCGCTGTTCCGAGAGAACGGAGAGGGACGACTGTCGGGGCGTCTCGCCCGCGCGGTCGTGGGGGCCCGGCCACTCACCTCGACGAGGGAGTTGGCCGAAGTCGTGGCGTCGGCGGTGCCGGCGGCGGTTCGGCGCAAGGGTCATCCGGCGCGTCGGGTGTTCCAGGCGCTTCGGATAGAGGTCAACGACGAGCTGGCTGAGCTCAGCGCTGCGCTGCCGGTCGCCGTGACGCATCTGGCCGTTGGTGGCGTGTGTGCAGTCATCAGTTACCACTCGGGCGAGGACCGTCTCACCAAGCAGACGTTCGCCGAGGCCGTCTCGGGCGGGTGCGTCTGCCCGCCGGGCCTGCCCTGCGTGTGTGGTGCCGTCGTCCGGCATCGGCTGGTCTTCCGTGGCGCCCGCAAGCCGTCGCCGTCGGAGATCGCCGCGAACCCGCGTGCCGAGAGTGCTCGGCTCCGGGCCATCGTCCGGACAGAAGCGGAACCGGAATCGGAGTCGGACGCTGACGCGGCCGGCGACGGGGCCTGATGGCGCCTCCCTCCGCTGCGACCGCGGCCCCGCCGCACCGTCATTCCGCGGCTGGCGCATCGAGCCCGTCACGTCGCTGGGGCCGTGATGCCGCGACGCCGGCGACGCGTCGACCACCGCTTCGTCTGGTCCCCGGGCGCTCCCGCACACGACCCGATCCTCGGCCCAGGCGCGCACCCCTTGCCCCTGGGCGGCTGCTCACCATCATGTCCGTCTCGATGGTGGTCGCCGCCTTGCTGGCGGTTGTCGTCGGACAGGCATTCCTGGCCAACGGGCAGGTGAGACTCTCGGTGCTCCAACACGAGCTCGCGCTCGAGCAGAGCGCGCACCGTCAGAACGAACTCGTCGTGGCCGAGCTCGAGACGCCATCGCGTATCGTCGCCGCCGCATTGGGGCAGTTGCACATGGTCCGGCCGGCCAATGTCGTGGAGCTGCCCTACGTCTCGTTGTCGGTTCCGGTGCCCACCCCTAAGGTGACGCCTGCGCCGACGCCGCCGCCGCCGGTGACAACGACGACGGTGGCCGTGGGGACGGGGTCCGGTGCCGGTGGGAGTACCGCGGGGAGCGGCACCGGCGCCGGGGCTCCATCGGGTGCACCAGGGGCTTCGGGCGAGTCAGGGACACCGGCGACCGGCGGCACCGCGACGACGACGGCAACGTCCACTCCATGAACGTCATCACGCGACACGAGCTTCATCGCGCGCGCGCTGGTTCCAGGCGGCAGGGCACCACAAGAGCAGGCGCGGCGAGGACACAGCAACGCCCCGCACGGCCGGCGGCCCCGACCCCACGCCCGCCGCGGACCGTAGGTCCCCGGCCCGCGGCCACTCCCGACCGGCGACCGGCCGCCGCGACCAGGGGATCACACCCACGCCCACGTCCGCACCGGCCGCCGACGAAGGTCGCGCGACTGCCCCGCTCGACGCCGCGTCCGCGGCTGGGCCAGCAGCACCTTCCACCGCCGGATCCGCCTCGTCCGCCTCGCGCTCATCGTGGCGGTCCTGCTCCTCGTGGCGCGCCTCGTCGACGTGCAGGTCCTGCACGCGGGCGCCTACGAGGCAGCCGCGCGGGGGGAGTCGTCCATCTCCGTGTCGCTGCCGGCACTGCGGGGCGGAATCTACGCCCGCGACGGGTCGCCGCTCGCCCTGTCGGTGCCGACGGACGACGTCGTGGCCGACGACTTCCTGGTAGCGCATCCGGTGCAGACGGCGCTCGCGTTGTCGCCAATCCTGCACATCCCGACGACGACACTCGCCGCGCAACTGCACCGGCCGTCGGGGTACGTGGTACTGGCCCGCCAGCTGTCCCAGTCGACCGGCGAGACGATCACGGCGGACGCCTTCCCCGGCATCAGCTTGATCGCCGACTCCAAGCGGATCGTGCCGAACGGGAATCTTGCCGCCCCGCTCGTCGGATTCACCAATGCGTCCGGACGCGGTGCCGCCGGACTCGAGTACGGGGACAACCAGCTGTTGGCGGGAACCGACGGCAAGGAGACGATCATGGAGTCGCCTGCGGGTGTGGCCTTGCCACAGTCGCCGGTGGCGAACCAGGTCGCGACGGTACCGGGCACGGGCATCGAGCTCACGCTCGACACCCAGCTCCAGTACGAATCGGAGCAGGCGCTGGCCAAGGCGATCGAGTCGTCTCACGCGGTGAGCGGCACCGCGGTGGTGATGGACGTCAAGACGGGCCAGATCCTCTCCATGGCCAATCTCGTCGCCACCCGTCCCAACCCACTTGCCGCGACGACTGGCACGACCCCTCCTGCACCAGGGGGCGTCGTGCCGATCGGGCCGCACGACGCCGTCGACGAGGCTCCCAGCAACCTCGCGGTCAGCCAGCTCTACGAGCCGGGCTCGGTGTTCAAGCTGGTCACCTTCTCGGCTGCGCTGCAGGAAGGCCTGATCAACCCGAGCTCTGTCTTCACCGTGCCCGATCAGCTCAAGTTGGACGGTTCCACGTTCCACGACGCCGAGCCCCATCCCACAGAAATGCTCTCGGCCACGCAGATCCTGGCGCAGTCCTCCAACATTGGGACGTCGGAGATCGCGCAGGGCGTCGGGGAGCAGCGCCTGCTCAACCAGGTCAAAGCCCTGGGCTTCGGGCAGCCGACCGGGTTGAATTTCCCGGGAGAGTCGCCCGGACTCCTGGCGACCGCGGCCCAATGGGAGCCGACCGACTACGTCTCGCTCCCCATCGGACAGGTGGACGCGGTGAGCGCCCTCCAGGTGCTCGACGCCTACAACGCGGTCGCCAACGGCGGAACCTTCGTCGCACCGAAGCTGGTGCAGGCGACGGTGAGCCCGACCGGCACGTTGACCAAAACCGCGCCGTCGCCCACGCACCAGGTGATTTCACCCGCAGTCGACACCGAGCTGAACACCATGCTCCAGCAGGTGGTCGACCAGGGCACCGGGACCAGCGCGGCCGTCCCCGGATACACCGTGGCCGGAAAGACCGGGACCGCCCAGATCCCCACCCAGGGCAAGGATTCCTACGTGACCGGCGCCTACATGGCGTCCTTCGTCGGTTTCGCTCCCGCCGCCAACCCCACGCTCTCCATGATCGTCGTCCTCGACCGGCCCACACCCATCTTCGGTGGCACGGTGGCAGCTCCGGTCTTCTCCCAGATCATGAGCTACGCCCTGCACCGCTACGACATCCCCACCACTCCAGGGGCGCAGACCAGCACCACCCCGCCGGGCACCGTCCCCCAGGGGGCCGACCAGGCCCAGGACATCACGTGATCTTTGCGCACACACCCATTGCGGGCGTGGCGCGGGGGTGGCTGAGGCATGCAACGCTGTCGGGTCGACCATGCGAACCGTCCCCATGAACCTTCTCTTCGACGACATAGAGGTGATCGAGTCGGTCGGCGACCCCTCCACCGTCGAGGTGGGTGGCATCACCCACGACAGCCGGCGGGTCGTACCCGGAGACCTCTTTTGCTGCGTGCCGGGCCACGTCAGCGACGGCCACGTGCACGCCGCCGAGGCGGTCGACCGGGGCGCGGTCGGGCTCCTGTGCGAGCACTTCATCCCCGACCTGTTGGAGCACGACGTGGTGCAGACCCGGATCGCCGCGGGGCACGATGCGCCCCGTCATGGCCCGGCTGGCGGCCGGGTTCCACGGCTACCCGGCGCGGGATCTCCTCATGATCGGCGTGACGGGCACCAACGGCAAGACGACCGTGACGCAGCTCCTCGGCGATCTTCTCACTGCGGCGGGCCGGCCGACCAACGTGATGGGCACCCTCTCGGGCGCTCGGACAACCCCGGAGGCCACCGAGATCCAACGCGTCCTGGCGGGCGTGCGCGACCGCCAGAAGGCGGACGGCGCTCGCCACGCGGTTGCCATGGAGGTGTCCAGCCACGCCCTCGCCCAGTCACGGGTGGAGGGCATCCACTTCGACGTCGCCGTCTTCACCAACCTCAGCCACGACCATCTCGATTACCACCGGACAATGGAGCGGTACTTCGAGGCGAAAGCCATGCTCTTCACCCCCAGCCATGCCTTGCGTGGCGTCGTCTACGCGGACGATCCGTGGGGGCGGCGGCTTCTCGAACGCGCTCGGATCCCGACAGTCGCCGTCAGCCACACGGACGCCACCGACATCGTGCTGCAGGCGGGCCACACCGAGTTCACCTGGCGCGGCCAACGGATCACCACCCCGCTGACCGGTTCCGTCAACGTCGACAACACCCTGCTGGCTGCGGAAGCGGCACTCGCCCTCGAGGAGTTCCAGCTCGGGCCGGAGGAGATCGCGCAGGCCATGGGCAACCTCTCGCCCGTCCCGGGACGGCTGCAGATCATCGCCGCACCGGCGCCCGTGTCGGCACCGGGGGTCCGCCCGCCGGCCGGGGATCGGGGCGTCGGCGCCGGCGCCGAGGAGCGTCCTTCCTTCACTGTGCTCGTCGACTACGCACACACGCCGGCAGGGCTCGAAGTGGTGCTCGGTGAGGCGCGGACGCTTGCGCCGGGGGGGCGGGTCTTGAGCGTCTTCGGGTGCGGCGGGAACCGGGACAGGGCCAAGCGGCCAGTCATGGGCAGCATGGCGGCACGCCTGAGCGACGTGGCGTACGTGAGTTCGGACAATCCCCGCGACGAGGATCCGCGCGCCATCGCCGAAGAGGTGTTGGGCGGCATCCCCGGGGGTCGGGACAACCCGGGCATCGTGGTCGAGCTCGACCGCGGGGTGGCGATCCGCCGTGCCCTCGACGCGGCGCGTCCCGGGGACGTCGTCCTCATCGCCGGCAAGGGCCACGAGACGTATCAGGAGATCGCAGGGAAGCGCGTGCCGTTCGACGATGCGATCGAAGCGCGCCGGGCCCTCTCGGTGCGCTTCGGGTCGGACCCGAGCACCTGGTTGAGTGGCACCACGAGGACGGCGACACCGTCCCGTGTGACGACCGCGCCGGCGGCGTCGGCCACGACTCCGGGCCGCCTGCACCCGGAGGCCTGACGCCACGTGCTCGGACTGCTCGTCTCGGGAAGCATCGCGCTGTGGGTCGCCCTTCTCTCCACCCCGGTTCTCATTCGCTACTTCCGGAGCCGAGAGATCGGTCAGCACATCAGGGAAGATGGTCCGGCCTCCCACGTCGCGAAGGCCGGCACGCCGACGATGGGAGGCATCGCCATCGTCGGCTCCGTCGTGGCGGGATACGCCATCGGGCACGTCGGCACGGAGATCAGTTTCTCGCGGACCGGGTACCTCGCCGTCGGCGCCGTGGTCGCCTTCGGTCTCATCGGGTACGGCGACGACTACATCAAGGTCCATCACCGCCGGAGCCTCGGACTCAACAAACGGGGCAAGGCAGCGGCGCAGCTGGTGTGTGCGCTCGCCTTCGCGTTGCTGGCGGTGTACTGGGCGCACACCTCAACACAGCTCTCGTTCACCCGGATCGACGTGCTCGGCATCAACCTCGGCCACGCCGGATGGGTGATCTTCGCCGTGCTCGTCATGGTCGGGTCGTCCAACGCGGTGAACATCACCGACGGGGTGGATGGGTTGGCGGCGGGCTCGGGCACGTTTTGCTTCGCCGTGCTCTCCATCATGGGGTACTGGATCTTCCGCCACTTCTCCATCTACCACGTGCTCCCCGCGTCGGCCGTTGACCTCGCCCTGGTCTCGGTCGCCCTGGCCGGCGCCTGCATCGGCTTCTTGTGGTGGAATGCCGCGCCCGCCAAGATCATCATGGGCGACACCGGGTCGCTTGCCATCGGCGCCGGCCTGGCTGCCATCTGCCTGCTCCTCAACCTCGACCTGTTGCTCCTCGTCATCGGCGGGCTCTTCGTGATGGAGACGTTGTCAGTCATCCTCCAGGTCATCAGCTTCCGCGTGTTCCACCGACGCATCTTCCGGATGGCGCCGATCCATCACCACTTCGAACTCGGCGGCTGGCCCGAGACCACCGTGATCGTGCGCTTCTGGATCCTGGGCGGGCTCTTCTGCGCGCTGGGCCTAGGCATCTTCTACGGCGACTTCTTGACGGTGGCGAAGTTCACGTGACCCGATGCCGCTTCATCCGCCACTTCGGTCGTCCGGTGCGGAAAACTGGCGCCATGCGTCGGGTGTCGGACCGGGCAGAAGAGCGCGTCCGCGCCCGTAGGGGGCGGTGGAGGTGACCCCGCAGCGGAGCGGCACGGCGACCGGCGGGCACCGGGAGACCCGGCCGCGGCCGGCCGGCGCGCCGTCGTCAGCGGCCTCTCGACCGGCACCGGGACCCAAGTCGTCGGCCCACCACCACGCCCTGACGCCGCCGACCGGGCTGCGCATCGGCGGGCGACAGATTGCGGTCTCGACCGTGCTGCTGGTCGACGTCGCGCTGCTGTGCGTCATCGGGCTCGTGATGGTCGGGTCCGCCTCCTCGGTGGTCTCCATCGCCACCTACGGCACGCCGTGGGCGATCCTGATCCGGGAGGCCATGTGGATGGCGATCGGCGTCGTGGCGCTGTGGCTCGCCCTGCGCGTCGACTACCGCAAGCTGCGGCGCTTCAGCCCCATGCTCCTCCTGGTGACCTTCGGGCTCCTCGTCGTCGTCCTGGTCCCTGGCCTTGGGGTGCACGCAATGGGGTCGAGCCGCTGGGTCGGCTTCGGGCAGTTCCGCCTGCAGCCATCCGAGCTCATGAAGCTGGCGCTCACCCTCTTCGCCGCGGACTTCATCGCCCGCCGCCTCGATGAGGACGCCACCGATCGCCGCATCATCGGACCGCTGATCCTCGTCACCGCCTTCGCCTGCGTCTTGATCCTCGCCCAGCCCGACATGGGCACGGCCATGGTCCTCGTCTTCCTCGCCCTCACCCTCCTGTTCGTCTCCGGCGTGCGGCTCGGGCCCGTCATGAAGGTGATGGCCGCCCTGGCCGCCCTGGCCGTGATCGTGGCGGTGGCCTCGCCCTACCGACGGGCCCGGCTGCTGTCGTTCATGGACCCCTCGGCGCACGGCTCGAGCTCGGGGTATCAGGTCGTCCAGTCGCTCATCGGGCTGGGGTCGGGGCATCTCGTGGGGGCGGGCCTGGGCGGCGGCCAGGCGCAGTGGGGTTTCCTGCCCAACGCGCACACCGACTTCATCTTCTCGGTCATCGGCGAGCAGCTCGGCATCCTCGGAGCCCTCCTGGTACTGGCGCTCCTCGGCGGCTTCATGTGGCTGGGGATCCGCACCGCGACCCAATCCCCCGACCGTTTCGGCGCCCTGCTGGCACTGGGGCTCGTGGCCTGGCTGGGGTCAGAGACCGTGATCAACGTCGGAGCCGTCATCGGGTTGCTGCCGGTGACAGGGATCCCGCTGCCCTTCATCTCCTTCGGCGGTTCGTCGTTGGTGATCACGATGGCGGCGGCCGGTCTGCTCGTCAACATCGCCCGGCAGGGCGAGGCCCATGGTCGGCTGCGTCTCGCCGGGACGAATCGGCGACCCGGCCGCTCCGCCCAGGGTCGGTGAGCACCCGGCGGGGCGCGGTGATCGCGGGCGGCGGGACGGGCGGTCACATCGTTCCTTCGCTCCAGGTTCGCGCGCGCTCGTCCAGCGCGGGCACGCGGCGGGCACCATCGAGCTCTACGGGTCGCGTCGCGGACAAGAGGCGAGCACCTGGCCCTCGCTCGAGTTTCCCTACACCCTGCTGCCGGGACGCGGGCTGCGACGCAGCATGCGGCCCGCGGCCTGGTGGGCCAACGCAGGCGCGGTGCTGGGACTGGTGTGGGCCTGCGCCCGCGCCCTCGGCTCGTTTGTCGCCCGGCGTCCCCGTGTGGTGGTCATCGTCGGGGGGTATGCCAGCTTCCCGGCCGGACTGGCGGCGGTGTTGACGAGGGTGCCACTCGTGTCGGTGAACACCGACGCCGTGCCGGGCGCGGTCAACAGGTTGTTGGGCCGTTTCGCGGCGGCGAACGCGGTGGCCTTCCCGGGGACGGACCTGCCCCGGGCGCACGTCACCGGGACGCCGGTGCGGCCGGAGCTCGCATCGCTGGACCGGACGCCCGACGGCCGCCTCGCCAGCCGTGGCGCGCTGGGCCTGCCCGGTGACCGCCAGACGGTGGCCAGCGTCGGCGGCTCGCTGGGGGCGCGGCGGATCAACCGGGCGGTGGCCGAGTTGGCGGGGATCTGGGCCGGGTGCCAAGGTCGTGCCCTGTACCAGGTCACGGGACGGCGGGACTACGAGGCGTTCGCGCCGGCCGAAGCCGCCGTCGCCGACGGGGCCCGAGAGGGGCTGTGCCACCAGGTGGTGGCGTTCGAGGACCGCATGCCGCTCCTGTACAACGCGGCGGACGTGTGTGTGACGAGAGCCGGCGCCATGACGGTGGCCGAGCTGCTCGTGGCGGGCGTTCCGGCCATCCTCGTCCCTCTGCCCGGGGCCCCGCGCGACCACCAGACCCGCAACGCGGAGGCCCTGGCGGGCGTGGGGGCGGCCGTGTACCTCCCCGATCCCGAGTGCGACGGCCGGCGGCTGGCCGAGGAGCTCGCTGCGCTCTTGTCGGACCCGGAGCGGCTGCACGCCATGAGTGAGGCGGCACGGGGCCTTGCCCACCCCGACGCGGCGGCCCGCGTCGCCGAGCTGGTCGACGCCCATGCCCGCTGACCCGTCCCGCGAAGGCGCCGGCGCGAGCACGGGCCGCGGCGACGGCGTGACGACCCTGGACCTCGGGGTGCCCCGGCACGTCCACGTCGTCGGCATCGGCGGAGCCGGGATGAGCGCGATCGCGCTCGTGCTCCGGGCCATGGGCCACAGGGTCTCGGGCTCGGACCTGAAGGACTCGCCGGTGGCGGAGCGCCTCCGCTCGCGCGGCATCACCGTCGCAGTGGGGCATCGGCCGGAGAACGTGGCCGGTGCCGACGCCGTGACGTACTCGCCGGCCGTCCAAGCCGAGAACACCGAGCTGGGCGCGGCACGGGCTCGCGGCATTCGGGTCGTGCCCCGCTCCGAGATGCTCGCCGCTGTCTGCGCCACGCGACGCTGCCTGGCCGTGGCCGGGACTCACGGGAAGACGACGACGGCCTCCATGTTGTCGCTGATCCTGGTGGAGGCCGGACTGCGCCCTTCGTTCGTCATCGGGGCGGACGTCAACGAGATCGGGACCAACGCCGTGTGGGACTCGGGGGAGTGGCTCGTGGTCGAGGCCGACGAGAGCTACGGGACGTTCCGGGCCATCCGTCCCGACCTGGCGGTGCTCACCAACGTCGAACCGGATCACCTCGACTACTACGGCACCTTCGCGCTCCTGCGCCAAGCCTTCTCCGACTTCCTCGCCGGCGCGGGGCGGGCTCCATCGTCTGTGCGGACGACTCCGAGGCGGCGGCCATCGGCGCGGTGCACGGGGCGATCACGGTCGGTGCGGCTGCGGGGTCGACCTACGTCATGGAGGACCTCGAGCTGCAGCGCAGTTCGGTCTCGTTCGTCCTGCGCGGGCCAGAGGCCGAACTGGGAACCCTGCGCATCGGCGTCCCCGGTCTCCACAACGCCCGAAACGGCGCGGTGGCCGCCGTGGCCGCGCTGGAAGCGGGGGCGCCCTTCGGGGCGGCGCAAGCCGCGCTCGCTCGTTTCGCGGGCGTCACCCGGCGCTTCGAGTTCCGTGGCGAGTCGCGTGGCGTGACCTTCGTCGACGACTATGCCCACCTGCCGACTGAGGTGCGGGCTGCGCTGGCGACGGCGAGGAGCGGCGGCTGGCCCCGGGTGGTCGCGGTGTTCCAGCCCCACCGGTTCTCCCGCACCGCTGCCCTCGGGCCGGCGTTCGGGACTGCCTTTGGCGACGCCGACGTGCTGGTCGTCACCGACGTCTACAGCGCCGGCGAGCGCGCCGTCCCGGGGGTCTCGGGGCGTCTCGTGGCCGACGCCGTGAGGGCGCAGGACCCGAGACTGCCCGTGATCTACGCGGCGGGGTGGGAGGAGCTCCGCCGAGCGGTTGCCGCCGAGCTGCGGGCGGGCGACCTTTGCCTCACCCTCGGAGCGGGCGATCTGACCATGCTGCCGGACGACCTGCTCGAATCTGCGGAGTGGTGACGCCGAGCGACACCTTGGATGCCTTGGCAGAAGCTCTGGGTGACCGCGCGGCGCTGCTGCACCCGCTCGGGCCGCTGACCACGTACGGGGTCGGTGGCCCTGCCGCGCTCTTCCTCGAGGTCGAGGGGCCCGCCGACCTCGATATCGTCCGTCGCGCTCTCCGTGGCGCCACGGGAGCGGGGATCCCGATCTCCGTCATCGGGCGGGGTTCCAACGTCTTGGTGGCGGATGCGGGGTTCGACGGGATCGTGGTGCACCTCGGCGACGGCTTCTCCACGCTGGTGTTGCCGGCGGTCGACGCTCGGGGCGCCGAGCGAGGCGAACCGGCCGCTGTCGTGCGCGGCGGGAGCCGCGCTGGCGTTGCCGGTCCTCGCCCGCCGTGTGGCCGATGCAGGGTGGTCGGGGTTGTCGTGGGCCGTCGGCGTGCCGGGATCGGTCGGTGGCGCGGTGCGCATGAACGCCGGAGGCCACGGATCGGACATGGCGTCGTGCCTCGTGCGCTATACGTGGGTCGATCTGTGCGCCGACGCCGGCGGTACCGACGACGTCGGTCGCCTGGCCTACGCCTATCGCTCCTCGTCCGTGGGGTCCTCCGAGCTGGTGGTGGAGGCAGAGCTCGAGGTGACGCCGGGAACGGTGGAAGCCGAACGCGAGGCGGTGGGCGCCATCGTCCGCTGGCGGCGCGAGCATCAGCCCGGAGGTGCCAACGCGGGATCCGTCTTCACCAACCCCGAGGGCGATTCGGCGGGGCGGCTGATCGAGGCGGCCGGGCTGAAGGGCTTTCGGATGGGCACGGCCCGTGTGTCCGAGAAGCACGCCAACTTCATTCAGGCAGACCGGGGAGGCCGCGCCGATGACGTGTACGCCCTGATGGAGCACGTGCGCGCCGTAGTCGCCGAGCGGTGCGGCGTCGCGCTGCGCACCGAGGTCCGCCTCCTCGGCTTCGACGGCGGGAAGACTGGTTCGGTGCCCGGGACCGACCATCGGCTTCACGCGGAGGAGACGGAGGCCGGTCGGGACGATGGCGCGGTCACGTCGGAAGGGCTCCCATGACGCCCCAAGCGCCTCCCGAAGCGCGGGCGAAGCCGGCGGGCAGTCACGGTGGTGGCGGCAGCACGAGTGGTGACCTCGGCGACAGTGTTGACAGCGGCGACCGTCACGACAGCGGCGACCGTGTTGACAGCGGCGACCGTGTTGACAGCGGCGAAAGTAGCGGTGCGTGGGGGAGCGACGGCGGGAGCCGAATGGACCCCCGGATCTCGGCCCGCCGGACGGCAGTCCTGCGGGAGCAGGGGAGGCGCCGCTTCCGCCTGTTGATCATCGGTCTTGCGGGCGTGGCCTGCCTCGTTGGCGCCTGGTTCGTACTCCACAGCCCGCTGTTCTCGGCCCGCTCGGTGACGGTGACCGGCAACGTGCACGAGACCGCCGCCCAGATCGTGGCACAGGCCGGGCTGGCCACCCAGCCACCGCTGCTCGATATCAATGCCGGCGCCGCGGCGGCGCGCATCGAGCAGCTGCCATGGGTGCAATCGGCCACGGTTCACGTGTCGTGGCCCGACGGTGTACACATTGCCGTGACCGAGCAAACGCCGCGTTTCGTCGTGAGCGCGCCGGGCGGCACGTGGGATTCGTTGAGTGCTGAGGGCCGCGTGCTCGGCGAGTCCGCCACTCGTCCACCGGGCCTGCTGCTGTTGACCGTGCCTCAGCCGCCGGGATCCCCCGGCACCGTGCTCTCGAGCAAGGACGACACCGGGCTCCGCGTGGCGACCACCTTGCCCGCCTCCTTCGCCGCACAGGTGACGGCGGTGACCGTCGAGCCGGCGGGCTGGGTGCAACTGGCAATGACCACCCCGATCGTGGTCGACCTCGGTTCGCTGGCCCAGCTCTCGGCCAAGTACGAGGACGTCTCGTCGATTCTCGCGGGGGCGACCCTGCACAATGGGGATGTCATCGACGTGAGCGTCCCCGATGCGCCGACAGTGTCATCGGGGTGACGTGGGATGCTTGACCAGCCGGAACACCACCCGTATGGTTGGGCCACGTTGCCGTACTGTGAACATCAACCTTCCCCAAAGGTTCAGGGATGGGTTGCTGGTCGCACGTCCCCGGCGGCGACTGGGGGAACCTACCAGCGAGCGACCGGTCGACGATCGACCCGAAGACGAGGGAGTTCATGACGACCGTGCCTTCCCAGGGCAACTACCTGGCAGTTATCAAGGTGGTCGGGGTCGGAGGCGGGGGCGTCAACGCCATCAACCGGATGATCGATTCCGGGTTGCGCAACGTCGAGTTCATTGCCGCCAACACCGACGCCCAGGCGCTGCTGATGAGCGATGCCGACCTCAAGCTCGACATCGGGCGCCAGCTGACCCGCGGTTTGGGCGCCGGGAGCGACCCCGAGGTGGGCCGTCTGGCCGCCGAGGAGCATCGGCCCGATATCGAAGAGGCGCTCCAGGGCGCGGACATGGTCTTCATCACCGCGGGCGAGGGTGGGGGCACCGGCACCGGCTCCGCACCGGTGGTGGCCGAAATCGCCAAGTCACTGGGGGTATTGACCATCGGCGTCGTGACGCGTCCGTTCACCTTCGAGGGCCGCCGCCGGGCCATGCAGGCCGAGAAGGGCGTCCAGATGTTGAAGGAGAAGGTCGACACTCTCATCGTCATCCCGAACGATCGCTTGCTCACCGTGTCGAATGACAAGACGAGCATGGTCAACGCGTTCAAGATGGCCGACGAAGTCCTGCTGCAGGGCGTGCGCGGCATCACCGACCTCATCACCGTGCCCGGCCTCATCAACACCGACTTCGCCGACGTGAAGATGGTCATGACCAACGCAGGCACGGCGATCATGGGCATTGGTTCGTCCATCGGCGAGGGCCGAGCGGCGAACGCAGCCCGGGCGGCCATCACGTCGCCGTTGCTCGAGGCGTCGATCGAGGGTGCCCGGGGCATGGTGCTCAACATCGCCGGTGGATCGGACCTCGGGCTCTTCGAGGTGAACGAGGCCGCCGAGATCATCCACGCGGTGGCGCATCCCGACGCCAACATCATCTTCGGGGCGGTCATCGACGACAACATGGGAGACGAGGTCCGAGTCACCGTCATCGCCGCCGGCTTCGAGCGCTGGGACGAGGGCGCTCCGACTTCGCGCTCCGCGGACCTCACGTCGACGATCTTCGCCACGCCCGAGCCGGTCGACATCTTCGCCGACGCCACGGGGTCCGAGGACGAACTCGACCTGGGTGACGACGATTTCGACGTCCCCTCCTTCCTGCGCTAGCGGCGCTGTCGCGCGGAGGCTGAGCGCCGTCCGGCAACGGATCGAGCGCGCCGGAGGCGACCCCGCCCGGGTGCGCGTGGTGGGGGTGACGAAGGGCTTCGGCGCCGATGCGGTCCGCGCGGCACGGCGGGCTGGGCTGCGGGACCTGGGTGAGAACTACGCGGCGGAGCTCGTGGCGAAGGCGTCGGCCGTCGACGACACGGTCGTGTGGCACTTCCTCGGTGCCGTGCAGAGGAACAAGGTGCCCCTGCTGGCCCCCATCGTCGGCCTGTGGCAGGGCCTGGCCCGTGAGGCCGAAGGGGCCCGGATCGCCCGTTTCGCGCCCGGAGCCAAGGTGCTGGTGCAGGTCGAGACGACCGGCCTGCCCGGTCGCAACGGGTGCCCGCCGCCAGGAGTGCCCGAACTGGTGCGGCGTCTGGGCGAGCTCGGGCTCGACGTGAGGGGTCTCATGACGGTGGCGGCGCCGGGTGACGCTGCCACGCGGGCCGCCTTCGAGTCTGTGGGCCGGTTGGCCGACCAGCTGGGGCTCGAGGAGCGCTCGATGGGCATGAGTGACGACCTCGAGGTGGCCGTGGCGGCCGGGTCGACCATGGTACGGATCGGCCGAGCCCTCTTCGGGGAGCGAACTGCGGCGTGAGGTGGGGGAATCTCCGATGCCGTCCGACCAGAGGCGCGTCGGCCGCCACCTGGAGACCGAAGGGGTCCGTGGCCCGCCGTAGAGACCTGCCCGTGCTGCGGAGCAGGCACTACGCTGTCCTTTGACAGGAGAAGGCATGTCACCCTCGTTTATGAAGAAGACCATGGTCTATCTCGGCCTGCTCGACGACGAGTACGACGAGTACGACGATCTGGACAGGGCGCCGCGCGGGTTCTCGGGCGCCACCAGGGTCGAGCCCCAGACCCAGGACTACGACCAGGTCGAGGAATTCAGCGGCGGCATGAGCAGGGTCCGCACCATCCCGCGCGAGTCCGCCGTCCCCAGCCAGCCGAAGCCGGCCCCGAGCAAGGTCGCACCACGTCCGACCGCGGTCCGGGCTGTCCCCGTCGACACCGCCATCAGCCCCGCCCCAGCGCCCTCCTCGGCGCGGGTACACGTCGTGGCCCCGTCGCGCTTTGGCGACGCCAAGGAGATCGCGGACCGCTTGAAGGACAACCGACCGGTGATCGTGAACCTCCAGATGGCCGAGCGTGACCTGCAGCGGCGGATGATCGATTTCTGCAGCGGCGTGACGTACGCCCTGAGCGGGGAGATGGAAAAAGTGGCGGACCAGGTCTTTCTTCTGGCGCCGACCAACGTGAAGGTCTCCGACGAGGAGCGGCAGCGCCTGGTCGAGCGCGGCTTCGGCCGCGACTAGAGCCATTACCCTCGCGGGCCGGTGAACATCTTCCATCTCCTGGCGTGGCTCATTGAGGCCTACATATGGCTGATCATGTTCCCCTACGCGATCATGAGCTGGTTCCGAATTCGACCCGGGACGACCTGGGCCCGGATCCAGTACTTCCTCTACCAGGCAACCGAGCCGGTCCTTCGTCCGGTGCGCCGGGTCATCCGCCCGGTGGCCGGCCTGGATTTCTCCTTCCTCGTGGTCATCCTGGTTGCGCAGATCGTGCTGATTCCCGTGCTGAGGGCCTGAGCGAGATAACCGGAAGGGCAGGTGGGGATGGTTAGAATCGTCCACCATGACTAACGCCCAAGCGCCCTCATCGATTCTCGACACGCTTCGCACCGTCGAGTTCCGCCTCGGTCTGAAGGGCTACAACGTCGACGAGGTCGATGAATACCTGGACAAGGCGGCCCAGGAAGCCGAGGGACTGCAGGAGCACGTCCGCCAGTTGAACGAGCGGCTGCGTCAAGCTAGCGAGCGCATCGCGCAACTGGAGCGGGAAAAGCGCGCGGCGCCGGTGGCGGCCCAGGGCGACCAGGCTGCTGCCTCGGCGGACGACGCGGCGCTCTCCGACGAGACGCTCCAGCGCACCCTGCTGCTGGCACAAAAGTTCGTCGACCAGACCAAGCGGGAGAGCGAGGCCGAGGCGGCCGCGGTCATCGCGCAGGCCGAGGAGTCGGCGCGCGCCGCCATCGCGGCTGCGGAGGCGCAGGCGGCGCAGCTACAGGTCGACACGCACCAGAAACTGCGCGACGAGGTCACCCGGCTGGAATCCACTCGGACCGAGTTGGCCGCGGACGTGGAGAGCATGGCCCGGCACCTCGAGTCGGAGCGCAACCGCCTGCGCGGCGCGCTGTCCGAGATCCTCAAGTGGGTCGACGAGAACGTGCAGCCGGCGAACTCGCTCATGGGCGTGAAGCCGAAGGCGGCGCCCGCTGCCCGCGGTACGAGCGGCGGAGGCGATGCGTCTGACGCGGTGCCCGAAGCCGACGATGGCGCCCCGACGCTCAACCTCCAGAACTCCACCGGCGCTCCCGTGTCGGGGGCGCCCCAGCCGATCTAATCCCTCCCGCTGGACCGTGAATGGGGGGTATTGCCCCTCGTCGCCACCGTCCGGTATCGTCACCCGCTCCCCGGACGAGGTCGTCGTCAGGGAAACCGGCCGCCTCGGGTGGTCCGAAGGAGGGAACGATGACCCCAGCGAGCAAGGGCTCCCAGGTCAAGAGGGTGCCCGCGTCGCGCTCGGCCACCAAAGCAGCACCACGGGCCGGGAACAAATCGTCGACGGCCAAGGTTGGGGGAACCGCGAAGAAACGTCCCGATCTCTCCAAGAAGAAGGCAGTTCCCGTTGTGAAAAAGGTCGCCACCACCACCAAGAAGGCCGCACCGTCCGCCAAAAAAGTGGTGTCCACAGCGAAGAAGGCACCGCCGGCCACCGCCAAGAAGGCACCACCCGCCAAGAAGGCTCCGGCCTCCCCCCGGAAGACTGCGCCGGCCACCGCCAAGAAGGTGGCGCCGCCTTCGAAAAAGGGCGCTCCGTCCGTCTCGGCCAAGAAGCCCGCGGCCAAGAAGCCCGTACCGGCCGCAGCGGGGTCGCGGTCCACGGCAGCCGAGAACGGGGCGGGAGCCCCGCCGGCCCCGGCTCGGACGACCTTCACGCCGAAACCCAAGCCGCCGGCCCCCGTGCGACCGAAGACGGGTCCATATGCCAAGGACGCCAAATTCCTGGACGAGGTCCGTGAGTTGCTGGTGGCCGAGCGCGCCATCTACCAGGAGCAGGCGACGTCGCTGCGTGCCGAAGCCGACTCCCTGGCGCTCGAGCGCGAGCCGGGTGACGTGCAATTCGACGAGGAGTCGGGCGAGGGCGGCACCGTGACGGTCGATCGCGAGCGCAACCTCGCCCTCTCCGGGCAGGCCACGTTGGCCGTCGAGGAGATCGATGACGCCTTGCGGCGGATCGACGACAAGACGTACGGGTACTGCGAGCGCTGCTTCCAGCCGATTCCCAAGCCGCGCTTCGCGCGCGTTGCCGTACGCCCGTCTGTGCGTGGCCTGCAAGAGCGGGGGACTGTCGCGGCGCTGACCCGTGCCCGGCTCTTGGCGTTTGCCATAGCCGCCGTCGTGGTGGTGGCGGACCGGGTGACCACATCACTCGCCGTTGGCCACGTCCATGGCGTCCGGCACGTCTGGGGGCCGTTCGGGCTGGCGCTCACCTACAACTCGGGCTTCGCCTTCAGCCTCTTCAGTGGCCGGGCCGTTCCGGTGACGGTGCTCTTGTGCATCGGTGTCGTGGTTTTGGCGTTCGTGGTGGCCCAGGTCCACACGGTGCAATTGGCCGTCGGAGCCGGGCTCGTCCTCGGCGGCGCCGTGGGGAACCTGAGTGAGCGCATCGTGGGCCCGCACGGTGGGCAGGTGCCCGATTTCGTCACGCTCGACTACTGGCCCACCTTCAACCTGGCCGACGCGTGCGTGACGGTCGGCGTGGTCATCATCGTCGCGTGCCTGCTCTTTGGCGGCCGTGCTTCGGTGCGGGCGGGTTCCCCCAGTGAGGCGAGGAGAGCGGGATGACCGACGCTCGGGGCGTCCAGGGGAACGGTGGCGACGACGCGAGGGCGTCGGTGGGTTCGACGCCGGCCCTCGGCGTCGGGGAGACCGTGACGACCGACATCCCGGCACTGCTCGCCGGCGTTCGGGTGGATAGAGGGGTCTCCATGGTGGCCAACGTGTCGCGGGCCGCGGCCGCCGGGCTGATCGCCGCCGGCCGGGTGCTCGTCGACGGAGCACCGGTCTCGGCCGGGCGCACCCCACTGCGAGAGGGTGCCACGCTCAGTGTGCTGCTGCCCGAAGCTCGAGACGGTGGTCTGGCGCCGGAGTCGGACGTGCGCTTCGTGATCGTGCACGACGACGATCTGGTGGCTGTGGTGGACAAGCCGGCCGGGCTCGTCGTGCACCCGGGGGCGGGCCACGACCGCGGGACCCTCGTCGGCGGACTATTGGCGCGCTTTCCGGACCTGGCCGATCTCGTCACGTCGGGGGTCTGCGCGCCCGACCGGCCCGGCATCGTGCACCGGCTCGACAAGGGCACCTCGGGCCTGCTCGCGGTGGCGCGGACGGCGGACGCCTACCGGGCGCTCGTGGGCCAACTGGCCACGAGGACGATGGAGCGCCGGTATCTGGCCCTGGTAGCGGGGGACGTGGCAGAGGACCGTGGAGAGGTCGAGGCGCCCGTCGGGCGCTCGTCCCGCGTGCCGACCAAGATGGCGGTCACCGCGGGGGGGAAGCCGGCACGCACGGCCTACACGGTCATCGAGCGACGCGGCGGGGCGACGCCGACGACACTGCTCGAGCTCTCGCTCCAGACCGGGAGGACCCACCAGATACGCGTCCACATGGCGGCAATCGGGCATCCCGTGGTGGGGGATGCCCGCTACGGGATGCCCGAGAAGCGCCTCGGCGCCGGGCGGTTCTTCCTACACGCGTGGAAGCTCGCGTTCACGCACCCCAGAACGGGGGCCCGGATGGCCTTCACCTCGGAGCTCCCGCAAGACCTCAGCACGTTTCTGGGCTAGCGCGCCGGCGCCGGCGCCGGCGCGCCGCTCAGGCCGCTTGGTGGACGCCGAGAACGTCGGTGTCGAAGGACAGCGCGGCCAGCGCCTCCTCCTCCGCCCGGCGCACCCGTCGCACGCCCACACCGAGACGCTCCGCCGTCGACTGCAGTGAGGCGGGCGAGTCGCCGTCGAAACCGAAGCGGAGCCTCAGCACGTCACGCTGGAGACCGGGCAAACGCTCGACGGCATCTCGGACCCGCTCGTAGACCATGGTCTCCTCGACATCTGCCACGAAGTCCGACTCGTCCGGGGCCACCAGCTCGCCCAAGGTCGTCGACGACTCGAGGGCTGCCGGCTGATCGAGTGACGCGGTCACACGGGCCACGTCCTCGAGCGACTCCCGCTCGTCCGCGGTCATGCCCGTCGCTTCGTCGAGCTCCGCCTCGGTGGGGGCGCGGCCCAACGTGCTCGCGAGCTCCGACTTCGTCAACTCGAGGCGCTGGATCTGTTCCCCGACCTCGAGTGGGATCCTGATGGTGCGGCCGTGCTGCTGGACAGCCCGTTGCAGCGCCTGGCGGATCCACCAGGTGGCGTACGTGGAGAATCGGAAGCCACGCTCCCAGTCGAACTTGTCGACGGCCCGCATCAACCCGAAGGTGCCCTCTTGCACGAGGTCGGCCATGTCGACGCCTCGGTCCTGGTAGCGCCGGGCCCAGTGCACGACCAACCGCAGGTTGGCAGCAACCATCTGCTTGCGCGCGGCGTCGTCGCCGGCCGCGACGCGCTTGGCCAGTTCGACCTGCTGCTCGTGGTCGGGCATGGGGAACTGATCAAGGTCACGCAACATCAACCCCAACGTGTCCGACGTGCTCACCGCGCTCTTCATGTTCGCTCCAGACGCTTCTTCGCTCACTCTCAGTCGTACGTACCCCGACGGTTCCGGGATGAACCCGACTGGTATAACGCCATCCCTGGACGGATCATTCCAGGCGGGTGTTCGGACCGAATTGCACGGAGGGGCTCCCCGTGGTGGTCTACGGCCCATGGCCGCCCGAATGGTGCTCTTGCGGCACGGAATGACCCAATGGTCCCAAAACGGTCAACACACGGGGCGGACGGATATTCCCTTGCTCGACGAGGGGCGGGCACAGGCCCAAGAAGCGGGTGAGCTGGTCCGAGCGCACGGTTGGACGAGCTTCGGCCTCGTCCTCACGAGCCCCCTGCGGCGGGCCTCGGAGACCTGTGCGCTGGCAGGGTTCGAGGGGCAGATCGAGCCGGACCTCGTGGAGTGGGACTACGGCGCATACGAAGGCCTGACGTCGACGGAGATCCGGGAACAGCGGCCGGGTTGGAACATCTGGGACGACGGGGTGCCCGGAGGTGAGCGGGCATCGGATGTCGGCCGTCGGGCCGACCGGGTGATCGAGCGGGCGAAAGCTGCCGACGGTGACACCCTGTGCGTGGCGCACGGACACCTGCTCCGCGTGCTGGCCGCTCGTTGGCTTGGGTTGCCTCCCGTGGCCGGACGGCTGCTCCTCCTGCGGGCGGGGGCTCTCGGCGTGCTGGACTGGGATCTCGAGTGGCCCGCTCTCGCCTTGTGGAACCGGGGGACGGGCTGGGCACAGGGGAGGTGACGGGCCGGTGGAGGCGGGACGCGAGGAGTCGTCGACCCTCGCGCGGGCCCTCAGACCGGAGCGGCCACGTTCCCCTGGGCGCGGTCAACCATGTCCGCCAGGCTGTAGGACTGCAGATGAGTCCGGATCGTCTCGCCCACATCGGCCCAGACCGCGAGCAGGACGCACTGGCCCTCGTGGTCGCAGGCGCCGTTGGCGTGCGGTTCTCCGAAGTCGCCCGCCGCGATGGGGCCGTCGACGGCCGAGACGATCTGGGCGAGCGAGATCTCCTCGGGTGGCCGGGCCAGCACATAGCCGCCCCCGACCCCGCGTTTGGAGCGGACGAGTCCCGCTCCTTTCAGGGCAAGGAGGATCTGCTCGAGGTACGGCTGGGGCAGCCCGGTCCGCTCTGCGATGTCCCGGACAGAGGTGGGCGTCTCGGCCCCGTGGAGGGCGAGCGAGAGCAGAGCCCGGCTGGCGTAGTCACCCCGCGTTGAAACCCTCACAAACAGCGATGCTACCGGCCCCCACGCAGCTGGAGGGGGTGCGTGGGTCGTAGGGTGTTCCTCCGTGAGCAACGGCGTGGCCGCCCGAGCGACGGTGGCAGACCCTCAGACCGAGGTCGAGGGGAGGGTGAACCCACCCACTCCGATCCTCCCCGATTGGGACGGTCCGTCCATCCACCGGGTGGTCCCGACCCTGCTGGGTCATCTGGCCCATCCGGGTGAGGTGCCGCTGCCGTCGTGGTTCCCTGCCCCCGTGGCAGAGGCCCGTCAGATCGTTCTCCTCGTGCTCGACGGCCTGGGTGTGGAGCAACTCCGGGAGCGCAGCGGGCTGGCTCCGGTGCTGCAGTCAGCGACCGGCTCCGCCATCACGTCGGTCGCCCCCAGCACGACGGCGTGCGCCCTGACGACCATGGTGACCGGACGGACGCCGGCGGAGCACGGCGTGGTCGGCTACCGGTTGGCCCTGGACGGCGAGGTCATGAACATCCTGCAGTGGACGATACGCGGTGTCGACGTCCGGACGCGGGTGCGGGCTCGAGAATTCCAGCCGTTTGCGTCCTTCCCTGGTTCGACCGGCCCCGTGCCCGTGGTCACCCGCTACGACTACGGGCCCACCGGCTTCACCGCCGCCCATCTCGGGCACGTAGAACTCCACCGCTGGCACACGCCGGCCGGGCTCGTCACCGCCGTGGGTCAGCTGGCGTCCGCCGGCCAGCCGTTCGTCTATGCCTACTACGAAGGCATTGACAGGATCGCCCACGCACAAGGTCTCGGGCCTTACTACGACGACGAGCTACGCGCCACGGACCGCCTCGTCGCCGACGTGCTCGATGTGTTGCCGGCCGGGGCGGTGCTCGTCGTGACCGCGGACCACGGCCAGGTCGACGTGGGGGGATCCATCGAGGTCCTCGGCCCAGAGATCATGAGCGGTCTGAGCTTGATCAGCGGCGAAGGACGCTTCCGCTGGCTGCACGTCCGACCGGGGGCCGAAAGAGACGTGCTCGACACCGCGATCGAACTGTACGGCGAGCTGGCCTGGGTCCGAACGAAGGATCAGATCATCGAGGCGGACTGGCTGGGAGGCGTGCCGTCGCCCGCCGTCGCGGCCCGGCTGGGTGACATCGCCCTGGTGCCGTTCGTCCCAACGGCGTTCCTCGATCCGGCGGACACCGGGGAGCTCCGGCTCCAGGCGCGCCACGGGTCCTTGACCTCGGCGGAAATGATGGTTCCCCTCCTCGGCTGGTCGGCTGCGTGAGGTCTTCGCCGTCGGTGGCAACATTGCGTCAGGAAGCGGTCACCGGCGGGTGAAGACACGAGACGACGGGTACGAAAGGCACCATGGCTGACGAGACGAATGACCTGAGCGGGAGCGAGATGCCCGCCGGTGGTTCCGGGGCGATCTCGCCCGACGAGGTCCTGGAGGGAACCAAGGACGGCGAGGACCGGACGACCGAGGCGGTGAACCAGCCGGCCAAGGTGCTTCGCATCGGTTCGATGGTCAAGACGCTGCTCGACGAGGTGCGGGCGGCGCCGCTCGACGAAAAGAGCAGGGTGCGGCTGCGGGAGATCTACGAGCAGTCGATCCACGACCTCGCCGAGGGCTTGTCGCCCGATCTGGTCGAAGAGCTCAAACGGATGACGCCGCCGTTCGACGTCGACGCTCCGAGCGACGCCGAACTGCGGATCGCCCAGGCGCAGTTGGTCGGATGGCTCGAAGGGCTGTTCCACGGGATCCAGGCCACCTTGATGTCGCAGCAAATGGCCGCCCGGGCCCAGCTCGAGGAGATGCGCCAGCGCGGATTGCCGTCGGCTGGTGATGCCAGCGGCCGTACCGGCGCCTACCTCTAAGTGCCGCGAGTGACCTCACCCCGGTGAACGCGAAGGAGCAGATGTGACGACAGCCGAACCAGGCGACGCACCGGGGAACGAGGTCGCCGCGGGCGGTCCGCCGCCGTTCCCCGCCAATGCGCCACCCCCGGTGCCGGCGGGCACCCCGAGCCCTGGTCCTCCCGTGTTCCCACCGACGGCCGGCGACGCCCGCTCCGGCGGTGTGGGCCCGCCCCGGTTCCCCGGCCCGGGCCAGTCGGGCTACCCGCCCCCGGGCTTCTCCGAGACTCCGTCGGGCGCCTCGTACGCCACGTGGGGCATCAGGGTCGGGGGTTACCTCATCGACGCCGTCATCTTCCTCGTGGTGCTCGGACTCTTCTATCTGCTGTTCCGCCACAGCCACACGCTCGACGTGCACCTCATGGCCCGGAAGGGGACGAGGCGGCGGAACATCTCCGCCGTGCCCTTCCTGATCTCGGGTGTGCTGTGGATCGCCTACGGGACGTTCCTGTGCGGGTCACCCAGGGGACAGACCGTGGGCATGATGGCCGTGGGAGTCCGGGCGGTCCGTGACGAGACCCAGGGCGAACTGGGCTACGCGCGCGCACTCGGACGAGCCTTGTTCGAGGGCGTGCTCCGTCTCCTCAACCTTCTCTTCTTCCTCCTCGGTCTCGTCTGGATCCTCGACATGCTCTTTCCGCTGTGGGACAAGAAGCGCCAGACCCTTCATGACAAGGTGGCCGGATCGGTGGTTCTCCGGACCCGCCCGGCGGGCTAGATTCCTGAGTCCGGGGGAAACCACACCCGTGTAAGTTTGGACGGCGAAAGGAGGGCCGGTGTCGGAGCGGTCGTTTACGCATCTGCACACCCACACCGAGTTCTCCATGCTCGACGGCGCCGCCCGGGTCGGGGACCTGGTGGCGGCGGCGGCGGCCGACGGACAGCCGGCGCTGGGGATCACGGACCACGGGAACATGTACGGGGTCCTCGACTTCTACAAGGCGTGCCGCGATCAGGGCATCGTGCCCATCATCGGCACCGAGTCCTACATGGCGGGCGAGTCGCGCCACGAGCGCCCGGTGCGCCGGGGACGGCTGGACGACACCGGCGGTGACGCCGAGGGCGGTCAGAAGCTCTACTACCACCTGACCCTGCTGGCGGAGACCGTCGAGGGCTATCGCAACCTGATGCAGCTTTCCTCGGCCGCCTACCTCGAGGGCTACTACTACAAGCCCAGGGTCGACTGGGAGCTCCTCGATCGCCACCACAACGGCTTGATCGCGACCACCGGGTGCCTAGGCGGGGTGGTCCTCCAGGCACTGCTGTCCGGCGACGTCGCGGAGGCCGAGCGGCGGGCCGCTCGGCTGCAGGACATCTTCGGACGGGAGAACCTCTACGTCGAACTCCAGGACCACGGGATCGCTGACCAGAAGCGGACCAACCCGCAACTCATCGAGATCGCGCACCGCATCGGTGCCCCGCTGCTCGCCACCAACGACAGCCACTACACGCACCGTGACGATGCCGTCGCGCACGATGCACTGTTGTGCGTGCAGACGGGTGCCCTGCTCTCCGACACCAACCGCTTCAAGTTCGAGGGCACCGAGCACTACCTCAAGAGCGCGTCGGAGATGCGCCACCTTTTCCGCGAGGTCCCCGAGGCGTGCGACAACACGTTGCTCATCGCCGAGCGAGCCGACGTCCAGATCGAGCTCGGAAAGCCGAGCTTGCCCGAGTTCCCGGTGCCGGATCGTTTCGCGGGCGACACCTACGAAGAACGGGCGCTGGCCTACCTGCGCCACCTGACGATGGAAGGGGCGCGGGAGCGCTACGGATCGCCGTTGCCTCCCGAGGTGGTGGAGCGGGTCGACTACGAGCTGGGCGTCATCGGGAACATGGGTTTCGCGGCCTACTTCCTCGTCGTGTGGGACCTGATCCGCTTCGCCCGCGAGTCGGGCATCCGCGTCGGCCCCGGCCGCGGGTCCGCCGCCGGGTGCTGCGTCGCCTACTGCCTGCGGATCGTGGATCTCGACCCCATCCGGTACGACCTGCTCTTCGAACGCTTCTTGAACCCCGGCCGCAAGCAGATGCCCGACATCGACATGGACTTCGACGAGCGCTATCGGGGCGACGTCATGCGCTATGCGGCGGAGAAGTACGGGAGCGACCGCGTGGCCCAGGTGATCACGTTCTCGACGATCAAGGCGCGTGCGGCTGTCCGGGACGCCGCCCGGGTACTGGGCAAGCCCTACGTGGTGGGCGACCGCATCGCCAAGGCCATGCCCCCCCTGGTGATGGGCCGTGACACGCCGTTGCGCGCCTGCCTCACCAAGACCGAAGGGCACGAGGACGGCTACGCGGCCGCGGCCGAGCTGCGGACCATGCACGACACCGACCCTGACGCCAAGGAGGTCATCGACGTCGCGCTCGGCCTCGAGGGCCTGCGCCGCCAGGACGGGATCCACGCGGCCGCCGTGGTCATCTCCCGCGACCCGTTGACGGATTACCTGCCCGTCCAGCGCAAGCCGGATGCGGGCGGGGATCCCGAGGACGCGCCGATCGTCACCCAGTACGAGATGCACGGTGTCGAGGACCTCGGTCTGCTGAAGATGGACTTCCTCGGCCTGCGCAATCTCTCGGTGATCGAGCGCAGCCTCGATCTGATCGAGGAACACACGGGAGAGCGGCCCGACATCGACAACGTCGACCTGGCCGACGAGCCGACGCTCGAGATGTTGCGGCGGGCGGAGTCGGTCGGGGTGTTCCAGCTCGAGGGCGTCGCCATGCGCCAGACGCTGCGGTCCCTCGCACCGACGAGCTTCGACGACGTCGCAGCCCTGGTCGCCCTGTATCGCCCGGGTCCGATGGCCGCCAACATGCACCGCGACTACCCCGAGCTGAAGAACGGCCGCAAGGAACTGACGTACCTGCACCCGGACATCGAGCCGATCCTCACGGACACTTACGGCCTGATGTTGTACCAGGAGTCGGTGATGCGGGTCGCCCAGAAATTCGCCGGGTACTCACTGGAGGAGGCGGACAACCTGCGCAAGGCGTGCGGGAAGAAGATTCGGGCCATGATCGCCGCCGAGCGCGAGAAATTCGTCGCCGGGTGCGTCGCACAGGGCTACGGCGAGGCGCTCGGCACGCAGCTCTTCGACATCATCGAACCGTTCGCCGACTACGCCTTCAACAAGTCGCACTCCTACGGCTACGGCCTGGTGGCCTACCAGACGGCCTGGCTGAAAGCGCACTATCCGGTGGAGTACATGGCGGCCCTCCTCACCTCGGTCAAGGACAACAAGGACAAGACGGCGGTCTACCTCGCCGAGTGCCGCGCCATGGGCATCGACGTGCTCGTGCCCGATGTCAACCGTTCGGTGGCCGAGTTCGCCCCGGACCGGAGTGGCGACCGAGACCAGGCCCGGCCGGCCATCGTCTTCGGGCTTGCTGCCGTGCGCAATGTGGGCGAGAGCCTGGTGGATCGCATCGTGGCCGAACGTGATGCCAACGGTGCCTTTGCCGACATCTTCGACTTCTGCCAGCGGGTCGACCCCGTCGTCCTCAACAAGCGGACGATGGAGTCGCTCGTCAAGGGGGGCGCCTTCGACTCGTTGGGCCATCCACGCCAGGGCTTGTGCCTGGTCCTCGAGGCCGTCGTCGACCGGACCCTCGAGGGGCGGCGTGAGCGCGACCTCGGCATCACCACGCTCTTTGCCGCCTTCGAAGAGGAGCAGGCCGACCCCGGGTGGGGAGGGGCCAAGGTGGCGATACCCGAGACGGAGTTCGACAAGGGGCAACGCCTGGCCTTCGAGAAGGAGATGCTCGGTCTCTACGTGAGCGACCACCCGCTGATGGGCTTCGAGGCGGCCCTAGCCAGGCACACCGACAGCAGCCTGTCGGACATGCGGGAAGAGGATCCGGCTGCGGCGGACCGCCCGCCCGTGCGGACGGTCGGGGGAGTGGTGACGGATCTGCGCCGGTCCTACACGAAGAAGGGCGACCTGATGGCGCGCTTCGTCCTGGAGGATCTGGAGGCGGCCATGGAGGTCTTCGTGTTCCCCAAGACCATGGCCGAGTACGGCTCACTCATCGAGAACGACGCCATCCTCGTCGTGAAGGGACGGCTCGACACTCGAGAGGAGGAGCCCAAGATCGTGTGCATGGAAGTCTCCCGCCCGATGCTCGAGCGGGGCCAAGAGAATCTCCACATCACGCTGCCGCTGGGCGTGCTCACCGACGCCAAGGTCGACGGGCTCAAGGATGTGCTGAGTGGTCATCCGGGGCACTCCCCGGTGCTCCTGCACGTGGGCGACAAGGTCCTCCGGCTGCCGCCCGAGTTCAACGTGGACTGTCGCAATGGGCTCGTGGGTGAGCTCAAGCGACTCCTGGGCCAAAGCGCGGTCCTGTCCTGACAAAGTGACGCCGATCATCGGAAAAAGGTCCTGAGCTGGACGAACGAGGTTGGGCACGGGGCAGGGCGGGCACTGGTCCGCCCCACCCGGTTGGGAACGCAGCGGGCGCAGCCGGTAGACTCACCTCATGCCGATCGTAGTGAGCACCAAGGATTGCACTGCGCTCAGCGACGCTGAGCTCGTCGAAATGGCGGATCTTTGTGCGGACCGCCCGCCTGGCTACGACATCGGTTACCTCTCCAAAGAGCGGGAGGCCTGGGTGCTCATCACCCAGGCGCGGGAGGGAAACAAGCTGCGGGGATACTCGTTCTGCACGCTGGAGCGCATCGGCGGGACACCCTCGCTGCTGGTCGGGTTGGCGCTGGTCGACCGAACGTCGCGGGCAGAGGCCGCGCTCAAGGGCATCATGGCGGACCAGTACCGCCGGGCCTTGCTGGCCTTCCCCGACGAGGACGTCCTCCTCGGGACGCGGCTGCTGACACCCGAAGGCTTTCGGGCTTTCAACGGGCTCCAGGACATCGTGCCCTTCCCCGACCACAAGTCGTCCGGGGAAGAGCGGGCCTGGGCGCGGCGCCTCTCGAAGCGATTCGGCTGCGAGAACAAGCTCGACGACCGGACCTTCGTTCTCAAGGGCGACGGCTCGGTCGCAGGCGGGTTGGACTTCTTCGCCCCCAAGGTCAAGATCCCCGAGGGAGTCGAGGCGCACTTCGATGGCTTCGACGCCGCGCGGGGCGACCGCCTGGTCGCGTTCGGCTGGGCCATGGCCGAGGACCTCGCAGGGGGCAAGCTCGGGCGCTGAGACGGGCCCCGCTCGGCGGGAACGGGTTCGCACCGTTCGGTCCGACGCGGCGGATCAGCCCCGGGGCAGCACCGCGGCGCACACCTTGTAGCAGTGGCCGTCGCGCGGAGGGCTCACCGTCACCAACAGGTACTGCGGCTCGAACCCCAGTGCGGTGGCCAAGCTCTTTCCGCTGAGTCGCTCGCGCCGGGCCGCGTCGAGGGCGCGGGCCGCATTGCGGTCCTCGACCGGGAGCCAGACGTCGTCCCTGTCCCACCCGAAGCGCACCCAGGTGGAGCCGTCGGCCTGACGCCGGATCAGTTGCGGCCGCCTGGTGGGCTCAATCAGCGCCACCGACGGCCGAAAGCCCCGGAACTCCCAATAGGGGGCCGAGGGTCCGGGGAACCCGAGCAACGGGCCATCCGGACCGGCGACCAGGCGCCGCAGGAGCTTGCGCAGATGGCGGCCCCGGAGCGTGCCGACGTGACGGGGGAGGTCAGCGACCGTGGTCGCCTCCGGTTGGGCGAGGTCGTCACGCTCGGGATCGTCGGCCAGCGTCACTTCCACCACGTCGAAGGTGCTGATATCGGGCTCGTGTCCCTCGGGCCACGGGACGCGCACCCGCATGACGGTGCGCGTCGCCAGGTCGACGACGGTCGTGTCCTCCGTGGTGGAGGAGAGGACCAGGAGGTGGAGCGTCGACCCCCCGGCGGTGGGCACCCGCTCCTTGCGCCGGGCCGAGCGGCGCAGGAGGCGGGAGGGGTCGGTCGGGGTCTTCGACGAGCGCTCCTCGACGGGAACGCCGTCCGTCCTCGTCGTGTCGTTGCCGGCGTCGGCGTCGGCACCGGTACCCGTGCCTGTGGTGCGGTGTAGGTCAGGGTCGGTGTCGGGGCCCGTATAGGCGTCCCTGTCCTCGTTGGGTTCTGCTTGGGCGGTCGCCTCGGCGTTGCGGCTGCGACCCCCGGTTCCCGGGCCGGGACCGACGACGGGCGCGCTCATCCGACGAGAGTCTCCAACTGACCGGCCAGCGTCACGGTGTCGGCGGCCGGGGTCCGACACGAGCGAGCCAGGCAGACGTAGGCCAGACCGGGTTCGGCTGGGCGCCCCTCGAACAGGGGGCCGTCGTCGGGCTCGCCCCACGCGACGACGGCGTCGGGGAGCCAGCGTCGGCGTACCTCGGCGAGCAGGTCCGGCCGGTCGCCCGTCACCACGATCTCTTTGCGCCCGCTCCAGAGGTGGAGCGCCGCCACCAGATCGGCGAGCGCCGCCGGGTGCTGGTCGAGCAGAGGCCGGGTCAGGGCGATCGTGCGCTCCACGGCCTCGTCACGGCGGGGGTCGTCCGCCAAGGCGTTGGCGCGCAGCAACGCGGCGACGGCGATGGAGTTGGTCGCCGGGACGGCCCCGTCGAGGAATTCCTTGGGTCGAACGACGAGCGATTCCGCGTCGGAGCCGGTCGTGAAGAACCCACCGGACGTGTCGTCCCAGAACAGGTCCACCAGCTGGGAGGCCGCGTCAACGGCCCGCTCCCGCCACAGTGCCTTGCCCGTCCACTCCGACAGGCGCACGCAGGCCTCGGCCAGCCAGGCGTGGTCCGCACCGACGGCCAGATGGCGTGCTCTCCCACCCTGCCAGCTCCGCATCAGCCGCCCCTTGGAGTACATGGAGTCCCACAGGAAGTGGACGATCTCCTCCGCCCGCCGACCGTAGTCGTGCCGGCCCGTTGCCGAAGCGACCTCCGCCAGCGTGGCCGCGGCCATGGCGTTCCACTCGGTCAGCACCTTTTCGTCCCGGGCCGGCTGGACTCGCTGGGCCCGGGCCGCGGCGAGGAGGGCCCGGGCTTCTTCGACCTCGGGTGGTCGCTCGAGCGGTGCGCCGACGGGACGCACCGGTATGGACCGGCCCGCCTCCCAGTTGCCCCGCTCCGTGATGCCGTACCATTCGGCGGCCGGCCTGACCAAAGCGGCGGGGAGCAGCTGGCGCAACTCGTCGAGGGTGAACGTCGCGTGGCCGCCCTCGATCCCTCCGGCGTCCGCGTCGAAGGAGGAGTAGAGCGCGCCCTCCGGCGTCGACAGGTCACGCAGCACGAAATCGAGCGTCTCCCTCACCACGCCGAGATACTCGGCGCGCCCCGTGTCCTGCCACGCGTGCAGATAGGCCCGAGCCAAGAGCGCCTGGTCGGTGAGCATCTTCTCGAAGTGCGGGACCAGCCAGTGTGCGTCGGTCGAATAGCGGCAGAATCCACCGACCAGGTGGTCGTAGATGCCGCCGGCCGCCATGGCGTCGAGCGTCCGGAGGCCCATGTGGCGGGCGTGCGCCGCCCCAGAGCCGCCACGGCGGGCCTGCCGAAGGCACAGCTCGACGAGCGTGGGGCGCGGAAACTTGGGCGCGGGACCGAAGCCACCCCATTCCGGGTCAAAGCCCACGCCGAGGCCCGTGACGACGCGCTCCAAGACGGCGTCGGAGTCGGGGACCTTCCCTGCGACAGCCCCTGGGACCGCCGCGCCCATGGTCTCCGCCAGGCTCATTTCCTTTCGCACGGCGCCGACCAGTGCGTCGGCCTGCGTGAGGACCTCGTCCCGCTCACTGACCCATGCCTGGCCCAACGCCTGCACGACATGTCGGAACGAGGGCATGCCCTGGCGCTCCACGGGAGGGAAATAGGTCCCGGCGTAGAAGGGGCGGCCGTCGGGCGTGCAGAAGACGGACATGGGCCATCCCCCCGACCCCGTCAATGCCTGGGTCGCGGTCATGTAGAGCGCGTCGAGATCGGGGCGCTCCTCTCGATCCACCTTGATGGACACGAACCATTTGGCGAGATCAGCTGCCGTCGCCGGGTCCTCGAAGCTCTCGTGGGCCATGACGTGGCACCAGTGACACGAGGCGTACCCGATGGACAAGAAGATGGGCTTGTCCTCGTCACGGGCCCGCCGCAGCGCCTGGTCCCCCCACGGGAACCATTCCACCGGGTTGTCGGCGTGCTGGCGGAGATACGGGCTCGTCTCGTCGGCGAGGCGATTCACAGGAGGGATGCTAGGGCTCTTCCGACGCAGGGCAGGCACGGCCGGCGCTCGTGCAAGGCTCGGGCAATGGAGCTGGAACTCAAGGGAAAGACGGCGCTGATCACGGGAGGCAGCCGGGGGATCGGACTGGCCATGGCGGCCCGGTTCGTCGAAGCCGGTGCGAACGTCATCATCTCGTCGCGCACCGAGGAGGACCTGGCCGAGGCGGCGGCGGGACTCGTTCGAGGCGGCGCCCCCGAAAACCGGGTCGGATGGGTGGCGGCCCACGTGGGAAGGCCCGAGGACGCGCACGCAACCGTGACCGAGACGCTGGCCCGCTTCGGCGGCCTCGACATCCTGGTCAACAATGCGGGGACCAACCCCTACTTCGGTCCCATGATCGACATCGACCTGGCCCGGGCACAGAAGACGTTCGAGGTCAACCAGCTGGCGGTTCTGGTCTGGACCGCCGCCGCCGTGAAGTCCGGGTTGCGAGGCTCCGTCATCAACGTCGCCTCCATCGGTGGGCTCGGCGTCGAGCCGAACATCGGTTGGTACAACGTGACCAAGGCGGCCGTTCTGCACATCACCCGGCAACTCGCGTTCGAACTTGCGCCCGACGTGCGTGTCAACGCACTGGCTCCCGGGCTCGTCAAGACCAAATTGGCTGCCGCCCTGTGGCAGGGCCCCGGGGAGGACCGCATTGCCGCCCACATCCCTCTGCACCGGCTCGGCCTGCCCGACGACGTGGCCACGGCGGCGCTCTTCCTGGCCTCGGACGCTGCCTCGTGGATCACGGGCCAGACCTTCGTCGTCGACGGCGGGACGATCAGCCGGCCCTCGGGTGGCGTCGGGTGAGCACGACAGCGGCAGCGACGGCGACGGGCAGGAGCCGGCGACCAGCGCCGTGTCACACAATCGCCGCCTGTTCCGTCTGGGTGAGGTGAGAGAAGAGGAACCGACCGAAGGAGAAGGGAAGGAGAGGTGAGTCACCATGGCCCACGTCCCGTTGCTCGATGAGCCGAGAGGCGTCGTCCCCCGGCTCGCGCGCCGCTACACCACGCACCGCTTCGGACGAATGGTCGAGCCCACGGCGGCGGCGTCGCACCATTCCGGTGTGCTGGTCGCCATGGGCAGCCTCGAGACGGCGGTGCAGTTCGGATGGAAGAAGCTCGATCCCACCCTGCGCTGGCTCGCCGTTCAGGCCGTCTCGAGTCGAATCGGCTGTTCGTGGTGCGTCGACTTCGGGTATTACGAGGGCATGCACGACGGGATCGATCCCGCCAAGGTCCGAGCCGTAGGCGACTGGCGAGCGAGCGACCTCTTCGACGATCGCGAGCGGGCGGTCCTGGAGTACGCGGAGACGGCCACCGCGTGCCCGGCCGAGGTCTCCGACGAGCTCGCCGCCCGGATACGGGCGCACCTCGGTGATGCGGAGTTCGTCGAACTCGCCGCCTGGGTGGCCCTGGAGAACTTCCGGTCGCGCTTCAACGCGGGGCTCGGGTTACGCAGCCAGGGGTTCTCGGAGAGCTGCGAGATTGCGGTGGGAACGTCCACCGGAGCCGTTGCCTGATCTCGAGGCCGACGCAGCCGCCTTCGAGGAGTGGCGTCCTCTCCTGTTCGGGATCGCGTACCGCATGCTGGGGAGCGCGTCGGGCGCCGAGGACGTGGTCCAAGACGCCTGCGTGCGCTGGTTGCGGCGGGGCGACGATCCGGTTCAGTCGGTGCGCGCCTACCTCGTGACGATCGTGACCCGCCGCTGCCTCGACGAGCTCGATTCCTCCCGCGTGAAGCGGGTGAGCTATGCGGGTCCGTGGCTGCCCGAGCCCGTGGTCGTCGACGACCCTTCGCCCGGTGAGCAGGCGGACTCGTTGTCGCTGGCCTTCCTGGTGCTCCTCGAGGAGCTCACGCCCCTCGAGCGGGCGGCGTACCTCCTCCACGACATCTTCGGCTACCCGTTCGACGAGGTGTCCCGGTCGATGGGTCGGTCTCCCGCCGCATGCCGGCAGCTGGGTGCTCGGGCCCGCAAGCACATCGAAGAGCGCCGCCAGCGCTTCGATGCCGATCTCTGCCATGGTCGAGAGCTCACGGACCGCTTCTTGGTCGCCTGCGCCACGGGAGACCTGTCGGGGTTGTTGTCCATGCTGTCCGACGACGTGGTGGTCTGGACCGACGGGGGCGGCAAAGTCCGGGCGGCCATGCGGCCCGTGGTCGGGCCACACCGCAGCTCGCGCTTCCTCGTCAACGTGGCCAAGAAGGGCCACGGCATGCCCCAGGCGGCGGTGCTCAACGGACAGCCGGCGACCCTCTTCGTGGAGGACGGGGCGGTGGCCGCGGCGGTCGTGCTCGACATCATGGAGGGCATGATCGTGGGGGTCCGTGTCGTGACCAACCCGGACAAGCTCGAACACCTGCGCACGCATCGCGTGACCAGCACAGGTCAGACCACCAGTCTCGGAGGGACCGGCCGTGTGGTCTAGAAGCGGTACGACTCGAGGGCGCGCCGCCGCACCTTGCCCGCCGCCGTCCGGGGAAGGTCGTCGACGATGACCAGCTCTTTGGGTGCCGCCCAGGGCGCGATGGTCTCGGCGACCAGTCGGCGGAGTTCTTCGAGCGACGGGGCGTCGTCACTCGGCACCACCCAGGCCACCACTCGCTCACCCCACTCGGGGTCGGAGCGCTTCCACACCGCCACCTCGACCACGTCGGGATGTGCGCTGAGGACGCGTTCGACGAGGTCGGGCCAGACCGTCTCGGCTCCGGTCGTGATGACGTCGGCGATGCGACCCGAGACGACAAGTTTTCCGTCGGCAGCGAAACGACCAGCATCCCCGGTGGCGAACCAATCCCCCTTGCCGTCGGGTCCTTGGACACGCCCGTCGTTGCCGTCGCGGTAGCAGCGGAACAGCATGGGCGCCCGGATCAGTATCTCGCCTTCGTGCGCCGTCTCGTCGCCCACCCGAGTGATCCACCGCTCCGGCGAGCGCAACGAGACCTCCACCGTCTCGAGGGGCGTTCCGTCGTAGACGACGCCCGAACCCGTCTCGGTCATGCCGTAGGTGGACACGACATTGGGGGGCAGCGCGTCGGGCGCCTTGCTGCCACCGAGCAGGATGCATCGAAAGACCGAGGAATCGATCCGTTGCAGCGCCGTCGTGACGAGGGCGACATGCGAGACACGTCCGGACCGCCCGGCCGCCTCGACTGCATCCTCCGCGAATCCGGGCATGACGAGAAGAGGGGTCCCGGTGACGAGAGAGCGCGTCACGACGGACATCCCCCCGATGTGCGCCAGGGGCAGGCAGGCGAGCCATGTGTGCCGACTGGGGTCGATGCCGAGGCGTTGCGTGGTCGCCCTGGCCGATGCCGCGATGGCGTCGTGGGTCAGGACAACGCCCTTCGGCTGGCCGGAGGTGCCCGAGGTCGCGACGACCAGCGCGTCGCCCTCTTCGACAGGGAGGCCTCCGCTCAGCGCATGTTGCTCGCCGTCAGAGCCGACGATCCGCGTCGGGCGGAGGGCGTCGAGCATCGTGTTGCGCGCCACCAGGGGGAGTCGCGGGTCGAGCGGTGCGGCCGCGTCGCCTGTGTCCCAGATGGCCTGCAGCGCATCGACAAAACCCAAGCCACCAGGGAGGTCGAGTGCGACGAGCTCAGGCACCGGCCAGTAGCGTAGGGCGCCGTGCAGACCGTGGTCACCGGAAAACCCCAAGATCCCCTCGATGATCTCCGTCGCGTCCCGCTCCCGGCCTGGGAGCAGCGGGGTTCGTTCCACGACATCCGCTACGAGGTGGGGGAAGGGATCGCGAAGGCCACGATCTGCCGTCCCGAACGACGGAACGCCTTCCGGCCCCAGACGCTGTTCGAGCTGACCGAGGCCTTCACGATGGCCCGGGACGACCTAGATGTCGGCGTGATGATCTTGTGCGGAGAGGGGCCTGACGCGTTCTGCTCCGGCGGGGACCAGAAGATCCGGGGCGACGACGGCTACCTGGGCGACGACACAGTGGCCGAACGCGGCATCGGGCGCCTCAACGTGCTCGACCTCCAGATCCTGATGCGGCGCCTTCCCAAGCCGATCGTGGCCATGGTGGCGGGCTATGCGATCGGCGGTGGCCACATCTTGCACCTGGTCTGTGACCTCACCATCGCCGCCGACAACGCTCGGTTCGGCCAGACCGGGCCGAGGGTCGGGAGCTTCGACGGGGGCTACGGATCGTCCATCCTGGCTCGGACGGTCGGACTGAAGCGGGCGAAGGAGGTGTGGTTCCTCTGTCGGCAGTACGGGGCGGAGCAGGCGCTCGAATGGGGTCTGGTCAACGCGGTGGTCCCGCTGGAGGACCTCGAGCGCGAAACGGTGGCCTGGTGCCGGCAAATGTTGACGTTGTCGCCCATTGCCCTGCGCATGATCAAAGCCGGCATGAATGCCGCCGATGACGGTCTGGCGGGCCTCCAGCAGCTCGCCGGCGACGCCACGATGCTCTTCTACATGACCGAGGAGGGGCAAGAGGGCAGGAACGCCTTTGTGGAGCACCGTGCTCCCGACTTCTCCCGTTTTCCGCGCCGCCCGTGAGCCCTCCGCTGAAGCTGTGGGTGGCGGGCGCGCGCCCCGCACGCTTCCTGCAGCCGTCGTGCCGGTCGCCGTCGGGACGGCAGCGGGATACCTCTCCAGCGGCCATTTCGTCATCACCACCCCACAGATCACGGGTGCTTGCCACGCGGCGGTGTGCGCCAGTTTCGACCGCCAACTCTCGTGGCTCAACGCCTTCCTGGCGCTCGTGGTCGCGCTGGGCATTCAGGTCGGCACGAACTACGTGAACGACTACGCGGACGGGGTGCGGGGCACCGATGCGCGCCGAGTCGGTCCGGTCCGGCTGGTCGCCGGTGAACTCGCCACCGTCCGGGAGGTCAAGATCGCCGCACTCCTCGCGTTTGGCGTGGCCGGGCTGGCAGGCTTGGTGTTGGCTGCACGCGTCACCTGGTGGCTCGTCCCGCTTGGCCTTCTCTGTGGTGTCGCGGGCTGGGCCTACACGGGCGGGCCCCGCCCCTACGGATACCTGGGATTCGGTGAGTTGTTCGTCTTCGTGTTCTTCGGGCTGGTGGCGACGGCCGGATCGGCCTACGTGCAGCACGCGCCGTTCGTCATCTCGCTGGGCGGACATGTGTTCACGTATACCTACGGGTGGGGGTTCGCACTCTGGGCCGGCGTCCCCGTCGGATTGTTGGCCGCGGCGCTCCTTCAGGCCAACAATCTGCGTGACATCGACACCGATACCGTGTCCGGCAAGAAGACCCTGGCGGTGCGACTCGGGAGACGCAATGCGGGTCGGCTCTATGGCGTCACCCTGATAGGCGTGGCCGTTTCCATCGTGGTTCTCCACAGCTATCGGTCGTGGTCCCTCCTCGCGTTGCTGGCGGTCCCTCTGGCCATCGACCCCGTACGGCTGGCCTTGGGCGACGGGAATGGACCGGCGCTCCTGCCCATGCTCGGTCGGACCGCCCGCCTCCAGATCATCACCGGCGCGCTCCTGACCGTCGGCCTGCTCATATGAGGTCGAATTCCACGGGGTCGAGCCAGTGGTGCACGATCCGCCACGTCGGTTCGGGCTGCGAGAGATGCACGGCATGACCGCCACCAGGCACCAGGGATGCGACGGCCTGCGGCGCCTGGCGGGCGATCCTCAGGGCGTGTGCCGCGAAGCGGACGTCGTCCGTTCCCGCCATGGCCAGGACAGGACAGCGGAGAGTCGAGAGGCGATCCCACAGCGGCACCTGAGTGCCGGTGCCGCACAACCGCAGGCTCGATGCAAGTCCAGAGGCGCTGTTGCGAAGTCGTTCGGTGCGATCGGCCGCCTCGAAGGGCAAGCGACCGAACAGCGGGCCACGCAGCCAATCCTCGAGAAAGCATTCCACGTCGCCCCCCGACTCGAGCTCGTCGGCGACGCTCTCATCCGCCCGGCGGCGACGTGCGCGCGCGTCCGTATCCTCGATGCCGCCCGTCACACCGATGAACACGGCGTGGTCGAGAGCCAGGTCCGTCCCCGTCAGGACGTGAAGGGCCACTCGAGCGCCCAGCGAATAGCCGAGCAGGGTGGCAGGCTCGCCGCCGACGATCGCCCGGACCTCCTCGGCCACCATGGCGGCCGCGGTCGGCAGATCGGCCCGCACGGAGTCGGAGCCGCCGTGACCGGGAAGGTCCACGGCGACGATCGTGTGCGATTGGGCCAGATGCTCTCCGAAACGGCCCCAGAGCCGGCCGGTCTGCGTGAATCCATGCAGCACGACGAGCGGTGGCCCCGAGCCCCGTACTTCGGCGTGGAGTGGCACGCCAGGTGAGCGTACAGGCCACGTTCAGCGCCACTCTGGTCGATGAGTGGGCGCGGCTCGGGGTCTCTGATGCGGTGATCTGCCCCGGCTCGCGGTCGACGCCGCTGGCTGTGGCTCTGGCCGAGCGCCTTCGTACCCATGTTCGTCTCGACGAGCGGAGTGCGGCGTTCTTCGCGCTGGGTCTGGCAATGGCGACGGGGAGGCCTGCCGTCATCTGCGTCACGAGTGGCACAGCCGCGGCGGAGGTCCACCCCGCCGTGGTCGAGGCGCACCACGCCCAAGTCCCGCTCATCGTGTGTACCGCCGACCGACCGCCTGAGCTCCATCACGCCGGGGCGCCCCAGACCATCGAACAGGCGGCCTTGTTTGCAACGGCGACCCGCTGGTCGGTGTCGCCCGGAGTTCCCTCCGAGGGCCGGGAGCTCACCTGGAGGCCTCTTGCTGTCCGGGTCTACGCCGAGTCGCTCTTGGGACCTACGGGCCCAGGGCCCGTCCACCTCAACCTTGAGTTCCGCGAGCCGCTCACGGGGTCCCCGACGACGCTGCCGCCGCGATCGGGTCCGAGAGTGGTGGTCGTTCCCGACGAAGGGCGAGGCAGCCAAGAAGCGGCACCGCTCGGGGGTCGCGGTCTCCTCATCGTCGGCGGCCAAGTGCCCCGACCGGTGGAACCCGCTCGTGTGCTTGCACTGGCGGATCGGCTCGCATGGCCGGTCATGGCCGACCCGCGATCGGGGAGCAGGGTGGACGGGACCATCGCCGCCGCCGATGCCATCCTTCGCACGAAACCGCCTCTGCCGGAAACGATTGTGCTGCTCGGGACCCCTTGGCTTTCCCGAGCGCTCGGTGAGTATGTGTCGGACGCCGCCCAAGCAGGCGCGCGAGTTGTAGCAGTCGACCCGTGGCAGCAATGGGCGGATCCCCAGCGGGCGGCGACTGAGTTCCACCATTCGACAGCCGATCGCTGGCTGACGAATGCGCTGGAGGGATCCTCTCCCTGCGAGCCGCAGTGGCTCGACTCATGGCGGACCCGAGAGGAGAATGCGCAGGCAGCCATCGCCGGCGTGCTCGGGACCGAAGTGAACGAACCGCAGGTCGCCCGGGCCGTTCATCGATATGCCGCGGCGAACGGGTCCACCATTGTCGTGTCCTCGTCCATGCCGATCCGTGATCTCGAATGGTTTGCCACCGTCGAACCGCGCCCCCCCCGTGTGCTCGCGAATCGAGGCGCGAACGGAATCGACGGCGTCGTCTCGACTGCGTTGGGGGTGGCGACAGCCGGTTGGAGTTCGAGCGCCGGACAGGGTGAGACTCACACCATTGCGCTCCTTGGCGATCTGGCCTTCCTTCACGACGTCTCGGGTTTGGTCAACTTGCCGGAGGTTCCCTGCACGTTCGTGGTGCTCGACAACGGCGGGGGAGGAATCTTCTCCTTCTTGCCTCAGGCCACGTCCTTGGAGGCGGGCACGTTCGAGCGGTTGTTCGGCACGCCGCCCAGCAGCGACGTCGGGGCGGTCGCGCACGGGTTCGGGCTTCCGGTTCACGACGTGCGCACGCTGTCCCAGTTGGAACCGGCGCTCGCCGCGCCGACGCCCGCGCTCGTGCGGGTGAGGGTGCCGGGGCGCTCGCTGAACGTCGCCCTGCACGACGCAATCAACGAGGCGGTCCGTCTCGCGCTGACGTAAAGGCGGGGGAGGGCGTCGAGGTGGACAGCCGACCGGTTGGGCTGCGGAAGGTCAGCTCCACGTTGGCGTCGCCGGACATCTTCCACCCCATCTCGTGTACGCAGCGGTGATGCTGGTCGCAGAGTTCAACGAGGTTGTACAGATCGGTGGGGCCGTCATCGACCCAGTGCACGACGTGGTGCACGTCGGTGAATTCCGTGTGGGTGCAGCCCGGGAACCGGCATCCCTTGTCACGTCGCCGGATCTCGATCCGCTGCGCGTCAGTGGGATCCCGCCGGGCCCTTCCGAGGTTGAGACTCCGCCCGCTCGGCTCATCGGCCGAGACCAGGACTTTGGCGTCGCAGGCGAGGCGTCGGGCCACTTCTCGGGAGATAGGCCCCAACACGTCGAGTTCGGCGTTTCCCTGACCACCGGCGAGGAAGTTCATGTCGGCGTGGACGACGACCGTGGGCCTGGTGCGACGCATGCCGCCGGCTCGCCCTTGGGTGGGAGTCTCCCTGTCTCCCCCGGCAGCGTCGCCTTTGCAGACGGCGACCAACGCATCCGCCATGCGCTGATCGAACGGCGTCCGGTCCCGGAGACGGCGGCTCGCCCGCGCGATGAGCGAGCTCTTCACGACCGCGTACTGGTCTTGGGGGAGCACACCGGTCAGGCTGCGCCGCCGATCGTCGAAACGTAGAAAGCGCCTCGCGTAGAAGCCGGTGGCCCGCTCGTCCGACTCGCTCCGAGCGGCGATCGCGAGCTCCCGAACCTGTTTGGCCGACCACCGGGTCGCTTGCTCGGCCAGCGTTGCGTCGGTCTCGGGTCGCGCCACTTCGACGAGGGGTTTCACTTGGTCGAAGGAGAGCTTTCCTTGCGACAACGCATCGGAGATCTTGGGCAATGCCTGGAGTTTGGCCGCCGCGGTCACCCACTCACGGGCTGTTGCCGCGGTCACACCGCATCGCTGGACAAGCCAGGCGACCATGGAGGTAGCACCGTCCACGCGCCAGGCCTTGCGGCGATCGAGTTCCACGACGGCGGCCAGCAGTTGGCTCTGGTGGGCCGAGATGGCTCGGTGATGTTGGGTGACGCTGGACACCAGGCTCTCGGTTCGCCTGGACACGGTGTCGGGTCGGGCGCCGTCTCGGAGGGTTGTGGGTGGTGCCATGCACAAGGTGAACGGTCTCGGTGAGGACCAAAAGAGACGGAAAAGCAAAAAAGGAGGAAAGAAAAGAGATGGAAAGGAAGGACCGATCGGAATCTCCGCCAGACAGCACGGCAGCGATGCGGGGAATTCCCCCTCGCCCCGGAGTTCCGTGCTTTCGAGCGAGGTCTGACACTCAGTCTCAACTAGACCCTTAGAGATATCTCATCCTCAGGTTGAGCTTTACTCTTGGCCCGACGAGCCGTGGTCGTCCCCTTCGTCGACGGCCAAGACCGCGTGTCCGCCCTCCGGGACGACGCGAGACGTGGTGCCTTCGTCGACCGGCGTGGGACCGCTCACGCGCGAAGACGGTCCCGGGTCAATCTGGTGGCCTGCGAGCCCTCGATCGGCAACGGCAACACCCGCTCTACTCCGATCACCCGGCGGCTCCGCAAACTGGCCCCACGACGCCGGGCAAGCTACCGGCGTATGGCAGAGTCGCGGCATGCCCGCCCTCTCCGAGGACCTCGCCTTCCGCGGCCTGATCCACCAGATGACCGATCCGGATCTCCCGAAGCGGTTCGACCAACCCGGGCTCACGGTGTACGCCGGTTTCGACCCGTCTGCGAACAGCCTCCACGTCGGTAACCTCCTGCAGCTCTGCACGTTGCGCAGGTTCCAGGACGCCGGCCACCGGCCTATTTCCCTCGCGGGAGGAGGTACGGGCATGATCGGCGACCCGGGCGGCAAGCAGGACGAGCGCCAGCTTCTCGACCTCCAGAGCATCGAACGTTACCTGGAGGGGATCCGTCCCCAGCTGGCCCAATTTCTCGACCTCGACGGCGACCGCGCCCTGCTCCTCAACAATGCGGACTGGTTGAGCCGGCTCTCGACCCTCGAGTACCTGCGCGACGTAGGCAAGCACTTCACCATCAACCAGATGGTGGCGAAGGAATCCGTCAAGAGCCGTTTCGAACGGCCCGACCAGGGGATCTCGTACACCGAGTTCAGCTACATGCTGCTCCAGGCGTACGACTTCCTGCGCCTCCACGTCGACTACGGATGCGATCTCCAGTTCGGCGGCAGCGACCAGTGGGGCAACATCACGCTGGGCGTCGATTACATCCGCAGGACGACGGGCGACGAGGTGTGGGGTTTCACCACACCGCTCATCGTGAAGCCGGACGGGACCAAATACGGAAAGACAGAATCCGGCACCGTTTGGCTCGACCCCAAGCGAACCAGCCCGTTTGCCATGTACCAGTTCTTCCTCAATACGCCCGACGAGCAGGTGGGCGTATTGCTCCGGTACCTCACCTTCCTCGACCACGGAGAGATCCTGGCGCTCGACGCCGAGACGGCGGAGCATCCGCAGCGCCGCTCCGCCCAACGAGCCCTCGCCCGCGCCGTCGTCGCACTCGTGCACGGGGAGGGCGAGGTGTTCAAGTGCGAAGAGGCCTCGGCTGCCCTCTTCAGCGAAGAGATCGCCGGCCTGAGTGAGGAGATGCTGCTGGCCGTGACCGAGGACGCGCCGACGACCGGCGTGCCCCGCGCCGAATTGCTCGACGGCCTGACCCTGGTCGACGTCTTCGAGCGCACGGGTCTGGCCACCTCCAAGAAAGAGGCGCGGCGTACCATCGAGGGAGGTGGGGCCTACGTCAACAACGTCCGGCAGACCGACGCCGGCCGCTCGCTGCGCCCCGCTGACCTCCTGCACGACCGCTATGTGGTGCTGCGCAAGGGCCCCCGAGGGGTTCACATCGTCCGGGCCACATGAAGCGCCGGTTCTTGGCCGCATCCCTCGTGCTCATGACCGGCGCCTTGACCCTGACATCGTGCGCCGGTGCGGACCAAGAGGGCTCTGAACCCCACCGCATGTCAGTCTGGGTAAGCGGAACCAGCTTCGGAGAGGACATTGGCACGCTTATCGCCGACAACGCGCGTGTGCCCGAGGACGTGCTCAACGGGACCGGTGCCGTGCACGCCGCTTGCAGCACACTGCTCAACGATACCGAGATGGCCAACAACGAATTGCCGTCACCGGACCCCGAGGTGACCGACCTCCTCACACAGGCCTACGGTCTCGAGGGTGACGCAGCAAACGAGTGCTACGACGCGGGCACCAGCAACAAGAAACTGCTGATGCAGTCCGAGCGCAATGGCATCAAGGCCGAAGCGCTCTACAACCAAGTGCTCCAACGCATTCGTCAGATCGACGGCAAGGTCGTCTCCACGACGACGACGACCGAGAACTCGACAGGCGGCATCTTCGGATGATCGACACCACCAAGGACGACGAGCTCGACCGGCATCGTCGTCGGGTCTTGTGGGCCCTCCCCACCGGCCTCTACCTGGTGGGCAGCCGCGACGGCGCCGAGATCAACCTCATGACCGCCAACCTCGTCGTCCAGGTGTGTCTCGAGCCGAAGTTGGTCGGGGTTGCCGTCGAACGCGACTCGGTGACGGCCGGTCTGGTGGCGGCGGGCGGCGCCTTCTCCATCTCGTTGCTCCGCCGAGGCGACCGTGACGTGGTGCGCCGCTTCGTGAAGCACGTCACCGAGGTGGAGCGGGGCCCTGACGGGGCCGTCCTCGCGCTCTCGGGTCACCCCGTCACCGAGGTCGGCCCCAAGCGGCTCCCGGTGCTGGCGTCAGCGGCGGGCTACCTCGTCTGCACTCTGACGCGTGCCGAGCCGCTCGGGAGCCACACGCTGTGCGTCGGTGAAGTGACCGAGGCGGGGGGAGAACCGACCGAGGTCCTGCGCATGGAGGACACCCGGATGCACTACGGCGGCTGAGCGCGCGGGCGCCGACCGTGACGACTGACGGGCCGCCCGCGACTCCTCGATCCGATCAGGCCGATTCGCCGCGGCTCTCCGGTGGTCGCAGGTCGACGCGGAGGGTGAGGATTCCGTCGACGATCTCCGCATCGGCGTCGCCGATCATTGCGAAGTCTGCGTAGTCCCGCTGGGCCTGCTCGCGAAAGCGCTGGCGCTCGGGGCCCTCGATGGGAGGCATTCCCCGGGCACGGACCGCCTCGGCCCGCTCCCGGAACCGGGCGACCATCTCCTGAGGGTCGAACGACGGCACGGCGGTCAGCGTAGAAGGTTTGGTGGAGCCCAAGGGGCCGACGACGTGCCCCCCAGAGCGTCCCAATGACGGTGGCTGGCATTGCTCCAGGCCGTGGGTGCCGAGCTCGAGGCGGCAGTGTCGGAACGCTTCGGCGCACTCCTCAGTCCGGACGTTGAGGGGCTCCCGGGCATTTCCACACCGCCGGGCCACAGCCGCCAACCGAGGTGTCCGAGGTCGAGGTCCACCGGAACGTCCTCCCGCCGTCGTGTGCCTCGACGACGGCAAGGAGCGCTGGCAGGTCATGCGGCTCGGCGTGGACGGTGTCAACGACATCGGAGGGCAACAACAACCCGCCGAGCCCGCAATTGCGCCTCTGACCTGGTCCCGGGCCGACGCGCTGCCCGAAGCCACTACAATGTGGGGGCGGTCGACATAGCCCGGACGGTCTGGCCGCCGGGGGCGGAACGCGAATATGCGGACCGGTTGTGACAAGGAGTTCTCGTGAAAAAAGGACGCCATCGGCGCTTTGAAGAAGCGCGCAGCCTGAAGCGGTCTTCGACCGAGTCCACGGGACGCTGCGTCGAATGCGGGGCTGAGCCGGACGACGTCCACGCGTCGTGGTGCCTGGCGGAAGAGGACAAATACGACCGCATTCTCGGCTCCATGCCGGCGCCGTCGTCTTCGGACGACGACCCCCTCAAGGAATAGGCGCGCCCGCAGGGACGAGCTCGTGCGTCGAGGCGACTAACGGAGCTCGTCGGGTGAGCCGATGAGGCTGTTCTCTGCTGCTGACGCGGAGTCCGAGGCCACGGGCCAGCCTCCCGTCCCCGCCCCTGCATCAGCGCCGCCACCAGCACCCGCCCCACGACCCCGCACCGCGGGATGGGGGAGCGCCACTCCCTTGGCACGCTTGCGCTCGCGTGCTTCCACCAGCGTGACGAACTGCTCATAGACCTTCGAGCCCACCATCTTGGTGAGCTCTGCCTGCATCTCCTCGTAGACGGGCTTCGACCCGACGAAGGCGTCGGGCGCTTCCGTGCACCACCAGTGGAACTCCCGGCCACCTTTGCCCCAGTGGCGCCGGTCCCACTGGCGTATGACAGAGGTGACGTGACCTTCTTCGTCGTCGACCTGGTCCTCCCGTCGGAGCGGGAGCTGCCAGCAGACCTCGGGTTTGAGTGTCATCGGGTTGACGCCCCGCCGGAGCGCTGCGATGTGGAAGGCGCACCCGGGACCGGCTGGGAAGTCCGGGCCGTTGAGGAAGATGCACGCGTCGCCAACCAGTCGCGTGACTGTCTCACCGTGCTTATTGGTGTGAACGACACCCTTCTTGGCGTGTCGGTGGTTCTGCCACTCGTCGGGGGTCAGGGTCGCTGCCGTCTTCTCGACCCGGCGGGCATCCTTCTTGTCGACCAGGTGCGCACCGTAGCTGCAACAGCCCTGCACGAGCTCGGGTGCGGGGCCCGTGAGCACTCCTTGGCACCCGTTGCCGAAGATACAGGTCCAGTTGCTCGTCAGGAACGTGGCGTCGAAGACCCAGGTCCGCTCCTCGTCCTCGTCTTCAAAGCTGATCCATTCGTGCGGGTCGATCGGTAGGCGCGCCACCCCGAGGACGTTACAACCCGCGCCGCGCGGTTCAACGCATCGTGACCCACGCCCTCATATGCCTGCACGCGTCGCCGGCCACGGTTCAGGATCGACTTCGCCCCTCGCCCCTCGCCCCTCGCCCCGAACCCGACGCCGACGCCGACGCCGACGCGTGACCCCGCCGGGCCCGGCGGTGTCCTCTGGCGCGCGGCGCGCGGACTCGGAGCAACCGGTCGCTGCGTGCTGTCCGTCCCAGTGAGCAGCGCGGCGATCCAGGCCCGGCGTGTCCCGCCTGCGTGTCCGGCGTCTCGCGTCCAGCCGTCCAGCCGTCCAGCGTCCAGCGTCCCAGGCAGCCGATGTCCGCCCTCCAACAGGCATTCATCCAGGGACACCGAGGCAGTCCGGTTTGTGACCCCGCCCGGTGCACGACCCCGTAGACTGACCGCCATGGCCACAACCACCGAAGACCTCCAGGCCACGACCCCAGTCGTGACCCTCACCCCCGAGGCGCACAAGGTCGTGCGGGACGCCATCGAACAGGAGCCCGACCCGGGCTCCCTGGGGCTGTGGTTGGAAGTGCGCGGCGTCCAGGCCGGCTCCTTCTTCTACGACCTCTACTTCCAGGCCGTGTCCGACGCGGACGAGGGCGACGTCCGCCACGTTCAAGAGGAGCTCGAGATCGTCGTCCCTGCAGGGAGCGTCGACCGGCTCCGGGGCGCCCGCCTGGAATGGTCCGAAGAGGGAGAGGGAGGCCTCGTCCTAGTCAACCCGAACGCGCCGACACCCGAGGAGGCCGCGCCGGGCGTCCCGCCAGAGGTTTTGGCCATGGGGATCACGGGGCCGCTCGCCCAACGCGTGGTTGCCGTCTTGGAGGAGGCGGTCAATCCGTCCATCGCCAGTCATGGCGGGCGCGCCGACCTGGTGGCGCTCAACGAAGAGGACGGCACCGCCTACCTCAGACTCTCCGGCGGCTGCCAGGGTTGCGCGATGTCGCAGATGACGCTGCGCCAGGGGATCGAGACGGCACTGCTCGAAGAGGTGCCCGAGCTCACGCGCGTGCTCGATGTCACCGATCACGGCAGCGGCGAGAACCCCTTCTATTCCTGAGCATCAGCCCGGAAACGGCGGCGTTGCCGGCTCAGGGGTGGTGGCAACCGTCCGATAGCGTTGCTGTGTGCTGCGCTTTCTGACCGCTGGGGAGTCCCACGGTCGCGCCCTGGTTGTGATCGTCGAGGGGCTGCCGGCCGGTCTCCCCGTCGAGGTGTCGGACATCGCCGACGAACTGGCCCGGCGCCGGCTCGGTTACGGACGCGGCCCGCGCATGCGCTTCGAAGCCGACGAGATCACGCTGCTCGGCGGGATCCGCCACGGCCGCACGCTGGGGTCCCCGGTCGCCGTCGAGATCGCCAACACGGAGTGGCCCAAGTGGACCGAGGAGATGTCCGCGGAGCCCGGTGTACCGACGAAGGTCCTGACCCAGCCCCGGCCGGGCCATGCCGACCTGCCGGGGATGCTCAAGTACGGATTCGAAGACGCTCGAGACGTACTCGAACGGGCCTCGGCGCGTGAGACGGCAGCCCGGGTCGCGGCCGGTACGTTGGCCAAGCTGTTGCTCGCCCATCTCGGGGTGTCGATCGTCAGCCACATCGTGGCGTTGGGCAGCGCCGCGACCACGGCCCACGGCCCACGACCGGGCCCGAGCGACCTCGACAAGGTCGACGAGAGTGCCGTCCGCTGCTTCGACCCGGCGGCCGAGGAGGCGATGATCGCCGCGGTCAAGGAGGCGGCCAAGGAGGGGGACTCCCTCGGCGGCGTGGCCGAGGTCCTGGCCTACGGTGTGCCGGTCGGCCTCGGCAGCCACGTGCACTGGGACCGCAAGCTCGATGCCAACCTCGCCCAGGCGTTGATGTCGATCCAGGCCGTGAAGGCGGTTGAGATCGGCGACGGGTGGCGCAACGCCGGTCGCCGCGGCTCCGAGGCACACGACCCCATCGTCTACGACCAGGACGAGGGGTACGTGCGACCGACCGACCGCGCGGGGGGAATCGAGGGAGGCATCTCCAACGGCGCCCTCCTCGTTGCCCGCGTGGCCATGAAACCCCTCGCCACGCTCAACCGGCCCGTGCTCCAAACCGTCGACGTCGTGACCAAGGAGTCGACCGTCAGCTTCCGTGAACGTACCGACGTCACGGCCGTACCCGCCATGGGCGTCGTGGCTGAGTCGATGATGGCGCTGGTGTTGGCGAATGAGTCGCTGCGCAAGTTCGGCGGCGACTCGCTGGCCGAGGTCGTGCGCAACCGCGACGGCTTTCTCGCCTGCCTCGACGCCACGCCGTCGGCCGCCGTCGGCAACCGGGAATGACCCCCCGCATCCTGCTCGTCGGGATGATGGGCGCCGGCAAGACGACTACCGGCCAGCTTGTGGCCCACCGGCTCGGCTGGGGCTACCGCGACTCCGACGCCGACGTGGCGGCGGCCACGGGGCTGACGGTGCCCGAGCTCTTCGTCCGCGACGGCGAGGCGGCCTTCCGGAAGGCGGAGGCCGAGGTGCTCGCCGAGGCCTGCGACGATCCCGCCCCGTCGGTCATCTCGGTTGCGGGAGGCGCCGTCCTCAGCCACGAGAATCGCCGGCTCATCTCCTCCAGCGGCACGGTCGTCTGGCTCCGGGCGAGACCCGAGACCCTGGCCGCCCGCGTCGGCGACGGCGTGGGACGCCCGCTGCTCGGCGACGACCCCGCGGCGGCCATGGTTCAGCTCGACGCGGTGCGCGCTCCCCTCTACGCCGAGGTGGCCGGCGTCGTCATCGACGTCGACGATCTCCCGGCCGAAGAGGTCGCGGCGCGCATCCTCGCCGTCGCCTCCCAGGACTTCCCCGGCGACCGCGGCGGGGAAGTCCTGGATTCCCCCGCCTCGCCGATGGCCGAGTAGAGAGCCCGAGGTCGTGCGCGCCCTTTCCGTCGACCTGGTCGAGCGCTCCTACCCCGTCCTCATCGGGCCGGCGTCGCGCCACGAGGTCGCCCGCTTCGTGCCGCCAGGCGCCAAGTCCGCGGTGATCGTCACCCAGGAGGCGATCAGGGACGCTGGCTGGCTCCACGACATCGACCCCGGCGTCCCGACCGAGCTCTACGTCATCCCCGACGGTGAGGACGCCAAGACCCTGGCCACCGTCGAGGCGCTGGCCCGTTTCTTCACTCGCGCCGGCCTCTCGCGGTCCGACGTCGTCGTGGCGGTCGGGGGCGGCATCGTGACCGACGTCGCCGGATTCGCGGCGGCCACCTATCACCGGGGCACGGCGTACGTGAACGTCGCGACCTCGCTGCTGGCGCAGGTCGACGCGGCGATCGGCGGCAAGACCGGAGTCAACCTCCCCGAGGGCAAGAACCTCGTCGGCGCGTTCTGGCAGCCCAACGTCGTGCTCTGCGACACCGAGACCCTGACCACCCTCCCGCCCCGGGAGTGGGCCTGCGGCCGAGGCGAGATCGCCAAGTACGCCTTTTTGGGCGAGGCGCCCCGGGCGGACCAGCCCATCGAGGAGCAGGTGGCACGTTGTGTGGGGATCAAGGCGGCCGTCGTGTCCGAGGACGAGCGCGAAGGGGGGCGCCGCATGATTCTCAACTACGGCCACACCCTGGCCCATGCCCTCGAGGGCGCGGCACTGGCCGACCACCACGACTGGGACCTCCGCCACGGTGAGGCCGTGGCCATCGGCCTCCTCTTTGCCGCCCTGCTGGCCCAGCGGCTGGGACGCATCGACGACGTCCGGGTTAATGAGCATCGCAAGGTCATCGCCAGCTTCGACCTTCCGACCGATCTTCCCTTGGGGGCCGATGCCGCTGAGCTCCTCACGTTCATGGGCCGTGACAAGAAGGCGCAACAGGACCTCACGTTCGTGCTCGACGGTCCCCGCGGCGTCGAGGCGGTACACGGCGTCGCCCCCCCCGACGTGGTCGCTACCCTGGCCGACATGGGTGCACGCTCGTGAGCCTCGTCCTGCTCCTGTCGGGACCCAACCTGAACCTGCTCGGCGAGCGGGAACCCGAGGTCTACGGGACCGACACACTGGCTGACCACGTGAAGCGGGCCGAGTCGGCCGCAGGCCGCCACGGCCTTGACTTCGAGCACCTGCAGTCGAATCACGAGGGTGAGCTGATCGATGCGGTCCACGCGGCACGGGGGAGGGCGGACGCCCTGGTCATCAATGCCGGTGCCTTGAGCCACACGTCGTGGTCGCTCCACGACGCCGTGGCGGCCTTCGACGGTCCCGTGGTCGAACTGCACCTCTCCAACCCGGCTGCACGCGAGCCGTTCCGGCACACGTCGGTGCTCGCACCAGTGGCGTCGGGTGTCATCGCCGGTTTCGGCGGGCTCGGCTATGAGCTGTCCGTCGATGCCGTCGCCGAACTCTTGAAGGGAGCCACCTAGTCACATGACGACGACCGCCCGCGCCAACCCCTACACCCCGACCCCAGCGCCGCTCCCCGCCATCACGGTGGCGGGGCGCCTCGACCGCCTGCGCGACACCTTTGACGAGCACGAGATCGACGCCCTGGTGGTGACGACGCTCGCCAACGTGCGCTACCTCACGGGCTTTTCCGGTTCCGCGGGCGTGCTCACCGTGACGCGGGCCGCCGCGCTCTTGACGACTGACGGGCGCTACCGCACGCAGTCCGCCGAGCAGCTCGAGAACGCGGGCGCGGCCCGCCAGGTCGACATCACCATCGGCCCGTTGACGGAGCAGCGCAAGGCCGCGCAAGCCGCATTGGCCGCTGCAGCCATCGGCCGCATCGGCCTCGAGGCCGACAACGTCAGCTGGAGCGCGCAGCGCACTTGGGCCGACCTGCTCGAGGCCGACCGGCTGGTCCCCACCACCAAGGCGGTCGAGGCGCTGCGGGAGAGGAAGGACGCCGCCGAGATCGCCCGCATGGAGCGCGCCGCCGCCATCGCCGACGCCGCCCTCTTCGAGGTCCTCCCGCTCATGGGCCAAGGCGTCACCGAAGAGCACTTCGCTCTGGAGCTCGACACCGCCATGCGCCGGGGCGGGGCGGAGAGCACCGCCTTCGAGACCATCGTCGCGGCGGGCGAGAACTCGGCAAAGCCCCACCACCACCCTGGTTCGAGGCACATCGCAGTGGGCGACCCCGTCGTGGTGGACTTCGGCGCAACCTTCGAGGGTTACCGCTCCGACATGACCCGCACGTTCTGTGTCGATGCAGAACCCGAGGGCGAGCTGGCCCGCATCTTCGAAGTCGTCGGCGAGTCGCAGGCGGCCGGCGCCGCCGCCGTTCGGCCCGGCATCAGCGCCAAGGAGGTCGACGACGTCTGCCGGCAGATCATCGCTGCGGCGGGCTGGGCCGAGCGCTTCGAGCACGGCACGGGGCACGGCGTCGGCCTCGATATCCACGAGGCCCCGACGGTCAGCCAACTGAGCACTGCTATCCTCGCACCCGGCTTCGTCGTCACCGTCGAGCCCGGTGTCTACGTTCCCGGGCACGGCGGGGTCCGCGTGGAGGACACCCTGGTCGTGACCGACGACGGCGCACGCCCCCTGACCCGATTCACAAAGGACATCCATGGCAGTCTCGACCAATGACCTGAAGAACGGCATGAGCCTGGATCTACCCGAGGGCCTGTTCAGCATTGTCGAGTTCCAGCACGTCAAGCCGGGCAAGGGCGGCGCCTTCGTGCGCACCAAGCTCAAGAACGTGCGCAGCGGGGCCGTGATCGAGCGCACCTACCGGGCTGACGAGAAGCTCGAGCAGGCGATCATCGACAAGCGCGACATGCAGTTCCTCTATCGCGACGGCGCCGACTTCGTCTTCATGGACACGACGACGTACGAGCAGATGACCGCGCCTCCCGAGACGCTCGGCGACGCGCCCAACTACCTCAAGGAAGGCGACGAGGCCAACCTGCAGATGTACAACGGCGAGATCGTCGGCGTCGAGCTCCCCACTGCCGTCGAGCTGACCGTCACCGAGACGGAGCCGGGGATCCAAGGCGACCGCGTGTCGGGGGCCCGCAAGTCGGCCACCGTGCAAACCGGACTGGTCGTCCAAGTACCTCTCTTCGTGAACATCGGGGACGTGATCAAGGTCGACACCCGCTCTGGCGAGTACCTGACCCGGGCCTGAAGGCCCGCCCACCTCGACCACCGGCGGTGTCGCTCCGGCCGAGCCCAGGCGAGGACCTGGACCAGCACCAGGGGCGGCAAAAGCACCGATGACCGACACCGCTCCCCGACACCAACAACGCGAGCGGGCGCTCTCCTTGCTCTACGAGGCCGAGCTCAAGGGCGAAAGCCCACTCCGGGTCCTCGACGAACTGGCCGTGCCCCCCGATCTCTTCGTCCGCTCCCTGGTCGAGCGCACCGTCGCGACCCGGAGCGAGGCAGATCTGCGCATCGCCGGTGCCTCGGTGGGCTGGCCCCTCGAGCGCATGGCGGTCATCGACCGGCTGGTGCTCCGCATGGCGGTGTCCGAATTGCTCGACCCCGAGGGGCCACCCGTGGCCGTCGTGATTGACGAGGCGGTCGAGCTCGTCAAGGCGTATTCGACCGACGAGTCGGGCCGGTTCGTCAACGGCATCTTGTCCGCGATCGCCGCCGACATCGGATCCGCTTCGCCCTGAGCCTGAGCCTGAGCCTGAGCCTGAGCCTGAGCTTGACCCTGAGCCCGACCCGAGCCCGAGCCCGAGCCTGCGCTCGACCCGAGCCCGAGCCGCGGCCGCGCCGCGCTATGGTTGTGTCCTGACCGTGAAGTGAGTCCCGTGAGGCTCACACGGCAGGAGGAACAGTGGCCGAACGCGAACGCAGTCATACGCGGCCCCTTGGGGGCGTGTTCGTGGCCCATTCCCAGGTCTTGACCGCCGCCGACGTCCAGCGCGCCCTGACGCGGATGTCGCACGAGGTCGTCGAACGCAACGGTGGCGTCGACGACGTCGTCCTAGTCGGGCTCCAGACCGGTGGGGTCCTCTCGCGACCAAGATGGCCGAGATGCTCCGCCAGATCGAGGGCACCGACACCGTCGATCTGGGCAGCCTCGACGTGGCCTTCTACCGGGACGACATCGGCCTGCGCCCCGTGCTCCCCGAGGCGGTCACCGACATCCGCGCCGACCTGGCCGGACGGGTGGTCGTGCTGGTCGACGACGTGCTGTTCACGGGCCGCACCATCCGGGCCGCCCTCAACGCCCTCAACGACTTCGGCCGAGCTCGTGCCGTCCAGCTCGCCGTGATGATCGACCGTGGCCACCGCGAACTGCCCATCCGCCCTGACTATGTCGGCAAGAACCTCCCGACCCGCCGCGAAGAGATGGTCGACGTCGGCGAGGACGGCGTCTGGATCGGGACCCTGGAGGACAAGTGACCTCACCGCACCTGCTCTCCGTCGATGACCTTGGCGGCCCCGACGGCATCGCCGAGGTGCTGCGCGTCGCCGAAGCCTTCGCCGAGGTGGAGCGGCGCTCGATGCCCAAGGTGCCGACCCTGCGGGGCAAGGTGGTGGCGACGCTCTTCTTCGAGGAGTCGACCCGGACTCGGCTTTCCTTCGAGACGGCGGCCAAGCGCCTCTCGGCCGACGTGCTGTCGCTCGCCGTCGCCAGCTCGTCGGTCAAGAAGGGCGAAAGCCTGCGCGACACGGTCGAGACCGTCGAGGCGATGGGCATCGACGCCGTGATCATCCGCCACTCCTCGGCCGGCGCACCGCACCAGGTGGCGCGCTGGGTCGAGCGAGCCCATGTGGTCAACGCCGGCGACGGCTGGCACGAGCACCCCACGCAGGCGCTGCTGGACTGCTTCACGGTGCGCCAGGTCTTGGCGGAGCGCAAGGGCGCCGCACCCGAGGAGCTCGGCGTCTCCTGCTTCGAGGGTCTGCGCATCCTGATCGTCGGTGACATCCGCCACAGTCGGGTGGCCCGCTCCGAGGTGCTGGCCTACACCGCCCTGGGAGCCCACGTCACCCTGGCCGCACCCGGCAGCCTGCTCCCGCCCTCGCTCGACGGGTGGCCCGTCGCGGTGGCGCCCGACCTCGATCAGGCTCTCGGCGACGCCGACGTGGTCTCGCTCCTGCGGCTGCAGGCGGAGCGTGGGAGCGGGTCCTTCGTCCCCAGCCTGCGCGAGTACACGGCCGGGTGGGGGCTCACGGTGCGCCGCGCCGCGCTCCTCGCCGAGCACGTCATCGTCACGCACCCTGGCCCCATGGTGCGCGGGGTCGAGATCGCCTCCGAGGTGGCCGACTTGCCGCGCACCGTCGTGACCCAGCAGGTGGCCAACGGCGTCGCGGTGCGCATGGCGATCCTCTTCCTGCTGCTCGGCGGCGAGCTGCCCGGCGCCGCGGAGGTGCCGGCCGTTGCCTGACGTCACCCTCGTCATCCGGGGCGGCACGGTGGTCGGGACCGAGGGCCTCGCTCGCCTGGACGTCGCCGTGGCAGGCGACTCCGTCGCTGCTTTGGCCGAGTCCATCGACCCCCCGCGCGCTGCGCTCGTCCTCGACGCCGCCGGCTGCCTGGTCGGACCCGGCCTGGTCGACCTGCACGCCCACCTGCGCCAACCCGGGCGCGAGGAGGCCGAGACGATCGAGTCGGGCACCCGGGCTGCCGCGCTCGGCGGCTACACGGCCGTCGTCGCCATGCCCAACACCGATCCGCCGATCGACGCCGCGGGGGTGGCGGCGGAGGTCCTCGCCCTCGGCGTGGGTTGCCCGGCCGAGGTCGCCGTGGCGGGCGCCATCACCGTGGGGCGCGCCGGCGCCGCGTTGGCCCCGCTCGGCGAGCTCGCCGCCCTCGGCGTGACCCTCTTCACCGACGACGGCGCCGGCGTCCAGGACGGGACCCTCATGCGGCGCGCGCTCGACTACGCGAAGGGCCTGGGCGTCACCCTCGCCCAGCATTGCGAGGACGCCTGCCTGGCGGCCGGGGGTGCCATGCACGAGGGGTGCTGGTCGAGCCGCCTGGGCATCCCGGGCATGCCTGCGGCGGCTGAGGAGGTGATGGTGGCCCGCGACATCGCACTGGTGCGCTTGACTGGCGCTCCGCTCCACTTCCTGCATCTCTCCACCTCCGGTTCGGTCGAGTTGGTGCGACGCGCCAAGGAGGAAGGACTCCCAGTCACGGCCGAGGCCGCGCCGCACCACCTGCTCCTCACCCATGCCGCGGTGGAGGGATACGACCCGGTGTTCAAGGTGAATCCGCCGCTCCGCACCGACGACGACGTGGCCGCAGTGGTGGCGGGGCTGGTCGACGGCACGATCGACGCCGTCGCGACCGACCACGCCCCCCACGCCCCCGAGGCCAAGGACGTCCCCTTCGACCAGGCCCCCCCGGGCATGTTGGGCCTGCAGACCGCGCTCCCCATCGCCTGGGAGGTGCTCTCGCCGCACCTCGGCCCCGAGCGGCTGTTCGCCTTGATGAGCGCGCAGCCGGCTGCCATCGCCAAGCTGACCGCGACGGACGCGCGCACCGCCGGTCACAGCGCGCAGGGCGGCCCGGTCGAGGAGGGGGCGGTGGCCAACCTGTGCGTGTTCGACCCCACCGCAACGACGATGGTGGACCCGGCGCGGCTGGCCAGCCGCAGCCGCAACACGCCGTACGCGGGCCGTACCTTCAGGGGGGCGGTGCGCCACACCGTGCTGCGGGGCGAGCCGGTCGTGATCGACGCGACGGCGCAACGGTGACGGGGGGAGGCCGGAACGGTCCGGACAGGGCGGCCGCCCTGTTGGTGACGGCTGACGGCGCCGTCTTCGCGGGGGAGGCGGCGGGCGCGCTGACGCCCGTGGCGACCGGCGAGCTGGTGTTCAACACCGCGATGAGCGGGTACCAAGAGGTGATCACCGACCCCTCCTATGCGGGGCAGGTGATCGCCTTCACCAGCACGCACATCGGCAACTACGGCACCAACGCCGGCGACGACGAAGCGCCTTTGCCGCGCTGCCGGGGCATCGTCGTGTGCGACCTGGCCGAGGAGCCGTCGAACTGGCGCTCGACCGAGCCCCTCGAGACGTACCTGCGCCGGCACGGGGTTCCAGCGCTCACCGGCGTCGACACTCGGCGCCTGACCCGACACGTCCGCGACGCCGGCGCGATGCCGTGCGCGTTCGGCCCTGCACCTGAGGCGGAACTGCGCGCGGCGGCGACGTCCGCTGTCGGCACCGACGGGCTGGACCTCGTGTCGGGCGCCACCAGCAGCGAACCCGCCGTCCACCCGGGGACGGCTGCCGGCGCGGCCAGCGGCCTGCGGATCGTGGCCTACGACTTCGGTGTGAAGGCGACGATGGTCCACCTGTTGACCGCGCTGGGCACGGTGATTGTGGTGCCGGCCGCCACGACCGCCGACGAGGTGCTCGCCCTCGAGCCGGACGGTGTCTTCCTCTCCAACGGGCCCGGGGACCCCGCCGCGCTGCCCGGCCCCACCGCGGCCGTGGCCGACCTGGTGGGCCGGGTGCCCGTCTTCGGCATCTGCCTCGGGCACCAGATCCTCGCCCGGGCGCTCGGCGGCGTCACCTACAAGCTGCCCTTCGGCCACCACGGCGCCAACCACCCCGTGCAGCGGCTCGAGACCGGTGTGGTCGAGATCACGAGCCAGAATCACAACTACGCCGTCGCGGCCGGCTCGGTGCGCGACGCCGAGACGACGCACATCAACCTGAACGACGGCGTGATCGAGGGCTTCCGGTCCCTCACGGCGCCGGCCTTCTCGGTGCAGTACCACCCTGAGGCCGCGCCGGGGCCCCACGACGCCCGGTACCTCTTCGGCAGCTTTCGCGACCTCATGCTCGCTCATCCCGCCCGGTCCGCCGGCGCCGGGGCGCGCTGAGCGAGGCGGCAAGAGGGCCGGGACGTGCCGCGCCGCAACGACCTGCAGTCGATCCTGGTGATCGGGTCAGGCCCGATCGTGATCGGCCAGGCCTGCGAGTTCGACTATTCGGGCACGCAGGCCTGCCGGGTCCTGGCCGAAGAGGGCTACCGGGTGATCCTGGCCAACTCCAACCCGGCGACGATCATGACCGACCCCGCCACGGCGGACCGGACCTACGTGGAGCCCCTCGACCCCGACGTGCTGGCGGCGATCATCGAGAAGGAGCGGCCTGATGCGCTCTTGCCGACCCTGGGCGGGCAGACGGCGCTCAACCTGACCATGCGCCTGGCCGAGCTCGGTGTGCTCGAGCGCTCTGGCGTCGAGGTCATCGGCGCCCGGCCCGAGGCCATCGCCACCGCCGAGGACCGGGACCGCTTCAAGGCAGCGATGCAGGACATCGGCCTCGAGGTGCCGCGCTCGGGCTTCGCCTATTCGCTGCAGGAGGCCGAGGAGATCGCCCTGGAGATCGGCTTCCCGATCATGGTGCGCCCGAGCTTCATCCTCGGCGGCAAGGGAACGGGCATCGCCGAGGACGCGGAACGATTCACCAAGCTGGCCGGGGACGGGTTGGCCGCCAGTCCCATCGGCCAGATCCTGGTGGAGCAGTCGATCGCCGGGTGGAAGGAGTTCGAGCTCGAGGTGATGCGCGACGGCGCCGACAACTGCGTCGTCGTGTGCTCCATCGAGAACTTCGATCCCATGGGCGTGCACACGGGCGACTCCATCACGGTGGCCCCGGCGCAGACGCTCACCGACGTGGAGTATCAGGCCATGCGCGATGACGCCTTCGCCTGCCTGCGCCGGGTCGGGGTCGAGACGGGCGGTTCCAACGTGCAGTTCGCCGTCGACCCGGCCACGGGACGACGCGTGATCATCGAGATGAATCCGCGGGTCTCGCGCTCCTCCGCGCTGGCCTCCAAGGCCACGGGGTTCCCCATCGCCAAGATCGCGGCGCGCTTGGCCGTCGGATACCTCCTCAACGAGATTCCCAACGACATCACGAAGGCGACGCCGGCCTCCTTCGAGCCCACCATCGACTATGTGGTCACCAAGGTGCCGCGCTGGGCCTTCGAGAAGCTCCCCGGTGCCGACGGGCGTCTCGGCACCCGCATGCAGTCGGTGGGCGAGGTCATGGCCATCGGGCGCACCTTCTGCGAGTCGCTCCAAAAGGCGTTGCGTTCCTTGGAACAGGGCCGGAGCGGTCTCAACGCTGATCCGGCCGAGGCGTCGCTCGACGCCGTGCCCCTGGCCGAGCTCTTGGAGCGGATCGCCATCCCCACGCCGGAGCGCGTCTTCGAGGTGGAGGCGGCGCTGCGGCGCGGCGCGGACGCCGACGAGGTCGTGGCCCGCACCGGCATCGACCCCTGGTTCGTCTGGCAATTGGCGCGCATCGTGGCCGAGCGCCACCGGATCGTCGCCGCGCCGTCGCTCGATCGGGCTGGCCTGCGGCGGGCCAAGCGGCTCGGGTTCTCCGATGCGCAGCTGGCCCACCTGCGCGGCACGACCGAGGCCGACATCCGGGCGACGCGACTGGCCCACGGCGTGCGGGCGACCTTCAAGACGGTCGACACCTGCGCGGCGGAGTTCGAGGCGTTTACCCCGTACCACTACGCAACCTACGAAGAGGAGGACGAGGTCCGTCATTCCGATCGCCCGCGGGTGATCATCCTGGGCTCGGGTCCCAACCGGATCGGCCAGGGAATCGAGTTCGACTACTGCTGCGTGCACGCCTCGATGTCGTTGCGCGACGCCGGTTACGAGACGGTGATGGTCAACTGCAACCCGGAAACGGTGTCGACCGACTACGACACGTCGGACCGGTTGTACTTCGAGCCGTTGACCGACGAGGACGTGGCCAACGTCCTCGATGCCGAGCGCGCCGCAGGCGGGGAGGTGGCCGGGGTCATCGTGTCCCTCGGCGGTCAGACACCGCTGAAGCTGGCGGGGTCCTTGCCTCCCGAGCTCGTCTTGGGGACGAGCCCGGCCTCCATCGACCTCGCCGAGGACCGGGAGCGCTGGAACGCGCTGTGCCACGAGCTGAACATTCCGCAACCGCCCGGCGGGACCGCGACGAGCGCCGTCGAGGCGCTGGCCGTCTCCGGGAGGATCGGCTATCCCGTCCTCCTGCGGCCGAGTTACGTGCTCGGTGGGCGGGCCATGGAGATCGTCTACGACGACGAGGGGGTGCGCCGCGTCATGCAGTCGATGACGACCGGCGCGCTCGCCCGCGAAGGAGGCGTGACCGCGCACCGGCCCGTCCTGGTCGACCGCTTCTTGGAAGATGCCGTCGAGGTCGACGTCGATGCCGTCCGTGACAACGCGGGGGAGATCCTGATCGCGGGCGTCATGGAGCACGTCGAGGAGGCGGGGGTGCACTCGGGGGACTCCGCGTGCGCGCTGCCGCCCCAGTCGCTCAGTGGGGAGGTCCTCGGCCTGCTCGAGGGCTATACCCGGGCGCTGGCGGATTCGCTCGAGGTCTGCGGCCTCATCAACGTGCAGTACGCGGTCAAGGACGGGCAGGTCTACGTGCTCGAGGCCAACCCGAGGGCCAGCCGGACGGTCCCCTTCGTGGCCAAGGCGACCGGGGTACCGCTCGCCATGGCGGCCGCCCGGGTCATGGTCGGCCAGACATTGACCGAGCTGCGCTCGGAGGGGCTGTTGCCCGTGGACGCGATCGGCCACGTACGCGTGCTCGACCACGTGAGCGTCAAGGAGGCGGTGTTCCCCTTCGACCGCTTTCCCGGAGTCGACACGCTGCTCGGACCGGAGATGCGCTCGACCGGCGAGGTCATGGGTGTCGACATCACCTTCGGCCTTGCGTTCGCGAAGAGCCAGATGGCCGTGGGCACGCGGCTGCCCGACTCGGGCACGGTGTTCCTCTCATTGGCCGACCGCGACAAGCCGGCCGGCCTGGCGGTGGCGCGGGACTTCAGTGCACTGGGCTTCTCCATCGCAGCGACGCTGGGCACGGCTGGCTTCCTGCGCTCCGCCGGGGTGCCCGTGGACACACTCGTGGCCAAGGTGGGCGAGAAGGGAGTCGCCTCCGACGCGGTGGACCTGATCGCGCAGGGCAAGGTGCAGCTGGTGGTGAACACGCCGCGGGGCCTGGGGCCGCGGGCGGATGGCCAGCACATCCGCCTGGCCTCGGTGACCTACAAGGTGCCGTGCCTGACCACCCTGGCCGCGGCGCGGGCGGCGGCGGCGGGCATGGCCGACGCGCGGTTGCACCGGCTCGAGGTCCGTCCCCTGCAGGATCTCCATCCCGCCCCGAAGGGGACGGCGCGATGAGCGCGTCCGCCACTTCGGATCGTGCGGCGGTGCTCGCCACCCGAGTCGGCGGCGTCGACCTCGACAATCCGGTGATGACGGCCTCGGGGACGTCGGGGCACGGCACCGAGCTGGCTGCGTACGGGACGCTGGCGGAGCTCGCCGCGGTCGTCGTGAAGTCGCTGTCAGTCGACCCGTGGCCGGGCAACCCGGCGCCGAGGGTGCACGAGGTGGACGCCGGCATGCTCAACAGCGTCGGGCTGCAGGGTCCGGGGCTGGCGGCGTGGGTGGCCGACGACCTCCCTGCGCTGCAGGCTTCGGGGGCGCGCGTGATCGTCAGCATCTGGGGTCGCACCGTGTCGGACTACGCTCGGGCCGCCGAGCTGGTGGCGACGGCGGCCTCGACGCAGGCCGGCAGCTGCATCGCGGCGCTGGAGGTCAACGTCAGCTGCCCCAACGTCGAGGACCGGTCGCGCATGTTCGCCCACTCGGCGGAGGCGACCACGCGGGTCATGGCGGCGACCGCTTGCGACCTGCCGCGGTGGGCCAAGCTCAGCCCCAACGTGCCGGACATCGTCGAGATCGCCTCCGGGGCGCTCGCCGGGGGGGCGGACGCGCTGACGCTGGTCAACACGCTGCTCGGCCTGGCCCTCGACATCGAATCGGGGCGGCCCCTGCTCGGTGCGGGCGGCGGCGGGCTCTCGGGCAGCGCCGTCCACCCCGTGGCGGTGCGGGCCGTGTGGGAGTGCCGGACCGCCTTCCCCGACGTGCCGATCGTCGGGGTCGGCGGGGTGATGGCGGGTCGCGACGCCGTCGAGCTGCTGGCCGCCGGGGCCGACGCCGTCCAAGTCGGCACGGCCACCTTCCGTGACCCAAGGGCGCCGTGGAAGGTGCTGCGCCAGTTGGCGCGCTGGTGCGAGGACCACGGGGCGACGGTGGGGCAGTTGCGGGCAAGCGCCCGTCGGCGCGCCGGCCGTGACGACGCAGCAGACGCCGCCGCCACGACGAGCCCCACCACGCCCGACCCCGTGGCCGCGCCCGTGCCGTTGCTCAACGAGGGAGGACGAGATGGCTGACAGCTTCGGCGACCGGGTCGCGGCCGCAGTGCGCACGTCGGGACCGTTGTGCGCGGGCATCGACCCGACGGCATCGATGTTGGCGGCCTGGGGGCTCAGCGACGATCCTACGGGTCTGCGCGCGTTTTGTCATACGTGTGTCGAGGCCTTCGCCGGGACGGTGGCGGCGATCAAGCCGCAGGTCGCCTTCTTCGAGCGGCACGGGTCGCCGGGCATGGCCGAACTCGAACACCTGATTGTCGAAGCCACGACGGCGGGACTGATCGTGATCGCGGACGCCAAGCGGGGCGACATCGACTCGACCGCGGCGGCCTACGCGGACGCGTGGTTGGGCAATGCGAGCCCGCTCGCCGTGGACGCGGTGACGGCTCACCCGTATCTCGGCCTCGGGGCATTGGCGCCGCTCGTCCGGCTTGCCGGCCGCACCGGGCGGGGCGTGCTCGTCGTCGCTCGCAGCTCCAACCCCGAGGGCCGCGGCCTGCAGCAGGCGGTGACGGCCGAGGGGGCAGCCGTCGAGGACATGGTGCTGGCCGAGGTCGCGGCGCTCAACGGCTCGCCTGGCGTCCCTTCGGGCACCGTGGGTGCGGTCGTCGGCGCGACGCTCGAGCCCTCTTCGTTCGCGTTATCCCAGCTCGGTGGGGTAATCCTCGCGCCGGGCCTGGGTGCGCAAGGTGCCGGCCCAGCCGACGTCGCCCGGAGGTTCACCGGGTGCCGCCCCGGCAGTGTCCTGCCGAGCAGCTCACGGGGGCTGCTTAACCATGGACCCGACCCGAACGACCTCCGGCACGCAGCGCGGTTACTCGCCCGAGAGCTGGCAGCGCTACTGGGCTGAAGAGGGAAAATAGGTGTGAACGCTCCTGGCCGAGGCGCTATGGTCTCGCCATGCCGCAACCTCCCGCACTCACGCCCGAGCAGCGAGCCGCTGCACTCGAGAAGGCTGCCAAGGTTCGCCGTGAGCGGGCCGAGGTCAAGGACAGGCTGAAGATGGGTACCCTGTCGTTGGCGCAGCTCCTCACCGAAGCCGACTCCAACGAGACCGTCGGCAAGATGAAGGTGGTCTCGGTCCTCGAGTCCTTGCCCGGCTTGGGCAAGGTGAAGGCACGGCGCCTCATGGAGACCGTCGGCATCAGCGACAGCCGCCGGCTACAGGGGCTCGGTGCCAAGCAGCGCGAGGCGCTGCTCAAAGAGACTGCGCGCTGAACCGCGTACCGGCGAGCCACGCCTCTTCGTGCTCATCGGCCCCGGCGGGGCCGGCAAGGGCACGTTGGCCGCAGAGCTCGTGGCCCGTGACACGTCCCTCTGGCTGAGCCGGAGCTGGACCACCCGAGAGGCGCGCCCAGGTGAGCGCGAGCGCGAGGCCTACGTCTTCGTCGACCGTGACACTTTCGAGGAGGCCGCCGCACGTGGTGCCTTCTTGGAGTGGGCGGAGTTCCTCGACTACCTCATGGGGACGCCGATCCCGGACCCCCCTCCGGGCGCCGACGTCCTCCTCGAGATCGACGTCCAAGGGGCCGAGCAGGTCCTGGCCCAACGCCCCGACGCCACGGTGATCCTGTTGCTCCCCCCGTCGCCCGAGGTGCAGGCCGAGCGCCTGGCGGCTCGGGGAGACGACGAGGAGCACATTCGCCGGCGCGTGGATCTCGGGCACTCGGAGGTGGAACGGGGAGCCAAAATCGCAGCTCACACAGTCGTCAACGACGACCTGCAGCGGACCCTGGGCGAATTGGCCGCTATAGTTGACCGGACTCGATCGGCGGCGCCCTGCGCTGCGAACCCGGAGGAAGCCTGATGGCCCAAGGCCGCCATACGCTCATGGACCCACCCATTGAGGAGCTCTTGGACAAGGTCGACTCGAAGTTCACCCTGGTCGCGCTGGGTTCCGCCCGCGCCCGGCAGGTGAATTCCTACTACAACAGCCTCGGCGAGGGACTGGGCAAGGTGGTCCCCCCCCAGGTGGCGTCGGTGTCGGGGAAGCCAGTGTCCATCGCGTTCGAGGAGATCGCGGCCGGCAAGGCGACCTACAGCCGGCCCGATCCCGAGGAGGAGGCGGCGCTGGCGGCGGCCATCGCCGACGCCGCGGAGGCCGGTCTCCTGGGTGAGGCCGAAGGGGCCGACGGGGCCGAAGGCGTCGAGGTGATCGAAGCGCTCGACGTCGGGGACGAGGGCCCGACCGCGAGCTAGGCACGGGTGCACGGACGCGGCGGACACTGCCGATGGCCGCAGGACCCGGGACCGAGGATATGTCGGTGAACATCGAGCACGCCCCAGAGACACCACGAGTTGTCCTGGGCGTCTGCGGCGGCATCGCGGCCTACAAGGCCGTCGAGGTGTGCCGCCGCTTGGTCGATGCCGGCTTGCACGTGACGCCGATTCTGACCCCCGACGCCACGCGGTTCGTGGGCGCAGTGACCTTCTCTGCTCTGGCTTCGGAACCGGCGCAGCAGTCGCTGTGGGGCGAGTCCTCGCCTATTCCCCACACCCGGCTCGGTCAGCGTGCCGACCTCGTCGTGGTCGCGCCGGCCACGGCACACACGATCGCTCGCTACGCGGCGGGACTCGCCGACGACCTCTTGTGCGCCACGCTTCTGGCGACCCGGGCACCGGTCATCGTGTGCCCGGCCATGCACAGCGAGATGTGGGAGCACGCCTCGGTGCGCGACAACCTTGCGATGCTCGAGCGCCGCGGCGTCGAGATCGTCCCGCCCGAGACCGGGAGGTTGGCGGGAGGCGACTCGGGTGAAGGCAGGCTGGCCGACCCGGGCGTCATCGTCGAGCGGATCCTGGAACGCCTGGGGCGAGCCACGCGGCGCGACCTGCACGGGGCACGGGTGGTGGTGAGCGCCGGGGGCACGCGGGAACCCCTCGACCCGGTGCGGTTCATCACCAACCGCTCATCGGGGAAGCAGGGGCACGCCGTCGCGATTGCCGCCGCCCGGCGCGGCGCGGCGGTCACGCTGGTGACCTCGTCACCACTCACGCTCCCACCCGACGTGGCCGCCACGGTGACGCGCATCGACGTCGAGACGGCGGCCGACATGGAGCAGGCCGTGGGCGCAGCGGCGGAGGGCGCCGACGTCGTGGTGATGGCGGCGGCCGTGGCCGACTTCCGGCCGAAGCGGGCGGCGGGAACGAAGTTGGCCAAGGAGGACGGGATCCCCGAGCTGGTGCTCGAGCCGACGCCCGACATCCTCGCCGGACTGGCCGCCCACCGGCGCCCGGATCAGCTTCTCGTCGGCTTCGCGGCCGAGACACACGACGCGCTCGAGCGGGGACGGCGCAAGCTGGAGCGCAAGGGCGTCGATCTGCTCGTCGTGAACGACGTGAGCGCACCCGGGGCGGGGTTCGACCACGACACGAACGCGGTCGTGATCCTGGGTACGGACGGGAGTATCACCGAAATACCACTGACCTCCAAGGATGCAGTGGCAAATGCCCTATTGGATAGGGTGATCGCCCACCACAACGAGAAGCGGAGCAACGCGTGAAAACCACCTTCACCTCGGAATCGGTCACCGAGGGACACCCGGACAAGATGGCGGACCAGATTTCCGACGCCGTCCTGGATGCCATCCTCGAAGGAGACCCCTCCAGCCGGGTGGCGTGCGAGACACTCCTGACCACCGGTCTCGTCGTGGTGGCGGGCGAGGTCACGACGTCCACGTATGTCGACATCCCGTCGCTCGTGCGCGACACCGTGTGCGACATCGGCTACGACAACGACACCTACGGCTTCAACGGCAGGACCTGCGGTGTGTTGGTGTCGCTCGACGCGCAGTCACCCGACATCGCCCAGGGTGTCGATGCCGCCTTCGAGCTGCGGACCGGCAAGGGCGGTGAAGACCTGCTCAACGCGCAGGGTGCCGGCGACCAGGGGATGATGTTCGGCTACGCGTGCGACGAGACGCCAGACCTCATGCCCCTCCCGATCTGGCTCTCGCATCGCCTCTCCGAGCGCTTGGCCCAGGTGCGGCGGGCCGCCGCGGTGCCCTACCTGCGACCTGACGGCAAGACCCAGGTCTCGGTCGTCTACGAGGACGGACGACCGGTGCGCATCGACACGGTCCTGATCTCGACGCAGCACGCCGGCGGCGTCGACCTGGAGGACCAGCTCCGCCCCGACCTCATTGAGCACGTCATCAACCCCCTGCTGCCCACGGACCTCGACAGCGACGGGTTGCGGATCTTCGTGAACCCGACGGGGATCTTCGAGCTCGGTGGCCCCCACGCCGACACCGGCTTGACGGGTCGCAAGATCATCGTGGACACCTACGGCGGGATGGCCCGCCACGGTGGTGGTGCCTTCTCGGGCAAGGATCCCTCCAAGGTGGACCGCTCAGCCGCGTACGCGGCACGATGGGTGGCCAAGCACGTTGTGGCGGCCGGCGCGGCGAGGCGGTGCGAGGTCCAGGTTGCCTACGCCATTGGTGTCGCCCATCCGGTGTCGCTGCTCGTCGAGACCTTCGGGACGGAGGCGGTCGACCCCGAAAAGATCTCGAGCGCAGTGCGCGAGCTGTTCGACCTGCGCCCCGCTGCCATCACCCGCGACCTTGATCTGCGCCGGCCCATCTACAAGAAGACGGCGGCCTACGGCCACTTCGGTCGCTCGGAGAAGGAGTTCACGTGGGAGGCCACGCCGCGGGTGGACGACCTGCGGGCAGCGTTGGGGCTCTGATCGCCGGGTCGCTCCCCTGAGGGGGCGGGCGCGCGGTGGGAACGAGGTCGTGACCAAGACCGCTGCATCGCCGCGGGCGGGCACCGCCGTACGTGTGCTGACGGAGGTCGCCGCTCTGCCCAAGATGTTCGACTACGCGCTGCCACCCGAGTGGGGCCACGACGTGCGCGTGGGAAGCCGCGTGCGTGTCCCCTTGCACGGCCGCTCGGTGCGCGGGTGGGTGGTCGAGGTCGACGTGGACACGCCGAACGGCGTCGATCTCCTCCCCCTCAAGTCCTGGCTCGGCTGGGGTCCGCCGCCGGCGCTGGTGGAGCTGGCCGCGTGGGCGGCGTGGCGCTGGGCGGGACCCGCATCGTTCTTCCTCCGGGTGGCCTCTCCGGCCACCGTCGTGCGCTCGCTGCCCACACCGCCACCGCGGGGTGCCGCCGCGCCGCGGGACGAGGAGGGCGTCAGCGCAGCGCCCTACGGCTGGGACCTGCGCCTCGGCGAGGCGGGTGTCACGGTGGCGCGCCTACCGCCGGTCACCGATCTCATCGACCTCGTACGCGCCGTTGTCCACGATCCGGCCGTGCGCGCCCGGGGCGGCAGCACCGTCGTGCTCGTCCCGTCGACGGGGTGGGCGGAGCGGCTCACGGCGCGGCTTCGGCGGCGGGGGTACGCGGTCACGGGCTCGTGGGAGGAGGCGCGGGCGGGATGGCCGGTGGTGGTCGGCAGCCGGGTCGGCGCCTGGGCGCCGGTGCCGCGGCTGGCCGCCGCCGTCGTCCTGGACGCCCACGACGCGGCCTTCCGGGAGGAGAGCACGCCCGCCTACAGCGCAACGGAAGTGCTCATCGAGCGAGCCCGGCGGGACGGAAGCCCCTGCGTCCTCGCGTCACCGGTCCCACCGGTCGGGCTCGCCGCGCGCTCGGGTCTGCACCGCGTCACGCCACCGGCCCATGAGGAGCGGACCGGGTGGTCAACGCTCGAGCGGGTGGACCGGCGCGGTGCGGACCCGCGCACAGGCATGTTCTCCGAGGAGTTCGTGCGTCTGGCTCGGTCCGTGCTCGGCGATCCCAGCGCGGCGGAGCGCGGCCCCCTGGTCTGCGTCTACAACCGCACCGGGGGCGCCCGCCTCTTGGCGTGCCGACACTGCGGGGAACTGGCGCGCTGTACCCGCTGCGGTGCCGCGGACGCCCGGCCGCGCGACGTGGAGGTCCTCCTGTGCCCACGCTGCGGTGAGACGCGGCCTGTCGTGTGCGTCGCCTGCGGTCGCTTGCGCATGAAGACGCTGCGGGCCGGCGTGAGCCGCCTCCGCGAGGAGTTGGCGGCACTCCTCGGAGTTGAGGTCGCGTCGGTGGCCGGGCCCTTGGGCGGCCCCGAGGAGCCGCTCCTTCCACCGGCACCGGTGCTCGTGGGAACCGAGGCCGTGCTGCACCGCGTCCGGCGCGCCGCCGCGGTGGCCTTTCTTGACATCGATCTCCACCTGTTGGCGGCGCGGCTCTCCGCGACCGAGGACACGCTGGCACTCCTCGTCCGTGCCGCACGGCAGGTCGGGGCGCGCGGCAGGGGTCCGACGTGGGCGCGTGTCCTGGTCCAGACCCGGGTACCCGAGCACCCCGTGCTGGCGGCCGCCGCACGGGGTGCGCCGGACGCGGTGCTGGCCGAGGAGATCGAGCTGCGCCGGGCCTCGGCCTTGCCACCGTTCACGGCGCTGGCCCTGCTCTCGGGCGCGCTCGCCCCGACGTACGCGGCGGCGTTGACCCGGGAGGCCTTCGCGCCCGACGGGCAAGAAGGGGTCTCGGTCTCGTCGTACGACGAAAACCGCTTCCTGCTGCAGGCCCTCACGCACGGCCCGCTCTGTGACCTGCTGGCCCGGACGCCGCGGCCGGCTGGACGAGGACTGCGTGTCGACGTGGATCCCGCGAGCCTCTGAGAACGCTCGAGTCCCTCCGAGCGGCGGGCGGGAGCGAACCGGCCACCGGTACACTGGTGCGATGCCCACTCTCGCCATCCGCCAGTACGGCGACCCCGTGCTGAAGGAGCGTGCCCGCGACGTGGAGGACATCGACGCCGCCGTGGCCAGCCTGGTCGATTCCATGATCGAGACGATGTACGCCGCCCCGGGCACCGGCCTGGCCGCCAACCAGGTGGGGGTGCAGCGGCGGATCTTCGTCTACGACTTGGGGGAGGGTGCTCGCACCGTCATCAACCCGCGCATCGTCGAGAGCGAGGGAGAGTGGGTCTATGACGAAGGGTGCCTCTCGGTGCCCGGGCTCAGCTGGGAGATCGTGCGCCCGAACGCGGTGCACCTCGTGGGCCTCGATCTCGACGGGAATGAGATCTCCGTCGAGGCGACCGAGCTGGAGGGCCGGGTGTTCCAGCACGAGCTCGACCACCTCGATGGCATCTTGCTCGTGGAACGGCTCAACGAGGACCAGCGCAAGGAGGCGCTCAAGATCCTGCGCAGCCGCACGCTTGACCTGACCGCGTCCGACCCCGACCCCGACGGGCTCTCCAGCCTCTTCTCGCGCTGAGCCCTCCGGCGTCGACCTGACCCTCGGGCGCTGACACGGAAGAGGGGCGGCGCCGGCCGTGCCGCGGTCGGACCCCTGCCCTACGGTGAACGGGTGGCTCGTTTGGCATACCTCGGCACTCCGGAGACGGCCGTCCCGCCGCTGTGCGCCCTCGTGGCAGCGGGGCACGACGTCGCCCTCTGTGTGACCCGGCCCGATCGCCGGCGGGGCCGCGGTGCCGCGACGACGCCGAGCCCGGTCAAGCAGACGGCAACCGAGCTCGGCCTCGCCGTGACCCACGACATGGACGACCTGGTCGAGGCCAGAGTGGAGCTCGCGGTGGTCGTGGCCTTCGGACGGATCATCCCCGCCCGGCTGCTCGACGTCGTGCCGATGGTGAACCTCCATTTTTCGTTGCTGCCGCGCTGGCGCGGCGCCGCCCCCGTGGAACGGGCCATCCTCGCCGCCGACCACGAGACCGGTGTCTGCTTGATGAAGGTCGAGGAAGGTCTCGACTCGGGCCCGCTCTACGCGGTCCGCGCGGTGCCGCTCGACGACGAGGTCAGCCTCTCGGAGCTCCGGGAGGAGTTGGCCGCCGTCGCGAGCACCTTGATCGTCGACGCGCTCGCAGACGGGGTGGCCGGGTTGCCCCGCCCGGTACCCCAGCACGGTGAGGTCACCCTGGCGGAGAAGATCACCAAGGAGGACCTCCACCTCGACTGGGCCGCGCCGGCCATCCAGCTCAAACGGGTGGTGCGGCTCGGCGGGGCCTGGACCACCTTTCGGGGGAAGCGGCTCAACGTGCTCGATGCGGCGGTGGGTGACCCCGAGTCCGGCGACGGCGCCGGGCCCCCGGGGGTGCTCGACGGAGCGGTCTGTGCGACGGGGGCCGGTACCCTCGTGCTGCGGCAGGTCCAGCCGGAGAGCCGTTCGCCCATGTCAGCCGACGAGTGGCTGCGCGGGATGCGGCCGGCGCCCGGCGAGCGCCTCGGGACGGACTAGACATGAGCCGGTGACAGTGACTCCGATCGATGGGTGGAGCCCCGACCAGTACGAGCGATTCCGTGCGGAACGTCAGCACCCCTTCGACGATCTCCTGAGCTTGTGTCACCCCGTCTCCGGCGGGCGCGTCGTCGATCTCGGGTGCGGCACCGGCGACCTGACCAAGGTCTTGCACGAGAAGCTGCAGGCCGACCAGACGGTCGGGATCGACTCGTCGCCGGCGATGCTGGCTCGGGCCACGGCGGCCCACGCGGACGTCCCCGGTCTTTCTTTCGCACAGGGCGACATCGCGACCTGGCTCGATGAAGAGCTCGATCTCGTCTTCGCCAACGCGTCGCTCCAGTGGGTCGACGACCACCTCTACCTTTTGGCGCGCATGCGCACGGCGCTGGGTGAGAACGGTCAGCTCGCCTTTCAGGTGCCGGCCAACTACCGACATCCCTCCCACCTGTTGGCGCATCAGGTCGCCAACGAGCCTCCCTTCATCGACGCGCTCTACGGGGACGTCCCCGAGGACCGCGGTCGCTTCGTGCTCTCGCCCGAGCTCTACGCCGACCTCCTGTACGAACTGGGGGCCAAGGATCAAGTCGTGCGCATGGAGGTCTACGGTCACGAGCTCGAGTCGACCGGCGAGGTGGTGCAGTGGGTCATGGGCACCTTGCTCACGCCCTACCGCACGCGCCTGAGCCCGGAGCTGTTCGACGCCTTCGTGGAGCGCTACCGGGAACGGTTGGTCGAAGAGCTCGGGGAGCGCGAGCCCTACTTCTACGGGTTCAAGCGCATCTTGTGCTGGGCGCGCTTCAGCTGAGCGGCGAGGCCGGACGCTGACGGCGACGTCAAAGCAAGGCCGCGACCCGGGACGCGTGGGGGATCTGCGGATCGCGCCGTCGGTGCTCTCGGCTGATTTCGGGATGCTCGCCGAGCAGGTGGGCGAGGTGGCCCCCGCCGCCGACTGGCTCCACGTGGACGTGATGGACGGGCACTTCGTCCCCAACGTGACGATCGGGCCGCCGGTGGTCGCCTCGCTGCGCCGCCACACGCCGCTGTTCTTCGACTGCCACCTGATGATGACCGACCCCGGCCGCTATCTGGAGGACTTCGCGGACGCCGGTGCCGACGGCTGTACGGTGCACATCGAGATCGGCCGCACCGACGAGCTGATCGCTCAGCTGCGCGGCCTCGGGCTGCGGGCCGGACTGGCCCTCAATCCCGACACGCCGTTCGACGCGGTGCGACCGTACTTGCACGCCGTCGACCTCCTGCTGTGCATGACGGTGTTCCCCGGGTTCGGCGGCCAGTCCTTCATCGCCGACGTCATGCCGAAGGTGGCGCAGGCACGCGCCGTTGTCGACGCCGAAGCACTGGCGCTCGACATCGAGGTGGACGGCGGGATCGACACCACCACGGCGCCCGTGGCCGCGGCGGCCGGCGCCAACGTCTTCGTCGCCGGGAGCGCCATCTTCGGGCACGAGCGACCCTGGGAGGCGGCCGACGCCATCCGCCGGTCGGTGCGTGCCACGGCCGCTCGGTGAGCGTCCCCCTGCCACCGAGACGGCGCCCCGGGGCGCGTGGCGTCGCGCCGGCGGCGCCAGCGCACGGCCGGAGCACCACCGGTTGACGCGAGGCAGACGGTGAGTGCGACAGGAGCCCGTGCGGTGGTGGCCGGGGGCGGCATCCTTGGGACCTGGCACGCGCTCGAGCTCGTCGAGGCCGGTCTCACGGTCGACCATCTCGAGGCCGAGGTGGAGCCGACGGGCGCGTCGGTGCGCAATTTTGGACTCGTGTGGGTGAGCGGGCGGCGCGCGGGCGCCGAGCTCGACGTGGCGCTCCGGGCGCGGCGTCGCTGGGAGGAGATCGGTGCCTCCGTACCGGGCATCGGGTTTCGCCCGACGGGCTCGTTGTCGGTGGCGTGTACCGGCACGGAACGGGAGGTGATGCAGGTGTTCGCCGAGCACCCGGACGCCGCGGCGCGCCGGATCGCCTTCTTGACGCCGCCTGAGGTGCGCGCCGCCAACCCGGCGGTGCGAGGGGACATCGAGGGAGCGTTGCACTGCATCGAGGACGCGGTCGTCGAGCCCCGCCTCGCTCTTGGGGCGCTGCGCGCGCACCTCGTTGCGCGCGCGCCGGAGCGCTACCGGTTTCACGCCCGCCGGCGCGTCGTGACCGTCGAGCCCCGGGCCCTGGTCGACACGACGGGGACCCGGTGGGAGGCGGACCTCGTCGTCGTGGCCACCGGTGCGGCCTACGACCATCTTTCGGGAACGGGGTCGCAGGCGGCGCGGCTGCGTCGCGTCAGGCTGCAGATGCTCGAGACGGCGCCGTTCCCTCCGCGCCTCACGACCTCCGTCGCCGATGCCGACACGCTGCGCTACTACCCCGCCTACGAGGTGGCGCCCGTCGCGCGGCTGGGGGAGCAGGGCACCGTCGCCGCCGAACACCATCTCCAGCTGCTGCTGGTGCAGCGTCCCGGGGGCGGCCTGACCATCGGCGACACCCACGCCTACGAAGAGCCTTTCGACTTCGCGCTGTGCGAGGACCCGACCGACGAGTTGCTGGCCCGGGCGAGCCGGATCCTCGGGGCAACGCTCCCACCGGTCCGGCGACGCTGGGACGGCGTGTACGCGCAGTGCGTGGACGGCGCCGTGTGCCTGCGAGCTGAGATCCTCCCTGGCGTGTGGATGGTCACGGGACCGGGTGGGCGGGGCATGACCTGCGCGCCGGCCATCGCGGCCGACACGCTGCTCGCGGCGGGGGTCTCCCCGTGATCGGGCGCTTCGCCCTCGCCTGCCTCGACATGGCCGGCACGACCGTGCGCGACGACGGCGCGGTCGACGCCGCCTTCGCGGCCGCCCTCGCCGCCGTGGGGGTCGTCCCCGGGAGCCCCGAGCACGAGAAGGCCCGGGTCGTCGTGCGCGACACCATGGGCTGGTCGAAGGCGGACGTCTTCGCCCTTCTCCTGGAGCCAGCGGCCGCGGCCCGGGCCACGGCGCGGTTCGCGGCCGCGTACGAGGCGAACGTTGCCGCCGGCGACGTGGCCGAGGTCCCGGGAGCCCGCGCCGTGCTGCGCAGCCTGCGCGACCGGGGCGTCAAGGTGTGTCTCACGACCGGCTTCGCTCCCTCGACCCGCGACGCGCTCGTCGACGCCCTTGGTTGGCGGTCCGAGATCGATCTGGCCCTCTCACCCGGTGACGTCGGACGGGGCCGCCCGGCGCCCGACATGGTCCTGGGGGCCATGCAGCGTCTCGGCGTGTCGGACCCGGGGTCGGTGGCCGTGACGGGGGACACGGTGAGCGATCTCGAGGCAGGCACCGCGGCCGGCGCGGGTGCGGTCGTGGGAGTCCTGAGCGGCGCGCACGACGAGGCCACGCTCTCGGGCGCCCCCCACACGGCGATCATTGCCGACGTGACGGGCCTGTTGGCCGTCCTCGAGCACAGCTGACCCGTTGACCAGGCCCTGTCGACAAAAACTGGAACGTGTTCTATAATTTGAGTCTCGAGAGGGCCGGGGAGCAACCCGGCCGAGGACGTGACCCATGGACGATGTGGAGCACATGCGCCGGGCGATGGCGCTGGCCGCGGCGGTCCGGTCCAGGACCGCACCGAATCCCTGGGTTGGCTGTGTGATCGTGCCCGCCGCCGAGCCCGCCGCCGAGGGGACGACCTTCGAGGGTGCCACGGCACCACCCGGGGGGCGCACGCCGAGGCGGCCGCATTGACCGCCGCCGGAGAGGCAGCTCGGGACGCCACGCTGTACGTCACGCTCGAGCCCTGTGCGCACCACGGGCGGACGCCGCCCTGCACCGACGCCATCGTCGCGGCGGGGGTCGCTCGGGTGGTCGTCGGCCTCGAGGATCCAGACCCCCAGGTGGCGGGGCGGGGATTGGCCGCGCTGCGCGACGCGGGCCTCGACGTCACCGTCGGGGTGGCGGCCGCCGAGATCGCCGAGCAGCTGGCCCCGTATCTCAAACACCGCACGACCGGACAACCCTGGGTGGTCCTCAAGATGGCGGCCAGCCTCGACGCCCGCACTGCCGCCCCCGACGGGACCAGTCGCTGGATCACCGGCGACGCGGCACGTCACGACGCGCACCTGCTGCGCGCCCGGTCCGACGCGGTGCTGGTGGGGGCGGGGACGGTCCGGGCCGACGACCCGGAGCTGACGGTCCGCCTCGACGACGGAGTTGAGCGACCGCAGCCGTTGCGGGTCGTGCTCGGCACGGCGCCGAGCGGCGCCCGGGTGCACCCTGCCCTCGAGCTCTCCGGTGACCTCACCGACGTGCTGGCCAACCTTGGCCGCCGTGGTGTGGTCCAACTGCTGGTGGAGGGCGGGCCAACCGTGGCCCACGAATTTCACGCCGCCGGCCTGGTCGACCGCTACGTCTTGTACCTGGCGCCCACGTTCTTCGGGGGCGACGACGCCCGCCCGCTGTTCGCCGGGCCAGGGGCTGGCACAATTGGCGACGTGTGGAGAGGCAGGCTGGTGTCGGTCGAGCAGCTCGGTGACGATCTGCGGGTGGAGGTGGCCGCCTGATGAGCTTTTCGCAGGTACAGGAGGCCATCGACGCCATCGGCCGCCTCGGCATGGCGGTCGTGGTCGACGACGAGGACCGCGAGAACGAGGGCGACCTGGTCATGGCGGCCGAGGCGGCGACGCCCGAGAACATCGCCTTCTTCTTGGCTCACACGTCCGGGGTCATCTGCGTCCCGCTGCTCCCCGAGCGGGCCGACGCCCTCGAACTGCCCCTCATGGTCACCGCCAACACGGAGGCGCAGCGGACGGCGTTCACGGTCAGCGTCGATTCCCGGCACGGCACGACGACCGGCATCTCGGCGACGGACCGGGCGTCGACCATTGCCGCGCTGATCGATCCGAAGACGCGTCCGAACGATCTCAACCGTCCGGGCCACATCTTTCCCCTGCGGTACCGGACCGGCGGCGTGCTCAAGCGGGCCGGGCACACCGAGGCGACGGTCGACCTGAGCCGCGCCGCCGGGTTGTCGCCGGCCGGTGTCCTCTGCGAGATCGTGACCGAAGACAAGTCCGAGATGGCACGTCTGCCCGACCTCGAGCGCTTCGCCAAGAAGTACGACCTTCCGTTCATCTCCATCGCCGACCTCATCCGCTACCGCCGCCAGAACGAGAAACTCGTGCGGCTCGTCTCCGAGGCCCGCATCCCGGCCCAGGACCGTGAGTTCCGGGCCTTCGTCTACGAGTCGGTGTTGGACAACGAACAACACCTGGCACTGGTCATGGGGGACGTGGCGGGAACTGAGGACGTCTTGGTACGGGTGCACTCCGAGTGCCTCACCGGCGACGTCTTCGGCTCGCTGCGCTGCGACTGTGGCCCCCAACTGCAGGCTGCGCTCGATCTGATCGAGCGGGAAGGGCGCGGCGTCCTGATCTATCTGCGCGGGCACGAGGGTCGGGGCATCGGCCTGGGCCACAAGATCCGGGCGTACCAACTGCAGGAGGAGGGGCACGACACCGTCGAAGCCAACTTGCGCCAGGGACTGCCCGTCGACAGCCGCGAGTACGGCATCGGCGCCCAGATGCTGGTCGATCTCGGCGTGACCACCATGCGCCTCATGACGAACAACCCGGTCAAGTACGGGGGTCTCGAGGGTTTCGGCCTCGATATCACCGAACGGGTGCCGCTGCAGACCTCGGCCAACCCCGAGAACATCGCCTACCTCCGTACCAAGCGGGAACGGATGGGTCACCTGTTGCACGGCCTCGACGACGTCCTGTGACGACGCACACCGCCTGATGGCCGGGTCCGAACTGATCGCGTTGCCCGAAGGCGCCCTCGACGCCATCACCCAGCGGGTCGGGACGTGCCTGCGGGGCGAGCACAACGGCACGGGACTGCGCTTTGGGATCGCGGGCGCCCTCTTCAACGGCGGCATCACGCTTCGGCTCCTCAACGGTGCGCTCGAGGCGCTCGGCGAAGCGGGCACGGATGGTCGTGACATCACCCTCGCCTGGGCGCCTGGGGCCTTCGAACTCCCGCTGGTCGCTCGTGCCTTCGCCCACGGCGGCAAGGTGGACGCCGTCTTGTGCTTCGGCGCCGTCATCCGGGGTGACACCGGTCACTACGAATTCGTGGCGGGGGAGTGCGCGGCGGGGCTCCAGCGGGTCCAGCTGGCGACCGGTGTCCCGGTCGTCTTCGGCGTCCTGACGACCGAGACACTGGACCAGGCGCTCGAACGCTCGGAACCGGACCACACCAACAAGGGACGGGAGGCGGCGATGACGGGGATCGAGATGGTTCGCCTCCTCCGGAGTGGGCCCCTCTCCTGATCGTCACCGCTCACCGGGCCCCCCCAACCGGCCTCGTCATCGCGTCGACGAGTCGAGCCAGAATCAAATCGAGACGGAATCAATACAAACGGAATCAATACAAACGGAATCAATACAAGATGAGCTGGGTGCATCGATACGAGGCCATCAATTTCTCGGTGGTCTCGTTCGTCACCGTGGCGTCCCACACCTGCGTCGTGCGGCCCGTGTGGAGAGGTTTCGCCGTCGCCATCACCAGATCCCCCTCCCGTGCACTCGAGACGAAGTTCGCCGAGCAGTCGACCGTGGTGAAACTCTTGGCCCCTTGGGGCCAGTGGTGGTTGACGCCGAAGGCACAGAGCGCGTCGGCCAACGTGATCACGACGGGAGCCCACAAGAAGCCGGTGCCCGCGATGAGCTCGTGGCGCACGGTGAGCCGGGCGATCGGATCCCGCCGCGTCTCGGCGTCGGGGATGGTGATCCCGAGCAGGTTCAAGAAGTTGAAGACGTCGTAGGGCGGCGGCACGGGGCACAGCTTGCCCCATCGCACGACGACGAGCCGGGACGCTCGCCGGCGCGACCGACGACGAGCGGTCTGCGAAGATCTACCCCCATGCTTCGCCTCGTCCTGCCCAAGGGATCCCTCGAACGCGCCACGATGCAGTTGTTCGAGGACGCCGACCTCGCCGTCAACCGCGCCTCGGACGTGGCCTACAGCGCCACCATCGCCGACCCCCGCATCAGCGACGTGCGGATCCTGCGTCCCCAGGAGATCCCCGTCTACGTGGCCGACGGACTCTTCGATCTCGGTATCACCGGGCGCGACTGCATCGAGGAGCGAGGGAGCGAGGTGGTGTCGCTCGGCGAGCTCGCCTACTCGAAGACCACCGCCAACCCGGCCCGCATCGTCTTGGCCGTCGGGGCGGACTCCCCGGCGCACAACCTGGCCGAGCTCGCCTCCCTCGCCGCCGGTCGTCCCGGCCGCCTGCGCGTCAGCACCGAGTATCCCGAGCTGACCCGAAAGGCGCTGGCCGCCCACGGCATCGTGGCGGACATCGCGCTCTCCTACGGGGCCACCGAGGCCAAAGTGCCCGACATCGCCGACGCCGTGGTGGACATGACCGAGACCGGCAGCGCGCTGCGGGCCGCGGGTCTGCGGGTGATCGAGACGCTGCTCGTCTCGCACACCGAGCTCATCGCCAACCCGGCCGCGGCGGCCCAGCCCGACACGCGCCACGCCATGGAGCAGATCTTCACCCTGTTGCAAGGCACGCTCGAGGCGCGGGGCAAGGTGCTCGTGAAGCTCAACGTCTCGGCCGAGAACCTCGACGCCGTCCTCGACGTTCTCCCTTCCATGCGCGCGCGCCGACCATCTCGGAGCTCTCCGGCGGGGGCGCGTTCGCCCTCGAAACGGTGGTGGCCAAGTCGGACATCAACGTCTTGATCCCGGCCCTGCGCGACCAGGGCGCCAGCGACATCTTGGAGCTCCCGCTGTCCAAGATCGTCCACTGACGTGTCGGGCCCCGTCCCTTCCGCCGGGCCCCACCACGGGCGCGTGGCCTCGTTCGACCAACGCCGCGGCCTGGGCACGGTGACCGACGACGTCGGCACCAGTTACGGGTTCCACGCCACCGCCATCGCGGACGGGAGCCGCCGCATCGAGGTCGGCCAGGTCGTCATGTTCACGGTGGCTCCCGGCCACCGGGGCCTCTACGAGGCTCGGTCGCTGGTGACGTTGCCCGCGCCCGGGGACCCGGCCTGAGCCTCCCACCAGCGCCCGGCGTACCGACGGGCGAAGACCTCGAGGGCGGCGTCGGTGCCGGCGCGGTCGCCGGTGGCGAGGAGGTCGAGCAGCAGGCCGCGCGTGACGGCCAGCCCCAGCCGAGCGTGGTCCCGGGCGACGTCGGCGGGGATCCCGGCGTCGATCGCCGGGGCAATGGTGGCGTCGAACCACGCCTCGAGGTCTCGCTTCAAAAGGGACAGGGTGGACTCGTCGCCCTGCAACGCGCGGCCGTACAACGCGAAGAACAGCCGTTCGAAGTCGCCGAGCACCGGGTCGGCGACGTAGGCCCACATCCGGCGCACCAGGACGTCGGTGTCACCGCCCGCATCGTCGGCGATGGCGACGAAGCGGTCCTGGGTCCTCGCCTCCACGGCGCGGGCGACGTCCACGAGCAGGCCCTCCTTGGAGCCGAAGTGGTACAGGAGCATGCGGTGGCTGGTCCCGACCGCCGCCGCGATGCGGCGGAGGCTCTGGTCGGACAGGCCGTCGGCCGCGAAGTGCTCGATCACCGAGTCGAGCAGACGTTCGCGGGACGACCCTGCGGCCGATTGTCCGGTCATGTACCAAATGGTACACCTGGGCCGTCGTGACCTTGGTGCCGATGCCCGGCGGGACGTCCATCCACTGGCGCGCCAGACCTGAGCGCCCCCTTCTAGGCCTGGCCGGAGCTGGCCCCGTTGTCGGTGCCGGACTGCTCGGCGCTCTCGAGCCGCACGAAGGCCAGCCGGAGCTGGGAGAGCGACTCGCGCAGGGACGGCTCGGCCTCGCCGAGGCGGCCGCGCAGGCCGTCCAGCAGGTAGCCGAGACCGTCGATGGCCAGGCGGGCCTGGAACAGCATGGGAGGTGTCTGCGACAAGTAGATGGCGGCGAGCTCAAAGAGCCCGTAGCAGTGGTTGGCCACGACCACCTCGGCGGGGGTCGTGGCCAGCTCGGCCCGCATGGCGTCGACCTCCGCCTGCGCCTCGGCCTGCGACGGTCCGCTCTGGTCGGCGTCGCCGGAGGGGGTGAACGGGGACGAGGCGGCTCCGGTGCTCTCTTCCTTGGGGAAATGCTCGCCCGACGGTGTCCAAAGGCTGCTCATGCTGGTACTGTATGCACCTTGACTACATGGAAGCGGGGCCTCCACTGAGAGGCCTCCACCTGGCCACCGTCCCGCCCCAACCGGGAGCATCGTGCGCCAGGTCGATCGTCCCTCGGGCGCGGGCCAGGCCCGCCCGTCGGCCCCGCTCCACCGATTGGCTTGCGGAAGGACCGCGGGCCCGAGTGAGAGGTGTGATGCCGCATCGTCGCTGAAACCACAAGTGAGCACCGGATCAACGACCGAATCCGTGCCCGTGAAGTCCGGCTCGTGGACCCCGACGGTGTGCAACTAGGCATCAAGCCGCTCCCCGAGGCCCTGGCGATCGCCAAGGAGCTCGACCTCGATCTGGTCGAAGTGGCTCCCATGGCCAATCCGCCCGTCTGCCGGATCATGGACTTCGGCAAGTTCAAGTTCGACGAGGCCCAGCGGGCCAAGGAGAGCCGGCGCAAGGCGGTCCACGTCGGGATCAAGGAGATGAAGTACCGGCCCAAGATCGGTTCGGGCGACTTCGACACCAAGACCCGCCAGGTGGCCAAGTTCCTGGCCGATGGGCACAAGGTCAAGATCACGATCATGTTCCGAGGCCGCGAGGTGTACCACCCCGAGCACGGCAAGCGGATCCTGGACCGCATCGCCGAGCAGATGGAGGGCATCGCCAAGGTGGAGGCCGAGCCCAAGCTCGACAACCGCAACATGATCATGGTGCTCGCCCCCGACAAGCGGGCCCGTCAGGCCGCCCAGTCGAGGGCGTCGAACCAGCAACGCTCCGAGAAGGCCGGGGCGGGTGCCACCGCCGGCGCCGGGGTCGAGGCGGATGGTTCGGGCCAACCGGCGGCGTCCCCCAAGGGGAACGGGAGTGCGCCTGGGGAGACCGGTGGTGGGAGCAATGGAGTCAGCGAAGTGGCCGCATCCGCCGAAGAGGGATGACGCAATGCCGAAGATGAAGACGGACCGGGGCGCCGCCAAGCGGATCAAGGTGACCGGGAGTGGCCGCCTGCGCCGCCGCAAGGCCTTCCGTGGGCACAATTTCGAGAAGAAGAGCAGCGTGCGCATGCGGCGGCTCGGACGTGAGGCCGATCTGGCCAAGGCGGACGAGCGGGCGACGCGTCGGATGCTCGGCATCTGAGCGCACGCCTGGCGCCGACGAGCCGGCGTACCAATCCGACACGACACAGCGAGAGAACGTGAAGAGAGGAGCATCCTCATGGCCAGAGTGAAGCGTGCCGTCCACGGACGGAAGCACCACCGCGCGATCCTCGAGCAGGCGAAGGGGTACTACGGCAACAAGAGCCGTTCCTACCGGGCCGCCAACGAGCAACTCATGCACTCGATGCAGTACGCCTATCGGGACCGTCGCGCCCGCAAGGGCGACTTTCGCAAGCTCTGGATCCAGCGCATCAACGCCGGGGCCCGGCAGCACGGCCTCAGCTACAGCCGGCTCGTGAACGGCCTGCACCTGGCCGGCGTCGAGGTCGACCGCAAGGTGCTGGCAGACCTCGCCGTCAGCGACCCCGAGGCCTTCGGCGCACTGGTGGCGACCGCGCAGGATGCGCTGTCCAACGCGCCCGTGGCGGGGGTCGCTTCCTGACCCAGCGGCTGGCTTTCACGCACCGGCGAGTCCGCCGGCTGCGCGGGCTACTGCAGAAGCGGTCGGCACGCGGGGGCGAGCGTGTCTTCGTGGCCGAGGGGGCCGAGCTCATTCGCTGCGCGCTCGAGGCCGCGGTGCCCGTCGAGTCCGTCTACGTGTCACCCGCGGGGTCCGACGACCACGCCACCCAGGAGGTCTGCCGGCGGGCGAGTGCGGCGGGAGCCCGGATCTTCCCCCTGGCGGCCGGGGTCCTCGAACGCGTGGCCGACACGGTCACGCCCCAGCCCGTCCTGGCCGTGGTCTCGATGCTCGAGGAGCCGCCGGCGGGGGCCGCGGTCTGGGTCGCCGCTCCGGGCTCGCTGATCGTGGTCCTGGTCGACGTCCGTGACCCGGGCAACGCGGGCACGGTCCTGCGGGCAGCAGACGCCTCCGGCTCGACGGCCGTGGTCTTTGCCGGTTCTTCCGTCGACCCCTACAACCCGAAGACGGTGCGGTCCTCCGCCGGCTCCCTCTTCCACGTGCCCGTCGCGGTGCGCGCCGACCCGTACGCGGTCGGCGCGGAGCTCTCCGTCGCCGGCTTCCGCACCCTGGCCACCGTCGTGCGGGAGGGTCAGGACTACGCCGACCTCGACTGGTCGGTTCCCACGGCGCTGTTCCTGGGCAACGAGTCCTCGGGTCTCGACCGCGATCTGTGTGCCTCCCTCGCGGGGTCGCTCGCCATCCCCATGGCCGGGCGGGCGGAGTCCCTGAACGTGGGGGTTGCCTGCGCGGTCGTCTGCTTCGAGGCGTTCCGGCAGCGCCGGGGCGGTGGTGCCGGGGCACGTAGCATCTCGGGCGGCGGCAAGGCGCACAATGGTGACTGACAACGTGGATCTCGACATCGATCGCATCGCCGGCGAGGGTGAACGGGCCGTCGCGGGCGCGCGCTCGACCGAGGCCCTGTCCCAGGTCGAGACCGAGTGGCTCGGCAAGCGGTCGGCGCTGACCCGGGCGCACCGCAGCCTGGGCGGCCTCGATCCCGAGGCACGCAAGGAGGCGGGGCGCCGCCTGAACGAGGTGCGCACCCGCCTAGAGGCCCAGGTGGCGGCGCGCCGGAGCGAGCTGGCCGAGGCCGAGCGCGCCGAGGCGCTCCGGGCCGATCGCCTCGACCTCACCGAGGTGATTCCGGACCGGGTCCTCTCGCCCCCGGCGCGGGGCCACCTCCACCTGGTGACCCAGGCCCGCGCCGAGCTCGAGGACGTCTTTGTGGGCATGGGCTTCACGGTCGCCGAGGGTCCCGAGGCCGAGACGGACTGGTACAACTTCGAGGGCCTCAACATGCCCCCGGCCCACCCTGCCCGCGGCATGTACGACACCATCTACCTCGACCTCGGGGAGCCCGAGACCGTGCTGTTGCGGACGCACACCTCGCCCGTGCAGATCCACCTGATGGAAGACGCAGTCCGCGACGACTCGTTGCCCATCCACGCCGTCATGCCGGGGAAGTGCTTCCGCCTCGACACCCCCGACGCGCGGCACCTCGCGGTGTTCAACCAGATCGAGGGGTTGGTGGTCGACCGTGGCATCACGTTCGGTGACCTCGCCGGCACCATCCAGGTCTTCACCGAGGCCTACTTCGGTGCGGGCATGCAGTCGCGCCTGCGGCCGGCGTACTTTCCCTTCACCGAGCCTTCGGCCGAGCTCGAGATCACCTGCACCCTCTGCCTGGGTGAGGGCTGTCGCACGTGCTCGCACACGGGCTGGATCGAGCTCGGCGGCTGCGGCATGGTCGACCCCGCCGTCTTCGCCGCCGTCGGGATCGATGGCGACGAATGGTCGGGCTTCGCCTTCGGCTTCGGCATCGACCGACTGGCGCAGATGCGCCACGAGATCCCCGACATGCGCTCCTTCTTGGAGAACGACATCCGCTTCCTCTCGCAGTTCTGACTTCGCCCGCCAACGAGAAAGACAACCGTGCGCGCTCCGCTCAGCTGGCTCCGTGACTTCGCCGCCTTCCCCGACGACGTCGAGGAGTTGCGGGCCGCGCTCGACGACCTGGGGCTCGTCGTCGAGGCGGTCGAGCACGTGGGCGAGGGGCTGGGTGAGGTGGTGGTCAGCCGCGTCCTCGAGATCCGACCCATCGCGGGCGCCGACAAGATCCGCCTGGTCGTCGCCGACGCCGGGGCGGAGCCCCTCGAGATCGTGTGCGGGGCGACCAACTTCACGGTCGGGGACCGGGTGCCGCTCGCCCCTGTCGGCACCATCCTTCCCGACGGCACCGAAATCGCCGCCCGCAAACTCCGGGGCGTCGAGTCCCATGGGATGCTGTGCTCGGGCAAGGAGCTCGGCCTCTCCGACGATCATGCCGGCCTGCTGGTCCTGGGCGACGAGTCGCCGGGCGAGCCGGGTACCCCGCTCCTGGCGGCGCTCGGCCTCCGGCCCGACGTCGTCTTCGACATCACCGTCGAGGGAAACCGGCCCGACGCCTGGTCCATCACGGGGATCGCCCGCGACCTGGCGGGGCGCCTGGGCCTCCCCTTTGGCGTGCCCGAGCCGCCCCAGCCGCCCCCGGGGGGCCGGTCGGTGGAGGAGGCGGCGACCGCCACGGTGGCGTCACCCGACCTGTGCCCTCGTCTGACCGTGACGGTGCTCGACCACGTCACCGTGGGCCCCTCGCCGCGCTGGATCGCGGAACGGCTGCTGCTGGCCGGCATGCGCCCGATCAACAACGTCGTCGACGCCTCGAACTACGTCATGCTCGAGCTCGGGCAGCCCACCCACCCCTACGACCTGGCGCGGCTGCCCGGCCGCGGGCTGAGCGTCCGACGGGCCCGGCCCGGGGAGACCGTCGTCACCCTCGACGCGGTGGCACGCACCCTGGGGGTGCGCGGCCGGAGCCTCGGTGACACCGGCGACGACTGTCTCATCTGCGACGCGGAGGGGACGCCGGTGGGCATCGGCGGCATCATGGGTGGCGCCTCGTCGGAGATCGCCGCGACCACGACCGAGGTTCTCCTCGAGGCGGCCTACTTCGTGCCGATGGCGATTGCCCGTACGTCCAAGCGCCTCGGCCTGCGCACCGAGGCGTCGGCGCGCTTCGAGCGCGGCTGTGACCCCTGGGGGATCGAGCCGTCGGTGCGACGCTTCTGCCAGCTGCTGGCCGAGAGTGTCCCCGCGTTGCGCGTGGCCGAGGGGATGCTCGACGTTCGGGGCGAGGTCCCTCAGCCCTTCGTCGTGCCCGTGCCCATCGCCCGCGTGCAGCGCCAGATCGGCGTCGGGCTCGGACGCGAAGAGATCGCCCGCCTGATCGAGCCGATCGGCTTCACGGTTTTGGACCATCCGGACCCCGAGGGGTGGCTCACCGTGATCGTGCCGACGAACCGGCCCGATGTCCGTCCCGAGCCTTACGGTGTCGACGACATCATCGAAGAGATCGCACGCACGCTGGGGTACTCCAACGTGCCGCGCCGCGTCCCGACCTGGCCCCAGCCGGGGCAGTTGACCGCGCGGCAGATCTCGCGGCGCGTCATCAAGGACATCTTGGTGGGGCTCGGCGCATCCGAGGGCTGGACGGACACGTTCGTCTCCGCCGCGGCGCACGCCGATGTGGGCCTGACCGGCCCGGCGGTGCGAGTGGCCAACCCCCTCGACGCCGAGAAGCCGTTCCTGCGGCGCTCGCTGATGCCCGGGCTGCTCGCCGCGCTGTCGTACAACACCAGCCGCCGCCAGCCCGAGATTCGCCTCTTCGAGGTGGGCGTGGTCTTCTCCCACCCCGACGCGGGCTCGCCGCGGGTCGTCGAGCGCGCCGGTCCTGGTGGCACCGAGATCGCCGTGTTGCCGGGCGAACGCGAGCTGCTCTCGGCCGTCTTCGCCCGGGAGGACGACGACGCTCGCGACGCGGTGGCCTCGTGGCGCGTCATCGCCGACGCACTCCACCTCGACGGGGTGCGCCTGGTGCGGCCCGGCGACGGGACCCTTCTCCTCCCGGGGCTGCACCCCACGCGCTCGGCCCACCTGGTGGCCCAGACCCGCCGCGGCGAGCCGGTGCCCTTCGGCTCCGTCGGTGAGGTCGACCCCGAAGTCGCCGCGGCCTTCGGGCTGACCCGCACGGCCGGCGCCGCGACCGCGGCGCGACGAGTCGGCTGGCTCGAGATCGATCTCGACGTGCTGTTCGACGAGGTGCGCGTGCCCCGCCGAGTGACCGTCGGCGGCGCCGTGAGCCGCTTCCCCTCGTCGGACATCGACCTGGCCTTCGTGGTGGAGGACAACAACCCGGCGGACGCCGTCGCCGACGCCCTGCGTGCCGCGGCCGGCGATCAGCTCGAGTCGGTGACCCTCTTCGACGTGTATCGGGGACCCGGGATCCCCGAGGGTGCGCGCAGCCTCGCCTACCGCTTGCGCTTCTGTGCGCCCGACCGCACGCTGACCGACGAGGAGGTGGGCGAACTGCGCTCCCGTTGCATCGCGGCCGTCGACGAGCTGTTCGGGGCCATCCTGCGCTGAGCGGGCAGCCCCGGTGCGTGGCATCGTGGCCTGATGGAGGTCGTGACCGTTGGTCCCGGGGACGGCCGCTTGCTGTCGGAGTCCTACCACGTGTGGCACCTCGTGGAACACGAGTTGTGGCCCGAGCAAGCCGGGTTCAGCGAACGCGACTTCAGAGCCTTCCACGCACACGTCGGCACGTTTCGCCGGTTCGTCCTCCTCGCCGCCCGCGACCAAGGGGGGAGCATCTTGGGCGCGGGGACGATGGAGATACCGCTGCGAGACAATCTCCACGGTGCCGAGGTGAAGGTGATGGTGCACCCGGATCACCGCCGGAGGGGCGTCGGTACCTCGCTCGTCGAGGGCATGGCGACGATCGGCAGAGCACGCGGTCGACGCGTGCTCAACTCCATCGTCGACGTGCCGGTCGCGCGTGCGCCCACGCATCCCTCCGCTCCTTTTGCGCGCCATGTGGGTTTTGTCGCGACGATGTCTGGGAACCTCCGCTACCTGACCCTGCCGTTGGAGGTCGGACGGCTGGAACAACTGCGCGCCACCGTGCGCGGCGCTCGCAACGCCGCCACCTACCGCACGCTTGCCTTTCGGGCGCCCTGGCCCGAGGAGTATCTCGAGGATCAGTGCGAGCTCTCCCGCCGCATGTCGACCGAGGAGCCGGCGGGAGATCGGGCCAGGGAGGTAGAGGTCTGGGACCGCACGCGCCTCGAGGAGAACGACGCGCTCCTCGAGGACCGAGGCGCGTGGAAGCTCGCGGCGGTCGCGGTGCACGTCCCGTCGGGTCGGCTGGTCGCCGTCAGCGAGCTGCTGCTGTCGCCCGACGCGCCGGGCGAGGCGTGGCAGCAACAGACGCTGGTTCTCCCCGAACATCGCGGCAACCGCCTCGGTCTCGCGGTCAAGCTCGCCAACCTGGACGCCCTGGCGGACGCGGCGCCGTCGGTCGTTCGCATCACGACGGCGAACGCGGCGGTGAACGATCCGATGATCGCCGTCAACGACATGATGGGATTCGTGATCGTCGGAGCCGGGCACTTCTGGCAGAAGGAGCTGTGAGTTCGGTCGTCGCGGTCGTCGCGGTCGATCCCCGTGACGGCCGCTCGTTCGACGAGTGGTTCGCGGTGCTGCGCGCCACGGACTTGGAGCGGTGGCCCGACGGGCCGGGGTGGCAGCGGGCGGAGCGCCTCGCCAAGGCGCTCGACGCGGAGGGGCCAGAGGAGCACGTCTGCCTCGTCGCCCGGTCCGAGGGCCGGGTCGTCGGGATCGCCGACCTTGAGATGTTCCGCCGAGAGAACCGGCACGTGGCGCGCACCGACGTCCGTGTCTCGCCCGAACACCGGCGGCGCGGTGTGGGGACGGCCCTGGTCGAGAGCGTCGAGCGCAGGGCCCGAGCCGCGGGTCGGACCGAGTTGGGCGGCATGGACGAGACCCCGACCAGGGACGGATACGTCGATCGGTCGGGACCGTTCGCGCGCCACCACGGGTTCTCGGTCGCGTTGCGCATGGTGCGCCGAAGGCTGACCGTGCCGCTCGAGCCCCGACAGGCGGCCGCCCTGCGCCACCTCCCCAGGGCGTCGTCGGCCGGCTATTCGCTGGTCACGTTTTGCGACCGTTGGCCCGACGAGTACCTGGCCGATCGCTGCGAGCTGGGGCGCCGCATGTCCACCGACGTGCCCGTGGGTGAGCAGGAGCTCGACGAGGAGATCTGGGACGAGAGCCGTGTCCGTGCCCTCGAAGCGAGCCTGGCCGCGCAAGACCGGGCGAAGGTGACGACGGTGGCGCGCCACGACGCGACGGGGCACCTCGTCGGCTATACGGAGGTGGTCGTCCCGCTCGGGGCGCCCGCGTGGTCCTGGCAGCACGACACCCTCGTGATGCGGGAGCACCGGGGCCACGGCCTCGGGCTGGCCATGAAGGTGGCCAACGTCTTCGCGGTGACGGAGCGGCACCCCGACGTCCGTTCCATCAGCACCTGGAACGCGGCCGAGAACGCCCCGATGATCGCCGTCAACGACGTGATGGGGTTCGCCGTCGTGGCCCACTCCGCCTACTGGTTGCGCACGATCGCCCCCTGAGACGGCGAGCGCTCGGGGCGCACCCGCCGCTGTCGCATGATTATGCAGATCTATGTATACTCATGCAATGAAGGTCGGGATCGTGGGGGCCTCGGGTTACACCGGAGTCGAGCTGTTGCGGCTCCTCGCGGCGCATCCCGTCCTCGAGGTGGCGACGGCGACCGCTCGGTCCCACGTCGGTCAGGCGGTGGGGGAGCACACCCCCTCCCTGGCGGCGGCCTACCCGGGTCTGCTCTACGAGGAGAGTGACCCCAGCCGCCTCGACGGGCTGGACCTGGTGTTCTGCGCCCTCCCGCACGGCGAGTCCCAGCGGGTGGTGCCCGAGCTGTGGGGCCGGGTCGGCGTCGTCGTCGACCTCGCGGCTGATTTCAGGCTGCGCGAGGCGTCGCTCTACCCGCGTTGGTACGGCGCGGCGCACGGTGTGCCCGAACTGCTCGGCGACGCGGTCTACGGCCTGCCCGAGCTCTTCCGTGACGACCTGGCGGGGGCGACGCTGGTCGCCGCAGCCGGGTGCTACCCGACCGCAGCCGGCCTGGCGCTCGCCCCCCTGGTGCGTCGGGGCCTGGTCGGACGGAGCGGGATCGTCGTGGACGCGGCATCGGGCGTCTCGGGCGCAGGCCGCGCCCTCTCGGACTCGTTGCACTTCGGGGCGGTGGACGAGGACTACACCGCCTACGGGCTGTTGACCCATCGCCACACGCCAGAGATCGAGCAGATCCTCGGGGCCGAGGTGCTCTTCACCCCGCACCGCGCGCCCATGGTGCGCGGCATCCTGGCCACCTGCTACGGCCGGCCGGCCGGCCCTGGACCGGCGCCGTCGACGGACGCCGTCATGGACGCCCTCCACGAGGCCTACGACGACGAGCCCTTCGTGGTCGTCACCGACGACCCGCCGACGACCAAGGCGACGGCGGGCTCGAACACTGCGCACGTGACGGCGCGCGTGGACCCCCGCACCGGATGGGTCTTGACCCTGTGCGCCCTCGACAATTTGGTGAAGGGAGCGTCCGGCCAGGCCATCCAGTGCGCCAACGTGGCACTCGGTCTGACCGAGACCACTGGGTTGCCGCTCGCGGGGGTGTACCCGTGAGCGTCACCGCACCCAGGGGTTTCGTGGCGATCGGGGGCGCCGCGGGCATCAAGGCCGCCTACGGACACGACGTCGCCGTGGTCGCCACGTCCGACGGCCTGGCCGTGCCGGCCGCCGGGGTGTTCACGAGCAACCTGGCGGCGGCCGCACCGGTCCAGGTGAGCCGGGCCCACCTGGCCGCGACGGCGGGTCGGGCCGCCGGGGTGATCGTCACGGCCGGCAATGCCAACGCGGCCACCGGAGCCGCGGGCCTCGCCGCGGCGAAACGGCTCTGCGTCGCCGTGGCCGGCGACCTGGGTTGCACGGCCGAAGAGGTCCTCGTCGCGCAGACGGGTCTCATCGGCATCCCTTTTCCCATCGACACGGTCATCCCGGAGATCGCGCCGATCGTGATGGCGCGCGGCGGCGGGCCGGTGGCCGGGACCAAGGCTGCCCGCGCCATCATGACCACCGACACCGTGCCCAAGGAGGTGGTCGTGTTCGGTGACGGCTTCACGGTCGGCGCGATGGCCAAGGGTGCCGCGATGCTCGCCCCCGACATGGCCACGATGCTCGCCGTGTGCACCACGGACGCCGCCGTCGAGCCGCCGATCCTGCACGGAGCGCTCCAAGAGGCAGTGGCGGCATCGTTCAACACGGTCACGGTCGACGGGTGCACCTCGACCAATGACAGCGTGTTCGTGCTCGCCAGCGGGCTCGGGTCCGGCGCTTCGCCCGCCGCGCTGACGACGGCGCTCACCGACGCCTGCCGATCGCTCGCGGAGCAAATGGTGGAGGACGCGGAGGGCGCCACCAAGGTGGCCCACGTGCAGGTCCGGGGCGCGTCGAGCAACGCGGCCGCTCACGTCGCGGCGCGCCAGGTGGCGGACTCGATGCTCGTCCAGTGCTCGCTCTTCGGGGCGGACCCCTACTGGGGGCGCATCGTCTCAGAGCTCGGTTCGGCCGGCACTCGCTTCGACGTCGACCTGGTCTCGGTGGCCTATGGGGGCACCGTGGTGTGTGCCGCCGGTGTGGCGGTGCCGCACGACGAGGCGGCGGTCGCCGCCCATATGGCGGGCCGGCACATCTACATCGACTGTGATCTCGGCCTCGGCCCGGGGCGGGCCGCGGTCCTCGGGACCGACCTCGGCTACGGCTACATCGACGAGAACAGGACGACGTCATGACGGCGCCCGGTGCGCCGCCGTTGCCGCCGCGGGTCAGCCGGGCCCAGAAGGCGGCCGCGGCGAAGACGGCCTCGGTGTTGGTGGAGGCGCTGCCCTACATCCGTCGCTTTTGGGGCAAGATCGTCGTGGTCAAGTACGGCGGCAACGCGCTGCACGCGTCCGGCGACGGCAACGGCGAGGTGGGTGACGCCGGTGACGCCCTCGCCTCCTTCGCCGAGGACGTGGTGCTCATGCGGGCCGTCGGCATGCTGCCCGTCGTGGTGCACGGTGGGGGCCCCCAGATCGGTGAGCTCATGGCGCGGCTCGGCAAGGAGACCGAGTTCCGCAACGGTCTACGCGTGACTGACGCGGAGACGCTCGACATCGCCCGCATGGTGTTGGTCGGCAAGGTGAACCGCGACATCGTCTCGGCCGTCAACGTGCACGGCCCGCTGGCCGTTGGATTGTCGGGCGAGGACGCCAATTTGATCACAGCGGCCCCGACCCACGCCGACCTCGGCTTCGTCGGGCACGTGTCCGTCGTGGACCCGACCATGTTGCAGCGGCTGGTGGCGGAGGGCCTGATCCCGGTCGTGGCCACCATCGCGGCCGACGAGAAGGGTCAGGCCTACAACATCAACGCCGACGCCGTCGCCGGTGCGCTGGCCGAGGCGCTCGGGGCCGAGAAGCTGATCTTCCTGACCGACATCGAGGGGCTGCGCGTGGTGGCCGATGACCCGACCACCGTGATCCACCAGGCCTCCCTCGAGGTCGTCGACGAGATCCTCCGGAGCGGGGGAGCCCGAGGCGGCATGATGCCCAAGGTCGAGGCGTGCGTACGCGCCGTGCGCGCCGGGGTCGGGCGAGCCCACATTCTGGACGGACGCGTGCCCCATGCCCTCCTGCTCGAGCTCTTCACCGATGCCGGCGTCGGGACGATGGTGCTGCCGTGAGCGGTCCGGCGTCGGCGTCCGCCGCCCCACCCGAGCGTGACGCGCTCATGCGCACCTACGCCGAGCCACCGGCCACCTTCGTGCGGGGGGAGGGCACCCTTTTGTTCGACGGCGACGGCACGGCGTACCTCGACTTCATCACCGGGCTGGCGGTGGTGTCGCTCGGGCACTCCCACCCCACCGTGGCCGCCGCGGTGGCGGAGCAGGCCGGGACGCTGAGCCACGTCTCGAACCTCTACGGCAACACCCTGGCACCCGAGGTCGCCCGCACCATCGACCGGCTGATCAACGGCGGGACCGGCGAGGCCGGCGGCCAGGTCTTCTTCGCCAACTCGGGGGCGGAGGCGAACGAGTGCGCGCTGAAGCTGGCGCGGCGCTGGGCCGGCGGTGGCCGCCACGTCGTCATCAGCGCCGACAATGCGTTCCACGGCCGGACCCTGGCCACCCTGACGGCCACCGGCCAGCCCGAGAAGCAGGCGCCATTCCTCCCGCTGCCCGAGGGCTTCGTCCACGTGCCCTACGACGACGTGACCGCGCTCGACCAGGCCCTCGACGCCGACACCGTGGCGGCTGTCCTGCTCGAGCCGCTCCAGGGCGAGGGTGGGGTCGTGGTGCCAAGCTCGGATTACCTGGGTGCGGTGCGGTCATTGTGCACCGAGCGCGACGCACTGCTCATGCTCGACGAGATCCAGACCGGGCTCGGCCGTACGGGCCACTGGTTCGCGTTCCAGGCCCAGGGCTTGGAGCCCGACGTGGTGACCATGGCCAAGGCGCTGGGCAACGGCATGCCCGTCGGCGCGTGCTGGGCGCGGGCCGAGGTGGCGGCCGCGTTCGGCCCGGGCGACCACGGCTCGACCTTCGGCGGACAACCGCTCGCACTGGCCGCCGTCAAGGCGACGCTCGCCGTCATGGAGTCCGAGGACGTGTGTGGCCGCGCCCGTGCCGCCGGCGCGCGGCTGACCGCCGGGTTGGAGCAGTTGCCGGGCGTCGTCGCGGTCCGGGGCGCGGGTCTGCTCCTGGCCGCCCAGCTCGAGGCGCCGGTGGCCAAGGATGCCGCGGCGCGTGCCCTCGAGCGGGGCCTCCTGGTCAACGCAGTCCGGACCGACGCCGTCCGGTTGGCGCCCCCTCTGCTCGTGCGCGACGACGAGATCGACCGCGCCCTCGGGATCCTGGGCAGCGTCCTCACCGACCTGCTGGGCCACGGGATCGCCGGCGAGCGGGGCTGAGGAGAGGAGGGATCCGACCCATGCCGCACCTGTTCGACATCGACGACCTCGACCCGGAGGAGTGGGACGGTGTCGTGGCGCGGGCCCTCGACACGCCCCCGCAGCAGTGTCTGGTCGGTGCGGGCGTTGCCCTCCTCTTCGAGAAGCCGTCGGCGCGCACGCGCAACTCCACCGAGATGGCGGTGATCGACCTCGGTGGGCACCCGGTGTACATCCAGGGGGCGGAGGTGGGGCTCGACCGAGCGCGAGGCCGCCGAGGACGTTGCCCGCACCTTGGGCTGTTATCACCGCGTGCTGTGCGCCCGCGTCTTCGACCACGCGGTGTTGCCGCGGATGGCCGGCGCGCTCGAGCGCAGCGGCTTCGACGTCCCCGTCGTGAACCTCCTCTCCGATACCGCCCACCCCTGCCAGGCGGTCGCCGACATGCTCACCATGCGTGAGGCGCTGGGTCCGCTCGCCGGGCGCACCTTGACCTACGTCGGAGACGCCAACAACGTGTCCCGCTCCCTGGCCAAGGCGGCCCTCCTCGAGGGCATGGAGGTGCGCGTCGCCTCCCCGGCGGACTACACCTTCTCGGGCGAGGAGCTGGCCGACCTGCAAGCCGGCGCCGACCGTGCCGGCCGCGGCGGTGTCGTGCAGCTGGCCGACGACCCCCGCCAAGCGGCCAAGGGCGCCGCCGTGCTCTACACCGACGCCTGGACCAGCATGGGCCAGGAGGAGGAGCAGGCGACCCGCCGCGCCGCATTCGAGGGCTTCACCATCGACCACGAGTTGGTCGACCTGGCCGCCGCCGACGCCGTCGTGCTGCACTGCCTGCCCGCGCACCGCGGTGAGGAGATCACCGACGACGTCCTGGAGGGCCCCCGCTCGCTGGTCTGGCGCCAGGCGGCCCACCGCCGGACCGCCATGCGCGGGATCCTGGCCTGGGCCGTTGGGGGAGCGTCGTGAGCGGCGACGCGCCGGGGCGCCTGACCAAGAACCAGCGCCAGCACCGCATCGCCAAGCTGTTGGAGGCCCAGCCGGTGACCAGCCAGGCGCAACTGGTCGCCCTGCTGGCCGACCACGGCATCGAGGCCACCCAGACGACGGTGTCGCGCGACCTCGACGACCTCGGCGCGGTCAAGGTCCGCTTGCCGGGGGGCGACACGGCCTACGCCCTCCCCGAGCTGCCCACGCACCAGATCGCGCCCGAGGAGCACCTGCGGCGGGTGCTCGGTGAGTGGGTCGTCGAAGTGGCCCACTCGGGGAACCTGGTCGTGCTGCGCACGCCGCCGGGCTCGGCCCACGTCGTCGGGTCCGCCCTCGACCGCAGCGGGTTGGAAGAGGTCGTGGGCACCGTGGCCGGAGACGACACGGTGCTCGTCGTCATAAACGAACGCGTCGGCGGCGGCACCATGGCGGAGCGTCTGCGCGACGTGGCGGGCATTGTCGCCACCAACAAGATCGCATTGAACGGGAAGGAAGAGGACGAACATGTCTGAGCGGGTAGTGCTGGCCTACAGCGGTGGGCTCGATACCTCGGTCGCCGTGCGCTGGCTCATCGAGAACGAGGGCGTCGAGGTCGTGGCGGTGGCGGTCAACGTCGGGCAGGCGGCCGACCGCGGTGGCGAGGACTGGGACGCTGTCCGCGCGCGGGCACTCGCCGCCGGGGCGGTCGAGGCCCTCGTCGTCGACGCCCGCGACGAGATGGCCGAGGAGTTCTGTATGCCGGCCCTCCAGGCCAACGCGCGCTACGAGGGGAAGTACCCGCTCGTCTCCGCGCTGTCGCGCCCGGTGATCGTCCGGCATCTCGTTGCCGAGGCGCGGCGCCATCGGGCAACGGCGGTGGCGCACGGGTGCACCGGCAAGGGGAACGACCAGGTGCGTTTCGAAGTGGGTGTGCGCGCCCTGGCGCCCGATCTCGGCATCGTCGCCCCGGCCCGCGTCTGGGGGCTGAGCCGAGAGGACTGCGTCGAGCTGGCGGCCAAGTGGGAGATCCCCATCACCGTCACCAAGGAGAAGCCGTACTCCATCGACGACAACCTCTGGGGCAAGGCGATCGAGTGCGGTGCCATCGAGGACCCGTGGGCGCCGGCGCCAGACGACGTCTACACCCTCACGCGGGTGATCGAGCAAGAGCCCGTCGAGGTCGTCGTGGGCTTCGAGTCCGGCGTCCCCGTGAGTCTCGACGGCGAAGCGCTGCGCTCCCGACGACCTCATCGGCCGCCTGGGTGCGCTGGCGGGTCGCCGCGGCTTCGGGCGGCTCGACATGGTGGAGAACCGGCGCGTCGGCATCAAGAGCCGGGAGGTCTACGAGTGTCCCGCCGCGCTGTCGCTGATCATGGCCCACGCCGACCTCGAGGACCTCACCCTCGAGCGCGACCTGCACCACGAGAAGGCGCGCCTCGAGCCGCGCTGGGCCGAGCTCGTCTACGACGGGCTGTGGTACTCGCCGCTGCGAGGTGCCCTGCAGGCGTTCATGGCCGAGAGCCAGCGCCACGTGACCGGCGAGGTGCGCCTGCGCTTCGCCGCGCCGGGCACCTGCGCCGTGGTGGGCCGCCGCAGCCCGGTGGCGCTCTACGACCACGGGCTGGCGACCTACGACGCCTCGGACACGTTCCGCCACGCCGACGCCGAGGGGTTCGTCCGCTTGTGGGGCCTCGGCGTCGCGACGTGGTCGGCTCGTCAGGGTCCCGGTGCGGATGGAGGGGAAGCAGGGGCGGCGGCGAAGGCAGGAAGGGGCGGGTCATGACGCTGTGGAAGGGTCGCATCTCGACCGGCATGGCGGACGCCGTGGCAGCGTTCACGGTCGAGCCTGCCCTTCGACCGGGTGCTGGCGCACGACGATCTCGCCGGCTTCGCGCGCCCATGTCAAGGGACTGGGCAAGGCAGGGATCCTGACCGACAGCGAGGTGTCCGCCCTCGTCGACGCGCTCGACATCGTCGAGGAGGAGTTCGCGACGGAGAGCTTCGTGTTCGCCCCGGGTGACGAGGACGTGCACACGGCCATCGAGCGACGCGTCACCGAGCTGATCGGCGACGTCGGTGCCAAGGTCCACACGGGTCGGAGCCGCAACGACCAGGTCGCCACCGCGCTGCGCCTGTGGTGCCGGCGCTCCCTCGTGGGCGTGGCCGAGGAGATCATGGCGCTGCAGGACGTCCTCGCCCAGCGGGCACGGGAGGCGGCAGACGTGTACCTTCCCGGCTACACCCACCTGCAGCGGGCCCAGCCCGTGCTGCTGGCCCACCACCTGCTGGCGCACGGATGGGCGCTCGCCCGTGACGTCGACCGGCTTCTCACCACCGTCGACCGCCTCAACATCTCGCCCCTCGGCGCCGGCGCGCTCGCCGGCTCGTCGCTGCCGCTCGACCCCGATTACGTCGCCGCCGAGCTCGGGTTCCACGGCCGCTTCGAGAATTCGCTCGATGCGGTGGCCGACCGCGACTTCGTGGCGGAGGCGCTGTTCGATCTGGCCCTGCTCGGGGTGCACCTCTCGCGCCTGGGGGAGGAGATCGTGCTGTGGTCGACGGAGGAATTCGGCTTCTGCACGCTCGACGACGCGTACGCGACCGGCAGCTCGATGCTGCCCCAGAAGAAGAATCCCGACGTGGCCGAGCTGGCCCGGGGCAAGTCGGGGCGGTTGATCGGTCACCTCAACGCGGCGTTGGTGACGCTGAAGGGACTCCCGCTGTCCTACAACCGCGACCTCCAAGAGGACAAGGAGCCGCTCTTCGACGCCGTACGTGCAGGTGTCGCGCGCCCTGATCGCATTGCGCGGGGTCTACGAGACGGCCTCGTGGAACGAGGAGCGCATGCAGGCGGCGGCCGACGGACCGGCGGCGTGTGCCATCGACCTGGCCGAGTTGCTGGTCGAACAGGGCATGCCCTTCCGCCAGGCCCACGCGCTCGTCGGGGGCCTTGTCCGCGAGTCGCTCGAGCGCCACGTGCCGCTCGTCGAGCTGGTGGCCGCGCACCCGGACCTGGGCGAGGCCGCCGTGGAGCTGCTGGAACCCGGGGTGGCGGTGACGCGCCGCCGGACCCCCGGCGGGGCCGGCCCCGGCCCGGTCGCCGAACAGGCGGAGCGCTTCGTGCGCCGTCGCGAGGTCGACCGAACGCGCCTCGCCCAGTGGCGTCCGGCGGGGTCTCCCTCCTGATCGGGGTCCTCACACCTCGCGGCCGCGTGGCCGCCAGCGGGCCCACAAAGACCACGGGCCCGCCGACCTGGCGTTGCGTGTCGAATCCCGGCGGGTGGGTATCCCCCAGGTGAACGGACCATAAAGATTCGCCGCAACGGTTGTATCGCGACCACAACGGGCGCAATCTGGTGGCGGGGCCACATCGACGACGGGCCTCGTTTCGACGGCAGCGGGGAGTCCGCCCTGAGGGTGTCCGGGACGGGCAGGATAAGTAGAGACGTCGGATCGCCGAGTCGAGTCCACCGAAACCCGTACCACGCGGAGGCACACATGGAGCGAATGACCGGCATCGACCCGATGTTCGTCTACTCGGACACCCCGGAGACTCCGATGGAGATCGCCTACGCCTGCGTCTTCGACCCCACCACCGCCGACGGCGGCTACACGTTCGAGCGCGTCGCCGACCATCTCGAGGAGAGGATCCCCTCGCTGCCCCCCTTCCGACGCCGGCTCATGCCCGTCCCGCTGGGCCTCGACCACCCGCGCTGGGTGGACGATCCTGATTTCGACCTGGCCAACCACCTGCACCCGCACCGCCCTGCCGGCTCCCGGAGGCGAGACCGAGTTCTCCGCACTGGTCGCGGAGGTGATGGGTCGGCCGCTCACGCCCGGGCAGCCACCGTGGGAGATGCACGTCATCGAGGGGTTGGCCGGCGGCAAGGTCGGGCTGATCGCCAAGGTGCACCACTCCGTCGTCGACGGCGTGGCCGGCGCCCAGATGCTGGCCCAGCTGTTGGACTTGACGCCGGAGGGCCGCGCCGTCACCGAGCCATGCCCGCCCTGGCTCCCGGCACGGCCTGCCCTCGCAGGCGCAGCTGATGACCGACGCCTTGCCCAACTTCGTCAGGAGCCCGGTACGTGTGCTGCGCGCCGTGCTCGAGATGGGCAACACCGCCGTCCGCCTGGCCCGCTGTGTGGTCGGCGAGCAGCGGCATCGGTCCGTTGTCGATCCCTCTCGGCGCGCCCAACACGTTCGAGACACCCGTGTGCGCCGAGCGGGCCGTGGCCTTCGCCGAACTCGACATGGCGCTGGTGCGCGTGCTGAAGGACCGGTTCGGGTCGACCATCAACGACGTCGTGCTCGCCGTCTGCTCCGGCGCCCTGCGCACACATCTGGTGGCGCACGATCAGGACGTGGAGAGCCCGCTGGTCGCCGTCGTCCCCGTGTCGGTGCGCGGCGAGGAAGGCGTCGCGGTGGGCAATCAGCTCTCCGCCATGTTCGTGCCGCTCGCCAACGACCGCCAGACGCCGCTCGAACGGCTCCGGACGGTCACCGCGGCGAGCGCATCGTGCAAGGGGCAGGAGCGCGCCGTCGGGTACGGACCCATGGCCACGCTCATGGCGGACGCCATTCCACCGGCCCTGGCCAAGCCGGCGATCCAGCTCGGCGTGCGCTCGGGCGTGCTGCGCAAGGTGCGCGCCGGCAACCTGATGGTCTCGAACGTGCCCGGGCCCCACCTTCCCGCTCTACTTCGCCGGCATGCAGCTGCGCGGGGTGTACCCGCTCGGGCCGGTGGTCGACGGCGTCGCGCTCAACGTGACCGTGCAGAGCTACCGCGACTCGCTCTTCGTCGGAATCAACGCGTGCGCGACCGCCGTGCCCGACCCGCCGGGTCTCGCCCGGGCCATGGTCGAGGAGCTCGCCCTGCTGTCCCGGATGGCGATCGGGGCGGGGGAGCGGAGGGGCGAGCCGGGGTCGCACCACCGCCGCGCCGCGGCAAGCCCCGTCCCCCGGCGGGGTCGACCGGCCGCCCGCATGGGGTGGTGGCCGCCAACCCGACGACACCGGCCCCCTGAGCACCGGGGCCGGGCGGGCCCGGGTCACCCCGGGCCGGGTGGCGCTCGGCGGCCCGCTGGGCCAGGGTGGCCCGGTGCAGCGGTCGGACTTGGCAGGCGAGCCCCGTCGCGGTCGCGCCCTGTCTTGTTGAACAAGGTGCTGGTCCGGGGGGAGCGGGCGGGACGGATCGTCGAGGTCGAGGCCTACCACGGGGCCAACGACGCCGCCTCCCACGCCTACCGCGGGCGGACGCCAGCGGACGGCGGTGATGTTCGGGCCGCCGGGCTTCCTCTACGTCTACTTCACCTATGGCATGCACTGGTGCGCCAACGTGGTGTGCGGACCCGAGGGGGAGGCGGCGGCGGTCCTGATCCGGGCCCTCGCACCCGTCGCGCGGGCTGCCGGCCATGCGGCGCGCCCGTCCCGCCGCCCGGCTCGATCGAGACCTCTGCAACGGGCCGGCCAAGCTCTGCCAGGCGCTCGGGATCACCGGGGCGGACAACGGGGTCGACCTGCTGGCCGCCGGCGGGCCGGGGCCGGCGCCGGGCGGTCCGCCTGGTGGACGACGGGACGCCGCCTCCCCGGCGTCCCGGGCCGCGGGACGCGGATCGGCATCAAGGAGGCGCGGGACAAACGGTGGCGGTTCTGGGTCCCCGGCGACAGCGCTGTTTCCAGGCCCTGACCCGGCCCTGGGGGCGCACTCCGCCGCCTCCCAGCAGGGGAAACGGGCCTCGAAAGGGCGTCACGGCTCTGTCATGCCCCTGCCACAACTCGGGTGCAACATGAAGTGGCAGGTTTGGCGCACGCGGAGATCGAATGGCACGGGCGCGGTAGATCGAGGAGATCAGCGGGCGGCGCACGCCCCCCAGGCGGTCCGACTGGCGACTTGGGGAGGGCGGAAAGCCCGTTGAGCTTCGAGCACCAGGTGGCATACGGAGGGCCGGGTGGCTCACCGTGTGCCACGCTGGGTGCGACGGAGCCGTCGTCTTTGGGACCGGGCCGGAACGGGCGCTCTGGCGGATCCGCGGCACGGCGCAGATGTCCCGCTACGCATCGGTCGCCGCGGTCGCTCCGGGCTCACGGGCCCGGCGGAAATGGTGCCCGGCCGAACGCGTTGACGCCCACGGGCGCGCCTGCTAGAGTGACGAACCCGTCGGAACGGCCACCCCTGGCCCTCCGGCAACCGAAGGAGACTCTCCGGCGAAGCAATTCGTCCGGAACAGTCCTTTGGGACACCCGGCACCAACACCGGCAGGAGAGGTGTGTGCCCGGTCGCTCCTTGAAAACGGAATAGTGAGAGCCAAAAGCCAGTGCGGGCAATTCATCCGTGACTCTGTAACGGATGGGTTGTACGTCAAGTAAGCATTACGCAGGCCGGACGACCCCTCGTGGGTACGAAGGCCTGTGGTTACCATGGGTTCGAGTCAAACCATGGTGACTCTCTGATTCTTGGTCGTTCGAGCTCCCTCGTGGGGCACGGCCGGCCGTGAGTCTCGATGGAGAGTTTGATCCTGGCTCAGGACGAACGCTGGCGGCGTGCCTAACACATGCAAGTCGAACGCGCTCCATTCGGTAGCAATACTGATGAAGAGCGAGTGGCGAACGGGTGAGTAGCACGTGAGCAACCTGCCCCGAAGACTGGGACAACACCGGGAAACCGGTGCTAATACCGGATATCCCTATCGGACCGCATGATCTGATAAGGAAATGGATTCCGCTTCGGGAGGGGCTCGCGGCCTATCAGCTAGTTGGTGAGGTAACGGCTCACCAAGGCATCGACGGGTAGCTGGTCTGAGAGGACGATCAGCCACACTGGGACTGAGACACGGCCCAGACTCCTACGGGAGGCAGCAGTGGGGAATCTTGCGCAATGGGCGAAAGCCTGACGCAGCAACGCCGCGTGGAGGACGAAGGCTTTCTGAGTTGTAAACTCCTTTCAGCAGGGACGATAGTGACGGTACCTGCAGAAGAAGCACCGGCCAACTACGTGCCAGCAGCCGCGGTGATACGTAGGGTGCAAGCGTTGTCCGGATTTATTGGGCGTAAAGAGCTCGTAGGCGGTTTGATAAGTCGATTGTGAAATCTCCAGGCTCAACCTGGAGCGGCCGTTCGATACTGTCATGACTAGAATTCGGTAGGGGACCACGGAATTCCTGGTGTAGCGGTGAAATGCGCAGATATCAGGAGGAACACCAGCAGCGAAGGCGGTGGTCTGGGCCGACATTGACGCTGAGGAGCGAAAGCGTGGGGAGCGAACAGGATTAGATACCCTGGTAGTCCACGCCGTAAACGTTGGGCACTAGGTGTGGGGACTATTCAACGGTTTCCGTGCCGCAGCTAACGCATTAAGTGCCCCGCCTGGGGAGTACGGCCGCAAGGCTAAAACTCAAAGGAATTGACGGGGGCCCGCACAAGCGGCGGAGCATGTGGCTTAATTCGAGGCAACGCGAAGAACCTTACCTGGGTTTGACATGTAGGGAAAAGCCGTAGAGATACGGTGTCCTTCGGGGCCTTACACAGGTGGTGCATGGCTGTCGTCAGCTCGTGTCGTGAGATGTTGGGTTAAGTCCCGCAACGAGCGCAACCCTTGTCCTATGTTGCCAGCGGGTAATGCCGGGGACTCGTAGGAGACTGCCGGGGTCAACTCGGAGGAAGGTGGGGACGACGTCAAGTCATCATGCCCCTTACGTCCAGGGCTGCACACATGCTACAATGGCTGGTACAACGGGCTGCTAATCCGCGAGGAGGAGCCAATCCCCAAAGCCAGTCTCAGTTCGGATTGGAGTCTGCAACTCGACTCCATGAAGTCGGAGTCGCTAGTAATCCCGGATCAGCAACGCCGGGGTGAATACGTTCCCGGGCCTTGTACACACCGCCCGTCACACCACGAAAGTCGGTAACACCCGAAGCCGGTGGCCCAACCTTTTAGGAGGGAGCCGTCGAAGGTGGGATCGGTGATTGGGGTGAAGTCGTAACAAGGTAGCCGTACCGGAAGGTGCGGCTGGATCACCTCCTTTCTAAGGAGTGCCGTCGGCTATTTCAATGCCGACCACTACCCAGTTGAACACTGGTTACTCGGTTGCTCTCGTACACCGGCAGATGGTCGGCCGCCTTTGATTGCCTTGCTTTGGCACTGCGATCGGAGCCCGCCTCCACGGACCGGTCCCTACGGGTGCTGCCGGACTCTCACTATTCCGTTTTGAGGGAGCGGCCCGTTTGTCGGATCCGATCCCGGTGATGTCCCCCGTCGTGCCCGCGGGCAGGTCGGGCCCGAGTCGAGCCCTGTGGGAGCTCCTCGAGGCCCGGTGTTGTTTGTCCTGTCCAGTTGGCCCGGCGGCAGGGGACCTCTCACCCCGTGCGTGCCCCGGTCGGGCGGTTTTCCCCGCTGTTCGTTTGTTTCGTCCAGCGCGGTGTCCGGCCCAGGCGTGCGCTGTGCAGCCCCTTGAGAATTCCAAAGCGAGCACGAGCATCTTTGTTCTCCAAGCTACAAAGAGCCAACGGTGGATGCCTTGGCGCCTAAAGCCGAAGAAGGACGTGGGCGACTGCGAAAAGCCACGGGAAGCTGTCTACCTAGCGTCGATCCGTGGATATCCGAATGGGGCAACCCAGCACCTGTCATGAGGTGCTACACTCCGCCTGAATGTATAGGGCGGGGCGAGGGAACCGGGTGAATTGAAACATCTAAGTAACCCGAGGAGAGGAAAACAACAGTGACTCCCTGAGTAGCGGCGAGCGAAACGGGAAGAGCCCAAACCGTGCCGGTGTCAAAGCCTGGTGGCGTTGCCGGTATGGGGTTGTGGGACTCGAGAGACGGGGCACCAGACCCGTCACGGAGTTACAAATCCAATGTCTAGTGGAATCAGTCAGGAAAGCTGAACCGTAGAGGGTAATGGTCCCGTACACGAAACACATTGGACTCCGCTTGAGCACCCGAGTAGCGCCGGATCCGGGAAAGCCGGCGTGAATCTGCGAGGACCATCTCGTAAGGCTAAGTACTCTTAGGCGACCGATAGCGAACTAGTACCGTGAGGGAAAGGTGAAAAGTACCCCGGGAGGGGAGTGAAATAGTACCTGAAACCGTTGGCTTACAAACAGTCAAAGCGTCGTTGCTCCACCGTTGCCATGATCCCTTCGGGTGAGATTGGTGACACCAGGTGGATGTCAGCCGTGATGGCGTGCCTTTTGAAGAATGAGCCAGCGAGTTACGGTGTGTGGCGAGGTTAACCAGCGATGGGTAGCCGAAGCGAAAGCGAGTCTGAATAGGGCGTTGAGTCGCATGCTGTAGACCCGAAGCCGAGTGAGCTTGCCATGGGCAGGCTGAAGCGAAGGTAAGACTTCGTGGAGGGCCGAACCCACCTAGGTTGAAAACTGGGGGGATGACCTGTGGCAAGGGGTGAAAGGCCAATCAAACTCGGTGATAGCTGGTTCTCCCCGAAATGCATTTAGGTGCAGCGTCGGGTGTTCAGCATCGGAGGTAGAGCACTGGATGGGCTAGGGGGCCTACAAGCTTACTGACCCCAACTAAACTCCGAATGCCGATGCTCTAGAACCCGGCAGTGAGACCACGAGGGATGAGCTTCGTTGGTCGAAAGGGAAACAGCCCAGACCGCCGGCTAAGGCCCCAAATTCTTGACTAAGTGGAAAACGATGTGGGAACGCAAAGACAGCCAGGAGGTTGGCTCAGAAGCAGCCATCCTTAAAAGAGTGCGTAATAGCTCACTGGTCGAGTGGTCCTGCGCGGATAATGTAACGGGGCTCAAGTCAAGAGCCGAAGCCGCGGATTTCCGTCGAGAGACGGGAGTGGTAGGGGAGCGTCGATCTCGCAGAGAAGCGGTGGTGTGAACCGTCGTGGAGCGTGGTCGAGTGCGAATGCTGGTATGAGTAGCGAGAGAGGAGTGAGAAACTCCTCCGCCGTAAGCCCAAGGGTTCCTGGGGAAGGCTAATCCTCCCAGGGTAAGTCGGGAGCTAAGGCGAGGCCGAGAGGCGTAGTCGATGCACAACTGGTTGATATTCCAGTACTACCGTGTCCGCGCCCATTCCAAGCCAGGGGTACTAAGGGGATGACCTTCGGGTCGAGCCGACAAACCCTGGGGCGGATAGCAAAGGAGCGACGCAGGAAGATAGGTGAGCCCAGGCGTTGGTTGTCCTGGGGTAAGCGTGTAGGGAGGGATCTAGGTAAATCCGGATCCCATCAATCCTGAGACGCGATGCCGAGCCGTTCCAGGCGAAGTCACTGATTCTATGCTGCCTAGAAAAACTTCTAGCGAGCTGACACGGTACCCGTACCCCAAACCAACACAGGTGGGCGGGTAGAGAATACCAAGGCGATCGGGAGAACTGTGGTTAAGGAACTCGGCAAAATTCCTCCGTAACTTCGGGAGAAGGAGGGCCCCGACAGGGTGACGGACTTTGCGTCCCGAGCCTGAGGGGGCCGCAGAGAATTGGGGAAAGCGACTGTTTACTAAAAACACAGGAGCGTGCGAAGTCGTAAGACGATGTATACGCTCTGACGCCTGCCCGGTGCCGGAAGGTTACGGGGAAGGGTTAGTCTTCGGACGAAGCTCTGAACCTAAGCCCCGGTAAACGGCGGCCGTAACTATAACGGTCCTAAGGTAGCGAAATTCCTTGTCGGGTAAGTTCCGACCTGCACGAATGGCGTAACGACTTTCCTACTGTCTCAACCACAGACCCGGCGAAATTGAAGTACGAGTAAAGATGCTCGTTAGCTGCATCAGGACGGAAAGACCCCGTGGACCTTTACTACAGCTTGATGTTGAGTTTTGGTACTATTTGTGTAGGATAGGTGGGAGACTTTGAAGCATTGGCGCCAGCCAGTGTGGAGTCAACCTTGAAATACCACCCTTTTAGTGCCGGGGCTCTAACCTCGGTCCGTGATCCGGATCAGGAACAGCGTCAGGTGGGTAGTTTGACTGGGGCGGTCGCCTCCTAAAATGTAACGGAGGCGCCCAAAGGTTCCCTCAGGCTGGTTGGCAATCAGCTGTCGAGTGCAATGGCAAAAGGGAGCTTGACTGCGAGACCTACAAGTCGAGCAGGTGCGAAAGCAGGGCATAGTGATCCAGCGGTTGCTTATGGAAGCGCCGTTGCTCAACGGATAAAAGGTACCCCGGGGATAACAGGCTCATCTTCCCCAAGAGTCCATATCGACGGGAAGGTTTGGCACCTCGATGTCGGCTCGTCGCATCCTGGGGCTGAAGCCGGTCCCAAGGGTTGGGCTGTTCGCCCATTAAAGCGGTACGCGAGCTGGGTTTAGAACGTCGTGAGACAGTGAATGAACCGCGCTGTCTTTAAACTTGGCTATTTGCTGGAAACACCGTTTGTATCCTGCGCTACTCGCTCTCTAGAGGTCGTGAGACACCCGCTACGTACGATGCGGGCATGGACGGAGAGGGCTGTGAAAATGTGTCAGGTGCGGTCAATCAGCAGGAAAGACTGGAGTCGTACATAGCCGGTTTTGTAGACGGAGAAGGATGTTTTCACGTCGCACTCCAAAGGAATCCCAGTACGAGAGCTGGATGGCAACTCGTACCGGAGTTCCGCATAAGTCAGGACGCCGCTCGAGCCAGGGTTTTGGACCTGGCGCGGGAACTTCTGGGTTGTGGATTGCTGCGAGAGAATCATCGTGGGTCGAACGACCATACGTATGTGTTGGTCGTGCGGCGACGGAAGGATCTGCTCGAAAGAGTGATTCCCTTCTTCGAACGAAATCCGCTACTGAGCTGCAAGCAAGATGAGTTCATCACCTTCGCCGGCATCGTGAGAGCGATGGCGAGGGGCGACCATCTTGTGAAGGAGGGCTTCGAGCGGCTTGCCGCCGTGGCGCTCCAAATGAATGGTGGTGGTCGTTACCGACGACTTCACCGGGCTCAGAGGCCAGAATCCTCAGAGACCATATGCCAAGCACCTTCGCAGACCTGTGAGGGTGAAGATATGGTCCGATCTGTATGGCGACATGCAGAGCCAGGCAGAAATGTACTGGCCCCCGATCGAGTTGGTCGGTGGTAACAACAATGTCGGTCCCTATCCGATGCAGCCGTAGGAGATTTGAGAAAGGCTGTCCCTAGTACGAGAGGACCGGGACGGACGTAGCTCTCGTGTGCCAGTTGTCCTGCCAAGGGCACGGCTGGTTTGCGACCTACGGGTGGGATAAGCGCTGAAAGCATCTAAGTGCGAAGCCCGTTTCGAGATGAAATCTCCCACAGGGTTAACCTGGTAAGGCCCGTGGCTAGACGACCACGTTGATAGGCCGGAGGTGTACGTGCAGCAATGCATTCAGCCGACCGGTACTAATCGGCCGAGGGCTTGGAGACCTACCTCGTGCTCGTGCTCGCTTTGGAACGCTCAGGGGCTGCGGTGACGCAGCCACAGGCGCGGCTCCGGTCTTCGAACTTCGGAGGCGGTCGAGCCGGCCGAGCGTACGGTTTCCGGTGGCCATGGCGGCGGGGAAACACCCGTTCCCATTCCGAACACGGCAGTTAAGCCCGCCCGCGCCGATGGTACTTGGGGGGAGGCCCCCTGGGAGAGTAGGTCGCCGCCGGGATTTCTCATGACGAGATCCCCTCGGAGCTTCGGCTCGGGGGGATCTCGTCGTTTTCGGAATCTTCCGAGCGGGGCCGCTGGAGGCCGAGCGCGTAAAATACGTGGCGATGCCACCCTCCCCGCGGCCGAATCGTCGCGTCCCCGGACCGCGGCCGCCCCGGCCCTCGCGAGCGGCCACGTCGGGCAGCCAAGGACGCGGACGGTCGGCCGGGGGCACGGGCCGTGATGGCGGAGCCCGCGCCCGCGGGTCGAGCACGACACGCGGGCGGCCGGGCGGTACGGCTGGAACGTCGGCACGGTCATCGGGTGGGGGGGTGCCGTCCCGGGGCGCCGGCGCCCCGCCGCAGAGGGCGGGGCGGGCGGGCCAGAAGGGCCAGGCTGGCCGGCCCCGGCCCGAACGGAGCGGAACGGCGAAGCAGGGTGGGGCGAAGCAGGGTGGGGCGAAGACGACCGGGGCGGCGCGCGTTGACCGGCCGTCCCGCGACGAGGAGCGTCCCCTGCCGGATCAGGCCCGGCGGTGGGGCAACGTCGCCCGACGCGGCGCCACGCGAGGTGGCCCGGAGGGACGCCCCCGCGGAGCGAAGCGGCGCCAGAGACCCCGACGAGCGGGAGCGCCGGAGGTCGGCGGCGGCCCCCCGCAGACCTCCGGCCTGGATACGCGTCGACGGGGCGCGGGACGAATGGCAGGACGCGACACCCTCCAAGGCACCCAGCCGGAGCCGCCGAACCCAACCCAAGGGGACCACCACGTCGACGACGGCACGCGACGCCATCGCCGGTCTTTCGGGCCGCCCCGCCCTCCCGCCCGAGATCGCCGCCGCCATCCGCAAGGCGGCGGACACTTCCACGACGCGGCACCGCGAAGGGCTGGTCACCCGCACCGAGTCCGCCTACGCCGCCTACGAGCGGGGCCGCTACCAAGATGCGCTCCGGGCCATCAAACCGGTGTCCGACGAGGCGCCGGGTGTGGCCGCCGTGCGGGAGCTGGCGGGCCTCGCCGCCTATCGGAGCGGTCGCTGGCGCGAGGCCACCCGCCACCTGCAGGCCTTCGGGGCCTTGAGCGACTCGACGGTGCATCTGCCCGTGCTCATGGACTGCCAACGGGCGCTGCACAAGCCGAAGAAGGTCGCAGAGCTGTGGAGCGAGCTCCGCCACAGCTCTCCCGACCCCGACGTCCTGGCCGAGGGGCGGATCGTTGCCGCGGCGTCGCTGGCCGACACCGGCGACCTGAACGGCGCCATCGCCATGCTGGCGACGGCAGGCGCGACGAAGGCGCTGCGGAACCCTTCGGATCGCCACGTGCGGCAGTGGTACCTGCTGGCAGACCTCTACGAGCGGGCCGGCGACGTCCCCCGGGCCCGCGAGTACTTCGAACGGATCCGCCGTGCTGATCCCGAGGCCTACGACGTCGCGGAGCGCCTCCAGGGTCTCGGGGCCGAGCGCCGGCCACGGGCGAAGGGCCCCCGACGGCCGAAGCGGTCTGCTCCCGCCGGCTGACGGAGCCGGCGGGCGTCAGCGTCACCCGCCGACCTGGCTCACCCCGCCGACCCCGCGGCCGATGCTGACCCGGCCGACCCCGCCGCAGTCGTCGTCGTGGCGACAGCCGGGGAGGGGGCTGGCGCCGTCGTCGTCGTCGCCGCGGGAGCGGTCGTCGTGGTCGGCGGGGGCGCCGGTGCCGGCGGTGTCGTGGTGGTCGTCGCCGGGGGAGCGGTGCCGAAGTTCGGGCCCTCGACCGTGACGAGCGTGCCGATCGGCGTCAGGGGCCAGACCAGCGCCGCGTCGGCGTAGCTCATCTCGACGCAGCCGTTGCTCTGGGGTGTGCCGTAGCTGGCGCGGATGAAGCCGTGCAGCGCGTCGCCCCCGTTGAAATAGCTGGCGTAGGGGACGTTGGGGTCGTTGTAGGTGGAGCCGTCGGGGTTGGTCCCCTTCATGTCCGAGTAGCGCACGTGCTCGAAGACGGCGTAGGTCCCGTCGATCGTGTCCGCTCCCGGAGCACCAGTGTTCACCGGGATCCCGACGTATTGCGCCACCCCGTTGTCCCACAGCGTCAAGTTCTGCGGGATCACCTTGTTCACGAGGACGTACACGTAGGGCGTGGCGTCGACCTTGTCGTTGATCGTGTCGTTGATCAGGGACGTCCAGACCGCCGGTCCCGCGATGCCGTCGACGCCGAGGTCGTTCTGGGTCTCGAAGACCTCCACTGCGGCCTTGGTGATCTCGTTCTCGCTCCCCTGGGTCCATTGCGAGGTGAGCTCGGAGGGGAGGCCGGGCCAGCGCCACGAAAAGGTGCCGGGCTGGTCCTCGGCCAGGTCCGCCCGGGCTGGTGGCGGGCCGGTCGGGACGAAGGCGACCGGCAGGAAGTCGAGCTGGGCCAGCAGCTGCTGCAGGCGCAGGGTGTCCCCGGAGGCCACGCCGAACGTCACCGAGCTCGACGCGGCGAGGACGGCGCCGTCGCTCGCTCGCAGGCCGTGCGATCCACCCGGAATGGTGAGCAGCTCCTCGGAGGAGGGGATCAAGGGGGAGTCCAGCTCGTAGGAAAGCGTGGTGGTGTTCGTCTGGACCCACTTGCCCGCGACGGCGGGCGCGAGGACGGGCGTCACCGTGTGCGCCGAGACGGGGGCGGAGAAGGTCACCGAGATCGTGGTGTCCGGTGCGACGTCCTGAGCCCCCGCCGTCGGAGTGGTGGAGCGCACCGCGAACGAGGTCGACGCCGATGCCGGGTCGGAGGCCGAGTGTGATGCGTCCGCGGCCGAGTGCGACGAGCCCGCGTGCCCGGGCGCGCCCGAAGGCAGCGTGAAGAAGAGCACGGCCGCGACGATCACGACCGCGCCGGCCAGGAGTACCCAGGGGCGCAGGCGCCACGGCCCGCCCGCCCTGGATTCGAGAACGTTCATGGCCTCCGCTCGCTCAAGACGTCGCCGAACCCAATCCGACGTGCTCCAGCGTATGGGCCGAAACCGTCACCAAGACGTCAGCGACCCGAGATACCCAACTCGTCCTCTCCGCAACCACCGCTCCAACCGCGGTTGCGGGACGACGGTGATCGGAACCGGAACGGACGTCGGACGGCCGCCCACGAAGGCGTCCGGTGCACCTCCCGCTCCCCGAGAGGCCCCGCTGACCCTCCGGTAGGCTGGGCCACCATGAGCACGAGCACCGACCTCCACGAGCTCCTCGGCGACGATGCGGATGGCCTCCTCGGCCATACGGCCAAGGCCTTCCCAGCGGAGAACCTGACCCTCCCAGGCCCCGACTACCTCGATCGTGTCTTCACCATCAGCGACCGCAACCCCACCGTCCTGCGCAACCTCGGGACGTTGTTCAACCACGGACGCCTCGGCGGCACTGGATACGTCTCCATCCTCCCGGTCGACCAGGGCATCGAGCACTCCGCCGCGGCGAGCTTCTCGAAGAACCCGGCCTACTTCGACCCCCTGAACCTCCTCGAGCTCGCCCTCGCCGGCGACTGCAACGCCGTCGCCACGACGCTCGGCACCCTCGGCCTGGCCTCACGGAGATACGTGCACCGCATCCCCTTCATCGTCAAGCTGAACCACAACGCGTTCTTGCACGTGCCCGACACCTACGACCAGATCATGTTCGCTTCCGTCCGCCAGGCAGCCGATCTGGGCGCCGTCGGGGTGGGCGCCACCATCTACTTCGGCTCGGACGACATGGACCGCGAACTGCAGGAGGTCTCGGCCGCCTTCGCCGAGGCGCACCGGCTCGGCCTGTTCACCGTGTTGTGGTGCTACCTCCGCAACCCGGCCTTCAAGAAGGACGGCGTCAACTACGAGGTCTCGGCCGACCTCACCGGCCAGGCCAACCACATGGGCGTGACGATCGAGGCCGACATCGTCAAGCAGAAGCAGCCGGAGAACAACGGCGGGTACACCGCCATCGGCTTCGGCCGCACCGACCCGCTCGTCTACGACGAGCTCACGACCGACCACCCGATCGACCTCACCCGCTGGCAGGTCGTCAACTGCTACGCCGGTCGCATCGGCCTCATCAACTCGGGGGGCGAGTCCAAGGGCGAGAACGACCTGGCCCAGGCCGTGCGCACCGCCGTGATCAACAAGCGCGCCGGCGGGATGGGTCTCATCGTGGGCCGGAAGTCCTTCCAGCGCCCGCTCGCCGAGGGTGCCGCTCTCATCCACGCCGTCCAGGACGTGTACCTCAATCCCGAGGTGACCGTCGCCTGACCCTGAGGGGGCCGCCTCGTCGGTGCTGCACCACCTCCGCGCGGAGGACGGCCCCGGGCGTCTGTCGGGCGCACCCCGACCCATCGGAGCAACGGCGTATGAAGATGGTCCCCCCCTGCCCCGGGGGTAGGATCGACCCGAACGAGCAATTCGGACGGAGATGCCGCGCCCAGAGCCGACGAGGTGCGCGACGGCCCACCGCGGTGAGCCATGACTCTCCACCGTCCACGACATGAGACGAGGCAGCCCCGTGGCTTCGGGAACGCAACACGCGACAGAGCAATTGGACCAGGTCATCGTGCGCTTCGCCGGCGACTCGGGAGACGGCATGCAGCTCACCGGCGACCGCTTCACCACCAGCAGCGCCCTGCTGGGCAACGACTTGTCCACCTTCCCCGACTTCCCCGCCGAGATCCGGGCCCCCGCGGGCACCCTGAACGGCGTCTCGGCCTTCCAGGTCCACATCTCGGACCACGACATCCTGACCCCGGGCGACTCGCCGAACGCGCTGGTGGCAATGAACCCGGCCGCCCTCAAGGCCAACATCGACCTGATGGCCCAAGGAACGGTCCTCATCGTCAACAGCGACTCCTTTGACGAGCGCAGCCTCACCAAGGCGGGCTACGAGGCCAACCCGCTGACCGACGGCTCGCTCAGCGCCTACATCGTCTACGAGATCCCCATGACCTCCATCACCCAGGAGGTCTGCAAGGAGGCCGGGGTCAAGCCGCGCGACGCCGAGCGCTCCAAGAACTTCTTCGCGCTCGGCTTGGTGAGCTGGCTCTACACCCGTCCCGTCGACCCCACCCTCAAGTGGATCGCCGAGCGCTTCGCTCCCAAGCCCCAGGTGGTCGAGGCCAACACCCGCGCCTTCCGGGCCGGCTACGACTTCGGCGAGACGGCCGAGCTCTTCGAGTCCAACTACGAGATTCGCCCGGCGACCTTCGACCCGGGTGAGTACGTGCAGGTCACCGGCAACCAGGCGCTCGCCTGGGGGCTGATCACCGCCTCACGGCTCGCCGGCTTGCCACTCTTCCTCGGCAGCTACCCCATCACCCCCGCCTCGGACATCTTGCACGAGCTGAGCCGCCGCAAGGAGTTCGGGATCCGCACGTTCCAGGCCGAGGACGAGATCGCCGGCATCGGCGCCGCGCTCGGCGCGTCGTTCGGGGGTGCCATCGGGGTGACCACGACCAGCGGGCCCGGGCTCGACCTCAAGTCCGAGACGATCGGCCTCGCCATCAACCTGGAGTTGCCGCTGATCATCGTCGACGTCCAGCGCGGCGGCCCCTCCACCGGCCTCCCCACCAAGACCGAGCAGGCGGACCTGCTCCACGCCATGTACGGCCGCCACGGCGAGGCGCCGCTGCCGATCCTGGCGCCGAAGACGCCGAGCGACTGCTTCGCGGCGGCGATCGAGGCAACCCGGCTGGCCGTGAAGTACCGCACGCCGGTCATCTTGCTCTCCGACGGCTACCTGGCCAACGGGGCGGAGCCCTGGCGCTTGCCCGACCTCGACGCGTTCGAGCCGATCGAAGCCGGCTTCGCGGCCGAGCCCAACCACGTCGACGACGCCGGCAACCCGACGTTCTGGCCCTACGTGCGCGACCCGGAGACGCTGGCCCGACCGTGGGCCCCGCCGGGTCTGCCGGGTCTGGAGCACCGCATCGGCGGCCTCGAGAAGTCGGACGGCAGCGGCAACGTGTCCTACGAGGGCGTCAACCACGAGCGCATGGTCCACCTCCGCCAGGACAAGATCGCCGGAATCGTTGCCGACATCCCGCCCGTCGAGGTCAACGACGAGAACGGGGACGCGCAGCTGCTGCTGGTCACTTGGGGCTCGACCTACGCTGCGGTCGCGGCGGGTGTCAAGCGGGTGCGCGCGCGCGGCATGAAGGCGGCGCACGTGCATCTGCGGCACCTCAACCCGCTTCCCGCCAACCTCGGTGAGGTGCTGGGCCGCTACACGCAGGTCCTCGTGCCCGAGATGAACCTCGGCCAGCTGAGCCGGATCTTGCGCGCCGAGTACCTCGTCGACGCCCTGGCCATGTCCAAAATGCAGGGTGTCCCGTTCCGCGTGGGAGAGATCGAGGCAGCCATCACCGCGTTGCTCGGAGGCAAATCATGAGTGAGTCCAACGGCGCCAACGGGTCCAACGGGTCCGTCGCCACCGCCGTCCCCGTCACCACCCGCAAGGACTGGACCAGCGACCAGGAGGTCCGCTGGTGCCCGGGCTGCGGTGATTACTCCATCCTGGCGGCCGTGCAAATGCTCATGCCCGAGCTGGGCGTGCGACGTGAGAACACGGTGTTCCTCTCGGGCATCGGCTGCGCGGCGCGCTTTCCGTACTACATGAACACGTACGGCATGCACTCCATTCACGGACGGGCTCCGGCGATTGCGACGGGCCTCGCCACGACGCGCCCCGACCTCGACGTGTGGGTCATCTCGGGCGACGGCGACTCGCTGTCCATCGGGGGCAACCACCTCATCCACGCGCTGCGGCGCAACGTCCGGCTGAACATCTTGATGTTCAACAACCAGATCTACGGGCTGACCAAGGGCCAGTACTCGCCGACGTCCGAGGTGGCCAAGGTGACCAAGTCCACGCCGTTCGGCTCGGTCGACACGCCGTTCAACCCGGTGTCGCTCGCTCTCGGTGCCGAAGCGACCTTCGTGGCCCGAACCCACGACATGGACCGCGCCCACATGCAGGAGACCTTCCGCCGGGCCCACCAGCACAACGGTGCCGCTTTCGTCGAGGTTTTGCAGAACTGCAACGTGTTCAACGACGGCGCGTTCGAAAAGATCACCGGCCGCGATGTGCGGGCGAGCATGTTGATCCCGCTCGAGCACGGCAAGCCCATCGTCTTCGGCGGCGAGGGCAACGAGCGCGGCGTGGTCCAGCGTCCCGACGGCAGCCTCGAGATCGTCTCGGTGGCCGACGCCGGTCTCGACACGCTCTTGGTGCACGACGAGGCCCGTGCGGATCCGGGCCTGGCCTTCGCGCTCTCGCGCCTGGCCCACGGTCCTTACGAGCCGACGCCGATCGGCGTGTTCCGCGCCGTCGAGCGCCCCGAGTACGGGCAGCAGATGTCCGACCAAATCGTCGACGCCCAGGCCAAGCGCGGCTTGGGCGACGTTGCGGCGCTGCTGCGCTCCGGCTCGAGCTGGACGGTGAACTAGGAATCAGGGCGAGGCCGCCGGCCCCGCCTCGTCGGGACCGGCTTCGGCGTCCTCCTTGATCCGCTCCAACGTGATGCGCATGTTGTTGCGGTTCGTTTTGCCGCGGGACCAGCCCAGCAGGGCCCAGTACAGGCGCAGCCACCAGACCGGTGACAGCGTGAAGGACTCGGTCACGTCGCAGCCGCCGTCCGCCGGCGCGATCTCGTAACCCCAGACGCTGAGCGGTGGTTTGCCCGCGGCGCCCACCCCGAACGAGAACGTCTTGCCCGGATCGCACGCCGTCACCGTGCACGACGTCGAGTATTTGATCCCCCGCCGGTTGCGGTTCACGTGGCCCCGGAATCTCGCCCCCAGCGCGGGGCCCGTCGCGCCTTCGATCCACTCGGCCCCGAAGGTCTCGGGGCTGTAGCGGCCGATGCGGGTGACGTCGCTCACCAGGCCCCACACGCGGTCGGGTGGCGCTTGCATGTGGAGCGTGACGGACTCGTGCATCTCGCTACCTCAGGGAAGGTCGAGGGACCGGAACACCATGCCGGTCCGCGGCTTGGGACTGAAGTACGTGGTCTTTGGGGGCATGCGCCGGCGATCGTTGGCCCACTCGTCGATCTGCTTGACCGTGACCGGCCGGAGGAGGAAGGCGGCTTGGGCCCCCCCGTCGTGGAGGGCCGCCCTGGCCTCGCTGACGCTGTGTCGGTGCATGACCTCGTGGGCGGGGAGTCCCGCGAGCACCGAGGCGATCAGGCTCGAGTCGAGATCGTTGCCCACCTCCTCGTGGACCTCGGCGTGGGGGAGCAGCAGGTAGGCCTTTCCCCCGGTGACGAGCGCCAGCGAGTTGGAATCCGAGAGCGCGCCGAGGGTGCGGTCGTCGTCGGCGCCCGCTCGCACGACGTCGAACCACTGGCCCAGCGTCCCGACCAGGTCGAAGTCCTCCGGGAGCCCGCTGATGGTGCGGTGGATGGCGCCGACCGTGAGTTGCTGCTCGGACAGCTCGACCACCAGGGCCAGCACAAGGTCGTGCGGTCCGGCCCGGCCGCCGTTGGCGGCGCGGCACTCGGCCTGATAGGCGCGGGCCGTTTCGTAACGATGGTGGCCGTCGGCCAGGACCACGGGCGTTGACGCGACGGCGGCGGCGACGGCCGCCACCGCGTCAGGGTCGCTCAGGACCCAGATCTGATGGCGGACGCCGTCGTCGTCGTAGGCGTCCGCCACCGGTTCGTCGTCCGTGGGGTCGAAGGTGGCCGTCACCCCCGGCGCCATGGAGAGACCCCAGATCGGCGACAGGTTGGCCCGGGTGGCGCGCAGGAGGTCGAGCCGGTCGCTCTTGGGCTTGGGCAGGGTCTGCTCGTGGGGGAGGATCTCGCTCTCCTCGCCCGGCTGGGCCAGCCCGAGCGCTCCGATCACGCCAGTGGTGGTGCGCCCCGTGGTGTCCGTCATCCGGTACGGGTACAGGCTCGGTTCCGGCTCCGCCACGATGGTGCGCTCCGCCTGCCAGCGGGTGAACAGGTCGGTCGCCACGGCGTAGCGGTCGTGCCCCGCCGCGAGATCCGCCTCGGGCAGCTCGACGAGGACGGCGTTGGCCGGGTGGCGCGAGGCCAGATGCACGCGCTCGGTCGGACTGATGACGTCGTACGGCGGGGCGATGACCTGGGCAATGGGCGCCACCTCGGGCCGGTAGCGCAGGCCCTGGAACGGTTCGAAACGAGGCACCGGGCCACTCTGGCACACCCCAGACGTGGCCGTCGGAGGTCACTCCTAGACTCGGGTGGCGTGGACGACGACGGGCTGGACCGGATCCTCACCGCTCCCAACGTCATCACGATGGCACGGCTCTTGTGCATCCCAATCTTCTTGTGGTTGCTCTTCGTGGCACATCGGCAGACCGCGGCGGCGGTCTTGTTGGCCGTGCTCGGCGCCACCGACTGGGTGGATGGCCATGTGGCGCGCCGCTACGGGCAGGTGTCGACGTTCGGCAAGGTGCTCGACCCGACGGCCGACCGGATCCTCGTCGGCACGGCGGTGATCTCCATCATGATCTACGGCGCGGTCCCTCTCTGGTTCGGCATCGCCACCATTGCCCGTGAGGTCCTGGTGTCGGCGATGGTGGTGCTGCTGGCCGCAATGGGTGCGGCGCGCATCGATGTGTTGTGGGTCGGCAAAGCGGGCACGTTCGGTTTGATGTTCGCCTACCCGGCCTTCCTCCTGGGCGACGGGACGGCTTCCTGGCAGGAGCCCATTCGGGCGATCGCCTGGGTGACGGGCCTGGTCGGGCTCGCGCTGGCCTGGTGGGCGGCGGGGAGTTATGTCGGACCGGCGCGCCGGGCCCTGCGCGTGGGCCGAGCCGCCCGCAAGAGCGCCGTATGAAAGCGGTGATCATGGCCGGCGGAGAGGGGACACGGTTGCGCCCCCAGACGTCCAACCTGCCCAAGCCGATGCTTCCGCTCGTTGGGCGGCCGATGATGGAACACATCGTCTCCCTGCTGCGGCGGCACGGGATCACCGACATCGTCGTCACGGTCGCCTTCCTCCCGAACGCCATTCGGAGCTACTTCGGCGACGGCAGCGAGCTCGGTGTGCGCATGTCCTACGCGACCGAGGAGTCACCGCTGGGCACGGCCGGCTCCGTGCGCAACGCGCGCGAGCAGCTGACCGATCGCTTCCTCGTGATCTCGGGTGACGTCCTGACCGACATCGACCTGACGTCGGTGATCTCGTTCCACGACAAGAACGAGGCCCTGGCGACAATTGCGCTGTGCGCAGTGGAGAATCCGCTCGAGTTCGGCATCGTGATCACGCGTGAGGACGGCAGCATCGAACGTTTTCTCGAGAAGCCCGGATGGGGTCAGGTGTTCAGTGACACCATCAACACCGGCATCTACGTGCTCGAGCCCCAGATCTTCGACCTCATTCCCGACGGGCGATCAGTCGACTTCTCCGGCGAGGTGTTCCCGGCGGCGCTCGAGGCCGGAAAGCCGCTCTATGGGTACGTGGCCGACGGCTACTGGGAGGACGTCGGTACGACGGCGGCCTACCTGAAGGCCCACGAGGACATCCTCGGCGGGAAGGTCCAGGTCGAGGTCTCGGGATTCGAGCTCCGCCCCGGTATCTGGGTCGGGAAGGGCTCTTCCATCGACCCGTCGGTACGCATCGACCCACCGACGTTCATCGGTGAGAACTGCACCATCGATCGAGACGTCGCGCTGGGGGCCTACTCGACCGTCGGCGCCAACACCCAGGTGGCGGAGCGAGCCGAGCTGCAGCGGTCGGTGATCGGGGAGAACTCCTATCTCGGCCCTGCCGTCAGGGTGGAGGGTGCCGTCCTCGGCCGGTCGTGCGACCTGCGGGTGAGCGCCCGCGTCGAACCGGGGGCGGTGGTGGGGGAGGGCTGTCTGATCGGAGCCCACGCGGAGGTCCGCAGCGACGTCAAGATCTACCCCTACAAGGTCGTCGAGGCTGGTGCCCAGGTCAACGCCTCAATTGTGTGGGAATCGGGGGGGGCCCGCACCCTCTTCGGCCCCGAGGGCGTGCAGGGCATCGCCAACGTCGACATCAGTCCGGAGCTGGCGGTGCGGCTCGCCAAGGCGTGGGCCTCCGGCTTCGAGAAGGGCTCGCACATCACGGCCTCCCGTGACACCAGCCGCATCGCCCGAGTGCTCAAGCGCGCCCTCATGGTGGGGTGCAACTCGGTGGGAGTCAACGTCAACGACCTCGAGCTGGCGACGGTGCCGGTGACCCGCCACGATCTCCGCATCCGTGGCAATCGCGGCGGCCTCACCGTGCGTCTCAGCCCCGATGACCCGCAGTCGGTGGTCATCCGGTTCTTCGACGAACGCGGCATCGATCTCTCCGAGAGCGACCAGCGTCGTATCGAGCGGATGTACCACCGCGAGGAGTTCCGCCGCGTGACGGCGGGCGAGATCGGCGACATCGACTTCTCGCCGCGCACCATCGAGCTCTATACCGCGGCCGTCGTCGACGCGTTCGGCTTGCGACGTGAAGCCGGACACGAGGTGAAGCTGGTGCTCGATCTCTCCTATGGCGCCGCGAGCTTGGTCATGCCCAACCTTCTCTCGAAGGTCGGAGCCGATGTGCTCAGCATCAACCCCTACGCGCAGACACCCGGCATGATCTCGGTCGACCGCACTCTGAGTGAAGCGAGGGTGGCCGACGCGGTCCGCAGCTCGGGGGCAGACCTGGGCGCGGTGATCGATGCCGGTGGCGAGCGACTCACCCTCATCGACGGCACCGGGCACGTTCTCTCCGACGACGAGGCGATCATGGCCTTCATCGAGCTGTCCACCGCCGTCGGCGCGATGGACCGGGTCGCGCTTCCGGTGACTGCGAGCGATCGGACCGCGCGCTTCTGCGAGGGGCGCGGCGTGGAGTTGACACTGACGCCGCTCTTGGCGTCGGGGCTGCTCGAAGCAGCGGCATCCGGTGGCGTCTCCTTCGCGTCGGACCGGCGCGGAGGCTACGCGTTCCCCACCTTCATGCCGGCCTTCGACGGTGCGGCCGCTCTGGTCCGTCTGGTATCGCTGTTGGGTCAGAGCCAGGCCTCGTTGGCCGACATCGTTGCCGCCACGCCACCCATGCCGATCGTGCACCAGGAGGTGGCGACACCCCTGGAGCAAAAGGGCCTGATCATGCGGACACTCATGGAACAGCTGACCGACGAGGGTATTGAGCCGGTGCTGGTGGACGGCATCAAAGTGGTGTCGGACCAGGGGTGGGCCCTGGTCGTCCCGGACCCCGAGAACCCGGTCACCCACGTCTGGACGGAGGGGTCCGACCTCGCAGGGTCGGAGGCGCTCGCGTCGAGCTACGCGGAGCGGATCAGCCGGATGTTGCCATAGCACCACGGGCCGCGGATTGGTCCCGTTGTCCGATATGGTCGCCCCCCATGAACGTCCCTGATGATCTGCGCTACTCGCCGGAGCACGAGTGGATCCGCGTCGAGGGGACGCGTGTACGCATCGGCGTGACCGACTATGCCCAGGACGCACTGGGCGACATCGTCTTCGTCGACTTGCCCGCGGTGGGAAGCGACATCGAGGCCGGCGGACAGCTCGGCGAGGTCGAGTCGACGAAGTCGGTGTCGGAGATCTATGCACCGGTGGCGGGGACCGTCACGGCCGTGAACGACGCGCTGGTCGGGGGTCCGGAGCGGATCAACCAGGATCCCTATGGTGAAGGGTGGATCTGCGAGCTCGAGCTCGCGCCGGGCGCGGATCCTGAGGCCCTGCTCGACGCGGCCGCCTACCGTGACCTGACAGCCGACTGAGCAGGCGTTCGAGCGTCGAATGGCGGCAGGAGAACTGCGTGGTGTGGTGGGGTACCGTGGTTCCTGTGTACTGTCACAACTGCGGGCACCGGAACCCCGAGGGAGTCAATTTCTGCTCTTCGTGTGGGCACGCACTGCTGGCAGACGGTGACGACGCCACGATCACCCTCCACCCGAACGACGAGGCGGAGACATCGGAGGACCAGCCCGACGTCACCCTTGTCGAGGTCCCGCACGACGCCGGCGTCCTCGTGGTCACCCGCGGGCCCAACCTTGGGGCGCGTTACCTCCTCGGCGACAAGGTGGTCCGCGCCGGCCGGCACCCTGAGAGCGACATCTTCCTCGACGACATCACTGTGTCCCGGCGCCACGTGGAGATCGCACCCGAGGACGGGGGTGGTGCCTACTCACTCCGGGACGTGGGCTCGTTGAACGGCACCTATGTGAACCGTGAACGGATCGACGAGGTGCGGCTCTCCCCGGGCGACGAGGTCCAGATCGGCAAGTTCAAGCTCGTCTTTCTGGTGGCGGGCAACGAGTGACCAGCCGCACCTACCTCTCCATCGGCGACGTCCTGACGCTGCTCAGGGAGGAGTTCCCCGACGTGACCATCTCGAAGATCCGTTTCCTCGAGAGCCAGGGCCTGGTCAACCCCGAGCGCTCGCCGTCGGGGTACCGCAAGTTCTTCGACCACGACGTCGAGCGCCTGCGCTGGGTCCTGCGCCAGCAGCGGGAGCACTTCTTGCCCCTGAAGGTGATCCGAGACCGCCTGGCCGACGGCGAGCTCGACGACCTGGACGCCGACCTGCCCAACGGCAAGCAATCCGAGCCCGCCTACGCCGCCGCGGTGGCGGCGGCCCCGGCGGCGGCCCAGGCCCAGGAGCAGCAGCCCACGAAGGCGGACGAGGAGGTCATGGCCCGCATCCTGGCCGACGCATCCCGCCGTGCGGCCCGGACACCCGACGAGGGCCAGGCCAGCCGCGGGCTGCAGGTGGTCGTCGGAGCCGACGCGACGACGGCCGCGGTGGCCGAGCCCGATCGGGAGAGTGGTCTGGCGCCGGGCCCGGGGGCGGGACCGGGGCGTGCGCCTACCGGACAACCCACGGCGCCCGCCGCCGCGGCGAGTGCCTCGGGCTCCGCGCGAGGGGCGGCGCCCAAGCGAACGGGCAGCGCCGACGGGACCCCGCCCGCTCCCGCGGCCGAGCCGGCCGCGCCGCCACCTCCAACCCCCGATGAGGGGCCGGCCCGCAAGAGCCCGGCTCACGCCAGTAGCAGTGCCGGGGGAGCCGCCCCGACGGAGGCCAGCGCCGCCTCCGAGACGGAGACCGGCGTCAGCCTGACCCTCCAGGAGTTGTGTGCCGCCAGCGGCTTATCGGCCGAGGAGGTGGCCGGCCTGCAGGGGTTCGGCCTCATTGAATGCGTCGGGGTGGCGGGAATCGACACCTACGACGAGGATGCCCTCACGTTGGCAAACTTGGCCGCGGCGTTCCGGGCCTTCGGGATCGAGCCGCGCCACCTGCGGCTCTACCGGAACGCGGTGGAGCGCGAGATGGGGTTGATCGAGCAGGTCGTCATCCCGCTGCTCCGCCAACGGAACCCCGAGTCACGACAGCGAGCCGTCGAGGGGGCGGAGCAGCTTGCGGCGCTGGGGCAATCCATGCGAGCCACGTTGTTGCACCAGGCCCTCCGGCGGCATCTAGGGGGGTGACGCGGGGCCGGCATCCGGCGCTACATTTCTGTCATGGTCCGTGTGCTACTCCGAGCGGTCAGGGTGGACCTGCAGTCGAACACGCCGGTGCTCTTGCTGCAGGAGACCGAGGGGGAGGGGCGCACGCTGCCCATCTTCATCGGCAGCCCCGAGGCAACCGCGATCGCCTACGCCTTGCAGGGCGTGACCATGCCCCGGCCCCTCACGCACGATCTCATGAAGGACATGCTCGGCGCCCTCGATATCAGCGTCGAACGTGTCATCATCACCGAGCTTCGTGCCTCGACCTATTACGCCGAGATGCACCTCGTGCGTGGTGACCAGCGGACGATCGTCTCGAGCCGACCGTCGGACGCCGTGGCCGTCGCCGTGCGGACCGAGACGCCGCTCTTCGTCTCCGACGAGCTGATGGAGTCCGAGGGGATCATCCTGGCGCTCGATGCCGAGGACGAGGAGGATGACACGCCCGACGAACTGGTGGGCCAGTTCCGACAGTTCCTCGACTCCGTGCGCCCGGAGGACTTCGAGGGGTGACCCTCCGTCGCTTGGCGCTCGCCGTCCTGGCGTGCGCCGTCGTTGTTCTCGCGTCCTGCAGCAGTCCCAGTACGCCCAAGGCGATCACCAGCACGACGGCACACAAGGCGACGACATCGAGCACGACCCCGCCCACCACCGCGACGACATCGACGACGACGCCACCCACCACCACGACGACGACGGTGGCCACGACGGCCTGCAATCAGGTCACGGCCACCGCGGGTCAGTCTCAGGGCGCGGCAGGCACGATCACCGGCGTCGTGACAGTGACCAATGCCGGATCTACCTCATGCACCGCCGACGGCTATCCGAAGATCGCCCTGTCCTCGGGGAGCGGAGCACCGTTGACGGTGACCATGGTGAACGGGCTGTCGGTCACCCTGACTCCCGCGGCCAACGCGGCGCCATCGGCCATCACGGTGGCGCCCTCGTCCACGGCGCAGTTCGCCTACCAGTTCTCCGATGTGCCGGTCGGCGCCGAGACGAGCTGTCCCACCTCCGAGATGGCCATCGTGACGATGCCTGTGGCGACGGCGGCCTCGCCCACGTTCGCCCTGGCCATCGACCCCTGCAACAACGGGACCATCCGGGTCTCGCCCGTTTACGCGGGCTAGAGAACCCGAGAGGCTTCCGTAGCGGCGGGATTGACGAGGATCCGCCCGCGCACGGCAGCGTCGAGCACGCGGTCGAGCGCCACGGTCAACCCGTCGAGGCCGATTTCTTCGTTCACCATGTCCTCACAGTGTTCGAGCGGGAATGCGTCGGCCATGTCGCGCCACAGGACGCGCCGCTCCTCGATGGGCGTGACCACCGTCTCGATCCCGAGCAGGGCCACCCCGCGCACGATGAACGGGTACACCGTGGTCGACAGCTCGTTGCCGCCGGTCAACCCGCTGGCAGCCACCGCGCCCCCGTAGCGGACGGTGCGCAGCGCCTGGGCCAGCGCCGTGCCACCCACGCAGTCCACCACTCCGGCCCAGAGTTGGGGACCGAGTGTCCGCTCGTCGTCCTCGACGAACTGGCGTCCGACCACCCGCGTCGCGCCCAGACCCTGGAGGTACTCGTGCTCGGTCGTCTTGCCCGAGGAGGCCACCACTTCGAAGCCAGCGCTGGCCAAGACGACCACCGCCGCGCTGCCGACGCCGCCGGAGGCACCCGTGACGAGGATGGGTCCGTCCGCGGGCGACGTTCCGTGTTGGATGAGCCGGCGCATCGACAGGAGGGCGGTGAATCCGGCCAGACCGATGAGGGCGGCACTCCGGCAGCTCAGCGCGTCAGGCAGCGGTACCACCCAGTCCGCCGGGACGCTCGCGTAGGCGGCGAAACCGCCGTGGCGTGCCACCCCGAGGTCGTACCCCTGCACGAGGACGCGCTGCCCGGGCGTGAAGTCAGGGCTCGTGCTCTCCTCCACGCTGCCGGTCAACTCGACCCCGGGCACGAGTGGAAAGCCGCGTGCGACGCGGTTCCCCGGCCGCGTGACCATGGCGTCCTTGAAATTGATGGCGGACCATTCCACCCGGACCAGCACCTCACCGTGGGGAAGATCGCGCTCCGTCAGCTCGACCACCGCCGGCCGGATCACCTCGCCCGTCTTGGTCAGGAGGTAGGCGGGGAAGCGCACCGGCTCACTGTAGAGGGCGGTGTCGGCGTCCCCCGCGGCCGCGTCGTGCCGCCGGGTACGTTCGGGCCGTGGTCACGACGGCAGGTCATGGGCGCTGGGCCTCGCCGCTCGCGGCCCGAGACGTGGCGGGGGCGAGGGTCTCCCTCTCGGAGGTCTGCTCCGACGGCGAGGCGCTCTACTGGCTCGAGTCGCGCCCCGCCGAGGCCGGTCGCGTCGTCATCGTGCGGTTCTCGGCCGAGGGGTTGTCCGACCACTCGCCGGAAGGGGTGAGCATCCGCAGCCGCGTCCACGAGTACGGCGGGGGCGCCATGTGCCTCGTGCCCGGGCACTCGGCCGGCGCCGTCGCCTACGTCGATCTGGCCGACCAGCGCGTCTGGTTCTGTGACGGTCCGGCGGCACGGGCTCGGCCGCTGCCGTTGACCCCAACACCGCCCGAGGGGGATGTGCACCACCACGGCGGGCTCAGCGTGACACCCGATGGTGACTGGGTCCTGGTGGTGCGCGAGGTCCACCGTCAGGGTGCCCGCCGACCGGTCCGCAGCGTCGTCGGGCTCTCTACGCGGGGCGTGCCGTCGGGCGAGACCACCTTGCTCGAGGGGCACGACTTCTTCGGATCCCCTCGCGTCCATCCCGACGGCGATCGCCTCGCCGCGGTCGTCTGGGATCATCCCCACATGCCGTGGGACGCCTCGGCCCTGGTCGTGCTGCCCCTCGCGTGGGTGGCCGGAGCGACACCAGGCCCGGCCGTCCTCGAGGCGGCGGGCGTGCCCTGGCTGGTGGCCGGCGGACCCGAGGAATCTGTCGGACAGCCGGCGTGGGCACGCGACGGTTCGTTGCGTTTCGTCTCCGACCGCAGGGGTTGGTGGCAGCCCTGTGTACACCCTGGGCGCCCCGACTCGGTCGCGGGTGCCGTGGCGCTCACCGACGCCCCGTCCGAGTTCCATGGGCCTGATTGGCTGCTCGGGCAGACGACCATGGCGGAGCTGGACGACGGCACGGTCGTGGCCCGCCTGACCGCGTCCGGCCGCGACGCGTTGGTCCTGTTGGTGGCCGGCCGACCGGCGGCGACGCCGGCCGTGCTCCCACAACCGTGCGTGTCGATCAGCGCGCTCTGCGCCCACGCGGGCGGTCTGGCGGTCATCGGCAGCACGCCGGACGCTCCCGCCAACGTGTGGGTCTGGACCCCCGGCGGAGCGATTCGTCCGCTGCGTCCGCCGGCTGATGTCGTGCTCGGGCGCGGGGACGTCGCCCTTGGGGAGCCGTTCACGTTGACCGGACGCTCCGGGAGGGCTGTGCACGGCACGCTCTACCGACCGACGCGCCAGGAGACGACGGGTCCCGTGGGCCGCGCGCCCCGCTCGTGACGTGGTGCCACGGAGGACCGACGTCTTCGTGCGTGGCGGGCTTCGACCCGACCCTGCAGTTTTTCACGACCCGAGGATTCGCCGTGGCCTGTGTGGATTATGCGGGGAGCACGGGGTACGGACGCGCCTACCGGTGCGCGCTGTGGGGTCAGTGGGGCGTCGCCGACGCGGAGGATTGCCTCGACGCGGCGCGGTTTCTCGCAGCGCGCGGCGACGTCGACGCAGACCGCATGGCGATCCGGGGCGGGAGTGCCGGTGGGATGACGGCCCTCAACGCACTGGCCGCGGGGGAGGGCTTCGCTGCGTGCGCGTCTTGGTACGGGGTGACAGACCTGCTGGGGCTCGCTGCGACGACCCACGACTTCGAGGCCCACTACACCGACGGCTTGATCGGCCCCCTGCCCGCGGCGCGTTCCCTCTACGTCGAGCGGTCGCCCGTGAACCGTGCCGCCTCCATGAAGGGCTCGGTCCTCCTGTTGCAGGGGACGGATGACCCTGTCGTACCGCCGGCACAGGCGCAGAGCATGCGGCAAGCCCTCGATGCTGCCGGCACCCGATGCGACCTGCGCTTTTTCGACGGAGAGGCCCACGGTTTCCGGCGGGCCGACACCCTCGTCGCTTGCCTGGAGGCCGAGCTGTCCTTCTATCTCGATGAGCTCCGCCTCTAGACTCGAGAGAGGGGCAGCGCCGGGGATTCCCCGCTCTGCGAGGCTTTGAGACGCCATGCCGACGAATTCCGCCACCACGAACCCGACTTGGGCCGCCTCGGTGTGGCGCGGCGCGCTCGTCCGGGCCAACCGGATCTCTCCAGAGGCCGGCGACGCGTTGCTGTACCTGGGGAGCGCCCTGTTCGCCCTGCTCGTCATCTACACCTCGACCAACGCCCTGTACCAGGTCTGGGGGCGGATAGCGCTCTCGCCGTTCGCCTTCGGCGCCGTGGCGTCGGCCGTGCTGGCGTGGGTGGTGGCCCGTGCCCGGAGAAGGCAACCGGGCCACGTCCTGACGGGACGCCAACTTCGATTGTCGTGGGTGACCCGGATCGTCGTCGCCGTGTGCGTCTTCGCGGGCGCCTTGGCGATTCCGCTCGGGCTCGAGATCCTGTGGCGTTTCGACGGTGTGGCCGGGTCGCACCAGCAGCCCGAGGTTGTGACGGTCGAGGTCGGCGGGCAGGACCTCGTGCGCGGCCAGGATCCCTACCACCCCCTGGTGCGGCTACCGCACGCCGTCAGGTACCACGCCCCGGGCGAACCCGATGTCGCCGGATTCCTGCCCTACCTGCCGCTCATGGCCGTGGCGGGGATTCCCAGCGAGGTCTGGCCCAACAACGGGTTGAGTGACGCCCGCATCTTCTTCTGCCTCACCACGCTGTTGGTGGCCGCGGTGGCGCTCTACCTCTGCCGGGCCGACGGGCGGCGCAAGATCCGCGCCGTGCAGGCGCTGGTGATCCTCCCCCTGGCCTCCTTGCCCCTGGCAACCGGTGGCGACGACATACCGGTCGTGGCGTTCCTCCTTCTCGCCATGGTCCTGGCCCAGCGTCGCCGGCCATTCGCGTCCGGTGTCGTGTTCGGCATCGCGTCGGCCATGAAGTTCACCGCCTGGCCGCTGGCCGCGCTCGCGCTGTTCGCGGCACGCGGCCGCGACGGCCAACGTCGACCGCTGTCCATGCTGGCGGGGATGATGGTGGTAGCGGTGCCGACGATCTTCCCGTTCGCGTTGCGCGGCCCGTCCGCGCTCATCGACGACGTCGTGCTCTTCCCCCTCGGTCTGAGCGCCATCCCGTCGACAGCGGCCAGCGCGCTGCCCGGCCACGTTCTCGTGACCGCGTTCCCATCCTTGAGCCGGGCGTTGCCGCTCTCGCTCGGCATCGTGCTCGCCGTGCTCCTGGCCCGCCATTTGTACCGCAACACCCCGAGCACCGCGGCGGAGGTCTGCATGATCGCCGGCGTGGTGATGTCGGCGCTGATCCTCTTGGCCCCGAATCCTCGGGTGGGCTACCTGCTCTACCCGATCAACTTCTTCGTCTGGGCCTACCTGCTGGCCCCCTCCGAGGGGCGGTCCGACCTCTTGTCCGACGCACCGGCGACTCCCGCCGCCGGGGCGGTGGCGCCCGTCACCTCCTGATCGGACCGCGGGCGGCGATCAGTCGGCGTCTTCCTCCTGCTCGAGTCGGATGGTGATCTCCGTCTGGCCATGGGTCGGGCCGCCAGAGCTGAAGGTGGTGGGCGAGACGATCGCCCCCATTTCCCAGTAGTAGCCGTCAGACCCCGCGAGCTTGCCCAGGACCTCGAGCGCGCCGGGATCGTGGTCCGCGGGTCCCCGATCGAAGACCTGCCAACCCTGCAGCTTCATGTCCGCCGCGAAGAACGCCAACAGCGCGCCTTGCGAGTCATCGGAGCGGAAGACCACCTGTGAGTCGAACTCGCCGGCCGCGTCCCCGCTGTTGTCCTGGTGGGAGAGCCGTTGCGCGCCCGCCGGGACGGCAACTGCATTGCGGATGTTCGTGGGAGGCTCACCGGCCTCGACGATGGGCGAGAGCAGGACGGCGGCCGACTCGGCCCGCAGCGTGGTGCCCGGCACGGCCGTCGGGGGCCCACCGACCTTGACCGGCACCGGGGGCTGTGACGACAAGAATCCGATGGTGACGAACACGAGAAGGATGACCACGGCCACGCCGAGAACGATCATGGCGGGGCGCAGGGAGATCCCGCCGGGTGTCGGGGGCCGGAGCGGCTCGGGTGCAGTGCTCTCACCGTCCTGGAGCCGCGCGTCGGCGTCGTGCAGCGTCATGACGCGCCCAGCCTACGGCGGTTCGGACCACGCGAAATGGTCGAGGGGGCCGTGGCCGGTCCCCAGGCGCCAGTTGGCGCCTCCGGCCAAGGCCGTGGCGACGAAGGCCTTGGCCTCGCTGATTGCGTCGTGCGCTCTGGCCCCCCTGGCCAGGTGGGCTGCGATCGCGGCCGAGAGCGAACACCCGCTGCCATGGTCGTTGCTCGTGACCACGCGCGCTCCGTGGAGGACCAAGACGCCGTCGGGTCCCGCGACCACGTCATCGGCCGAATCGGTGAGGTGACCACCCTTGACCACCACGTAGCGGGCCCCGGTCGCCCTGATGTGTTCGGCCACCGCCACGCGGGCGTCAACGGTTTCGAGGGATCCGACGTCCGTGTTGCCCAGCACCGCGGCCTCGCGCAGGTTCGGCGTGACGATGAGCGCGTGCGGGAGCAGGAGGTCGAGGTAGGCGGCGACCCCGTCAGGCTCCATGAGACGGTGCCCGTTGGAGGAGACGAGGACCGGATCGACCACCAGCTGGGGGAGTAGCCCCTCAGCAGCCATCGCGGCGACCTCACGCACGATCGCCGCGTTCGCCAGCATGCCGGTCTTGACGCTGCGCACGCCGAAATCGTCGAATATCGCCTGGACTTGTCGACGAACGAACGCGGGCTCGAGGGCCACGACGCCGCGCACCTCGACCGTGTTCTGCGCGGTCACCGCGGTGACGGCGCACGTGCCATGCACTCGGTGGGCGGCGAAGGTCTTCAGATCCGCCTGCACGCCTGCGCCACCGCCCGAGTCGGAGCCGGCGATGGTGAGCGCCGTGGGTGGGGTCTCGCCCGGCACCGAGTCACCATAGGCGGGCACCGGGGTATCTTCGTGCCGTGCCACGCGACGACGCGAGCGGGATGACAGCGGCCTCTCCCCAGGACGGTCTCTCCATTGCCGGCGAGGTCCTGGCATCGCGCCTCCTGCTCGGCACGGGGGGTATGACCAGTATCGACGCGCTGCGCGGCGCACTCCGGGCCTCGGGGGCCGCCATGGCCACCATTGCGGTGCGGCGGGTGGACCCGTCGGGCAAGGGCTCCCTGGTGTCGCTGCTCGACGAGCTCGGGGTCCGTGTCCTTCCCAACACTGCGGGTTGCGCCACGGCCTCCGAGGCGGTGCTGACCGCCAAGCTGGCTCGTGAGGCCTTCGGCACCGACTGGGTCAAGCTCGAGGTGATCGGTGACGACCGCTCCCTGCTGCCCGATGCCGTCGAGCTCCTGGCCGCCGCGGAGCAATTGACCGAGGACGGCTTCGTGGTGCTCCCGTACACCACGGACGACCCCATCCTGGCCTTCCGACTCCAGCAGGTCGGCTGCGCTGCGGTCATGCCGCTCGGGTCGCCCATCGGCAGCGGGCTCGGGATCCGCAACCCCCACAACATCGCCCTTCTGCGAGAGGCCGTCGAGGTGCCCGTCATCCTCGACGCCGGCATCGGCACGGCGTCGGACGCCGCGCTCGCCATGGAGCTGGGCTGCGACGGGGTCCTCGTGGCGACCGCCGTGAACCGGGCGCACGACCCACTCGTCATGGCGTCGGCGATGCGCCTGGCCGTCGACGCCGGCAGGCAGGCCCGCCGGGCGGGTCGGATCCCGGTGCGCTTCCACGCCCAGCCTTCGAGCCCGCTCGAGGGCAGGGCCGACCTCGGTGCGGGTGGGCCAGAGCCGGGGTGAGGGCCGGGGTGACCGCCCGACCTTGACGTGCTTCTGAGGGCAACCTAAAGTTAGGGCAACCTAATTTTCTGGGGAGAGATCCTCACTTGCGTGGCCACGAGGTAGTACGTCCCCGACTCGCCGTCCTGATCGCCCTGGTGGTCTGCCCGATGCTGGTGGTGGCGTGCGCCAGCGGAGGAGCCCGGGCGCAGGACAAGGCCTCTCGGCGTTGTGCGAGAAGCTCGAGGCGGGTGCTCTCCGTCGGCCCCGATCCGGTCGGCTACGCCCGCTCGGCCGCCGAGGCGATCACCAAGGCAGACGACGCCCTCAATGGGGCATGCCCCGGGGTGGCGCCATGAGCCGCGTCCGGCGCCGGCGTGGCGTGGGGGTGCTTCTGGGCGCCCTCCTGGGAGCCACGCTGCTCAGCGCCTGTGGTGGTCGTACCGCGACGTCGAACTCGCTCACGCTCTACAGCGGCCAACACGTGCAGACCACCCAGTTATTGGTCGCGGCATTCGAGAAGAAGACCGGCGTCACGGTCAACGTCCGCTATGACGACGAGGATGTGCTGACCGACCAGATCATCACGGAGGGCTCGAACTCCCCAGCGGATGTGATCTTCACCGAGAACTCCCCACCGCTCGAGTACCTGGCCTCAAAGGGCCTGCTGAGCCCGGTCGACGCGTCGACCCTCGCACAGACGCCGTCGCGATTCAACTCGCCGGACGGTCAGTGGGTCGGCGTGTCGGCCCGGGTCAGTGTGATGGTCTACAACACATCGCTGCTGCGGCCGAGCCAGCTCCCCACGTCTGCCATGCAGCTCGCCGATCCCCAATGGAAAGGCAAGGTCGCCATCGCCGGCGGCGAGACCGACTTCCAACCCATCGTGACGTCCATCGCGCGCACCTACGGCGACGAGGCTGCCGTCCGTTGGCTGGAAGGTTTCAAGGCGAATGCCGGCAGCCACGACTACCCGGACAACGAGACCATCGCCGACGAGGTCAATCGAGGTCAGGTGGCACTCGGCATCGTCAACCAGTACTACTGGTATCGCGAGCGGGCCGAGGTGGGTGCAGCCAACATGCACTCCGCCATCGCGTACTTCGCGCCGCACGACGTCGGTTATGTCCTCGACGTCTCTGGGGCCGGGATCCTGAAGTCGTCGCAGCACCAGACGGAGGCTCAGAAGTTCCTCGCTTTCTTGAATTCGACGCAGGGGCAAGAGATCATCGCCCACAGCGACAGCTTCGAGTACCCGATCGGATCGGGCGTGACCACGGCGCAACCAGAGACGCCTTTCGGGCAACTCCAGCCGAACGGGATCACCATCGCCCAGCTGGGCACCGGCGCCGAGGCGGTCAAACTCCTCCAGGAGGCCCAGCTCCTGTGACCGGGCGGTGAGCACGCTCGCCACCCCAGCTCGCAGTGGGGTCGAAGGGCCGTCGTCCCGCCGAAGGAGTCGCAGGGCGCACCGGCCTCTGCTGCTGGTCGGATTGGCCTTGGTGGCGTCTTCCGTCGTCGTGCTGCCGCTGGTCTTCCTCGTCCTGCAGGCGCGCAGCGTGGGGTGGGAGACGTTGCGCCCCCTGCTCTTTCGAAGCCTCACGGCACAGCTGATCTGGGACACCGTCAGCCTCACCGTGGTGGTAACGGTGCTCTGTGCCGTGGTGGGCACGCTGACCGCCTGGTTCGTCGAGCGCACCGACCTGCCGGGCCGACCGATTTGGGCCGTGCTGGTCGTCGTGCCGCTCGGGATCCCCGATTTCGTCGTGAGCTTCGGGTGGCGAGCCATCTTCCCCTCCATCGGCGGCTTCTGGGCCGCCGTACTGGTCATGACGCTCGCCGTATATCCGCTGGTCTTCCTGCCGGTGGCGGCCAGCCTGCGCAATGCCGATCCGGCACAAGAAGAGGTGGCGCGCAGCCTGGGCTTGGGCCGGTTGCGCACCTTCTGGCGGGTCACGGTGGGCCAGGCCCGTCTCGCCATCCTCGGCGGCATGGTCCTCGTCGGCCTGGTGGTGCTCGCCGAGTTCGGCGCCTTCGAGATCCTGGGCTTTCGCACCCTCACCACGGAGATCTACACCGAGTTCACGGTGGGCTTCGATCAGGCCTCGGCGTGCGCCCTCTCCTTGATACTCGTTCTCCTTGGCGCCGCGATGCTGGCCGGGGAGGGCGCCGTGCGCGGCAGGGGTCGGGGGGCCCGGCTGGGGCCCGGCGCGGCCCGGCACCTTCGGCCGCGTCCGCTCGGGCGGGCCCGGCCGATCGTCTTGGCCGGTGTCCTCTTCCTCGTCCTGCTGGCGCTGGGGGTGCCCGTCGGGGCGATCGTCTACCTGCTGGTGCGGGGCGGCAGCACGACGCTGCCGGCAGCGTCGCTCGCGGGTGCCGCCGGCACGACCTTCGCCTACTCGGCCACCGCCGGCCTGGTTGCCACCGCCGCCGCCCTGCCCGTTGCGTTGCTCTCGGTGCGCGCTCCGGGCCGCGGGGTCACCTTGATCGAGCGGTCCAACATGGTGATCCTTGCGGTCCCGGGCCTGATCATCGCCCTGAGCTTCACCTATTTCACCGAGCACTACCTGCAGGGCAGGTTCTACCCGTCGGCCCCGCTCTTGGTGTTGACCTACGTCGTCATGTTCTTCCCCATGGCCGTGGTCTCGGTCCGGGCCGCAGTCGCACGGTCGCCGGTCGGCGTCGAGGAAGTCGGCCACTCGCTCGGCGTGACGCGTCGCTCGGTGTTCTGGCGGGTCACCCTGCCCCTCATCGCGCCCGGCCTCGCCGCGGCTTTCTGCCTGGTCTTCTTGGAGGCGGCGACCGAGCTGACGGCCACGTTGGTCCTCCGGCCCACCGGGGTGCAGACCCTGGCCACGCAGTTCTGGGCCTACCAGACGAATCTGTCCTACAGCCAGGCCGCACCCTACGCCGCCGTGATGGTGTTGATCGCGGCCGTACCGAGCTATGTCCTCGGGCGTTGGTTCGACCGCCTGCCCTCGCGCGCGGCCGCAGCGCAGGCCCCCGGGCCTGCGCCGAGCACAATGGTGACCCTGTGAGAGAGCTCACCGTGAGCGGCGTGACCAAGTCCTTCGGGGGGCTGGCGGTCTTGGGCGGCGTCGACCTGGTGGTCCCGGCAGGGACCTTCACAGCCATATTGGGCCCGTCGGGCAGTGGCAAGACGACCCTTCTGCGCATCGTGGCCGGGTTCGATCGGCCCGATGCGGGCGAGGTCCGCCTCGGGGGCCAGGTGCTCGACGACTCAGGGGGCCGCTTCGTGCCCTGCGAGAAGAGGCGAATCGGCTACGTCCCCCAAGAGGGTGCTCTCTTCCCCCACCTGAGCGTCGGACGCAACGTCGCCTTCGGCCTGCCCCGCGACAGTCACCGACGTGAGCGCGTCCTCGCGCTCTTGGAGCTCGTCGGACTGTCCGGCCTGCATCGTCGCTACCCCCACCAACTCTCCGGTGGCCAGCAACAGCGGGTGGCGCTGGCCCGGGCGCTGGCCACCGAGCCGGAGACGGTGCTCCTCGACGAGCCGTTCTCCTCCCTCGACGCCTCTCTGCGGGCCTCGGTACGGGCCGACGTCCTCCAGGTACTGCGCCAGACGGGCACGACCTCGGTGCTGGTGACCCACGACCAAGACGAGGCGCTTTCCATGGCCGACCAGGTGGCCGTCCTGCGGAACGGCGCGATCGCACAGGTCGACACTCCGGCGGGGCTCTACGGTCATCCGGTCGACGCCGAGGTCGCCAGCTTCTTGGGCGAGTCCAACATCTTGCAGGGCGACGTCAGCGACACGGTGGCGACCACCAGTCTCGGGCTGCTGCCGTTGGGAGCCTGGAGCGGACGGGCCGGGGACGGCAGAGCCCAGGTCATGGTGCGGCCCGAGCAGATCGTCCTCGACGAGGGGGCGACGGGAGGGGTCGAGGGGACGGTGGCGAGCTTCCAGTATTTCGGCCACGACGCCGTGGTACGCGTGCGCCTGGGGACTGCTGGCCTGCCGGAGCTGGTGGTTCGGGTGCCCGGCGGGGCGCCGCTCGAGCCGGGGACCCGGGTGGGCCTCTCGGTGCGCGGGCCTGTGGTGGCCTGGCCCGTGGCGGCGGCCGAGCCGGTGAAAGCGCCCGAATAACGCCCCCGTAACTACTTCCGTGTCGTCCGACGTGCACTAGAGTGGCGGTCGGAGTGGCAGCGCAGACGCAGGAGTGGCAGCGCACAGGGAGGTGGAGGTGTGATGGTCGACGATTCCGCGACCCATGTCGGGGGCTTTCACGGACCGCAGGTGTGCGGTCTCGTGGGAATCTCGTACCGGCAGCTCGACTACTGGGCTCGTACCGGCCTGCTCCAACCGTCGGTGGCCGCGGCCAAGGGGAGTGGCTCCCGGCGCATTTACTCCTACTCCGACGTCCTCGAGCTCAAGGTGATCAAACAGTTGCTCGATGCCGGTGTCTCCCTTCAGTCGGCCCGGCGCGCCGTCGAATGCCTGCGTGACGGTTTGGGCTCCGACCTCGTCTCGGCCAACCTGGTCCTGACGGGGACCAGCTCGGTGCTGGCCCGGTCGAACGGGGAGGTCGTCGATCTGCTGGCCGGCGGCCAAGGGGTGTTCAACATCGTGCCGCTCGCCGGTGTGGTGGAGGAGCTCGACGCCGACATCGTCCGGCTCGACACTGCCGTTCCGACCGCGCCGGCCAAGGGACGACCCACGAGGATGCACGCAGCACGGGCCGTCGGGGAGTGAGCGCCGCGGACCCAGCGCGCGTCGGGCGCATTCGCCATCCGGCCTGTGCGCCCGCCGGGCAGATCCGGTTCGCCCATCCCTCCGAGCGACTCTTCGCCACCCTGCTCGACTTGTCCGGTGAGTCCTGGGAGTACGAACCGGTGGAATTCCCGCTCGAATGGGATCCGCAAGGTTCGCCGGTCTCCGGATTTCGTCCCGACTTCTATCTGTCGGGTCTCGGCGTCTTCGTCGAGCTGACGACGGCGGACCAGCGCCTGGTGACGCGCAAGAACCGCAAAGTGCGGCGCATGCGCGAGCTCTATCCCGAAGTCCCGATCCACATCGTGTACCAGCGGGATTTCACCGCGCTGCTGGCCTCTCACGGCCTCCTGCCGGCTTCGGCCGGCGCCGCGTAGTCTGGCCGGGTGAACGCCGGCGACACTGGGGACGGCGTGCCGCCCCGGGTCTCACCCCTCTATACGGCGCACGTCGCGCTCGGGGCAAAGATGGTGCCCTTCGGGGGCTGGGAGATGCCGCTGGCCTACCCGTCGGGCACGGTTGCCGAGCATCGGGCGTGCCGCACGTCGGCGGTGGCCTTCGACGTGAGCCACCTGGGCACCGTGCGTGTCACGGGTCCCGACGCCTTCGAGCATCTGCAGCGCTCCTTCAGCAACGACCTGGGCCGCATCCACCCGGGACGGGCGCAGTACACCCACTTGCTCGACGAGAACGGGTTCGTCGTCGACGACATCATCGTGTGGTGGGTCGACGACGAGCGTTTCGACGTCATGCCCAACGCCTCGAACACGAGCGACGTGCTCGAAGCCATTGGCGGGACGGACGTGACCGCACAGCGAGCCCTGATCGCAGTGCAGGGGCCCGAAGCCCGGCAACGGCTGTCCAACGTGTCGCCCGAAGCTGCGGCGGTCCACCGGTTCAACGTCGAGCGCTTCGAATGGGGAGGAGCGACGTGCCTGGTTGCGGGCACCGGCTACACCGGTGAGGACGGCGTCGAGTGCGAGGTGCCCGCTGAGGTGGCGCTGGGTTTTTGGGATGCCGTCCTCGGCCAGGGCATCGTTCCGGCGGGGCTCGGGGCGCGCGACACGCTGCGCCTCGAGGCGGGCCTGCCGCTGCACGGCCATGAGCTCGGCCCAGGGATCACCCCGCTCCAGGCCGGGCTGGGCTGGGTCGTCGGCTGGGACAAGGGAGAATTCACCGGCCGAGCCGCGCTCGAAGAGGAGCGTGCGACCGGCCCCACCCGACGCCTCCGGGGTTTCGTGGCCGACGGCCGGCAACCCTTGCGCGACGGCGCCGAGGTGTGCCGCGAACTCGACCGGGTCGGCTTCCTCACCAGCGGGAACTTCTCGCCCATGCGCGAGCGCGGCATCGGCCTCGGTTTCGTGGAGGCCGACGCGGCAGCTGCTCGACGGGGACGAGGTGACGGTGGCCCAGCGCGGCCGCGCGCTGGCGGCGCACCTGGTGCGCCCGCCCTTGTGGCCGATCCGGGAAGAAAGCGAGTAGCCCCGACGGCCTGGCCGGGGAGTCGTAGGTCGTGCCGTATAGTGGGCTGCACAACTGAATACGCCGTTTGAACCGGAGCGCCAGAGTCCCCGCTGTACGCAGGCGAGGGGACGCCGGAGGAGCAACTCTCCCCGAGAAACTCTCAGGCCGACATACCGCTTCGGCGAGGCAACTCTGGAAAGCGGGCGCTGCGGCGTCCGCACCGAAGGTGGAAGCCGCCGACGCGGCGAGACTCTCAGGTCCGACGACAGAGTGGGGAGGACGTCCAACTCGCTCCGTGTGCACCACGGAGCACGAGGGAGGCCTCCGTGACCGACCAGTATCGAGCCATCCGATCCGGCGTCCTCGAGCCCTTCGAGGACTTCGTGCGCCGGCACGTGGGGACCTCGGACGAAGAGCAGGTGGCCATGCTCAAGGTCCTCGGCTACGAGTCGCTCGATGCGCTGATTGACGCGGCGGTGCCCGCCAGCGTCCGCAGCCTGGACGCGCTCGACCTGCCGCCGGCGGTTGCGGAGCACACGGTGCTGGACGAGCTGCGCGAGCTCGCCGCGCGCAACCGGATCTTCGAACCCTTAATGGGACTCGGCTACTACGGCACGATCACGCCCGGTATCATCCGACGTAACGTCCTCGAGAGCCCGGCCTGGTACACCGCTTACACTCCGTACCAACCCGAGATCAGCCAGGGACGCCTGGAGGCCCTGCTGAACTTCCAGACCATGGTGTCCGATCTCAGCGGGCTGGAGACGGCCAACGCCTCGCTGCTGGACGAGAGCACCGCCGTGGCCGAGGCGGTCACCTTGATGCGCCGACGCGCGGGGGTCGAGGCACAGCGGGTCCTCGTTGACGCCGACTGCCTCCCGCAGACGCGTGCCGTATTGGAGACGCGGCTCGAGCCACTCGGGATCGAGGTCGCGGTGGTCGATCTCGACGACGGTCTCCCCGAGGGCGAATTCTTCGGTGTGGTGCAGCAGTACCCTGGTTGTTCAGGCGCCGTCCGGGACTTCGCCGCGCTGAGCGAGGAGGCCCACGCCCGTGGCGCGCTCGTGGCGGTGGCCGCGGACCTCTTGGCGCTCACCCTGCTCAAGCCGCCGGGGGAGTGGGGGGCCGACGTGGTGGTCGGATCCTCGCAGCGTTTCGGTGTTCCGCTCTGGTACGGAGGGCCGCACGCAGCGTTCATGGTGGTGAAGGCGGGTCTCGAGCGGGACCTCCCGGGACGCCTGGTCGGACTGTCGCTCGACGCGGAGCAGCGACCCGCCTACCGACTGGCGCTCCAGACGCGCGAGCAGCACATTCGCCGGGAAAAAGCGACGTCGAACATCTGCACGGCGCAGGTCCTCCTGGCGGTCGTCGCCTCCATGTACGCGGTGTACCACGGCGCCGAGGGACTGCGGGGCATCGCCCGGAGGGTCCACGGCCGCGCGGTCGAACTGGCCAACGGTCTGCAGTCGGCAGGCTTCGACCTCCTCCATCGGGAGTTCTTCGACACCGTTGTCGTGCGGGCACCGGGAAGGGCTGCCGCGATCGTGGCCGAGGCGAGCGCACGGGGCGTCTTGCTCCGCTTGGTCGATGAGGACCACGTGGGCGTCTCGTGCGGTGAGACGACAACCGCCGGGCACGTGGCCGCCGCGCTCGAGGCGTTCGGAGTGACTACGCGCGGGGGAGAAGACGACGACCGGGGCACCGCCCTGCCGCCGTCGCTGTTGCGGCGCGGCCCCATCCTGAGCCACCCGGTCTTCTCCGCGCACCACTCCGAGACGGCGATGTTGCGCTACCTGCGCCGCCTCTCGGACCGTGATTTCGCCCTTGACCGCGGCATGATCCCCCTCGGCTCGTGCACCATGAAGCTGAACGCCACCACCGAGATGGAACCGGTAGGCCTGCCCGGGTTCGCCGAGATCCATCCTTTCGCGCCGCTCGAGAGCACACCGGGGTACCTGTCACTCATTGACGACCTCGAAACGTGGCTGGCCCGTGTCACCGGTTACGCCAAGGTCTCGGTGCAACCGAACGCGGGCAGCCAGGGGGAACTGGCTGGACTCCTCGCCATCCGCGCATACCACCGATCGTGGGACGACGCCCAACGCGACGTCTGCCTCATTCCCTCGAGCGCGCATGGCACCAACGCCGCGTCAGCCGTGATGGCGGGCATGAGAGTGGTCGTTGTCCCGGCCCTCGACGACGGTGCCGTCGATCTCGACGACCTCCGCCGCAATTGCGAGGAGCACGGCGAACGGCTGGCCGCGATCATGGTGACCTACCCCTCGACTCACGGGGTCTACGAGGAGGGTATCGGCGAGATGTGCTCCTTGGTCCACCGGTACGGGGGACAGGTCTACATCGACGGCGCGAACCTCAACGCCCTGCTCGGACTCGCACAACCCGGTCACTTCGGCGGCGACGTCTCGCATCTCAACTTGCACAAGACTTTCTGCATCCCCCATGGGGGCGGTGGGCCCGGCGTCGGGCCGGTGGCCGTGGCCGAGCACCTCGTGCCGTTCTTGCCGTCGCATCCGATGCACCCCCGGCCCGAGCACCGTGAGGGCATCGGTCCGGTCAGCGGCGCACCCTTCGGCAGCGCGGGGATCCTGGCCATCAGTTGGGCCTACATCCGGCTGTTGTCGGGTCCGGGCCTGGCCCACGCCACCAAGTCGGCCGTGCTGGCCGCGAACTACGTGGCGGCGCGTTTGGCCCCGTCCTTCCCGATCCTCTACACGGGGAAGCACGGCCTGGTGGCTCACGAGTGCATCGTCGATCTGCGCCCCCTCACGAAAAACACCGGCGTGACCGTCGACGATGTGGCGAAGCGGCTGATCGATTACGGCTTCCACGCGCCGACCGTGAGCTTTCCCGTCGCCGGCACGCTGATGGTCGAGCCCACCGAGAGCGAGGACCTCGTGGAGCTCGACCGTTTCTGTGACGCGCTGATCGCCATCCGGTCCGAGATCGATGAGGTGGCGGCTGGTCGCTGGTCCATCGAGGAGAGTCCGCTGCGCGCCGCGCCGCACACCGCGGCCGCACTGGTCTCCGAATGGGACCGACCCTACGACCGTGAGACCGCGGTGTTTCCGGCCGGGATGACCGCCGCGAAATACTGGCCCCCGGTGGCACGGATCAACCAGGCCTACGGGGACCGCCATCTGATGTGCACGTGCCCCCCGTTGGACGCGTTCGCTTCCTAGGCCAGTGCCGCGAGCGCGATCCCGGCCGTGGCCGCGGTCACGCAGACGGCGAGGGAGCCCAGCGTGTAGACCACCGCCTTGGTGCCGTGTCCGGTGTGGAGGAGGTGGAGCGTCTCCCAACTCGCGGTCGACCACGTGGTGTACCCCCCGCACAACCCGACCCCGATCACGGCGAGCACATGGGTGCCGAGGCCGTGGTAGAGCGAGAGCCCGGTTACCACGCCAAGAACAAGGGAGCCCGACGCGTTCACGACCATGGTGCCGGCCGGCAGCGGATCGGAACGGCCCAGGCCGAAGCGGTGGATCAGCAGCGCACGCAGGACCGACCCGGCACCTCCGGCCACGGCGACCAGGAGGGCAACGACAAGCGTGGGGGAGGAGGTCAACGGAAGACAAGCTTCCGGCCGAGGGCGTGGCCCGCCACGACCAGGGCCAGGCCGCCGGCGACCGTGGCGGCCAGATAAGCCAGGCAGATGGCGGGGCCACCGTGTCGCACCAGGAGGGTGGCATCGACGGCCAGCGTGGAATACGTCGTCCATCCCCCCAAGAAGCCGACCACGAGCAGGGGGCGCAGGACGGGGAGCCGGTGCGAGACGTGCTCGGTCAGAGGCATCACGAGCCCGATGGCGAACGAACCCGTCAGGTTCACCAGCAGGGTGACCCAGGGGAAGACGCCCTGAGGGAGCGGGTGGTGCGCTTCGAGCAGATAGCGGGCGACGGTGCCGCACGCACCGCCGACGAAGACGGCCACCAGGGTTGAGGCAGAGAGTCCCAACGGCGGAAGCACGGGCTCGTCGAGGAGATCGTGCTCGTGTCCCTCGAACAACGAGCGTTCGCGTGCACCCACCTCGCGCTGGTGCCACGCAGGTTCACGCTGGTGTGGGGTGCTGTGCGGTCGCGCGTCTTCCACGGCTGGGCCCTCCCGTGCCACCTCAGGAGCCATCAGCCGTGTCACACGGGCGGTTCGGGGCACTGCCCCCCGGCGGGACCCATCGCCGGACGTCGTTGCTGCTTGACGCGAGCGTAGTCGCACGCGGCGGGGTTGACGGACCCTCGCGACGCGAATCAGTCGAGGCGCGGCCCCGGGGCCCGGCGGAACTGGAACGGCTCGGACTCCCGCCCAGCGACGACGTACCAGCACTGACCCGTGGCGTCGGAGTCCAGGATGCGCTGGAACGCTGCGACGACGTCGGCCACGTCGATGATCGGAAAGCCCATGTCGAGGAGCGTCTGCTCGGAGCCCTTGATGATGTTGGTGTACGCGAACGACGGGCACAGCGCATGGATCCGGATACCGTCCGGCTCGTAGACCTGGCCCAGCGAACGCGTCAGCCCGACGACGGCATGCTTGTTGGCCGCATAGATCGGGTCGAACGGTGTGGCGACCAGGCCGGCCATGGAAGCCGTGGCCACGATCGTTCCACCCCCGCTGGCCTTGATGGCAGGACGGGCGGCTGCGATGCCGTAGACGACACCGTCGAGGTTGATCGCCATGGAACGCCGATAGGCCTCGGGGTCGAAATCGTCGCCCATGCCGCACCACGAGGTGACACCGGCGTTCAGGTGAGCGATGTGCAGCCCACCGAACGACTCGACTGCGCCGGCGACGGCGGCCGTGCTCGCGGCGGGGTCCGCGACGTCGGCCTGGACGAAACGCCCATCGAGCTCGTCGGCAATCTCCTTGCCCCGCGCGACGTCGATGTCGGCGATGACGACATGGGCACCCTGGGCCGACAGATGCCGGGCAACGCCCTCACCGATGCCGTTGCTGGCACCGGTGATCAGAGCGACCTTGCCGTCCAGGTCCATTGCCATTTCCCCCATCGTAGAGGAAGGGGTTGCGTTCAGCCGAGGAGCGGGGCCGGAATAGGACGGACGTGCACGACGCTCAAGTGCTGGATGGGTCGTGTCATGGCCACGTAGAGCAGTCGAAGTCCACGCCGGTCCTCTCCGGCGATGGCAGAGGGCTCGACCACCACCACGGCGTCGAACTCGAGCCCCTTGGCCGCAGGGGCAGGGACGATCGTGATCGGGCGGGTCATCGCGTCACGTTCGAGGAGGCCGACATCGGCGTCCCGTCGGGCCAGCCGGGTGAGCTCGGGCTCGAGCTGCTCTGGGACCACGACCGCCACGAGCGCATGCTCTTGGGCGAGCGAGTGCGCCTCAATCATCGCCGTGGTCGCCAGCTCGCCGGGCTCCACGTGGCGCACGGCCGGTTCAGTGCGGCCGCGGCGGATTGACGAGGTGGGGCGCACACCGGGTGCGGCCACCGGGAGCAGTCGCGAGGCGAAATCCAGCACCCGGCCCGGGGCTCTGTAGCCGAGTGTGAGCTCGTCGTGATGCGCGGGCGAGGTCTCGGGCAGGTGTGAGCGGATCTCGTCCCAGTCGTCATAGGTCCAGGGCCCCGTTGCCTGGGCGAGGTCACCCAATACGGTGATGGAGCCGGAAGGGGCTCGTCGGGCGATCATGCGGAACTGCATGGGCGTGAGGTCCTGCGCCTCGTCGACGACGATGTGCCCATAGCTGCGGGGGCGACCGGCGGTCAGGAAGGTGGCTTCGTCGAGCAGGGCCAGGTCGTCGATGCTCCAAGCCGTCGCTGACACCGTGGCCTCGCGGGCGCGCAGGAGCAACTGCCATTCGGCGTCGTGGAAGAGCCCCACGCTGTGTCGCTGCAGTTGAGTCCGTGAGGACAGCAGGTCACGGACCAGAGCAGTGGGGGAGACGGCCGGCCAGAGGGTCTCCAGAAGGGTGTTGAACGTCTCCGAAGAGACGAGCTCGCCTTCGAACCAGGATTCGTCGGCGCCCAGGCGAGCCGACGAGCGGAAGGCTCTGCGGGCCTCGCTCACGAGCCGGGAGCGCAGGGCGAGACGTCCGGCCTTGTAGGGGCCGCGGCGCGCGGCGATGGAGGCCACGAGGTCGTTGACCCGCTCGGCGTCCAGCGTGGCCCGTGCGAATCTCACACGCAGGCTGATGTCCTCGTCGAGCACCCGCCGCCGTCCCTCGAGGGCGCGCCACAGGAGCTCGCCCATGCGGGCGTCACCTTTGATCCGACGCACCTCCATCGGGTCCCGGACCCGGACCTTGGCCTTGGGGGCGATGTCCGCGATGGTGGTCTGCACGACGGCTTCCTCTCCGAGCGAGGGCAGGACCGCCGCGATGTAGCGCAAGAAGGCGCGGCTCGGACCGAGCACCAGGACCCCCTCGCCGCTCAGGCTGGGGTGGTTGTAGAGAAGGAAGGCGGCACGATGGAGCCCCACCGCCGTCTTCCCGGTGCCTGGACCGCCCTGCACGGTGAGCATTTGGTCGAGGGGGGCGCGGATGATCTCGTCCTGTTCCGCCTGGATGGTGGCGACGATGTCCAGCATCTCCCCGGTTCGGGCCCGTTCGAGCTCGGCCAGCAGCGCGTCTCCGCCCCGCAGGCGGGTGGTGCCCGCACCGTCGTCGCTGCCGGCAAACAGGTCGTCGGCCACGGCCACGACGGTGCGGCGGTCCACCGTGATCTGACGGCGACGGGTCAGGCCGAGGCTGTCCTTTGCGCTGGCCCGGTAGAAAGGGACCGCCACGGGGGCCCGCCAGTCCACGACCACCGGATCGGACCGCTCGTCCTCCACGTGGCGCCGGCCGATGTGCCAGGCCGGTCCTTCCTCCTCGTCGATCCGTCCGAACAGGAGTGGCCGCGGACTGTCCGCCAGCAGCGACACGCGGCGCGACAGGGCGGCGACGTAGTCGAGATCGGGATTCCCGGCCGCGACCAGTTCATACAGGAGTCCCTCCGCCCGCTGCCGCATGGCCGCGAGCGACTGCAGGGCGTGGTCCAGGTGGGTCTGCTCGGCCGCAAGTTCGGAATCGAGCGGGGGAGGGGATGCACTCATCGAAGCCCCGACGCCCCCATCATGCCCAAATGACAGACGCGCAAAAGTCCCCGGACATTCCGGGGACCATAACTACCTTTTGCCTCGCTTTACAAGGCCCTTAGCTGGGATTTCCCCTTCTCATCCGTCCGGACTTTGAACCTTTACGCAAGGGGACTTAGCGCTTGTCACAGTACTCAATTCAGGCCGCCAGATCAAGCCCCTTTTGCCGGACGTTGAACCGCGCCCTCGCTCCGGGCGGAAGAGCGAGGCGATCCCGCGCCGGCGAACGGCATTCCCTCGTGTCGAATGGCGGAAGGACTGCTCGGTCTCGGGGGAACCCCTCACGGCTCTGTCAGCGCACTTCTGGCGCATCCGGTCCCGATTCGACAGCTGTCACTGCCACGGCGACCTCCTCGGTCGCGCCGGCTCGAAGGCTGCGCCCGCTGGAGTGGCCCGGAGGAGTGGAGGTCGTCGGTCGACCCCGGGGCTCCGGCACGTCCTTCGCTCCAACTTAACATAATGAACATTATCGGCGGTCATGCCTCGAAAAAAGGCTGGTCCGGCCCTTGAGATGTCCGAACCCCTCTCGGGCGGAAGGGGTGGCTGGGGCGCCGTGGGTCGCAAGAGCATTTGGCGGCGTGAGAGGGACTGGGACACGACGTCAGCGGCGGAGTGCGGCGTCACATCGCCCGACGTGTCGGCGCCTCGGGCGACGTCCGGCGGCGGCACTTGGTCATCCGAGATCCAGACACGGGCATGGCGGCCGGCGCGCGAGGTGTTTGCGGCCCGGTGCGGGGTCGGGGCCGCGCACGGGCCGAAGCCCATCCCTTCGGTTTTCCTCAACCCCCTCCAGGGTCGGGTTGGAAGAGGAAGGCCATCGCGTCCCGCATGGCCGTGTCGACCAACTCGATACGCACGCCCAACGAGTCCTCTCGGTGGTAGGCGAAGGTGACGGGTGCGTTGGCCGCGGTCCGGCCGCAGAGCTGGAGCGGGCACCCGCTGCCGCTGAAGTCGGCACTGTGCTCACTCAGCCGGTCGGTCCAGAAGCCGACGTGGTGCAGGTTGCTGTGCTCGTTGCGCACCCAGACGGATCCCGGCACCTCCTGAATGAGCTCCAGGCAGGGATGACCCGTCGAATAGCACATGGTGGTTGGCAACACGAGGTCGGTCCCGCTGCCGTCGCGGTACTCGACGGCGTCGAGATGCATCACCGGGCCCCAGGTGACGCCGAGCAACGCGGTGAGGCGTTGCTTGGCGGCCGCGACGTCGGTCACCACGATGCCGACGTGGTAGTGGTCCATCTCAGCCATCCTCCCAGAGCTGGAGTTGGTGGCGCAGCCAGCCGTCCTCCCAGAAACTGACGTCGCCGCCGTGGTCCAGCAGGGAGCGGTGGGCCCGGGCCAGCAGGGCTCGCACGCCGGTGGCATCAGACGCCACGGCGGCGACCGCTTCGCCCAGGCGGATGGCGACCACGGCGTCGCCCCGGTCGAGAGCCGCCTCGGCGCGTTCGAGGGCGGCGTCGGTCCCGGCCACGTCGATCAGTTCGGCCAGCGCAGCGTCGGAGGAGTCGGGATAGAGCTCGCTCGTCGAGCTCAGCTTGAACCACCCGACGTAGGTCTCCCACAGCGTGCGCACGGCCCAGGAGACCTTGCCGTAGCCCTGGCCCACCCGGAGTTCGGATGGCAGCCGGATCTCCTCCATCAGCGTCCAGACGTCGGTGCCGGCGTTGAACCCCTCGAGTGCTCGTCGGTGCACGTAGTCCACCGCGCCATGGAGTCGCTCCAACGAGGCGTCGATCAGGTCCGGTCCCACGATCGGCTCGAACCGCCCGGTCACCAGCACTTCGGGGTGCAGCTCGCGGAGCGTGCGCACGCTCTGCAGGTAGGGCTCGACGAAACGGTAGCGGTCGCCCCGGAGCGTGTTGAGGTTCGGAAAGTGCGGGAAGAGCGGGCCGAGGAGGTTGCTGATCAGCGCGGTGCGCCGTTCGGGCAGCCACACGATCGCGCTGTCGACCGTCTCCCCCACCGCTGCGATCAGTTCGAGCCGGAGGCCGTCCACGTCGAGGCCCAGTCGACGGTCGAAGGTGACGTCGGGGTGGGGCACCGACTGGTGCATGGACACGCCCGGGTTCTGCTCGGCGATGCGTCGGGCGTCCTCACCGAGGACGTCGAACCAGATCCCGGCGGTGCGGAAGCGCAGGGAGCGGATGCGGGCGTCGTCGGCCTGGCAGGCCTGGTTGTTCGCCTGGGCCACGTAGGTGGTTCCCGGCTCCTTGAAGAGATCGACGCCGCCCACATGGTCCACGTGGCCCTGCGTGGTGATGATGTAGGAGGTCGGTCCGGGGCGGATTGCGTCGAAGACCCGCTTGTGGTGCGGGGCCTCGAAGCCCATGCCGGTGTTGACGATCACCCGCCCGCGGTCCGTGAGCAGCAGGTAGGCCGCGGTGGTGCCGCCGGAGCGAAAGATCCCTTCCGCGACGGCATGGGCCGGGTCGTCGTAGGCCGGACGCATGAGCTCCTTGCCCGGCCGGGTGTCGATCAGGTGGTCGACCTGCTCCGCGGTGTTCATTCGACCTCCGTTCGTACCGGGAAGCGGTCGAGGTACGCCCCGAACCGCGCGCGGACCTCGTCGGGCGTGGTGGCGAAGTCGGCGCGCAGGTCGTAGCGAACCCTCCCCTCCTTCCCCCTCGGATGGGACTCCAGATGGGCGGCGATCTCGCCGCGCGCTGGGCCGGTGAGGTCCATGCCGGCCCGCTGGTACACCCCCTCGAGCGTTCCCATCTCGTCGGCCATATACCGGTCGAAGAACACGTCCTCGGTTCGGTCGGCCGGGAGGAGGTTGCGGTCGCGCAGCGAGGCGTCGAGCAGCACGCCGATGCGCTCGGTCCAATAGTCGCGGTACCACTCCGGCTTGGTCACCCGATATGCAGTGCGGGCGCCGTAGCAGGCCAGCGTGATGGTCGACTGGACGACCGCGACCGGGTCGCGGTGCGTCACGACGATCGTCGCATCGGGAAACGTGTGCATCAGCGGGGCCAGCTGCTCGAGGTGCTGCGGAGACTTGAGCACCCAGCGCAGCCGCGGGCGATACCACTGCAGGATCTGCAGCACGGACTTCATGTAGGCATAGTGGGGCGTCTGGTCGTGTCCGCGGTAGTAGTCCCGCCACCGCGGCGCCCGGGCCACCCACTCGAGGTTGTAGCTCGAGAAATCCGGCAGCTGGAGTTCGATCTCCTCGTGCACATGGTCCGGCTCCATCGGGTGCATGGCCGCCACGAACGGCGCAGCGGCCTGCATCGCCTGCCAGGCCGCGTCGCAGCGGGTCCATCGGGGGTCCACGCCGTCGACCTCGGCCGGCTCCATCGGGTTGGGTACCGGCTCGTACGACTCCCACAGCGGCATGGAACGAAACCGCGAGTCGGCGGCCAACAGGTTCACCAGATGCGTGGTCCCGGATCTGGGCAGTCCGACCACGATGATTGGCCGCACGATCGGGACGTCGAGGATCTCGGGATGGCGCTGGAGCAAGTCGGCGATGAGCAGGCGATTCGAGGCGTACCGGGTGCACTCGCCGAACATGAGCAGGCGACCGAGGCCCGTGCGCTCGTCGTCAGCGTCCATCTCGGCCAGCTGGAGTCCGAGCCGCTCGGTGAAGTCACCGGGCCCGAAGTCTTCGAGCCCGGTCCGGCCGATGGCGGCGTCGCAGACGGCCTCGACGGTGAGCTCCGTGCGCCTCGACTCGCCATATTCCAGCGCCATCCGCTGCACGTCGTTGAGCACCGGTGCGGCCAAGTCATCGATACGGAGCTCATGGGTCACCGGCGGTCACCCTCAGCGGGCCAGGTAGCCGCCGTCGACGGCGAGGACGCTGCCGGTGGTGTAGGCGGACATGTCGCTCGAGAGGAAGAGGACGGCGGCTGCCACCTCCGCCGGGGTGCCCATGCGAGGTATCACGCCGCGGCCGAGTTCAGCCTCGAGGAGTTCGGGGTAGCTCCTCATCGGCGCGGTCATCGGGGTGTCGATCAACCCGGGCGCCACCGCGTTCACCCGAATGCCGTCGCACGCCCAGTGGACGGCCAGGTTGCGCGTCAGGGCGAGGAGGGCGGCCTTGGCGGCCGAGTAGCCCGGGACGATGGTGGTCGAGCGGAAGGCCGTCATGGAGACAAGATTGACCACGCTGGACCCTCCCGTCATCGCGCCGGCCGCCAAAGCGCGACGCAGACGTACCGTGAGCCGCATCGCGCCCTCGACGTTCAGGTCGAGGGCCGCGGCGAACCCGTCGGGGTCCCATTCGTCGCGGCCGTCGGGAAAGTTCGCCCCTGCGTTGTTCACCACGACGTCGAGAGTGTCGAACTCTGCTGCCAGCGCGTCCACTGAGCCGTGGTCGCGTATCTCGAGGCGGCGGTACGAGAAGGCCGAGAGATCGCTCTCGTAAGTGTCGGCGGCACGAGTTCCGGTCACGGTCACCGAGGCCCCGGCCGCGGCAAAACACGATGCGATGGCGTGCCCGATCCCGCTCGTCCCACCCGTCACCAGGACCGATGTGCCGCCGAAGTCGAAGTACAGACTGTTCGTCATTCCGCGTGGCCTCCGGTGAGCATCACCTTCCCACAATTGGCTGCGCCCTCCCGGCGCTCCGGTGCGCGCCCGCCTTCTTTGAGAGGGAGCGTGTGCGTGATGAGGGCCGACGTCAGTGGGTGCCCTGCTCCCCTACCGCCGCGCGCACCCGCGCCACGAGGTCCGCTTGCTGGACCGGTGTGCCGACCGGCAGACGCACGAAGTCGTCGTCGAGGCGGACGTCGGCGAACATGCCGCTCGGGTCGTGGTGGAAGTGTAAGAAGGCCCGCGACCGCCGGTAGAAGATCCCGGGGCGGCGCTCCACCAGGCCTTCGATCGCACGGAGCCGGCCCAGCAGGCCCGTCAGGCCGCCGAGATCCTCCGGGGTGGCGTGGCGCACGGTGTCACGGTAGGCCCGAAGCCGCACCGGTGCCGGGAGTGGCGGGTTGCACGAAAGGGAGACGAACACTCCCGGCTGCACCGGTGGGCTACCGGCCAATTTGCACCCCCGTGATGAGAAGACGCCCAGAGCCGGCTGTGCGGCTCCGGGTGAAGCGGGCCGCAGCTCTGTGACCTGGGCTCTTAGCGTGGCCTTACATCCAATCCCAAGCCGGCTCACAGCGGAATGTGGGCTGAGTATGAAATGGTTGGGTTGAACTAGGCGCATGGTCAGAGTTTCTTCAACCGTGACCCAGGACGAGTCGTTGGAACTCACCCAGGAGCTGCCGCTCGACGACGAGAGCATCCTCGCCCCCGAACAGGTTTCGCGCTGGCGACGCTACCGCTGGCCCATTGTGGGTGCGGTCGTCGTGCTCGTGGGTGCCGCTGTCGGCCTGCCGCTGTGGCTGACGTCGGGCTCGTCCACCCCGGCCGGCCTCTCCATCACGACGGTAACCGTCCCGGTGACGACGGGGACAATCCAGCAGACGGTGACGAACTCGGGCACGATCGAGCCGGCCAGCCAGGCCAACTTGAACTTCGCCGTCTCGGGGACTGTCACGACGGTCAACGTCAAGGCGGGCCAGAGCGTCACGGCGGGACAGGTGCTGGCCACCGTCGACACGACGGCGCTCTCCGAAGAGGTCAGCGCGGCGCAAGCACAGCTCACCTCGGCCGAGGACCGGCTCTCGAGCGACGAGGCCGCCGCTGCGTCACAGAGCACAATCGACACCGATGAGGCATCGATCACGTCTGCCGAGTCCTCGCTCTCGACGGCCCAGACGAACCTGAACGATGCTTCGCTCACGTCCACCATTTCGGGGACCGTGGCGTCGGTGAACCTCAGCGCGGGTCAACTGGTGACCGGCACCGGATCGGGCGGGGGTAGCAACGGAACGGGAAGCGCGGGCACGGGAAGCACGGGCGATGGCAACGCGGGCACGGGAAGTACCGGGTCGGGCAGCTCCGGCAGCAGCTCCGGCCAGATCGTCGTGATCGGCACCGACTCCTACATCGTCAACACGACCGTCGACGACACCCAGATCGGCCAGATCGCCGATGGCGACCAAGCCGACATCACTCTCAGCGGTGGCTCGGGCTCGACGACAGCGGTGGGCGCCGCCTCGCCTGCTTCTTCCTCTACTGCTTCCTCGACGATCTACGGCACCGTGAGTTCCATAAGCCTGGTCGGCAGCCAATCCTCCGACGTCACCACGTTCCCAGTCGTCGTCAACGTGACGGGGGACCCGTCGGGCCTTTACGCCGGGGGTAGCGCCAACGTCAGCATCATCGTCAAGCAACTCAACGACGTAACGGAGGTGCCGACCAACGCCATCAGTTACGACTCGAGTGGTCAAGCAACGGTGACCGAGGTGGTGAACGGGGCCCACGTGGTCAAGGACGTGACGGTGGGCGCCGCCGAGAACGGCGAGACCCAGATCACGGGCGGCGTGAGTGCCGGCGCCAAGGTGCTCGAACGCGAGATCACATTCAAGGCTCCCGGGGGTGGTGGCGGCGGCATCTTCGGGGGCGGTACGGGCGCCCGGAGCTTCCCGGGCGGGGGTGGGGGCTTCGGCGGCGGCGGCGGTGGTGGCGGTGGTGGTCTCACCGGCGGCGGCTTCCCCGTCGGCGGTTGACCATGCTCACGCCTCCCCAGGGCACACCCGCCCTCACGGCGTTCGACGCGGTCATCGACCTCGAACGGGTTACCAAGGTGTACCGGACCGGCTCCATATCGGTCGCCGCGCTTCGGGGCGTGAGTCTCACCATTGCAGAGGGCGAGTACGTCGCCATCATCGGACCGTCGGGCTCGGGCAAGTCCACGCTCATGCACATCTTGGGTTGCCTCGACGTTCCGACGTCGGGCGGGTACCACCTGGCGGGCGAGGACGTGAGCCACATGAGCGAGACCGCCCTGGCCGAGGTGCGCAACCGGCGCATCGGCTTCGTCTTCCAACAGTTCAACCTGCTCGCATCCATGACCGCCTGGCAGAACGTCGAACTCCCGCTCGTCTACGCCGCCGTCCCGAGGGCGGAACGCAAGGAGCGCGCCGTCGAGGCCCTGGGCCGCGTCGGGTTGGCCGGTCGGATCCACCACCGGCCCGGCGAGCTCTCGGGGGGCCAACAGCAGCGCGTCGCCGTCGCCCGCGCGCTGGTGACGGAGCCGGACCTGATCCTGGCCGATGAGCCCACAGGCAACCTCGACTCGGGTTCGGCCGCCGAAGTCATGCGTCTCATGGGTGAACTGCACGACGCGGGTCGCACGCTGGTGCTCATCACGCACGACGCGGAGGTGGCCTCGGCGGCCAGCCGGGTGGTCGGCATCCGTGACGGTCTGCTCTCGGAGAGAGACGAGAGCCACCTCGAGAGCCAGAGCATCCGATGAGTTGGCTCGAGACCCTGCGCACGGGGGTGAACGGTGTCCGGAGCCACCGGCTGCGCTCCTCCCTCACGGTGCTCGGCATACTCATCGGCATCGCGGGGGTGATCATCGCCGTCGGGCTCGGCGAGGGCGCCTCGGGAGAGGTGACTTCGGAGATCAACGCGCTTGGCTCCAATGTCTTGACCATCACCCCGGGCAGCTCGACCTCGAGCACCGGCATCAGGGAGGCACTGGGCACGGCTTCGACGCTCACCATGAGCGACGTGTCCGCCCTGTCCTCCCCCGTCGACGCGCCCGACATCAAAGCGGTGGCCCCGATCACCTCTCAGACCGAGGTGTTGACCGCGGGCAGCGAGACGGCGACGACCACCGTGCAAGGGACGACACCCGATTGGCTCAGCGTGCGAGGCCGTACGCTGGCCGAGGGTCGGTTCATCGGCACCCAAGACGTGCAGGACCACGGCGCCGTCGGTGTGCTGGGGGCGACGACGGCATCGGAGCTCTTCACCCGCGGCGACCCGGTCGGCCAGACAGTCGACGTCAACGGCACGCCCGTCACCGTGGTCGGCGTCCTCACCTCGTCGGGCTCCTCCAGCTCCTCGTCGAGCACCTCGGACCCCGACGACACCATGATCATCCCGATCACCACGGGGGCCGAGCGCATTTTCGGGGGCGCCTCGCGCGACGCGGTGAGCTCCATCGCAGTCCAGGCCCGGTCTTCGGCCGACCTGACCGGCGCCTACCAGGAGGCGGACCACCTCCTCCTTCAGCTGCACGGCATCACCGACCCAACCGAGGCAGACTTCACCATCACCTCCGAGCAGTCGCTGATCGCGGCCAACACCTCGGTCGACCACACACTGACCATCCTGCTGGGTGGCATCGCTGCGATCTCGCTCATCGTGGGCGGCATCGGTGTGATGAACATCATGTTGGTCTCGGTGACCGAGCGCATCCGCGAGATCGGGCTGCGTAAGGCACTCGGGGCCACTCCCCGCGTCATCCGACGCCAGTTCTTGGTCGAGGCGTCGGTCTTGGGCGTGATCGGCGGCATCCTTGGCGTCGCGGCCGGGATGCTGGGCGTGATCTACCTGCCGGGCCTCATCGGCGATCCCATCTCGACGAGCCCCACCGCGGCGGTCGGCGCCCTCGCCATCGCCCTCGCCATCGGGGTGCTCTTCGGCGTCTACCCGGCCAGTCGGGCCGCAACGCTGGCCCCCATCGACGCCCTGCGTAGCGAGTAGGGCCATCGAATGTCCATCGGTCACCACGACGAGAACAGCAACAAGAACAGAACAGCAACAAGAACAGAACAGCAACAAGAACAGAACAGCAACAAGAGAGGAACCATCTACATGACACCGACCAGTCGACGCACGAACGGCGGGCGCTGGGGACGATGCTTGGGTATCGGAGCCATGACCGCCGCGACCGCCGTGGCCATCGCCGCGCCGGTGTCTGCCGCTGCGCCGGCCAACGCGCCGACGGGGGCCACCGGGACCGTCGCCGCGCTCAATGCCTCGAGCATGGAGGTGCAGAACCCGTCCAGTGGCCAGACCACCGTCACGTGGACCGGGACGACGCAGTTCTCGAAGACCTCGACTGAATCCGTCGGTTCCGTCGCCGTCGGTGACTGCGTGACAGCGACGGGCACCGCGTCCAAGAGCTCGAAGACGACCGTCGCCGCACGCAGCCTGACCGTGACCACGCCGAGTTCCACCGGCACCTGCACCGGTGGCGCCTTCCGCTCCGGGAACACGGGCACGCCACCTGGTGGCTTCGCGGGGCGAGGCGGCGCTGGAGGTTTCGCCTTCCGCGGGGGGGAAGGGCCGAGTGGAACTCGTCCATCCTTCCCCTCGGGGTCCGCCGCGAACAACTTCCGCAAGGCCTTTTCGTCGCTCGACATCGCCTCGGGGAAGGTGACCGCGGTCAAGGGTTCGATCCTCACGGTCTCGGGGATCACGCTCTCCGGAGGTTCGTTCGGGCGAACGACCCGATCGAGCTCGAAGTCGAAGAGCAAGAAGCCCACTCTGCCTAAGACCCAGAACCTGACCGTCACGACGTCGGGTTCGACCACGGTCAGTGCCACGCAGACGGCAGCGGCGACCGCTCTGGCCGTCGGTGACTGTGTCAGTGCGTTCGGACCGGCGGCCACCAATGGATCGGTCACGGCCACGACGGTGCGCATCAGCTCCAGCAGCGGGGGGAGCTGCACTGGTGGCTTCGCCGGCGCCGGCGCCGGCGGCGGTGGCGGCTTCTTCGGCGGAGCGGGCGGTGGCGGTGCCTAAGTCGGCCCGTTCGGGCTGGGGCCGTGCCGGCCACCGGCGGGCCGTCCTGGTGGGCGGACTCGTGGTGGTGCTCGTCGTCGGCGGCGCCGCGGCCGCCTGGGCCGAGGTGAGCGGCGGCAGCGCCGGGGAACGCATGGCCACGGTGACGCGGGCCGACATCGGCACGACCCTCACGGTGGTCGGCAACGTCGAGCCCGTGAGCGACGCCTCTGCTGCCTTCGGGGTCGGCGGCCAGGTGACGTCCGTCACCGTCAGCCCAGGTCAACAGGTGAGCGCCGGAGCGACGCTCGCCACCTTGGACACGACCGCGATGAGCGAATCGGTGTCCTCGGACCAGTCCACGCTTGCGGCCGACAACGCGAAGCTCGTCGAGGACGAGGCGAGCCAGTCCAGTGCGGCGTCCTCGTCCGCGAACTCGGCCTCGTCTGCGGCCTCGGCCTCGTCGGCCTCGTCGCCCAGCCGTTCGACTGGGGCCGGGTCCTCCAGCACGACCACCACGACCCCTACCCACGGCGGCGGGGGCACGGGTGGACAAGGTGCCGGGTCGAACCCAGTCATCACCCAGGACCAGGCGACGCTGACCCAGGACGAGTCCACACTGTCGAAGGACCAGCAGACGGAGGCGGCGGACCTCGCGCAGGCCCAGTCGGACTGCACGAGCGCCAACACCGCCACGCCTGCCGGCCAGGCAGCGTGTGAATCCGCCCTCGAGACCGTGTCGTCCGACGAGCAGCTGGTCTCGAAGGACCAGAGCGCCGTGTCGAAGGACGAAACCTCACTGGGGCAGGCCCTGGGCGGCGAGTCGTCGGGCACCGGCAGCGGGAGCGGCACGGGGGGCGGGAGCGGCAGCGGCACCGGGAGCGGCAGCGGCACCGGCAGCGGGAGCGGCACGGGGGGCGGTAGCGGGAGCGGCACGGGGGGCGGCGGCGGTCCCGAGGGGAGCAGCGGGGCGCCTCCGACTGGCAACTCGGGTTCCTCCCCCAGTCAGACCGGCCACACCGCCGCGGACCTGACGAGCGATGTCACGGGGAACAGCGGCGCAGGTGCCTCCAACGGATCAGGCGGGTCGGGCAACACGAGTGCCGGTTCGTCGGGCAACCTGTCCGGCGGCTCTCCCAGCGGCGGATCCTCGACGAATGCCGACACCCCCGCCCAGATCGCGTCGGACCAGGCCGCCATCGACACGGCCACGGCGAATTTGACCGAGGCCGAGCAGTCGCTGAATGCGGCCACCCTGACCAGCCCGATCAACGGGACGGTCGTGTCGGTCGGCATCAACACGGGCGACACCGTGAGCGCCAACTCGAGCACGGAGATCATCAGCATCGTCGGGACGAACTCATACGAGGCGGAGGCCACGCTCGACAGCTCGCAGGTGCCATCGGTGAAGACCGGCCAGTCGGCTGGGGTGCAGGTCGATGGTGTCAGCGGCACGCTCCAAGGTACGGTGGCGCAGGTGGGTCCCGTGCAATCGAGCAGCTCGGGCTACACCTACCCCGTGGTGGTGGCGCTGCCGGCAACGAGCGACAGCTTGTACGCGGGTTCGGCCGCCACCATCGCGATCTCCACCGGAGAGGTTTCTGACGTGGTCGCCGTCCCTACCTCGGCCGTTCAGACGCTCGGCACGCGCTCCTACGTCCTACAGTTCTCCAACGGCGAGCTCGTCCGAAAGGTGATCAAGGTCGGGATGGTGGGCGACGTCTACACCCAGATCCTCTCAGGGCTCTCCCCGGGGCAGAGCGTCGTGCTCGCTGATTACGCGGAAGCAGTGCCCTCGTCGAACACCAACACCGTCGGCGGTGTGGGTAGCCTGCTCGGCGGAGGAGGCGGCGGCGGCGGCTTCTTCGGTGGTGGCGGCGGCTTGGGCGGAGGGGGCGGCGGCGCCTTCTTCGAGCGGGTCGGCGGTGGCGGCAAGGGCGGCGGTTAGGTCCCCACTGGCTGGGCCATGAGTGGTGGTCATGCGAGCAAGTTTCTCGGCGCGCGGCGCCACCATTCTGATGGACAGCGGGTTCCATCTGTTCGGACAGCGCCGCGTGAGGCGATCTCGTCCGCGCCGTGGCGGCCGAGCGTCGGCGACACACGCGCTCCCGCTGGTACCGTGCGCCGCAGAGCATCGGTGCCGCGGCCGAGGTCCGAAGCCCCGCGTCGGCGCCGCAGAGACCAAAGGAGGTTGAGGTGCCGTCCGACGTGAGCGACGCCGCCCACCTCGTCGACCTGGTGCGCTATCCCCTCTTCGAGCCGGAGTCGGCGGCCTACCGCACCTTTGTCGATCGGTGCCGCCGCCGACTGGCCGACGACGGCGCCGCCGAGATACCCGGCTTCGTCTCCCCTGCGGGCGTCGCCGAGCTCGTGCGCGACGCCGATGCGCTCGCACCGCGGGCCCACCCCTCGGGCGGGCAGGGCACGGCCTACCTCGAGTTCCCCGACTTTTCGCTGCCGGCGGATCACCCGCGCCTCCACTTCGCCGACTACCGCGTGCGCGCCGTGGCCTACGACATCATGCCGCTCGAGTCGCCGTTGCGCCGCCTCTACGAGTGGGACCCGCTCAAGGACCTGATCGAGGCGGTCCTCGGTCGTGGCCCGATCTTCCGTTACGCGGATCCGTTCGGAGCGCTCAACCTGGCCGTCATGGGCGAGGGCGACCAGCTGCAGTGGCACTTCGACCAGACCGACTTCGTCGTCTCGCTGGCCATCCAGTCGGCCGCGAGCGGGGGCGACTTCGAGGTCGTGCCGCGCATCCGCAACAAGGACGAAGAGCGCTACGGCGAGGTGGCGGCGGTGTTGGCCGGTGCGCGCGAGCGGGTGGAGACGCTCCCGATGTCGCCCGGTACCCTCCTCGTTTTCGAGGGGCGTCACTCGCTACACCGGGTCAGTCGCGTCGCCGGCCCGCGCTGGCGCCACGTCGGCCTCCTGGCCTACGACACGAAGCCGGGCACCGTGGGCAGTGACCTGTTGCGGGCGGATCGATACGGGCGCACGGAGGCCTTCGCGGTGCCGCCCGACACCTGGCCGGTCCCGGCGTGAGCACCGAGTTCGGCGAGTCCTTCGTCGGCGAGGGCGCCGAGGCGGCGCACGTGAACACGGTCCTGGGCGCGACCGGCGGCCCCGTCGAGACGGCCTGGGTGACGGCGCTGGCGACGCCCCGGGCGGGGTACGCCGCCTTCGTGGCCGCGGTGACGCCGGGCACGGCGGTGCGGCCCTTCACCCTCTTCGTCAACAAGGCGGCCATCGAGGGTGAGCGGCATGCCAGTCTCACCTGGGGTGCAGCGCACGCCGGCGTGGCGGCCGGGGTCATGGACGCCGTGGCCGAGGGCACCATCCCCGAGGGCGAGGCGGCGGCACTGCTCCTCATCGCCGCCGTGTGGGTGAACCCGCGTGCGGCCGACGAGCGTCTCGTCTTCGAGAACAACAAGGAGGCGACCCGGGGCGCCCTGCGGGCCGGACGGCAGGGGCGCCCGTCCGTCGCCGAGGCACTGGCGGCCCGCGCCATGCCCTACAACGCGTACTACAGGCCGTGAGCACTACGGTGATCCCGTGTCCACGATCCGCCTCGATCAGCTGAACCTCGTCGTGAGCGACGTCGAGGCCAGCCGCGCTTTCTACTCCCGCCTCGGCCTCGATTTCGGCGCCGAACCTGACCCCGCCTGGGCGGAGCGCCACGTCTCGGCGGTCCACGGCGACGGTCTCCCCATCGACGTGGACCTCGACAGCACCGCCTTCGCGGCGCGGTGGGACCGGGGCTGGCCTGGCGGTACCGGGGTGGTACTGGGCTTCAAGGTCGAGAGTCGCGCCGAGGTCGACCAGCTCGTTGCTGCGCTCGCCTCCGAGGGCGTCCCCGTCCAGCAAGAGCCCTACGACGCCTTCTGGGGGGCTCGCTACGCCGTGGTGAGCGACCCCGACGGCAATGGGGTCGGCATCATGAGCGCGGTCGACCCGGCCTATCGCAGCGAGCCACCGGCGCCACCATGAACGCCTCGGGCGACGAAGCGGTCGACGTGGTCATCGAGATCCCGACCGGGAGCCGCAACAAGTACGAGTACGACCACAAGCAGCACGTCATCAGGCTGGACCGCCGCCTTTTCACCGCCACCACCTATCCGGCGGACTACGGCTTCGTTCCCGACACCCTGGCCGGGGACGGCGACCCGCTCGACGCGCTGGTGCTCGTCGCCGATCCCACCTTCCCCGGCTGCGTGGTGCGCGTGCGGATCCTGGGGATGTTCTCCATGCGCGACGAGAAGGGCGTGGACGCCAAACTGATCTGCGTCCTCGAGCACGACCCCCAGTGGGACGACGCCCACGACATCGATGACGTGCCCGAGCACCTGCGCAACGAGATCGCGCACTTCTTCAGCATCTACAAGGACCTCGAGCCCCAGAAGTCGACCGAGGTGCAGGGCTTTGCCGATCGGGCCAGGGCGCTGGCCGAGCTCGAGTCATGCCGCAACGCCTACCGCCCCGTCGGGGCGTAGGAGGGAGGGAGGAACCATGCCGTTTCCACGTGAAGAGGTCCAGGCCACCGTGGACCGCTATCACACGTTGCGTCACCGCATCGACGAGGGACTCGAGTCGGACGCCTTCGGGGCCCTGGCCGACTTCTACACCGAGGATGCGGTCTACGTCGACGGCGCCTGGGGACGCCTCGAGGGGCGTGACACCATCGCCCGGTGGCTGGTGGACTCCATGCTGGGCATGGAGGACTGGAAGTTCCCCATTGAGTTCACCGCGATCGAAGGGGACGACGTGGTCGTGAAGTGGACGCAGATCATGCCGCGGGCCAAGGCGGACGGGACGCCCTACCGTCAGTCGGGCTACTCGCGCCTCGTCTATGCCGGTAACGGCAAGTTCTCCTACGAAGAGGACACCTACAACATGGCCCACGTGCTCGAGGACGTCGAAGCGAGCGGGTGGCAACCACGGGACGGGCAGATGAACTTCCCTCCCGCTCATCCGGACCGCAACTTCGACATACCCGGAGCGACGCCCCTCTGGTAGCTACGGCGTTCCGCCCGTACTGCCTGAATTTCCGAAGCCGGGGAACCCTCCCCCACCGAAGGGACTCGTGGTACCGCCCGAGCCGGACTGTTGCTGGGCCTCTTGCTGGCTGCCGAGCGTGGCGTTGGTCGTCCGCTTGTTATCCCCCACGTAGTACGTGATGGCGACCGTCTGCCCCGGCTTGGAATCCTGGATGACCTTCTGGAGGCCCTCGGCCGACGTGATGGCGGTCCCATCGATGTTGACGATGACGTCGCCCTGCACGAGACCGGCCTTGGCCGCCGGCGACCCCGAGGCGACGCTGAGGATCACGGCGCCCGAAGTGGGCGTGAACCCGTACTGTTGGCGCAAGGCAGGCGTCAGTGTCGTGATGTCGACACCGAGGTAACCGCCGCCGTTGCCGGACTGGCCGCCCTTCTGCAGCTCAGGGATGAGGGCCTCGACACTGGCGGTCGGGATGGCGAAGCCGATGTTCTGGGACGAGGTCCCGTCGCTCGAAGTGCCCGCCACCGCAGTGTTCATGCCGATGACCTGGCCCGACGTGTCGATCAGCGGGCCGCCGGAGTTGCCGGGGTTGATGGCGGCGTCGGTCTGGATCAGGTTCTGGAGGGTCTCGGTCTGCGTCCCCTCTCCCCCTGCCGTCACCGAGCGGCCCAGGGCCGAGACGATGCCCTGGGTGACCGTGGGCGTCCCCGCGGCAAGCCCCAGGGCGTTGCCGATCGCGACCACGGCGTCGCCCACGACGGCCTTGGAGGAGTCGCCGAAGGTGACCGTGGGCAGGTTCGACGTGTTATCGATCTTGAGCAGCGCGACGTCCTTCGTCTGGTCATAGCCGACGAGGGTCGTCGGCAGCGACTTGGTCTGCCCGTATTCGGTCACCGTGATGGAGCCGGTGTCGCCGCCCTGGGTGTAGAGCTCGATGACGTGGTTGTTCGTGATCACTTCGCCGTCGGGCGAGATGATCATGCCGGTACCCTCGTCCTCGTTGCCGTTGGACTTGACGTCGATCGAGACGACGGCGGGGATCACCTTGTCGACGAGTTGCGGGATGGTGACGTTGCCGCTGAGCACCGCGGCGCCTGGCGTCGCGTTGCTCTCGCGGATGATGGTGCTGGTGCTCCCGCCGCCGTTGTTGTGATCGGCGATGGCGGTGACGCCTGCGCCGATCGCCCCTCCGATCAGCGCGGCCACGATCGCCACGGGGAGCCAGGCGCGGACCCTCCCGGGCGCTTTGGCCCCGTCCGACGTGCTGCGAGAGCCGCCGGGGAGGGCGGGATCCGACGGGGGTGGATAGGAGAACGGGACCGTGGAGGGCGTCACCGGGGTGGGCGGTTCCGTTTCGTACCCCCTCGGGGAGGACCACGACGGGGGCGGAGGAGGCGGGTACGTCGGGATCGGGTTCGCCGGAGGAGCACCTTCTCCGTTCCCGACCGCACCGCCAACCGGGCCGCGCGTCCCCGAGGTGGGCATTGGGGTCCCGACAGGCGCGACGCCCGCTTCGGGCGTGCCGGCAGCGGGCTCGGACCCTGGCTGCTGGGTGTCCTCACTCATGTGGATCCTCCTGAAGGGAGATGGGTCCGTCCGACCGCTCAACGGTGGGTGCCGCTTCGTCGCGTCCCGCGGCTCCCGCACTCGGCGGACGACGTGGCCCCATGTTAAGGGATGGCCGCGAGGCCCGGCATCGGGCCGCGGGCCTCGGCGAGGTAGCGTGTCCGCCGCATGTCACGCCGAATTGACATCGAGTTGACGAGCCAGACGGGCGACGGGTCGTGGACCTGGCGCGCCGCGGGCGCACGCCAGCCCAAGGGCACCGTCGCCGGGGCCCTGGTGCCCCCCGGCGAAACCGTCGGTGCGGTGTTGCGGGCCGACGTCGACGTCGGGCTCGAAGGCATCGAGATCCTGTCCCTGACCGCCACGAGACCGGTGCGCTCACCGGAGAAGACCGAAGGTCGGATTGAGGTCCGGGGCACGCCCAAGCGGGCGCCCGATGTCTCGGTCTTCCTGTCCCCCGGGTCGGGCAATCGGCGGCGTGACGACGATGGCGAGCGCAGGGAACGTCGGGGCGGTGGCCGCCGCAACGCGGCCTCCGAGCGCGAGGGCGGGTCGCGCCGCGGGTCCGACGAGCACGCCGAAGGTGCCGAACGCCCCCGCGGTGCCGAGCGCCCCCGCGGCGGGGCGGGTCCACGCCGGGGCGCCGGCCGTCGACCCGGAGAGGGCGACGGGCGCCCATCCCGGGGCGAGCGTCCCGTCATACCCACGTCGACCGTGCACCGCAACGCCATGCTGGCAGCGCTAAGGCCCGAACAAATCCCCGTGGCCGAGCAGCTCCTCCGCGGCGGCCTGCAGGCCGTGCGGCAGGCCATCGAAGCGCAGAACAGTGCGGCCAAAGCGGCCCGCAAACCCCCCGTGGCGGGAGACGCCCTCATGGCCATGGCCGAGGAGCTCCTGCCCGCAGTGCGGCTGGCGGATTGGAAGGACCGCGCTTCGGTGGCCCAGACGGCGGGCAAGGACTACCGCCTGCGGGAGCTGCGGGCCGTCGTGACTGCGTCGCGGACCGTGATCCTTGACGATGAGGCGCGCGCCATGGCCAAGGCGCTGCAGGAGTCGCTCGACCAGCGCACCACTGCCCTGCGCGAGGAGTGGCTGGCCCGCATCACGAACGCGCTGAACGACGGGAGGGTGTTCCAGGCCGTCGAGTCCTCCATCCGGCCTCCCGAGCCCGGCACCAGGGTCCCCGCCGAGCTGGCCCTCCGCCTGGCCAACGTCGCCGGCGAGGCGATGACCGCCGAGCTGGCACCCGAGGAGTGGATGCGCCTCCTCGACGCCGTGGTGGCGTCCCCGGTCCGTCGGACGGTCAAACCGGCCGGCATCCCCGACGACGAAGTCGCCCGCCAGGCGGCGCGCCATGCGTCGGGATCGGTCCCCGCCTTGGCCAAGCTGCTCGGGCTGCGCATCCCACCCCCCCCACCGCGGCGGGTCAACGCGGAGCGCCGCTTCAGTCCAACCGGCGGTTGAGGGTCAGCAGACGGGCCGTGAACCCGGCGGCCTCGAGGCGCTGCTTGGTGGTGCGGTCTCCCGGCAGTGCCAGGGCGTCCATGTCCGTACAGCCCCAGGCCCTGGACCACTCGACGGCCGCTTCGAGCAGGGCCGTCCCGACGCCGACGCCACGGGCGGCCGTCTCGACGTAGCAACACTCGACCACGCCGGTGTGGCCGCCGCCGGCGCGGGCCGTGGCCGCCACGGCCAGAAGGCCAACGACGGCGCCCTCGTACTCCCCGACCGTCAGGTGGACCGCCTCGCCGGGGTGGGTCCAGCGCTCGAGCAAGGTCACCGGCGTCGCGTCACCCACCAGGGCCGCCCCGCCGCGCATGGAAGCGGCCGCGACCAGCGCTTGGGAGAGCAGTCGCGTGCAGACCTGACGATCTGCCGCCAGGGCCGGCCGGGCCAGCTCCATGTGCCTACTCGGCGCTCGGGTCTGTCGGCCGCCCCTCGAGGAGCTGGCCCGCCCGATTCAAGATCGTGCGCCGGTTGCGGGTCGACGTCTCGTAGCGCTGGACGGCGCGCAGCTCGTCCGGGCCGAGGCTCTCGAGACGCCGAACGACCTGGGAGGCGCTCAGCGTGTCGTAATCGGCCAGCGCACCCCCGACAATCGCCTCGGCTGCGGGGTCGGGGACACGTCGCTCCCACCCGGCCTCGGTGACGTCCCCCGTCCCGCCCTCGTCGCGGTGCGGTGTCGCCTCCGTCCCGTTGCCGAGCAGGTCCTCGAGACGCTCCGACACCCCTCGTTGGCTCTTCTTGACGACGAAGCGGCCCACGACGCGGGCGTTCCCGAGTTGGAGCTCCACCTTGCGGCGGCCTTTGACGATCAGCTCGGGGAGATCCTCGATGACGGTCACCGCAACGCCCACCGGAGCGAAGAGACACAGATCGAAAGCGCGGTGAAACGGGCTCTTTCCAGCCCTTGCCTCGTCCGGAACCGTCCCCTCAGACACAGTCTCGGCAGAGCATGTTCTTCTTGTCTGCCAGCTGGCTGGGATGCTTGACCAAGAAACACGAGCGACACACGAACTCGTCGGGCTGCTTGGGCAACACCCGCTCGTTGCCCTCGGTCTTGTCCTCTTGGTCCGTGGCCTCCTCGTCCTCGGGCTCGTCTTCGACGACGAGGCGCTCCTTGAGGATGACGTCCAGGCTCGCCTCGACGTCCTCGTCGTCGGGCTCCTCCTCCTCCTCTTCCTCGTCCCCTTCACCCGACCGCTCGACGACAGCTGCCGGCGACGCGGTCAAGATCTCGTCGACGTCTTCCTCGACCTCGTCTTCCTCCTCGTCGAGGACGGCCAGGTCGTCATCCTCGTCCTCGAGCACGTCTTCCTCGATGGCCTCGAGGGCGTCCGCGTCGTCGATGTCGACGTCGAGCTCATCCTCCCCGAGCGCCTCATCCTCCTCGAGTTCGGCGCCCTCAGGCTCGACCTCTTCGACTTTGGCTTTCTTCTTGGTCGCCATTGTGCCGCGGGAGCATAGACGGTTCGAGAGACCAATCAATCGCTGTGAACGAGGCCCCAGGACCGGTTCGGCCGGGGAAGTCCGAGGGCTCGGGCGGGCGGGCCCTGGGGTCTTTGGCGCCATCTCGCTGGCCCGGGGTAGCCAGGCAAGCAACACGTTCTCTACTCGACCCCCAGGGCCAGTCACCGCCTCTCACGGCACATCCCCCCCTTGCTGCTTCAGTGCTTCCTCCTCTGCGGCAGGCTCAGGGGCGTCGGGGACTGCGCCGTACATTAGGCAAGCCGGGGGTGGGGTCGTCAAGAAGAGCAAAGGGGCTGCCACCAGGGAGAACGGAGGTAGCTCCTGGTCAATGGGTTACAGATTTTTCGGAGCGCCGGCGCTCGGCCCGCCGCTCTGATTCGAGCCGCTCCAGGTCGGTCGACCCATGGTCGACCAACGACATCGCCTCGGCCAGCGCCCGGTGTCCGGCGATCTCGGCAACCGCCCGGTGCATCTGTTGGGCCACCCTCCGGTAGGCGGGATGTCCCTGGGACCCAGAGCGGAGCTCGACGAGATGCATGGCCTCGCGCGCATTGAACTGCATGACGTAGCGGATGCGGTGCGCCAAGGCGACGGCGTAGGAGGCCTGCTCGGGAAAGTCGACCAGCAGCGAGCGATAGAGATCCTCGGCTCGGGCGATGGCCTCGTCGTAGCGCTCGCCGAGGCCGGCGTCGGCGACGAGGTCCGGCATGTCGTAGCCGAGCGAGATCCCGAGGCGCTGCCATTCGATCGTGAGCATTCGATGGCGCTGCAGGTCGCGGAATGCGCCGTAGTCGGTGACGAGTTCGAACCGATAGTCGGTCCGCTCGAAGGCGCGGCCGGGCCGGTGGCGGCGGTTCCGACGCTCGCCCACGTAGGCCTGCAACAGCGCGACCCGGTCTTCGTGGCCGAGACGCCTGACCCGGTAGGCGGCCTCGCGCTCTGAGCAACCGAGGTGAGAGAAACAGGCCGCCACCAGGACCTTCTCCTCACCGTCGGGATCGAAATCGAGCAGTGTGACTTCTGCCTCCTCTTCATCGTCAACGCCCCGGCCGTCGGGCCGGAGCTCGGGCCAGAGGCGGGACACCACAGCCGCGGTGTGCGCACGCGTCGAGCCGAGGTAGGTGGACCACTCGCCGCCGCGCTCGGCAACGTCGACGCGTTGCAAGAACGACGGGATGACCTTGCGCAGCTCGGCGAGCATCATGTCGCCGTAATGGCGCGCCTCGGGCAGGGGGTGCGCGCGCATGCGCAACAACAACTGCTCGTAGGACTGGCCCGTCCCGTAGATGCCGATGTTGGAGAGGGATGCCGCCGGTAAGAGCCCACGTAACGCGTCGAGCGATTTGGCCCGCGTCGCCTGGCGGTACACAAAGTCGGTGTCCTCCGCTTGTTGGGGGAAGCGCTCAGCCACCCAGGCCTGCATGCGCGGGAGCAGCGAACCGTAGGTATCGAACACCCGGTCCATTTCCCCGACGAAGCGGGCCCCGTGCGGAGAGTCGAGGATCTCCGGCGGCCGGTAGTAGCGGTACTGCCCGTTGACGAGGCGCTGGTTGTACTCGATGTAGCGGGTCGACTGCTCGAGGTAGGCCATGAGGCGGCCCCACTCGAGCACCTTTGACAAGACGTTGGACGACTGCTCGCAGGCGAGGTGCACGCCCCCCAACTGTGCGACCGAATCGTCGCCGTACTCGACGAAGACCTTCTCGTAGAGCTGCTCCGCACGCGCCAGCCCTACCGTCGCGTCGACCGTGGCGTCGCCCGAGACGTCGAGGTCCCCAACGAACTCGTCCAAGAACAACCGGCGCAGGCTTTTGGGCGAGCGTGAGTATCGGGCGAAGAGAGCTCCCTTGACCACTTCGGGCAGGTTGACCAGGGCAAAGACGGGCTCGTCCAGGTTGGTCACGTAACGGCGGAGGATGGCCTCCTCGTCCGCGCTGAACTGCTCTTGGGAGTAGGGGAACATGGCCGGCCAACCATAGAACGAGGGTGACGCGACGGTGGCGGATAGGTCAGGCGCCCGGCACGCCCCCGGCGACGACGCCCCGGAGGAGCAAGGAGACCGCCTCGCGGGCCGCCCCTGCTACCTCGGTGTCCACTGCGGTGTGCGAGACCTGCTGCGCCAGGTCGGCCACCGATTTCATGGTGCGCACGAAGTCCCCCGGCGCCAACTGGCCGACGTCGCGGGCCGCCACGCCCAGGGCAGTGGAGAACGATGCCCCTCTGGCCCAGGACGCCACCGCGGTGGCCAGGCCGGGCGCCGGCTGCCGTGTGCGGGGAACGAGATGCGCCTCCTCGACGCCGTGGATGCGCTCCGCCATCGCACTGACGGCCTCGCAGCGCCGGGCAATCTCGGCTGTCCGCTTGTCGCCCAGGCGATCCTGCAACTGGACCCGCCGCCTCCCCCGGCGCGGGCCGTGCTGGCCGGGGGTGCGCCGGGCCCGGCGGGGCTCGAAAACGACGGCCGAGAGCACCCCGGCGATCACGGCGGGCTCGGCCCCCGAGAAGGTGTCGCTCCCCAGGGCTTCCGCGATCAGCAGGTCGGCTTCGTGGTAGATGCGGGACAGCCGATGACCGGCGGGTGTGAGGGTCCAACCGTCGACGTATCCCATCTGCTCCAGCACGGTGATCCGGTGTCTCAGCTGGCGCAACAACAGATCCGGCTGGCGCGCCTGCCATTGGGCGAACGAACGCTGCAGCACCGCGCCCGCCGTGTCCCGGTCGAAGCGGGCGACAAGGTTGACGGCAAGGTTGTACGTCGGCCGGAACGCGGAGCGGAGGTCCGGAGGTGCTGCCGAAGCGACACGCGTGGCCTCGGCGAAGGTGATCTCGCTCGACCACTCGACCACGGCATGCCCCTCCTCGTCCAGGCCGCGCCGCCCGGCCCGCCCGGTCAGCTGGAGATACTCACCAGACGTGAGCGTTGCCCGTCCCGCACCGCCGTATTTCGTGAAGCGCTCGATCACCACCGAGCGCGCCGGCATGTTGATGCCGAGCGAGAGCGTCTCGGTGGCGAAGACGACCTTCAGGAGTCCTGCCGCGAAGCACTCCTCCACCGTCTCCCGAAAAACCGGCACCAGGCCGGCATGGTGGGCCGCCACGCCGCGCTCGAGGCCCTCGAGCCACTCGTCGTAACCGAGCACGTGGAGGTCCTCGTCCCCGAGGAGTTCAACCCGGCGTTCGACGACCTGACGTATCGCCGAACGGCCCTGCGCGTCGGTCAGGCGGACGCCGTCGCGCACGGTCTGACGCACGGCGTCGTCGCAGGCCGCCCGGCTGAAGATGAAGACAATGGCGGGCAGCATCTCGCACCGGTCCAGCTCCTCGACCACCTCGGTGCGCCGTGGGGCGCGAAAGGGCAGCCGGGGGGCCCGGCCCCGCACCTGCCAGTGGGGCGAGCGGCCCCGTAGCGCCCGGCGCACGGCCTGGTCGATCCGCAGCCCCTCCTCGCCGGGCCGGCCGTTCTCCTGGAGCAGCGGGAGCAGGAGCACCTCCTCGTCCTCGCGGCGGACCACGGCAAAGTGGTGGCGGAGGACGATCGGCCGGTGCCGCTCGACGATCACCGCCGTGTCGCCCCGGACGGACTGCAGCCATCCACCCAGCTCGTCGGCGTTGTTCACCGTGGCCGAGAGGCACACGAAACGGACCTCGCGGGGCGAAAGGACGAGGACTTCCTCCCACACCCCACCCCGGTAGGGGTCCTGAATGAAGTGCACCTCGTCGAGGACAACCGTGTGGAGGCCCTCGAGGAGTTCGGACCCGGCCAGGAGCATGTTGCGCAGGACCTCGGTGGTCATCACGACGACGGGTGCTCGCGGCCGCACGGTGGTGTCGCCGGTCAGCAGCCCGATGTGGTCGTGGCCGTACGCCGCCACCAGCTCGCCGTATTTCTGGTTGGACAGCGCCTTGAGCGGCGTCGTGTAGAAGGCCTTCCCGCGCGCACACAGGGCCCGGTGCACGGCGTAGGTGGCAACCAGCGTCTTGCCCGACCCCGTCGGGGCGGACACGAGCACACTGTGGTCGGCGTCGAGGGCCTCGAGCGCCTCGCGTTGGAAGTCGTCGAGGTCGAACGGCAGGTCGGCTTCGAACTCTGTCGCGTTGGCCGTCTCTGCGACGGGCCACGAGGACGCGGTCAACGCCCGAGCAGCTTCCCGATCGCGATGGAGATGAAGTAGAAGGCCACGAGGGGGACGGCGAGGGCGAACATGGAGAAGGGATCCGAGCTCGGCGTGAACACCGCGGCGACGACCACGATGATGATGACCGCCCAACGCCAGGAGCGGAGCAATCGAGCGGGTGTGACCACGCGGGCGAGCTCGAGCGACACCAGAACGACGGGGAACTCGAAGGTCAACCCGAAGATGGTCATCATCAAGAGGATCAGGCCCAGATAAGGGATCGGGTCGTAGATGGCCTGGAGGTTGGGGCCCCCGACGGACTTCAGCCAGCCCAGCGCGTGGGGCAGGGTGATGTACGCCGTCGCCGCACCGGCGAGGAAGAGCACGAAGGCGCTCGCGACGAAGGGGATGGCGTAGCGGCGTTCGGACGCCTTGAGGCCGGGGGTGACGAAGCGCCAGACCTGGAACAGAATCACGGGCGAAGCCAAGACGAGGCCGCCGAAGAGGGCGATCTTGACGCGAAGCGAGAGGCCGTCCAGCGGCGAGGTCACGAAGAGGTTGCAGGTGCCGTTCGACGTGACCAGCAACGAGCCGGTCGAGGTGCTCGTGTGGTGCGCGGTCGACGCGTCCACCGTGCACAACGGTCGCAGGAGGAAGTGCAGGATCGGCTCGTAGGCGAACACGGCAACCGTGGCGGCGATCACGAAGGCGATGACACAGACGATCACCCGGCGTCGCAACTCGCCGAGGTGTTCGCTGAGCGTCATGTTGTCCGGCGACGGCCGGCTCTTCCGCTTGGCCGTGAAGGGAAGGGTCACCATTGCGAGCCGTTCAGTTCAGATTGGGATCGCCGGGGGCGACCACCCCGGGGGCCTGCGGCGGAGTGGTCGGGTCATCCGCTCGGATCGGGGTCGGAGCAGGCGGCGGCGACCCAGCTGAGGCGTCTTGCGGCGTCACGGGGATGTCGGCGGAGCTTTCGGCGGGCGGCTCCGTCGCCGCCGGCGGCTGGAACGTCCCGTCGGGTTCCTCGTCCGAAGACATGTTCGAGAGGTGGTTGAGCAGGGCCGACGGGGAACGGGCCAGCCGGGCGATCTCGGAGGTCGGCGGCAGATCGGGCATGGAGCTGCGCACCTCTGACTCCATGCGGTGACGGAACTCGTTGAACGAGCGCCACGCACCGCCGACCTGCCGCGCCACCTGAGGGAGCCGGTCAGGGCCGAGGAGGATGATGGCGACCACGGCGATGACGAGCAATTTGCCTGGGTCGAGGTTGAGCATGTGTCTTCACTCTACGGTGCCGCTACAGCGACTGGATGAGCCGCTCCACCCGCTCGTCGTGCGACTTGAAGGGATCCTTGAGCAGCACGGTGCGCTGGGCCTGGTCATTCAGCTTGAGGTGGACCCAGTCCACCGTGAAATCGCGCCGGCGTTCTTTGGCGCGCTTGACGAAGGCGCCGCGCAGCCTGGCCCGTGTGGTCTCCGGCGGCTTCGTCATGGCCTCGGTGATGGCCTCGTCCGTGCAGGTGCGTTCCATCTCGTCGCGGTGTTGCAACTTGTAGAACAAGCCCCGGCTGCGGTCGACGTCGTGGTACATGAGGTCGATCATCGCCACCTTGGGGTGTGAGAGCGAGACGTCGTGGCGGGCCCGCATGTGTTCGACGAGGCGGTACTTGGCAACCCAGTCGCACTCTCGCCAGAGAGACGTCGGGTCGGCCTCGAGGCCCTTGAGGCAGTACTCCCACATGTCGAGAGCCCTGTCCTCCTCGGGGGACAGCCCGCGCCGCTCTCGGAACTTGAGCGCCCGCTCCAGGTACTCGATCTGGATGTCGAGGGCCCGCATCTCCCGGCCGTTGGCCAGACGGACCCGGCGTTGGCAGGTGATGTCGTGGCTGATCTCCCGAATGGCCCTGATGGGGTTCTCGAGCGTGAGATCGCGCAAGACCGTCGAGGAGTCTTCGAGCATGGCCAGGAGGATCGACGTCGTCCCGACCTTCAAGAAGGTTGCGTACTCGCTCATGTTGGAGTCGCCGACGATGACGTGGAGGCGGCGGAATCGCTCGGCGTCGGCGTGGGGCTCGTCCCGGGTGTTGATGATGGGCCGGCTACGCGTCGTCGCCGAGGACACTCCCTCCCAGATGTGCTCTGCTCGCTGGCTCAGACAGAAGACCGCGCCGCGCGCCGTCTGAAGCACCTTGCCCGCGCCGGCATAGATCTGACGCGAGACCAAGAACGGGATGAGCACCTCCGTATAGCGGTTGAACTCGTCGTTGCGCTCGGTCAGGTAGTTCTCGTGGCACCCATAGGAGTTGCCGACCGAGTCCGTGTTGTTCTTGAAGAGGTAGACCTCGCCCCGGATCCCCTCTTCGCGTAGGCGCGCCTGCGCACCAGTCACCAGCTGGGCCAGGATCCACTCCCCCGCCTTGTCGTGCACGACGACGTCGCTGATCCGGTCGCATTCCGGCGTGGCGTATTCGGGGTGGCTGCCGACGTCGAGATACAGCCGTGCGCCGTTCTCCAAGAACACGTTGGACGAGCGCCCCCACGAGACCACACGGCGGAAGAGGTAGCGAGCCACCTCGTCGGGGCTGAGCCGGCGCTGGCCCCGCAGGGTAAAGGTCACCCCGTACTCGTTCTCAACACCGAAGATGCGACGCTCCACCGGATCAACCGTACTGCCGACTACGCCAGCAGTTGTGCCAGCTCCTCTTCGTCGGTCCGGCGGAAGGTGCGGCGACCATTACCCCCGCTCAGGGTGGCCACTTCGAGATCGCCCGCCCCCAGGGTACGGTCCGGACCGGCCAGTGCGGCCACGGCAGCGTTGATGGCCGCCGCCATGTCCCAGTCGGGCTGCCAGGCCTCCGCCACGCGCTCCGTGATGGTCTCGGCGTCCCCGCCGAGCACGGCGAAGTGGTCCTCGTCGGTGATCGTGCCTTCGTAGGCGATGTGGTACAGCTGATTCTCGGCGTCACCCAGCTCCGCCACGAGGATCTCGACCTCGAGCGGTTTCATCTCGTGCGTGAAGACGTTGCCGAGGTACTGGGCGTAGAGGTTGGCGAGCGACCGGGCATCAACGTCTTCGCGGCTGTAGGCGTAGCCCTTGGTGTCGGCGTGCCGGACGCCTGCCACCCGCAGCTGGTCGTATTCGTTGTACTTGCCCACGCCCCCGAAGGCGATCCGATCGTAGATCTCACTGATCTTGTGCAATGAACGGGACGGGTTCTCGGCGACGATCGCGATGCCGACGTCGTAGGTGGTGGCCACGAGCGAGCGTCCGCGGGCGATGCCCTTCTGGGCGTACTCGGCCCGGTCCTTCATGACCTGTTCGGGCGCGACGTAGTAGGGCATGCTCATAAGGCACGCTCCGCCTGCCTGCGGGCGACGAGCGCGGCGAAGCGCGCCGCCACCTCGTCCTCGGGGACCTCTTGGTAGCCCGTTGCTTCGACGAGGGCGACGATCGGGTAGATCCCGCGCACCGGATCGGGGCCGCCCGTCGCGGAGTCCTCGTCCGCCGCGTCGTAGAGGGATTGGATCGCCAGATCCACCGCGGCATCCCGGGTCAGGCCCTCGCGCCATCCCAGCTTGATGGTGCTGCGGGCGTCCCGCCCCCCCGAGCCGGTGGCCTGGAAGTCGGTGTCCTCGTACTTGCCGCCCGTGACGTCGTAGTTGAAGATACGGCCGTAGCCACGCGCGGTGTCGTAGCCGGCGAAGAGGGGGACGACGGCGAGTCCCTGCATGGCCAGCGGCAGGTGCTGGCGGACCATTTGGGCCAGTTGGTTGGCCTTGCCCTCGAGGGAGAGGGTCGATCCCTCGACCTTCTCGTAGTGCTCCAGCTGCACCTGGAACAAGCGCACCATGTCGATCGCGATGCCCGCGCTCCCCGCGATGGCCACCGCCGAGTAACGGTCGGCCGGGAAGACCTTCTCCATGGCGTGATGGGCGATGATGTTGCCCGCCGTGGCGCGGCGGTCACCCGCCATCACGATGCCATCGGCGAAGCGCAGCGCCACCACGGTGGTGCCGTGGGGCGCGGCGGACGGCGTGGCCACCTCGACCAGCCGCGCGTCTCCATCGGCCCGGCCCGAGGTCAGGCGCAGCACGCCGACGAAGTCCGGACCCGGATCACGCTCCGGGGGGAAGATGGGAAGGGCCACGGGCGACTATTGCCCGCCCTTTTGCACGTAGTTGCGGACGAACTCCTCCGCGTTGTCCTCGAGGACCTCGTCGATCTCGTCGAGGAGGTCGTCCAGCTCGGCCTTGATCTTCTCGCCCCGTTCCGACGACGGTGGGGTCGCCTCGGCCACCTCTGTCTCGGTCTCCGTCGCGCTCGTCCGGGCCGTGCCGGAGCCCTTCTTCTTCTGTTCTTGTTCTGCCATCGTTGCCTGTCCCCGTCCTCTGCTCGACGTCTTCGCCTAGGAGTTGAGCCGATTGAGCAGGTCCGCCGGTCCTGTGCTCTGGGCCAGGAGCGCTCCGGTGTGCTCGGCTGTTCCCTTCAGGGGGTCCATCATAGGGACGCGCCGCAACGGGTCTGCCCCGATGTCGAAGACGAGGGAATCCCAGTTGGCGGTGACCACGGCGTCGGGCCACCGGGCCAGGCACTTGCCCCGGAACCAGGCCCTCGTGCCACGTGGAGGCTCGCTCACCGCGGCGGCCACCTGTGCCGGCTCGACGAGCGAACGCATGTCCAGGCGCCGGAACACCGACCTGTCCGGGCGGAGGTCGTGGTATTGCAATGCCAGTGCAGCGATCCGGGGATCCTTCCACCCACAGGCGTGTCGTTCCTGGTAGGCGAGGAGCAGCTCCCGCTTGGCCACCCAGTCCAGCGTGTCGGCCAGCGTGGCCGGGTCGGCTTCGAGCCCACTCAGCACCGCCTCCCAGTGTTCCATCACCAGCGCCCCGGTCGTGCCGTCGTCGCCCAGGGCGGCCAAGCCGAACTCCTCGGCGTACTTGCGAGCGGCGCTGAACAGTTCCCACTGGAGCTCCAGTGCGGTCGCGGTGGACCCGTCGGTGAGCATCAGCGGCCGCGCCAGCGACAGGTCGGCGGATACCTGGTGCAGCGCGCGCACCGGATCCGAAAGTGAGAGGTCTCGGGTCGGGCCGGCGTCGTCCTCCACCATGGCCAGCACGATGGCCGTGGTCCCGATCTTCAAGAACGTTGCGATCTCCGAGAGGTTGGCGTCGCCGACGATCACGTGCAGGCGCCGGAAGCGTTTGGGGTCGGCATGGGGTTCGTCCCGTGTGTTGACGATGGGGCGCTTCAACGTCGTCTCGAGTCCCACGATCTCCTCGAAGAACTCGGCCCGCTGCGAGAGCTGGTAGTCGACCGTCTCGGCGTCAAGGGCAGGCGTCTCGGTGCCGACCTTGCCCGATCCGGTGAAGAGCGTGCGCGACACGAAATGCGGGACGACACCGTCGATGACCTTGGCGAACGGGACGGCCCGGTCCATCATGTAGTTCTCGTGGCAGCCGTACGAGTTGCCCTTGCCGTCCGAGTTGTTCTTGTACACGATGGGGGCGGGTTGCTCGGGCATGCGCAACGAGGCGGCCACCATGGCCCGGCGCAGCACCTCCTCGCCGGCCTTGTCGTAGACGAGGCACTCGAGCGGCGTCAGGCACTCTGGGCTCGAGTACTCGGGGTGGGCATGGTCAACGTAGAAGCGGGCGCCGTTGGTCAGCACGGTATTGGCCAGGTGCGTCTCCACCATCGGGGCCAAGGACCCCTCGCGGGCAAAACCACGGGCGTCGTTGCCGGGCGTCTCGTCCTCGAAATCCCACCCGATCTGCTGCTCCACGTCGGCGGCGTAGGCGTTTACCAACACCGAGGACGCGGCAATCGGGTTCTGCTCGGGTCCCGGCGAATGGATGCCGTACTCGGTCTCAATCCCGCAGACCTTCGTTGTGGCCACGGACCGACCCTAACTTCTAGAGGTACTGGCCGGTACCGACCCGCTCGATCGAACGGCCCCCGTGCACCTCGCGGTCCTCGCTGAGCAGGGTGCGGACGTAGACGATGCGCTCACCCTTCTTGCCCGAGATCCGGGCCCAGTCGTCGGGATTGGTGGTGTTGGGAAGGTCCTCGTTCTCCTTGTACTCCTGGCGGATGGACTCCAGCAGGTCCCCCGTCCGGATGCCACCCGTTTCGCCCGCGATGACCCGCTTGATGGCCAGCTTCTTCGCCCGGCGCACGATGTTCTCGATCATCGCCCCGGACGCGAAGTCGCGGTAGTAGAGGATCTCCTTGTCGCCGTTCTGATAGGTGACCTCGAGGAAGCGGTTCTCGTCGTCCTCCCGGTACATCTCGGCCACCGTCTGTTCGATCATCGCCTGCACCGCCTTGTTGGCGTCGCCCCCGCCGAGGCGGCGGACCTCCTCGCCATCGAGGGGAAGGTCGGGCTTGAGGTAGCGGCTGAAGATCTGTCCGGCGGCCTCTTCGTTGGGGCGTTCGATCTTGATCTTCACGTCGAGTCGTCCGGGACGCAGGATGGCCGGGTCGATCAGATCCTCCCGGTTCGAGGCGCCGATGACGATGACGTCGCGCAGCGACTCGACGCCGTCGATCTCGGCCAGGAGTTGGGGCACGATCGTCGACTCCATGTCGGAGCTGATGCCGGTGCCGCGGGTGCGGAAGAGGGACTCCATCTCGTCGAAGAAGACGATCACGGGCATGCCCTCGTCCGCTTTCTCGCGGGCCCGCTGGAAGACCTGGCGGATCTGGCGCTCCGTCTCCCCGACGTACTTGTTGAGGAGCTCGGGTCCCTTGATATTGAGGAAGAAGCTGCGGACGTTGTCGTTGCCCGTTTTCTGGGCAACCTTCCTGGCCAGCGAGTTCGCCACCGCCTTGGCGATGAGTGTCTTGCCGCAGCCGGGCGGGCCGTAGAGCAGGATGCCCTTTGGAGCCGGCAGGGAATACTCGACGAAGAGCTCGCGGTGCATGTACGGCAGCTCGACGGCATCGGTGATGGCCTCGATCTGGGTATCCAAGCCGCCCACGTCGGCGTAGGTGATGTCCGGTACCTCCTCGAGGACGAGCTCCTCGCTCTCGAGCTTGGGCAGCTTCTCGATAAGGAGCTGCGTGCGGGCGTCCATCAACAAGGAGTCTCCGGCACGGAGCTTCGTGCCCATCATGTCCTCGGACAGCTCGGCCACCCGCTCCTCGTCGGCGCGGGCGTAGATGACACAGCGGCGCTTGTCCTCGAGCTGCTCCTTCAGGGTGACCACCTCGCCGGAGAACTCCCCATCGCGCACCAGGACCACGTTCAGGCTTTCGTTGAGGACGACCTCGTTCCCTTTGCGGATGGCGCCCGGGTCGATGTCGGGGTGCAGGCTCACCCGCATCTTGCGCCCGCTCGAGAAGACGTCGACCGTGCCGTCCTCGTTGACGCCGAGGAACGTGCCGTAAGCCGCCGGGGGTTGCGTGAGCTTCTCGACCTCCTCGCGCAGGGCGGCCAGCTGTTCCTTGGCCTGCTGGAGGGTGAAGGTCAGCTTCTCGTTTTGCGAGGTGGCTTGGGCCAGTTGTCCCTTGGACTCGAGCAGCCGCTCCTCGAGCGCCTGCACCCGGCCCGGGCTCTCCTGCAACCGCCGCCGGAGCGCGTGGATCTCGTCTTCGGCATCGGCCAGCTCGGTGCGGAGCGCCTCGAGCTGGGCATCGTCAGGAGTCGCGCTCACCGTCTGTCACCCTAGCCCTCGCCTCGGCGAGTTTTGCCGGCAACTTGAGCGCACCCCGGATGTGCCAGGGTGGAAGGCCCGGGCAGGTACGATATGGGGGCCGCGAGGCCAGATTGGCGGTTCGCGGAACGCCTCACTACGGTCCTGTGGTCTACGGTCCTCGGAGTCCGTCGGGCGGGTTTCGACAAGGAGAATCAGGTACATGAAGGTCTGGATCGACCAGGATCTCTGCACGGGCGACGGGCTTTGTGAGGAGATCGCGCCGGCGGTCTTCACTCTCCTCGACGACGGCCTCGCCTACGTGAAGGAAGACGGCGACGTCAAGAACGACCCGGGTGGCTCGGCCGGTATGGCCGCGGTACCGGGCGATCTGGAGGACGCGGTCGCCGAGGCCTCCGAGGAGTGCCCCGGCGAGTGCATCTTCATCGAGCGGGACTGAACCGCCTCGCTCAAGGCTCGAGCGCGCCGCCGAGGAGCGCCCGCAACTCGTCGTCAGAGATTCCGTCCGCGTCGCGCGCGCTGATCCGGATCGTCCCTTTGCCGCTCGACAGATTCGGATGGCGGGCGACGAACCCCCCGTCCCTGTCGGCGCGCCAGCCGTAGACAGAGACCCCGTGCTTCCAGACGCCGATATTGAGGTGACGACGGCCCACCCTGTAGGCGGGCATCCCGTACGACAGACCAACCTCGGCGTCGGGATGCTCGGCCACGATGATGCGGTGCAGCCGGTCGAAGAGCGGGCGCTGCTCGGGGCTGATCGCCCGGAGGTACTCCTGGAGGCGCTCGTCGCGCTCGTCGCGCTCGTCGCCTTCGTCGCTTTCGTCGCCGGTCATCGTTCCAGACGCCGCGCCGTGGTGAGGAAGCCGGTATGGCCGACCATGCGGTGATCCGGACGGACCGAGCGCGCCTCGACGTGCCAGGTGCGCCGGATGATCTCCTGGGTCTCGGCGAGGCCGAACGGCGCACGGCCGTCGTCCATCGCCTGGCGCAGCAGGGCGGTCTGGTTGATGGTGGGCAGGTAGGCCAGCAGAATGCCGCCCGGGCGCAGCGCCGACGCCGCCGCGTCCACCACCTTGTGCGGCTCGGGCATGTCGAGCAGGATGCGATCGAGCCCCGACTCGTCTATGCCCTCGATCACGTCGCGGATCTCGACCCGATAGGGCACTGCGGGGCCGAGCGTGGCCACCACGTTGGCCCGCGCCCGCGCCGCGAAGTCCTCCCGCAACTCGTAGCCCACGACGGACGCACCGGCGCGCAGGACGGTCATGGAGAGCGCGCCCGAACCCACGCCCGCCTCGAGGACGCGCTGGCCCGGCCCGATGTCAGCCGCGACGAGAATGGCGCCCAGATCCTTGGGGTAGATCACCTGGGCACCTCGCGGCATCTTGAGGACGACGTCGCTCAGCGTCGGGCGCAGCGCCAGGAAGCTGCGCCCGGTCGACCCCGTGATGGTGCAGCCCTCGGCGGCCCCGATGATGTCGTCGTGAGCCAGGACGCCGGCGTGCGTGTGGAAGGTGGTCCCTGCCACGAGCGTCACGAGATAGCGGCGATCCTTGGGGTCGACAAGGAGGACCCGCTCCCCCGCCGCGAAGGGGCCCGCCACGGGCGTCAGGCTTCGACGGCGGGGGCGGCGTTGCGGTCGCGCACGGTGATCAGCACCTGCTCGCCTGGTGCGACCGTGACGGTCGAGACCATGCTGGCCCGGTCGTTCAGGACCCGGCGCAAGAAGAAGGTGGCACCGGCCAACAAGAACCAGTACCAGTTGCCGGCCAGCCCCCTCCGGACCCCGGCGCGCAGAAAGCGCCGCAGGAGCACGTCCACGTCAGAGTCGCCTGATCTCGACGACGGCCGACTTGGCACGGCCCCGACGCCTTCCGGCCAGGAAGGCCAGTGCGATGATGACGATACCGATGGCGCCGGCGACAGCCAGCCCCCGCGGCGCCGCGGCACGCGCCGTCGCCTCACCCTCGCCCATCACCTGCGCGTAGGCGGCCTGCAGGTCCTCCCGGGTGATCACCCGCCCGTTGCTCCCCGCCTTCGTCGTCGTGCTTGGCATCAGCTCGCTCCCTCCAGTGACTCAGTCTCTCTAGCCTCGCGTCGGGCGACCACCTCGGGCAGCTTCTCCTCTGCGGGCCCGGCCGTGATGCGCCAGGCGGCCACGCCGATGACGGCGATCCCGAGCAGGACCACCACCGCGTAGGGCACCCATGACCAGTCCCCCGTCAGGGCCGTGCCCGTCTCCGTCTGCAGCAGGCGCAGCACCCCGATCAGGATCAGCAGGATGCCGAAGGCCAAGAAGGCGGAGCCGGCGATTCCCATGTAGAGGAACCGGCCTAGGCCCCGGAGGGGGTCGATGGTCTCCTGCTTCAGGTAGTCAACCGTGAGCTGGAAGGCGTCGTCGCCCGCATGGCGCAGTCCATGGCTGCCGTTGTCTGACCGTGATGGCATGTGGCGCATAATCCTGGTACCTGGGCCGTCGGCATGCAAACACCGCCGGCGGCGGCCTCAGTCGCGGTCCTTGAACATGTAGGTGGACGACGCCCGGGCCACCAACCGTTCAACGCCCTCGCCTGGAGCGCGAGCGGTGATCCCGGCCTCGACGAAGGCGACGCGGCGGCCGCCGGAGACGACCTCGGCCGTGCAGAGGAGCTCGGCCCCCGGCGCGACCGGGCCGAGGAAGCTGATCTTCATCTCCGCGTTGGAGGCGAAGACGCGCCGGCCCTCGACGAAGGTGACGGCGGCAGCCCCCATGGCCGAGTCGGCGAAGGCACCGAGGAAGCCACCTTGCATGATCCCAGCCGGGTTGGCGAAGCGCTCGTCGGCCCTCATCCGCCAGATGCAACGGCCCGGGGTGGCCTTGTCCAGGCAGGTCATGCCGAGGGTGAAGTCGCTGTTTGGCGGCACCTGCATACGGGAAGCCATGAGGGTGAAGAGTACGCGACGGCCCTTACGACAGGCGGCAACAGGGGGTTAGGGTTGACCATGACGTTGAACACCTCCACTCCCGTCGTCCAGGACCCGAGATTGGTCGAGTTGGGCATCAACGTCATCCGCGGTCTCGCCATGGACGCGCCTGAAGAGGCGCACTCCGGGCACACAGGGACCGCGATGGCGCTGGCTCCGCTCGCCCACGTCCTGTGGACGCGCGTCATGCGCTATGACCCGCGCGATCCCGAATGGCCCGATCGCGACCGTTTCGTCCTTTCCTGCGGGCATGCCTGCATCCTGCAATATTCCATGTTGCACCTCACCGGTTACGACCTCTCGCTCGAAGACCTCCGCCAGTTCCGCCAGTGGGGCAGCAAGACGCCCGGCCACCCCGAGGTCCATCACACGCCTGGCATCGAGGTGACGACCGGACCATTGGGCCAGGGCTTCGCCAATGCCGTCGGCTTGGCACTCGCCGAGCGTCTGGTGCGCACCCGCTTCGGCAGCGAGGTGTGCGACCACCGCACCTTCGTCATCGCGAGCGACGGCTGCATGATGGAGGGCATCTCGCACGAGGCAGCCTCCCTGGCCGGGCACCTCGGCCTGGGACGGTTGCTCGCCGTCTACGACGACAACCACATCACGATCGACGGGCCGACCGAGCTCACCTATAACGATGACGTGGTGGGCCGCTTCGAGGCCTACGGCTGGCGCGTCCGCTACCTCGGCGAGATGGCCAACGACGTCGACGGTCTGGAAGCGGCGATCGACGAGGCGCTGGAAGTCCCGTCCGACACCCCCGACGCCAAACCCACGCTGCTCGTCCTACGCAGCCACATCGGCTGGCCCTCGCCGCACCTCACCGACACCGCCAAGGCCCACGGCACCCCGTTCGGGACAGAGGAGATCCGCGCCACCAAGGAGCTCCTCGGTCTTCCGCCGGACGAGACCTTCTGGGTACCCGACGAGGTCCGCACCTTCTACTCGCAGCAGGTGGCGCGCGGCGAACGGGCGCACGGCGAGTGGACGGCCCGCTTCGAGTCCTGGGACGGCGATCGCGCCGGTTGGGACGCCGCGTGGGCCGGGCACGGGCTGCCCGGGTGGGCCGAGGACCTCCCACGCTTCGAAGCCGGGACCATGCTGGCGACACGGCACGCCGTCAACCAGTGCATCGACGCCACGGTCGGGCGCATCCCGAGCCTGGTGGCCGGTTCGGCCGACCTCACCGGTAACAACGGCGTCCTGGTGAAAGGCGCCGAGATCCAGTCCAAGACGACCCCCGGCGGCACCCAGGTGCACTACGGCATCCGCGAGCACGGGATGGGCGGCATCCTCAACGGCATGGCGGCGCACCGCGGGGTGCTGCCGGTGGGCGGGACCTTCTTCGTCTTCTCCGATTACATGCGCGGCGCAGTCCGGCTGGCGGCGCTCGGTCAGACCCACGTCATCTACTCGTGGACGCACGACTCCATCGGTCTGGGCGAGGACGGGCCCACGCACCAGCCCATCGAGCACCTCGCCTCGTTGCGCGCCATGCCGGGCCTGAGCCTCTTGCGGCCGGCCGACGCCAACGAGACGGCGGTGGCCTGGCGCCTGGCCGTGGAGGCAAACGGTCCGGTCGGCCTCGTCCTGACCCGCCAGGACGTGCCCGTGCTGGCCGAGACCGCAGACGGGGCTGCCGCCGGCGTCGAGCGGGGCGCCTACGTGCTGACCGACTCGGAGGGCCCCGCCGACATCGTGCTCGTTGGCTCCGGGAGCGAGGTCCAGCACTGCCTGGTCGCCGCGACCACGCTGACCGGCTCGGGCGTGCGGGTACGGGTGGTGTCGTTTCCGAGCTGGGACCGCTTCGCGCAACAGGGTGAGAAGTACCAGACGGGCGTCTTCCCACCCGGGGTGCCCGTGCTCAGCATCGAGGCCGGCTCAACCTTCGGCTGGGATCGCTACGCCGACGACTCGATCGGCATCGACCACTTCGGCGCGTCGGCCCCGGTCGCCGTCGTGATGGAGAAGTTCGGGTTCACCCCCGAACACGTGGTGGAGCGGGCCCGCGCCCTGCTGGCCCGCGACGGTGGCTGACCCGGGAACCGCCGCGGCGCGCGGCGGACGATCGGGCGATCGAAGGGAGCTGTCTCGATGACCCGACTTCAAGATCTCTACGACATCGGGGGCCAGAGCCCTTGGCTGGACAACCTGCGCCGGGACTGGCTCGAGGACGGGAAGCTGGCAGAACTGCTCCACCTCGGGGTGCGCGGCATCACGTCGAACCCGACCATCTTCGCCAAGGCGATGACTGACCAGGACACCTACGACGGCCAGTTCCGAAGCCTCATAAAGGACCATACGGTGGAGGCCGCCTACTGGGAGATGGCGACCACCGACATCAAGAGCGCGCTCGAGATGCTGCGCCCCCTCTACGACGAGAGCGACGCCGAGGACGGCTACGTGTCCCTCGAGGTGTCGCCCTCACTGGCCCACGACACCGAGGGCACCGTGCGCGACGCCCGCAAGTTCCACGACGCCATCGCGCAGCCCAACCTGTTCGTGAAGGTGCCGGCGACCCATGAGGGCGTTCCGGCCATCGAGACGCTGATCGGCGAAGGCCGGAGCATCAACGTGACGCTGATCTTCGGCCTCGACCGCTACGACGACGTGATGGGGGCCTACCTGCGGGGCCTCGAGGCGCTCGCTGCCGCCGGCCGCGAGGCCGACCTGCGGCGGGTAGCGAGTGTGGCCTCGTTCTTCGTGAGCCGCGTCGATACGGAGGTCGACCGCCGCCTGGAGGCCCTGGCGGGTGGGGAGAAGGGCGACCCCGCCGTGCTCGGTCTGCGCGGAAAGGCCGCCGTGGCCCAGGCCCAGCTGGCCTACCAGCACTTCCACCAAACCTTCGCCGGTGAGCGCTGGGAGGCGCTGCGGGCCCGGGGCGCCCGCGTGCAGCGACCGTTGTGGGCGTCGACCTCGACCAAGAACCCCGCCTATCCGGACCTGCTCTACGTGGACAACCTGATCGGGCCGGCCACGGTCAACACCATGCCGGAGGGGACCCTGCGTGCCTTCGAGGACCACGGGACGCTGCGCCGGACCGTCGACGCCGCCCCCGAGGGGGCGGCGGCCGTCCTCGACCAGCTGCGCGAAGCGGGGATCGACATGACGGACGTGGAGCAGACGCTCGAGGACGAGGGCGTGCACTCCTTCGTCAAGTCCTTCGACGAGGTCCTGCAGTCGCTGGCCGACAAAGCCGCTACCTTCTGATTGCGCAGGGCAAGCGAGCGGGACAACCGACGAGCGGGACAACCCACGAGCGGGACAACCGACGAGCGGGACACCTGACCGGGACAACCGAGCAGGGCAACCGCCGAACAATCGAGAGGAGCGTGCGTGAGGATCGGCATGATCGGCCTCGGCAAGATGGGCGCCAACATGACCGAGCGCCTGCTCAAGGGCGGTCACGTGGTGGTGGCGTTCGACCTGAGCGCCGACGCCTTACGGCAGGCGGCCTCCAAGGGAGCGGAGACGGCGTCGAGCCTGGCCGAATTGGCCGAAAAGCTCACGGCGCCCCGGGCGGCCTGGGTGATGCTCCCGGCCGGGAAGGTCACCAACTCCACCGTCGAGCAGCTGGCGGGCTTGTTCTCACCCGGCGATGTCATCGTCGACGGCGGCAATTCGGACTACAAGGAATTCCAAGCGTTGGCCGGTGGGATCGAGCAGGGCGGGATCGGCATGGTCGACGCCGGGACGTCTGGGGGTGTGTGGGGCCTCACCGAGGGCTACTGCCTGATGGTGGGGGGCACCAACGAGTCCGTGGCGGTCGTCGAGCCCGCGCTGCGCACGTTGGCGCCCGAGGGCGGCTACGCCCACGTCGGGCCCGTCGGCGCGGGCCACTTCGTCAAGATGGTCCACAACGGGATCGAGTACGGGCTGATGCAGGCGTACGCCGAAGGCTTCGAGATCATGAACGCGGCGCACGAGTTCGACCTCGACCTGCACGAGATTGCGTCGATCTGGCGCTACGGGTCGGTGATCCGCTCCTGGCTGCTCGACCTGGCCGAGCGGGCGCTCCGGCCGGGCGCCGGCTTCGACCAGATCAAGGGGGTCGTGGCCGACTCGGGCGAGGGGCGCTGGACGGCGCAGGAAGCCATCGACCGCGGCGTGCCGGCGCCGGTCATCGCCACGTCGCTCTTCACCCGCTTCGCCTCCCAAGAGACCGACTCGCTCCAGCTCAAGATGCTGTCCGCCCTGCGCAACCAGTTCGGGGGCCATGCCGTCACCCTGACATCGGGTGAACAGGGCATGGAAACCGACACCCCGGTCCCTTGAGTTGATCACCGTCGTTGACGACGTCGCCCCTGCCTTCGCCGATGGGGTGGTTGAGGCCTTCGCGGCGCGTCCGGGCGCCCGTTTCGCGCTGGTGTTGTCCGGTGGCCCGACGGCGCGGCGGTGCTACGAGGTGCTGGCGACGTCCCCGGGCGTCGACTGGACCGTGGTCGACGTCTACGTCGGCGACGAACGCGTGGTGCCCCCCGACGACGTTGACGCCAACCAAGGGCTCATCAAGGAGGCGCTGCTCGATCGAGTCGGTCCCGTCGGGTCCTTCAATCCCATGCCGACGGAAGGCCCGGTCGAGCAGTGCGTGGACGCCTACCAGCGGGTCATGAGCGACCTGGTGACTGGTCCGGGCATCGATCTCATCCATCTGGGCATGGGGCCCGATGGGCATACGGCGTCGCTCTTCCCCGGCGACAAGAGCCTCGAGGCCGATCCGGGTGAGCTGGTCCTGGCGACCGCGGACCCCAACGGCCGCAACCCGCACCCGCGCCTCACGCTGACGCTGCCGGCTATCAATTCCGCCCGACTGGCCGTCTTCACCGTGGCCGGCGCCTCCAAGGCCGACGCGGTGGCCGCACTCTTGCGCGGCGACGACCTCCCGGCGGCGCGGGTCCACGCCGGCCGCACGGTGTGGCTGGTGGACCGCGCCGCGGCGGCGGATGCCCCCTAGATTGGCCAGCATGCTCTCCGACGCCGATCTCGTCTCCACGCCGCCGGCCGAGCTCACAGCCCTGGCCCGGGTCGTCCGAGACGAGGCACACGGGCGCCGGGTCACCTTCTCGCCCAAGGTGTTCATCCCGCTCACCATGCTCTGCCGTGACCGCTGCGGCTACTGCACCTTCGCCAAGGCGCCGGCCCGCCTCGCCGCGCCGTACCTCACCCCGGAGGAGGTCCTCACCGTCGCCCGGGCCGGACGGGACGCCGGTTGTCACGAGGCATTGTTCACCCTGGGCGAACGACCCGAGCTGCGCTACCCGGTGGCGCGCGACTGGCTGGATGCGCACGATCACGCATCGACCGTCGACTATCTCGCGGCCGTGTGCCGCCTCGTGGTGGAAGAGACGGGGCTGCTCCCCCACGCCAACGCAGGCGCGATGTCGGCCGACGAGCTGGCGCGGCTCCGCGAGGTCTCGGCCAGCCAGGGGATGATGCTCGAGTCCCTTGCCGAGGGGCTCGCGGCGCACCGCGGCGCACCCGACAAGGAGCCGGCGCGACGGCTCGCCACCCTGGAGGCGGCGGGCGAGCTCGCCATCCCGTTCACCACGGGGATCCTGGTTGGCATCGGCGACGACCGCCTCGGGCAGCTGGCCGCCCTGCGCGCCATCGCGGCCTCGCACGCCCGCCACGGCCACGTGCAGGAAGTCATCGTCCAGAACTTCCTCCCCAAGCCCGGGACAGCGATGGCGCGGGCAGAGCCCTGCCGACCCGAGGATCTCGTGTGGGCCGTCGCCGCGGCGCGCCTGGTGCTACCCCCCGAAATCCACGTTCAGGCGCCCCCGAACCTCTCCGACGACCTGGCGCCTCTGCTCGATGCTGGCATCGACGACTGGGGTGGGGTGTCGCCTATCACGGCGGACCACGTCAACCCCGAACGGGCCTGGCCGGCGCTCGACGTGCTCCGGGACGCGACCGAGGCGGCCGGCCACGTTCTGGCCTCGCGCCTCACCGTGTATCCCTCGTTCGCGCTGGACCCGACGCGCTGGCTCGACCAGTCGCTGCACTTCCCGGTCCTCGACGCCTCCGACGCCGAAGGGCTAGCCCGTGACACGTCGTGGTGCTCGGGCGGACAGGTGGCTCCGCCCGCCCTGCTGGACGGACCTCGGGCGTACCGGGCCGCCGGGCGCGGTGGCGTGGTGGCGGAGGTGTTGGCGGGTGTGACCATGGGCCAGGAGGTGGGCGAGGCCGAGATCGTGAACCTCTTCGGTGCCCGAGGCGCGGAGGTCCGCATGGTGGCCGAGGTGGCCGACGACCTGCGCCGCCGGACAGTCGGCGACGCCGTCACCTACGTGCGCAACCGCAACATCAACTACACCAACGTGTGCACGTTCAAGTGCCGCTTCTGTGCGTTCTCCAAGGGCCCGCTCTCGTTGAACCTGCGCGGCGCTCCCTACCTGCTCGAGCTCGACGAGGTCACCCGGCGGGTGGCCGAGGCGGAGGCCGACGGCGCGACCGAGGTGTGCCTGCAGGGCGGGATCCACCCGAACTTCGACGGCGACTACTACCTCCAGGTGCTCGAGGCGGTGCGGTCCGGCTCGGCGACCATCCATATCCATGGCTTCACCGCGCTCGAGGTCACCGAAGGGGCGCGGCGCTCGGGAGTTCCGCTCGCGGAGTACCTGACGCGACTGCGCGAGGCCGGCCTCAAGACGCTCCCGGGCACGGCGGCCGAGATCCTCGACGACGAGGTGCGCGCCCTGATCTGCCCCGACAAGATCTCCACCGAGGAGTGGTTGGAGGCGCACCGTACCGCCCACTCGGTGGGCCTGCGTTCCAACATCACCATCATGTTCGGCTCGGTGGAGCAGCCGATCAGCTGGGCCCGCCACATCGTGCGGACCCGTGCCCTGCAGCGCGAGACGGGCGGGTTCACGGAGTTCGTGCCGCTGCCCTTCGTGCACATGGCCACCCCGATCTACCTCCAACGCAAGGCCCGGCGGGGACCGACGTTCCGCGAAGCCCTGCTCATGCACGCGGTGGCTCGCATCGCCTACGCCGGTGACATCGACAACATCCAGGTCAGCTGGGTCAAAATGGGTGCCGCCGGCGTTCGGCAGGTCCTACGTGCTGGGGCGAACGACCTGGGGGGCACGCTGATGGACGAGAACATCTCGCGGGCGGCGGGTGCCCAACACGGACAGAGGATGGGTGTCGAGGAGCTGCAGGCCATCGTGGCCCCGCTCGGACGACCGCTCGTGCAGCGCTCCACGTTGTACGCGCTGGCGGGAGCCTCGGCGGGCGCGTGAGCGGGCGCGTGAGCGGCGCCGACGACGCGGAGGCGGCGGCGCGGCTGAGGGCGTTCGAGGCCCTCTTCGAGAACCACTCGCTGTCCCCCGCACAGGCCCGGGAGCTCGACGGCATGATCGGGACGCTGTGGGATATGGCACGCGAGGCCACGTCGGTGGGCGACCTGAAGATCGCCAACGCGGCGCTGGCCGAGATGGCCGAAGCCTTCCGTGTCTTTCGTCCCTACCGCCACATTCGCAAGATCACCATGTTCGGCTCGGCGCGGACCAAGCCGGAGGACCCCGTCTACGTTCTCGCGCGCGACCTGGCGGCGCGGCTGGCCGCGGCTGACTGGATGGTGGTCACCGGGGCGGGGCCCGGCATCATGGCGGCCGGCCTCGAGGGTGCGGGCCGGGACCACGCCTTCGGGGTGAACATCCGGCTCCCTCACGAAGAGGACGCCAACCCCTTCATCGCGCAGGACCCCAAGCTGGTCGAGATGCGCTACTTCTTCACCCGCAAGCTCATGTTGATCAAAGAGTCGGACGCCTACACCGTGCTCCCGGGTGGCTTCGGGACCCAGGACGAGGCCTTCGAGCTGCTGACGTTGCTCCAGACAGGCAAGGCCGAGCCGGCACCGGTGGTCTTGGTCGAGACGCCGGGCGGCACCTACTGGCACGCCTGGCTCCGCTTCCTCGAGGACGAGGCCATTGCGGCGGGCTGGGTCTCGTCCGAGGACAAGTCGCTCTTCAAGATCACCAACACGATGGAGGAGGCGGCCGAGGAGGTCCTGGGCTTCTACCGCAACTACCACTCCTGCCGATGGGTGGGTGACCTGCTGGTCCTGCGCGTCCAGAAGCAGCCGAGCAAGGCCGAACTGGCCGAGCTCAACCGGCGCTTCGCCGACATCATTCTGCGCGGGAGCATCCGCACGGCTGGCCCGTTCCCACCCGAGCGAGACGACCACCCCGAGCTACCACGCCTTGCCTTCCGCTTCGACCGTTTCCACTATTCCCGGTTGCGCCAGCTCATCGACGCCATCAACGTGTGCACTGGATGACCACGGCACAGGACCAAGCGCGGCGCACGCGGGCGGCACTGCTCGCCGTCGTGGTCGCCTTCGTGGCGGTGCCGACCCTCGTACTGGTCGCGGCGCCCGCGCCGGCGTCGGCAACCACTGTCGCGCCCAACTCTGTGGTGCCCTTCGGCACGACTGGCGTCGGTGCGAACGCAGTGGCGAATCCCAACGCGCCGATCGTGGGCATGGCGGCGACGCCGGACGGCGGCGGCTACTGGCTGGTGGCGTCCGACGGGGGCATCTTCAGTTACGGCAACGCCGGCTTCTTCGGGTCTGCGGGCTCCTTGACGCTCAACGCGCCGGTGGTGGGAATGGCGGCCACGCCGGACGGCGGCGGATACTGGCTGGTGGCCCGAGACGGTGGGGTCTTCACCTACGGCGACGCCGGCTTCTTTGGCTCGGCCGGCTCCCTGACACTCAACGCACCGGTCGTGGGGATGGCGGCGACCCACGACGGCGGGGGCTACTGGCTCGTCGCCTCTGACGGCGGCATCTTCAGCTATGGCGACGCCCGGTTCTCCGGTTCGGCGGGATCGCTCGTGCTCAACGCGCCGGTGGTCGGCATGGCGGCCACGCCGGATGGCGGTGGTTACTGGCTGGTGGCCCGCGACGGAGGCATCTTCACCTACGGTGATGCGACCTTCTCCGGTTCGGCGGGATCGCTCGTGCTCAACGCGCCGGTGGTCGGCATGGCGGCCACGCCGGATGGCGGTGGGTACTGGCTGGTGGCGCGCGACGGAGGCATCTTCACCTACGGCCGAGCGCCCTACTTTGGCTCCCTCGGGGGGAGCCCGCTGCCTGGACCGGTGGTCGGAATGGCGGCAACCCGGTCCGGGACCGGGTACTGGCTCGCCGTCGGGTCCGAACCGCTGGCCGGCAAGGTGGTTGGCATCGACCCGGGCCACGACGGGCTGAACGGGACCGCGCCGGCCGTGATCGACCAGCCCGTCTTCAACGGCACGGGCTACGAACCGTGCGATACGACGGGCACGGCCACCGATAGCGGTTATACCGAGGCACAGTTCAACTTCAACGTCGCGACGTATCTCGAGGCCGACCTCGAAGCAGAGGGCGCCACCGTCGTGTTGACGCGCTCCACCAACGACGGCGTGGGACCGTGCGTCACGACGCGGGCGGCCATCATCAACAACGCCCACGCGGACGTCGCCGTCGACATCCACGCCGATGGCGGGCCGCCCGGGGGTCGTGGCTTTACCATTCTCGAACCGGTGGCGGACGGTCCCAACGACGCCGTGATCGGATCCTCCGCCGCCTTCGCCTCGGTGCTACGCGCCGCCTTCCTGGCCGGTACGCCGATGCCAGTCAGCGATTACGACGGCGTCGACGGCCTGCTCCCGCGCAACGACCTCGCCGGGCTGAACCTCACCACGGTCCCGAAGGTGCTCATCGAATGCGGCAACATGCGCAACGCGACGGACGCGGCCCTGCTCGTCACCCCCTCTTTCCAGCAGGTGGCCGCTGCCGCCATGGCGCAGGCGATCACGGAGTTCGTGACCGGCCAGTCCGATTGAACGGTCGCCCGGACGCCACTTCGCCCGGGTCCGGCCCGAGGGACTTGTCCGGCGCCACCCCTCGGCGGGCAGGGGCTTTCCCGAAGTGTATACGGATCCTTCCGTAATACCGTCAATTACGGAAGGATAGATCGCCTATCATTCTGCAATCCCCACGAGTTTTAGAAGGCTGCATATACAGTTGAGGTTGAGGTCCCGGGCAAGACCCCGAGGCAAGGCCCCGAGGCAAGACCCACCCCCCGGGGGGCAACGGCTGTCCAGTTGTCGAGCTGCAGTTATCGAGGCTCAAACCGGTCCCAGCCGGGCTCGGACGACCGTGGAGTAGACGTGGCCGCTCGGTGAGGGCTTCGAGGCCACCAGGTCGACGTGCTCGACGGGGAAGGCGGCCACGAAGGGGATCCCGGCCAACTCCGCCTGGGCGGTGGGACCCAACCGTCCCTTGGCCCGAGCCAGGGTCAGGTGTCCGTTGAAGGGCGATTCGCCCCTCGCCGGCCCCGGCACCACGGGGACAGTGCCAGCTCGCACGGCGTCGGCCAGTCCCAGGAGGCCCGTGGCGGGGAGCTGGAGCACCCGCACCCCCGTGAACCACTCCGTCACGGGGCCGAGCCGGCACTCGGCGGGCCCCGGCTCGGACGCGACGGAGGCCCGCAGCGCATCGCCGAGCGGCCCCAGCTGTTCCTCGGCCACGTCGCCGAGAAAGCGCAGCGTGACATGCCAACGCGTTGGCCCAACCAGGCGCAGATTCTTGGCCCGCCCCAGGTTCAGCTCGGTGAGGCGATCGCGAGTGGGGTCGTCTGGCCACGCGGCCACGAACAGGCGCACGGCGGGGTGGGCCTCAGGCGGCGCCATCATCGAGAGGGGCGCGACCGAGACCAGAGCTCTCGTGCAACGCGGCGATGCACTTCTCGAGGGCGCGGCGGGCCTTGAGGAGGCGGCGCTCCAGGGCGAGGGCTTCCCCGGTCTCCGCCGAATCGGGATCACCTGAAGTGGCACGACGCAGCGCGTCCATCGCCATGTCGGTCAGTTCCTCGAGCACGCCCTCGAGTCGCTCGGCCAGGTCCGTCATGGCCTCCGATGGACCGCTCACTTGGGCAGCGGCGTGCTCTGCACTTCGTAGGCGCCGTCGGCGTCCGCGGCACGCATGACCTTCTTGTCGAACTTCCCCACGCTCGTCTTGGGCACTTCGGTGATGAAGGTCCACTGCTCGGGCAGCCACCACCTCGGCACACGGTCGGTCAAGAACGCGACGAGGTCGGCGGGTGCGGGCGAGCGCCCGGGTTTGGGGACCACAGCAACCAGTGGGCGCTCGGACCACTTCGGATCGGGGACCGAGATCACCGCGGCCTCGAAGACGTCGGGATGGGCCATCACGGCGTTCTCCAGTTCGACCGAGGAAATCCACTCACCGCCGGATTTGATCACGTCCTTGGTGCGGTCGGAGATCGTCATATAGCCCTGCCCGTCGAGCGTGCCGACGTCGCCTGTGCGCAGCCAGCCGTCGTGGAACTTCTGTGGGTCCTCATCCTTGTAGTACGAGCCGGTGATCCACGGCCCACGGATCTCGAACTCTCCGACCGACTTGCCGTCGTTGGGGAGCACGGTCCCGTCCTCGCTGACCACCCGGACTTCGACTCCCGCGACGACCCGGCCGGCCTTCACCTTGTAGTACATGTCGTCGTGCCCATCGAGGCGTCTCGCCGGCGGCAACCCGAACGCGGCCAGCGGGCTCGTCTCGGTCATCCCCCAGCCCTGGATGATGGTGACTCCGAAACGCTTTTCAAAGGCCTCGATCAGGGACTCGGGCACCGCGGCGCCGCCGGCGGTGATGCCGCGCACAGACGAGAAGTCGATGGCCGTGTCGAGGGCGAGCAGGCCGTTCCAGATGGTCGGCACACCACAGGCAAGCGTCGGATGAAACTCGTTGAAGATGGCGGCGAGAGCGTCGCCCATGAGGAACATCTGCGGCATGATCATGTCGGTGCCCGCCATCCAGGCGCCGTAGGGGGTGCCCCAGGCCATGGCATGGAACATCGGCACGATGATGAGGATGCGGTCCGACTCCGTCATGCCCACCGAAGAGGCAGCCTGCTCGGCCATGGTGTGCAGCCAGGTCGAGCGGTGTGAGTAGACGACGCCCTTGGGGTACCCGGTGGTGCCGCTCGTGTAACACATCGCGGCGGCGGAGCGCTCGTCGAGCACCGGCCACTCGAAGCCGGGCTCTTCGGCGGCCAGTAGCCGCTCGTAGGACAGGGTCTCCCCGAATGGGGTCGTGTCCCCCTCCCCTGCCACGATGATGGTCTCGACGGTCTTCAGCTCGTCCTTGATGGCGGCCAGCAGCGGGATCAGTGACGCGTCGACGACGATGAAGCGGTCCTCGGCGTGGTTGATCACGTAGGCCAGCTGGTCGGCGGGGAGCCGGATGTTCAGGGTGTGCAAGACCGCCCCCATGGAGGGAACGGCCAGGTAGGTCTCGAGGTGGCCCTGGTTGTTCCAGCAGAAGGTCCCGACGCGGTCACCCTGCTGCACGCCCAGGCGGGTGAGTGCGGCCGCCAGCTTCTCCGCCCGTATGGCCACCTCGGCGAACGTGGCCGAGCGGTGTCCCCCGGCCTCGACGGTGATGACGCTGCTGTCCCCGTGCACCCGCTGCCCGTGGCGGAGGATGTCGCTGATCAGCAGCGGGGCGTTTTGCATGGTGCTTTTCATGGACCAAGTATGACGAGCGCGCCTGTGACGCGCCCACCGAAGGGCGGACCCGACCGTTCGGTGCCATGCCCCAGGCTCCACGCTTGCCCCCGCACCGAAGCGATTCGTCCCCGTGAGAGGACTACTGGTCACGCTCGGGCTGGCCCTGGCCTTGACGGCAGGGCTGGTCGGCACGGCGGTCATCGCATCCGCTGTGTCGCTGCTCGGGGTGGGTGGGGGCGCACCAGTGGCCACCGCACAGGCCACGGCCAAGATCCCGCCCACCATGGTGGTCCTCTACCAGGAGGCGGCCGCCACCTGCCCGGGCCTGCCCTGGACGATCCTTGCCGCCATCGGCACGGTCGAGTCCGACAACGGGCAGTCGACCCTGCCTGGCGTGGACGGTGGCGCCAACGCGGCCGGAGCCGAGGGTCCGATGCAGTTCGAGCCGGCGACATTCCTTGTAGGTATCATGACCCCGCACGGCTGTGGCCTGCTCTAACGGCCTACGGAGTCAGCAAGCTGTAGGCCTTGACAAACCGACGTCATGGTCGAACAAGGGCGAGGCGTCGGTGACGAGCGCCGCTCAGAAACCACAGAAGCGAGCCTCTCCCCCATGTGAGCCAACCCGCAAATCTCATCCCTCGATTCGGCGATGAGGGTGTTTGCTCCAATCCCGTGCGTGCCCGGTCGGTATTTGGAGTGACCACGGCGACCTCTATCCAGAAGGGCGAACGACGAGCGGCAACGAGCAGGGAGGGTACCGATGAGAAGGTCAAGGCTCTTGAAGTCCGCGGTGGGGACCGGCGCTGCGCTCTTGATCTTCACGTTCATCCCCGCCGCAACGGCCTCTGCCTCCCCACCGAACGTCGTGTCGTGTTCGAGTGGAGGCGCCGGACTGATCGCCGCCATCAACGAGGCAAACGTGGCGGGCGGGGCCATCAACCTCGCCGCGGGTTGCACCTACGCCCTCACGGCTCCCAACAACACCCCCAGTCCGATGATCGGGGGAAACGGCCTTCCCGTCGTCACGAGCCAGATCACCATCAACGGCCTTCGCAGCACGATCGCCGGAAACCCCGCCAGCGCGAAGCCCTTCCGCATCTTTGAGGTCGCCCCGACTGGGAGCCTCACCCTTCAGGGCTTGACCCTCACCGGAGGGGTGGGGACCTTGGGCGGCGCCATCGCGAACAATGAAGGTACCGTGGTGCTGAATCACAGCCAGGTTACGGGCAATACGGCTGTTATGGCCGGTGGTGGCATCGGCTCCGGCGACCTGGGCATGTCAGAGGCCATCGTCGGTACGCTCACGCTCAATAGCAGCCAGGTGTACGGCAACACGACGGGCGGTACGGGTGGCGGCATCGCCAACAAGTTCGGCACCGCTGTTCTCAACGCCAGCAGCGTGAACAACAACACCTCTGGCGCCAGTGCCGGTGGCATCGCCAATGTCGGAGGCGCACTGTCCCTCAACTTCACCCAGGTGAACAACAACACCGCCCAGGGCGGCGGCGGTGGCATCGCCAGCGGGAACGGCAGCGGAGGAATCACCCCTCCTGCTCTGAGCACGCTCAAGCTCTTCTTCAGTCAGGTGAACAACAACACCTCTAACGGCGGCCCGATGGATGGCGCGGGCGGCATCGCTAACGGCGGCATCGCGACCATCACCTTGAGTCAGGTGAACGGCAACACCGCACCAGGTTCCTCTGGTGGCGGCATCCTGAACCACGGCACGATGACGATCAGCGCTAGTCAGGTGAATGCCAACACGGCTCCGAGCGACGGCGTTGGCGACCTCGGTTCGGGCGGTGGCATCGCCAACCTCGACTTCGCCGACATCGTTTCTCCGCCCGCCCCAGCTCCCAGTGGAGTGATGACCATCAACCTGAGTCAGGTAAGCAATAACTCGGCCTCTGGTGTCGGTGGCGGAATCGTCGAATCTGATGCAACAGAAACCGCTCCCGGTAACACCCTCGCCCTCAATGGCAGCCTCGTGACGGGCAACAGCGCTCCGGGTGGGGGTGGCGGTATCTACGCCATCGCTGGCAGCCCGGTGACGCTCAAGCTCACCCTGGTGGCCAAGAACACACCAAACAACTGCCAACCTTTGAACACCATCGGCGGTTGCCTCAACTGAGTTCTGCCCAGTCTCCGAGAGACACACGCACCTCCAGCATGCGGCCAAAGCTGAGCGCTGCACCGAGGGCCTTCTGATCGGCCCGCGCCGGAGCCCGAGTTCGACATAAGTCAGCTCGGTCTGCGCCGCAGCCGGACGTGGCGAGCGCCCCGTTGCCATGCCGACCGGCTTGCCACCCGCGACCGTTCTGTGAGGTGGCAGACGCAAGGACAGGCGGATCGACATGCCACTGAGGGGGCCTTGTCGCCGTCGGCCTGGCCGTGGCCCTGGCATCCTCGCTGGTCGGGACCGCGGTGGTGGCCTCCGGCGTCTCGCTGCTCGGCGTCGGCGACGACACAGCGGCGGCGACCTCGGCTGCGACGGCCAAGATCCCGCCCACCATGGTGGTCCTCTAGCAGGAGGCGGCCGCCACCTGCCCGGGCCTGCCCTGGACGCTGCTGGCCGCCATCGGCACGGTCGAGTCCGACAACGGGCAGTCGACCCTGCCCGGCGTGAACGGTGGCGCCAACGCGGCCGGAGCCGAGGGTCCGATGCAGTTCGAGCCGGCCACGTTCGCGCTCAATCACATGAGGCTGATGGCTTGACCGCCCTCGACGGGGTCGAACCAGGCAGCGCTTCGGACGTCACGTGATCGAAGCTTCGCGCCGGAACTCCGTCCGGACGCCACTTTCCTGTCCCCCGACCGCCCGAATCGGACAGAACCGGCACGCGTCTCGGTGGGCCGAGGTTGGCGCGTGGAGCCCCGATGAAACCCCCATGGCAACGTTCTCGGTGTCAAGTAGCCTTTGGTCCGGGATCGGGGGCTGCCTTGGCAAACACCCAGACGTCGCGGGTTCCGTCCCGTTGCCCGCCCCGTTGGTGGGCGCGGCGAGCGATGTGCTCTTCGGGTTTTTCGGGCGTGCTCCAGAGTTGGAGGAGTTGCGCGAGAAGTGTAAGCAAGCCCACGCGGCGAAGCGACCTCAAGTGGTTTTCATTTCAGGCGAAGCCGGGGTGGGTAAGACCGCAATGGTCGCTCAAGTGGCCCGTGCCGTCCACGAGAATGGTACGGCGGTACTTTTCGGTCGCGCAGATGAGGACCTCGGCGTTGCCTACTTGCCCTGGCTTCAGGCCATATCGAGCCTGGTGAGCAAAGGTGGCGAAGATCGCCTGGTCGGTGGGCTGCGACCTGCCCAACGAGCTGCGTTGGCGCGTCTCACGCCCGATATCGAGGTTGGCACCGATCGGGTCAGCGACCCTGAGATGGAACGCCTGCTGCTGCTTGAAGGCGTTACAGAGCTATTCGCGGCCGCGTCGCAAGAGGCTCCCATTCTGCTGGTTCTCGACGACCTCCATTGGGCGGACATCGCCAGCTTGCAGTTGCTTCGTCATGTCACCGAATCAACCGTCTCCATGGATGTAACGATCGCCTGCACCTACCGAGATACCGACTTGGGACGCAGCGCCCCGCTCACCAAGTTACTGAGCGACCTCCACCGTCAAACGAACGTGACGCGGATGGTTGTTGCGGGTCTTAACGACGAGGAAGTGGTTCAGTTGATGGAAGCAGCGGCAGGTCATGACCTCGATGAGCGAGGCGTGGGGCTGGCCCATGCTGTCTGTTCGCGAGACCGACGGGAACCCCTTCTTTACCGGAGAGATTCTGCGCCACTTGGGCGAGAGCGGTGGGATCGCGCTCGGAGATGACGGGCGCTGGAGCGTCGTTTCCAAGCTCGACGAGTTGGGCCTGCCGACAAGTGTCCGTGACGTCGTGGGTCGGCGGATCGAGCGTCTGGGGGATGAAGCACTGCGGGTGCTCAGCCTCGGTGCGGTAATTGGACGGAGAGTTCGCGATCGGCATCCTCGCCAGAGTGGCCGAGATCGATGAGGATGCCGTACTTGACCTCATCGATCTGGCGGTAGGCGCGGCAGTGCTCACCGAAGGGGCTAGCGCGGATCGCTACCGCTTCGCCCATGCGCTGATCCAACACAGCCTCTACGAGGAGCTCAGCCCGCCACGACGCCAGCGAGCCCATAAACGTATAGGCGAGATCCTGGAAGAAGGCGAGAGTGACGCCGACCCGGCGACACTGGCGGAGCTGGCTCATCACTGGGTCGCCGCAACGCGACCCGCAGATTTGAGCAAGGCCCTTCAATATGCGCGCTGGGCGGGGGACGCAGCTCGGGCGACGCTCGCGCCAGAGGACGCAATCCGCTGGTACGAGCAAGCGCTAGACGTCCTGGAGCGCGAATCCACCCCCGACCAACACATCCAGCGCGGAACTTCTGACAGCGCTCGGCTCGGTGCAAAAGGCAGTGGGCCGATCCGAATATCGAGCGACCCTGCTTGACGCGGTCGAGATCGCCGAACAGCTCGACGCCGACCTGCTCGCCGACGCGGCGCTCGGATTCGTATGGTTGAGCGGCTATCACACGGGAGACGCGGATGCCAACCGAGTCGCCGCGACGGCGCTGCAGCACATACCGGTAACGCAGACTGCGAAGCGTGCGTTGCTGCTTGCGGCACTCTGTGAGACCTACGATGCCGCAACCCAGACCGACGAACGTCATGAGGTCGCCCTTCAGGCACTTGAGACAGTCCGATTCGCAGGAGACGATGCGGCGATGGTTGAGGTGATCAACGTTGTCTTCTCAGAAATTGAGACTCCAGATCGGCGAGAGGAAACGATCAAGGACCTCGAAGAGGCTCTCGTCATTGCTGATCGCATCGGCGATCCCGTGCTGCGTCTAAAGGTCCGCCGTCGGGCCATCTGGGGCTGCTATCAGCGTGCCGACATCGAACGAGCTGACCAACTTGTTCGTGAGGTGGGGCTCCTGGCTGAGGCGGTGGGTCTGCCAGACGTCCGCTACGAGGCTGCGTTGGTCGCCGCAGGGTGGTCGCTACTTGCAGGGGACGTGGGCGCGGCCGAATCTGCAAACCAGGCCGTGCTCGATTTCGGTACCGCAGCAGGATCACCAGACGCCCTGGCCGCTTATGGCGGGGTGATGTATGCCATCTGCCAAAACCGGGGTACCACTGAAGACATAGCTGAATATTTCTTGGAAGCCGCGCGCGACAATCCCTCGATCGCCGCACTCCGCTCCACCGTTCCTGAGATGCTCTGTGAGCTCGGTCGAATTGAGGAAGCGAGCAAGCATCTGGAAGCGGAAGCTGCCAAGGGCTTCGACTACCCCTACGACGGTCACTGGCTCTCATCCATGGTCAACCTCACCGACGCGGCAGTGACAACACACAATCGAGAAGCAGTCGAGTTCCTCCTCGATTGTCTAAGACCGTACGCAGACCACGTCATAAGCCCACAGGGAATTATCGTGACCGGGGCGGTTGCTCGGCCGCTCGCCCGCGCCGCAACGCTGCTCGGCGAGTACGAGGCGGCTGAGGCTTGGTTCGCGATTTCACACGATCTCCATTCGCGGCTGGGCGCGCCGTTCTGGGCAACGCGCGGACAGCTCGATCACGCGGACCTCTGTCTTACCCGCCGCACCAACGACGACCTGGAGAAGGCTCGCTCTCTCGCAACCACGGCCGCGGCCACTGCGGCGGAGTACGGATGCGCCGGGCTCAGCAGACGAGCCGCCGCCCTGCTCACCGGGCTCTGAACCAAGCGACCCAAGACTGACCACTCCGAACAGGTGATTCGCATTCGTTCGGCGAGGCCGAGCCCGGTTCAGGTTGGGGAAGCAGCGCTCAACAGATAACCCTCGGTGGCACATGGTTGAGGCTGTGCCTTGGACGCGCTTCTTGCCGTGCTGCGCCGACCATTCCCCAGCGTGGCACCTACGATCGAGGTCAGGCTCGGGAGCACCCGATGAGCAGGGCCGTCGCCGCGTTGGTGGCGCTCGGCCTCGTGGTCGGGTTGCTGGGGACGGCAGTGGTCGGCTCGGCCATGGCCATGTTTGGCAGCGACGTACAGCCCACGGCGACCTCGGCCGCCACCTCCAAGATCCCCCAGGACATGGTGGTCTTCTACCAGGAGGCGGCCGCCACCTGCCCGGGTCTGGCCTGGACGATCCTTGCCGCCATCGGCACGGTCGAGTCCGACAACGGGCAGTCGACGCTGCCGGGCGTGGACAGCGGGGCCAACGCCGCCGGGGCTGAAGGTCATGATGCAGTTCGAGCCGGCCACGTTCGCGGTCTATGACGAGCCGGTCCCGCCCGGGGGCGCGACGCCGCCCAGCCCCTACGATCCCGCCGACGCCGTCTTTGCGGCGGCCCGGCTTCTGTGCGCCAACGGCGCCTCGGGCGGGGCGGACCCCGCCGGAGCGGTGTACGCCTACAACCACTCGGCGTCCTACGTGGCCCAGGTGCTCGCACTGGCGCAGTCCCTCGGAGGGACGTCCGAAGGCCCATCCAGTGCGACTGCGAGGTCGACGTCGACGTCGACGGGGACGGCCGCGGACGTGGGGGCGGTCGCCGTGGCGTGGGCCCTGGCGCAGATCGGCACACCGTACGTGTGGGGCGGCGAGAGTCCCGGGGTCGGCTTTGACTGCTCGGGCCTCGTCCAGGCTGCCTACCGCGCGGCGGGCGTGTCGCTGCCGAGGGTGGCCCAGGATCAGTACGACGCCACACCGAAGGTGGCCGCTGGGTCACCGCTGTTCCCCGGCGACCTCGTCTTCTTCGGCAGTGGTCCGGGCGGCATCGACCACGTCGGCCTCTTCGTCGGCACCGTGGGCGGCCAGGACGTCATGGTGGATGCGCCCTTCACCGGGGCCGACGTGCGGGCCGAGTACTTTCCCGGCACGGTGGGGGCGTCCTTCGGGTCACTGCTCTTCGTCGGCGCGACGCGGCCGGCCTGAGCAGTTCAGACGGCGCGCCCACGGAGAGCCCGATACCGGCGCGCCAGCGACGCCGTGGAGGAGTCCTGGCTCGAGAGGTCCGGAGCCGACGCGGCGGTCAGGAGCGGCGCCAGCTCCTTCGCCATGGCTTTGCCGAGCTCGACGCCCCACTGGTCGAAGGAGTCGATGTCCCAGACGGTGCCCTCGACGAACACGGTGTGTTCGTAGAGTGCCACCAACTGTCCAAGGACCGCCGGCGTCAACTTCGGGGCGAGGATGGTGGAGCTCGGCCGGTTGCCCGGCATCACCTTGTGCGGGACGAGCTCTGCCGGTGTTCCCTCCGCCGCTACCTCCTCGGCGGTCCGGCCAAAAGCCAGAGCCTTCGTCTGCGCCAGGCAGTTGGCCATGAGCAGGTCCTGCTGATCCCCGGTCTCGTGGGTGGAATTGGCGAAGGCGATGAAATCGGCGGGGACCAGCTTCGTGCCCTGGTGGAGCAGCTGGTAGAAGGCGTGCTGCCCGTTGGTGCCGGGCTCGCCCCAAAAGATCTCTCCCGTCTGGCCGGACACCGGCGAGCCGTCGAGCCGGACCGACTTGCCGTTGGACTCCATGGTCAGTTGCTGCAGGTAGGCCGGGAAACGAGACAACCGTTGGCTGTAGGGCAGCACGGCGTGCGTTTGGGCGCCGAAAAAGTTGTTGTACCAAACATTGAGCATGCCCTGAATGACCGGGAGGTTCCTCTCCAACGGCACGCTCCGGAAGTGCTCGTCGACGGAGTGGAACCCGAAGAGCATCTCGCCGAAGGCCTGTCGCCCAATGGCGACCATGAGCGAGAAGCCGATGGCCGAGTCGTAGCTGTAGCGTCCCCCGACCCAATCCCAAAACTCGAGCATGTTGTCGGGGTCGATACCGAACTCCGCCACGCCCTTGGCGTTCGTGGAGACGGCGACGAAATGCTTCGCCACCGCACCCTCACCCGCAGCCGGGCCCAGACCCCGCAGCAACCAGTCCCGCGCCGCCGCCGCGTTGGTCAGGGTCTCGAGGGTGGTGAACGTCTTCGAGCTGACGACGAACAGCGTCGATGCCGGGTCCAGATCGCTGGTGGCGGCATAGAGGTCGACCGGATCGACGTTCGACACGAAACGGCTGATCAGCCCCGGCTGCGCGTAGTCGGCCAGCGCGATGGTCGCCATGGCCGGTCCGAGATCAGAGCCGCCGATCCCGATGTTGACGACCGCACCGATGCGCTTGCCCGTCGCACCCGTCCAGGACCCGTCGCGGATGCGCTCCGACAGCTCGCCCATCTTCCCCAAGACGTCGTGCACATCTGCGGTGACGTTCTGCCCGTCCACCACCAACTCGGTGCCGGGGGGCATCCGCAACGCGACATGCAGAACGGCGCGGTCCTCGGTGGTATTGATGTGCTCGCCCGCGAACATCGCATCACGGCGCTCTTCGACCCGCGCCGCGCGCGCAACGTCCATGAGGAGTTGCAGTGTCTGGTCCGTCACGCGGTGTTTGGAGTAGTCCAGCACCAGGTCGGCGCCCTCTGCGGTGAGGCGCACCGCACGCCCGGGGTCCTCGGCGAAGAGGTCGCGCAGATGCCGCGCCGACATCTCGTCGTAGTGGGTCGCCAGGGCCGTCCACTCGGGTGTCGCCGTCACGTCCATGACTCGCAATCTACGGGGCCGCCCGCTCGATCGCTCCGTCTCAGAAAACTCGTCGATGGCCGGGGGCGAGACGGTCGAGGCGGCCGTCACAGACGAGCCTGGAGCGGCCGATCCCGCTCCAGACGCGCCGCCCTGAGGCGGCCGGTCCCGAGCGAGCACCCGAGCTGATTCCCCGGCGGGCCCTGGGAGAGTCGGAGAGCCGATCCGGGATCTCCGGACCGAGACCTGCGGACCTCGATCGGGGCCATCGGGTCCACTCACCCGAGTGCTTCCCTACAGTGGGGATCCGACGAGTCGAGGAGGCAGGCGTGCTGCTCAAGGGTTTGAACCATGTGGGGATGATCACCAATGACGCCGACAGGTTGAACGACTTCTATCGTGAGGTCTTCGACGCCGAGGTGGTGCGCGACGGGAGCGAGTTTCCCGAGGGGACGGGGCCACGGCTCTCCATCATCAAGATCGGGGACTGGGCCGAGCTCAATGTGTTCCAGATTGAGGGCAACCACGAGGCCGATCGCCAGACACCGATGTTCGGTCGAGGTCGCCTCGATCACCTGGCGCTGCAGGCCGCCTCGCTCCAGGACTTCGAGACCATCCGCCAACGCCTGATGGATCGGAAGGCAGCCGACGACTTCGTGACCGATTTCGGTCCGATGTTGAGCATATTCTTCCGCGACCCGGACGGACTTGAGTGCGAAGTCTGCGTGGAAAACCCCGACGCGGTCCCAGGCATCTTCAACGGGCCGGGAACGAGGGCAGCCCGCTACTCCTGATCGTCTGATCGTCTCGATCGTCTGATCGTCCTGACGACTCCGGCGCTCGGCGAGCCGCTGATCGTCGTGCTCGTGGCCTCCGGCGCCGAGCCCCGGTTAACGCAAGGCCAACTGGCCGGGCACGAGCGGCGCCGGCAGCGACGTGGTGCCCATCAGCCAGCGGTCCACCGCGGCGGCACACGAACGGCCCTCCGCGATCGCCCACACGATCAGGCTCTGGCCGCGGGTCTGGTCGCCGCACACGAAGACCCCGTCGACGCTCGTCGCCCACTGCCCGTCCGCCTCGACGGTGCCCCGCGGCCCCACCACGACACCCAGCTCCGCCACGGCACCTCGTCGCTCGGTGCCCAAGAAGCCCATGGCCAAGAGCACCAGGTCACACTCCAGCTCGAACTCGGATCCGGCGACCTCATCGAAGACGGGACGCCCGTCCTCGAAGCGCATCTCGACCGCGAGGCCCCGCAGGGCCTGCACTGCCCCCGTCCCGTCGTCGACGAACTCGGTCGTCGTCACGGAGAAAAGCCGGTTGCCCCCTTCTTCGTGCGCGGAGGACGTCCGCAGAATGAGCGGCCAAAGCGGCCACGGATTGTCGGCGAGTCGGTCACTCGGGGGCTCGGCCATGATCTCGAGCTGGTGCACCGACGCGGCGCCCTGGCGGTGCGTCGTCCCGAGGCAGTCGGCCCCGGTGTCTCCGCCGCCGATGATGATCACCCGTTTCCCCTTGGCGTTGATGGGCGACGACGCCAGCGCGCCCTCTCGAACCAGGTTCGAAGGCTTCAGGTACTCCATGGCGAAGTGCACCCCGGAGAGCGAACGTCCCGGCACGGGCAGGTCCCGGGGCATCGTCGCCCCACCCGCCAGGACCACGGCCTCGAACTCGGCTTGCACCTCGGCGGCCGGGCGCACGCGGACCTCGGGGGCGTTCGCCGTCCCCAGACCCCGCTGCTCGCCGGGCTCGAGCGGACCGGCGCCGGCATCGCCCCCGGGCTCCCTGCCCGAGTGGCCGCCCACCGCGGTCGAGCACACGAAGGTGACGCCCTCGGCCTCCATCTGGGCCAGCCGGCGGTCGAGGACCGCCTTCTCCATCTTGAACTCGGGGATGCCGTAGCGCAGCAGCCCACCCGGTTTCTCTGCTCGTTCGAACACGGTCACGCTGTGGCCAGCTCGCACCAGTTGCTGGGCTGCCGCCAGGCCCGCCGGTCCAGACCCCACGACGGCGACGGACTTGCCCGTGCGCACGGTCGGCACCTGCGGGGTCACCCAACCCTCGTCCCAGGCCCGCTCGACGATCTCGTACTCGATCCGCTCGATGGTGACCGGGTCGTCGTTGATCCCGAGGACGCAGGATGCCTCGCAGGGCGCCGGGCACAGCCGGCCCGTGAATTCGGGGAAGTTGTTCGTCGCGTGCAGACGCTCCATCGCCTCGGGCCAGTCGTCCCGGTACACCAGGTCGTTCCACTCGGGTATCAGGTTGCCGAGCGGACAGCCGTCGTGGCAGAAGGGAATGCCGCAGTCCATGCAGCGCCCGCCCTGCACCTTGGTCGCCTCCTCGGGGAATGGCTCGTAGACCTCCTTCCAGTCCCGCAGGCGCACCGAGACGGGCCGGCGTCGCGGCAACTCCCGTCCGTACTCCATGAAGCCGGTCGTCTTACCCATGCGCGGCCTCCATGACGGCCTCGTCCACCGAGCGACCCTCGGCCTCGGCCAGTCGGGTGGCCTCGAGGATCCGGCGGTAGTCGCGCGGCATGACCTTCACGAACTCGAGGACCTCGCTCTCCCAGTGCTCGAGTAGGCGGGCCGCCACAGCCGATTCGGTCTCGAGTCGGTGGCGCTCCACGAGAGAGCGGACGACCAAATTGTCGGCGGGGTCCAGCGGCTCCACATCGACCCCCTCCAGGTTCACCCGCTGCCCGAAGGTGCGCGCCGGATCGTAGACGTAGGCCACTCCGCCCGACATGCCCGCCGCGAAGTTGCGCCCCGTGGGCCCGAGCACCAGCACCAGCCCGCCCGTCATGTACTCGCAGCCGTGGTCGCCGACTCCCTCGACCACCGCGGTGGCGCCCGAGTTGCGGACGCAGAAGCGCTCCCCCACCTGGCCCCGGATGAAGACCTCCCCGCCCGTGGCTCCGTAGAGGATGACGTTCCCCGCGATGATGTGCTCCTCAGCGGCGAACGGGGACCCCGCTGGGGGCCGCACGACGAGCCGACCGCCCGACAGGCCCTTGCCGAAGTAGTCGTTGGCGTCGCCGTGCAGGCGCATGGTCACGCCGCGCGGCACGAACGCACCGAAGCTCTGGCCGGCCGACCCGGTGAACGTCAAGGCGATCGTGTCGTCGGGCAACCCGGCTGCACCGCGGCGCCGGCTGATCTCGGCCCCGAGCAGCGTGCCAACCGTGCGGTCGACGTTGGTGATCGGCAGCTCCACCGAGACCGCCACGCCGGCGTCCAACGCCGGTGCGCACTGGTCCAGGAAGGCGTGGTCGAGGGCCTTGTCGAGGCCGTGGTCCTGCAGTCTCGTCTGGCGCCGCCCGACGGTGTCGGGGACGTCGGGCTCGGCCAGCACCGTGGAGAGGTCCAGCCCCGCCGCCTTCCAGTGCGTCACCGCCGGCTCGGTGTCGAGCAGGTCCACCCTTCCGATGGCCTCGTCCAGCGAGCGCAGGCCCAGCGAAGCGAGCAACTCGCGCACCTCTTCCGCGATGTACTCGAAGAACGTCTCGACGAACTCGGGCTTGCCGCTGAACTTGGCCCGCAGCGCCGGGTTCTGGGTCGCGATCCCGACGGGACAGGTGTCGAGGTGGCAGACGCGCATCATGATGCAGCCCGAGACCACGAGCGGCGCCGTGGCGAAGCCGTACTCCTCCGCGCCGAGCAGCGCCCCGATCAACACGTCGCGGCCCGTCTTGAGTTGCCCGTCCACCTGGACCACGATCCGGTCCCGCAGGCCGTTGACCAGGAGCGTCTGCTGCGTCTCGGCCAGCCCGATCTCCCAGGGGATGCCGGCGTGCTTGAGCGAGGTCAGCGGAGCGGCGCCCGTCCCGCCGTCGTGCCCCGAGATCAGCACCACGTCGGAGTGCGCCTTGGCCACGCCGGCCGCCACCGTGCCCACGCCCACCTCCGCCACGAGCTTGACGTGCACCCGCGCCTGGGAGTTGGACGACTTGAGGTCGTGGATCAGCTGGGCGATGTCCTCGATGGAGTAGATGTCGTGGTGGGGCGGCGGCGAGATCAGCCCCACGCCCGGCGTGGAATTCCGGGTCCGCGCGATCCACGGGTAGATCTTGATCCCCGCCAGCTGCCCTCCCTCGCCGGGCTTGGCCCCCTGGGAGATCTTGATCTGCAGGTCGTCCGCGTTGACCAGGTACTCGCTCGTCACCCCGAAGCGGCCCGAGGCGACCTGCTTGATCGCGCTGCGGCGCAGGTCCCCGTTGGCGTCGGGCGTGTAGCGCTCGGCGTCCTCGCCGCCCTCGCCGGTGTTGGAGCGCCCGCCGAGCCGGTTCATGGCGATGGCGAGCGTCTCGTGCGCCTCGGCCGAGATGGACCCGTAGGACATGGCCCCCGTGGAGAAGCGGCACACGATCTTCTCGACCGGCTCCACCTCCTCGAGCGGGATGGGGCCGCCGGGCGCGGCCTTCAGCCGCAGCAGCCCGCGCAGCGTGCCGAGCTTCTCGGCCTGGTCGTCGACCAGAGCGGTGTACTCCTTGAAGATCCCGTAGCGCTTCGCGCGCGTGGCGTGCTGGAGCTTGAAGACCGTCTTGGGGTTGAAGAGGTGGAACTCGCCCTCGCGCCGCCACTGGTACTCGCCGCCGACCTCGAGCTCGCGGTGGGCCCGCTCGGTCGGGCGCGGCTCGTGGGCCTGCCGGTGGCGGGCGGCGACCTCGGCCGCGAGCACCGGGAGTCCGACGCCGCCGATCCGGCTCGAGGTGCCGGTGAAGTACTCGTCGATCAGCGCCCCGTCCAGGCCGATGGCCTCGAACACCTGGGCCCCCGTGTAGGACGCCACGGTGGAGATGCCCATCTTGGACATCACCTTGAGCACGCCCCTGCAGGCGGCCTTCATGTAGTTCCGGCGGGCCTGGCGGGGCGAAACGCCCTCGAGAAGACCCTCCGAGATCATGTCGTCGATGGTGTCCAGCGCCAGATACGGGTTGACGGCCGCGGCGCCATAGCCGATGAGCAGCGCCATGTGGTGCACCTCGCGGGCGTCGCCCGTCTCGATGACCAGGCCCACCTTGGTCCGGGTCTTCTCGCGAACCAGGTGGTGGTGCACGGCCGCAGTGAGCAGCAGCGAGGGGATGGGTGCCCAATCGACCGTCGAGTTGCGGTCCGAGAGGACGATGAGGTTGGCGCCGTCCGCGATGGCGGCCGACACCTGGCGGCGCACACCATCGAGGGCACGCGCCAGGGCCTCGCCCCCCGCCGCCGTCGGCGCGCCCGCGTCCCCCGCCTCGCGCACTTCGAAGAGCCCGTCGATGGCGAAGGCCTTGAAGCCCGGTGTCTCGCCGTGCTCGTTGACGTACATCAACTTGGCCAGGTCGTCGCGGTCGATCACGGGCAAGGGCAACAGGATCTGGCGACACGAGCCCTGGCACGCCTCGAGCAGGTTGGCCTCGGGCCCGATGGTGGCCGACAGCGAGGTCACCAATTCCTCACGGATGGCGTCGAGGGGTGGGTTGGTCACCTGTGCGAACAGCTGGGTGAAGTAGTCGTACAAGAGCCGGGACCGATCCGAGAGCACCGCGATCGATGTGTCCGAGCCCATGGAACCGACGGGCTCCCCTCCGGAGCGGGCCATGGGAGCGAGGATGACACGCAACTCCTCCGTCGTGAAGCCGAACAGGCGCTGCTGGGCGACGACGCTCCCGTGCTGGGGGGTGAGCATCGTGCGGGCCGGGAGCTCCTCGAGACGGATCTGGTCGGTCTCCAGCCACTCCGCGTAGGGATGCTCGGACGACAGCTCGGCCTTGATCTCTTCGTCCTCGACCAAGCGACCCTCCGCGGTGTCGACGAGGAACATGCGTCCGGGCTGCAGTCGGCCCTTGCGCACGACGCGCTCGGGCGCGATGTCGAGGACACCCACCTCGCTGGCGAGCACGACCAACCCGTCGTCGGTCACCCAATAGCGCGCCGGTCGCAGCCCGTTGCGGTCGAGCACGGCCCCGACGACCGTCCCGTCGGTGAAGCAGACCGCCGCCGGTCCGTCCCAGGGCTCCATGAGCGACGCGTGGTAGCGGTAGAAGGCGCGCCGGTCGCGGTCCATCATGGTGTGGTTCTCCCACGCTTCGGGGATCATCATCAGCACGGCGTGTGGGAGGGAGCGTCCGCCGAGGTGGAGCAACTCGAGGACCTCGTCGAAGCTCGCCGAGTCGCTCGCGCCCGGAGTGCAAATCGGGTAGACGCGCGAGAGGTCGCCCTCAATCAGTGGCGTCTCGAGCAGGGCCTCGCGGGCGCGCATCCAGTTGCGGTTGCCCGCCAGCGTGTTGATCTCCCCGTTGTGGCACAAGTAGCGGTAAGGATGGGCGAGCGGCCAGCTCGGGAAGGTGTTCGTCGAGAAGCGCGAGTGCACCAGGGCCAGCCCGGATTCGAACCGAGGGTCCCGCAGGTCGGGGAAGAACTGGCGTAACTGCTCCGAGGTCAGCATGCCCTTGTAGACGATCGTCCGGGCCGACAGCGACGGAAAGTACAACCCGTCGACGGCGTGCTCGGCCCGCTTGCGCAGCACGAAGGCACGACGCTCGAGCGCCATGATGTCCACGCCCGGGCCAGACGGCACCACGAAGACCTGCTCGATCAGCGGCATGGCCCCGCGCGGTGCGGCCCAGGCCCTCCGCCTCGAGGGGCACGGTGCGCCAGCCCAGCACCGACAACCCCTCTTGGAGCGCCGTGTGCTCCACGACGGTCCGGGCCTTCAGCGCGTCATCCGGGTCGGTGGGCAGAAAGGCCAATCCCACCGCGTAGCCGCCGGCGGCGGGCAGGGAGAACCCGGCGCCACCCGCGGCCTCCACCAGGAAGCGGTGCGGGATCTGGACCAGGATGCCGGCGCCGTCGCCGGTCTCCACCTCGGCCCCCGATGCACCCCGGTGCGCCAGGCGCTCCAAAACGGTGAGGCCGCGGTCGACGATGTCGTGATCGGGCCGGCCGTGCAAATCGGCCACCATGCCGACACCACAGGCGTCGTGCTCGTATGCCGGGTCGTAGAGGCCAGTGGCCATCGGCGTCCTTCCGAAAATAAGAGAAACGACTACCGGGACGACGTTGGCCCGAAGGTGGAAGAACCAGGATACACGAACGGCCTCCTAGGCTGGGAACATGTCGTCGCGCGTCCAGGTCGTGGGGGGCGGGGTCGTCGGGCTGGCATGCGCGTGGCAACTGTCACGCAACGGCCATGACGTGACGGTCGTGGCCCCGGCGCCCGGGCGCGACGGTGCCTCCTGGGTGGCCGCCGGCATGCTCGCCCCGGTCACCGAGGCGCAGTTCGGCGAGTCCGCGCTCACGGCGCTCCTCCTCGAGGGGTCACGCCTCTGGCCTGCGTTCGCCGCCACGCTGGAGGACGCCGCCGGGCGCGCCCTCGGTTACGATACGGTTGGCACGGTCACCGTCGCGCTCGATGCGTCCGACCGCGCCAGCCTCGACGACCTCCTCGCCTACCAGCACTCGCTCGGTCTGCGCGCCTGGCGCAAGAGCGCGAGTGAGTGCCGCGCCCTGGTGCCTGCGCTCAGCCCCGCCTTGCGCGGTGGCATGGAGGTGCCCGGCGACCATCAGGTCGACAACCGGGCCCTGCTCGACGCGCTCGTGCGGGCCTGCCGCGCCGCCGGTGTCACCTTCGTCGAGGGCACCGTGTCTGCCATCGACGCGGGACCCGAGCTCGTCCTGGCCGACGGCCGCCGCCTCGGACCCGGTCCCGTCGTCCTGGCGGCTGGGACGGGCGTGGCCGCCATCGCCGGCCTCGAGGACGCTGCACTCCCGACCGTGCGGCCGGTCAAGGGGCACATCCTGCGCCTCGGTCCTCTCGGTGGTCCCCGAGCCGGTACCGCTCCCCTGCTGACCCGGACCGTGCGGGGACTGGTGCGGGGGCGCTCGGTGTACCTGGTGCCGCGGCGGGACGGCTCGGTGGTGGTGGGGGCCACGGTCGAAGAGCGCGGCGCCGACACCGGCGTGCAGGCGGGCGCGGTCCACGAGCTGCTCTGCGACGCCCGGGCGATCGTCCCGGGGATCGACGAGCTGGAGTTGCTCGAGGCGGCCGCCGGACTGCGGCCCGCTACCCCGGACAACATGCCGCGCATCGGCTGGACCGGGGTGGACGGGGTCGTGGCCGCGGTCGGCCACTACCGGAACGGGATCCTGCTGGCGCCGCTCACCGCTGCCGCAGTCGTCGACCTGGTGGGCCGCCGTCCGTTGGCGCCGCTGATCGAGGCGCTGGCGCCGGCATGAGCGCGCTCGGCCTGCGTGTGAACGGCGAGCCGATGGAGGTGGAGGCGGGCGCCACCATCGCCGACCTCGTGGCCCGGCTCACCGACGAGGCCGACCCCAAGGGGGTGGCGGTCGCCGTCGATCGATGCGTCATCCCGCGCTCGGAATGGGCGACGACGCCGGCACGGGCCGGGTCCCTGGTCGAGGTGGTGAGCGCCGCCGCAGGCGGCTGAGCGGTTGTTGTGGGCACCGGCCGTCGGTGCCAGAATCTCCCGAATGCCCCCGGACTCCCCCACCGGCCCGACCGCGTTCGTGCTCGCCGGGGGTGGGACCAAGGGGTCGTTCGAGGTGGGCGTGCTCCAGTACCTGGTCGGCGTCGAGGGGATCGTGCCCGACATCATCACGGCGACGTCGGCCGGCGCCATCGCGGCCACCGTCATCGCCCAGGCCCGGACGCTGGCCGAGTTCGCGCGGCGGGTCGACGAGATCGAGGGCAACCTGCTGGCCTGGACGCGCTCGGAGCACGTCTTCGGCAAGCAGGCGTGGCTCGCCGCACTCGACGGCACGGCGCTCGGCCGCGAGATCGACCAGGAGATCGCCGAGGGCACCCGCCCGCCGTTTCCCCTGACGCCCGCCACCGTGCTCGCCGGCAACGAGGTGGTGCCGCCGGCCGGCTCGTCCAACCGGCGGGAACGGCGCCAGGCCCGGCGGGCGCGGCGGGCACGCCAACGCCGCCTCGCACGGCTCGTTGCCGGCGCCAGTTTGCGCCTCCTCCGCGTCCGGCGGCGGCTGCGTGCAAGCGGCAGCGCCGTCCTCAACCTCGACCCGCTGGCCGAGGCGCTCCGCCACGGCGGCAGCGGGGGTGTCCGGCCCGTGGACCCGTCGCTGGTGCGCCGGCCCGGCCTCCAACTGCGCCTGGCGGTCACCGCACTGCGGGCCGGCAGCCTGCGCTACGTCACCCAGGACGGGACGATCGTCGAGTCCGACGCCCGCACGCCGGCCCCGGGGGCCGCAGCGGGGCCGGTCGACCTGATCGACGGTGCCGTCGCCTCGGCGAGCGTCCCGATGGTCTTCCCGCCCCACCCCATGGCCGACGATGACTACGTCGACGGTGGCGTGATCGAGATCGTGCCCGTCCGTGCCGCGGCGGACATCGGGGCGACGCGGATCTTCGCCGTAGTTGCGGTGCCGCTCAGGATGGCCCGAGACGAGCGCGACTACGCGGCCGCTCCCCTGGGCTACATCGGTCTGCGGTCCATGGGGATGATCGGCGTGGCCGAGAGGCAGATCTCGAACCTCAACGTGGCGCTGCCCGCCGGCACCACCCTCACCACGATCGACCCCGTCGTCGACGTCGTCGGCCTGTTCGAGGTCGAGCCCGGGCTCCTGCGGATCAACAAGGACTACGGCTGGTTGCGCGCCGCCGACGTCCTGGCCGAGAGCGACGCCGGCATCCGGGCCGACATGGCTGACGCCACCCACGGCATCGTCGAAGCGCGGCGTGAGGCCTGGCACCTGGAGGAGTCGCTCTGGGCGCGCCACCGGGTCGACGGGGCCGATCCCGGCACCCTGGCGCTCCTGCGCGAGCAGAAGGAGCGCGTGCGTGACTTGGTGGACCGGCGCAAACAGCTCGGCTTTCCGGTGCCCCCAGGCTGCGAAGCGTGGTGGCTCGACTACGAGACCCACACGGCCGAACGCCCGCACGGACTGCCCCCGGCGCCGAGCACGTCGGACCGGCACGGCTGATCCGTAGCGTCGACCTCAGGCGAAGCGCGCCGGGTCGAACGCCGCCGGCAGGGGCGGCTCGTCGGCCGGGAGCGGCACGCCCGCCATGTCGTACGCCAGCACGCGCGCGGAGTACGGCCCCTGCAGCAGCCCGTTGGCACCGTGGCCGGTGGCGACCCAGACGTTGCCCCATCCCGACAACCGCCCGACGAGGGCGCGTTCGTCGGCCGAGGTCGGGCGCAGCCCGACACGGGTCTCGAGGTAACCGGCCCCCGCGAGGCCCGGCGCGACGAGCAGGCACTCACGCAGCAGTTCTTGGAGCCCGGCTGCGGTCACGGTGACGGAGAACCCGGCCGCGGCCTCGAAAGTTCCCCCGCAGGCCACCCTGCCCCCCGGCCAGGGCACGAGATAGTGGGTCAGCAGCGGCTGCACCACGGGCCACTCACCGGTCTCCGCCTCCACACCAAGATGCACGATCTGCCCCTTCGTCGGCCCCACCGGCAGGCGCACGCCGAGCCACTCCCCGACGGCCGCGGTCCAGGCGCCACCGGCGACGACCAGGGCCCTGCACCCGACGTTGTGGTGGCCCTCCACGCTGACCGATTCGACGCGGCGGGGGCTGGCCGCCGGCGCGACGACCCCGTGCACGGTGCCCTCCACGAAGGTGACACCTCGGGCCAGGGCGGCCTGACGCAGCGCGGCGGCCATGCCCCGGCCGTCCACGCGCGCCGAGCCGGGCGCCTGCAGGACGCGGTCGACGCGGCCGAGGGGAGGGAAGAGCGAGGTGGCCTCCTCGGGCGTGATCTCGAACACCTCCTCCGGCGAGCGTCGGAGCGCCAGATCGGCAAAGGGGGCGAACCAACTGTCTTCCCGCGCGGCAGGCCGATGGAGAGGATCCCGCAGGCGCCGTACCCGGCGTCCGTCACGTCGACGCCGTCGCCGGCGATCCGCCTCAGCAGCGCCGGATAGTGCACGCCGGCCTGGCGCAGGAAGGGCCAGAGCTCGGGGTCGTCCTCGTGGCTGGTGGCGGGCGAGAGGATCCCCGCCCCGGCGTCGGTCGCCCGCCCCGGATAACCGCCGTCGATCACGGTGACCTGGGTGCCCAGGCACGCCAGCTCGTAGGCGAGGGACAGGCCCACCAGGCCGGCACCGACCACGGCCACGTCGCTCGCTTGCCCGGTCACGCCCCCGAGTCCACCAGGCCCGCGGCCGGCGTGCCAGGTGGGGCACGATGAGCGCCGTGCAGCTGGTGCGGACTCCCGAGGGGCGCTTCGCCGACCTGCCGGAGTTCCCCTTCGCGCCGCACTACGCCGAGCTTCCCGACGGGCTGCGTATGCACTACGTCGACGAGGGGCCCGCCGGCGCCGAGACCGTCCTCCTGCTGCACGGGCAGCCCACCTGGAGCTACCTCTACCGCACGGTCGTGGCCCGACTCGAGGCGCGCGGCCTGCGCGCCGTCGCACCGGACCTCGTCGGGTTCGGCCGCTCCGACAAGCCGTTGGAGCGCACGGCGCACACGGTGGGCGCCCACATCGACTGGATGGGCCAGTTCGTCGACGCGCTGGGGCTCGGCGCCATCACCCTGGTCGTCCAGGACTGGGGCGGCCCCATCGGGCTTGGTGTCCTGGCCGCGCGGCCAGGGCTGTTCCGCCGCGTCGTGGCCGCCAACACGGCGCTGCACACCGCCGACGCCCGCCTGGCGGGACGGCTCGCCTGGGCCGTCCACGCCGGCACCGACGGCACCGTCACCGTGGAACAGGCCCTGCTCGACTATCAGCGGCTCACCCAGCAGCTCACGCCGTTCCGACCCAGCCTCTTCGTCCAAGGGGCCACCGCGTCGGAGGTCCCGGACCCGGTGCTGGCGGCCTACGACGCTCCGTTCCCCGACGAGGCATTTTGCGCCGGACCGCGTCAGCTGCCGCTCCTCATCGGTCTCACCCCGGCCAGCGAATGTGCCCGCCTCAACCGGCGCGCCTTGGAGGCCCTGGCCGGCTTCCCAGGCCCGTTCCTCACCGCCTTCTCCGACGGCGACCCGGGCACCCGCGGCTGGGCCGAGGTGCTGTGTCAGCACGTGCCGGGCGCGGCCGGCCTCTTGCATCCCACTGTGGCCGGCGCCGGCCACTTCCTCCAAGAAGACCGCGGTGACGAGCTGGCCGACGTCGTGGCCCAGTTCGTGGAGGTCACGCCCCCGGACTGATCACGAGGTCGGGGCCGATTCTTCGGGGGCTGCCTCAGGTGCCGCTGCCAATGCTTCGGGCTCCGGGGCGCCGGTCCCCAGCTGTGCCTTGAGTGCCGCGAGTTCGTTGTCGACCTGTGCGTCCTGGCCGACTTGGTCGAGCTCCTTCTGGATGTCGTCGGTGCCGCCCCCGACGTCCTCGAGGACACCGGACTCGAGGAGTTCGTCGAGCGCCCCCGAGCGGGCCTGCATGGTGGCGATCTTGTCCTGCGCCCGCTGGAGCGTCGCACCGGAGTCGTTGAACGACTTCGATATTCCCGCTGTGCTCTCGTCGACCGAGGAGATCGCCTTGGCCGCGGTGTATTGGGCCTTGAGCGTCTCTTTCTGGGTGCGGAAGTCGTTGACCCGCTTCTGGAGTACGTCCAGAGTCTGGGTGAGCTTCTGCTCCTCTTCGTCCAATTGTTGCACCTGCGGCTGCATCTGGTCGATCTGCTGCTGGGCGGCCGCCTTGCGGGACAGGGCCTCCTTGGCCAGGTCCTCGCGGTTGGCCGCCAGCGCCTGCTTGGCCTGGTCCTGCAGGTGGTCGATGGTGTGTTGGAACTGCTCCTCCTGGAGCTGGAGCCGCTTCTTGGAGCCGGCGATGTCGACCAGGGCCCGGCGCACCTGGGTGATCTGCTCGAGCATCTTCTCGTAGGAGAGGTCGAGCATCTCGTCGGGCTTCTCGGCGGCGTCGAGCGCCTTGTTCGTCTTGGCCTGCACGATGTCGTGTGCCCGTTGGAAGATGCTCATGCTTTCCCTCCCTGGGGTGGGTCCGAAACCCCAACCATATTCGAATCAGTTCCTGTGCGTTCTCGGTGACCGACCCTCGGACGCCACCCGTTCCTCGACGACGGCGCTCCCGTCCCGGGTCTGCCGGTGCGGCTGGCGCTCTGTCGCCAGGCTCAGGATCCGGAGGCGGCGATGATCGGCCCGTTGAGGTGTGTGGCCGACATGTCTCCGTCGTTGGGTGCATCGCCGAAGTTCGTCACCCTTCCGAGCGCGGTCACGACCCAGTAGCCGCCGCCGTCGGAGGTCTCGAAGACGGCAGACGCCGGATCCAGCCCGCCGGCCTCGCCCGGAGTCAGGCTGCCCATGCCGGCCGCATTGCCGAACGGGAACACTTGCCCCGCCGCGTCGAGGATCCAGTAGCCGCCCCCATTGGGCGTCGCCACGGCAGAGGTGATGGCCGAGCTCTGCGATCCGGGCTGGCCGTAGTCGGCGGCGTCACCGAAGGTGTAGACGGCGCCGGTGCTCGTCATGACCCAGTAGCCGTTGCCGCTCGCGTCGGGTACGACGGCCACCGCGGCGCCGTTGCAGCCGCCGATGCCGGGACAGGACCCCTCGAACTTTGCGTCACCGAAGGCGAAGACGCCCCCGTCGGAAGCGACCATGAAGTAGCCACCCCCGTCGGTCGAGGGCACCATGCCGACGATGGGTGCGTCCAAGCTGTGGGGCAGACCCGATCCGGCGGGATGCAGGCCGGCGCCGGGGATCGAGCCGTGGAAGCCGGCGTTCCCGAAGGCGAAGATGCCGCCGTCGGAGGCAACGAGCCAATAGCCCCCCCGGTCGGCCGTCGGCGTGATGCCCACGACGGGACGCTGGAGATGCAGCGACCCGGTGGAGCCGTAGAACTGTGCCGACCCAAAGTTGAAGATGCCGCCGTCCGATCCCACCAACCAGTAGCCGTGCGAGGGAGACGGTGGAGGAGGAGCTGGAGAAGGCGGCGCCGGCGGTGTGCCGTCGGTATAGGTGTACTCGTCGGCCACCGAGATGGCGCTCGTGCCGGCGGGCGTCGTCACCGTGATGTCGACCGTGCCGGGGTTGATGGAAGGCGGGATGGTGGTCGTGATCTCGGTCGAGTCGTAGCTGATGGAGCCGATGCTCGCGACCTTCCCGAAGTCGACGATCGGTGTCACTCCACCGTCGTCGAGGTTCGTGCCCTTGATGGTCACACTGCCCGAGGGGATCTGCGCTCCCGAGCTCGGTGACACCGATGTGATCGTCGGGGCATTCGTGGGGGCGTACGTGAATTCGTTGACCGCCGGGACGCCGGTCGAGCCAGACGGTCCGGCTCCCGTGGTGACCGTCACGACGACCTGGTCCGTGGTGGTGCCGGCCGGATCGGCCGGCGCGTCCGCCACGAGCTCCCCGTCCCAGTTCACGCGGACGTTGGTGGCGGGTGAGCCGCCGAAGGACACCTGGGGCGAGGTACCGAAGTAGTTGCCCTCGATGGTCACCGGGGTGCCTGCCGCGGTGTTCGGCGAGGAGGCCGGCAGCACCTGGACCATGTCTGGCGTGGCCGCGGTGGTGGGAGTGGGCAAAGTTCCGGGTGAGCTGCCGGGAACGAGTGAATCGGCCGGATCCACCTGGTTGGCGAAGATCTCGGTGTAGGCGCCGGTCGAGGTGCTGGCGTCACCCATCATGGCGGTCTGGGAGCCGGTGGTGGTCCAGTTGCCGAGAATGTTGTCCCGGTGGCCCCAACAGCCGCGCCCGCCAGGTGACGTGCAGTCGAGGTTTGTGCCCCCGTAACCGTCGTCGTACATCCAGGCGTAGTCGGCCCCGAGCGGCGTGTAGTCCTGAGCGAAGATGGAGCCCGCGGAGGTTTCGGCGTACCCCGACGGCAGGGAGGGATCCGTGTCGGCGAGCGCGCCGGTCAGCGCGGCGGCGTCGAGCGCGGGATCGAGGCCGGGGAATTCCGAGAGCCCACGGTCCCCTCGCTCCTCGTCGGTGATGATGAGCTCCTGGTCGGCGACAGAATCGGTGGCGTAGCCGCTCGGCAAGACGAGAGGGCCGAGGCCCTCGAGCGATCACGCGTAGTTGATGTTGTGGAGCACCGAGTCGATGCAGCCGGCACTCGTATCGTTCACGGGTGAGACGGAGCAGCGTGGCACCACCTGGGGCGGCACGCTGACCGACGGATTGGACGGCGGCACGATGCCGGAGGCTCCGGCTGTCGTCGCGCTGGCGACGACCATGGTGGCAGAAGCGATGCCGGCCGCGGCAGCGAGGGCGGCGCGCGTCAATGCCTTCGACACGGCATGCGCACCAGTTCGGTGCTGCCTCACGATTCCGTGTGCCCCCCTCGCGACCAGAACGTGGATCAGGCCGCGCAAGGTAACACTTTCGATCCTTCGATCGGATGGGCCCTGGGTACCATTTCGGCTTGCCGGGCCGCTTGCCACGAGCCTGAAATTGTCTGCCGGTTGCGACTCATGGCCCCTAGGCCTCCGCCGCAGTTCGGGCGTTGTGGGAAGCGAGTCGGCCGGAAAGCTGACGGAGCCCGCCGGGCATCGTTCCGGGCGGGTTGTCCCGACGTTGTGAAAGCTGGGTCCCAATGGCCCTACCCGGCCTCGGCCGCTGTCGCCAGACTCACTCAGGGGCGGGGTGATCGGCAAGATCCTGGGGGGATCATCGCCCCGCCCCCTCACCCGCGTCGCCCAAAGCAGCGAGCTCGTTGCCCTTCGAGCGCTTGGGAAGGCGACGAGAAACCGGTTGTGCCTGGTCGCCACCCCGGAGTCCTTCGCGCGGCTTCGTCGCCTCAGTCAGTCGATCAACTCGTCCTGTCACTACCTCTCGACGAGGTTCGATTTCGTCGGTGCACCCCCCGACGTCGTGGGGCAACCACCCTTGAGACGTCTCGTTGGCCGTGATCTAAATTGAGTCATGCCGCTCGTGCGCGCCCACCGGGCATCGACCAAGGCGGCGCCCTCGATGCTCCCCGGTGGTCCCGATGACCGATGACACCGGCGGCGCCCTGAGACACGCGGCCATAGCGTTCGCGTGCACGGTCGGGTTCACCACTGCGGTGGCGGTCCGGGATGATCTGCCTGGACGCCCGCTGGGCCTTGGCGTCTCGCTTTCGGTGCCGACCGGCATCCTCATCGGATGGGGTGCAGGCGTTGCTGCGCCCTGGCCGATGCCAGTCGCTGCGCTCATCGCATCTCGTCGAGCCAACCAGGGGGATCCGGTGGCCGCACTCGTCTGTGCTGGTCTGGGCGTTGCGGGAATCGTCGGGTTCCTCATCGAACCCAACACGTACGACCCGAAGGCATGGACTCCTGCGAATCGAAATGCGATCGCGGCCGGCGTCGCGGCGTCGGCGGCTTTGGCGGCGACCGGACTCCGCCATTGGCGACGACTCCGTCTGGAGATGAAGTCAGCGCTCTAGCTCTGGTGCACGAAGGACCACGTGTCGTTACAGTCGGAACACCCTCGTCGTCGCCTGCTCGATGATCCGCTTCGTCTTTTCAACGGTCGCCTGACCGCATTCGTCGCATCGTGAATGCCCTGCGGGGGCTTCAGCCCCGCAGTTCGGGCAGACGCAGTAGGTGTCCGTCTCGTTCGTCATGGCCTCCACTCCTTCTCCGATCCTCCCCTCCCAGCTCTGATCGATAGAAGGCACGGCGCTATTCCTTCACCAAGCCATTCTGGTGAGCATCTGCCCTGCCCAATAGAGCCATTCGAATCCCGCTCGCACAAGCTCGGGACAACTCCCAGGTGGGGGTCGCCCTCTTCGGTGACCACCTCCCGCCCGGGCCACCCGGCCGCGCCCCACCATCGCGGGCCAGCCCCGAGCCCGCGGCGAGGATCAGGGGCCAAGATCCTCGACCCGATGAAGCCCGCGCCGGCGTTTCCGCCGCGTTGTCACGACGCGTTGTCACGACGCGTTGTCATAGTGCCTGAACAGAGAAGCGCGTCAACCGCAACCGATCCGTCACACTGGGCCGGTAAACCGGCACGAGCGCTTCGACCCCGCCCTCCCCATAACCCCCCGGGGCGGGGTCGTGACGCGTCCGCCCCCGAGGCCGCAAAGGCCCGCCCCTCATATGAGGTACCCGAGCGCGATCGACTGCTCTCGAGACTCGAACGAGACACGTAACTCATCCCGATGCTGCCCCGTCTGGCGCCGCACGATCGCCAGAGGTGGAGCCCTGCGAGCCTCTGTTCACAAGACCCTGGCACACGGAACTCCTGCCCCGGTGTGCTCCGTGAGCATTCTCTCGAGGGCGATCCCCTGATGACCCAAACGTTGGAGCCCGGCGCTGTGGCGTTCAGTCACCGCGCCACCTTCAGGGGCAGGGGTCCTGACACGACGTCACGGATGTTTGCTTGTCGTCCTCCCCCGGGGAGGAGCACCAGTCAGTGGCTTTTGCCCTCTACCTTTGAAGGCGGGTGCCCGATACCCAGCGAGTCCCTTACGAACCAACGGAGCGCGTTGAGTGGGCTGCGGTCATTCCGGACCCACCGCATCTTCGACTTCACCAACCAGGCGTGCTCGACGGCCTCGGTTGACGGGTCAACCGTCGGAGCGTCAATGCGATGGGAACTCGCTCCAGTGCGACCAGCGTCGACCCAGATGCCGGTGTCTGACCGACGCTCAATGGTTTCCTTGGACATCGTAAGGTCCATGTCAGCTCCTCCAAGGCTCCCCACATTGGTCGTCTCGGCAGGCTTGCTCCCTGGCTTTAGGTGCCTGCACCAATGGCCCTCAATAAGGATGACCGGCTGGGATAAGAGAAGTGTGAATCCTGGATAAGAGAAGCGTGAGTTTCCGCCCCTGAGCTTGCTGTTGTAGCCGGGGACGTTCCTGACGAATCGTTCCCGAGACAGTTCTGACGTTCCGGACACATCCCTGACAGTGCCGAGTTGCCACCCTGGCCTCTGAACAAGGAGGCCGAATGGCTTTGAGGGTGATGTCAGTGACCGACCTACGCCTCGAGTTCCTCCGAGAGGCCTCCGAGAGCGGCGAGTGAGCGTGACGGCGATTTGCTGGCGCCATGGGATCTCGCGCCAGGCCTACGACGTCTCCCTGCGCCGATTCAGATCCGAAGGGATCGAGGGCCTCGAGCCTCGTTCCCGTCAACCCATCCAGCAACCCCTGCGCATGCCCGAGGCGACCGAGGCGGCCATCTGCGCCATCCGCAAGGAGCACCCGCGCTGGGGAGCGCTCAGCTTTCCGCTCGGCGCTGCGCCGAGCGGGCATCGACCCTCTGGCAGATCGACGCCACCCGGCTCCTCCTCGCCGATGAGTCCGAAGTCTGGGTGATGGACATCTTGGACGACCACGCCCACTTCTGCCTCGCGGCGCGGGCTGATCGCCGAGCCACCGGCGACGCCGCGCGGGCCTGTTTCGGGTGGGCGATGACTCGCTATGGGATCCCAGCCCGGGTGCTCTCTGACAACGGCACCTGCTTACGGGTCGCCTGCTCGGCGGTGCCGAGGTCCCCTTCGAGCGCCAGCTCGGGACCCTCGGCATCTCGCTGATTCACAGCCGGCCCTCTCACCCGCCCCCCAGACCTGCGGCAAGCTCGAGCGCTTCCACCGGACCATGAAGGAGTGGCTCGCCGAGCGCCTCCCGGCGCGCAGCATCGACGAACTCCAAGGGCTCCTCGATGAGTTCCGCACCTTCTCCAACGAGGAGCGGCCCCACCAAGGCATCGCCGACGTCACGCCCGCCGAGCGCTTCAAGGCAAAGGCCGAGACGAGCTCGGCCATCTTGCCCGGTCCTCCGTCCGAGGCCGTGTATCTCCCCGGCGCCATCACCCGCCAGGTGACCGGCTGCGGCAACCTCGGCTTCAAGGGCCACACCATCCAGGTCGGTTCGGAGTGGAACCACTACACATTGCGCGTGGCGATGATCGAGGGCGTCGTCCACCTCTTCTACGGCGAACAGCTCGTCCGGGCTCTGACGCTCAGCCTCGACATCGAGTACAACCCCATCGGACGCAAGCGAGATCGCATCGCCATGGGGGCGCGGGATCGGGCCATCCGCAGGAAGGAGGGCAAAGCCAAGACCTACGAGCCTGGCTACTGTCAGGTTTCTCTCCGGAACAGGCTGTCCGGCCTCAGTCCGGAACGAACGGTCTGAGTTTGTGTCTGAGTTTGTTCTACGCCCGCGGTGCACCCGGGTTGAGGCATCCGACGCCGGGGCTCCATTGGTGGGTGCCCGGCGCCGTGGAACCACGGGGGCCTTCAGGCTGCGAGGGGGGGAAGACCGACCCCCGCCCTCGGGTGTTTTCCCCCGGTTCAATATGACGCGGGGCGGCGCCCGGCATTTCGAGCGCAGGCCGAGACCCGCAGCGCAGTGGAGTCAGGTGGAGTGAAGGAGCCCACCGCGGCGACGCCCCTTCGCTCTCGCCGCGTCGGCTGAAGGTGAGCCTGGATTCCGGTTGACGAGGACCCGGGTGGGAATGACGGCGCAGTGCATCCCCGGATCGGGCGTGCGCGGCCGCCATGGCGAGCCGGATCCTCATCCGGCGCTGGAACGACGAAAGGGAAGCGGGCTCGATGCCCGCTCCCCTTTCGTGTTCACCCGATGCCCCCACCCTTCCCCGAGAACCACGTGGGAAGGTTCAGCGCATCAGCCTTGATTCTCAGCTGCAGGGAACGTCGGTGACGGCAGCGGGGAAGTTGGTGGTGCAACTGCCGCTGTAGGGCGACGAACCCTTCCCGTTGATGAGGTAGGCGGTGCCGGTCGTCGTGGAGACGCCGCTGCCCAGGTTCACGATGCCACGCACGTCGGCCGTGCCTGGGGTGCCGACGCCAGTCGCCACCTTCTGCTGGGCGAGCGACGAGCCGTTGAAGGAGAACGACGAGCCGATACCCAGTGCGGGCGTTGTGCACAGCGCGAGTCCGGTCGGCACGAACGGCAGGATGATGTCGGTGTGCGCCGCGGTGTCCAGCTCACCCGCTGTGCCGGCGGCCTCGTTGACGACGTAGCCGGCGAAGGAGACGACCGATGTCGGGTAGAGGATCTCTCCGATGGTGTCGGTCGGGAGATCTGCTGGCGCCAGCGCCAGCGTGTTGGCCTGGTAGTCACCCGGGTTGTACCAGGCACCCTCGATGGTCTCGCCCGAAGGATCCCCGGCCGAACAAGGTGCCGCGCCCTTGACGAGCGTCGGGTTGAGCGTCAGCGTCGTCCCGATGGTGGACACCGCGTCCGCGTTGGCCGGCGCCGTTGCGGACGGCAGCCCGATCACCTCGGTTGCGCCGGGCGACTCGGTGAGGCTCACGCCCGAGCCCGTCGCGGTGGCCTTCGCCGAAATCGTGACCGTCGTCGCGTTGGTCACCGTCTTGATGTAGGCACCGGCCGGGATACCGGTCCCGCTGATCGCCTTGTTCGCGTCACAGGCCGTGCTGAAGCCGGCCGAGGCCGACGTGACCGTCGTCGAGCCACTGGTGGTCACGCCGTCGGAGACCGCGAAGGGCCGAGTAAGGGTGGCCGCCTTCGACAAGACGGCAGTGGTCGCGTTGGTCACCGAAGCGATGTAGGTCCCCGTCGGGATCCCGCATCCGGTCACCGGGAGCTGCAAGTCGGAGGCTTGGAAGTTGGCGCTGGCCGACGACAGCGTGGTGCTGCCGGAGCTCACTTGGGCGTCGGTCACCTCACGGGTCGACGAGGTCTGCTCGTCCGCGCCGATGGTCAGGGTCTGAGCCGTCCCGGTCGCCGTCGCCGCGGTGGTGAGCACCGCCGTGGTCGCGTTAGTGACCGAGGCGATCGTGTCGTATCCCGGGATGTTGGTGCCCGTCACGATCGTGCCCACGTCGGAGGACGTGAAGTTGGCGGTGGCCGAGGTGATGGTGGTGCTGCTCTTCGTGGTCACGCCATCGGCCACCGAGCGCGTGGTTGAGTTGTTAATGGTCAGCGTGATGCCCGTCTTCGAGGCGGTCGCGTTGTGGTTCAACGTGACCGACGTCGGACTGTTCACGGCGATGATGAACGAGTCAGCCGGGATCGGGATAAGACCAAAGATCGTGTCCGGTCCCGAGACCGTGTCGTTGATGTCGGTGGCGGCGTTGAAGTGCGCCGTGGACGACGTGACCGTTGGGCTTCCAGATGTGGTCACCACGCCGGTGGCTTGCCACGCAGCACCGTCGTGCCAGACGGCCTGTGGGAAGTCCTCGACGGTCTCGTTCGACGACGAGCCGGCATTGGTGAACGTGCAGTTCACTTGGAGTTGACTCTGACCTCCTGGGGCATTCGGGAACTGCCCGAAGCTGCACGCGTTGGTTATGGCGGCAGATGCGGAACCGGCGAATGGCAAACCGGCCATCACTGGCAACCCAAGCGCTAACGCCGCCCCCGACGCCAGCAGCGCAAATCTCGACCCACGCATTCGCATGCCTCCCCTTGTCACCTTGTTCTCATGTCCGGTGACTCCGAACACGGCCAGCCTTGTCTAGCGTGATGGTGGAGACACGTCAAACGTCGTCCGTGCCATTGGTGCGGCAAGTGACTATCCGCCTCCTCCAGTACCTTCCTCTTTTTTTGTAAGTTTTGGCGCTTCATGTCGGCGCCTGGTAGTGAGTAGTTTCAGGGCTTCATGCGAATCTCCCGCTTCTTTGTTTGTCGCCATCTGATGGGCCCCGTCGTGGGCGCGCTCGGCCTGCTCGCACCGGCGTTGTGGGTGGCGCCGGCGGGCGCCCAGACGCACCCCGCGAGCACCACGCCGACCAGCCAGACCGGCGGCGGGTCCTCGCTGAGCCAGCTCTCCCCCGGGCTCCAGATCCTCGATGGCAGCATCACGGGCAACGGCCCCGAGTCAGGGCGTACGCTCGACAGCAGCCAAGCCACCGCCTTCCTGCAGGCCTGGCTGCCCGAGTCGGTATACGGCACTCCACCCTTCGAGAACCCACCGGCCACGCTGCCCGTGTACCAGGTCGACGTTGACTACAAGTATCAGGGAACCCTTGGCTCGATGACCGTCGACTACGCGTCGGACGGCACCTCTGCTTGGGTGTCGATGCCGCCTCAGAGCCTTTGGTCAGGGGCGCTCGTGACGCAACAGCGTTGGATCCTCGCCCCCGACCGGACCGTGGCCGGGTTCGAAGGCCGCTTGACACCCGTCCCCGTCCCCAAGGCGGCACCCACCCACGAGGCGATCGCCGCGACATCTGACAGCTCGTCGTCGACAACGAGGTTGCTCATCATCGCGGCGCTCTTGGTCCTGGTTGTGGGCTTCGGTCTTCTCGTGATCCGCCGACGGGGCGCCCGCACGTCAAAAACCCAGACAACCTAACCGCCACGCGACGAACGGCCCCGCATCGTCTCGCACGCGTTTCGTGCGCCGAGTGCGTCTGCTGAGTCGCTCACCTTCCCCGCTGCGATCGAGGTGTCCCTCGAGTAACGGCGCCTCGGCCGGGAGTCGAGCCTGTGAGGGAGGAAGTGTCGGTGAAACCCCAGCTCACGGGTACTCAACAGGTCAGTTGGACTCTGTGGCCCAGGGCCACTTGGCCGCCGGGCCCGTCGCCTGACCTAATCTCGGTGTTGGGCTTTTCCGGGCCTCCCCCACCCAGAACAGGTTTCTTGCCTCCGACGTCGTCGCCACGACGACCGCCGTTGGGATAGGGGGGTTATGCGTAATATCCATCAGATACCGATAGACGGGACGTTCCATTCTGAACGTCCATTCCGCAGGTAGACGGGACATGCGCGATTCTTCTGAGGGTCCAGGCTGGTCGGAAGCCTCTGACGGAGAATCACTCGCGCCAGAGTTCCGTGCTGACCGCGCGTCCTCACCGCTGCCTGCGCACGGGGCGGAAACGTCGAGACCGGGTGGATCGGCTCAGAACCCTTCGATGCCTCCTGGTTGGTGGCAAGACGACAGCGGGGCATGGCACCTGCCCGAGCTCGCGACTGCCGGGGCTCCCGCCACGCGGCTGCCGAACCTGACGTGGCATCGACTCCAGCGCCCGCGAACCCTGCGATGCCTCCTGGTTGGTGGCAAGACGACAGCGGGGCGTGGCACCTGCCCGAGCTCGCGACTACCGGAGCTCCGCGCCACGCGGCTCCCGAACCGGACGCGGCGCCGACAGCGGCGGCTTCGGACGATTCCACCGCACAAGAATCGGAACTGCCCTCACCCCCGGGACCTTCGCCGCGGTGGCGCCGTCGCGCGGTGCTTCTCGGACTCCCCGCCGTCCTGATCGCGCTCATAGGCCTGGCCGTTCTGCTCGCAACGACCGGAAACGGAACAAAAAACCACTTGTCCACCGACCCAGCGGACCTTCATCGGGCGACGCCAATGCGGGCCACGTCCACGACGACTGCCCCAACGACGACGTCGACGACTCCCACGACAACAGTTCCAGCGACGACGACATCAACGACAGTCGCACCGACCACCACTGGAAACTCCGGCAACACCGGAAACTCCGGAAACTCCGGAAATTCTGGTTCCGGATCGTCGCTCGACTCCAACGCTCAAGTGACGTTCACACAGTGCGACATCGCTCCGACCGGTTCGACAGCTAGCGCAGGTGCCAATGGCACCGGGATTGACATAAGTGGAACCGTCACGAACACCGGATCCACGGCAAACAACTACGACATTACGATCGCGATTCTGGCCGGCTCATCTGCACAAGGGACGGCGGAGGTGCTCGTGAACTCAGTCGGTCCGGGCCAGACCCAATCGTTCACAACGACTGGGTCGGTCAGTAACAGTCCGACCCAAACCCCCGCGTGTCAGACCATCGAAGTGATGTCCGAACCGGTCTGACGATCCGGGTCGGTTTGCTGAGCGAGACCAGACTTTCACCTCGCAGGGGGGCCGTCGGGAGGATGATGGAGGAGCTTGGCTACACCGCCCGCGCCTATCCGATTGAGGATCTCCAGGAGGAACTCGATACCGGGCTGTCTGAGGACGCACGGCGGAGCGACAAGAACCTACGAGTACGCCTGCACTTCGGCCACCTGCATGGAGGAGGTTGGCGTCGAGGTGGTGGTGACGGTATGCCAGTACTTCGTTATGGCCGCGGCCACCGCCAAGTCGAGGATAATCTCGTACGGCTCCGCCGGAATGGAGCCCTGGGCCTCGGTCACCTGCCAGACCTGCGTGCCATCGAGGTAGATCGTGACGGACACGCCTGGAATCCATTGGATCCCGTAGACATGGAATCCTGCGGCGAGACCGGCACTCACCTTGACAGTGTTGGAGAGAATCTTGTTGCTCAGGAAGTAGGTGGAATGCACCGCTTGGTTCGGAGGTCCGTAGAAGTCAAAGCCGCCCTCATAGCCGTCGAGTTCGTTCTCGGAGGTGCCTGCCACCGAAGGCATGAACCAGATGGACGGCCACATGCCGTTGGTCATGTTGGGCATCTTGGCTTTGACCTGGACGTACCAACCGGTCGTCGGCAGCGTGAACTTGCCTTCGGTGGTTACCACACCGCTGATCCACGGATAGGTGCTGGCCCATTGGTTCGTGTTTTGCTGCGCAGTCAGCGTCAGCCCGTTGTCGACGGTGACCTCCGCGGGACCGTACATCGCGAGATCGTATCCGTTTCCACCATGAGCCGTGTCGTTCGGGGCCGAATACGGCAACGGCAGGACGCCCTCATCGTTCCAACGGATTCCCTGTGCGCCGAGATAGGTGTTCCAGTTCGAGCTGTCGAGAGTCGTTCCGGCAAAGTGATCGTCAAAGATCAGCTCCTGCGACGTATAGCCGCTCGGAGGCGGCATCGTGCTCGACGGCGCGGCCGTCGTGGCGTTCGTCGCTGTCGTGCTCGTCGGCTGGCCGGACGAGGCGGCTTGTGCCGATGCGGCCGGGATTACCACTGCCGCCAGACTTATCACCGCTACCCTCACTACGGTCTTGGTGCTCACGCCTACAATTTTTACTCTCATCGTGTTGCCGTGGGTAGGGATGATGCACCATCGTGAACGCTCTGCAGATGTTTGTGACTTCGGTGGCCGTCCACACGTTCGTCCTGAAACCGTCAGAGAGAACCCACCGACTGTGTGTCGTTTAGACACATTTCCGCAGGTTAGAGCGTCAAGTCCGGGCCTTGCATCGATGGTTGGAAGAAGGTACGAAAGCACCATGAGGGCGGCCCGATGCTACGGATGCGTTTAAGAGAGTGCGAAACAGCAAGACGTCGGCCCGAAGCGGCTTGAACGTCGGTCGGAACATCGACACCGGTCAACGGCCGTTCTGATCTGTGTCATCAGCGAGGGTGGATCACCGAGATCGACCTGCAACGCGCCTGGCGGCATCGAAGAGGAGTCGTCAAGCTCACGCGGCGGCCGGACAGCCGACGACGGCCTCCCATTCCGTTCTATTCGTCTACTCGTACTCTCGTTATCTCTTCTGTACTCGCGTTATCGCTGTGGACCGCGCGCCCGCAGTCGATCGTCTCGCCACTCGCCCCGATGGCGCGTCGAATGATTTGAGCGGCCGTCATTGCGCCACAGCTGCTCTTGACTTGAAGCGACCGCAAACCCCCAACCCTTGTAAACCGCAAACCCCCAACCCTTGTAATCGGTCGAGCGATTTCGATGATCCAGCCTCTGTCATCGCGTCAAACCACCCAGCCCACCAAGCCTGTTGCACTGGACCCCGCCTGCCGAAAGCTGTACGTGCCCCAAAGGCGCTGCCCGATCCGTCGCCGCGTCGCTGCAGATCAGAGCGTCGTCGATCTTGGTCAAAGAGCAGTTGGCGCCACCTGCCTGTGGCAGGTACTGCGTACCGTGCACCCGAGGCAGAGATGATCGCTAGAAAAGGGCCGACTACTGCAACGTCGATGCGTGTAGAGGACCCGTATGTTCCTCGATGACCTCCGGGCGCTAGGCATCCCCTGATCGACGGACTTGTCGGCCCTTGCGGCCTCTCACGAAGACGTGGAGAAGGTCTGGACCTTCATCCGCATGTGGGGTCCGGACTACGAGGATGCCATGGACGTGCTCGGGCTCACGGCCCAGTTGCCAGAACTGACACAAGAGGTTGAGAAGATCCTGTGCATGATCCGGCTCTGCGAGAACTACAAGTCGTAAAGGCTTCGGTCTCGGAATCTCGCCACGTCTCCGACCACGCCCGTGCGCCGCTCAGGGTGTTGCCGGCCGCGGCTTCGATGCCCTCGACCGGCCCGTCCACCACCTCCGGCGATGGCGAGCACGATACCGCGGTGCTGGAAGATAACTCCAGGCCGGCTCGTTGTCCCGCGGGACGCGAGCAGGTCAACTGGGCCGCCCACACGGGCACGACGTCCCCTCGTCCTCGTACGCTCGAACCTCTCGGTCGATCTGGTGACAAACGCAGGAATAGTCGAGTCACCGCAGTCCAGCGCAACCGGGGAGAGAGCCAATAGCGTCTCCGCATGACCCGTGTTCTGGGTGATCACGAACTGGCACTTCCCGATGGGCGCCATATCGGATTCACGCTGTACGGGGACGAGGGCGGCGCACCGGTGGTGAACTGCCACGGCGGCCTTGTTAGTGGGCACGATGTCGGCCCCGCCGATGAGGATGCTCGAGCGCTGGGCCTCTGCGTGATCTCGCCGGATCGACCTGGCATCGGGCGCACCGATCGCCTTCCCGGTTACGGCCTTCTCGCGTGGGTCAACACCGATCTGGTGGCGCTGCTCGACCATCTCGGTGTCCAGAGGTTCAGCGTCATGGGGTGGTCAGAGGGTGGTCAGTACGCGCTGGCTGTGGCCTTCGCGCTCGGCGAGCGGGTCGCGCGCTGCGCCGTGGTGGCCGGCTGCCTGCCGCTCGACGACCCCGATACGTACAAGCAGTTGAACCGCCTCGATCGATCCTTGATCCGACTGTCCGAGCACGCGCCGTTCGCGGCGCGGGCATACTTCGACCTCACGCGGGTTTTGGCTCGGCATGCCCCGAACGTGCTCCTGCGCCAGGCCGTGAAGAACCTGTCGGCGCAGGAATCCACGGCGGTGACAGAGCGCGGCCAATGGCTCCCTACGCTGCTCAACGAGGGGGCGACGAGTTCGCGGGGCGGCGTCGATGAGTACCTTGCGCTGAGTGCACCATGGTGCTTCGCCCCCGAGGAGGTGGCGGTTCCCGTCCACGTCTTCCAGGGCGGCGCCGACACGCTCGTGCCCGAGGCCTGGGCACGCTCCTTGGCGGCTCGCATCCCGGGAGCGGCCATTACCTGCTATCCCGACGAGGGGCACTTCATCGCGCTCACCCGGCGGCGTGACGTGCTCTCGTGGCTGGCCCACGACCTCCTTTGAGTCGCCATCGGGTCAGCTACCAGCGGACTGTAGGCATCGGTGTATGACGGTCAGCACCTTGGACCTCGACGTTCGTCCACTGAGCCCGACCATCGGCGCCGAGATATTCGGAATCGATTGCTCGACCGACCTGGATGACAACGTCATCGCCGCCATTCGCGAGATATGGCTCGAACGCCTCGTGTTTTTCTTCCCCGACGAGGTGTTCGATGATGGCTCCCAGATCGCCTTCGCTGAGCGTTCGGCCAGTTGACCGAGAGCCATCCCGTTGAACGGCAAGGACTCGAGAGGAAAGAAGTTCATTCCATCTACAGCTCGAAGGACCGGACCGACTTCTTGCACACGGACATCACATTCATGAACCGACCCGCCATGGCATCCATGCTGCGCTCGGTGATCGTGCCCACGGCAGGTGGCGACACGATGTGGGCGGACACGAGGGCGGCTACGAAAGGCTGGCTCCCCCACTCCAAAGGCTCTGCGACGAGCTTTCGGCCTTTCACTTCGAACCGTTCTACGCCCAGGTCGTCGGGCCCAGGTCGTCGCCGAAGGCCCTGGCAACGTCTGGGAGGGTAACAAGCTGCCGCCGGCGATACATCCCGTCGTCCGTGTCCATCCAGAGACCGGCCACAAGGACCTCTTCGTGAAGCCAAAATTCACGATTCGTGTTGAGGACATGCCGGAGACCCAGAGCGACTCCTTCCTTCGCATCCTCTACGAGACATGACCAATCCGTCGTTCGTCGTGCGATACCGGGAACGCTCTCCTTCTGGGACAACCGGTCGACGATGCACTTCGGAATCCATGACTATGAGGACCAACGCCGGGTTATGCATCGGGTCACGTTGCGCGGAGACGGACCCTGGGTCCGTCAGAAGTTGGTCAGCCAAGACGCACACCCGTCCCTTTAGGAAGGGGCGACCGCAGCCTCATTGGGTCGTTCGACCTCATATCCGGACGAGGAATTTCGCGTGCCCATCACCGCTCGGAGGGTCGTCGCAACAATTCGGACGTCGGTTGAGACCGGGCCAGCCAGGTCGATGCCAGCGGCTGTGATTTCTGCTCGCGGCGAGCTCCGGCGGTAGGGTTGTCTTGGCATCCATGGCCATGAGAAGGAGCGCCAATGTCTGTCGATCGTGTGTCCGCTACCCGCCGCATCGCCGCACCGGCGAGCAAGCTGTTCGCAATCGTCTCCAATCCTGCCGGTCACGTCGAGATCGACGGTTCGGGGATGCTTGAGGCCACACCTGACGCCAGACCCCTCACGGCAGTCGGGGAAACCTTCGACATGGACATGGACCGCGAACCTCTCGGCGACATTCCCAATATGGGCAAGTACAAGGTCCGCAACACGGTCACTCAGATCGTTCCCGATCGCCTGTTTGAATGGGGTGTCGGCAGTGCCGACCGGCCGCTTTTCGGTCACGTCTATGGCTGGCAGTTCGATGCTGTCAACGAATCTGAGACCGACGTGACGAACTATTGCGATTGGACCAACATCCCCGCGGAGATGCGCTCTCGGCGCGATTGGCCCGTCGTGCCCGTCCGCATGCTCGAGCAATCCGTGGAGAACCTCGAGCGGGTCGCCACCGCCCGGTAGAGTTCAGCCCTGGCTCACCCTCCCGGCGACAGGAGGCACCCTGCTCAGCGTCGTGCAAAGTTCGGAAAGTCCACGAGGCGCTCAGTGAACTCCTTGCTCCTCTCGGCTGGCGTACGCCACTTCTGCCATGCGGATTGTTTGGTGATTCCTACAGCGTCGGCGATCTCCTGCCAGGTGCGTCCGTCTCTCCGGAGCACGTTCACCGCGCGGTTTTGAATCTCTTGGAAGTAGCGCTCATACATTGCAGCAATGGCGAGCACCTCCATTGGATTGACCTCTTGGCCCTGAGTCACCTGTTGCCATCTGTTCCAGTGCGATTCGGCGTTTGTCATTTAGTCAGCGTATCCTGACGCGTCAGGCAAGGCTGACATTTATCGCTTTCAGACGGGCGATACTCCGGAACACATGCCACCCACTATCGGCGGGTCTGGGCAATTCCGACGCGTCAGCTTGGTCCCGTGAGACCTCAACGGCCGGATGCCAGGCGGAAAACGTCGAGCGTCGCCTACAGTGTGCGTTTGGCGCGACGGCGCCGTCTCCACAAGAGACGTACCGCCACCGGGCAAGGAGCGCAGCAGCATGGGCAAGCTCATCGTCACCGAGTTTGTGACGCTCGACGGTGTGGCACAGGCGCCTGGAGGGCCCGACGAGGACCGCGACGGCGGCTTCCCTCACGGCGGGTGGCAGGCGCCACTGGCGGACCAGGAGTCGGGGGGCGTCATCTTCGAACAAGCGAGCAGCATGGATGCCCTGCTCCTCGGGCGACGGACCTACGAGATCTTTGCCGGCTACTGGCCGAGCGCTCCACGAGAGATCCCCTTCACCGATCTGCTCAACGGCGCTCCGAAGTACGTTGCCAGCCGCACGCTCGCGGGCCCTCTCGCATGGCAGGGGTCGACGCTCGTCGCCGACGAGCTCGCCGAGAGCATCACTACCCTCAAGGAGCGCCACGACGAGATCCACGTCATCGGCAGTCTCGATCTCCTCCAGTCTCTGCTGCGCTTCGGTCTCGTCGACCGGTTGAACCTGTGGCTGTACCCTCTGTTGCTCGGCAGCGGCAAGCAGGTGTTCGCCGACGGGACCATACCCACGGTGCTGCACCTCACCGAATCAGTCACCTACCCGAACGGCACGCTCCATCTCACCTACGAGACCGCGGGCGTGCCCACATACGGCAACCTCGCCGTCGAAGAGTAGGACTCACCACTCGTCGCCGAACGTGATGAGCGATGCCACCGCGGTGGTGCTGCCCTACTCGTGCCGTTGTGTCTCACCGATCCGGCGTCGGGGTCGCCCCCATCTCCCAATCTTCGACCAATACCCCAACGATCCCGGCAACAACACGGCGGCCGATGCCGTTTTCTTCGCCGAACTCGTCGATGGCACGCCGGCGAGACCTGCGTCGGGAGCTACGTTCTGCGACGAGAACCCGGCGTCGGGGTCGTTGGGACTGACCCCTAAGCTCGCCTCGCTGAGGCGTCTCGGCGAACTACACGATGTTCGCTCAATCGCCCCCGATCAGGCGCCGCCGGGTTATTGGTGTTGGTGAAGGACAGGGCGGAACGGAAGTACTCGACATCTGAGGACTTGGAATCTCGGTGCGGCGCTGCTCCCGTCGGAGGTGTGATCCCGACAACCGGGATTGGCTAGTGCAGCACCCACGCAGGCGAGAATGCTGGGAATCCTCACCCCGTCGAGCGTTCGCCCGTTGACCAAAGTCTGAGCTGTAACACCGTGTCGCAAGAGTAAGGCGTAGCACGGGTGTCGCGAGAAGTGCAGCACCTCGGCATGGCCAGCTCGTCATACGGGATGAGCTCGCTCGCCCTGTAAGAGTGGCTAGACATGTTTATGCCCGAAGTCCGTTCGAGGTGGCACGAGGACGGTTACGTCGTTCTTCCAGCATTCGTACCCGACCAGGCTCTCGCTGGAGCTCGGAGCGCTCTTTTTCTAGTCTTTCCGACGGCCGACGAATTTCACCGCGACGTTGACCCCCAGCGCAATCAACGCTTTCGCAACGAATTCGGTGGGATCGTCGAGTTTCCCTTTGCAAGCGCAGAGCTCAGCCTGCTCGCAGTCGAACCCGCGTTGATCGATCTGGCCGAGGAGCTCCTCGGGTGTAATGAGTTGCGGGTCTATTCGATTGAGGCCTGGGCCAAGTACACGGGCGCCGCCCATTTCGATCAGCACCATCACCGTGACTATCTCAGTCAGACCGTTCTTGTGCCCGCTCCCTCGGCTCCTGCCGACCAGGTGGAGATGTTCTTGTACCTCGTCGACGTGCCGACGGACCTCGGCCCACCGAGCTACGTGCCGAGGGCGTTCACGAGGGATATCGGTGCGTTGCCCAATTGGTACCCGAAGGAAAGCGGCGTTACGGATCCCGATGCGCCGCGGGGTTGGGTGTCCGACATCGGCCGTCCCGAGCTCTACGTCTCAGAAGTCTCGGCGGCAGGCACTGCCGGAACGGTCGTCGCGTACCGGCTCGATACCTTTCACCGCGGTACCGAGCTAACCCAGATAGACGGGGCCCGCTACACGATTCACGTGAGCTTTCGCACGACTTCCGCGGACTGGGTTGGTCGCCATTCGTGGCCTAGCCGTGAGAACTCTCCGCAGTGGGCGGCCTTCGTGGTGCAGGCTTCACCCCGACAGCTACAGCTCTTTGGTTTCCCTGCCCCTGGGCACACGTATTGGACCCAGGAGACGCTTGCCGGCATGACGCGCCGCTACCCGGGGTTCGACACCGAGCCTTGGCTCATCTAAGTGACTCACTCCCAGTGATGATGTGGAACAGCCTGTCAACCTCCCGCGCGAAGGCGCTTCTGACTGTCTTTTGGTGAGGACGAAGGCTGTTGATGCCTCCGGCGCCCAAACTTTGTTGGACCGCAATGCTGCCCACGGGTGTTCGAAGGTCGAGCACGATCTGTACTCCCAGCCCGGCAGCCGGGGCACTCCGCAGATCCCCCAGAGCAAGAACTCAATGAGCCGTCGTTGAGTTTACCGTATGTCACTCGTCCGCGACGGACAAAAGACGGTCTATTGGGAGCCCACAGTGACCATTAACGGCAGGTGAGGTGAGTCACGTCATCCGTCACGGTCGCTCGTCGACCTCGGTCACGTATACCCAGCTATCTACGTGTGCGCTGTGACGTTTCACCACAATGGGGCTGGCTTTCGACTTCGACAAGTCGCGAGCTCTTGCTTCTGCTGTGTCGTCACCACTGAACTCGCCTGTTTCCACAACGGTGTCATCGGGTTGAGAGAACTGGTAGCGCCAGATTGTTCGGAGGGATGGTTCTGCGTCGGTCATGCTTTCGACAATACCGACTAGCCAGTCCCGAGGTTTGACGCATGCCAGCGGGTACTGCGGAGTCGACCGCGGAACCTTGCCAGCGGAGCCGACCTGCTCGTTTTTCAGTTCGGTTAGGGCGCCCTTAAGAGATAGGCGGCGTTGCCTCCAAAGAAGCCGGCAGAGTCCTCCTCCGGCACAAGCCCCGAGGCTTTGTAATCCTCGATGGCGGAAAAGGTCCCTTCGGTATGGGGATAGTCACTGCACGCCATGAAGATGTCGCCGGAGCGCGCCATGAGTCGGTGCGGCTGCTCGTACGAGAAAGCTGCAACCCGCACCTGACGTCGGAAGTATTCGCTTGGCATGAGAGAGAGTCCCCTCGATTCCCCGTTGAAACGCGCCGTGTGGCGATAACCACCATCCATCATCTGCAGGTGTTGCGGCACCCACGTCGCCGATAATTCCATTATGCCCATCCGAAGATCTGGGTAGCGCTCGAGAACACCGTTCAGGATCAAGTCGGTCATCGCGAGGGCTGCGGCCGTCCATATGAAAACGACGCTGAGTGGTGTGATCCCCCCCTCCATATCCTCTCCGTACCACGCCTCGTCGAACGGGCGAGCTTGATTGGCGACGTGGAAAACCGGAGTGATCCCGTGGTCCACGAATGCAGCCCAAGCGCGATCGAGCTCGGGGTGCGACAAGGGTCGCCCGTCCACCAGCGAGGGCGCGATCAAGGCCAGACGGATGCCACCATCGGCCAGCGTCGCCAACTGAGCTTCAAGCCACGTCAAATTCCGAAGACTCAAATGGGCCACTGGATAGAGTCGCCCCCCACCCTTGGCGGCTATCTCTACGATCCAACGGTTCCACGCGGTCATGTTGGCCAGGGTGGCGCGCAGATCATGTTGAAGAGGTCGCTCCCAACTTATTCCGTAATTCGGAAACATGATCGAGGCGTCGAAACCTGATCGATCTAACTGAAGGACGCGAGCCTCTGGGTCGGAGTAGCTCGCCGTGAACTCCTCGAGGTCGAAATCCGCGGGCAAACCATCCAACAAACGCTGGCGAAAAACGCCGATCCCGTCGACGTCACCCGGGCGATGTGGACCGCCCAAGCTCAGGCGGCGATCACCGAACATCAACCAGGTATAACCGAGATCGTCCTTTGCCATGTGCAATGCAACGTCGCGATCCGCCGGGTCGACGTACTTCCGCCACATTCCGGATGGCTCAAAGAGATGGGTGTCGGAGTCGATAAGCATGTTCACGTTGCCCCAATCCGAAGGCTCCAAATGAATCAGAGTGTTCGCCTAAACCCTACCGCCGGATTGCGGGTAGAGCGCTAAGAGGGTCCCCAGGACCAGCGTCGCCGGGTGTTTTTCTCTTCTCCGTGTGATGGGACGACGATCTGTCCTTGTGTGAGCATCGTCGCAACGCGCTCACACCACCGGCGGACGGAACTGCCCCAAGAGATATTGGTGCCACTCTTCGGGTGCATAATGGAGTGGTGGCCGACCTACGGTTGGCTCTCTTCAATTTGCCTCGGGTAATGATTCTGGGGTCAACCTCACCAAAGGACTGGCCGCGGTATTTCGAAAGTCGCTTGCTACGCCAAGGTTCATACGTGCGACTGGGAAATGGGGAAATCCCTTACGCCTGGAGCCTCGTTTAAGGTTGCTCGGCTCGACATTGAAGGCGGATCTGTCGACGTCGGAGTCATAATCTGCGCCGACCGAGAGCTCCTGAGTCAGCGCGCCAGCTGATGCTTGGTGACGCTGAACTGATTCTGGTTCCAAACGCTTGGCCCATGGCTGGCGAGCGGACCTATCAGCTCCGGTCCCGAGCCTTCGAGAACATGACCGCGATCGCGACGGTGAACTATTCGGTTCCGTATCAAGGTGGCCATTCCAGCGTCTTGACGGAATGGTCTTCGAAGAGAATGGTCAGCCGAATGCTCAGCCTCGTGACCAGCTCGTCTCCGAGGCAGGTGATGGCGAGGACGTCTACCTAGCCACTCTCAATCTGGATTCACTCAGGGAGTACCCGGGGCGTGAGACCATGGGAGACGCATACCCCAAAACCCAATGCCTACAGGCGCTTGATGTCCGACGACGAAGGCATGCCGGTCTTGGATCGTTCCGATTCGCGGAAAGGATGCGGTCGTTGAGAGCTGGCGCTCAAGGTAGTCAGAGATGGTCGATCCAGGCTGTTCCAAGAGTGCCGCAAGGTGACACCCACTCCCGGCAGCGAGCGGGCGCACCTGGCACGCCCCTTGGAATGTGCCAACCGCCCGTCCCCCGAGCGACCACGGAACGATTATGGGCCGGTTTCGATATTCGGCACGCTCTCATCGCCACCTGCTCGGCGGTCAGCGTCCGCCTCCTTGTCGAGATGGCGAAGCTGGCCCGAGCTAACCCCCTTCACCATTTGTTCCAACAACCGGGCTCGATCTGATTCAGGCAGCGCCTCGATGGTCTTGAGCACTTTCTCGCTGACCTCCTCATCCGAGGCGTCGGGACCTAGCTCCTGACTTACCTTTGAGATCAGCTCGGTCACGTCTTCCATATGCCCTCCTTAATGAAAAGGTTACGTGGTTCTGCTACTCGGGCCAGTCAAGTTGAGCGTCAGGTGCGCCACCGACCAGCTGTAGGCCTCCGCAGCGGCCCGACCCTCGAGGTTGCTTCTCGGATACCGAAATACTTGATCCGCAAACACACGAAAGTAAGTCTCGCTCGGTGTCCGAGAGTCGCAGTGTTACCGTCCTTGCGGATCGAGTATGTAAGTGAGTGCGGCCACCAAGTGATCGACCCTGACTCATCTACTTCGAGCTCGATAAGGTCCATGTGGCGGGTTGGGGTTGATCCGTACTCGGGTCGTCCACATCACCTCTGCCGATCTTGCGGACCAGAAGGCACCCGTCGATCGGACGGCTGTTTGAGCAAGCTTTCCGCGATCAAGATTCCAGATGCTGAACCCATGGTGAAACATTGTGCCCTCCAGCGTCATCGGAGGCCGCCCCATCTGGCGTCACCGTGAGGCGGGATATCACCAGATCCAGATCAGTGCCCACTGTCTCGCATAGCCCGGCGATGGGGATATTTAGCCTGCGCCCGCCAACCTCGCAATCGTTGCTCTTCGTTGTGCAATCCTTGAAAACAGATGAGTTTGGACTATGCCGCGGATCTCACACGCCTGGTCGGTGAAGACGATGATCCGATGGACTCGTGATGACCACGGTCCACTCAACGCGCTCCGTTGGCGCATTTGGGACCACTTCAACACCGGTCATCCACCATCGAGACCGGAACGCAAGAAGGGAGCGCTGTGGATGGTGAATGAGGACGGGTCGGTCACAGAACGACGATCACAGAAGGATGACCTGAGACCGGTTTCGATCGTAAGCAAGTGGGTGACGTAACCGGCGAACGCAGACAGTGCCGACCTATCCAGGTCCACTTCCGATGGCGTACCTTCCCAAATAGCCTTGAGCCAGTTGTTTAGCCTTGAGCCAGTTGTTCGCAGCACTGCCTTGCATGGATTGATCCGGAGCCTCTTTGGACTGCTCGGTCGGCTCGGCTTGGTCACTCCTTTTGCGGTCGAAGTGTACGCCTCGTGATTGGTGCTCTGGGGCAGTGGGCTCGGATTCACTTAGCTTAGGGAGCTGAACCGACTTTCGTCCATGCCGGCACCTAAGTTCCATGACCTCCACAAGGGCTGCGGGTCAGGGCTCAGGTACCGAGGTTCGTGTAGGAAAGCGGTGAAGACGACAACGCGAAACCGTGGCTTGTGACCATCAATCGCGCAGACGACCCGATTGCTGAGGAGTAACCGCTCCGCTCGGCAGTACAACCTCCCGACGAATCGGGACTTGTTTCTTGGCGTCCTCTAGACGAGCCGATGCGATTCACTGAGGGCAGACCATCGGGATCAAACGCCCTGGCCTGGTGGCGCCTGTAGCTGTGCAGTCCTGTGCTGGTATGTATGGTGAACGAGTATTTGATCATCGCAACATCGACTCAGATCCTGGGGTGAGCGGGAACGAGTCAAAACCTGAGGAGGTGCGAGTTGGCTGAACCCGATGGGTTCGGAGAAAGAATGATGTTGACCCACTTCATTGTGTCGGACGACGTCGAACGCTCCCGGCGTTTCTACACCGAAGTGCTCGGCGGCACGGTGGTTTTCTCCCGAGGCGTGACGAACGTGGCGCTGGCCAACAGCTTCATCGTCATTAATGCCGGCGGAGGCCCGACCGACGACAAGCCCACCGTGACCCTGGAGACGCCACGCGATCCCGACCGGGTCAGCAGCTTCCTCAATATCCGGGTCGAGGACATCCAGGCCAAATATGAGGAGTGGAGTGCCCGGGGAGCTGAAATTCCTGACGCCGCCCAAGCAGCACCAGTATGAGATTCGTTGCTACATCCGCGATCCCGACGGTCATCTGATCGAAGTCGGGCAAACCACCGACCCGGAGGGGGACTGGTCGCCGTGGTTGCGGTCTGACTCGAAGTCATGAAGCCAGCCAGGAGAAGAGGTCGTGACGGGAGGAATGAAAGATCGTCCGGTTCTTTTCCAAACCCTCGCCGCCAGACAACCTGACTGTTGTCCACGGCTGATTCCGTGAAACGAGCCTACCCAAGCTCTCCGTCGAGAGCTTGTACCCGCCCTCAGCAAACCGTTACACACTCTGGCGCCGATGCCTGGGCAGTGGAGTAGAAGTCACCTACCTGTGGCCGGCGGCATGGGATATCCAGACCGCGCTCGATATCGAAACCGCCTGGATGATCATTAGGCGGTAGCTGTAGCCCGAACTCCTTGGGATCGAAGTAATCACGCCAGGCGGTGATAACTCCGTCGTGAACCTCAAAGACGCCTTGCAATCTTGAGGCCCGCTCTCTTTCCGCCCAACCTCACGTAATCAACCCTTTCGGTCATCACAACGGTGCCATCAGTCAGGAGGTGGCGAATCTCGGCCGCCACCTCGCCGCCCAAGCTCATCATCCGGGCAAGGTCTGCCACGATGGCTTGTCGTCCGTGGACTGGGTCAAGCGGTCCGTTGCAATACTCGGCGTTCTCGCTGAAGAAGCGGCTGAGCGTGGTGGCGTCGCCCGTCGGCCATGCCGCCATGAACGCTGCCATGAAGTCACGCACGACATCTTCGGCGTTCGGTGGTCCGCCCACATCCCCATCGTTGCTCTGGGTCCCTTTGGCGTCGAATCGGCGAACCGGCGCAGCTCAGTCCGGTACCCTTCATGAAACGAAGCGGGGAATGTGCATGTGACGGCATATCTTGACTACTCGGAGCGCATCGACGAGTTGAGCGGCGGCGCTCGCACGATCCCAGTGAAAACGCCAGTGGGGACGTTCCGGGTCTGGACGAAGCGCGTGGGTAACAATCCTGACCTCAAGGTCCTGCTCCTGCACGGTGGCCCAGGGTGCACCCACGAATACCTGGAGGCATGCGACAGCTACCTGCCTGCTGCCGGTGTGGAGTACTACTACTACGACCAGCTCGGCTCAGGCCGGAGCGACCAACCGGATGATCTCCGCTTGTGGGAGCTCGACCGCTTCGTCGACGAAGTGGAGCAAGTCCGCCTCGCGCTGGGTCTTGGCCAGGACAACTTCGTGCTCTATGGGCAGTCCTGGGGTGGCATTCTCGCCATGGAGTATGCGCTGCGCCACCAAGAGCATCTCCGTGGCTTGATTATCTCCAACATGATGTCGAGCGTTCCGGCGTACAACACCTACGCACGGCAGGCGTTGATGCCCGAGATGGATCAAGCGGCGCTTTCCGAAATCCTGTCACTCGAGGAAAGCGGGGACGTAGAAAACCCGCGCTACATGGAGCTGCTCCTCGAACAGCATTACGTGTACCACATCTTACGCATACCCGTGGAGGATTGGCCCGATCCAGTGAACCGTGCGTTCGCACACATCAATCCCTCGATCTACGTGACGATGCAGGGTCCGAGCGAGCTCGGGATCAGTCAAGAGGCCACACTTGCCCACTGGGAATGTACCGACAGACTGACCCAGATCCAGGTGCCCACTCTGGTGATCGGCGCCAAGTATGACTCGATGGATCCAGCGCACATGGAGATGATGGCGGGCGAACTGCCAAAGGGTCGCTACCACTACTGTCCGGACGGGAGTCATCTCGCGATGTACGACGACCAGCATCGATACTTTGCTGGCCTGCTTGAGTTCTTACGGGATCTCGCTGACTAATTCTTTTCAAACCATGCCATTGTCCCATCACTGTTAGGGGGATATATCCCTCGGCTTTGCGGCGAGTCATTTTGCTAGTCCTCGGACCCAATCGGCCATCCCGGCGAGACGGCCGGTCATTTAGTCGGGTGACCCGAGATAGCCCCACCGGATGATGACGCCCGCAGGCAACCTGATTCCGGACCATGATTGTGTGATCAGCGACTACGTGGATCGTGGTGGGCGTTGCGCAAAGCTGATCGAATCCGATCGGGGTCACCCGTACAACCTTCCAAATCTCCGCCGGAATCTGAATGCGAAAGGTGGCATCCGACGAGGCCTTGGTCGTTCCGGTGATCCGCCATGGGACTGGACCCTGACAGATGCGCGAGGCACGGGTAACGCTTTGGCGCGACCGACGAAGACGGTTCGACTAATGGTTCCGTCGTAGAGCCGGGGAACATGACGAGGCTCTGGTGTAGGCCCGGCGGTACGATCCGCGGCGACTTCGACCGGAGGAGTTGGACCATGGAGATATTGCAAGAAATCTGTGAGCGCGGTGTTATCGAGCGACGGGTCGGGCTCAAGGTGGGCGGGGAGATCGTGCCGGGCATCGTCTGGCTGCCAGAGGCCGCCACAGGGCCCCGACCGACGGTGATCCTCGGCCACGGAGGTGTGGTCCACAAACGCGCCCCTGAAATCCTCGGGCTCGCCCGGCGCCTCGTGCGGCACCGGGGCTACGCGGCAGTGGCCCTTGACGCCCCCGAGCACGGCGAGCGCATCACCGACAAGGAGGCGGCCCGGGTCAGGCGCCGTTCCGTCCAGGCTCGCATCGACCAGGGCCCCGGCGCCGGTCTACCTCTGGTGATGGACCCCGACCAGGCGGCCAGCTTCGCCGGAAAGATGGCCACCCACGTCGGAGAGCTGATCGCCTTGGTCGGCAACCTCATCTCGACCGGCTTCAGCGACGACCGGATGGGCTACTGGGGATTGTCCATGGGTACCGGCATCGGCCTCCGATTCGTGGCCTCCGAACCCCGGGTCAAGGCCGCCATGCTCGGTCTGGCCGGCTTGGGTGTCGGTATGGGCGGGGCCGAGTTCGAGACGGTGGCGCGCTCTCTACGCGTGCCGATCCTGTTCCTCCTCCAGTGGGACGACGAGTTGATCGCTCGCGATGCAGGTCTCGCTCTCTTCGAAGCCATCGGCTCGACGGACAAGACCCTCCACGTCAACCCAGGGGGTCATGTCCAGGTGCCTGTCTTCGAGAACGACTCCGCCGAGTCGTTCTTCGTCCGGCATCTCGGCGGCGCCGGGTAGCCCTTGCTGCGTCGGGACCCGCCGCCCATCGCTCCTCTCCGTGGTGCCAGGCCATCCGCTATCAGCGAGCGGAACCCTCACCACGATTACGCGGCGAAGTCATCCTTCCTTCAGCGGCGGAGCGTATGCAACCCTGACCAAGCGCGCACACTGAGAAGTCTCATGCTCTGGAGTGCAGACGAAACCCCTATGTCAAGCTGGCAGATGGGAGGATGTCGTAAGTCCTTGGCTTGTCAGCCGCCGCCACCCCTCCTCGAAACAACGGTGAAAAACGGGCCAGGTCGAGGCTCTCCGTCAGCTACGTATTTCTGATCGTGAAAACTCACGGTGTTTTCGGAAAAACCGATTACCTCGGTGAATCGCACGAATAGTTGCGGGCTAAATTTCCACCAAACGTTGGGGAGCCGGCCGATCCTTCGTGGAGAACCAGCCCATGTATTGTTGATCGTCGGGCACATCCGGATAGTGGGCATCAGTGATCACCAGATTGTCGGCTAGCCGCGCGCAACCCTCAACGACCCTGAGTGGCTGACGCACGTGCAAGAGGACCGCGCAGAGGATGGCGTAGTCGAAATCGCCTAGAGCTTCTGGCGGGTCATAGATGTCTCCGTAGTACACGCGAGCGTTGCTGCTGACGCGCTCATGGGTGAACCAATAGGCGTTACGCACGTACTTCATATGATGACATACGTCGTTCAGGCAGACATCGAAATCGAGGGCGCTATCGGGGACAACATCCCAGTTGCCATCAGGGGAATGTTCGACCGAAACCACTTCCGCCCCGACGGGACTCCATGTAGAAAGTCAGATAACCCCGAGGCGGGTTCGATTTCGAGGATACGTTTACCGGCTACGTCAATGCCGCCGAGATATGCCTCCGTGTTCAGCGCGAAGGTCCCACTCCGCATCAGTCGTAAGTCCGTATCCGGGGACTTCCATCAGATGGTAGAAGTGGCAGTCGGTTGCATCGGCAACCTTGCGAGGTGGTGCGAAGAGAGATTGGTCGGTGTCCATTGCCGCGGAATCTATAGCAGTTTCGACCACGCAGATGCGGAGTACGGCTCAGGTGCAAGGCGGTCCTGACCAGGATCTGCTGACGCAGCGGGACGCACTGAAGATCCCCAGCCCGATGACATCCTCACCCGATTCGTTGGTTCTGGTTGTTGGATACCGAAGGCTCTGTCGGCCACCGACCAACGCTCGTCACAATCAGCCATCCGGGGGACGGGTTACCTCACATCGCCCATTCTCGCCCCCAGTTACACTCGGCCCGTACGACCTTGTGGCGATGCGAAATCTGACGGGGTCAGCATCGGTTACGCGAAACGACCGGCTCCAAGAGACGCCGGTCGCGTCGCTCGCTCATTCTCCAAAGGCGATGGGCCCAGCCGAGTGCACCCGGCACGCTAAAGGACAGGCAGAGGCGTCGGCCGCTGAAACTGGACACCATCCTACGGACGCGAAGTGGTCGTCCGGCGCCCCACTCCGGGCGATGTGGGGCAGGCGCTCTGTCGCCTTTCACAGAGGGATAGGTTTCTTGCATGGACCGGCCAAACATTCTGCTGATCATGACTGACGAAGAGCGCTACCCGCCCCCGTACGAAGCCGACAGCGTGCGTGCCTTCCGCAAGTCCCAGCTATCTGCCCGAGAGTCGATCAGATCACGTGGGATCGAGTTCCACAGGCACTACGCCGGATCTACGGCCTGCACCCCCAGTCGGGCCACACTATTCACGGGGCAGTACCCCTCGCTTCACGGGGTGACGTCCACGGACGGAACTGCCAAACAGAGTTCCGATCCCGGCATGCACTGGCTCGACCCCGACTCCGTGCCAACACTGGGCGACTGGTTTCGGGCTGGCGGCTACCACACCCATTACAGAGGTAAGTGGCACGTTTCGCTCGCCGACCTGACCATTCCTGGCACCCACGACGGGCTCAAGGCGTCCGACGATGATGGCAACCTGCTGCCCGAGGCGGTCGCTGCCTATCGAAAGGCGGACCGGCTCGACCCGTTTGGCTTCTCCGGCTGGATCGGCCGTGAGCCGCACGGCGCCGCAAAGTCCGACTGCGGGACGATCCGCGATGGCGTCTTCGCTAAGCAGGTGGTGGACCTTTTCGACGACCTGGCCACTGCGCGAACCGAAGGTCCGTGGCTGACAGTGGCTTCTTTCGTGAACCCCCACGACATCGCCTTCTCGGGGTTCGGGTGGGAGCAGATGCTCCACTTCGGCCCACCCGACGATTGTGTGCCCGAAGTTCCCGAGCCGCCATCCCAGTCCGACCCGTTCGCCGGCCGGCCAGCCTGCCAGGAGGCGTTTAAGGCCGCCTGGCCTCAGATGATCTTCGAGACGGCCACGGACCTCGCCTACCGCCGGCTCTACTACTACCTGCACAAGCTGGTCGACCAGGCGATCGGGCAGATTCTCGAGATCGCTCAAGCGGAGCGGTATGGCGGACGACACCATGGTCGTCTTCACCTCGGACCACGGTGACCTGCTGGGGGCACACGGCGGCCTAATCCAGAAGTGGTGCAATGCCTTTGACGAGGCCACCCGGGTACCACTGCTGATCGCCGGTCCTGGAGTTGCGGCGACAGGCGACGGGGTCAGTATCCCCACCAGCCACGTCGACCTGATCCCCACCCTGCTCGGGCTGGCGGGCATCGACGTCGAGCAGGCGGCCGCAGGGGTGGCCGCCAGGCATTACGAGGCACAGCCCCTGCCGGGTCGTGACCTGAGCGCGATCGCCTACGGCAGGAGCGACCCAGCGTCGATCGAGTCGCCGATCTACTTCATGACGGAGGACGATGTCACCCGGGGCCTGACCCAGGTGAACATACTCAGCGGTGCGTCGTTCGAACCCGTCTCTCCGCCCATCAATATCGAGTCCGTGGTCGCAACGTTGCCGACCGGCCCGGGCGGAGCTCAGGAGCTGTGGAAGCTGAATCACTATTACGAACGTCTCGACGACTGGTACGCGGGCCAAGGAATCGCGCCGAATCCGTTCTTGCCGTCGGCGGCCGAACCCGAGTGGGAGCTGCACAACCTGACCGTCGACCCCGAGGAGCGCCACAATCGGGCTTTCGACGATCGTGCGGCCCTGTCGAGCATGCGGTCAGTGCTCGAAACGGAACGGGACACAAAACGACTGATCCCGACGCTACGAAACGCCAGCCCATAGTCATTCCTTGGGGACTGCCTCCGAAGTGCGTACGGTGGCACCGTACCGGTGGTCGGGGACGCTTTCGTCCCGAGTGAAGCCACGCTCACCTCGCTGTGAAGCTCGCACGGCCGCATCAAGTCGTTTGTTCGTGACACTTCGCGGTTCGCGGGAGAATCATGGGGACCGAGGTGCTCGCCGCGATTGCTCAGTCCGGCGTTGCCATCGACCATGTCGTGATACGGAACTGCATCCCAGCGCACCTGGCGGAGATTGACCAGGCACTCGCTCGGATAACTGCCGAACTGGGAGTGCCGCTGGCGGCCCAGCGGTGCCACACGAATGAACACGCGGCCTACCGGTTGACCCAGTTGCCGACCACCGGACTGACTCTCAACCACGCCATCTTTGTCTTTGGCGGGCTCCATCGGTGCAATCCGCTCGTGGGATTCCATGTGTCGTGTTGGAATAGGGGACCGACCTTCACTCGGGATCTGATTGAAGGCCAGGACGACCACCGATGGTCGAGCCGGTGATCGCAGCGCCGTCGGTTGACGGACCGAACGCTTGCTCGACGAAGATATTTAGCATGAGTGGGAGAGTCCTGGCCAAACGTGCGACCGTAATTCAGGTGTGACGCTGTCGGTATTTGCTCTTTATGCCTGGCTGATCGGCGGCACCGTCGTGGACGGTGGTGTAGGCGCCGCCGAAAGCGGGTTCACACCTTGCTCGGTATCGGGGTCGCCTTCTCCCGATGTCACGGTGATACGGGCACCGGGGCGCTGAATGAAACAGGGTTGCATGATCTGAGTCTCAGCCTCGTACTGGTAGTTCCCAGGAGCCACGCTCGCGCCCCAGTTGCTCTGCGCAGGGTCCTGGTAGATGCCGCCGCCTGGGTAGGCCCAGATTGTCTGCCACCTCACGACGCCGCAGGTGATGGACCCGGCGGCGGTTCCGAATCTCCAGACCTCATTGTCGCCTCCGCCTTCGAAGCTGTAGTACCCCTGGAGCCCATTTTGCGAGCTCCACGAGCCCGACGGATCCTTGGCGTAGGTTGCGCCAGCCTTCGTCGTCCACTGCCCTGGGGCAAATGGGCTGTGCACAGGTGCATGGTCATCTTCGGTCCAGGTATGCCAGTAGCCCGCGAACTCACTCGGCAGGTTCTTGGCGGCAGCACTCAGAGCGGCGGCGGCGTCGAATCCGCCGGGTCCGACCTTGGGCTGATCGAGAGCGCGTGTCCCAGATTCCCCGGGATCCGCGACGACTTCCCATGGCTTGGCCATCGACTCTCTGGCCATGATCAAGTACTGCACGTACGGCGCGCCGAGCAGGGTTGTTTTCACTTCGGCGAGAAACACGGCCGGAAAGCTCGGTTGCCTGGGGACGAAGACGCTCTCTCCGTCGATAGGTCCTCGCACCGCCCTTGTGTTGCATCCGCAAGTGACCTCGTCAGACTCCAAGGCGGGCCCGGTTTCGAACTCAGCCATGAGAGATCGATCATCGTCGCCGAATGCCGCCGCACGGAGCTGCCACACGGCCGCAATCACCGAAGTGGCCTGGGATGGTGATGTCACCGTTCCACGCACGGCGCTCGCTGCCGTCAGAGCGGCGGGCAGAGGGTCCGTCGCCGGTGTCGGGTGGTCCATGTTAAGAGGGGACCCACACCGGCACCCCGGCGGGCCGTGATCCCGTGCTCGGAGAAGCCATCGCCTGTCCGGTGCCCATGACGAGCACGAACAGGGCCAGGACGGCCACGGCGAAAGTGACGCCCCGACTCATTATCCTCTTCAGCTCCATGACGTTGCGATCTTCTACTTCGTGATGTCGAAGGTCGCGTGAGCGGTTTCGGTGGTTCCGTGTTGGGCGACATGTGAGAGCACACCCGCGATATGGACGCTTCCAATCGTGCCGTTGAATCGAAAAGAATCAGAGGTGGCAGTCAGCGTCGCCGAGACCGGCTCACCGCGAAACGTGCCGGACACTCGACCAACGCCCTGCGGTTTCGTCGAGCTATCCGAGGACGGCAAATTCAGGGCTATCTGAAGCGTGAAGGCGGTACCGCCGATGGAGCCCTTGACGTTTGCAAGCGGGATGACCGAAGGAATGGAGATCGACGTTCCCGTCGTACCGCTCGAGGGCTGAGATCCGAAGGCAGGCTGAGGAACCTTTCCGCTCGCGACGACCTGATAGCCCCCGCGGTGCCGCTAATGGAGTTGATCGTCGGCCTGATCCCAGTCGCTCCAGTCCAGGTGATGGTGGCGGTACCACGTCCGAGTGGGATGCGGGTCAGCCGAGCCACCAGCGCAGCAGCCGAGACCGAGAACGCGACCGCCACCGTGGTGGCGACAACGACCGCTGTGACCATTCGTCGCCAACGAAGAGTGCCGCTCATGGTTGCCGGGACCGGTATAAGCGTGAGCTCATACATTCAGTGCCCCGTCGTTGATAGTAAAAGGGTCAACGTTAGGCACTCGTGCTGGGCTCGCCCACCACGTGGGTCTGAAGTCCATTTGGAGAAGGCCAGACGAACACTCCGTTCACCGTGACACCAACGCTGCTCGGATAGCTGGGTGGTGGCTCTGCCGACGCCTTCCCGGTTGTCGTGCAGGGAAAGAACTCAGTCTGTCCGGTCCGCTTGCCACCGTCAGGCGTGCCCTTGGCCGACGCGACCCTGTAGGTCGGCACCTTTTGGCACCAGAGGTTTTGGCCACTCCTGAGCGGCGCGGTCGTGCCATCGGAAGTGTTGAGCAGCTCCATCTTCCCGGCCATGTCCCGCACGACGACCTTGGTGCCGTCAAGGAAGCTCACCCCGTTCCCGTAGGTCAAGGAAGCCACGTTGCTCACCGGCAGCGACCACGTCACCGCCCCGTTCGTAGGGTTGAACCCGACCAACTTCAGCGTGACACCGCGCAGCGACGGCAGTTGCGTGGAATGTTTCGGGTAGTGGACCATGCCGCTGTACTGGCAGGTCACCTGAGTGCTCAAGAAGCCGAGGGGGCCGACGCACTGATAGGCACCGGCGATGGTCCATTGTGTGGCGCCAGTGGAGATGTCAAAACCGACAGTCTCTGTGTCAGCGAAGTTGAGTGTCGTGCCACTCTCGTCATACCCGACCGATCCGACGTTGAGACTCCCGACCGGGTTGATGTCCCATCCCTGGTTGGGGTCGTAGTCCGGTCCAAAGATCGCGGTGACGCTCTTGGTCCACACGATGGTGCCGGTCGGCGAGAGCTGCTCAAAGGTAGGCGTCTGAGCGTCGCTCTGGTACAGCCCGCCGCCGATGACCCGGTTGGGACTGCTGATCAACCCTTTGGCCTCCCCGGTGGCACCATCGATTAAGAGAAGATCCGAGGTGCCGTCCGGGTTGTAGCCGGTGAGGCAGAAGTCCTGATCGTTCATGCAAGAAGCGGGGTTGTCCGAGAGGACGACCGCGCCGGGAAGCTCCCACTCGAGCGCCCCCGTCGTCGCGTTGACCCCGGCGATCATGACGGCGGGGTCAGCAGGTTTGCCTGCTGGAACGACGTCGGCCACGGTGTCACCCACAGAGGCTGGAGTCAACGTCACGCCCGGCGTCACCGCCGAATCGGAGTAGGGGCGTTGCCACACGACGGTGTCGCTGACGGGATCGACGCCGTCGAGGTGGAGCGTGTGTGCCGCATCGACGCTGACCAACACCGCCGTCGAGCCAACAGCGATTGGGCCACCAACGACGTCTAGAGACTTGGCCGAAGGATCTGTCGCTCCCTCGACGGCGCTCTGCGTGCCGATCTCGACCGTTGCCGAGGCGACAGAAGCCGCCATGCAGAGCGCGAACAGTCCCAGCCGTGCCCTCCGCATTTCGTGCTACCCCCCGGAAACCCGCCTGACGTGATCCTTCAGCTAGCTTCGGCGCTCAGACGCTTGGGCCTTAATCACTCCAACGCGCAACCCTCACCGGTAACAGGATTTGAGGGTGTGTTGGGGATAGCGACGACGGCGGAAAAGGTCCCACCCTCACGAAGCCGTTCAGCCCAGATGAGTTGCTGTTCCTCGCGGGCGCCCTCCGACCTCGATGAGAGCCAGCTTCGACGACGGTCACATGCACGTCGACTTCGACCTGGGGAAGGTCACGTTCGTATCACGGGAGAACGTGACCCACTCCCAACTTTGCGGCTCCCGGTCCGGCTTCCCGGGGTAACCCCAGGCCGGGGGTCGCCCATTTGCTCTGCAACGCCGGAACCACCACGGCGTAGCGTTTTCCACCGTGACCATGCCGCAGCCCGGTGACCCCTACACCAACGCCTTCGTCGTGGAACCCATGAAGTGCTAGCGCGCCGTCCACGACGACAAGCTCCAGGCGGGCCAATGCCCCGAGACGCCGTCGTGGACGGGGACGCTGGTTCATGTCTTCGGGTGACAGATGGTTTCGGGTGTGGGCGAGTCCGGACCACCTCGGCAGCTTGACGGGACTGCGGGAGTTCGGCCGGCGGCGTTAACGCATGTCCCCGAACACCGGCCGCGGCGACAGAGGTCCCGACCGGTCCGACCGGTACCCGCTCTTCTGCGCTGCTCGGGTGACTTATCAGCCCGCTCGGCACCGGTGCTTCCGAGCGTCTCCTCTTATGTCGGACAACAATGTGGCCATGAGCAGACCTTCTGGCACGGTGACGTTGCTCTTTACCGATATTGAGGGCTCGACCGCCCTTTGGGAGACCCACGAAGCCGAGATGGAAACGGGGCTTGCTCGCCACGACGAGCTGCTGAGGGGGGCGATTGAGGGATCGGGCGGTTATGTGTTCAAGACGGTGGGCGATGCCTTCTGCGCCGTGTTTTCCAGCGCTGAGAATGCTCTCGAGGCGGCACTTCAAGCCCAAAGGTCCCTCGGATCCGAGATCTGGCCCGAGCCGATCGTCATGCGGGTTCGCATGGGGTTGCACACCGGGGAGTGCCAAGAACGCGATAGCGACTATTTCGGGCCGGTGGTGAATCGCACCGCCCGCCTCGAAGCCGTCGCCCATGGCGGCCAAATCCTTCTCTCGGGAGCCACTGCCGTCCTCGTGCGGGAGGTGTTGCCTGAAGGGTGCGGGCTCATTGACCTTGGCGAGCACCGCCTCAAGGATCTGGGTGTCCCCGAGCACGTCTTCCAGCTCACCGCCGAGGACCTCAAGGCGTCGTTTCCGCCGCTGCGCTCGCTCACGAATCCCGAGCTCGAGCACAACCTGCCTGTCGAGCTCACGAGCTTCATCGGGCGCGACAAGGAACTCAAAGACATCCACGGCCTCGTCGAGGAGTCCCATCTCGTCACCCTGACCGGACCCGGGGGTTCGGGAAAGACACGTCTGGCCATGCAGGTGGCCGCTGATCTCCTCGATGGCTCAGCCGATGGGGTGTGGCTCGTGGACCTCTCTCCGTTGAGCGCCGACGACCAGGTGGTCCGGGAAGTCGCGAGCGTTCTCGGAGTGCGAGAGGGGGGAGCCCGGCCTCTTTTTGAGACCCTCGTCGAGTCGCTTCAGTTCCGCAGCCTTCTTCTCGTCCTGGACAACTGCGAGCACATCATCGATGCCGTCGCCAATCTCGCTGAGACGATCGTGCGCCAGTGCCCTAAGGTGTGGATCCTCGCTACCAGCCGCGAGCCCATCGCGGTCACCGGTGAGCGGGTCTACCGGGTGCCACCCCTCGGGCTCCCTCAGTCCCGCGAGGCCGACGAGGACCCAGCGGTACTCGGCACTTCGGAGGCCGTGCGGCTCTTTGTGGAGCGGGTCAACGAACATCGCCCAGAGTTCGGCCTCGACGAGACCAACGCCTCGACCGTTGCGTCGATCTGTCGGCACCTCGATGGCATTCCCCTGGCTCTCGAGCTCGCCGCGGCCCGGGTGAGCTCGATGTCGTTGGAAGAAGCGGAGCGCCGAATCGGGCAGCGCTTTCGGCTCTTAAGCTCTCGATCGCGCACCGGGACCGCTCGCCAGCACACCTTGGAAGGCGCGGTCGCGTGGTCTCACGATCTACTCAGCAACGAGGAGAAGCTCCTTTTCGCCTCTTTATCTGTGTTTCCGGCGAGCTTCGACCTCCCGGCGGCCGAATCGGTGTGCTCAGCGGCCGCCGGGATGGACGAGTTCGAGGTGGTCGATCTCGTGCGGTCACTGGTGGACAAGAGCTTGATCCAGACTGAGCAGGGTCCCAGCGGCATGCGGTACCGCATGCTGGAGACCATCGCCCAGTTCGCGGGGGACCGCCTCGCCGAAAGCCCTAACGGTGCTACCAAGCGGACGGCTGAGGTGCATGCTCTTTACTATCTCGGCTTCATGGAGAAGTCGGCTCCTTATCTCAGCGGCTTCGACCAGATCGAATGGATCGAGAAGCTCGAAGCGGACTACGACAACATCCGGACCGCACTTCTCTTTCTAGCCGGCGGCCAACACCATGGTCTCAAGGCACTTCGTATGGTGGATGCTCTTCGAACTTTTTGGAGGAAGCGGCTTGGCGGAAGCTTGGGAGAGGCTCATGATCTCGCGACGTTCGCTCTCGATCACCTCCAGACACAATCTGTCACTAAGGAACGTTGTGGGGCGCTCCTGAGCCTGGGTGTGGTCGATGGGGGTTTGGGGAAGTTCGGGGCCTCACGGAACAGCCTCGAAGCGGGCCTCGCCATGGCTAGGGATATCGACGCCTCCACCCTCATAGCCGAGTACCTCTGCGAGCTCGCCTTGAACTTCTATTGGACAGGGGAACATCGCAATCTGAAGGACACGGCCGAAGAAGCATTAGAACTGGCGGATGCCATCGGAGACCTCAACCTCCGGGCCCTGGCCCACCAGCGGATGGGTGTCGCGGAATTGATGGATGACCCGGATGCCGCCCGTCGGCATTTCGCGGATGCGCTACGCCTATACGGGCGCGCGGGTAACGCGTGGGGCATCAGCGTCACGTACCTCATTGCCGGCAACCTTGAGATGGTCGAGGGTGATCTCGCTGCGGCGCGGTTCAACCATGACGCTTCTCTGAAGCACGCCTTCCGATACGGACACCGAGCCATCCTGCTCATGAATCTGGGCTTGATCAGCTTCTTGGAAGGCGACGTCGAAACCGCAGGATCAAAGTACCGGGACTCTCTTCAACAAATTGTGCGGCAGGGGGCGTTCGCGCTAGCCCCGGGCGCTCTCCTCGGCCTGGCGATGTGTTCCGGAGCCTCCGGGAACCTACGCCGGTCTGCTGCTCTTCATGGAGCGGCCGATGGGATCACAGAAGCCCACGGCGTTCCTTGGCAAGCTCCGGAGGCAGGCCCCCGCGAGAGGGCCATCACTACCCTGCTGCATCAAATGGGAAAGGATGCTTTCGAGACCGCGTACTCGCAGGGGCACGAGATGAACCCGCAAGACGCCGTCGCTCTTGGGTTCAGGGGTGACGAAGAGGACCTCGGCGTCCCGACTCTCGCATATGGCTTGTAAACAGGCCTGGAGTTCCACAGGGACGATTGGCATCACGGCGCGTGTCCCGATCGAGGTCGTCGCGGCGCGTCTCGGCAACACGCCGCGCCTGGTGCAAGAGGTCTACCAACACGTCATCCCGGCCGACGACCAGGTCGCCGCCAAGCTCGTCGGCGACCTCTACCGCAACGCTGTTTTGGTCGACTTGTGAGCATCGTGAGCATCTACGCGATAATCCGCGAAGAAACGCACTCTCAACTGGTGCGATGTCCGTCGGACTGCCGTTACGTGAATTCAGGAGATCGGCCACACCCTCCCGTATCCGTCGGGCTGCCGGGATTTGAACCCGGGACCCCTTGACCCCCAGTCTTTTTTCGAGTTAAGCAGCCCGCGTCACGTCTTGTTCGGACTCGTCATGGTCGCAGGCCAGGAGGCGTCGTCTTGACTCCTCAGCGATTCTCTGGACTGCGCGACGTTATAGTTACCACTTTGGCTACCAACGGCCGACCTCTCGACCCGCGATTAATCGTCACGCCGCCGCGCTCCCCCGCCACCTGCTGCGGCTGTGACGACGCTTGACACACAGCTCAAGCGAAGCGGCCCCAGTTTCGGAACAGAGGGTCGCTACGCACCGCACGGAGCACGCCCCAAGACCGTATGCGTGAACCGGTCGCGCACAGCAGCTCGCCGCTTGCGGAGGCTGGCTGCTCGCTTGGGGATTCAGCTACCGAACCTTCGGTGAAGGGGAGGCTAAGACGCGTCGCTGCCAGGTACAACCCCTGGCTGGTTCTCTTGACAGAAAGTTGTGGATTGCAGGTTGTAACGGCCCTTTCGCGGAGTCGCTTTGCCCGCCTCTATCAGAGGCACCAGGCGGGGGGTGAAACCTCAACCGTCACAGCCCCGCCCCCCTACCGCTGACCGCCTCGTATCACCCGACAACGCGGTCCACTCCCAACTTTCCGCTCCCAACTTGGCGGTCCCGGGGCCGGTTCACCCCTCATGCTGGGGTGGGGGCCGCCCCATTTAGTCTGCAACGCCGGAACCACCACGGCGTAGCGTTCTCCACCGTGACTATGCCGCCGCTCGGCGAACCCGACGCCACCGCCCTTCCCCCCGGCCTACGCTGCTTCCGGCAGAGTCCTCGCATGGACGAGCCGCGGGAACTGCAGCACAACGGACACTGGAGGATGGCCGTCTGGTCCCTTCGAGTGGGATACGTCGGGCTGGGCGTCGCTGTAGCGGGCCTTATCGTGGTGTCGTCGGGAGGCACGCCGTGGGTCTTGGCCGCCGGGCTGATCATCTGGCTCGCCGTCGTCGTCGTCACATTGACCGGATTCCTCTGGGCTCGGCACGAGCTTCCTGAGCCGCGGCCTCGGCTCTGGTCGATGCGGATGATGCTCATCCGCGAGACTGTCCACCGGTCGACGGCCCAGCAGTCCTGAAGGCTCCCCCGTCGAGGCTCCACCCGCGTGGCCGCGTCCCTCCACCTTCTCGTGCCAGACTGTTGTCGGCACGGCGGGGTCGTACCCACCCCCGCGGTAGGAATGTCACGACATCTCATTCCGCCCTTGTGTGCCTGTAGCGAGGACCACCCCGGCCCGCGTTATCGGGCCGGGGTGGCTTCGTCTCTTCGGCAGTCTGTGCCCCTGAGTTGAGATTCGAGCTTCGTCTACCCTCAGTCCGTGGACCCGATGCTCGAGCCCGGCGACCCCTACGCCAACGCCTTCGTCGTGGAACCCATGAAGTGCTGGCGCGTCGTCCATGACGACAAGCTCCAGGCGGGTCATTGCCCTCAGACACCGTCGTGGACGGGACGGTGGTTTCCCCTTTCGGGTGACCGCTGGTGGCGAGTGTGGGCGTGTCCTGACCATCTCGATGGGGCTGACAGGGCTGAGGGAGTTCGGCCGGCGGCGCTGACCGCATGTCCCAGAACGCCGAGGCGGCGGCGGCGCCGCTCGGGAACCCGCCTGTTGGCCGTGCCGACGGGACCAGTTGCCATGGGATAATGGTGCATGGACTCGCACCCGCTCACGTTCGAGACGGGTAAGCCCTTGGAGGACGCCCGGTCGAGGCTCGACCGACTACGGATCGAACTCAACTGGGTGTACCTGCACCGGTCACTGTTCCCGCAGCTGGTCGCGGGACTCGATAGGGACTCGCCCAATCCACCCCCATCGCAGAGCTGGCGTCGCCGCTGAACTGCGTCCCTAGCGTCACGGCCAGCCTTTAGGGGCGGTCGTTTCTCGGCAACTCCTTGTTTCCGAAGCTGCCGCCCTGGGAGACTTGGATCCCAGCACGTGGAGCATCCCCATCGCCCTCCGTGCTCCACTCCCTAGCGACCCCGACCCGCCAGCCGGGGTTGCTACGCGTGACGGGCTGCCGGCATCGACCTGACGAACATGCAGGCCGGCCACGTGCCAGTTATCGTCACCTCCGGCCAGCAGGCACGGCGCTACGAGGAGCTCGGCGCCTACCTCGTCAACGTGGACGCGCCGAAACTGGTCGAGCCGCTGGTCAGGAGCAGGCACTGCACAACGAGCTGCCGCGGCGTCATGATTGATGCGGACCTCCCGTTTCGAAGGGCATGACGCAACGGACGTCGAACTGGTTCGCCCACAATCGGTGGGGCGTCCCTGCCGGGTCTGGGTGGCGCTTCAAGAGTCCCGAACGGCCAGTTTCTCTGCGAAGCAACACGGGTATGAAGCACGATGCCTGGAAATACCAATTTGCCTACGTGACCAGAAAGCGCATCTCGACGCTCATCGTATAAGCGCGAAAACTTGATGCGTCGGCGCGAAGGCACAGTGGACAAGAACGATGGTGGTTGACCGGAAGGAAATTCAGGTATCGCAAACCGTGACCGCCGACGGCCGGCTCTCGACATTCCCACCACGAGCCGGTTCACGCGAAGTCAACTCAAGCGGAGGTAACAACCCATGAACGATCCATTGTGGCGTTTGCCGATCGTGCCGACCTTCAATGTCACGAGCGCTGATGTGGGCGACGGCCAGGAGCTGCCTATCGCCCAGATGTCTGGCATCTTCGGGGTTCCCGGTGGCCTGGATGTCTCGCCGAACCTCTCTTGGTCGGGAGCCCCACCAGAGACCCAGAGTTATAGCGTGACGATGTACGACCCCGATGCGCCGAGTGGCTCAGGCTTCTGGCACTGGGCCCTCGTCGATATCCCTCCTTCGGTGACCGAACTGCCCACCGGCGCCGGCAGCGCCTCTGGGGACCGCCTCCCCGAACGTGCGTTCCACATCCCCAACGACGCCCGCTTGACCCAGTTTGTCGGCGCGGGACCGCCCCCCGGAGACACCCGTCATCGGTACGTGATTTTCGTGCAGGCACTCGACATCGAGAGCATCGAAAAGATCGGAATGCGGGCCGATTCGACGCCCGCCCTGGTCGGCTTCACGATTAATTCGGGCGGCCACCTCCTGGCTCGTGCCGTCATCACACCTTGGGCCGAGGTTCCCGCGAAGTGATTTAGCGAACGCCAGGGCTTGACTGATTGGCAGGAAGCAGAAGCCGTGACCCGACTGTCGAGATACCACGGTTTGTGAGCATCCAAAGGAAATCGAAATCCCGACACTGGAACTAGCACCTCCCTCTCAGAAAAGGAGAAGGCCCATGACATCGACCGCTACCGAAGCACCGAGCGCCGTCAGCCAGAAGAAAAACCCCGGGCGTCTCCCCACCGACCCGGCCGGTCCCACTGGCCGGCTTGCCATCTGGGTTGCTCAAACAACACTCGACGATGTTCCTCCCTCGGTTCGCGACCGTGCCAAGCACCTAGTGCTTGACGGCGTCGCCTGCGCGGTCGTCGGCGCGCAGCTCCCTGTCTCGCGCAAGGGCGTCGAGGGTGTGACGGCACTCGACGGCTCAGGTGATGCTGCCCTGATTGGCTGGGACGGTCGAGCTACCAGCGCCACGTCGGCGGCCATGTTGAACTGCAGCTTCATTCAGGGGTTCGAGCTCGATGATTATCATCCGCTCGCTCCACTACACAGCAATGCACTCGTCCTCCCAGCCATGCTGGCCGCCGCTCCGTGCCTGGGCCGCGTCTCAGGCGAGCAGTTCCTTCTCGGCGCCATCCTCGGCTACGAGACGGGCCCCCGGGTCGGCCAGGCGCTCGGAGGCCTGGACATGCTCTCTCGAGGATGGCACTCGGGTGTCGTCTTCGGCCCCATCTCGGCAGCTGCAGCTGCCGGAACGCTGTATGGACTGGACGCCGCCGGGTTCGAGGACGCCTTTGGAATGGCGGCGACCCAGTCTTGTGGGCTCATGTCAGCGATGTACGAATCGATGGTCAAGCGCATGCAACACGGCTTCGCCTCGCGCAACGGCCTGGCCGCCGCCGCGCTCGCAGCGGTGGGCTACGTGGGCATCAAGCGGGTGTTCGAGCGCCCATACGGCGGGTGGCTCGCCGTCTTCGGCGAGTGCCACCGCACCTACCCCGAAGAGATCTATGCGGGACTGGGGAACCTTTGGGAGACCGAAAGGATCGCCGTCAAGCCGTACTCGGCCATGGGATTGCTCCACGCCGCCATCGACTCCGCCCTCGAGCTACGGCCTAAAGTCGACGTCAGCCAGATCCAGCGGATCGACATCGACATGGGCGAAGCCGCCTACGCTCATGGCGGGTGGAAGGCGGAACGGCCGCTCGAGACGATCGGCGCCCAGATGAACGTCGCCTACGCCGTGGCGGTGGCCCTCCTCGACGGCGAGGTGCTTGTAGATCAGTTCACCCAGGACCGGATCAACAGCGACGATGTCTGGAACTTGATCGACCGCACCGTGACTCACCACGAACGGGCATATGACAACCTGCCAGCTGACGAACGGCTCACGACCCGGGTGCGCGTCACCCTAAAAGACGGGAGCGCTCACACCGCCAAGGTCGTCCACCCGCGCGGCACTGGCGACCGGAACCTCACGAACGCCGAAATACGCGACAAGTACACTAAGCTGACTAGAGGTGCCATCTCTGCCGAGCGCCAGGCCGCGATAGAAAAGGCTGTCCTCAACGTCGACACCCTCGACGACATCACTCAACTGAGTGACCTACTCACACCCGCCGTGCACTCGCCGCTCGACTGAAGGAGTACTCGACTAAAGCCGGTATTTGTCTGCGAGGCAAACAGTATGGTGCTTGGACATCTTCTGGCGTGCAGTGCCTTCCTATGCCTGCTCCGAAGGAGTAGCGAGTGTCTCTGACCGCCTGCCTGATCGGGGACGCCCAAACCTACCGCCGCCTAGGTGCCAGGATGCAGGGCGTGATGCCTCCCCCGGCGACCCCTACGCCAACGCCTTCGTCGCCGAGCCGGTCCAGTGTTGGCGAATGATCCACGACAACGGGCACCAGGCCGATCATCGCCCCGAGTCGCCGTCGTGGACGGGGCGCTGGTTTCCGCCCCGAGGTGATCGGTGGTTCTGGGTGTGGAGCTGCCCCGACCACGTCGAGGGACTGACCGGATTGCGCGCCCGCCTCACCCCGCCTGGTTTGAGGCACAGTGTCGCCACCGCCGCGCTGTCGGCCCGCGTGCCGATCGAGGTCGTCGCAGCGCGACTCGGGGACACGCCGCACATGGTGCAAGAGGTGTACCAACACGTGATCCCGGCCGACGACCAGGCCGACTCGCAGCTCGTCGGAGACCTCTATCCGAGGTCGATTCAGCCGTGTCAAGTCGATTCAGAGTCGATTCAGCCGATTCAGCCGGTGTCACAATTCAGCCGCGTCAATTCGGCGTCACACAGCGTCAATTGACCCTGTCAATACACCCGTAGTCAATTCACCCGTGTGTCAATTCACCTGTGTGTCAATCAATTCACCCGTGCTTGTGAGCATTTCGTGAGTATCACGACGCGCGGGCGCCGGCGGCCTAACTGCAGACAGCTGTTCTCACCTGGAGAGATGAGTCGGGCTGCCGGGATTTGAACCCGGGACCTCTTGACCCCCAGATTACTAATGGTTAAGTGGACTAGACGGGTCTAATTGGGTTTAGCCCGCTCTGGTTGGAGTTTCTATTCGCGCCAGTTGGGTCGCGCCGGGTCTGTTCGGAGGGCTCCTGAGGGAGTTTTTGTGACACATCTGGTGACAAGCCCGGCGTGCCCGCGGTTACCGTGATGGGGAAGGGTCGAGTTCTATCCGGACTCAGATCAGATCACCTTGCTCTTGGACCCAACAACGGGCAAGCGGTACGGCTCGCTGCTGAGGGGCGAGCGAAGACCGCGGGGCTGCTATGGAACGCCACTCGCAAGCCGGCGCTCAACCCATATCAGCTCACGGCTCAGAATATTAGAGGAATCAGCATCTTGGTCGAGCGCTTGTATGCCGGATAGTCGTTGGGAAAGAGGCGCTCCATGGTGTGCTCCTCGACGGTTGCGCTATAGATGAAGTAAGCGCCCATCAACACGACGGCGACGAGCCAATACCAGCTGACGGCCACGGCCGTCCCGATAGCGGCGAGGATGATTCCGGAGTAGATGGGGTTGCGGATGTACCGGTACGGCCCGGTGGTGACCAACTCCGCGTCCACCCTCTCGGACATCGGGGTGCCCCAGTTCCGTCCCAGATAGACCCGTGCCCACACAGCCAATCCCAACCCGGTCAAGAACAGGGCCATGCCGATGCCTTGGAGAATGGGGTTGCTGACGATGGCATGGTGACCTTTGAAGGCTCCGGAGCGAATGACCAAGATCACGATGACGAAAATGGCGATCCTAAAGCCGACAAACTGTCGCATTCGTGACTGAGCTGCCGCGCTTGGCAGTCAGGGCAGCCACCAGCCATGCCAACCAGAAGACGACCCACAGGCTGTAGATGACGTACTCGATGACGTACATGGACGGATTGCCATGGTAACGGGGTCAATGTCGATGTGACGTGACCTGGCCTCTGAGGATCCATTGCATCGCAGCCCTTGTTTGCTTTCTGTGGGGAGGGGCCGCCCGACATCAGCAGCGACGGTGTGCGCGAGGCATCTGTTCGCAACTGCCCGCACCCGGATACCGCTCGGCCTTAGAGCGATCAATCGATTATCCCATGGTGCCAGCTGCACCCCAGCCCGGCGTTCGGGGAGTGCATCCAGGAGATTGGGTGCCATGACAACAAGGAGGTTGATGTTGTGATGACGTAACCAATCGACAAGCTGAGGGCAGCCAGCCGGTGAGAGTCCGGTCCGGGGAGACGCCAAGGTCCCCGGTAGCAGAGCCCCCGTGCGTGGTCGAGAGGCCGGGTTCGAAGCGGGGCCGAGCAACTGACCAGTCCGCAACATGAAGTGAAGCCTGCAGCGTCGTTACGCCGGTCCGTGCTCGCACGGACGAGGAGGAGCCGAGCCCCTTCCCTATGGGCGAAGGCCATGGACGGCACCAGAGATCTTGGAGCGGGTGCCCAAGAACTTCTCGGCGCAGGGGGCGTGGAATGGTCAGAAGGGTGTCCTTGGAACTGGAGGTGCGCCGGGATAAACCGGCATGGAGGAGGAGATGAGAGAGCTCTACATCGAAGGAGTAGCGAACCACGATGACCCCGAGTCATGCGTCGTCGTCCGCAAGGGCGGGGACGAAGCGTTGACAGGGGCACGTATAGGCCGGGCTATTGAGCCGCGAAATCACCTTCTCCGGGGTGCCGACGCCGTCTCCAGATGCGGAAGGCAACACCTCCAGCAGCGCTATCGCAAGCTGCTGGAGGGCCCCGCGCGGTCTGAGAACCCGAGCATGTGCGGAACCTCCATGTGCGAGAACCGGGAGATCCCACGCTCGCCCGCGCCGCTGATCACGGGGCGGGCCGCTCAGGGAAGGCCAAGGCCGCAAGCCTGAGATGCACGAGCGCGGGAAGTCAGACAGCCCCGTAATACCTACGAAGCCGCCGAACAAGGCTGGGCTTGATCCGGTTCGACGGACAGGTTGGTTGTGTTGATCATGCCGCCTTACGGTCGGCGTTGTGGTGGACAGCTTCGTATTGAGCGGGGCTGAGGTAACCGAGCGCCGAGTGCAGCCGGCGCGTGTTGTACCAGCCTTCGATGTACTCGAAGACACCGCGTCGCAGTCCGGCCCTCGTTGGCCAGGCGCAGGTGTCGATGAGCTCGCGCTTAATGGTGGCGAAGAACGACTCGGCCACCGCGTTATCCCAGCATTCGCCCTTGCGCCCGACCGAGAGGACGACGCCGTTGGTCCTGGCCAGCTTGGCGAAGTCACCGCTCGTATATTGACAGCCCCTGTCGGAATGAAAAATGACGCCCTTGTCCGGTGCCCTGTGTTCGAACGCCATGGTGAGGGCGTCTTCGACCAGCTCGGTGCGCATGTGATCGGCCAGGGCCCAGCCGACGACGCGGCGAGAGGCCAGGTCGATGACCGTGGCCAGGTAGGCCCACCCTTCCCAGGTCGAGACGTAGGTGATGTCGCCGACATAACGCCGGTCCATCTCGGCGCACGGGCCGAAGTGGCGCTGAATGAGGTCGCGGGCCGCCTCGGCCTCGGGATCGGCGACAGTGGTCTTGCGCCAGCGCTTCTTGCACCGTCCTTCGAGGCCAGCCTGACGCATCAGCCTGGTCACCTTGCGCTTCCCGCAGCCCACGTGGCGATGCAGGAGCTCTTTGTGGATCCGCGGAGCGCCATAGGTCCCCTTGGACTCGGTGTGGATGGCGGTGATCTGTTCGAGCAGTTCGGCGTCGGTGACCTCTCGGCGCGACGCGACGCCATTGCGGCGCTGGTAATAGGCGGACTTGGAGACCTCGAGCAGATCACACGCCTTGGCGACGTTGTGACCTGCGACCTTCTCCGCCTCGATGAAGGGGTCCACCTTCACCGGGTCTCTTGCGCGAAGAAAGCTGTCGCTCGCTTGAGGATCTCGACGTCCTCGCGCAAGGAGCGGTTCTCCCGGCGCAGCTTGCTCAGTTCGGCCCGCTCCTCGGTCGTCAGTCCTGGCCGCTCGCCCTGGTCGATCTCGGCTTGTTTGACCCAGGTGCGCACGTTCGTCTCGGTCAGATCGAAGTCGCTGGCCACTTGGCCAATGCTGCGATCGCCGCGCCGGCACAGCTCGACGATCTCAGCTTTGAACTCCGGAGTGAACGAGCGACGCGGCCGAGGCTTCTTCCTCTCCATGGTCTCCATTTTGGACATCCTCTCTGGGGCTGTGCCCCTGATGGTGGATGTCCGTCAGACCGGTGGAAGCCCACG
>CAWITA010000020.1:0-47347 GCA_963838835.1 uncultured Acidimicrobiaceae bacterium
ACCCCGACAGTGACCCCGACCCCCACGACGACCCCGACAGTGACCCCGACCGCCACGACGACCCCGACAGTCTCTCCGACACCGGCGACCCCGACCGCTACCACCGCCACGGCCACGCCCTCCGCCACCGTCACGCCCACGGCCACCTCCCCGAGCACGCCGCCGTCCTCGTCAGCCCCGGCCGCCGTCGGCCGCCTGAAGGTAGTCGTAGACCCGCGCACCCAGGGCACGCAGCTCACACGAATCTCCGTGCCCCCAGCAAACTGAGCGCATCGCTATGGACCGCGGCGGCAGCATCAGCACCTGCGACACTCATCTTGAGATAGTGGCCCGCCGTCGATGCCGTACCTGCCCCGCTGCCCGGCGCGACCACCGCGTTCTGCGGCCGAGACCTCCGCGACTGGCTCCACGCCGCCAGTCTGCCAGCAACCATGACCGGCGAGGCGGTGCTTCACGAGCTGAGCGGGATTCACCCGGTACGGCCGGCACGATACGCGCCGCCGAAAATTTGCTGCTCAGGCCACGCTTCGTATGATGGCGCGACGAAGACATATCGTCCCGCAGCCGTGCGTGACCTCGGGCTGCCGTCGCGCCGGGGTTTGCTGTGACGCCAGCGAATTCCCGCCGGCCCGGCGGCGATCCACCCGGGATCACCGGGCTGGCTGGTATTGAGAACCTTGCGCCTTCCGCAAGGACTCAATCCACTCCTGGCAACTGAGCAGCCGGGTGAACTTACCCTGGCTGAACCCACCGCCAGCGGCCACGGCCAGCTCGATGCCCGTTGCCGTGGTGTCGCCCGGTACCTCCGCAAGGAGAACGAATCCGTATTCACCGAACAGGTAACCGGCGGCCACGATCTTGCCGCCCATCGCCTCAAGCGCCGGCCTGACCACCTCGATGCACAGCGTCATCGAAGACCGCCTCCTGGTAGGCGATCGGCCACTTGATCCTCCGGATGCCGCCTGCGGAACTGCGCGCATCACAGCGACCCAACCGCGGGGACGCGACAAGCATGTGCTCCCGGACCCCGCCATAGACCATTCCCATGCGAGATTGGCCCGCACTGCGTAGGGTGGGCTGCACGGCGAGTTCCCGCGTTCATGTTGTGTGAACTCAGGACTTTCCGTGCAGCCTCCCTCCGAACCCGGCGTGCATCCTTTCGATGCACCGGGCTCTCCAGCGATTTATGCCGCGTGCGTGACTGGGTTCGCGTGGATGTACTCGTGGCATGCCGCGCAGACGATGAGGGTCTTGCGCCGCATTCGTGCCATGAGTGCGGCCCAGGCGGGCTGGCCCGGCCCGGGCGTGCCGAGCTGGCTGAGCGCGGCGACCTGGTGAGCGGTCACCGTGGTGCCGTGCTCGCACAGCTCGCACCACCGTTTGCGGAGCCGGTGGATCAGCTCTTTTCGGGGGTAGCCGATCCGGGCCGGGGCGGGGTCATGGATGACCGCGCGCCTGTCTTGCCTGAGGGGGATCCCGCCGAACCGTGCTACCAGATCTGCCTTGCCCTGACGGTGCCGCCTGGCCTCGAAGCGGGTCCTGGGGCCGTGGCCGGTGATAACCTTCGCCTTGTACCGGGCGGCCATCTTGGCCACGGAGGACTTGTGCTTAGCGGCCAGGGTCTTCAGCATCGAGGTCTGGGCGTACCAGCACAGCGTGCCGAGCCGCCAGACATCCTGGGCGAGCAGGTAGTAGTTCACGATGCCCCGGTATTCGGCGCCGTAGGTCCGGACGATGTCGTGGTCATCCAGGTTCTGCAGGCCGGGCCGGTGCCAGGGTTTGCCCCGGCGCCGGTAGGGGGTGATTTTGGCCTTGATCACGTCCGGCGGCACGCGCAGCGCGACTCTCCCGTTGGCCGACCGGCGGCCGTAGGTGATCCGGGTGTCGCAGTGCTGGACGATGATGTGGTAGCCGAGGAACCGCGCCGGCTGGGTGCGGGCGTGGCTGATCAGGGTCTTGTCCTGATTCAGTTCCAGCCTGAGGGTCTCCCGGAGGAACTGGGTCAGCTCGGCCTTGATCTGCTCGGCTTCGGCCTTCGGGCCCGGTGAACCCGAGGAGGTGGTCGTCTGCTTATGCCGATCTCTGGATTATGCCGACCGGAGTGCTGGAGAGCCTGCCTGGCGGGCCAGGCCATCGTTCCCTGATCGGCATAACCCGGCGGGTGCTGGCGGTGGCTAGAGGTTGTCGAGGAACGCGAGCAGGCTGTCTGGCGCCTGGTAGCGGCCGGGGCTGGTGCCGGGCTGCTGGACGCGGGCGAGGGCCTGCTCCTTGATGGTCATGTCGGCGTGAAGGTAGATCTGGGTGGTTTCGGTCCCTTCGTGACCTAGCCAGAGGGCGATGACCGAGGTGTCGACTCCGGCCTTCAGGAGGGTCATCGCGGCAGAGTGCCGCAGGGTATGGGGAGTGACGTGCTTCTCCTTGATCGACGGGCATGCCTCGGCGGCGGTGGCTGCGTGCTTTGCGACGAGGCGCTCGACGGCGTCGCGGGAGAGCCGGCCGCCGGGCTGGGCGGGGAACAGCGGGCCTGCGGGGTCGGGGCTGAGCTCGGCGAGCCAGGTCCGCATGACCTTGACGGTCTGGCTGGTGAGGGGGGTGGCCCGGTCCTTGCGGCCCTTGCCGTGGCAGCGGACGTGCGGCCCGGCCCCGAGGTGGATGTCCTGGCGCTTGAGGCCGGTGAGCTCGGAGACCCGCAGGCCGGCCTGGACGTCGAGCAGGAGCAGGGCCCGGTCGCGGCGGCCGTGCCAGGTCTCGCGGCCGGGGGCCGCGACCAGGGCGTCGATCTCCTCGGCGGTGAGGTAGCTGACGATCGCCCGCTCGTGTCGTCGTGGTGGGATCGCCAGGACCTGGCTGATCACGGCGGCGTGCTCGGGTGCCTTCGGGGCTGCGTACTTGAACAGCGAGTGGATCGCTGCCAGGCGGGCGTTGCGGGTGGCGCTTCCGTTGCCCCGCTGCTCTTCGAGGTGCTGCAGGAACGCGCCGACCAGGGCGGCGTCGAGGTCGGCGAGGCTGAGCTGGCTGGGCGCCTTGCCTGTCCTGGCCTGGGCGAAGGCGAGCAGGAGCCGGAAGGTGTCGCGGTAGGCGGCGACGGTGTTGGGGCTGGCCTTTCTCTGCCGGGCGAGCCGGTCGGTGAAGAAGCCCTGCAGGACGGGAGCCAGGTCGGTCATGATGCCTCCCGCTCGTCGTCCCGGCCGGCGGGCTCCAGCCGGGCGGCGGCCAGGGCGAGGAGCTCCGGGACGGCCGAGAGGTAGTAATAGGTGGACTTCGGGTCGATATGGCCAAGCCAGGTGGACAGGACCGGGAGGCGGGCCTGGACGTCGCCGCTGTCGCGATACCAGTCCAGGAGCGTCGAGACCGTGAACACGTGCCGAAGGTCGTGCAGCCGCGGGGCCCGCTGCCCGGGCGGGGCCGTGATGCCCGCCGCCGTCACGAGCACGGCGAACGTCTTGGAGGTGTTGTGGCTGTCCAGCGGCCCGCCCCGGCTGTTGACCAGGAACGTGTCCGCCGTCGGCCCGGGGAACGCCTCGTCGCGGGCCCGGTCATAGGCGCGCAGGGCGGCAGCTGCGGTCGGGTGGAGGAACACCATGCGGGACTTGCCGAACTTGGAGTCCGCGATCGTGACCGTCTCGGCGTTCAGGTCGACGTCGTCGCGGGTGAGCCGGCAGGCTTCGCCCTGCCGCATCCCGGTCACGGCCAGCAGCCCGAGGAGCGTCCGCCAGGTGACCGCCCGGAACGCCGGCTGGAGCGTCCTGGCCGCGCTCATCAGGGCGGCGACCTCCTGCGGTGAGTAGAGGTAGGGCGGGATCCGCCACTGGCGGCGGTCCAGCACGTCCCCGGGCGGGACCTCGGTGGCCGGGTCCAGCGGCTGCAGGTGGCGGGCGAAGATCCGCACGATGTCGAGCCGGCGGGCCTGGTAGGCCTCGTGGTCGCTGGGGGTCGAGGTCGCCCACTCCACCGCCAGGTCCGTGGTCACCGTCGTGGCGCCGCGGTCCTCGCAGAAGCGGACGAAGCTCATCAGCCGCGACCCGTGGCTGGTCAGCTTGAACCCCAGGGCCCTGCGCATCGCCAGGTACTCCCCGGCCCGGGCCCTCAGCCCGCTCATGCCGCGCTCCCCGGCCAGGGCCGCGCCAGCGGGCGCAGCGCGTTCTGGTCGACCTTGGCATAGATGCTGGTTGACAGCATGCTGCGGTGGCGAAGGACCTGCCCGACCTCGGGCAGCGAGGCCCCGGCCCGCAGCATCTCGGTCGCCAGGGAGTGCCGCAGGCGGTGCGCTCCCGTCCGCTCCAGGCCGGCCTGCTCGCAGGCCCTGGCCATGATGACCCGGACCAGGTGCGGCGTCACGGGCCGGTGGGGCCGCCGGATCGTCACGAACACCGACCGCGACTCACACGACGGCCGGCCGTCCTTCAGCCAGGCGGCCAGGGCCTCCCCGGCCGGGGCCGGCAGCGGGAGCCGCTCGGTCCGGCTGCCCTTGCCGGTGACCGTGATCTCCCCGGCCCGCCAGCCGATGTCGCCGAGCTGCAGCCCGGCGGCCTCGGCGCCTCGCAGGCCCAGCCGGGCCAGCAGCGACAAGATCGCGTAGTCCCGCAGGCCCATTGCCGTGTCCCGGTCGCAGCCGGCCAGCAGCCGGTCAATCTCCGCGGCCTTCATGCCGCGGGGCAGCGACGACATCCGCCACGACGCGACCGAGGGAACCGCCCCCGCCAGCGGGACGGCCGTCCGGCCGGTCGCGTGCGCGAACCGCAGGAACGCCCGCAGCGACGTCACCATCGCCTTCGCCGTCCACGTGTTCCGGCCCGCCGTCCAGTCCACCATGAACGCGGTCACCTTGCCCGCGTCCAGGCCGCTGACCGCCCCGGCCCCGCCGGTCCAGGCCAGGAAGGCCTTCGACTGCTTGGAATAGCACTGCACCGATACCGGCGACAGGCCCCGTTCCCGGCTCAGCCACCTGCCGAACTCCGCCAGCAGCCCCGTGCTGTCCCCGGCCGGCTGAACGCCGCCGGGAGCTGTGTTCGTGTAAACATTCAGGTCCCTACTCGTATCGGCGGCAGTCTTGCGGTACGGCGCACCAGGCTGATGGTGAGCCGGTCATCTGGTGCCTGCCTGCCTGGCGTGTCGTGTTGATTACTGAGGGCTGGCGATAATGATGGCTGGTTATGGCCGTTCTGCCGTCTCCCGCGCCGGGCTGCGCGTCGTGCGCTGCCCGGGACGTGGTGATAGAGGCGCAGGCCCGCGTGCTGGAGGAGCAGGCCGCCGCGATCGGGGAGCTGCGGGCTGACGTGGTGGCGCTGGCGGCGGAGGTCCGGGATCTGCAGCGCCGGCTGGGCCGTAACAGCGGCAATTCCTCGATGGCCCCGTCCGCCGATGACCTGCCTGGCCACACGCCGCCGCCGGCGAAGCCCAGGCGCGGCGGGGGCGGGCGCCAGCCCGGCAAGCAGCCAGGCGCCCCGGGATCGCACCTGGCCTGGTCCGCCAGCCCGGATGAGCGGGTGCCGCACTTCCCGGCCGGGGCGTGCAGGTGCGGCGCGGACCTGGCCGCCGCGGCTGACCTGGGCGTGGCCGCCAGCCACCAGATCGTGGACGTCCCGCTGGAGACCGCGACGGTGACCCAGCATGACCTGCACGAGGTGGCCTGCCGGTGCGGGCGGGTGCACCGGGCGGCCGCCCCGGCCGGGGCCGGGCGCCCCGGGGACGGTTACCTACGGCCTGGCCCTGCAGGCGTGGTGCGTGTACCTGATCGCGGCGCACGCCATCCCGGTGCACCGCTGCGCGGAGCTGGTCGAGGCGCTGACCGGCGCGGAGCCCTCGCCCGGGTTCGTGCACTCCATGATCGCCCGCGCCGCCGCCGCCGTGGCCGGGGCGAACAGGGCGATCCGGTGCCTGATCATCCTGGCGCACGTGATCAGCGCGGACGAGACCCCGATCCGGGTCGGGCCCGGGCCGAAGACCCGCAAGAAATACCTGCTGGTCGCCTGCACGAACCTGCTCACCTATTACTTCCTCGGCGACCGGTCGATGAAGACCTTCACCGCGTTCGTGCTCCCGGACCTGGGCGGGACGGTGGTGGTCCATGACCGCTACCAGAACTACGACGCCATCCCCGGCCTGATCCACCAGCTCTGCACCCAGCACCTCCTGCGCGACCTGGCCGGCGCCGCCGAGACCTACCCCGGCGCGCACTGGCCGGTCCAGGCCAGCCAGGCCCTGCAGGGGCTCATCCACGCCGCGAACACCGCCCGCGCCCAGGGCCTTCCCGCCATCTCCGGCGAGGTCGCCGCGCCGCTGACCCGCGCGTTCACGCATGGCGTCCTGGTCGGCCTGGCCCAGATCCCCCGCGTTCCCGGCCGCAAGCAGGAGCCCTGCCGCGACCTGCTCGAATGCCTGCGCGACCGGCAGGACGACGTGCTCCGCTTCACCACCGACCTGCGGATCCCGCCGACTTCGAATCAGGCGGAACGCGACCTGCGGCCCGCCAAGACCCAGCAGAAGATCTCGGGCCGGCTCCGCTCCGAGCAGGTCACCCGCGACCGGTACGCCGTCCGCGGCTACATCTCCACCGCCGCCAAGCACGGCGCCCACGTCCTGACCGCGATCCACCACGCCCTCGCCGGCAACCCCTGGATGCCGCCCATCCCCGACCCGCCGTAAACCCCGCCGCATCGCGTCACTGCCAGGCCAGCACGAACGGCACCAGCGATGACCGCTGCCGGATTTCCCGGCGGCCCGCGCGCCGGGAGCCTGGGGTAATGGCTGGCCCGGCGCCCCGCCCCTGCTCCGGCATGAACCGGGTCGTCACCTGACTCCCGGCGAGTTATCGTGTCCGTGAGGCCGCAGCGCAAGGAGGTGGTGCCCAATGCCGAACGAACTCATGATCGCACCGCTCTCCGGCAGCATCGCTTAGCGCCGCTGCGCCAGCCCCTGGGGAACGGTCCCGCCGTCATCGCCGGGAGGCAATTTCCTGATGAACAGCACCAGTAACGCCGGCTTCGGGCCGGTGCTTGCCGTCCGCTCCCTGCTATCCGATCTGACCGTTCCCTACTGGATCGCCGGCGGCTGGGCCATCGACCTCGCCGCCGGACGAGTCACGCGTGACCACGCCGACGTCGACGTCATGCTGCTCGAACGCGACGAGCACGCGCTGCGCACTGACCTCACCGAGGTCGATGTCCGCCTGGTGGGCCGCGATGGACAACCCGAACCCTGGACCGCAGGCCAACGGCTCCCCGATGGCCCCGGCCGCCTCGTCCTGCACGGCAAGGACCTCCCCCTGCCCACCGAGGTGCTCCTGGCCAGCGCGGTCCGAACCTCCTGGGTCTACCACCGAGGCGCATATTGCGTCAGGCGACCACTCGCCGGCATCACCCGCACCCGAGACGGCATCCCGTTCCTCGCTCCCGAGGTGGTGCTGCTGTTCAAGTCGCGCTCGAAGAGCGACAAGGACCAGCGTGACGTCCAGACCGCCCTGCCGCTCCTCGACGCCGAGCAGCGCGCATGGCTCCGAGACACCCTGGAACACCTGCCACGCGGGCAAACGGCACCCGTGCCCCGCCGATGAGATAAACAGGCGGCACGCCACCGCGCCGGCCAGCCCGGCCAGGCACTCAGCGCGCACCGCCCGACATCCGCGCCAGCAGGCGCCGCGGCGCCCGGCGAGCGAGGCGACAGCGGCGTCGATGAGGTCGTAGTGTCCTCGCCGCTGTGCGCGCCGGGCCGCGGCAGTCCAATCCTTCTCACTCGCCTTTGATGCAGCGACCAGGGAACTGAAAACACCCACGCCTCCCGGCTCAGCCTGGCCGGACAGGCCTGAATGCTTACAACCAAAGTACTACCGGCTCACCGGCGAGGGCTTGCGGGTAGCCCGGCTCGAGCTGGCGCAAGCCGCCGCCGCGCGGGACTCCTCGCGGCGCTCGCCGCGACGCGGCGCGGCCCGGCCGGCTCCGGCGGGGACGCGGTGACCACCCGCCCGGCCGCCCAGCGGATCGCCGAGCTGCTGATCGGCGACGCCTGCCGCCGCCTGCCCCGCGACGTGCGCGAGGAACGCCGCCGAGAGTGGTCCGCCGAGCTTCTGGCCATCCTGGATGATCCCGCCGTCCGGGTTGCCGCGCTGCGCCGGGCCCGCGCGCTCAGCTACGCGGCCGGCATCTGCCGCAGCGCCGGCCGGCTGCACCGGTCCGCGCTGGGCGCCAGCGCCGCGGTGACCGCCCCGGCCCGGTGGGCTAGCCGGTCACGGCGCCGCCCGCTCAGCCGGGTCGCGTGGATTCAGGCCGGCATGACCGCCGCTGATGACACGCCGCAAAGGCGAGCTCAGCAGACCAGCCCGCTGGCGATCGTGTCGATGGTATGCGGGATGGTGGCGTTGGCGTTGGGCCCGCTCGCGGTCGTCGCGATCGTTTCCGGCCATATCGCCCGCGGGCAGATCCGCCGGACCGGGGAGGGCGGCCGCGCCATGGCCACGGCTGGGCTGATCCTCGGGTACGTGGTCCTCGTCGTCGGCATCGCGCTCGTCGTCGCGTTCGTGGCGTCTTTACCTAATTTCTACCCGCGGCTTCAGCAGTTTCCCATGCCTAGCCGCGCTGGCGCGGGAAGCCGACTGCGGGCCGTGCGGATCCGCCGTGACCGCCATAGACTCGATCCTGTCCACGCAAAACCAGCATTAGTCACTGTGCCGGTTCCGGCCCACTGATCCTGCCTGCCGGGGCCGGCCGGGCCGGGCCGGGCGGCGTACCGGCTCCGCGACGCCCTCCATGGTGATCCGCCCGTACCCGAGCGCATCGAGTTGGCGCATGGCCGCCTCGGTGATGGCCCGACTGGCGCGTTCGTCGCGAGGGCGCCCGGGCGAGCGGGGACAGTCGCCGACGGTGGCATCGTCGGCTCGGGCCGGGGGCGGCGGGACCATCGATGGCTGCGGCGCAGGGGTCGTCGTGCTCACGCCACCGCCGCCGGGGTGGGCTCGCTCGACGGCGCGGCGCCGCCGCCCGGCGCACCGTCGCCGGCGTAGCTCGGCACGAAGTCCTTCTGACGCACGAGCGCCAGCGCCAGCAGCGAGCCGACGAACGCCAGGATGGCCCCGATGACCAACAGCTCGTTCAGGGTGCCGGAGAACCCGACACGGTACGCGTGCAGCAGGGTGGCGCTCCCCGCTCTTGACGGGATCGCCTCCGCGGCCTGGCGCACCCCGCCGGCCTGCAGCGCCTGGACCAGACGGGTCCCGCCCGAGTGCACCACCTCCCGACCGACCGCGGTGGCGTTGAGCACGGCCATCGTCTTGTGCTGGATCTGGCTGGCGAAGACCGCACCCAGCGCGGCGATGCCGGTGGCGATGCCGATCTGACGGAAGGTGGAATTGGCCCCGGACGCCATGCCGCTTCGTTGAAACGGGACGACGGCGACCGATGCGGACGCCAGCACGGGGTTGACCATTCCGATGCCCGCACCGCACACGATGAAGCCCGGCAGCAGCTGCGTCCAGCTGGACGACGCGTGCGTGGTCCCCATCACCAGCAGGCCCACGCTGACGAGGAACAGCCCGAGGCCGAGCAGGTAACGGGACTGGATCCTCACGGTGAGCTTGCCGGCGAACGGCGCGACGACGAACGCCATCACGGTGATGGGAAGGAAGCGGATGCCCGCCGCCAGCGGGCCGTACCCGAGGCCGTCCTGGATGTAGAGGGTGAGGTAGAGGAACATGGCGAAGATCGACCCCGCCAGGGTGAAGGCGGCGAGCGAGGCACCGGTCATGGCCGGGCGCTTGAAGAGCGTGAGGTCGAGCATGGGATCCTTCTGGCGCCACTCGGCGACGAGGAAGATCGCCATCAGCACGGCACTCCCGATGAACAGCCCGACGATCTTGCCGCTGCCCCAGCCGTCGTAGTTGCCGCGCACGAGGGCCAGCACGAGCATGAAGAGCGAGACGGAGAACGATACGAACCCGATCCAGTCGATGCGCCGATTGTTCGGGTCCTTCGACTCCTGCATCTGTGTCAGCGTGATGAAGACGGCGATCACGCCGATGGGCACGTTCACGAAGAAGATCCACCGCCAGCCGATGCCGCTCGTGATGGCCCCGCCGACCAGGGGCCCCACGGCGACGGCTCCGCCGAGCACGGCTCCGTAGATGCCGAATGCCGTGCCCCGCTCCTTGCCGTGGAAGGCCGAGGCGATGAGCGCCACCGACGTGGCGAACATGACGGCGCCACCGACCCCCTGGGCGGCACGCGCCAGGTTGAGCATGTTCGACGACGTCGCCAGGCCGCAGACCAGTGAGGACAGCGAGAACACGCCGAGTCCGACGGCGAACACCTCGCGACGTCCGAACATGTCCCCGAGGACACCGGCGGTCAGCAGGAACGCCGCCAGGGTCAGCGAGTAGGCGTCGACCACCCACTGGAGGTCGCTGAACGACGAGTGCAGCGAGCGTTGGATGTCGGGGAGGGCCACGTTGACGACGGTGATGTCGAGGAGCAGCATGAAGGTGGCGGTGCACACGGCGATCAGCGTCCACCACTTGCGTTCGAGCACGGGCACGGCGGTCCCCCGTTTCTCTTGATCGTTCGGCTGGCGTCCCGACCGCGGGCCCGGGGAGCGCCGCCGGACGAGATTCGATACACATCGTATCGAAATATGGGAGCGAGGCAAGCCCCGCCGACCGGCCCGGAGATGCCCGGAGGTCGCGCCTAGGACTGGACGGCGGGGAGACCGTTGGCGAACGTGACCTGCCGGAGGAACAGCAGGCGGCTGTGCGGCCAGCCGACCGCCCCGGGCAGCCAGGCGTGGAAGGCCATCCACACCCGGCCCTGGGTGTCGGTGAAGAGCGACGGGCCGCCCGGACCGGACAGGGTGGCTTCGGAGGCCACGAGCGGTTGGCCGAGGGGCTTCGTGCACGGGCCCGTGGGGCTCCGACACTGCGCCACGCCGATGGCGTAGTTCGCCGTGTTCCAGTTGTTGGCGGAGTAGAAGAGGTAGTACTGGCCCGACTCGAGCACCATGAAGGGGCCTTCGATGATCCCGCCTTCCCATCCCTGGCTGGGCTGCAGCAGCAGCGCCGGGTCGGCCCCGACGAGGGCGGTACCGCTCGGACTGAGCTTCTGCGACCAGATCGTGGGCGGTTGTCCGTTCGCCCCCTCGGACTTCCACGTCAGGTACGGCGTGCCCGCGGCATCGAGGAACGGGCTCGGGTCGATCGAACCGCCGAGGCCCACCTGGCACACCAGGGGGGCGGTCGAGCTGTCCACGAACGGCCCTTCGGGCTGGTCGGCCACCGCCACGGAAATGCACTGCTTCCCGGTGGCCGCGTCGTCGGCGGCGTAGTAGAGGATGAAGGTGCCGTTGAGCTCGAAGACGCCCGGTGCCCAGGTGGTGCCGGCGCGTGCCCACGAGGCCAGGTGCGGCAAGGCGTCGCCCAGGACGTTCCACTGCGACAGATCCGACGACTGGATCATCTGGATGTTGCCGGTCGCCGAATTGGTGGCATAGCCGTAGTAGGTGGTCCCGTCCCGCAGGACGTCGGGGTCGGGAAAGTCAAAAGGGTAGACAGGGCCTCCGCCACCCTGGCCCTGCGCCGCCTGGCAGCTGCCCGCCACCGCCGATATGGAGCTGACGGCGCCGCTTTGGTCACCGACGGAGATCTCGTTGAGCGCCTTCTCCACGCCGCCCAGACAGGTGTTGAGCGTGACGATGCCGGTGTCGGCACTCGACAGGCTGCTCTGCGTGGTCGTCAGGTTGGCCCTGGCGCCGGCGAGCTCCCAGGCGGTGATGTCGAGTGCCACCCGCAGCGTCTCACTCTGGGTCGTGGTGGCGGTCAGGCTGGTCTTGACCGACGACAGGTTCTCAAGCGTGCTCGTGAGGCGCGTCCGTGTCGTCGACAGCGACGTCCGGGCCGTGCGCAGCTCGGAGCGGACCTGGAGGTCGGACCGGATCCCCGTGACGAGCAAGGCCGACGCCGCCAGGACGGCGAGCCCCGCCACGAGGACGACACGGCGCCGGCGTCGACGCGGCGCCGTCTGCCGGCGCACCGATGCGGGCGCATCGGCACGGGCCCCCGTCTCGGTGTCGCGGGCGGCCGGACCTGGCTCCATGACCGACGGGATGCCCGTGATCGACATTGCCCCTGATCATGGCGGGCCACTCTCACGGGGCCCACAACCGCCTGTCAACGGTTGGTCAACGGGGCGAGGCCCGGGACGCCGCGGGCCGGATCACGATCGGGGGGCCGGAGCCAGCGCCCCACCCGCATAGTTGACTAACAGGGTCCGCTTTATAGGGTCTGGGGGCCGGGTCACCTGTCACCAGGGGCGCGCTACGCCCGGGGCTGCGTGCGTGTTCCCGTCCCCTGGTGCTCGGTGCCCACACCGCGCCGGCCCCGCCAGATGGTGCGGTCCACCGCCGCGTTCCTGGCACTACACCGAGACGGGCAAGCGGTGCCAACCCCGCACGGTGCTGGTGTGCACGCGCTCGGCTCGATCCTCGTCGACCTCCCAGTCGGGGAAGCGCGCCAGGACCTCCTCGAGTGCGACGCGCCCCTCGAGTCGAGCGAGCGCTGCTCCCAGGCAGAAATGCAGTCCGTAGCCGAACGTCAGGTGGTGGTCGATCGTGCGCTGGACGTCGAAACGATCGGGACTGTCGAACTTGCGGTCATCGCGGTTGGCCGAGGACGTCAGCATGAGCAGGACCGAGCCCTCGGGCACCGTGGTCCCGTGCAGCTCGACGTCGCGCGCCACGTAGCGGGCCTGGACGGGGGAGGGGGGCTCGAAGCGAAGGATCTCCTCGATGGCCCGAGGGATACGGCTTCGGTCCTCGCACACGAGCCGTCGCTGGTCGGGGTGGACGCCCAGGAGATACCCCGTCCAGCCGATGAGCTTGGTGGTGGTCTCGTTGCCCGCCGCCGCCAGCAGCCCCGCGTAGTTCAGGATCTCCTCTTCGTCGAGATTGTGCTCCACGCCGTTCTCGTCGACGAAGCGCAGCTCGATGAGGTCGGTCAAGAGGTCGTCGGTCGGGTGGCCGCGCCGGAAGTCGATGTAGTCGAGGAACTGGGAGCGATTGGTCATGATCTCGGTGTCGGGGAGAACGGGGGTCACTCCCTCGGTGATCTGCATGCCCTTGTCGATGCGGTCGCGCAGGTCCTCCTGATCCGTCTCGGGAATCCCCAGTAGCTCGCTGATCATGCGCATCGGCATGTCCGCTCCCAGGTCGCGGACGAAGTCGAAGCCCCTTTCTCCGATATGCCGGTCGAGCGCCCGCGCACAGAATTCGCGGACCCGTTCCTCGAGCGCAGCGACCCGCCGCGGCGTGAACATTCGGCTGAGGAGCCTGCGGTGCAGGTTGTGCACCGGCGGGTCCTCGAAGATGAACATGCCCCGAGGGACCGTTATCCGGGCCTTGATGAGCTCGAGCACCGTTCCTCGCCCGGAGGGGAACGTCTGCCAGTCGACGGAGCACGACTCCACGTCGGCAAAACGGCTCACGGCGTAGAAGTCGAAGCGCTCGTTGCGGTACAGCGGCATCTCGTCGCGTAGCCGCTTCCACACCGGATACGGGTCGGCGTCAATTTCGAAGTCGTAGGGGTCGTAGTAGATGGAACCCGCAACGTCGGCCACTGCCACCCTCCGTCGGTCTCGCCGAGCCCGCTCGTCGAGGGCAAGCTACCCGCCGACCCAGGGTGTCGTGATCGACCTCGGGCGACGCCGCGTCGTACGACATTGGGGGCCTTGACGCCAGTGGGTCGATGGCACCGTGGGGCACCACGGCGCGCCCGTCGGGCTGCTGGGCAATCGTCGTGCCGGCACCGGGTACGAAAAGCCTCCGGCGATCGTGGCGGTCACCTCGCCGGGGACGCCGCCGGCGCGGACGCCGGGGCCAGGGCGCCGACGGTCCCGGACGACAGGCAAGACCCAGGCCGACGGGCGTGGCCCTGCGCTCGCCGGTCGCTCATTGTGCGATGTCCCCTCCTTGTGCATCGCCACCCGGCCATGACGAACGATCCGCCCCCAGGTTCGCCGTCGGTCGCCGGGCTCCCGTGCCCGGTCCGCCCGGTGGCCCGATCCGCTCGGTGACCCGGGCTCGTCGGGCGGGTCAAGGTCGAGCCTGCGGTGGTCGATCCCCTGGGGGTGGTCGGTTCGAACAACCCCCAGCACCTGGCCAACTCGATGCTCGGCGCCCTCCTGGCGGTCGTCCATCAGCGCGCCGGCGATGCCGGCGTCGACCGGGTCCTCAAGCGCTGCGGGGAGCGCCGCTCGGCCGCCGATCTCCAGCGTCCCGACGGGTGGAGCACCTATGAGCAGGGCCTCGCCCTGTTCCACACGGCGGCGGAGACCCTCGGTGATCCCGATGTGGGACGCAAGGCGGGCATGGAGGTGTTCCGCCGCTACGCCGGGACCGAAGTCCTCGCCCTCCTCCGTTCCATCGGCTCGCCGGCGGAGATGATCCGCGTCTACCCCGCCATCTCCGCCAAGCAGTCGACGATCACACGCTCGGAAGTCGTGGAGGTCGCCGAGGCGCACGGCCTGATCAGCGTGGTGACGCCCGATCACGACAGGGACCCGCTCTTCTGCGGGTACACCGTGGGGGCGTTGTCGCAATTCCCCGTGCTCTTCGGGATGGAGCCGGCCGACGTCGAAGAGCTCAAGTGCCAAGACCAGGGGCGACCCCCGTTGCCTGATACGGGTGGCGTGGGACCCGACGTCGTCCGTCGAGGCCAGCTTGCGAACGTGAGGTCGTGGTGCTGCGGGAGCAGGTCACCGTGCTCACGAAGCGATTCGAGTCGCTCGAGTCGGTGGCCAGGGAGCTCTCGTCCGCCCGAGACGTCACATCGATGCTCGAGACGATCACGAGGCGCGCAGGTGTCGCCGTGCGAGCCCCCCGCTACCTCTTGGTGGCGCAGCTGCCGGGCGATCCCGCCCCCGGATCCATCACGTCGGCTTCACCGAGGAAGAGGCCGCCGTGGCCGCCCGTGAGGCCCTCGAGGCCGGGACGGAGACCGACGACGAATCACGTCTAGTGGTGGACATCGTGTCGAGCCGGGGCCACTTCGGTCGCCTGGCTGCGTTCTACCCGCAGAACTACCACTTCCTGCCCCAGGAGCGGTCCCTGCTGATGGCGTACACGGGCCACGCCGCGGCCGCCCTCGACACCGCCGCCGCCCTGGACGAGTCTCGTGATCGCAACACCACCTTGAGCGCCCTCTTGGCGCTCGGAAAGGCGCTGGCCGAGGAGTCGACGCGCGCCCAGGTGGCCCAGCGCCTCGCCGACGCCGTCCTGGAAATCGCCGATTGCGACGAGGCGCACGTGCTGCTGTGGGATGCAGGCGACGCCCACCTGGCCAGGGTGGCCTCGAGCCTCCCGCCATCGTCGGACCGCGCCGAACCGGAGGCAACGGCGCTGCGCATCGCCACGGTGGCGGACCGCTTGCTGTCGATGGCCGCCCCGACCTTCGTATCGGTGGGGTCGGACCCGGTTCTGGGTGCAATGTTGTCGCTGACCGGCCTCGAGTCGGGTGTGGTCGTCCCGATCACCGCCCGCAGCACGTTCTTCGGCGTCCTCCTGGTCGGATCCGACGGCCGGGAGCTGAGACCCGACGACGTGCGGCGCGAGCGCCTGAGCGGTGTGGCCAGCCTGGCGGCCACCGCCCTGGACGGTATGGCGCTCCTCGACGAGGTGCGCCACCAGGCCCTGCACGACCCCATCACCGACCTCGCCAACTCCCGTCTGTTCGAGGACCGAGTGGCCCAGGCGTTGTCGATCGCCCGTCGCAACCAGAACCGCCTGGCCGTGTTGTTCGTGGACCTGGACCGGTTCAAGTCCGTCAACGACTCTCACGGACACAAGGTGGGTGACGAGCTCCTACGCGCCGTGGCAGAGCGGCTCCTCGGCACCGTGCGCGAGGAGGACACCGTGGCCCGCATCGGGGGAGACGAGTTCGGCATCCTCGTCCAGCAGGCCAGTGGACGGGACGACGCCGAAGCCGTCTCCCACAGGATCGTCTCGGCGTTGGGGCGGCCGTTCGTAGTCCACGGCCTCACACTGTCGGTGGGGGCGAGCGTGGGTGTCACGTTGTTCCCCGATCCCCATGACACCTACGACTCCGTCGTCTCGCGTGCGGACTCCGCCATGTACCGGGCCAAGGCGCGTGGCCGCGGGCGCTACGAGATGCGCCAGGCGACAGACGGGTGGGACGTCGAACCGGAGCGCCGCTGAACCGGCAGCGCATTCCGAGCGGCCGAAGAGTGCTAGACGGATCGGCACACGAGCGGGACTCGCGTGCATGAGAGGACGGCCCGATGCGCGTTGGCCTCGTCTTCGTCAACACCACGCTGCCCGCTGTCGCTGAATCCCTGGGCCCGTCGGCGACGACCTCCGGATCGCAGAGGGCAGCGGGGTGTCGGTGTTCACATTGATGGACGGAGCAACTCGGGCATACGTCATTCCCCGGGTCACACGGTTCGGTCGGTGAACGCGCCTCCATTTCTGGCGGCCTCATTCGCCTCCGGAGGTGGCACGAGGCGCTGAGGGAAACCAACGTCGGGCCCCTTGGCACTCGGCCGCTTCTTTTCGGGGCGCACCCATGTGGTTCGGGCTTCCCGGGTCTGTGCCGACCGATACACACCCACTGTCGTCTCGGGTACAGACACGCGCCAGGCACAGGATGAACACTGCCTCCATACCAGGTGGCTCACGTCCATCGGCGAGAGGCGTGGAGGGCATGATGAGCGAGAGTTCGGTACAGATGAGGCACAGCAAGTACCGCGTCGCCATCGTCGGAGCCGTGACCGCGGTGGCGGTCCTGGCGGGTGCGTGCAGCACGCCAGGCTCGCAAGCTCGCCACCCGTCCCCCGCGCACAGCGGAGGCTCGGTGAACGTGGCGCCAGTGTCGACCATCGTCACCACGCCGCCGTTCACGACCACGGTGACGTCGCCGGCGGTGACCGCGCCGCCGGTCACGACCCCGGTCACGACGCCGGTGGCGCCCTCGACCCCGGTGGACAGCGGCTCGTCGGGTGACACCAGCTCGGCCGACACCAACCTGGGTGCAGGAACCCTGGCACCGAACTTCTTCGACGGGCCACCGGGGTGCAACCCACCGGCCTGTTAGCGCCCGGCCCCGGCCGTTCTCCGCGCCGCCGATCCTGCGGCGCGGAACCGGGTGCTGCTGAAAATGCCAGGCGGCGGGGCGAAGATCGGCCTGGCGCCGCCGCCGGCGACTCAAGGCGGGCTCGCACCCCGCCGATCTCTCTTCGATGGACCCGAGCACGCGGGCGTTGAGCGCAGCGCGCCCGTCGTGGCGACGCCGATTCTGGGACGCGGCCACGAGCCCCGGCGTGCTGGCGGGGCCGCCCGGCCGCCGGCATCCTGTGCCTGTTTCGGGCGCTCCATCTCACCGCTCAACTCCCGTACTGGCTGCTCATCGCGCTGGTGGTCGCCGGCCAGGGGGTCTCGGTCCTCGCCGCAGTGGCGTGGCCGGAGCCGACGCGGGCGGGCGCCAGCTGTTCGGCCGGGTGGGCGTGATCATGGGCGTCATCGGTGTCATCTCCTACAGCACGGGATGGGGGCCGATCCTGGCGATCGGGTTCATCTTCGGGGTTGCTGACGCCATGGACGTCTCGGGCTCGACCGCCGCCAATCCTGCGCTGGTGTTCTGCGCCATCTATCTGTGCCTCGGTCAGCTGGCGATCGCCTTGCACCTCGCTCCGAGCCTCATTCAACCTCGCCTGGTGAACGGCCTCGCCGGACTCTCGGCTGTCGGGATCTTCCTTCTCGTGAAGCTCTTGCAACAGTTCATCGCAGCCCGTGAGGCGGTCGAGCGCGATCTGAGGCGGAGCGAGACAGAGATCCGTCAGCGCGAGTCGCGCTTTCGGATGCTCGTGGAGCACGCCAGTGACATCATCGCCGTCTCCGACGAGCAAGGGCGCCTCGTTGTACGTGAGCCCCTCTTTCGAGCGCATCCTGGGCCATCCGACCCAATCGCTGGCGCCGCTGAGCGAACTTCTCCATCCCGACGATCTCGCGGAGATCCGACGCCAGTGGTCCACAGCCTTCGGAGGCCCCTCCGAGGGCTCCGCCGTCCTCCAGATCGAGCTCCGGATCTGCGACGCGGACGGCGATTGGCACTGCTTTGACGCCACGATCACCAACAGGCTCTTGGATGACAACGTCCGCGGCTACGTCGGCAACCTCCATGACATCACGGCACGCAAGCTCGCCGAGGTGGCCCTACGGGACGCCCACGAGAGCCTGCGATTGGCGTTCGACAATGCTCCGAGCGGCATCGCCGCGGTGGACCTCGAAGGGCGGTTGCTCCGAGCGAATCCGGCGCTGGCGAAGATCTTCGGGAGAGAGGTCGATGAGCTGACGGGAATGAGCATCGTCGACCTGACCCATGAGGACGACCGCGAGTCGGTTTCGAGCGCAATCAGGCGCGTGGCCGACGGGACCGCGCAGGAGTACCAACTCGAGCGGCGAATCGTACGACCCGACGGACGTGAGGTCTGGATCAACGCCAGTGCATCGTGCGTCTACAACGAGAGTGGTGACGTGCTCTACATGATCAACCAGTACGAGAACGTGACCGAGCGCCGAATCCTTCGCGAGCAGCTCGCCCATGCGGCGGTCCACGACGCCCTCACGGACCTGCCCAACCGGGCTGCTGTTCATGGACCGCCTCGAGCTCGCCCTGCGTCGTGTCCAGCGGGACAACCACGAGGTGGCCGTCATGTTCCTGGACCTCGACAGGTTCAAGCTGATCAACGACAGCCTGGGCCACGACACCGGTGACCACGTCCTGCGGCAGGTCGCCCGACGCCTGTCCAACGTGCTGCGCGGCAGCGACACGCTCGCTCGATTCGGTGGCGATGAGTTCACCGTGCTGTGCGAAGTAAGCGACAAGCACGAGGCGTACGAGGTCGCCGAGCGCCTCGTCGCGGCCATGGAGCTCCCGCTCGTCCTGGGTGGGACGGAGATCTTCGTGTCGATGAGCATCGGCATCGCCCTGTCGCTCAGCGGCAAGGAATCTGGCGCCGACCTCCTGCGGAATGCGGACCTGGCGATGTACCGGGCCAAACAATCGGGCTCGGCCAAGATCGAGCTGTACCGGACCGAGGAGGAGGGGAACACGATCCGGCACCTGCGCACCTTCAACGAGCTGCATCGTGCCCTGGAGCGAGATGAATTGGAGCTGCATTACCAGCCCTGTGTCGATCTCCACACGGGGACGATGGTGGGCATGGAAGCCCTGGTGCGGTGGCGGCACCCCACACGCGGACTGCTGTTGCCGGGTGAATTCATCCCTCTGGCCGAGGACAGCGGGATGATCGTGCAACTCGGCGCGTGGGTCCTCGGCGAGGCGTGTCGCCAGACGGCCAGCTGGAACATCCGGCGCAACGGTGTGGGCGAGAACGAGGCTCGGCTGAACGTGTCGGTGAACGTCTCGGCCCGGCAGTTCGCCGACCCCGGATTCCTACGGTTGGTGACGACCGCGCTGACCGATTCAGGGCTGAACCCGGACAAGCTCTGGCTCGAGATCACCGAGAGCACCCTCATGGCCCACGGCGACGCCACCGTGGACATCCTCCGGAAGCTGAGAGACCTTGGCCTCCACCTCGAGATCGACGATTTCGGCACCGGCTACTCGTCGCTCAGCTACCTCAAGCGCCTGCCTGTCGAGACGCTCAAGATCGACCGGACCTTCGTGGACGAGCTCGACCTCGACTCGCCCAACGACATCGCCATCGTGCGGGCGATCATCGCCCTGGGTGATTCGCTCGGCCTGTCCGTCATCGCCGAAGGTGTCGAACGACCTGCCCAGGCCCACCAGCTTCAGGCTCTGGGTTGCTTCCTCGCCCAGGGATACCTGTTCGGAGTGCCGATGTCGGGGCGATCGCTTGATCCGTTCCCGACCGACGACCTCGCGTCGTGGGTCCTCGAGACCCGCTCCACGGCATAGGGGGAAGGCCCGCCACGAGCCGGTATCAGCCCCCCCGCTTGAGCTTGAGGGTGACGATCTGGAACGGCGACACGTCGAAGGTGACCGTGGCGCCGGCGATCCTGGCGTCTGCGGTCTCCCGTTCCAGGAGGTCGGTGAAGGTGGCGCGCCCGACGTCCCACGGCGCGCGCACCGTGACAGGGCCTCGTCGGCCCCACGCTTCGTACAACCGGACCACCAGCGCGTCCCCGTCTTCCTCCGCCCGCTTGACCGCATCGATCACGACGTGGGCAGCATCCACCGACAGTATCGAGCTCTGCCCGCCAGCGGCACCCCGATGAGCCGTCGCCGGCACCGCCCGCAGCGGCACGTTGAGGTCGTAGCCGGCATCCACCACGCCCGCGGCGCGGAGGTCACCGGTGTGGGGGAGCAGGCGGTAGGTAAATCGATGATGCCCGCGATCGGCTACCGGGTCAGGCCACGTCGGGGCGCGCAAGAGCGACAGGCGGATCACGTTGGCCGCGATGTCGTAGCCGTACTTGCAGTCGTTGAGCAGGGCGACGCCGTATCCGGGCTCGGATAGATCAGCCCATTTGTGCGCGCAGACCTCGAAACGAGCCACGTCCCAACTGGTGTTGGCGTGGGTGGGCCGCTCCACGTGCCCGTACTGGATCTCGTACGTTGCCCGGAGACTTCGCACCGCCACCGGGAAGGCGACCTTGAGGAGGCGATTGGTCTCGTGCCACTCCACCTCGGTGTCGAACTCGACGAACCGGGATCCGGCGGCGAGCCGGATGACCTGAGTGAGCCGAGAGTCGCCGAAGGTACGGGTGACGGCGATGCCCGCTCGGAGGGGCCCCTGCTCCACCACCGCGAGCGACTCGACGGCGTCGAGGTCCACCACCTGGTCGAAGGTGAATCGGTCGATGTCCCAGGCGTCGAAGAAGTTCGGGTAGTCCGGGTGGAGCTGGAACCGGTTCCCCCGCGCCCCGGGCGCCAGGACCTGGCGCCCCGCAGATTTGTCGAGGACCGACGACAAGAGTCCGTGGTCGTCGAGCTCGACGCGCAGGTGATCGTTCTCGAGCAACCTCGGGCCGGCGGCGACCTCCTGGGTGGGGCCCGCATCATCGGCGGCGACAAGGTCGTAGAGCTGGTAGCCGCAGGCGGGGACCGTCGCCCGCCAAAGCGCCCGCCCGTCGCGGTCGCGCTGGACCGGGCTGATCGTTCCCGAGTCGTCGATCGCCGAGTTGACCCCCTCTGGCGCATCCACAGTCACGAGCTCTGTACGGGCGTGGGAGAGCGAATTGAACACGACGACCGGGTACGCGTGCCCGGTCGTGTCGATGGCATCGACGCGACGGGCCAGAGCGTTGTCGATGAGGCGATCGGCGGAGCTCAGGACGTGGGCGTGATCGCGGGCCGTGTCGTCATACACCCAGTGGATTCCCGATCCGGGAATGATGTCGTGAAATTGATGGAGCAGCACAATCTTCCACAGGTCCTCCAGCGCGGCGGCCGGGTAGTCCGACTGCGGGTCGAGTGCGGCCCACAGCTCAGCGTCGCGCAGAGCGAACTCCGAGCGACGGTTCCCGAGCTTGGTGGCGGCCTGGCTGGTGTAGGTGCCCCGATGAAGCTCGAGATAGAGCTCACCGACCCAGACGGGCGGGTCGTTGATCTCATCCTCCGCTTCCGTGAAGAAGCGACAGCGGGCCTTCCATGCGCAGCCGGGGCATTCCTTCGAGATCGGCGAGCCGGCGAGCTGATTCGAGCATCTCTGCTGTCGGCCCGCCGCCGCCGTCGCCCCAACCGAAGAGATAGAGCGAGCGACTGGCGCGATCATGGTCCTTGAAGTTCTCGACACCGAAGCGGAGCTCCCGGACGCTCATATTTCCGCTGTAGGTGTCGGCAGGTGGGAAGTGTGTGAAGACGCGCGAGCCGTCGATTCCTTCCCACAGGAAGCTGTGGTGGGGAAGCGCGTTGTACTGGTTCCACGAGAGCTTCTGGGTGAGGAACCACCGGATACCGCTCCGGTGCATGATCTGGGGCAGGGAAGCCGAATAGCCGAACACGTCGGGCAGCCACACGTCGTTCGTGTCGATGCCGAATTCGCGAGCATAGAAGCGCTTGCCGTAGAGGATCTGGCGGACGAGGGACTCGCCCGATGGGATGTTGCAATCTGCTTCGACCCACATGCTCCCGGTGGGCTCGAGGCGCCCTTCTGCGATGCGGCCCTTCATGCGCTCCCAGAGATCCGGATAGTGGTCGCGCATCCAAGAGAGGTGCTGAGCCTGGGAGACGACGAATCGGTATTCGGGATAGCGCTCCATGAGTTCGAGCACGGTGCTGAACGTGCGCGCGCACTTTCGGACGGTCTCCCGCAGCGGCCATAGCCAGGCCGTGTCCAGATGGGCGTGGCCTACGATGCTCATCGAGTGCGAGCCGGGTGCGGGTCGTTGGGCCAGCAGGTCGGCCAGTACCGGCTGTGCCCGGCGCCAGCTGCCCGAGATGTCCGGGAACTCGAGGAGGTTGCACGCCCGCTCGAGCTCGGCACAGAGGCGTGCGGTGCGGGGTTCGCCTTCGGGAAGTTCGTTCAATAGCTCGACGAGGACCCGGAAGTCATGCCAGAACTCCTCGAACTCCGGGTCACGCACGTGGATGTCTGCCCGTTGGAGGGTGAATAGGGGAGCACCTTCGGGTTCGGGAAGCAGAAGGGGCCACGGGTTGGCTCCGAACGGGGAGGGCGGATTGGCGGCCGCCTCCACGAAAAGCTCGACGTCCTCTCCCCGGACGGCGCCGGCGGTGAGCACGTATTCCCGATGGTTCGGTGAGAGCCCCTGCACCGGTCGGCCGTCGCGCCACACGAGGGCCTCGGCACCGAAGCCGGTGGAGCCCGCGTTCCCGATACTGAAGCCCAGCGCCACCTCCCGTCCTTCCCACTCGTCGGGGACTCGACCTCGGAGGCGGAACCAGGTGGTGTCCCACGGGGGTCCCCACGACCCGCCGACGGGGAATGGTCGGTAGTCGGCGGCGAGCGCCCGGGCGCAGGAGATCGGCTCCCCGTGGACATGGTGGGCACCGACGTCCAGGGAGATCGATGGGCCCAGACGTCGGGGGCGGACGAAATCGTTCAGCACCCGATTGATCCGGCCGACGCGGATCGAGCGTTCGGGGCCCACGTCGACCGAGTGTAGTGATCGCGGTTGCCGGCGCCGTTGCCAGCGGGCTCACAGTGTCTCGTTGGTCGTCTCGTTGGTCGTGGGACAGGTGAGGCCATCGTGCTGTGTGTGCCTTTCAGGCGCGTCACTACCGGCGCGTGTCCACGGACAACAGCGGGGCCGCACTTTCGCTCGAAAAGGACCTCGGTCTAGCGTGCCCGAGGTCGACTACAGCGACGTCCGTGATGACCGTGGCGGTCGGCTGCAATTCTCCATGAACCGTCTGGCTTTTCCTACTCGCGAGAGGACACGCCCATCATGATGCGACCACAACGGATCGCACCACAGCACAGCGCCCGAAGGGGGCTCGTTCCTTGACCTCTCCCCGTCACGCCAAGCGGCCGCCCCAACCGCGCCACGCCAAGCCTCCGACGCAGGTGCGCCACGCCAAGCGGCCCACGCAAGCGCGCCACGCCAAGCCCCCGACGTACGCTCGCCACGCCGTCGCACCGAACAGGCTGCGACAGCGTACGCTCGCCCTCGTCACTTCGGCGTTGCTGCTCACGGGGATCGGTGTCGAGACCGTCGGGTCGCTCGTCTCCGCGGCTCCGCCGCCCGCGCTCGGTCTCTTCCTCCCATCGCAGAGCCCGAGCGCCGTCACCGCGCTCGGACAGCAGCTCGGGTGTGACACCGACGGTCATCACGACCTACGCAGGGGGAACCGGCGCCACCACCTACCCCTCGTGGGCCGTGGGGTCGCTGCGCTTCTCCATCGCCGTCGGCAACCTCACCACGGCTCAGGCCACGACCATGGGTCAGGATCTCGTCGCCAACGGTCAGGCCAACGCCGACATCCGCATCATGTGGGAACAGAACGGCAATTGGTACCCGTGGGGGGCGCAGGCGCTCAGCTCCAGCCAGTTCATCGCCGACTGGGACTCGATCGTCGCCGCATTCCGGGCGGTGCCGGGAAACGACTTCAGCTATACGTGGGACATCAACGCCGGGGGTAGCAACGAGTTCGCCACCTGGCCAGGCGCCTCTGCGGTAACGAACATCGGCTTCGACCACTACGACACGAACCAGGGTCGGCGGCCGATGCCGCCATCGTGAACCCGATCCTCGCCTTCGCTCAAGCGCAGGGGAAGCCGGTCGAGGTCGACGAATGGGGTCTCGACGGGAAGGATGACCCGGCATTCATCAACTACATGGCGAGCGTGATCAACAACCCCGCCAATAATGTCGTCCTGCAGTCGTACTTCAACGACTTCGGGTCCGGGGGGCAAGACGATCAACTCCAGGACTTCCCGAAGAGCGAGGCTGCCTTCACGGCGGACTTCTCCGACGGCACCGTGTCGTCGAACGTCGAGATACCGCTGGCGACGACACCGAGGAGCTCGTCCACGACGTCCACGACGTCTACGACGTCTACGACGGAGCTACCGCAGGTTACGTCGCCACCGACGGCACCGTTGACGACCACACCGAGGTCCACGCATCGTCAGCGTCGGTATCGAACGAGATGACGCCTCGACGGCGCGGAATGGGCCGGGGCGGAGGCCCGGACCGAGCCCGGTCGGCCTTCTCGGTGGGCGCACGTGAGGCACGAGAACAGAGGTTCTCGTAGGTCGTGTTCGTGCGCGCACCCGGGGCGTGGCCGCTAGGACGCCACTCTCTCGGAAGTGAACGCGATCGGGTCGAGGTCGGGGCGCGCATGCCAGGCCTGGTACTGGCTGAAGGTCATCCCCACCCATCGGCTCTCCTGCTCCGACCACCCCAAGCATGCGGGGAACGTCGGGAAGGCACTCAGCGCGAACGTATTGTCGTCGTGAGGCGTGTGCGGGGCATCGAGGCTCTCGAAGGGATCGGAAGGCTCCGAGGGCCAACCCGCCACGGCGATTTGCGCAGGTGCACGTCGTCGTTCCATGCCGCACGCCGCCGGGGCCCCACGGTCCTCGATGACACTGGCGTCGTAGGAGGGCGCACACGCCAGATGCTGCTGGAGGCGGCCGAGTTCGCTGAGCATGTTCGCCTTGTGTGCCGCGAGGGCGGTGATCGCCTGCTGCAGCTGCTTCAAACGGAGCCGGGAATCTGCCAAGGCGGCGTCGGTCTGGGCGCCGTGGAGGGTGGACGAGCGGACGGCCTCAGCCTCGCGTAGCGTCGCCTCTGACCGCTCCCGCAGCTCACCTGCCCGTTTCTCTGCCGCGCGAAGTGTTTCCATCGCTTGCTGCTCGGCCAGTTCCACGATGTGGTCGGCGATCGCCCGTGCATCGTCGAGGTGCTTGTTCCCCGCCTCCACGAACCCACCCAGGGCGCCGGCGAAGGTCCGACCGAGGGCGGAGGTCGTTGCCCGGGAGGCAATGTCTGCCCGCGCATTGGAGTCGCACAGCATTTGGTGCAGGCGGATCACGTACGCATCTACGTCGCTGCGCTCGTAGCCTCGGACGGCGACGGCAAAGTTGGGGCTCGTCTCGCCCCCCTGGAGTCGCAAGGTTCTCAGCCCCCCTTTGAATCCGGCATCGCCATCATGACGAGCGTTCCTCATGGGGAGGCCAACGGCTTGTCAATGCTTGGTCAACGACGTCGCGTCGAGCCCAACCGGCGCGCCCCTCTGGTGGGCTCGTAGTGCTCGCGAGGCGGGAACTTGCGGTGGACGACGTCGCCGGTGCCCAGGCGGGCGAGGACGCCTCTGGGCGGCTCGGGGGCCCGCCGAGCCAGAAGAGCGCCCTCGCGACCGGGCCCTGGGGGCAGGCACGGTCAGGACTGCCCCGCCGGTGCGAGGCGACCCAGGTCGTCGGCGCCGACCGTCGCTGGTCGGTGGCCCTTCAGGAGGCGCCTGCGCTGGCGTTCGGAGGTTCCCCCCCAAACGCCGTCGTCGACCCGGTGCGCCAGGGCGTATCGCAGGCACGCCACTCTGACCGTGCATTCGGCGCAGACCCGTTGCGCAACCTGCACCCCGACCCCGTCACTGGGGAAGAACAGCCCCGGGGTCATGTCCCTGCACTTCCCCTGCGTCATCCAGTCGGTGTCCATGGTGCCTCCCGTGCCGGAGGGCTTCGATGGTGCGAGCGAGCGAGCGCCCCCCTCCTTCTTCGCCGGCGGTGCGAGTCCTGGCCCGTTCGGACGACCCGATGATGTCGCGGGGCTCAGCTCTTTGAGCCTAAGGGCGGTTCATGAAGCGGTCGTGAAGATTGCGGAGGCGTAATCCCGGCCCCGCCGGCTCGCGTGAGCAACTCTCAGGGCAGCCGTAGCGAACCGCAGTCCGTCCAAAAGCGCGCCAACTGGCCGGAGCCTGTTCCCGCCGGCTCGTGATCAAGCGGCGCTCGCGTCTTGTTTTGCCCCTCCCACTGGACCGGCACGCGGTCCTTCGACTCCGCCCGCCTGTGCTGATTCTCGCCCGCTGCGCCGCGTTCACGTTCGGGGTGGTAGGCACCGCACCTCGCCCTGTTCTCTGACACCGACGTCAGAGGAGGGACGAGGGCCCTCGATCCTGAGCCGCATGGCTGGCCCGAGGACCGCCTCAGAGTGCTGCCTCAAGGTGTCGGAGTGACGATCCCTCGGAATCGGCGGTGACAATTGGTGATCGACCGAGTTCCACGCACTGTCGTCGGGATCGACATGGCCCGTTCCAATTCGACGTCCTGTGTCACGTCGACCTCTTCACTGCGGTCGATCATTCCTCAGTGGGTGGAAAGAATCGTCACGCCACCGGTGCCACTACATCTCGCGCGCAGGACTTCACGCGTCGTCCTTTTCTTGTGCGAGGTCTAGATTGTGTGGCCGCTTCCCAAATTGTGACGATGCCCGCGGTGGCGTTTTCGTGTTCAATACGCGGCGCTGGCGAGTGGCTTCGGCAGGGGGAAGGGGGGGACCGTCGTTCGGTGTCTCTCGACGTCAGGTTCACGGCGCTCACCGGTTCCCGAAGAAACAGAAGTCCCATCCAGCACTGGGGAGACCCAGTGACCATCGCAACGATGCGTGAGTGCGAGGCGTCGATCTTCGCCTTGATGATGAGGCAGAGGATCGACCCTGCCGCCTGGACGCAGCGATCCCCGGGAGGCCATCTCCCGGGGATCGCTGTATCAGGGAGGATTTCCTAGAAGACCATCACGGAGGCGACGCGCTGGGTCGGGCCATGGAGTCCTTTGAGCCGATCACCGCCTCAGCCCTCCCGACAGAGCCCACGGAAGCGCCCTCTTCGATCAGGCTCGTCGTTTTGCTGGCCCCGCACCAGAGACTTCCGAAAGCCCTGGGCGCCTCGAACCCCGGTCAGCGAGGCACCAGCTTCGGATGTCAGTCGTCGTCAGCGGCCTTGAGGGCAGCGCCGACGGTGGCGTCGACGGTCCACAGGTCGGGCGGCAGGTGGTGCTCCGCCGACCATGACACGGTCAGCGTCTGGCTGCCGGCGCCCTCGAGGAGCTTGGCGCCCAGGCGATCATGCGCCAAGTACAGCCCGACCCGAGTCCGAATTGACCGACGGCTGCCTTCGGGGGAATCTCCAGCCCAGGCCAGCAATCGGGATCGACCGACAGCGACCGCGCAGAACGTGACCATGGCACGAGCCAAGGTCCCGAACGACGACTCGACCTTACCGACATCGTGCAGGAGCGCCGCAGCGACCACGTTACGAGGCGCTCGGTCGGAGCCGAGAAGGCGAACCGTATCCCGAGCAACGCCCACGGCGTGGCGCCGATCAGGCCCCGACATGCGCTGCCAGAGTGCCCGCTCGCCCTCGAGCATGTGCTCCAGCGCCCAGCGCTCGTCGGCTGGCCGCGGACCGAAAGGCAAGAGGGCCGTGAAGAACCGCTTCGCCAGATGGCGCCATGAGCCGAATCCGCCGTTCGCACCCACCCCCCCACGCTAGCGCGACCTCAAGATGTGGTTGCTCGCCCCCGTGCCTTTTCCCAATTCCGCTCGTTACCTCACGGCCCCGCCCGAAGCCACCGAGGCGCATGATTCTGAGCACGTCAAGCGCCCCGACCCCATCCGGGACCGTCAAGGTCAGCTTCATGGCTCTGTCAGGTCGACCTGGCATAGATTTGGGCGGCCTTGCGCCGAAGGCCTGCCCAGCCGCGAAGGATTCCCCCAGTCGGAGGTGCGACATGGAGCACTTTCTTGAGACGTGGGGCTACCTCGCGGTTTTCGTGCTGAGCTTCATCTCGGCCATGGGACTGCCGGTCGGCGCCGAGCTGGCCGTCATCTATGGAGGGGTGCTGGCCAGTGGCCAGATTCCCAACGAACCTCACCATCTGAACCTGGTCATCGTCATCGTGCTGGCCGCCTTGGCCGAGGTGATGGGGTCGTTGGCCGGCTACCTGATCGGCTTCTACGGCGGCCGCCCCCTGGTCGACCGGTTCGGCAAGTTCGTCCTGCTCACCCACCGGGATCTCGACCGGGCCGAAGCGTGGTTCGCCCGCCACGGCGAGCCTTTGGTGCTGTTCGGGCGCTTCATCCCGCTGTTGCGCTCGTTCGTGTCCTTCGCCGCCGGTTTGGGCGAGATGGCCATCGGCAAGTTCGTGGCATTCACCGTCCTGGGCTGCGCGATCTGGTGTACGGCCCTCGCCAGCCTGGGCTTCGCCCTCGGGTCCAGCTACAACCATGTGGAGAAGGGGTTCAGCGATGCCGGATACGCGCTGGCCGTGATCGCCGTGATCGCCGTGGCCGTGCTCTTCGTCCACCGTCTCCGAGTGGTGCGGGAGGAACGACGTCGCGCGTGACGCCTCACCAATGGAATCGGTCGTCGCACCTCGGCGCTTCGGGCGTCGGCCGAAGAGCGGCGATCTCAGCGAGGCCGGTGCTAGCCTCCGTCTGCTCGAGGCAGCACGCTCGATCCGCAACGATGCACCTCGGTGGCAGAGGGGGATGAGCGAGATGGTGATGGGCGCGACGCGGGGCACGGGCCGGTCCGGCTTGCGAATTCGGAACGCCGGGGCGATACAGGCGTTTGCCGTGGTGGCCGTGCTCTGCGCGAGCGGGCTTGTTGTCGGGGGCCCGGTGGCTGCGGCAGCGGCCCCGAAAGACGTCTCGGCGCCGACGGGGTACTGGCTTGCCGGTGCCGACGGCGGTGTGTTCGCCTTCGGTACGGCGGGCTTCTATGGGTCGATGGGTGGTCGTCCCCTGGCGAGCAAGATCGTGGGCATGGCACCGGCACCCGACAGTGCCGGTTACTGGCTCGTGGCCGAGGACGGCGGCGTCTTCGGACTCGGGAGTGCCGGGTTCTTCGGCTCATCAGGCTGCATCAACCCGGCACAGCCATGTGGCGGGAACAACAGCTTCACCGACCCCGACATCGTCGGCCTCGCCCCCACGCCGAGCGGTCACGGCTACTGGATGGTCGACAGTAACGGCAACGTCTTCGCCTTCGGTGACGCCCCCTTCCTCGGGTCGTCGGGCTGCATCAACCCCGCGACCACGTGTGGTGGCGCCAACACCTTCACCAACAACGGCATCATCGGCATCGTCGGGACATCCGACGGCGCCGGCTATTGGTTGGTCGGCCACCACGGCAGCGTCTTTGCGTTCGGCGACGCGACCTTTGCCGGCTCATCAGGCTGCATCAACCCGGTGCAGCCATGTGGCGGGAACAACAGCTTCACCGACCCCGACATCGTCGGCCTCGCCCCCACGCCGAGCGGTCACGGCTACTGGATGGTCGACAGTAACGGCAACGTCTTCGCCTTCGGCGACGCCCCCTTCCTCGGGTCGTCGGGCTGCATCAACCCCTCCCAGGCTTGCGGCGGGGTCAACAGCTTTACCGACAACGGAATCGTCGGCATGGCACAGACGGCGGATGGCGGCGGCTACTGGTTGGTCGCCCAGCACGGAAACGTCTTCGCCTTTGGCGATGCGGCGTTCGCCGGATCTGCCGCTTGTGAGAATCCGGCCGTTGCTTGCGGATCAGGGAACAGTTTCACAGTCACTGATGTTGTCGGCATGACCTCGTAGCACCCCGAGAGAGGACGTGCCAACGTCTGCTCTGTGAGGGGTCCTCACAGAGCCACGCTCGGCGCGTCGGCGTCGCAGACCTGTTCCGACCCTTCCACGGTGACCCAGGCCGACGTGGACCCGGGCCGACGGGACCCGGGCTCCGTGACCAAAGACCGCCTCCGCCACGCCATCGTGGCCGTCGGGCGTGAAGTGAGTGGCATGTGTTGGTACCTCCGCGGGTGCTGGCTCGTCGAGGGTCGTTCGCCTGATCGCGTCATCCAACGTTTGGCGTCGGAGGGAAGGTACCCTCGACCTTCAAGGAGGTGCCTTGATGGCGACTGGTTTTCTCAGGCGGGGTATGACCTTACTTGGACTCATTGATGACGAGTACGAGGAAGACGGCGTGCCCACGCCCGCGGAGCATCTCGACCCGCCCCTCACCTCTCGCCCTTCGCGTGTGGCGGAAGGGCTGTCGTCGACCATGCGAATGCGGGCGGTCGCTCCTGGTGAACGCGAGCCGAACCCCAACGTGTCGGTGCTCACTGCCCGCAAGGTGCGGGTTCGGTCCACCGAGTTGAGTCCACACATCCGCGCATTTGCCCCTGTGGAGTTTGGGGATGCTCGACAGATTGCCGATGGCGTGATGGCCGGTCAGCCGGTCATCGTCAATCTTCAGACTGCAGGCCGTGAGCTGAAACGCCGCATGATCGATTTCTGCAGCGGGGTTACGTATGCCCTAGGTGGTGGTATGGAGCGGATTGCCAACAACGTCTTTCTGATCACGCCCTCGGACATTGAACCCTCGGCGGACGAACGACAACGCGCGATGAGCAGCAACTGTCGCTGACTGCAGCGCCTCCACGCAAGACTCCGACGTTCACGCACCACAGTGCGTAGAGCTGCCTGGCTTTCCAGCTGGCACCACGACCCACACGCGGTGTCGTCCCAGAGGACAGCCGAGATCCGCCACACGCGGTGCCCGCGGGTGAGTACCCAGCATTGCGTCACCCCGCGTTGCTCTTCCCGGACCGCACGGCCGGCCAGGCGGTGACGGGACCCGAGGCGCGGAACGCGACGGTGTCGCCAACCAGAAACCGATGTCCCCCGGAGGCCCGAGCGACAAGTGAGAGTGCAGGGAGTGACGTCCTCGGCTCGAACGAGAGTCTGACGACGGAGTCGTGGCCATGGAAGTCGTAACCGGTGACACGGCCTCTTGGCTGGCCCGGGTCGTCGCCCCTCGGAGTTCCGCCGTCACTGTCACTCAGCACAAGTTGTTCGGGTCGGACGAGGACGACCACGTTCTCGCCGGCCGCGGCCCCGACTCGATCGAGCGCCAGCCAGCCGAGGACCGTGTGCACCCCGCGACCGTCTGCGTCGATTGTGCCGTCTAGGAGATTGGCCGCCCCCAAGAAGCTTGGCGAGTTCAGCGTCGGCAGGTCGGCGGTAGACGTCGCGTGGGGTGCCGTGCTGGGCGATCCGGCCGTCGCGAAGGACGGCCAGATGATCGGCCAGCGACAGGGCCTCGTCCTGGTCATGGGTCACGAGGAGCGCCGTCGTGCCTGCCTCTACCAACGCATGCCGGACGTCTGTCCGCACACTGGCGCGCAAGCCGGGGTCTAGCGAGCCGAACGGCTCGTCGAGCAGCACCACGCGAGGCTCGACGGCCAGGGCGCGGGCCAGGGCAACGCGTTGCTGCTGCCCCCCGACAGCTGGTGCGGATACCGCCGACCGAGGCCACGCAGTCCCACGGTATCGAGCAGTTCCTCGACTCGTTGGAGTCTCGTTCCGTGTCCGTAGCGGCTCCTGAGCCCCCGAGTGCGGCGCCGCCCGTGGAGGCCAAATCCGATGTTCGCCTCGACCGTGAGATGCGGGAAGAGCGCCGCTTCTTGCGGGACATATCCGATTCCGCGTTGCTCGGGCGCGACGTAGTGGTGATCGTCTTCGACGACGGTATCGCCGAGTGCCACGGTGCCAGCGTCGGCATGCTCGAATCCGGCGAGGATGCGCAGCAGTGTGGTCTTCCCGCTGCCCGACGACCCCAGGACGGCGGTGAAGGATCCCGCGGGAACGAACAAGTCGACTCCAGCCAGGACTTGTACAGAGCCGAATGACTTGCAAAGTTCCCGGGTCGTGAGTGTTGTCATTGGGGAGCCGTCGCCCGGGAAGGGAGCCGGTCGAACCACCGCTCGAGGATGATGCTCGGGACTCCGGCTATGACAATCATGGCCAAGGCGAACGGTGCTGCTTGGGCGTAAGCGAGGTTTTGCTGGTATGCCCAGAACTGGGTGGCGAGCGTCTGGACGCCGGTGGGCACGAGCAACAGTGTTGCCGTGAGTTCTGTGACGGCGGTGAGGAACACGAGGCAGAAGGCGGCCGCCATACCCGGGCCGATGAGTGGGAGCGTTATCCGCACGAGCACACCAAACCGCCGCTGTCCGAGTGATCGGCCGACCTCTTCGAGGGACATCGGTGCCTGGATCACTGATGCACAAACGCAGACAAGCGCCAAAGGGAAGAACACGATGGCGTAGGCCAGGACGAGTAGCGGGCCACTCTGATAGAGGTAGCCGTCCGCGTAGTGCTCCATGAAGTAGGAGAGCGCCAAGGCGACGACGAGGCCGGGCATGGCCAGCACCAAATAGGTGCTTCGTTCGAGAAGACGGGTCCAGTGGCTCGGGTACCGGATCGACAGCAGCGCCACGGGTAGCGCCATCACGGTCGCAACGGCGGCCGCCGACGCGCTGTAGAGCGCGGTATGACCCCCCGCTGCTACCAACGAGGCTCCTGTGATCTGCGAGCGGGTCCCCTCGATGATCCAGTAGACGCACACGCCGATCGGGACGCCGACGCTCAGAAGCACCAGAACGACCATCGCGCCCACCACGGGCCACACGGCGCGCCCCAAACGTACCGGCGTCGCCACTCGCTGGGCGAGGGCGCCGGAGCGGCTGACCGGACCCTTCCCTCGGGCGGCGACGTCGCCCCCGAGCACCACGAAGCTCAAGAGGATCAACACCAGGGACAACGCGCATGCGCTCGAAACATTGAACGACACCGTGAACTCCGTGAAGATCTCGGTGGTGAACGTCCGGTAGCCGAGGATCTCGAACGCGCCGTATTCGGCGAGCAAGACCAAGGTCACCAGGAGGCAGCCGCCCAGGATTGCTCCGCGTGCTTGTCCGACCGTGATTCGCCAAAACGTTTGAAGGCGTCCAACCCCAAGGCTGCGTGCCACCTCCTCCTGGCCGGGATCTGCACCGCGCAAGCTGGCGGCCACGGGCAGGTACACCAGGGGATAGACAGCCAACGTCATCACGACCACGGCACCTTGAAAACCCTGTATCCACGTCGTGAGCGACGACCACCCGAAGCTGACGACGAAGTCGGGGATGGCTATGGGAAGAACGATAAGGACGGCCCAAACCCGCCTCCCCGGGAGGTCCGTCCGTTCGATACACCACGCCGTCCCCACACCGATCACAGCGCAAAGGGCCGTCACGATCACCGTCAGGCGGACCGTGTTCCACAGCAGCGTGGCCGTCAATGGCCGTGCGATATCGTGTGCCACCGTCGACACGCCCGCACCGCGTGCCTCGATCAGCAAGAAGGCGAGCGGTACCACCAAGACAACGGCCACGGCCAAGCTGGAGCTGCGCAGTCCCCAAGGGCGCGCCATGTGCCGAGAGCGAGACGGCGGATGCGTGCGCAGCGCCGGGCCCGCCGGGGCCGGCTCGCTCACCGCAGAACGCGCCGTCATGAGCGAGCCGAAGCCTTCCTTGTCTGGCCGGACGCCGCCCCGTTCACAACAGCCCCGATTGCTTGAGCAGGGCTATCGCTTCACTCCCGTCACCCAGCTGCGCCACAGAGATGTCGTCAGGTTCCAGGTCGGTGAACGGAGTCTCGGATTGGGCGGTCGTGACACCCGAGGCAATCGGATACTCGAAGCTCTCGGAGTGAGCGATGATCTCCTGGCCTTGGTAGCTCGTGAGGAAGGTGAGGAACTTCTGAGCGGCTGCGCTGTGATGTGAGGACGCCAGCACGGCTGCGCCGGAGACGTCGATCATGTAGCCAGGGTCGCGTGGAGCGAAGTACGCGATCTCGGAATGCACGTTGCTTGCGCCCACTTCGGCTCTGAGCCGGTACCAGTAGTACTGGTTGACAATGCCGAACGCCACGGCGCCACGGTTGACTTCGTCGGCGATGGTCTCGTTGTCCGGATATATGTGACTTCCAGCGTTTGTCTCGATGCCCTGTAGCCAGTGCAGTGCCACGGCATGACCATACGTCCGCTGCACAGAAGTGACGATCGGCTGGAAATCGGTTTCTCCGGGAGCCACGGCGAGCTTCCCCTTGTACTTCGGATCGGCGACATCGAGGACTGATGTGGGCAGCGCGCTCTTGGCAATCAGGCTCGGGTTGTAGATGAGCACGCTCACCCGGGCGGATACGCCGACCCATTTCCCCTGGGGTGAGTTGTACTGAGCTGGTGTGCGCGACAACGTGGAAGTGTCGACACGTTCGAGGAGATTCCGTTCCTGGAGGAACTCAAGGGCGGGTGAGTTCTCCGTGAAGATCACGTCGGCAGGAGACCGGGAGCCTTCTGCGACGATCTGGTCGGCCAACGTGTCTTCGTCGTCGTTGCGAACGTCGACCGTGATACCCGTCTTGTTTTCAAAGGCGGCCACCAGTTCGTCGGTCGTCTGCTCGTGCTGTCCGTTGTAGAGCGTGATCGAATTGTCGGATCCGGCCGAGCCTGCGCAGCCGGTCAGCCCCGCGCCGGCCAGCACGGCCAGGACTCCGAGCAGGACGATGGGCGCCCGCGTGACGTGTGATCGACGGCGTCCCCCCGGTGCATGCCGGTGGCCGGTCATCCCGTCGCTCCCGGACAGGAGGCGTCTATCGCCGAATCCGACCGCGTGACCTCGTGTTCGGCACGTGCGGATCCACCCGAGCTCTCGACGGCACGGAACGCGCCGTCGAGCTGGGAGATCGCACTGCGCAGGGCCAGGTTCGAGGTGTGGAGTCTCGCCAAGGGGAGGATCTGCGCCTGGGCGTATCCAACCGGATCCACAGAGGGGTCAGGGCCGTCACTGAGGGTCGCCGTCACTCGCTGGCACGTGGTTGGCAGACCTGTCGTGCGGCTCGCGCCCGCCGAGCTGCCGCAGGCCGCCATCAGCACGATGAGCAGGCCCGTCGCAGCCAGGCCCACTGCCCACCTCATCCGGCTGCGCTCCCAAGCATGAAAAGTTAGGGTAGCCTTACCTAAGTTTGACAGGCAACGGGGAAGAGGACCCCCAGCGCAAACGGGTCTCTCCCGACCCGGAGGACGGCAGATCCCCGGCCTTGCGGTGCGAGACGCGGCCGCTGACCCCAGCGCAGAGGCGTCCGGGGAGGCCGGGTGCCCGTGGGTAGCCTGAGCTTGGCGAGTCTGTCCGGACGACGTTCCTGGGTGTCACGATGACCGACGACCTGACCCGAGAGCACAGGGCTCACGGCGGCCCCAAGCTCTGGTGAGCCCGGAAGCCTCGGTCACCGCCCGGCGCCCGATCAAGACGATCACCTTGGCGCCCCGACCCCATGCGCCGGGATACCGCAGCGTCGTCACTACCACTCTGCGCCAACCCCGGTCGTCTCCCACGGTGGTGATTGTCGGCACCCGCTGTTGAGGGCTCCGGAGCGCGGGGCCCCGGCCTGCCTTGCGGCGTCGACGGACCGGTCCACCGACTGACAGGGATGTCCCATCCCGGGTTCGTCGGGCAACGGTCGGTTGACATTCGGTACGCTGCTCCAACACGGCGCTGGAGTGGCCGACGGGAAGGGGGCGGCGGTGTCGATTGCTCGCGCGACCTCGTATCACACCGGGCCACGAACCGTTGTGACCAGAACCCGGGCGTTGTGGCCCCGATTCTTCATCGCCCTCGGCCTCGTGTTCGGTGCCCTGGCATCGGCGGCGAGCGCCCAGGCGGCGGGGAGCCGTCCCGCTCGACCCGGAGCACCGGTTCAGCAGGGGCAATCCGGCGGGCAGGCGGCGGCCTTCAAGGCAACCGGCTACTTCACCACTGTGCACGAGCACGGTCGATGGTTCTTCGTCACACCCACCGGCCGGCCCTTCTTTTCGACCGGCGTCGACCATGTCACGTCGGACCCCGACACCGACCAGACGACCGGCCAGTGTCCGTATTGCGAGACGATCCAGAGCCAGTACCCGAGCACATCCGCGTGGGAGACGTCTACCGTGGCTCAGCTCAGATCGTGGGGATTCAACAGCCTCGGCCCTTTCAGCGACGACAGCGAGTTCGCGGGCCAGATGCCCTATACCGTCCAGCTGTCGATGGCGAGCGGGGATGACTGGTTCGCACCCTCGTTTGTGACCAACGCTGACGAGGTGGCCGCCACCCAGGTCGCACCCCTGGCCGGCGACCCCAATCTGATCGGCTGGTACACGGACAGCGAGCTGACGTGGGGCCCGGACATTACGAACGAAAACACCGAGCTCCAGGACTATCTGGAGTTGCCCGCGGGCTCTCCTGGTCTAGCCGTCGCGCAGCGCTACGTCGGGCAGCCCAACGAGTTCGTCTACGCCCTCGCCACCCGGTACTTCAGGGTGACCACCGCCGCAATCCGTAAGTATGACCCCCACCACCTGATCCTGGGGGTCAAGGCAGAGGGCCAGTACATTCAGCCCCAGTTGCTGGAGGCGGCTAGCCACTACGTGAACGTCTTCAGCATCGACGACTACACCCTTCAGCCGGGTTTCGCCCGGGGCATCCACGCGTTGTGGCCCCAGTACCTCCCGGTGACGGCGAGCTTCGAGAATTTCGAGAAGTACGCCAAGATTCCGATCATGGTGGCCGAGTACTCATTCATCGGAGAGACCCCTGAGACACCGGACACCGTTCCGGGTGTCTACGCGATCTATCCGACCCAGGCGGCCCGGGCGCTGGCCTACGCGCAGTACATAGCGCCTTTGTACGAAGACGCCCCGTGGGTGGTGGGTGACGAATGGTTCGAATACGTCGATGAACCGCAGGGGGGACGTGTGCCCGACGGTGAGAACAACAATTTCGGCCTCGTGAACGTCGAGAATCAACCCTATGACGACCTGGTGACTCAGATGGAGATCATGCACTCGATCGCCCCCGACCGCCTGGTCCAGTCAGGCAGCACTATGTGCGACGCGTGGGCGCAAGGCGAGTCGGGTGTCGTATGCACTGCCACGATGCCTCGGGTGAGCTATCCCCTGGAAGTGGCAGGGACCGCCCTCGCGAACGGTACCCAGGGCCGGAGCTACAGCGGTGACGTGGTCGGCGAAGGAGGGAGACCCCCCTACACCTACACGATCAAACAGGAGTCGCTTCCCCGCGGACTGCACTTGCACAGCAAGACGGGGGACATCACCGGCAAGCCCGAGGCAAGTGGCACATACACGGTGACCATAGAGGTGACCGACTCGGCCAGGCCGACCCCGCGCAAGGTCACCCAGCCCCTGTCACTGGACGTCGCGCCGCCTGGTTGACTCTGCCTCGACACCCGGCTCGGTCACGCTGGGCGTTGACCGGGAGAGCGTTATGACCGCTTGCGGTGGTTCGCCACCCACGTGTTCGAAGCGCGTTTCCCCCGGTCCTGGCGCGTGGCCAGGACGCCGAATCCGTGGATCAGGTTGCCAGTGCCCGTGCCACTGGCCCGAGAAGGTCGAGGACATTCTCGCTATAGAACCGCCTCTTCGCGTCCTCGGACACGGAGGCCATCGAGGCTTCGAAGCGTTCGATCGGCCTTCGGCCGCCCTCCACATGGGGGTAGTCGGATGAGAACATGCACAGCTCTGGTCCGCTCTGCTCGATGATCCACCCGACGTCCTCGGTCGGGTACGGAGTGACCTTCACCTGGCGGCGCACGTACTCCGTCGGCCTGAGAGACAGGGCTCGGATGCGTTCTTCGTGTCGGGCGAAAGCCTCCACGGCCGCTTCCATCTGACGCAACCACGAGGGGACCCAGACGCCTCCTTGTTCGATCACGCCGATGCGCAGACGGGGGAAGCGTTCGAGGACGCCGTCGAAGATCATGGTGGCGATGGTCTGCGCCGGGGGACCGGGGATCCCCATGTAGTCGACCGACCGAAAGTTCTCCTCGCCGCCGTGGAAGTCGGCTGGGACTGGCAGACCGTTGCGAAAGTAGTTCCGGTCGATGAGATCGCCGGTCCCCCCGACGTGGAAGACCACGCAGACGCCCGCTTCCTGCGCGCACGCCCACACCGGGTCGAGATCGATGTGGGTGGGCGAGTGGGCCGGCGGGCAGCCAGAGGCAACGAGAAGGGCAGCCGCTCCCATGTCGATGGCTTCATTGGTCATCGACAGCGCCCGCTCGAAGTCGACCAGCGGCACGTAGCAGGTTGGCAGCAGGCGGGGATCGACCGAGCAGAATTCCACCATGCCACGGTTATGGGCGCGGGCCGCCCCGTAGGCGAGATCGAGGTCCCCACTGTGCTCCCAGTCGCGCAGGCGACGGTTGTGGAAGGTGTTGAAGATGAGCTGACTGGAGAAGCCCAGCAGGTCCAGAGCTCGCGGTCGATCGCCGGCGATGAACGAGCCGGTGGCGGCAAAATTCTTGCGGGTCATGATTTCATCGGCTTCGCGGGTCCGGTACTCGACAGACCCGTGTAGGGCGGCAAGCCGGTCGAACGAGGTCAGCAGGTCCCGGCGCTGCTCCTCAGGGTCACCCGTCTGGCGCAACTCGTTGCCTCCGGGGTAGGTGAGGGTCTCGATCCGGTCGCGCACCGCCGGATCGGCATGGTCCCGGAGCCACGTTGGGGTCTCCATGATGTGGGCATCGGCGTCGTGGGCCATCCGACCGGAGTTGTAAGGCATACCGTCACCTCCGACCACAGTCTGGCTGATGTCGTCGGTACGCGCCGAACGTCCTGGGCGACAGCACGGTTCGACGCTTCCCTCAGAGTCTTGTCCCCGCAAACGCCCGGCACCCCAGAACAGTCGAGTGCGATGGCGACAAACCCAATGCACGCAGGCGCTAGTGGCTCGTAACTGACCCGGTTTGACGGTTGGCTTTGGCGAGGATGTCGTCGGCTGATTTAGTCCAGATGAACGGTTCGCAGCGCTCGTTCCATCCTTCGATGTAACGCCCAATGGCGCCGGTGAGGTCCTTCACGCTGCGGAAGCTGCCCCGACGGATGGCCTGGCGGGTGATGATGGAGAAGAAGACCTCGACGAGGTTCATCCAGCTCGCATGGGTGGGCGTGAAGTGAAGGTGGACACGTGAGTTGCGCTCCAGCCACTCGTTGACGTCCTTGTGCTTGTGCGTGGAGTAGTTGTCCACGATGACGTGGAGCTGGCGGCGAGGGTAGGTCCGGGCGACGAGTCGGAGAAAGGTCAGGAACTCTTCGGCCCGGTGTTTCGGGTAGCAGGCGTCGGTCACCTGTCCGGTGGCAACCTCGAGCGCCGCGAACAGCGTTGAAGTACCGTGCCGGAAGTAGTCGTGGCTTTGTCGTTCGGCCAGCCCGGGCCGCAAGGGCAGGATGGGGGCAGCCCGTTCCAGTGCCTGGATCTGGCTCTTCTCGTCGACGCACAACACGACGGCACCCTCCGGTGGGTGCAGGTACAAGCCCACGATGTCCTCGACCTTGGCCACCAGTTCCGGGTCGGTCGAGAACCGAAACGACTCGGCCCGCCAGGGCTGCACCCCCCACTGTTGCCACACCCGGGCGACGGTCATGTGCGAGATTCCCCCGATGTGACCGGCGAGCAGTCGCGACGACCAGTGTGTGATCCCCAGCCTCCTCGGGGGCGCTTTGAGCGTCTCGGACAGGATCTTGGTGCGTATCCGCTCGGGAATCGACGGCGGAGCTCCCGAACGGGGGGCGTCCACCAAGGCGTCGAGACCGCCCTGTTCGTAGCGCTGCCGCCACGTCACCACGGTCGGCCGGGAGCACCCCACCCGCAAGGCGATCTCGTCGGCCGGCAGACCCTCGGCGGCGAGCATCACGATCCGCGCCCGCTCGACGATCCTGGCCGGTGACGACTTCGCCCGCACCTGCGCGGCCAGGACCTGCAAATCTGCGTCGCTGACCGTCAGCAGTTTCGCCTGATTCGCCACACCTACAGCATGACCAATCTCCGGCTAAGTGTCAATAGACTTCTGTTACAGACCACTAGATCTGCTTGGGGGTCGAAACTCAAGACATTGTGACAAGTTTCAGGCTGCTGTCCCAAGACGCGCCCTCACGACGGTGTCCTCTACAGCATGATCGATGGTGGCCAGCGCGCGACGGACCTCGACAGGGGTAGGAGGGACGTCGGCGGCGGCGAGCAAGGGCCGCAGGACGCGGTCGTGCACCTTGGTGTAGAAGACCGATACCCGGACGCCTTCGGGTGTGAGCACGTAGGTGTTGGTCCTCGGCACACGTTCGATGAGCCCGTGGAGACGGAGGCGGCGCAGGTCATAGGTCATCTTGCTCATGCTGTAGTCCGCCCCGAGGAGTCCGGCCACCAGCCCGCGAAGGCTCTTGTTGGTGAAGCCGGTGACGGTGTGGACGATGCAGCACAGTGAGCCGGCCAGGGCCATGGCGCGTGGGTCCCCGAAGCGCAAGGCTCCGGTTCTTTGGCCCTCTACGTTGTAGGGCTGGTGGATGCGCTCGAAGAGCGCAGAGCCGATGGCACAGCCCTGGCCGGCACGTTCCAGCATAAGCAGACGGTGGTTGACCTGGCGGGCCTTGGCCACCACCTCGGGCAGATGCTCGAGCCGGGCCAGGACGCCGATGTCGGACGGCTTGTTGATGACGGTCTCGATACGCAGAGCCCTCCCTTCCTTCAGGTACTGCTTGACCCGACTGTGCTTGTAGCGGAAGTCCATCTTCACCTCCGTCCCCGGGCAGAACACCCTGGTAGCGAAGGGTTGAGTGGTGCTGCGGCCACGGCGGTCACGTCCGAAGACGGCATGGACTTCGTGGGGACGACCGACACCGATGTTGTCGGCGACGAGCGATTCGAAGAACCCCCGGGCTCGGCGGGGATCGTCGAACACCAGGGTGCGGCTCACCTCGACCTGGCGCATGGACAGCTCCCAGAAGTAGCCGGCGCGCCGGTCGGCGACGGTGAGAGGCGTGGGGATCTTGGTGATCCAGCGGTCGAAGAAGCCCTGGACATCGTCGGGGCCGAAGCGGTCGCAGATGGCCTGGAGCTTGTCGGGCCGGGCACAGGTGGCGAAGCCGTTGGCCAGCTCCGTGAAGGGGATCTTCGCCCGACGAGCCTGGCGCTTGGCCCACTCATGGCCGTTCAGCCACACCTTGGCTGGATAAGGAAAGTACGTGCAGATCTTGATGAAGCCGGGCCCGAACTCGCGGTCGAGGATGTAGAAGTAGTAGATCCCCACCCGGCGCTCGGCCTTGTACCAGTCGAACCACACTCCTCCCGTTGGTCCCGTCTTCTTGGTGGCCGAGAACACCCACTGGAACTCTTGGGCGGCCACGATGGCCATCACGCCGAAATGACCCTCACGCTCGGCTTTCTCCAGATGGGGACGCACGTGGTCGAGCTTGCGGTCGTCGAAGCGGGTGCGGTCCGGCTTCTTCAGATGCAGGATGGGGATGTCCTCGCGCTCGGCGAAGCGCTTCACCTCGGTGCGGAACCGGTTGCCGATCTTCTCGATGACGGCCGGGGAGGCGATGGGCTGGCCCAGGTGTTTACAGAACTGGTCGACTTGGCCGCCAACCTGGAGGATGGGCACGTACGCGTTCAGGTAGAGCCGATCGATACACTCGAGCTCGAGCCCGACGTGACCGTCCAGGACATCGTTGATGTTCACGACGTTCGCCATGGCCGACGTGATAGCGCACGAGGGCCGGCTCTGCCGGTCCGACAGGCTCAGGGCATCAACGGTCGCGTTGGGGGGAGGCCGGGAGGGGGGCCTGACCCCCTCCCGCTAATGTTCTGAGTTGCTGATCCGCCAGAAATATCTCCGTAGCGGGAATTCCGCCACCTCCCAGCGCGTTCGCCTTCTCGTCGGCGACGATGGGAGGCGACATGGCAGCGAGAGGCAGACCGAAGGCCGAGCTGGTGCTCACCGAGGACGAGCGATCTGTCCTCGAGCGGCTCGTCCGACGCCACAAGAGCGCGCAGGCCCTGGCGCTGCGGGCACGCATCGTGCTCGCCTGCGCTTCGGGTCGGACGAATCAGGCGGTGGCGGACGAGCTACGGGTCAACCAGGCCACGGTGGGCAAGTGGCGCCGACGCTTCGTGGAGCGCCGTCTGGACGGGCTCTTCGACGAGCCTCGGCCCGGGGCCCTGCGCACCATCACCGACGACAAGGTGGAGGCGGTCGTGGTGAAGACCCTCGAGGAGATGCCTCCCGACGCCACCCATTGGTCGACACGCTCGATGGCCGCAGCGACGGGTATGAGCCAGACGGCCATCTCCAAGATCTGGCGCACCTTCGGGCTACAGCCGCACCGAGCGGAGAGCTTCAAGCTCTCGAGCGACCCCCAGTTCATCGAGAAGGTGCGCGACGTCGTGGGGCTCTACCTGGACCCGCCCGAGCGGGCCGTGGTGCTCTGCACCGACGAGAAGAGCCAGATCCAGGCCCTGAACCGCTTCCAACCGATCCTGCCCATGATGCCGGGCACCCCTGAGCGCCGCAGCCACGACTACGTGCGCCACGGCACCACCAGCCTCTTCGCGGCGATGGACATGGCGACAGGCAGGGTGATCGGCTCGCTGCACCGCCGGCACCGGGCCCGCGAGTTCAAGAAGTTTCTGGAGCGCATCGACGCCGAGGTCCCCGATGAGCTCGATGTACATCTGGTCCTCGACAACTACGCCACCCACAAGACCCCCGACATCGTGCGTTGGTTGCTCCGTCACCCCCGCTTCCACTTGCACTTCACGCCGACGTCGAGCTCGTGGCTGAACGTCGTGGAGCGGTGGTTCGCCGAGCTCACCACCAAGAAGATCAAGCGGGGCGCACACACGAGCGTCCAGTCCCTCAAGCGCGACGTCCGTGCCTGGATCGCACAGTGGAACGAGGACCCAAAGCCCTATGTCTGGGTGAAGACCGCCGACGAGATCCTCGCGGCACTGGCCCGTTATTGCGCTCGGGTCTCCGCAGCTGCCGCGAGCCCGGCCCCAGCGCGCTCGTAGGCACGATCAATATGCGACTGATCAGCAACTCAGGACACTAGGTAGTACGACTTCGCACCCGTCAGGGCGAAGAGCACCAGCAATTCGACGTAGGCGAGTCCAAGCGGCCGGGCGAACTCGTGACGCAGTAGACGCCGCAGTCCGCCAAACCACAGGACTATGAGAACCGGTCCAACGACGATGAGCTGTGAGGGAATGAACACGAGCGACGCGCCGAGGGTCGAGTTCTCTTGATGGAGGCTGCGCAACATGGAGAAGGCTGCCCAGTTGTGCTGCGCATTCCATACGAGGCTCGGCAGGTAGTCGCCTCGCTGCGGAATACGATGAGCGGGTGGGCGGCATAGGCGCGCACCGAGCAGCGCGCGTGTCGCCGTCGACGACGGTGACCGATGTGGCGGCGCCCCGCTCGTCGGTGACCGTGACGGGCTCGCCCACGCTCGTGGGCAGCGAGGGCCGCCCGGTCCGAACCAGTCCTCCCCGTCGAGCCCGATCGTCACCGTGCCGTCGGCGGTGACGCCGACGGCCAGTCCCGCCGCTGCGGTCAGGTGCACAGCGAAAGTTTGCCTCAGGTGGGATCGTCTGGGTTCGGCGGGTGGGCGGCGATCCAGGCGGTAGACGCGGCGGGCACTTGGTGGTGGGTCAGCACGGCCTTGTGTCTGGCGACCTGCGCTGGTGTCTGGGCAAAGTTGAAGGACTGCAGGTAGTTGTAGGCGTCCTTGTCCGACGCATTGAGTGGGGGGATGTCCAGCACGTGCTCGGTGAAGGCCAAGACGCTGGCCCAGGTAGCGACGTTGTGGTCGGTGTGGCCTTTGATCACCCACGGCGAGATGATGATCATGGGCACCCGGATACCAAGTCCGTTTGGCGGGGGTACCTCGTCGTAGAAGCAGCCACAGTCATCCCACGTAAGGAAGATGGCGGTCGAGTTCCACTGCGGGCCGTTCTCGATGGCCGATACCACCTGTCCGATCCAGTTGTCCCCCACGGACATCGAATCCCCGTTGTGTTGGGATGTGGAGCCCGTTGGACCGCTGTAAGGGAGCAGCAACGAGAAGCTCGGCAGCTTCCCGTTCTTGGCATCAGTCAGCACGTTACCGGTCGGGACCATGTCGTTGGCCTGCTTCGTGTACAGGCAGTCGGCGAACGTGGGGCATGTGGCCCAGATGTAGTTGCTGTCGGTCTTGGCTGCCGCATAGAGCTTGAAGGTGTCGCCCACCTTTTGGAGGTCATCCATGATGGTCGGGACCCACGGGACGGGGCTCTTGCGCACCGCCGGAGGCTCCTTGCTCACCTCGGGGCTGCCCTTCGGAGCCGGGACGCACGAAGGCTCGAGTTTGAATGGCGCCTTGCCTGTCTTCGACCAGTCGCCGGAGTCGCCGGAGTCGCAGCCCCACCCTGGCCCCGGTCCCGTCGGGTTGTCCCCGGAGAAGCCGTCGAAATTGTTAGCCGTCACAAACGTGAGGTGCTCACCCCAGCTGGGAACGGGACCAGGCTCGAAGGTCATATCGCTCACGGCGAATGTGTTGGCGAGTGAGATCACGTTCTGTACCGACGGGTTCGGGCCCCTGCCTGACAGCGTCGGCTCGTACGTCGAATAGCAGGCGTACTGCGGGGCGCCACATCCCGAGATCTGGTCGAACCCGTCCATCTTCCCGCCATCGATGGCCGTCGTCTGCGCCTTGATGCTGTGGTCCACGTTGGGGACCACGTCCGGAGTCGCGGAGAGGGGGATCGTCTGACCCGTCGACAGGGTCCCGGTGGTCGTCCCGGTACAGCGGTTCTGCTGTACGCACCATGCCCCGAGCACATTGTTGAAGCTGTGGTTCTCCTGGAAGAACACGACCACGTGCTTGATCGGCGTCGGAGTGGCCCCCCACGCCTCGTGCTGGGGGCCGACGCCCGAGGTCAACGAGGCCATCGTGGCGCCGATGCCGACCGTCAAGGCCGACAGCAAGAGAGGTAGACGTCGCACGGTTCTCCTTCCTTGATGGGCGGCGGCGCTCGGCTAACCAGGTTCGTTGACCTGCCAATGAACGGAGGTGCGCAGTGCATGCCCCACGGCAGGGCCGAAACGGCCGACGCCACTACCAGGGGGCCAACGCTGACGGCCGGCCCGCCTCCGCACCAGTCCGACAGTCTCAATAAATCGGGCCCTCCGTGACCCGACGAGTATTGGGGGTCCCTACAACGTGCGAGCTTCGAACGTTTGAACGCTCGGGTCAACGGTGACCGGCTGATTTTCCGCAATCCTCAGGCTCCTGCCTTATCTCCGATCTGAATACGGTCCGCCGTGCACAAGGACGGGGCAAGTGGGCGGTGATGCTTCAGGGACTAGCCGCGCGCAACCGACACCAGCCGGTCGACTTGCGGCGACCCGGGAGCCCATTGGGAGTCGGCGGCTCGATGCGAAGGTGGAGACGGGATCCACCCTCGGACCCACCCGTGTGCTGACGCCAGCCGCGGCCCGAACTCAGGCGACTGTCCATATGGGAGTCGTTGTGGGGCCCCAGCCTCCGCATGTTGGTTGACTGGGTAAGGAGGAGGTAGTAGGAACCGAGCGGCGAGCAACGGAGGAGTGCGACATGAGAAGCATGACGACCGGCAACTGGCGCCGCGTGACGAGGACCGCCGGGCTCGGTCTTGTCATCCTGGTGGGGGCCTCGGCTGGGGCGGCAATCGTGTCGTCGCCCGCCGGTGCGGCGCCGGATCCCACCTGGTACGTCGCGCGCAGCCCCGCCGGGACTGGCTCGAGCGGTGGCAGCTGTTCGGCGCCCGGTTTCAACACGATCATGGGGGCGGTCAACGCCGCCGCCACCGGAGACACTGTCGAGGTGTGCCCCGGCACTTACGACGAGGGCGTCACGGTGTTGGGCAAGGCGATCACCCTCAACGGGTCGCCGGGCGGCACACCGGCGACCATCGACGCCGCAGGCCAGACCGAGGGCGTGATCGTCGAAGGTGCGGGAGCGGCCGGCTCGTTCCTCGAGGGCTTCACCATCCAGAATGCCAAGCAGGAAGGGATCCTCGTCCAGGGGACGTCGAATGTCACTGTGCGGGACAACCTGGTGAGTGGGAACGACCTCTCGTGCATTCCCGAGACGGGTCCCAACGATTGCGGTGAGGGCATTCACCTCGAGGACGTCACCGGCTCGACTGTGAGTCGCGACACCAGCGAAGACAACACCGGCGGCATCCTGCTCGACGACGGAGTCCCGCCCGGCAGCATCGGTGTGAGTGCCTTCGGCGGGCCGACCACGTACTACGGGCCGACCTCGGGGCAACATGGTCCTGAACAACATTGTCGTCAACAACGTCTGGGATTGCGGCATCACCATGCCGTCGCCGCGACTCGCTCGCCGCCCCCGGCGGGACCCCGGCCCCGAGCGCCGGCGGTGTGTTCGACAACACCGTCGAGGGCAATGTGACCGAGAATAACGGCACCGAGGGCGGTGGAGGCTCCGGGATCCTCATGGCCGCACCCTTCCCCGGCACCGCCTCCTACGACAACGTCATCGAGGGCAATACCGTGTCGGGGAACGGTCAGGCTGGCATCACCATCCACAGCCACGCTCCGGCGCAGGACGTGAATGGCAACCAGATCATGGACAACACCGTCGGCCAGAACGCCGTGGGCGAGACCTCACCGGGCGCCGGGGTCTTCTCCTCGGCCACCACCAGCGCCGGGGATGTGGACGCCGGCGATCCCGCCACCACGGGGATCCTCGTGTTCAGCGCCGTGGACCACGTGACCGGGACCACCATTCAGGGCAACGCCATCTCCGACAACTACTACGGGATCTGGACGGCGAACATTGATACCAGCGCCGTCAGCGCCAACACGTTCACGAGCGTCAACATCGACACCTACGCCGTGCCGGCGCCGGGGACGGATACCTGCTCGGCGGGGCCGACGGGGGAACCTTCACGTTCGGCAGCGCCCCGTTCTGGGGATCGGCGGCCGGTTCGACCACCGTGGGGAGCTCGTCGGTCGTGGGGATCGCGGAGACCCCGGACGGCGGTGGGTACTGGATGGCCACGAGCAGCGGTGCCGTCGCCAACTTCGGCGATGCGGCGGCCCTCGGTTCGATGAGCGGGCAGAAGCTCAACGCCCCCGTCGTCGGCATCGTCGCCACGCCTGACGGTCACGGCTACTGGCTGGTCGCCGCCGACGGCGGGGTGTTCGGCTTCGGCGACGCCGGGTATTTCGGCTCCAT
>CAWITA010000021.1:0-166092 GCA_963838835.1 uncultured Acidimicrobiaceae bacterium
GAGGGTGCCAGTGAAGCCCCGACGCTGATGGTCACCCCTTCAGGATAGGCCCCGACGCTGACCGTGGCGTGGACCGTTTGGCTGAGGGTATTGATGATGCTCACGGTGCCAGAGTCATAGTTGGCTACATACGCCTGCGCGCCGTTCGGGGTGATGGCCACTCCCCAGGGATAGGCCCCAACGCTGACTGTGGCGTGGACCGTTTGGCTGAGGGTATTGATGATGCTCACGGTGCCAGAGCCACCGTTGGCTTATACGCCTGCGCGCCGTTTCGGGGTGATGGCCACTCCATCGGGTCCCGACCCAACGGGCACCGTGGCGTGGACCGTTTGGCTGAGGGTATCGATGATGCTCACGGTGGCCGAGGCGTTGTTGGTTACATACGCCTGGGCGCCATTCGGGGTGATGGCCACGCTACGGGGTCGGGCCCCAACGGACAGCGTGGCGTGGACCGTTTGGCTCTCGGTATTGATGATGCTCACGGTGGCCGAGGCTTCGTTGGCTACATACGCCGTCAAGCCGTTCGGGGTGATGGCCACTCCAAAGGGCCCGTTTCCAACGGGCACCGTGGCGGTGACCTTTTGGGTGCCGGTATTGATGATGCTCACGGTGTTCGAGCCACCGTTGGTTACATACGCCTGCGCGCCGTTCGGGGTGAAGGCCCCGCTAGTGGGTATGGACCCAACGGGCACCGTGGCGGTGACCTCTTGGGTGCCGGTATTGATGATGCTCACGGTGTTGGAGCCACCGTTGGTTACAGACACCGCCGCGCCGTTCGGGCTCATGGCCACGCCCTCGGGTGAGTCCCCAACGGGCACCGTGGCGGTGACCTTTTGGGTGCCGGTATTGATGATGCTCACGGTGTGGGAGCCAAGGTTGCCAACATAGGCAAAAGAGCCCGAATCCGCCGCCGCGGCTGGTACAGCGCCCATCGTCGTCATCGCCGATCCGATCAGAATCGTGCCCATGAGAAGTAACCCTCGCCTGCGGAACCCACGAAGCGAAGCTGTAATCGAAGACGAAACGTCCCGGTGGGTGAGATTCGACGGTGCACTAAGGTCTGATGTCTCGCATTATCTCGGCCCCTTCTCCCACAGGTTGCGCCTCCGTTTGATCTGTTTGATGGCCTGCTGACGAGCAAACTCTTCGGTATCGGTGCTGGTGGGAGGGACCTCTGCCCTCTGTCCGCCCTTTGTGACATCCAGGTTCGAACTATCCAGGTTCATCGACATCTCACAGGACCTCGCTACTTGCAGGCTGCTCCCACTCCTCAGACAACGCCAGGGGACAATGGTCCTTACCTGACCGGTCTGAGGGCCCGGACCGCCTCTGTCTCCGGCCCCAGGAAACAGAGTGCGTGTGCCCGAATCCCTAGATCCTTTGCCGTCGCGGCCAGGTAGACGAGATGCCCCCGTCCATTGCCGTACATGAAGGGGCGGGGGCCGGATCAAGAATCTCTTGTCGACTCTCCGTGCCTGATTGAGCACGGGCGTCCTGCTCGAAGACGCGCGCCGACGAGGCACCGGGGTCAACGTCGGGCGATGCCCGCCGTCGGACTCGCGGTGCTTGGGGGTGAGCCCGGCCCAGCCCCTTCATCGCATCAGGACAGTGAGACACAATGTGGGTCAGCCTTAGCAGGTGCTATGTATGAGCGCAGCTACTCGCGTATCGATACTCACTAGCTCGTTGCACTTCGAGTTCGCAACCGACGTCTCTTCGAAAATCACATCAATGCCGACTAGTTGGACCCACTGGCCCGGTGAGTTCACGAGGACTTGGTTGGCAACCGCGACGCACCCCGAGGGGTCAGGCCCTTTGTGGATGGACGAGATCTCCCACTTGGATGATCGCCAAACCCTCAGACACGACGCCATGCAGATCGGTCCAGAGAGGCGTCAGTGCCTCCGCGAGGCGATCCGCGTAACCCTGTACGTCGCCGATCAGCGCGAATCGAGTGATTTCGGCGTCAGTAGGCAGGTGTCCAGCTTACGGTAGGACTGCCTCGCTGCCGGGCCCGGGTGCCACCCCCGCGGCACTACGGAGATACCGAACGAGCCACCTCTATCGTGACACTCCGAGACCGAAGGGCACCCAGCAGAGAACCCTGCAGTGATGCGAACTCCTCGGCCGACGGACGCCCGCCTTCTCCCCAGAGAATCCGCAGGAAGTCGAGGTCCTCCCAGATCGGTCCTCTTGGTCGGGGATCGGTTTCGTAGCGAGGGATGACCCACCAATGGAGGTGGGGCACCCCGTTCCCGAGAGATTCGATGTTCAGCTTCCGAGGCTGGAATGCCTCATTGACTGCTGCAGCCACCTCGGCCATTTCCGCGAGGTGACGGTCACGGAGGCTGCCGTCGAGATTGAAGACCTCCCGGACACACTGCCGGGCCACGAAGAACACACTTCCTCTGAAGTACTGGTTGGGTGCCAGTCGGACGTAGCCGGTTTCAAGCCGAGCAATGAACCAGGGATCGACACCCGCCTCGGCGGCTGCATTGTCGGTGCAAATGGGGCAATCTGCCATGAGCCAAGTATGACCACTCACCTGTAGAGTGCCCACGTACGGCTCGGCCGGAGAGAACCCACTGTCCTGAGAGTTCGTCAGAACTCGACCTACGAGGCCAGGGGTTCGAGTAACTTAGCGGCCACGGGATCGTGTTCTGCCGCGCTGATCTGTCCCCGATCAATCACGCTTGACCTGTAGAAGTGACGACCGGTTCTTGACACGCTAACGGGCATCCAATTCTTTAGTCGTCCTACACTTACGAGATGAACGACACCATTCACTACCCCGAGTACGACGTTATTGAGGTGGACGACCCGTCTCCGGGGGTAAGACGGATCACTTTGAACCGCCCCGAAAAGCGCAACGCGCTCAATCACCCATTACGCGGGCAGCTTCTCCAAGCGCTGCGTGAAGGCGACGCCGACCCCGACGTGCGGGTCCAGATTGTTCGCGGGGCGGGCAGCTCCTTCTCCGCCGGCTACGACCTTGGGGGTGGCAACGAGGGCCACGAGATGCCTTTCTATACGGCAGAAGGGGAAGGGGAGTGGCCGCGGCACGTCACCGAGGGATGGATGAGCATCTGGGACCTGGCCAAGCCGGTGATCGCCCAGGTGCACGGGTACTGCTTGGCCGGAGGGAGCGAGCTCGCGACCTGCTGTGATCTTGTTTACATGGCCACGGACGCACAGATGGGCTATCCCGCAGTGCGCTTCGGGGTGCCTGACATGCACTTCCACGCCTGGTTCGTCGGTCCCCGCAAGGCGATGGAGATGATGCTCACGGGCGACTCGGTCTCCGGCACCGAAGCCGTGGAGTACGGATGGGCCAACGCTGCGTTTCCGCCTCAACAACTCGAAGCTGAGGTCATTGCAAAGGCGCAACGTATATCCCAGATGCCCCCGGACATCGTGCGCCTTAACAAGCGGATCGTGCACCGCGGCATGGAGGTGATGGGTTTGCGGACCGCCATCAGGGTGGGGACCGAGCTGTGTGCCCTGGGCACTCACCAAAAGAGCCTGCATGATTTTGTCCTCAAGTCACAGGAGCAAGGACTGACGGCGGCGCTCAACGAGCGCGACGGCGTATTTGGGGACTATCGCACGAGCAGCTGACTCGGAGGCGACCAAAGGGTGCCGAAGAGGGCCTCCTAGTTATGCCGATTCGTTCGAAGATGGCCTGCGATTTCGCCAGCTAGCACAGCGCTCGATATGTCCTGGCTTGCAACCAGCAGGCCGGGGGGTTCGAGTGACTCAGCGCCCACACGCCTCAGCGACTCAAAGGAACCCAGGGGAAGGGGAAGCGGCCGGAAGCGGGACAAGGGAGCCGACGGCCGACGGCCGGCGAGAAGCCGGACTGGCGGCGGGGGCTAGTGGGAGGTGCATCGTCCCCGAACCGGATCCGGGACACGCTGGCCGCGTTGTTCGGGGCGCGGCGAACTGGGAACTCACCCCCACGCGCTGTTCTGTGCGGCCGGAGGTCTCGCAATATGGCGCCAGAGCGGGCATTATGCGTGCGTGGTGCGGAGAGCAAAGTCGGTCGGCTTCGGCGACGAGCACTGCGCAGCGTCCGGGGTTGAGATGTGTTAATCGCACGCAGCCGCGCGTCTCTGCGCCCGTTGAGTATAGGTCAGTCGAGGGTGAGCGTGAACCGAGAGATGCATTCGTCCAAGCAAGCACTCTAGGAGACCTCGATAGACGTGCGTGAGACTGATGCCGACGATTCGGTTGTGACGCTATCCGATGACGTCGTCACCCTCCGGCCTTGGTCGAGAGATGACGCCGGCTTCATCGCGGACGCAAGCGCCGACCCAGCGATCCGACGCTATTCGGTTCCGCATGATCGCGGCGGCTACCCGGTTCCGCCGCGCTCGATCGCGGATGCTGAGGCTACCATCGACGAATTCGCGGCGAACTGGCGGGCGTTTGCTACGACGGGGACACCATCGGGTGTTGCCTTCGCAATCATGGACACGAGGTCGGGCGAAGTGGCCGGCATGTGTGGCGTCGACGACTGGTCTACAGAGGACGTAGCGCAGATCGGCTACTGGCTCGCGGCAAGCGCGAGAAGACACGGCTACGCGACTCGAGCGGTGATCCTCCTTACGCGCTGGCTGTTCGAGCTTGGCGCCGCTCGCGTCTTCTTGACGATCGTTGCGGGCAATGAAACGTCGGTCGAGGTAGCCCGCCGTGCAGGGTTTGTGTATGAAGGAACGATGCGCTCACACGGCGTCTGGCAGGCCGAGCGCTGCGACGTGATGTGGTTCGCCGCGCTGCCACTTGAGTGGACAGTTCGCGGGACAAATGAAGATCCGTGATGCGGACCTGCGAGCGTCACCTTCATGGAGCAACTCGTCACATCGGTCAGCCTCGTCGCGCCGTGATCGGCCCCAGAGCTGCCGTCGGCGCCTGTCGAAGAGACGCAGATCCGAGCAGACCGAGCGCCCCATAACGCGCACCGAACACGGGCATCCCCGAAGTGCCCGTGGCACCCCATCCCGGTGGTCCGGGACGGTTTGAAGCGGCGCCCATCATCAGCCGTCGTGCCAGCTCCTCTGCACGGTCGTCTGCTCGGTTACCTCCCCAGACGTACCACCAAAACCACATCAGGGGGCGGCCCAGATCTTGCGAGGCCGAGCACAGCACATGCATTGAAGTCCGTTCTCTGCGGATGGGCCGATGACGACAGCCAGCTCGTAGGCCTGAACCTGTGGCACGTTCAGCCACATGGTTCCAGTTCATCTCACGGCGACTCGTCGGTACGGAGTCGATACGTCACGAGCACCCATCTCAGTAAGGGTGCGGCTCGCGAAGGACGTTACGTCATCCACGTCGTACCCAGGGACTGCAGCCCAAACGGAGAAGGCGCCCACACCCGACCAAGGCGGATCCGTCAGACCTCGTCGAAGCCGAACCTCGCGATCCAGCCACGTCCGTAGCGGGACCAGGAGCAGCACGATGAGAGCGACCAGCAGTGCTACCCCCAGATCAGCGTCAACCGAAGCCAGCACGAGCCCATTTATTGGCCAGGACTTAGCCGATCCTTATGGATCTTCGTGTATGCCAACGGGAAACCAGATGCACCCCGAGCCGGCGTTATAGGGTCACCTGGCATATCAAAGATGGTCCGTATAGGTGAAAATGCAATGTGACCATGCGACGGATCGCGATGACGATGCTGAGCCTCGCCGTCTTGATCTTGTGCGCCATGGTGGGCGGAGGGGTTGAAGCCCCCGCCAGCTCGGGGCAGGAGTCGCTCCTCGCTGGACGAGACCTTCCGCCTTATCTTCAAGAGACACTGCACGCGAGGCAGGTGACTCAATCAACTGAATCGTCGGTCATCGCCAACCCTCAACCCGTGGGCACACTCGTACCCACTTCTGATGTCGTAGTGATTGCAGCCGACAATCGTCAGCTGCGATTCGGCCTCGCCACGTACTCGTCTGCCGGGGATGCCGCGTATCCAGCCATCAGCACCGATGCGGGAATCATCTGGAGGATCGATGGGCCCCTGTTCCACGTTGACGCTTTGCAGGGTGCGAGCGTGATTACCAACGTAGGCTCGCTCGGTACCGACGGGGCGTACTACTGGGGTCGAGGCGGCAACGTCGTATGGGTCACAACCGATGGTGGCAGTCGTTGGTGGCTGACCGGATTTTCATATGGAGTCAACCGCGTCACCGCCAGCCATGGCACTCTTCGTACGGTCGCACTGGGTAGACAACTCAAGGGCGGCGAGATTGAGAGCTTCCTGTACACCTCAAATGATTCGGGCCATACGTGGGAGCTTCGTGGCCGACTTGCGAACCTCAGGTCCTAACCGAAACTCACACAATCCGACGAACGGGGGCACCGTAGAGGTCGTTCTGATGTGTGCAAAGTCACATCGTGAGGTCAGTGACGGCCTCGGCTGCCCGGAGCGTATGTTCGCCGAGAGGCTGCAGGTGGATCTGGGTGCAGAGCAGTCCCGTTGACAACCGCTCGATAACGCCCCACTCCCACGTGGCAACGGGATCGAGCCCCGTCCGGGCGGCTAGCCAATGGGCCCGGTCAAGGGGGTCGCCGGCCAGCAGTTCGACGGGGTCTCCACGCATGAGGACGCCCAGGTCGTACTCGGCTTCGGCAAGCAGACCATCGGGATCGACCAGCTTGATGCCGTCGTCGCTCTGGAGCGCATTCAATTGGTGCGGATCGCCGTGCACCAACACGGCCCTCTCACAGCGGTGCGCCTTTTCGCGCCGGCGGGCTAAGGCAAGGGCTTGGTCGACCGCCTTTTCGGAGCATGGGTGATCGAGTTCCTCCCACAACATCACGATGAAGTCGGCGAGCCACCGGGCCTTCTCGGCACCGGAGGGCAGCCCGCAGTCTGGCGCCGGCCGCCATATGCGCGCTGCAGTAGCGCAGAGAATCTCGAGGCGGCGCGAGAGCGGTAGGCCGAGCTCATACATGGGCCGTCCCAGCCGTTCCATGAGCAGGGCGCTCCGCGCTGCGTCGTATTCGTAGAGCTCCGGACATCCATCCCCGTCGGCGAGACGGAGCACAGTTGCCTCGTTGGAGGGGTCGTTCCCCGCGCCGGGCACTAGCACTTTCAGGACCGCCGAAGTCCCGTCCTCCCGGGTCGCTTGGGCCACGAAGGCCTCAGACCCGCCCTCGTACGGGCGCCCCACCGCGATCGACCAGTCCGCCTCCAGGCTCGATACAAGCTCGGGCAGTCGCTCGAGCCAGTCTTCGGCGCCGGCAGCTCGAGCTTTGTTGCGCACTACGGCCGACACCTCGATCACGGTCTCAGTCTCACATCAAACTGCAGCGACGATCAGATTGCGCGAATTCTGTGGCTCGCTTTGGAGAACACGATCCTGAAATAAGCGAGGTGCCGCTGACCCTGCGTACGGGGACAGGGGCCAAGGGAGCGGGGTTGGACGAATCGGCCTCACCCTTCTTGGTGGGCGGTCGTGAGGTTTGAGGCTCTTACCGGTTCTGGAGAACCACATCGGCAATGCTCACAGTGACGGCGTCGGCTGCAGTCTCTTGCGGAATCGCAGTCGGATTGTTGCCGTTGGCGAACACCACGATCGTCGCGCGAAGCGAAGGCGAATAGACGATGTCATCGACGTACCCCTTGACCTCGCCGTCGTGTCCTATCAGTCCACCCAGGCTGAACAGACCGAGCCCGTAGCGAAGAGGAAGTGAAGAACCGGAGCCCCTTGGTGTTGACAGTGGGGAAATGCTGCCCAACACCGGCCCGAACTGCAGCCGGTCGGCCTCGAGGGATGGCGAGAGGAGCTTTCCGTTGCCCAAGGCCTGTGCCCAGACCGCCATGTCGCCCACCGGAGACACCATGCCTCCTGCGGCACCGAGATCGGACAGGTCATAGAGCGGGACGGCATCCGGGGAGCCGTCGCTCACGATGTAGTCGAGGGCGGCAGGACTGGGTAGCTCGCTCGACGTGGAGTAGCTCGTCTGATCGAGGTGCAGGGGCTGGAGGATCTTCGAGGTGATGAGGCTGCCGATGCTTTGCCCGGTGATGTCCTGGGCGATGATCCCCAGGATCACGTAGTTCGTGCTCGAGTACTCAGGCGTGCCCGGTGGATCGATCGGACCGTGTGCCACGGCCAGTCGAACGACCTCTTCGGGCGTAATCGTCCGATGTGGGTGGGCCGTGAGCTCATTAAGGAGCTCGGACGACTGATTCGTCGTAGATGCCACTCGTCATGTTCAGAAGCATGCGAACCGTTATCTGATCGGCGTCTTGTACTTGTGGTACCCATCGGCTGATCGGCTCGGACAGCGCGAGGAGACCTTCTTGGACGAGTTGGAGGATCACCGTCGCCGTGAACGTCTTGGTCACACTGCAAATTGGGAGATGAGCCTCCAAAGAAAGGGGTTGACCAGTGTTGAGGTCAGCGTGTCCGTATGCTCCCTCCCAAGTGCCCCACGGGGCACCGACACGAAGACGAGGACACCAGGGATGTGATACCTGTTGCGGGCCTCAGACACAATGCCGTCAAACCGGGCCCGCGTGGCGGGGGAAAAGGTGTCGATGACGGCGGGAGGCTTACTCGTCGCAGGGTTAGCGTATGCCTGAGGACCGAACGAACCCACGCAAATGCTCATCATCGTCAGAACCAGGATGGTCCCACCGACTCTCCGCATATTGAGAAATTACCCATCGACACCGAATCCCGCCCTGTCGATGAGTTCCACGGCTGGACTCGCCCATTCCTGATGCGATGAAGGGGCGGGGCCTCCGCCCCTTGTGAGATCCGAGCATGCTCGGTCTTGCAAAAAGAAACCTCGAAAGAGGAGGAGGCCCCTATGCCATTACCCCCCAAGATTTGCGCGACGCGCGTGACAAGGTGACGGTTCCTTCACGCCGCAGCCATGTACACCTCGGGAAAGCGATCGTCGTGGACGGCGAGCACCGCGGTCATGATGCGGTGGCCACGAGTGGTGGGTCGATAGAGCCGAGAGCGTGGCACCTTGGCGACCAGGCCGTGGCCTCGGAGCTTGGCAATGAGCCGTGAGACCCGGGCGCATCGTCGATGCGCCTCTTGAATGTTGCTTGGTGGTCGTGGGTAGAGCCGGGCCACCAGGTCGGTGTTGCGGAACCCGTTGATGGTGTTGCCCCCCGCCAACACGGCCCGGAACAAGGCCCGGTCGTCGGGGGTCAGTGGATTGAACCGTGCGTGATGGCGCCCGTTCTTGGTGGTACTGCGGCACAGGGCGTCCAGTGCGGCGACACCCTCGCCTTTCAATGGGGCTGCGGCCAGCGCGTCGAGGTAGCGGTGGTTCGAACCGATCCCCACCTGGTAGTAGCGCCAGACGTTGGCCACCCCCTTTCCCATGGTGGTCCACCGCCGCTCGCTCTGGCCCGCTTCGTCAGTGAAGACCCGCAGGACTCGGAACTCACGCGGATTATTGATGGTCGTCTCGACCCGCAGGACCGAGACCTTGTCGTAGACCTTGACCCAGTTGCGGGCCAGGCGGTGCTTGACTCGCCATCCCTCCTGCCGGCCCTTGGTGTCGGTGGTCACCTCGGCCTGGAGGTTGGCATGGAGCTTTCGGCCCAAGAACCGCAGGACGTCGGTCGAGGACATGTTCAAGGTGGCGTGGTGGATCAGGTCGGGCAGTACCTGGGTCAGGGAACGGCGGTCGCTGAACATGACGTCGGTGGCGACCTCGGCCTGGTCGAGACACCAGTAGTAGCTCCGGAACCCGGCCGCGGCAATGTCGGGCAAATGGATGTTCACCCGCTTCGCCAAGGCGTCGAGCAGCCGGGGCCAGGCCCGGTGAGCGAAGTGCTCGCACAGCTCGCTGGCCGTCTCGAGGTCCTCGATGGCCAACAGGGCGTTGTCGGCTCGGACGTAGCCGATTGAGCGCGCATCGAGCTGGCGGGCCAGCCACTCCCGACCGTTGACGTAGACCTGGATGCCGAAGGGGAGCCAGCTCTGGAGCTTGACGTGCATGAAGCCCAGCTCGGGGTCGATGAAGTACCAGTAGTGCTGGACGCACTTGCGCTGGGCGGAGACCACGTCGAGCCGATGGGTTTCGTAGTTCTTGGTGACCTTGAACGATCCACAGGGCTCGACCGCTCTCAGTATGCACACGAGGCCCTCGGTGATCCCGTCGCGCTCCGCGATCGATCGTGCGAGGTCCTCTTTGGACTGGCCGGTATGAGTGGTGGTCGTCCTCTCCAGGTAGATGCATGGCCGCCCGGCCTCCTCCGCGCTGTGCTGAGCGTGCTGACTCAAGGCATCGGTCGTGGTCTTGGCCCACTCGCCGAACTGGGTGAGAGGAACCCCTTGGTTCCACAAGAACGCCTGGACGCCACCGGGGTGGTAGAGGCGCAGGAAGTGGCCCTTGAAGATCATCCGGTCGAACATGGCCAGGCTCCCGGTGATGCGGCTCCGATGTACATCTTCGAATGCGCCCATCTCGACCTCCCTGAGGACAGCGATCCGACCAGACGAATTGTGTCGAGCGGACCACAGGGCTTCCACCGAGACGGCTACGCCATGAGCACGGCCGACCCGAGCGCACAGGGCCGGCTTTGCCGGCCCGGCACCGGCTCGATCGACACCTCACGACGACTCCCCGCAGCATTCGGCCGCGAGCGATCGTACGAGGTCAAGTGGACGCGACGCCCCTTTGGTTGCGGCCGGAGGCTGCGCTAAGGGACAGTACGTCGGAATAGACCTGCATCGTCGCAGCACCACCGTCGTCCGGATGGCAGAAAACGGTGAGGTGCTCGGCACCGAACGCTTCGTCAGCCAGCCCTTCGAGCTCGCCCAGGCCATGGCCGCTGCCGGGCCCGAGCCCGAGGTGGTCCTCGAGTCCACCTATGGCTGGTATTGGGCGGCCGATCTTCTCCAAGAGCTCGGCGCCCACGTTCACCTCGCCCACGCGCTCGGCAACAACTGGGGGAACCGACGCGTCAAGAACGACGAGCGCGACGCCCAGGACCTGGCCGCCATGTTGGCCCTCGGGCGCCTGGCCGAGGGATGGATCGCGCCGCCAGAGGTCCGAGAGCTGCGCGAGCTGGTGCGCTACCGCTATTCGCTGATCCGGCACCGCACCAGTGCCAAGGCCCAGATCCATGGCGTCATGGCCAAGAACGGGATCCTGCCCGTCGTCGGCGAGCTGTGGGGACCGACCGGTCAGGCCCAGCTCGACCGCCTCGAGCTCCCCGAGGCCTACGCCATGCGCCTCGACTCGCTGCGCAACCTGCTCGACGTCTACGAGGCGGCCATCGCCGAGCTCGACGCGCACATCCACGCCCAGCTCAAGGCCGACCCCGGCTATCAGGCCGTCATGACGCTCCCCGGGGTGGGCAAAGTCATCGCCGCCATCTTCGTGGCCGAGATCGGCGACATCAGCCGCTTCGCCTCGGCCAAGAAGCTCTGCAGCTGGGCCGGGCTCACCCCCAAGCACCGCGAGTCCGACACCGTCGTGCGCCGCGGAGAGATCACCAAACAGGGCTCACCGCTGGTGCGCTGGGCGGCCATCGAGGCAGTCGGCAACTACCGGGCCAAGGGCAACGAGAAACTCCGAGCGGACTACAAACGCATCGCCGAGCACGCCGGCAAGTACAAGGCCCGGGTCGCAGTGGCCCGCAAGCTCTTGACCCTCGTCTTCTATGCCCTGCGCGACGGAGAGGTCCGATGCCTCGAGACCGCGGCATGAGTCTCGGCCACGGACCGACGCGTGCTCGACTAACGCCGTGGCCCACCGACTCTGGTGTGGCCGTCGTTTCTGATTGAGCCCGTCGGGTCGTGGCCGAACCCCATCATGTGCGGAGATCGACGAATGAATGGCTGGCTGCCCACGGGAGCGTGACAGAACCCAGAGCAGTGATGGGAACTCGCAGCACCACATAGGCGTCCTCGAACAGGATGCGCCGCTCGCCGCCGGCGTCAACGCCAAGCCTTCGGCGGGCATCGCCCGACGTTGACCCCGGCGCCTCGTCGGCGCGCGCTTTCGTGCAGGACGCCGACTCCAGAATCAGGAACGATTAATCGAAACGGGGTCTTGATCCGGCCCCGCCCCTTCATGTACGGCGTACGGGGACACCCCTCAATCTGACTACACAATCAGCCCGCCACGACGACTCGGTAGCCGTAGTCCACGCTGTCCAACCCCAACAAGTCGCTGTGCTCGCTGGCCCACTCGCCTGATTCGAGGTCGCGACGAAGCCGAGCAATTCCAGGCTCAACGAGTTCTGACGGCAACGACGCGAACGTCGAGCTGGCTGCTCTGATTCGTGGATCAAGATACGCCTCTGGTTTCCGCCAAAACGCCGCTTGGAAGCCGTCGGTGAAGTCGTAGGGGATCTCAAATCGGTGCACCGTGTGAGCGTCGAGCGCCTCGACTATTCGCGGGACCGTCGCGAAGCGGGCCGCCTCCATCGTGATAATCGCAGGAACGTACTCTGTGGCGATCCAGAGCCTCCGATCGTGATCCGGGTCCCACGTGAAGATCACCTGACGCTGAGCGACACGCTTCACCTCCCTGAGTCCTCGCAAGAGGTCTCGCCAGTGGTGGACAGTGAGAATCGCCATCGCCGCATCGAAGCTGACATCGGGGAAGGGCAGACTCTCGGCCTCTCCTCGGACTCGACGGGAACCGGCGTGCTGGGCAAGCATGACGGCAGAAGGTTCGATCGCGACGACTTGGCGGTCCGCGGGCTCGTACGAGCCGGTTCCGGCCCCCACATTCAAGATCGTCTCGGCATCGCCGAGCGCCTCCTCAATCATCCTCTCTAAGCGAGGATCAGGTCGACGCACATTTTGATAACCGACGCCAAGTCGATCGTACGCGGCCGAATCTTCGTGGCCGTCCTTTGTCACTGGAGCCCATTATCTCTCTTGATTCAGCGCCGCCGAAGTCCGTCAAGAAGAAGCTCGTCAACCATCCCACTCCCTGCGTAAATGGGATACCCATAAGCCGCCTGAATCACAGCACTTTGCGGACGGTGCTGTCACCTAAATATCGAGGCGACGGTCAGGGTGCAGGCCAGCACCACCGCCAGTCGGGAGACGGGCGTCATGACCTCCATGACACCTGGGACCCCGGGGTCACGACTGAACGCCACGGGTCCTCACCGGTGTCGTCACCGACACACGGGCACGCCGACCTGGAGCCGGTGAGAGACCCCCGTACACTGCGCGCGTGGCACGCCGCATGGTCCCCTTCATCGTGCTGGGGGCACTCGTCGTGCTCTCCTTGGGGGCAGCCATCGTCGGAGTGCGCGGTGCCCCGGGCGCCCCACCCACGACAACCTCCACGACCAACCCTCCGCCAAGCGCCTCGACCACCAGCACGACGACCGCACCCGCCTCCGATCGCTGCGGGGTCGTCCCCAGTCCCGAGGTGGTCATCACCTCTAACACCTCCCTATGCAGCGTCACCACCCGCGTCGGCGACACCATCCACGTCGTGCTCAACCCCGGGCTCCGCTGGTCGACCCCGATGAGCGATTCGATGGCCGTCGTGGTTGAAAACGTGCAGCGGCAGTCCACGGGCGACCTCGATGCGGACCTGATCGCGGTACGCACAGGACAGGCCACCGTGACCGCCATGGGCACAGCCCTGTGCCCGCCCGGGGGCGCGTGCCCGCAGTTCATCGTGCTCTGGAGGCTGAACGTCACCGTCGGGACGTAGAAGGGAGCCGGTGGCTCCGCGCGTTCGATTTGGCAGGTGGTACTCGCACACGTTCCCACTCTTGAGGTCGGCGCCACTCCCTCAGGCAAGCCCATCATCGGGTCGGGCTTCGATACGACTTTGCTGGCACTTCGGAAATGAGCGGCGTTCCAACGCTCGCGACAGTGGGCAGCCCACGTTCGGTGGGCAGGATTGTGTCCCTCCGATCCGATGGCGAGCGGGGACACGTTAGAACATGCCACCCGTGCCCTTAGGGAACGGAGGCCCGGCGAGGATGCGCGTTTTGGCCCCGTCCCAATCGGAGATGAAGTCGGAGATCTCGATCGTGGCGGCCGCGGGCTCGAAGGTGGTCGTATGAGTGATGAAACCCTCACCCGTCCAGCGATGTAGCTGCACCATCGGGGGATCGTCGGTGATGCCAGCGCCTTCGTCGGGATGCAGGTCACATCGCGTTTGGTGGGTGGTGCTGGGACAGGTTGTGAGCATGGTTGCACCCCAGTGGTAGCTGATCGGGCGATGGACATGTCCGGCGATGATCTGCGTCACCTGCGGATGCCCTTCGACGACGGCACGCAAGCCTTCCGATCCTTCGAGGCGAATGGCATCAAAGAGCCACAATCCGCTCAAAAACGGGGGATGGTGGAGGAACAGCAACGTCGGCTTGCCCGGCTCTCGGGACAAGGTCGTGTCCAGCCAGGCAAGCTGACCGCCGTCGAGCGTGCCGTCGTGACGACCCGGCTCGCTGGTGTCCAGGCCTACGAGACGCACAGGAAAGTCGTCGATCACGTAGTCGATGGGGCCGCTGGCGGGCATCCAGGGACGATCGGAGAAGGCCAACCGGAACGCCTCGCGCTCATCGTGATTACCCGGTATCAGATAGATCGGTATCTCCAACCGTTCAAGCAACGCACTCAGCAGGCGGAACTGTTCGGATCGGCCGTCGTTGGTGAGGTCGCCTGTTGCCAGCACCACATCCGGACGATCCCCCCTCTTGTGCAGGTACTCGATGGCCCTCTCCAACTTGGTATTGGCGTCCACGAACCGGCGCATGAAGCCGCCGGGCTCGTCGATGTGGAGGTCGGTGATCTGGGCAATGAGCACAAGGCCAAGTATTGCCCCCTGATCGATGACCACGCGAACACGGTGAACCGAAGAGACCGACCCAACCCGGCCTGCATTTCCCTTGATTCGACCGCCCCACCGTCCCGGCGAAGTGTGGCACCCCTCGCACACCCTGGACCCTCAACGAGAGTCTGACGAGTTGAAGCACTCGGACGAAGGCCAGGTAAAGGAAGGACAGTGCCACGGTCCCGCTTCGTCATTCGGGATCGATCTACAAAAGTCCTGCTGACATTGCCCGGATGACATTTTCGGCATCCACAGGTCGCCGCGGCCAACGGACTCGACGTTCTCAACAGATTGTCGAGTTTTATCGTCACCCTGTCTAGAGTGGTCATCGTGACGGCTCGAAGGAGCCCGCAAGGGGGAGAGCCCGGATTCGATCGGGCCGACGGCGGCCAACTCTCGCGCCGGTCGGTGCTGCTCGGGGTCGGGGTTCTCGGGGGGAGCGCCGCCCTCGCCTCCGTGATAGGAGAAGGAACGGCCGCCGCCACGTCCGAATGGCCCATACGGCGGCTCACGGGTCGTGACGCCCAGAGTGTCGACGCCTCGCAGTTCCTCTCGTCCGCGCAGTTCCAGGCATGGAGCGAGGACCTCGACGCCATGGGCATGCGTGCCACTGGCTACCCGGTCCACGAACGCTTCATCGACACCCTGATCGGCCATTTGAAGAGCGTGGGCGTGCGGGACGTCCACACCGAGCCGGTTCCCTTCACCAAGTGGACGGTCGGACGTTGGTCCCTCGATGCCGACGGCGCGGCCGTGGCCACGGCGTCGTACATCCCGTACTCGGGAAGCACGCCGTCCGATGGGGTGTCTGGCCCTCTCGCCTTTGTGGACTCGGCGACCACACCCCCTCCGGGGTCGCTCGCCGGAAAGATCGCCCTCTTCGATGTTCCGTTCTCCGCTATCCAGTATTCGACAATGGAGTCGATCGCGTACGGGATCTACGACCCGCAGTACCTGATCGACCCAAGCGCGTCCTACTCGCGGCCGTGGGGAGCGGTGGCCGACCTCATTACATTTCTCGACACCCTTCCGGCGACTGGGGCCATCGGTTGCATTGGCATCATCGACCTTCCCGCCGCCGGCGCCCACGGTTCCTACTATCCCTACGACGGCACCATCCGGCGGGTTCCGGGGGTCTTCGTGGATGCCGAGGTCGGCGCCCGGCTCCATTCCGAGGCCTCGAGCGGCACCTCCGCTCGACTCACTCTCACTGCGACCACCGAGCACTACGTGAGCAGGAACGTGGTCGGGACGATCCCCGGACGCAGGAACGAGATCGTCATCCTCAACAGCCACACCGACGGCCCCAACGCGGTCGAGGACAACGGGCCGAACACCATCGTGGCCATGTGCCAGTACCTGACCCGATTGCCCCGCCAGACCCTGCCGAGGACGATCATGGTTTCTTTCACCACCGGCCACTTCCACGGTGGCATCGGCCAGGTGACATTTGCCCGCGACCATCTGGACAACACCCTGAAGCGCACGGCCTGTGCCGTCACTCTCGAGCACCTTGGCAGCCTCGAGTGGGAGGAGAACGCGGAGGGCAAGATGGCTCTGACCGGGCAGCCTGAGCTCGGGGTGATCTTCGTCCCTGAGAACCAAGCGATGGTGACCGCCGCGCTGACCGCACTGGCGCAGGCCAACGCGGGCCCGGCGCTGGCGCTCAAGCCCTACGTGACAAACGCCGGAAGTCCCAACGGTTATGGATGGCCAGGTGAGGGGACACAGTTGTGGACCGACGGGCATGTCATGACGATGAACTACATCACCGGACCTACCTACTTGCTCAACTGGGGGATCCCGACCATCAAGAAATGCGACTTCACTCGCATGCGCCAGGAGGCCATCGCCTTCACCGACATGGTCCTCGGCCTGTCACGCGTGCCGCGCTCATCGCTCAGCACCCTCGACCTCCCGCCCCTGTGATACGGGTATCCCGATAGGGTCGTTGCGCTACAAGGTTGCGCGTATCCAGAGGCTTTCGTCCCGGATCGCAGCCCTCCGAAGGCCCGCCCCAGGCCCGGCGTACGGAACGCACCCCAACCCGGTGTGAGGCGGGGCGACATCGGTCGATCGTAATGTCGATACAGCGTGTCAGGGCGTGCAGGCATGACAACGGCACAGCGGGCTGTGAGCCACTCATCGGCTGCAAAGCTGTGCCCACAGTCCAACGGTCGAATGGAGGTACGAGTGGAGTCCGTGGCCGAAACCATGCTTCTGGACCGCTACCTCCCCCAATACGACGTGACTGAGACCCACGCGGTCATCGTGGAAGCGACCACCGACGCCACTTGGCAAGCCTTGCGGGGAGGCGACCTTGCTCGGTCCCCCGTGATCCGAGCTCTGTTGGAGCTTCGAAGCCTCCCAAATCGAATCTGGCAGATCCTGAATGGGCAGCCGGTAGCACATGCCCGGCCGCCCCTGACCCTCGACGACATGGCACGCGCCGGCTTTGTGTTGCTCGGAGAGCGGCCTGGTCGCGAGATCGCCCTCGGCACTGTCGTGCAACCTTGGAAGGCGGTTACCTCAAACATCCCACATCCACACGTTGACGCAGAAGGATTTGCAGCCTTCCACTCCCCAGGATTCGTGAAGGTCGCCTTCAACGTGCGCGTGGAACCCTACGGCAGAGGGCGCTCCCTACTCACGACCGAGACGCGAATGGCGGCCACTGATGCGGCAAGCCTCCGTCGCTTCTCCCGGTACTGGTTGCTCGTTGGCCCATTCAGCGCGCTGATCCGACGGCTGATGCTGCGTATCGTCAAGGCCGATGCCGTGGCGTTGAACCACTAGCCCAGACGTGCCGCAGGGTGGCACCCGGTGCCGGCGTATGGGGAGTGCATCCAGGAGATTGGGTGCCATGACAACAAGGAGGTTGATGTTGTGATGACGTAACCAATCGACAAGCTGAGGGCAGCCAGCCGGTGAGAGTCCGGTCCGGGGAGACGCCAAGGTCCCCGGTAGCAGAGCCCCCGTGCGTGGTCGAGAGGCCGGGTTCGAAGCGGGGCCGAGCAACTGACCAGTCCGCAACATGAAGTGAAGCCTGCAGCGTCGTTACGCCGGTCCGTGCTCGCACGGACGAGGAGGAGCCGAGCCCCTTCCCTATGGGCGAAGGCCATGGACGGCACCAGAGATCTTGGAGCGGGTGCCCAAGAACCTCCCGGCGCAGGGGGAGTGGAATGGCCAGAAGGGTGTCCTTGGAACTGGAGGTGCGCCGGGATAAACCGGCATGGAGGAGGAGATGAGAGAGCTCTACATCGAAGGAGTAGCGAACCACGATGACCCCGAGTCATGCGTCGTCGTCCGCAAGGGCGGGGACGAAGCGTTGACAGGGGCACGTATAGGCCGGGCTATTGAGCCGCGAAATCACCTTCTCCGGGGTGCCGACGCCGTCTCCAGATGCGGAAGGCAACACCTCCAGCAGCGCTATCGCAAGCTGCTGGAGGGCCCCGCGCGGTCTGAGAACCCGAGCATGTGCGGAACCTCCATGTGCGAGAACCGGGAGATCCCACGCTCGCCCGCGCCGCTGATCACGGGGCGGGCCGCTCAGGGAAGGCCAAGGCCGCAAGCCTGAGATGCACGAGCGCGGGAAGTCAGACAGCCCCGTAATACCTACGAAGCCGCCGAACAAGGCCGGGCAACCGGTTGCGGAGGTGGTGGAGGAAAGGGGGCTGGCCAAAGGGAACACGGACAACGCACCACGTCCCGGACGCAGTGCCGGGCCAGACGTGCCAAGTGGGTTGGACCGTGTGCGTGAAGTAGCAAGAAGGGACAAGGATGCACGGTTCACCGCGCTCTTGCACCATGTCGACCTCGGACGCATCCGAGCGGCCTATTGGGCGATCAACCCAAGGGCGGCCACCGGAGCGGATGGGATGACGTGGGCGGCCTACGGAGTGGACTTGGAGGCCAACCTCGAAGGACTGCTCCGTCGGCTGCACGACGGGAGCTACCGGGCGAGCCCGTCTCGGCGGGTGTACATCCCCAAGGCGGACGGGCGGCAGCGACCGCTCGGCATCGCCACGCTCGAGGACAAGATTGTCCAGCGGGCCGTGGTGGAGGTACTCAACGCCATCTACGAAACGGACTTCCTGGGATTCTCCTACGGGTTCCGACCTGGGCGTAGCCCACACGATGCGCTGGATGCGCTGGCGGTCGGGATCAAGCAGAAGAAGGTGAACTGGGTGCTCGATGCGGACATCGCAAACTTCTTCACAAGCCTCGATCAAGGGTGGCTGGAGAAGTTCCTCGGGCACCGCATAGCGGACAAGCGCATCATGCGACTTATCCGCAAGTGGTTGAGGGCAGGAATCATCGAAAACGGGAGCTGGTCGGAGACTACGGAGGGGACACCGCAAGGGGCATCGGTTTCACCGTTGCTGGCGAACGTCTACCTCCACTACGTCCTCGATCGGTGGGTCCGGCAATGGAGGCGTCGGCACGCCCACGGTGACGTGATCATCGTGCGCTTCGCTGACGACTTTGTCGCCGGATTCGAGCATCGGTCTGATGCGCAGCGGTTCCTCCACGATCTCCGCAAGCGGTTTGCGAAGTTCGCGCTGGAGCTGCATCCTGACAAGACTCGGCTGATCGAGTTCGGGCGCTTTGCGTCCGAACGTCGAAAGGCGCGGGGCGTCGGGAAGCCTGAGACGTTCGACTTCCTCGGCTTTACGCACATCTGTGCACAGGCGGGGACCGGACGCTTCATGCTCAAGCGCATCACGATCTCGAAGAGAATGCGGGCAAAGCTACGAGAGGTCAATGACCAACTCAAGGTGCACCGGCACCGCCCCATTCCCGAGCAGGGACAATGGCTGGGAAGCGTGGTGCGAGGGCACCTCGCCTACTACGCCGTGCCCGGCAACAGCGGGGCAATCAGGAGTTTCCGGACCCAGGTCATACGGCAGTGGTGCCGAACGCTGCGTAAACGCAGCCAACGACACAGCCTGGACTGGCGCCGGATGAACCGCCTCGCGAGTCGGTGGATCCCACCCGCCCATGTCTTGCACCCCTTCCCCGAAGCACGCTTCTACGCCTGACTTGAGGCAGGAGCCCAGTGCGGTAGTTCCGCTCGCTGGGATCTGTGCGGGGGGCCGCCCGGAAGGGCGGTCCCTACCGCAATGTGCGCCGGGATAAACCGGCATGGAGGAGGAGATGAGAGAGCTCTACATCGAAGGAGTAGCGAACCACGATGACCCCGAGTCATGCGTCGTCGTCCGCAAGGGCGGGGACGAAGCGTTGACAGGGGCACGTATAGGCCGGGCTATTGAGCCGCGAAATCACCTTCTCCGGGGTGCCGACGCCGTCTCCAGATGCGGAAGGCAACACCTCCAGCAGCGCTATCGCAAGCTGCTGGAGGGCCCCGCGCGGTCTGAGAACCCGAGCATGTGCGGAACCTCCATGTGCGAGAACCGGGAGATCCCACGCTCGCCCGCGCCGCTGATCACGGGGTGGGCCGCTCAGGGAAGGCCAAGGCCGCAAGCCTGAGATGCACGAGCGCGGGAAGTCAGACAGCCCCGTAATACCTACGAAGCCGCCGAACAAGGCCGGGCAACCGGTTGCGGAGGTGGTGGAGGAAAGGGGGCTGGCCAAAGGGAACACGGACAACGCACCACGTCCCGGACGCAGTGCCGGGCCAGACGTGCCAAGTGGGTTGGACCGTGTGCGTGAAGTAGCAAGAAGGGACAAGGATGCACGGTTCACCGCGCTCTTGCACCATGTCGACCTCGGACGCATCCGAGCGGCCTATTGGGCGATCAACCCAAGGGCGGCCACCGGAGCGGATGGGATGACGTGGGCGGCCTACGGAGTGGACTTGGAGGCCAACCTCGAAGGACTGCTCCGTCGGCTGCACGACGGGAGCTACCGGGCGAGCCCGTCTCGGCGGGTGTACATCCCCAAGGCGGACGGGCGGCAGCGACCGCTCGGCATCGCCACGCTCGAGGACAAGATTGTCCAGCGGGCCGTGGTGGAGGTACTCAACGCCATCTACGAAACGGACTTCCTGGGATTCTCCTACGGGTTCCGACCTGGGCGCAGCCCACACAAGGCGCTGGATGCGCTGGCGGTCGGGATCAAGCAGAAGAAGGTGAACTGGGTGCTCGATGCGGACATCGCAAACTTCTTCACAAGCCTCGATCAAGGGTGGCTGGAGAAGTTCCTCGGGCACCGCATAGCGGACAAGCGCATCATGCGACTTATCCGCAAGTGGTTGAGGGCAGGAATCATCGAAAACGGGAGCTGGTCGGAGACTACGGAGGGGACACCGCAAGGGGCATCGGTTTCACCGTTGCTGGCGAACGTCTACCTCCACTACGTCCTCGATCGGTGGGTCCGGCAATGGAGGCGTCGGCACGCCCACGGTGACGTGATCATCGTGCGCTTCGCTGACGACTTTGTCGCCGGATTCGAGCATCGGTCTGATGCGCAGCGGTTCCTCCACGATCTCCGCAAGCGGTTTGCGAAGTTCGCGCTGGAGCTGCATCCTGACAAGACTCGGCTGATCGAGTTCGGGCGCTTTGCGTCCGAACGTCGAAAGGCGCGGGGCGTCGGGAAGCCTGAGACGTTCGACTTCCTCGGCTTTACGCACATCTGTGCACAGGCGGGGACCGGACGCTTCATGCTCAAGCGCATCACGATCTCGAAGAGAATGCGGGCAAAGCTACGAGAGGTCAATGACCAACTCAAGGTGCACCGGCACCGCCCCATTCCCGAGCAGGGACAATGGCTGGGAAGCGTGGTGCGAGGGCACCTCGCCTACTACGCCGTGCCCGGCAACAGCGGGGCAATCAGGAGTTTCCGGACCCAGGTCATACGGCAGTGGTGCCGAACGCTGCGTAAACGCAGCCAACGACACAGCCTGGACTGGCGCCGGATGAACCGCCTCGCGAGTCGGTGGATCCCACCCGCCCATGTCTTGCACCCCTTCCCCGAAGCACGCTTCTACGCCTGACTTGAGGCAGGAGCCCAGTGCGGTAGTTCCGCTCGCTGGGATCTGTGCGGGGGGCCGCCCGGAAGGGCGGTCCCTACCGCAATAGATCCTCCTCGGCCCCGGATCTGCGGTCCGGGAAGCAGCCCTGTCTATAACCGGCGAACCCGGGAAGTGCCAGGGAGTCGAGAGGAAGTCGGAGGGGGCCGTAGTAGTGACGACGGACGGGACAACATAACCCGACCCGAGCGAAGGGCCCCTGCTTCACCGGTGCATTGCGAAGATGGAGAGGAACCCTGATGAGTGCCGAACACTCGGCTAGATCCGTCAGCCACGCCGAAGGCGTGGACCCGGTCCGAGCCCTTCAACGCGTGCTCTATCGCAGTGCCAAGCAGAATCCCACCAGACGCTTCCACGCCCTCTACGACAAGGTCGCCCGCAGCGACGTCTTGTGGCGGGCCTGGGTCGAGGTGGCAAAGAACCAGGGTGCCCCCGGAGTTGACGGCGTGAGCATTGCGTCGATCACCGAAGGTGGCACCGACGGGGTCAAGGTGTTCCTCGACGGCCTCGCCGCAGCACTTCAGGCAAAGACGTATCGCCCGAAGCCCCTGCGACGGGTCCACATCCCCAAACCGGGCAAGCCGGGTGAGACCCGGCCGCTCGGCATCCCGACTGTGGCCGACCGGGTTGTCATGACGGCGGCCAAGATCGTCCTCGAACCCATTTTCGAGGCCGATTTCTTCCCGCAGAGCTATGGGTTCCGGCCCAAGCGCTCCGCTCACCAGGCTCTCGAAACGATCCGGGTAACGGCCAATCGGGGGGCAAACTGGGTGCTCGACGCCGACATCAAGGCATGCTTCGACGAGATCGACCACGAGGCCCTCATGGCTCAGGTCGGGCGCCGGGTTCTCGACCGGCAGATGTTGAAGCTGCTGCGAGCTTGGCTCCGAGCCGGGGTGTTCGAGGGCGGACTGTTCTCTGACGCCGAGTCAGGGACTCCGCAGGGTTCAGCGATACTCCCCGTTGCTGGCCAACATCGCTTTGCACGTCATCGACGAGGCCTGGGCGAAGGCGGCCAGTCTGGGGACGCTGGTCCGCTACGCGGACGATCTCGTCGTCCTCACCACCAGCCGGAGCCGGGCCGAAGAAGCCCAGCGCCGGATCGAGGCGGTGCTCGTCGGCCTCGGGCTGCGCCTGCATCCCGACAAGACCCGCATCGTCTACATCGGTGATGGCACCGACGGCTTCGACTTCTTGGGCTTCACTCATCGGAAGACCCCGTCGAAGTTCGGAGATCGCCGCTAGCTGTCGAAGTGGCCGTCACCACGGGCCATGGCCTCAATCAGGTCCAAGGTCCGTGATCACACCGACCGCCGCTTCTCAGGCCGTGAGCTGCACAATGTTGTCGCTGACCTCACCCCCGTGCTCCGGGGTTGGGGGGCGTACTTCCGCTACGGAAACTCGAATCGGCAGTTTGCCGCCATCGACAGCTACGTGCACTTGCGGATGTCAAAGCTGGCCAGCGTCAAATACGCCACCCGATACCGACTTCGAGCCAGCCGGTTCAACTATGACTGGCTCTCGGAACTCGGCGCCTATCGGCTCACCGGAACCGTCCGGAGATGGGGGACTGTGCATGCCTGACGATGAACGGTGTCGGGAAGCCGTGTGCGGGAGAACCGCATGCACGGTTTGATAGGGGGCCGCTGGGGAGGTTGACGTCCAGGTGAGATGGAACACACGCACCCAACGGGAAACCGACGGGACTGAGCCCATCCGCCGCACCGGCCATACCGAACCAGCGGCCTACCTCACCAGCCTCTCGGTGTCTGCGCCGCGTGGGGTGGGCTTGTCGACGTGTCGGCGCGTTCCCCGGTACCCTCGTGGTTGAGGTCGTGACTGGCGTTGCAAGGTGGAGTCAACCACCGGGGAGCGACCTTCGAGCCGTGCCGAGCGCCTGGGCCATTGGAGAGCAAGGAGCTCAATGTGGCCGTCGGCAGGTTGTTGGAGACATACCTCTCGCGATTCGGGATCTCCACCGAAGGGCTCTCAGTCGAGACGATCGGGTTCGCCGCCGCTCTTGATGTGGTCGCTCGTCTCGAACCAGGCGTCGCTGAGGCTGTCGTGCAAGAGCTGGGCGACCAGCGCAGTCACCTCAAGCTGATAGCCAGCGAGAACTTTGCGAGCCCAGCGGTGCTGTTGGCGATGGGGAACTGGCTGAGCGACAAGTACGCCGAGGGCGCGCCCGGTCATCGTCTCTATGCCGGGTGTGACAATGTCGACACGGTCGAGTCGCGGACGAACGAACTGGCCTGTGCCCTCTTCGGCGCCGACCACGCGTATTCACAGCCGCACAGTGGGATCGACGCCAACCTGGTCGCGTTCTGGGCGGTCCTGTCTCAGCGAGTGGAGTCGCCGGCCCTGCAACGCCTCGCGGCACGCCACGTGAACGATCTGTCCGATGAGGACTGGGAGATGGTGCGCCAGCAGCTCGGCAACCAAAGGTTGCTGGGGATGTCGCTCCAAGCGGGCGGTCACCTTACCCACGGCTTCCGTCCCAACATCTCCGGGAAGCTCTTCCGCCACCGTTCCTACAGCGTCGACCCCGACACCTTCCTGTTGGACTACGACGTGGTCCGGCAGCGGGCGCACGAAGAACGGCCGTTGATTCTCATCGCCGGCTATAGCTCCTACCCCCGGCTCGTGAACTTCCGTGTGCTACGAGAAATCGCGGATGAGGTCGGCGCAACGTTCATGGTCGACATGGCGCACTTCGCCGGCCTAGTCGCCGGCAAGGTGCTCACCGGTGACTACGACCCAGTCCCTCACGCCCACATCGTGACCACTACGACGCATAAGACGCTGCGCGGTCCACGCGGCGGGATGGTGCTCTGCCAGGGCGACCTCGCCGAGTTCGTCGACCGCGGCTGTCCGCTGGTACTCGGTGGTCCACTTCCGCATGTCATGGCCGCCAAGGCCGTAGCCCTATCTGAGGCGGCGCAGCCGTCGTTTCGCCAGTACGCAGAAGCAGTAGTCGACAACGCGCGGGCGCTCGCACAGGGTCTGGTCGCTGGTGGCATTCCTGTGGTGACCGGCGGAACAGACAACCACCTCGTACTCGTCGATGTCCGCAGGTTCGGGCTCAACGGGCGCCAAGCAGAGGCGGCGTTGCGAGCCGCGGGCATTACCTTGAACCGCAACGTCGTACCCGACGAGACGAACGGGTACTGGTACACGAGCGGCCTGCGACTGGGCACACCCGCCGTCACTACGCTCGGCATGGGTGCCAACGAGATGGACGAAATTGCCGAGGTTGTCGCCGCTGTTCTCCGTGCCAGCTCCGCCGGCGTCGTGACATCCGGACCAAGCAAGGGCAAACCCTCGCTCGTGCAGTTCCGCCTCGAGGAGCGCATCGCCCGCACCGCACGCTCGAAGGTTGCTGACCTGCTGACACGACACCCGCTCTATCCAGAAATTGCGCTGTGACCTCCGACAGGTGCAACCACTCTGGTCCGCCCCAGAAGTGCCTGCTTGAGACTTAGCACGGTGGCACCCCTACCCGGCGGGATGGGGACACGGTGTCCCGAGGCTGAGCCGCTCGGCAATCCACTACTCGACTCGGTCGAGAATGGGTTCAGGATGCTCGCCGAGATACTCGACCCAGGCCTTCTTTGCACACGGATAGTGCTTCGATGCCTCGACCAGATTCATGAACCCGATGAGCGTGACGTCGAAGCGTTTCTGCAATTCAGGATCCACCAGCTGCCCATCGTCTTGGAACGCCTTATGCGCCTGTGCGAGAGAGAACATATCGGGATACATACGGGCACCGAGGTGCTCGAAAGGAACTCTGAGGGCCCAGAGGCCACGATTTCCTCCCGCCATTGAAGGAGAGGCTGACATGAGAAGTCCGTGCAGCTCGTTGAACGGTTGAGGCGAGAATCGGGATACCCAGTCAATCGCATTCTTGAGAGAACCAGGCATCGAGGCGTTGTACTCAGGTGATGCGATGACAAAGGCATCACACCGCTCCAGCCGCTCTCGGAGACGGATGGCTCCCATCGGCCAGTCGCCTGTTTCTTGCGCATCTGCGTTGTAGGAGGGAGCGTCGAACTCTGTCATCGAGGCGAGATCAACCTGTCCCCCATTGTGTTCGATGCACTTTGCGCCGAGATCCGCCAACTTCGTGTTGAGCGATCCTGTGCGCTCCGAAGCTGAGAAGACGAGGATCCTGATCGGTGCTCGCTCAGTGTCCAATGCCACCGTCACCTCCGATTGGTTGCTGTTTTCGAGAGCCCATCTGGACCACGAAGGGTCCGGCGTCGAGGGAGGCTCCCGTTCCGATTCCCTCCGCAAGGTCGGGGCAAGCCTTTCACGGAAGTCCGCCGCTGTGCCGATGAATGGGCACGGCTCGAATTTCCCAAGCATGCGCTCCCGAGGACGCTGCTCGGACCCCCGAGCGCGCCTGCCGCGTTGGGGTCCCCTTCCCAGCCAGCCTCGGAGACCGCGACCCAGCCGGCAATCACGCCAAGGGCCGAACAGGATGGGAAGGGAGAAGGAGAGAGTCAGCGATCTGGGCTTGGGTACGTGAATCTCGTGTGAAGAGTGCCAATGCGCGCCGGGGGCGCCGCCATGATGCGCCTGGTCGGGGACGTTGCCGGCTGTCTCCAGCCGGCGTACTGGGCTACCCCGCGTTCGGGACTACTTCGCGGAGCAGCCTCGTTGGGACCACACTTGAGGGGATCATGGCCGCTGATGACGACACCGCGGAGATCCCGCTTCTCGGAGGCGCTGACACGAGCAGCGTGGTGCGCGTCGGTGACACCGTTCGTCGGCCGAGACGACCCTGGTGGCACTCGATCCACGCGTTCCTTTCGCATCTCGACGCCGTGGGATTCGCTGGCGCGCCGCAGATCCTTGGCATCGACGAGGAGGGTCGCGAAGTCTTGACGTTCCATGCCGGCACGCTCGAGTGGCCCAACGCGCCGGACCTATTCAGCTCCGATGCCAGCCTCCAGCGGGTGGCGGCGCTAGTCCGCGACTTTCACCGAGCGAGCGCGTCGTTCGTGCCGCCGACAGATGTGCGATGGTCGGCCCAATTGGCCGATCCCACGGGCGGCGTGATCGTCATGCACAACGATCTCGCACCTTGGAACTTCGTCGTTGGGGAAGAGCGCTCGGTGATCATCGACTGGGACTACGCCGCGCCGGGCCGGATCGAATGGGAGTTGGCATACACGATCCACACGTTCGTGCCCCTCTGGCCGAGCTCTGATCCACGGGCTCGATCGGGACTATCCGACGATGAGATCGAGCGACGAGTGCGGGTATTCGCCGAAGCGTACGAGCTCTCAACCCCATCGCTCCATTTGGCGCTCTCACTCATCCCCGAGCGATGCCAGAGAAATCACGACGTCAAACCCGGAGAGCGACGGTGGGAAGAGGCGGCGACCTACGTCCGCTCCAAGCTTCCGACCCTGTTGAGGCGGTTGACGTAACCGCAGGCCGGCGGTATGGGGCAGGTCGTCAACCGTTTCACACGCGCTACCTCTTCGGATCGTTTCGGAGTTAGATGTACGTATGAAGTGGTGCTCTGCGGTAGTGGTAGCGGTGGGCGTGGTGCTGAGCACCGGGCTGGTGGCCGGTCCTGCGTCAGCGGCCAGCCCTGCCTCTTCGAGTCTGGTTCGCTTCGTGCTGAAGCCCACATGGCTTCCCAGCGGGTTCAGCGCGTCTGGCGGGGGTTGGGTTACTCCCCCGGGGGGCTTGGACGTGTATCCGCAGACGGGCCGGGCCGGGATCGTCTCGGTCGGTTCCTACAAGGGGCCGCACAGCACGCCCGTGCTTTTCACCTTGACGTACTACGGCTTTCACAATCCCGAATCGAAGAGCATTCATCTCTTCGCGACCAAAGCGATTTCGCCACCGACAAACGGCAACAACCAAGGCACTCTGAGGCTAAACGGACGCAGGGTGATGATGACGAGCCATACAGAGGGCGTCTTTCACAACATCGTCACGACAGCCTCATGGCACGAGCGCGGCGATGTAGTCACCGTATCTACCGAGGGACTCACGACCGCCCAGACTTCACGCTTTATTGAAGGACTTTCTGTGCAGAACCCGCCTAGTCGATGACCTTCGCGTCCTGCTGGGCCATCTCACCGTCCCGGCGCACTGGGTCACCCTCCATTCGGGCAGGCATAGGTCGTGCCCACTGTTGCGAGATCATTGGTGGTTGAGCGACCGTCGACGAGGTCATTGTAGAACTTCAACGCTGCTCTATGCGCTGCTGCGTTGGGCGCGGCGTTGACTTCAGCCGCTACCAATTGCGGATTCGGCAACGCCGCAGAGAACCAGCGGATGCCCGCGCAGTAAAACCCGGCGTTAGGCACCGGATGCTTCACCGGCACCATATTTAGATTGAAGCCGCCGCTCGCGCTATATCCAGGACTCCCGTTGAACCATTCCACGTTCATCCCGACGGCCGCGACAACCAGAGCCAGGACCACGACGGCAGCGAGTGCGACCCACCCGAGGGCCTTTCCCCAACTCGACGGCCGGTCTCGTTGGACCGGCTCCATCGGACGGATCGAGCTTGTTGCAATCACAACAAACACCCCCTAAATGCGCTGTCCGCAGCCTTGACGCTAGCCGCACTGGCTGCGAGTTAGGCGTCTGGGAGGGTGCCCCCGTTGTGCCGTTCGTTCTGGGATACCCCAACTCCTCTGGTTACCCCAACCGGCCATCCGTAATTAGACGTGCTGACCGCGGACTTTATGTCCAGCCGGTCCTTTGCCACGATCCCGTTCTACTGGGCGCCTTCCCTGACCCACGATGAGTGACAACCCTCCGCGGAAGTGCTTCACCTGATGTTCGTGTTCGTCGGTGCGGTCACAGAACGGGCAGTCGTCGTTACTGGAGCCCGGGCTCACCGCTGCGGCCTTGACGAGCTCGTGGAGGGCATCGGTCAGGCCATGGGCGAGGTTCCACACATCGGGCACCGTGTTGGGGCTCGCCATCAGCCCGAAGTAGAGCGAGCCGAGGTAGCTCTGCACGGTGATGTTGAGACCGATGCCGTCGATGATTGGACCCATCGGGTATGCCGCCACCAGACGGGCGCCCGCGAAGTAGAGGGCGTCGGGTGGACCGACGATGTTCGAGATGATCACGTTGCCTGGCCGCACTCGACGCACGACTCCGAGGCGCGAGCCCAAGCGGATGGCGGGCGCAACCAACGCGGGCACGGCTGCCTCGATCCACGCCGCGCCGACGGCATCGAGACCGGCAGCCCGCTCTTGGGCCTTGGCCGCTTGCGTAGCATGGCCGATGGACCGCAGCCGCTGCACCGGGTCATCAAGGGCGCTCGCCAAGGAGACAAACATGGCAGAGAGTCGGTTGCCCATCGTCCCCCGCTCATGCTCGGCCCGCACCGAGACCGGAACAATGGCCACCGCCGACGTTTCCGGCTGATCATCCAATGCAGCGAGGTGGTGGCGCAGCGCCCCCGAGCACATCGCCAGCACCACGTCGTTCACCGTGACATCGAATGCGCCTTTGACCGACTTCACCTCGTCCAGACTCACCTGGGCGAAGGCAACCCGCCGCTCTGGCCCCAGGGGGACACCGAGTGAGGTTCGGGGCGCGGCCAGCGGCAACGACACCGCCGAGAACCCAGCCCGGCGGGCATGCCCCAGCAGGTTTTCGCCAGCTCGCGCGGTGCGCCATGCCGCCCGCGTGGTCGCCGCCGGGCGGCGGCAGAGCTCCACGAGTGCGTCACCCACAAGCTTGAGGTCGCAGGGGACGCGCTCGGGCTTCCAGGGCGGATCCGGAGGGTCCACCACGGTCGGCTCCGGTGCGAGATCGAGCAGATTGACGACGAGCTCTTCCCCCGAGACCCCGTCGATGGCGGCGTGGTGGACCCTGGTGAGCGAGGCGGCCAGACCCCCCTGCAGGCCCTCGATCACGTACATCTCCCACGGTGGTCGGCTCCGATCCAGCGGCCGGCTCAAGACGGCCGCAGTGAACTCGGCCAACTCGGACTCCCCACCCGGCGACGCAATGACCACTCGGTGCAAGTGATGGTCCAGGTCGAAGTCCGGATCCTCCACCCAGCGCGGGTGGTCGAGGCCGAGTGGGACCTCCACCAGCCGCCGGCGAAATGGCGGCAGCAAGTGCAGACGCTGCTCCAGGTGTGCTCGCACCCCGGCGAACGAGTACCCCTCAGGTGCCGTCGAGGGATCGAGGATGCAGACGTAGGCCACCTGCATGTGGGCCGTGGGCGTCTCGAGGTAAAAGAACATCGGGTCCAGCCCGCTCAGTCGCCGCATGCCGATCCCCTCCCTACATCGTGGGTTGGCTCACGAGACCTGATCGCTGGGTCGAGAACCGACCCGACACTCATTGCGGGTAGAGCATGCCACCTGCGGGCAAGGGCTGCCGGGATCTGGTAGCCGAGGGACTGATGGGGCCGGTAGTGGTTGTATTCGAGGCGCAGATGGCACGCGCGACCGTGGCGGGAGACTGATCCAACCCCTGGGCACTCTCATAACGTCCACCGTCAAAGTAAACAGCCCATGACGGGACCGCCATGTCCCGAAAGTGGCGCCCCGACCCGGCGGTAGGTGGCACCCTCAACCAGAATTCTGGGCAGCGTGTTATGGGGCACTCTCCGCACGTGCGGTGGAGGAGCGGAGGTTGGCGGTATCCGCTCCATTCATTGATTCCACACCCCGACGCTACTGACCCGACCGCAGGCGCACATCAGTTCCAAAACGACACAGCGGGCACGGAATAGCCCAACGCACTGGCGATCACCGACAGAGCGCTCACGTCACGCTTGCTTAGTCCGCGCACATGGGGAAGGATCGGATTGTGACAGCGACGCGATCGTCGGGACCCGCGTGGGAGCGGTATGCGTGGGTGGCGGGGATCCTCTACGTTCTCGCCGTACTGGCGGAGTCCGCCATCGGGCTTGGCGTCGGGATCAACCAGAACGACTCGGCTGCGAAGATCGCGACCGAACTCGCCGACCACAGGACGCGGCTGGTGGTGATCGAGGGCCTGTGCGTCGTCTACACCGCCATGTTCCCGATCTACCTGTGGAAGCTCTACGACCGTTTTCTGCACACGGACGCCGACGGGTCACGCGCCCTCGGCGCGTTGCTGCTGGTCGGCGGGGTGGTTTTTGTCGCCCTTCACGCCGTCAGCGACGTCGGGCTCTACGGCGTGCTTGAGGGGAAGCTCGCGTCCTTTGGGGTGCAACACGATCACGGCGTCTCCTACACGCTGTACCTGTTGACGTATGCCTTGGACAGTGTCGCGGACATCTTCGGCAGTCTGTTCGCTTTTGCCGCTGGGGTGCTCGTGTTCAGGAGCGGGGTCCTGCCGCGGTGGCTCGGGTGGGTCTCCATCCTCATGGCGATCCTGCTGTTTCTTCAGGCATTCGGCCTCGGCGGCGTGATTGCGTCGTTCGGGTTGGTCCTCGACCTGATCGGATTTGTGTTGCTCCTAGTCTTCGTCCTAATCAGCAGCGTCGTCTCGCTCAGGAGCGAGAGATCGGTTGGCGCCGCCGCTCAAGTCGGGTAGAGACTCTGGTCTGACTGAAGGCGCCCGACGAGTGGGTGGCACGGCAAGGGTTCGAGGTGTCCCACTTTGACGGTGGAACAAGCGAGTGCGGCATGCCACCGAGGTGCCGAACGGTGGCACCCCAAACCGGTGGTAGGTGATACCTCTATTCCAAGCCGGCGACCCTCTGGATCGGCACTTCTCGGTCAGTGGATCGCGGTCTCGGAGGAGACCATGAAGTCGGGCAGTTCGTCCTCCTCTATTCGCAAACAAATGATGCTGGTAGGCGTCTCTGCTGACTTCTGAGTGGCGGGGGGTCCAAGTCCGTAGCAGGATATCGCCGGAGCTTAGTCAGCTTTTTGTTCATTTGACTGCGACCAAGGGGGCTTGGCAGGAGTGCGACTAGGTACCAAGTACGCCACCGCTGATCGAATGGTCGGCAGATCACGGATGGACCTAAATGCATGGAGGCGCCGCGGTCTGGTAGTTCGAAGTGCTCTCACGTTCATCGCGAGCCTCGTCGTCGTTTTGGGTGCGACACTTGCCGTCGATCCAGCGGGTGTCGGAGCTACGAGTCCAGCCGACCAGGGCGTCACGTCGACGACCATCAGGGTTGGATTTCCGGTCATCAATTTCGCTGCTCTGGCAGTCGTCGGGGTCCACTTAAATGATGGAAGTTTTCAGGACGCGATCAGCGCGTTGACTGCCAACATAAATGCGCATGGAGGCGTCGACGGGCGAAAGATCGTGCCCTACGTCGCCCTCGACGATCCGGCGCTCACTTCATCGAGTCTTGCGGTCTGCACCCAACTCACTGAGGACGACCATGTTTTCGTCGTCATACTTCCGGTCTATCCGGACTGCTACCAAGCGACCCACGACACGCCTGTCATCGATGGCACGCTGCCAGGCACGCTGCCAGCGAGTGCCGCACCTGACTTCAACCTGACGCCACCGGACGAAGCGTACGACCCGATTCAGTTCGCTGCCTTCAAGAAGGCCGGAGTATTCAAAGGCAAGAAGGTTGGCATCTACTACGGTTCGGGTGTTGATGGTCCCGAAGCGATGTCGGTCCAGTCGGATCTAGAGAAATTGAATGTCGACGTGGTACAGATTGCGGGGGACGATGCACCGCCGACGGATACGGTTGCCGTCGACCAGGACACGCAAACGATCGCCCTCCGCTTCCAGAGCGAAGGTGTCAACGAAGTGATTGCCGTCGGTGGCTCCGGTGCGACGGACTGGCCGCGGGCGCTCGATGACCTTCAGAGTACGTACAAGCCACCTTGGATCGCGACGAGCATTACGTCGCTCGGTTCCGACATTGCCGCCGACAAGGGAGCAAATCCCTACTACGACAACGTGATGGCTTCCGATCCCGACCCTTCGATCTACCAGGAGTGGCAAGATCCTGCGATCCAAAAGTGCTACAAGATCGTTCACAAGGCCTACCCGTCCGACGCCATTTCCCCACCCCCCAGCCCAAATACCCCTGCCGCTGGATCGGACAGCTCGAATGCAACTTATGCAGCAGTGGAGTCGGTGTGCCAAAACTTGGCAATCCTTGCCGCGATTGCGGATCACGCTGGAAAGGTTTTGACGGTGTCCAGTTTTACCAAGGCGGGTTATGGGCTCCGGAACGTCATCTTTCCCGGATCGAGTAAACCAGTGTCATTCGGGCCTAATCAGCCGTATGTCTTAGGGCGTCCAAATCTTCTTGTGTACAGCGTCAAGCTCGGGACCTTGGTGCCCGCTCCTACGCGAGACGGGAGATAGGGGCCAAGCCCCACTGGCGCGGGCCGGGGGCCGACGTTGGAGATGAGGAGGAAGATGCAGGGACGGGCATCGTCCCCCAACCGGCCAAAGGGGCAGGTGGTTATGAGAGTCGCCTACGACTGATCCCACATGACGGGCAAGTGATTCGGGCTGAGGAAAAGCGTGTCTCCACCAATGTGCATATCGAGTCGCTGGACCCGGTTTTGATCGATTCGCAGGTTGGGCAATCGGTCCAAAAGAGCGTTCAGGGCGACTCTTGTCTCCAGGCGGGCAATCTTCGATGGCCTGGGGTTCGAGCGATCGGTCCGATCGGACTGCTTCGAGTTGCTCGGGATGAGTGAGCAAGAGAAAGAGCAGGTAGCCGCTCGAACGGTAAGTAGTCTCGATTCCCGCTGGAAGGAGCATCCGAACGAACGAGTAGATCTCGTCGTCATCGAGCTTCTCGCCATCCAACTCGGCTGTGACGAGGTCGCTGATCAGATTGTCTTGAGGGCTCACCCGTCGTGCCCTCATCACGTTCTGCGTACTTTGCTATCCGTCGTCGGGCGGTACCCGTCCTGGTGGTGCAGGACCTGTCGAGAGTTGACGCTCTATCTCCTGATATTCCGCTTGATATGAGAGCAGCTCAGATCTCAGAGTCTTGTTGCGTGGAGCATGCAGAGACAAGGTGTGCCCTTATTAAGCCAAGATCTTTCGCGAGGTCGTTCCCTGTACATGTTTCCTGTGCAGTCCAATCGCCGCTAGTGCAACTTGCCTGATGGTCGGAGGCCTGAACACCTTGGAAAGGGACTAGCTGCGTCGAAGAGTTGGAATTGCTGCAGCTTTGGTAGCTGAATTGTATTCCAGCTGAGAGGCACACGGCGTTGTTCTCGAAGTTGTCAATGAGACTGAAACCGCCGCCGCTGGAGATCGTTCCAACCGAGACCTCGCCGCCGGGAGTACCGACTCCAAGACCGAATCCCGGATCTGAATCCAGGCTGAGGCAGATGACGAAACACACGGAAAAACCGACATCTCGCCCGGTGGCATCGAACCCATTCAAAGGACTGTCTCCTACGTAACCGTATGGCGATTCCATTTGGGCAACCAATGGGTCGACGCTCAGGAACTGCCCCGTCGCCGACTCATAGTAGCGGGCTCGGAGGTAGTAGTAACCCGACTCATCGTCCCGATACTGCCCGGCGTAGGTGAAGGGGTTGACTATCCCACGCCCCCAGACCCTGAGTGTCAACTTAGAATGAGGCTGAACCGCCGAAGGTCCTGCCGCGAAGAGAAGTAGCCAAGCTCGTGGACTCCGTAAGGATCAGGACGCGATCCCATCGGAACCCTCGATGTCTCGTTTGTCCACGGATTCCGCCGAGTGGGGTGTCTGACTGACGGCAGGTGGACGGAGAGTATCGAGACAAAGGTTCGGTTGCCATTGCCTTATCACTGTCAAGGGTTCCGCCGCACGCAGCGAAAGAGTTCTCCCACTCATCACACAGTCGCGTTGGGATCAACTCGGTGGCCTCACGACCTCGGGTGCGACCCTGCGGCGGAAGCCTCGGGACCGCGGGGGCGAGCGCTCACACTGAGCGACTATACGACGCGGCGTCCTTTCGGTTCACTGGATGCCGTGGGGTTGCGAGACCTTCGTGAGCCAGAACCTGCCGCTCTGTCCGAGACAACGTCAGACCTGGCTCAAGGCTTAGTCCTTGTGGGCTCCGACGTCACTGAGCAGATCGGAAGCTGCCCGAGTGATGATGCCCGTTCCAAACGCAACGCACCAGCGGACGGAGGCGATGGAGAGAAGAGCTTTAGGCAGGTCACGGACGCGTACGACCGCTTGGCGATTGCGGTCGACGGACCCATGATGGTTGTGACGATTTCGGCGTTGCTCTTATGGCCGGCTCGCTGCCAGCAACACGCCTGAGGCGAGACAGTCGGCGTCGTCCACAGTATCGGAATCTCCATTGGATCGAGATTGGATAACGCAGAGACAGGAGGTGATTGTGAGGGGCTTTCCAGGGTGGTTCCAAGACCCCACCGGTCGGCACCCGGAGCGGTACTTCGATGGGAACGGTCTCCCGACACAGCTGGTGCGAAGCAACGGTCTTGAGTTCCTTGATGTGGGCCCAAGCGCCGGCGTGGATGCGACAAACGTCATTCCCTCTGCACCGATCCCTCTGGCTTCGTACCGAGAATCGGCGGGAGATCAATATCACTGGTCGAGTCCAAGCGGTTCTTCGGCGGCACCCCTAACAGAAGCGGCGCCGGCCGTAGAGATACGCACCACCCGCATTCGGTGGCTGGTGGGTGTCGTGTGCCTTCTGGTGGTTTTATTAGTCAGCTCGGTCGTCACGGCGTTTGAACAACACCAGGATGCGAAACATTGGCAAAGCAGATATACCTCTGAAGTGACTAAGTACCAAATCGAGGTTCGTAAGAACGTGGACCTGTACGCAGACTTAGTTGCAACTCTGCAACAGCTCTCAGCGGTGACGAATCAAAAGAGCAAACCGTGACCGCCGGTGCGTTGCACCGGGAACAGCATCGAGATGCCCTTTGAGTGGTCAGCTCCTCCGGGCCGAACGCAAAGATCTCATAGCGGGCACGGATCCTTGCCAGGGCAGCGGGGAACAGCAGCAACCTCCGATCTCGCGATCAGAGGGCTGCCGGAACCTGATGTTGCAATAGGTCGATCGACTGAGTCCGACCAGCGAGTCGCTTTTCTGCTTCGCCTGCGAGCATGCGCTCGCAGGCTCGTCGATGGACCCGGGCGCAGTGCTGCCTGGCATCTCTGGCTCCTGGTGGACAGGGCCAAATTGTCATCGTCTTGTACTCCAGTGTGATCCGGTGACCTCGCCGACCACTCGATCCTTCACTGATCAGAGCGCCGCGTTCTATTCACCGACTGCGTAGAGGGATTCATCGAGCGCCGCCCACGCCTCAAGGCTGATCGGCTCGGCGTTCAGGCTGCACCCCGCAACCACGGCTATGTGGTCCGGGTCACGCCCAAAGGCGGCAGTCCAGGTCGTGCCGTGGCGCTTTGCCACCAGGCGTCCTTGCACTTCCAACGCGGCGGCGATTCGATCCACGTCGTCGATAGAATCGACCTCGAGCACGATTGCTCGAATGCCGGTATGACGCGCACCGCCAGTCCGGCCTGTCGTTCCCAGTTCCCGCAAGACGATCACCTGATTGCGGTCGTTCGACGTTACATACAAGGCTACGAGTTGATCCCTCCTGGATAGCTCGATGAAGCCAAAGACGTCGCGATAGAAGGCGAGCGACTGATCGAGATCTGAAATATTCATCACAACCGTCTGGAAGTTCATCGTGCTGCCTCCAAACCTAGGGACCCGCACATCTTGCCGGCCTCGTTCCCGACCTCCATCGAAGAAGCGGGAAAGGTTCGCCAACATACTCTCCGGGTTGCCGACCGGAGTACAAGTACCGAGTTGCAGCAGAATGTGAACGCCGAGCAGCCCTCAAGGTTCCCCGAGGTACAAGAAGCCGTATCCCTCGTCGCGCACCGGCACGTCCGCTTCTCTGAGTGCCTGATCCCAGTCCCCTTGCACAGAGGGGTCGGACTCTTCCATTCCGTGGTCCGCAACGAGGAAGAACGCGCAGTCGTTCCACCGACCCGTCCGCTCCACCACTTCCAAGATCCGACCCAGCCGGGCGTCGCTGTCGCGGACCGCGCTCGCTGCCATCTCCGAGTACGGACCACCCTCGTGGAAGGCGGCGTCAGTCAGCGTGAAGTTGACCCATGTGAACACAGGTGGATCGTCGCCGTCATTCCAAACCCGCGTGAACTGCTCAACCGCCGTGTGATCGGCGCGCGACGACCACCGATAGTCTTTGCTCGGACGGACAAATCGTGCGGTGGCGTCGGGGAGGTCGTCGGGTGGGCCCGGCGACGGCCGCTGGCCTCTGCGTACCAGATCGAACGTCGAGTAGTCGGCCCCGACGTCGCACGGTTCGTTGATGGACGCAGTGGTCCCGGATCGCAACCGTTTGGCTGCGTGGTGCATGCTCTCAACTCCAGGGTTGAGCCACTTCATAGAGGTCGCCCACGTCGCCGGCGAATTGGTGATCACCTGCTCACCGGTACGCCGGTCGATCCAGGCGTTGTGAAGGATTCCATGATGACCCGGGTGGCTTCCAGTGAGGATGGTGGTGTGGTTGGCAAGCGTCACCGTTGGGAGCGAGGCCAGCGCGCCGTATCGACAGGCCGTACCCTCGGCGATGAGGCGCGCTACGTTCGGAGCGGAACCCCGAGCCACTAGGTCGTAGAGCACATTTGGGTTGGTGCCGTCCCAGAGGAACCCGATGAGGTGTCGTGCCCGGCCGGCTTCCTCGACGAGGGCCTCTATCGACGATCCCTCCCGGTGCGGGAGCAGGGTTTCCCCCGCCGAGCTCGTGCCGAGCAATTGCAAGGAGGTGGGAGCAACGTCAATGAGTCGGCAGCCGATGTCGATCATTCCAAGCCTGGGCACCCCAGCACCGGCAATGACAAAGGGTGCCCGTGCCTGCACGACTCCCAGTGATCCGTGCTCTCCGAGATGCCCGCCCTGATCCGCCCAGTTGTGCGCGGCACTGTGGATCACACACAAATCAGGCGCCGACGGGTGGTCAAACAATTGAGCGAACTGCTCGAACGCGTTGGGGTAGCTGTTGAGACTGCGATTCGGATGCGGCGTCGCTCTCTCAGCGTCGAGTCCGGTGAAGCACGCCTGGTCTTGGGCGACGACGGGGTTTATTCCGGTGACCGACTCGACGACGAACCCGCCGTCCACTGCTTTCTCGCGGCGAAAACGCACTGCACCTTCGGCTGATGCGACTTCATAGGCATCGGCCGCTCTCGACCAGGCCACCATGTCGACGATCGGCTCGAGCTCCCCGCTCAAGAGCACCTCGAGGGCCCGGTCGTGCTGACGTGCTGTAGCTGGGACAAGCGCGGTCATGCCATGAGCGTAATCAGTGGACTATCCGGCTCGAGCGGCTCGGGGCCGAAGACTCGATCAGGCCGACTGGCCGACTGGCCGGGTGAGTCGAGTGACGGGTCGCGAGGCTGTACCCAGGGCAGTCACACAGTTCGTTGACGGCGGCTTCTTGACCCCGGTTCCCGACTGCGTTGCTCGTTACGGCCATGTGGCTTGGGTGAGTCCAGGGTGACGCGACGTCGACAAGATCGCGGCGATACGCCCACTGCAAAACGGCCGTCGCCTGACGCTGATAAGCCAGTAGAGCGCCACGACCACCCTCGCCCTCCGAGTACTCCAGTACGACGCGGAGTCGGGCGGCAAGAGTCCCAAAGGAGGGGCCATGCACACGCCTCACTGTTTTACCTGCGACTCCCACGAGAATCTCCATGGTGACGGCTACCTCATCGAACGCCGAGACGGATCACGAGTGATGATTGCGATCTGCGATCCCTGCTGGAATCGTCATGCAAGGACCGGACACATCGGCGCGACATACCTTGTCGAAGACCGGCTGGCCCATGGACTCCCGGCGGCAGGCGTTGCCTACTCGGCGTAGAGCCCATCGATGCCAGCCGGTGCACCCCGTTGCAGCACGGAGGTCGGTCGGTGCACGGTCTGAAATTGGCAGCTGCGAGCAATCGCTGCTGTGAGGTCGACGTGCGCCCGTCCACGTGACCCATCGCCAACCCTCAAGCGGCTGAGATGACACACTGCAGAACCATCGGAATTGCGCCGTCTAAGGCGCAGCAGGGTCTCACTCCAGACGCTCCAGCGCCTTGTGGTGCCGCTGGCTGCCGCCGCACTAGTGCCGACCGGAGGGAAGAGCGACCAGTCATCGTCGGTCGCTGCCAGGCACCTTGGGACGGTCGAGATCTTGTGGCACGCGCATTTTCGGGCACCCGTCGGAGGATTGCCCGTTGGAGAGGCGAGGTCCGGGACACACAAATCCCCGACAACGTTTCCCTGCACCGCGCTTCGGAAGTTCTGGCCGACGCTGGGATTGCCGACATCCACCTGGTGAGCGGAGTCCCATTGCAGAACGACTCGAGCATTCGCGCCCGTGTCCGGGCTGAGTGGGCGTTGCCCATGACGCGTTTCGTCCTCGCCATCGTGATCGCCACTGCGTTGGCCATGTGGTGGCTGGAGCGGTTCCACGTCGTTGCCAAACAGCCGCTGTGGTTGCTGGTCGTTGCCCTCGGGGTGGGCTACCTATTTTCGTGGACTGCCCACCTGGTCTACTCGGCCGCACCGTCGCGGGGACGGCTGCAGCTCCGTATCGCCGTGCAGGTGGTAGTCGCGACCACGCTTATGTACCTCACCGGATGGGGGCCAGCGTTGGCCTTGGGGTACGTGTTCATAGCCCGTGACAACCTGACCGTGGCCCCGGGATTTTCTTGGCGGGTGATCGCGGCGTGGGTCGCCGCAGGGCTGGCTGTCGGCGAGCTGACTGTCAGCTTGGGCTGGGCGCCCAGCTTCGTACAGGGGCATGACGAGTACGGCTTAGCGGCGCTGTCTGCCCTCGCCTGCCTTTTTGTCATTGGACTGTTCGGTGTCAGTGCCGAGCACTTGGCCGAGGCGCAGGGATCCGTCCGGCGCTCGGAGGAGCGGCTGCGCAGGACCCTTGAGACGGCCAACGACGCCTACCTCGAGTTCGACGACACCGGGATGGTCATCGACTGGAACTCCCAGGCCGAGGAGATCTTCGGCTGGAAGCGCGACGAGGCGATCGGGCGGACTGGCGAGGAGCTGATCATCCCCGCAGACGCGCGCGATAGCGACGCCAACCGCCGTGGCCTCGCCGAGCTGGCGACGACCGACGAAACGTCCTTGCTCGGCCGGCACTTCGAGTTCGAAGCACAGCATCGCGATGGACATCGGTTCCCCATCGACCTCGCCATTTGGCGGACCCGGGATCCCGAGGGAGTGCGATTCCACGCATTCGCGCACGACATCACCCAGCGCAAGCGGGCCGAGCTGGAACTGCGCAAGTCCCAGCAGGACTTCCGTATGTTGTTCGCGCACCATCCCCACCCTATGTGGGTCTACGACAGCGACACTTTGCGCTTCGTCGAGGTCAACGAGGCTGCCCTCGCTCACTACGGTTACAGCCGCGACGAGTTCCTGTCCATCACCATTGAGCAGATCCGGCTCCAAGAGGACGCGACCATCCTGGCCGCCCATCTCGCGGAAGGAAGTGATCTGGAACATTCAGGCGTCTGGCGTCACCGTACGAAGGCGGGGACGCTGATCGACGTCGACATTGCATCGCACCGCCTGAACTTCAATGGACGCGACTGCGTCCTCGTGATGGCCCAGGACGTGTCGGAGCGGCGCCGCTTGGAGGACCAGCTGCGACATCAGGCGCTGCACGACGGCCTCACGGGGCTGCCCAACCGAGCCTTCTTGCTCGACCGCGCCGCGCTTCTCCTGGCGCAGGCTCGCAGAGCTGGCACCCCCATGGCGGCGCTGTTCTTGGACATTGACAACTTCAAGGAGGTCAACGACTCCCTGGGTCACATCGTCGGCGACGAGCTGCTCCAGGCGGTCGCCACCCGGCTCTACACCGCGCTGCGCGAGGCCGATACGGTGGGCAGGATCGGCGGTGACGAATTTGTCGTCCTCGTTGGCAGCCCGTCCATGGCGCAGGGCGCCGAGATCGTCGCCGAGCACCTTCTCGAGGTCATCCGAACGATTCCGTTCTACCTCGCTGGGCGCAACGTGACCGTGACCGCCTCCATCGGGATAGCCCTCGGCGAGACCGAGGAGGCCATCGACCTGCTCCGCAACGCTGACGTGGCGCTGTACCAGGCCAAGGCGCGGGGCAAGAACTGCGCCGCCATCTTCCTCCCCGAGATGCAGTCGGCGGTCAACGAACGGCTCGAGATGGCCATCGACCTCCACGCCGCGCTGCGCAACGACCAGTTCGAGCTGCACTACCAGCCCGTGGTCGACCTTGGCGATCTCGAGCTCCGGGGGGTCGAGGCGCTTCTTCGGTGGCGCCACCCTCACCTCGGGTGGGTCTCGCCGGACCGGTTCATCCCCCTGGCCGAGGAGACCGGCCTGATCGACGAGATCGGTCGGTGGGTGCTCAACCGAGCTTGCCACGACGCGGCAACGTGGCGTCGTACCAACCCATGCCTCACGGTGTCGGTCAACGTCTCCGCGGTCCAGCTCGCCACCGACCGTTTTGTCGATGAGGTGCGCGACGCACTGCGCTCGAGCGAGCTCGAGCCGGACGGCCTGGTGCTCGAGATTACCGAGTCTGTGCTCATGGTGGACGCCAACGCGACGGTGCGCCGCTTGCAGCGGCTCAAGGCAATCGGAGTGCGGCTGGCCATTGACGACTTCGGTACCGGCTTCTCCTCCCTCAGCTACCTCCGTCAATTCCCAGTGGACGTGCTCAAGATTGATCGCTCATTCATGTCGACGGTGACGACCTCGGTACAGAGCGCCGCGCTCGTGCACACGCTGATCCGCCTGGGAGGGGCGCTCGGTCTCGACGTCATCGCCGAGGGCATCGAGCACCCCGATCAGCTGCAGGCGATGCAAGAGGCCGAGTGCCGCCGAGCGCAAGGTTTTCTCTTCGCGCAGGCGGTCCCGAAGGAACGCATCGACGACATCTTGCGTTCGGGGCGTGTCGAGGGGCACGCGGTCTCCACCGACGTGGACGAGGACAGCGCGGTGGGCGCATCGCAGGCGTCCTCTTGAGCCGCTCGGCGCGCTGGCCACCGTGACGGTGACAGCAAGTGGGGCCGGTGGCGTTCGGGAGCTCAGAAGCTACCTCCGGAGATCACGGGCGGGTCAAGGCCCGGAGGGCACAACGACGGTCGGAGAAAGCAGATGTTTGTCGCCCGTTCACCCGAACATGACCTGCGTTTCCCGGTTCGCGCACCGCTCATGCCGATCGGGCTTGCAACCGGCATGTCTGGGTTCTCAGATGGTCACGAGTCCACACAGCAGTGGAGAACCCATAAGGCCGATTTGCCGAGACGCCGCTTGGCTGCCGCGTAGCCGGTGATCGGGGTCAAAGTTCCCAGGCGTAGCGGTACTCGCCTCCGAACCACTCGGAAAACGCTTCCAGTCTCCGGACCATGAAGTGCGGACTGTCTCGTCCAGCCGGCGGGTACCAGATGCCGAACGACCCAGCCGGTTCAAACCCAAACCGCTGGTAGTAGCCAGGGTCGCCGAGGAGGACAAACAGAGGGAGGCGAGCGAGTTCCCCGCGTCGGATGATCTCACGCATGAGTGCACCGCCTACACCGGTGCCTTGATCCTTTGGAAGAACTGCGAGGGGAGCTATCCCGGCCACGGGCCGTCCGGCGAGATCGCCCCATGAGGCGAGCACATGCCCGACGACTTCTTCGTCACGCGTGGCGACCAGGTCGAGCCCTTCAACGCCGGTGTGCAGAGACCAGACGGTCTCAACGATGTCGATCTCCTCCTGTTCGTCGTGCCCTTCGCCGGTGAAGGCGGCACTGACGGTATCCAGAATCCAACGGCGATCAGATGGCTGGGGAGATCGAATCAACAGGTCCTGGTCCACGAGCGTTCCCATGATGACACCACCCCGTAGTCGGGGGGGGCTGCTCGCGACGGTCCCCGATGACCGTAACGGCTCCAAGAGGGGGTTGCCATGAGCACGGAAACGCCGGGGAGTTCGATGGGTGGACGAAACGACGCTGCGCGTGAAGCTCAGCACAAGAGCCTGGCTCACCACTCGGCCCTCTGGCCTTGGAACCAGAGGGAGCCAAGATGTGTGACGTCGCCGCCTTCGGTCAATGGCAACGAGACCTGGTGGCTGCTTCAGACGGGGGAGGCTTATCCGCGGCAAAAGAGACGGATGAGGCGCTGGTCGACGAAACGGACATACACCTCGGACTGGGGAGATCTGACCGTTGGCAAACCCGATGCTGTGCTATGTGCCACCCCTATCCCAGGCTGATGAATCCAGATTTGGCAGACAATGGTCGGTCCATCTCTCGGCCTAACCACATAAACGCAAGAGGAGTACGTCTCATGGCGCTTACGCGAGCGGCGGTTGTCACGTCCTTCGACGAGCCACCGCACTATCAAGAGTTCGATCTGCCAAAGCCAGGTGAGAATCAAGCGCTGGTTGACGTGCTGGCAGTTGGTCTACACCCTCGGGTGCGCTCTAGCGCGGCCGGCAGGCACTACACGAGCACTGATCATCTTCCTCTGATCCCCGGAGTTGACGGGGTCGGGCGAATGTCCGATGGCACACGCGTCTACTTCGCCGCCGACGATGCGCTGCCCGGTCCTATGGCTGAAAAGGCGGTCGTCGACACGCGCCGAATGGTATATCTGTCGCAAGAGGCAGATGCCATAAAGGTCGCCGCAGCAATGAATCCGGCGATGTCATCTTGGGTCGCGTTTCGTCGCCGCGTGCCCATCGAGCGCGGGCAAGGCGTATTGGTGCTCGGAGCGACTGGAAACGCGGGGACGATGGCAGTGCGGGTCGCAAAGCGACTGGGAGCGGGCCGCGTGGTAGGGGCCGGGCGCGACACCCAACGTCTCAAAGGCCTCATGGATGTTGGTGCAGATGAGATCGTGGCACTCGCCGAAGACACCGGGGCGACAGCCAGATCATTGGGCAAGGCCGCGGCCGAAGTCGACATCGTCATCGATTATCTCTGGGGCGCCCCTGCCGAGAAGGCAATCATGGCCCCTGCTGAGCGCCCGATCGGACCGCAGCCGGGAACTGAACTGGATCCAGATTGGTGCCGTGGCCGGACCGATCTTGAATCTTCCGTCTGTGGCCTTGCGATCGGCGAACATCCGAATCCAAGGAGTTGGTCAAGGAGCCATCTCGGCCGGGGTTATCTAGCCGAGCTGCCCGCGCTCATCGACGAGATCGACTCGGGCAGGCTCGAGGTCAAGTCGCGCCCAGTTCCACTTCGGGAGATCGAAACGGTTTGGATCAAACAAGAAGTGCCTGGTGAGCGAATTGTGGTCGTGCCTTAGGGGGGACAGTCCCAAAGTCGGCATGGCCGGTGACGCGCCTTCCGGCACAAGGGCATTGCAGGATACCGGGCGGCCCGTGTGCGGCAACTCGAGCACAGAGCCGGTGTATCGGGACATTTAGCTCATCGGTCACAATGAAGGAGATGAGCCGGTATTCCTCCTCCGATCGTCCATCCGGGACCGCCGACTTTTACAATTCTCTTCCAACAAAGCACGTTGGTGCCGGATGTCTGTTCTGTGATGAGCTCGGACGCGTCCTTCTCGTGAAGCCTGTGTACAAGGATCCATGGGAGATTCCAGGCGGTGGCGTCGAAGCGAATGAGTCACCCCTTGTCGCCTGCATCCGAGAGGTTCGGGAGGAACTCGGCTTTGACCTGCGAACCGCCCGCCTTCGCTCCGTTGACTATCGAAGACCTGTCGAGGGTGTTCGTGGCGATGCCCTTCGGTTTGTGTTCTCTGGGGGAGTTCTATCGCCCACGACACGGCGAAGTTCCAGCTTCAATCGACTGAACTGTCGGAATGGAGATTCGTCTCCCAAGTTGATTTCGATACCTACGTGACCCCCGTTATGGCGCGTCGCCTCCGAGCAAGCCTGGGATCGGCCGAGTTCGTCTACTTGGAAGAAGGGAGCCCCGTATAGGGATGGTTCCTATCGTTCCGGGTCGACCGCCTCCTCTCTAGCGGTATGGGGCACGGCATTCTCAGGCTCCGGTATGCCGGGAGAGCCAGAGCGGCTAGTGACCGTTGCGTCCTCACGACACGACGTAGCCGTCCCCGTTACCAGACTGTGCGTTACTTGGCGCGATGCAGAATCCGAGTGTCCTCTCCGCCTCTCGTTGCCGCTGCGGCAAGAAGAGGGCGGAAGAACAGATGAACCCGAAGCAGGTGATTCCTAGGGCGGCAGCGATTCAGGGAGCACCAAGGGTGCTAACAAGGTAGACGCCAGAAAGAGAACAAATACGGATCCCCAGTTCTCAAAGCAGCGCCGGATCCCTCGTAAGGTCAGGGCACTCGGTTCGTCGTTCGTATCGTCGGACCCTCAATCCTGCGAACTTTAGTCAGCGTCAGTCGTCGTCTCGTACTCCTCAACGCGCGCCCTCATCAGAGCCTTCAGGAGATCGGTAGGCAATTCCCGGTCGTAGGGGAGTTTGATGAAGCCTTCACCGGCATCGTAACCGGCGGCTCTCACCGCTGCTTTCTGGGTGGCGAAGAACTGCGGCGAGAAGCGCAGCGAGCAGTGGTGCTTGAAGTTCTGCAGCGTCCACAGGTTCGTCTTTTCGCCACGGACGTACACCGGCAGGTTCCACTTGAGCTCCTCACGCGCTTTGGGGTCGGCACTGAGGCTCAGCCCCCTTAGCGCCTCCAAATGTGGTCGCTGCCCGTCGTTTAGCTGTGCGAAAAAGTCATCAACGCTTGACCGCTGTGGCATTGGCATGGTTTTAGGCTACCCACTCGTTGCACGCCTGCCCGAGTCTGGGTCACTAACCGGGTCAGTGTGGCACCCCCGGGGTCGTCGCTCTTGCCCACTCGAAACCGGTCGGACGCAGCGAGGGGCAATAATCGGGGGCGTGACCGTTATGGCGGTACGCTACGCAGACCGTCCGGAGCTGTGGGACCAGATCATCGGACTCGACGTCGAGGTGTGGCCCGAGTACAACCGCCACGGTGATGTTCTGAACCAGTACTGGCGCTACCTCTACGACGTCTTTCCAAACTACCAATTCGTCCTTTATGACGATGCAGCCCGGGTCGTCCTGGCAGAAGCCCACACGATCCCTGTCTCCTGGAGCGGGCGTCTTGAGGACCTCGGGGCGGGCATCGACGCCAGCATCGCCGCCGGCTTCGAACTCCAGGCGTCAGGCTGCGAGTCCAACACCCTGTGCGCTTTGGCTGCCGAGATCCCGCCTCGTCATCGCGAGCACGGGCTTGCGACCGTCATTCTTGAGCAGATGGTCGTTCTGGCGCGATCGGCCGGACTTACCTCTCTGATCGCTCCCGTACGACCAAATTGGAAGGAGCGCTACCCGCTGACCCCAATCGAGCGCTACGTAGGGTGGGCCCGGATCGACGGTGAGCCGTTCGACCCGTGGATACGGACCCACGTGCGCCTGGGTGCCACGATCGGGCCCCCCATCGCAAGGTCCCTACGAATTACCGGCTCGGTCGCCGAGTGGGAGACCTGGACCGCCATGGCCTTCCCTGAGACGGGCTCGTACGTGTTCCCGGCTGGCCTCGCCCCGTTGACCATCGACCGAGAAGCAGATGTCGGGTCATACTGGGAGCCGAACGTGTGGATGGTTCATCAGCTGAATTCATAGAACCACCTCATGGGACCATGAGTCACAAAGTCCGCATGTGAAGCGTGCGGCGTGGCTGCGAACCGGTGGTGACGAGGCACCCGCGCCTCCCACTGGCGCAAGGCCACGTGGCGGATGAAGATGAGGAAGCCGAATTCGCGCGACCCGGAGACTCATGCAATGTCGCTGGAAGATTTGAATGCCGTACTCATCGCCTCAAAACAAGCTGCATCGGCATTCACCAAGGAGCTTGAGGGCGATGACCGCACCGCTGAAGAAGTCGAGCGGTTCATCAATCACACTCGCAATGTCACTCTCGCCGTAGTTCGACAAGGCGGTCTGCCACATGCTGCGCCTGTGATCGGCGGATCCGCCGATGGCGAGATTTACGTAACGGTCTCCCCGGGGTCGGTTCTGGCGAACTGTCTTCGCCGTAGTCCGGAGGTGGCTTTTACCGTAGCTGACCTTCTGCACAGCGTGATCGGCGCTGGCAAGGCCGAGAATCTTGGGCGAGTGTATGGACTTCAGGAACTTCGCGAACGGCTTGATCGTGCGTCACCTTTTGGACAGTTTGCACCAGAGGGATGGGGTGGCTTGATCTATCGCCTCCATCCTCGCCGCCTGTTTGCGTTCTGACTGCCGCCATGGCCAACCAGCGTGCTCACAGATTCGGTGGACTGGGGCGCGACGTTCAATAGGAGCCGCCCTTTCGGAGCAATTCCACCCCGGAAGTCGTAAAGTCAGAGCAAATGACCTGAAATTCTGAGCCTGATCGCGCCCGATAGGTGAGGACGTGAAGCGTGATGGGTGTTGCGTAAAATCGGCGAATCCGACTCCTACGCGGCGAAATAGCCACCTCGGGCCTGGTGGTATGGGCGACCGTGACGAGAGGCTGAAACTACTCGATGTCACCTACCGTTCAGCGTTTTACCCCGTTGCGAAAAACAGTTGCCAACGACCTGGAACGCCCTTGAGAGCGTGCTCACCCATATCGGTGAAATTGAGATCCGAACCCGCTACGAGATCTGTCACGGTCCTCGACACGAGGACTTCGCCGGGTCCGGCAAGGGCTTCGATACGTGAAGCAATGTTTACCCCCAGTCCGGATACGTCGTGTCCCCGGAGTTCGACCTCGCCTGTATGCACTCCGGCTCGGACCTCGAGGCCGAGTGCCCGGGCGCCCTCGCTGATCGACAGGGCGCACCGCACCGAGCGCGCAGGGCCGTCGAAGGTGGCCAGGATTCCATCGCCGGTGGTCTTGACGATGCGGCCGCCATGGCGCGTCACCTGGCGTACGGCGAGGGCGTCGTGCTGGTCCAAAAGCGCGCTCCACGCCTTGTCGCCTGATTCGGCGGCCCGTCGCGTGGAATCCACAATGTCAGTGAACAGGACCGTGGCTAGGACGCGGTTGGGTTCGGCCACGGGGCGGGCGCCGGTTAGGAATTCCTGCGTTTCCTCGACAATGCGGTCGGTGCCCTCGGTCCACCAGAAATGATCCGTTCCCGCAAGTTCGATAAAGCGGGCGTCACATATGTGCTCGGCTAAGTACCGCCCGAGCGTGACAGGAACCATGCGATCGTCGGCCCGGTGCATGACCAGAGTCGGGGCATGGACCAAGGGCAGCGCCGCGCGGACGTCGAGGTCAACCAGAGAGTTCAGCAGGTCCATGGCTGATCCGGGACTGGCGGCCATGCGCTGAAGACGTGCGAAGAAGTCGCGGCTGTTGGGATTGTCGCCGACGCTTGGCGCCCATGCCTGCAGCCCCACTCCCGTGCCCCAACGGGGCTCGATGTAATGCACGAATTGATCGAGCAGATCCGCCGAGACACCGATGGTGTAGTCGGGACAAGCCGTGAAGCGGGCGAAGGTGGCGAGCAGGATCAGCGCCTGCGTTCGCTCGGGGTGCGCCGCGGCGAAGACGATGGCCATGGGTCCACCCTCGGAAACTCCGAACAGCCGCAGCCTGCTCCGAGCCGACTGCGTCCATCACCGCCTCGATATCGAGCATGCGCCGGTCGATGTTAGGGAGTCGACCGGTCCGATCGGACATCCCGGTTCCACGCTTGTCGAAGGCGATCACACGGGCGAAACAACCGAGTCGAGTGAACGTAGAGGCCAGAGTTGGATCGTCCCATGACAGCTCAAGGTGGGAGATGAAGCCAGGGTTTACCACCAGATCAATCGGACCGTCCCCGAACACCTGGTAAGCGATGTGAACCCCATCATCGGTCTTCGCGTAACGAGTCTGAGGCAGGTCGTTCACTGTGCCAGTTTGCCCAAAAACCAGGCCCGCTGCCCACAAGGGCGAACCGAATGCATCGCCGGACCGGGCGGCGGTGCCTCGGTCCCGGTGACGCTCCTTCGACTTATCAAGCCTCAAGTTGAATGTTCAGACACAAACCGCGGGCAGACGCGGGACGACACGTTGGGGAGAGCCCGCCGCTTCAACAGGCGGACGATGTGGGCTTGGAACGAACCTCTTTGAGCTTGCGTTCGTAGTGCCGTCGTCTCGGGATGGTCCGCGAGAGAGGCGGCGAGTCGAAGGTTTTGCGCCGCACACCGCCATATCGTGGTACCGCCGTCATGGTCGCCAGCGTGCAAGCGGGGGTTTCCTCTTCAGCAAGAATCAGGTGCTCGGATCGCTCCGGCGCCGGGGGATCAACCTTCCAGTCGGCGTCGACCGCGAGCTCGCCTCGGCTCTTCAAAAGCCCGCAGATCGTCGATTTTCCGACCTCGGGCGAGCCGCACCCACAACGAAGTCACCAACCAAGCTGACTACCTATCAGCACTGGTTCGGTCACACGTCCCTGCGTTCATCGTCTGACATGGCGGGGTTTCGATGCAACCAACACAGGCCTGAGTGGTGGGTTGTCCGGTTTCTACACCGGCGCCGCCCGCTACGAGCCTCGGTAAAGGGGACGAATACGTAGGCGTGGCACTGTTCGCTCATCCGTCGACCTCAAGCCCCACACACATCGAGACGTTGAACCGGACCGACACCACCAGCAAACCGTAGCCCCAGACCCGGCCACTACATGAGCGTCGCCCTCCTGATGCGGCGGTGGAGGGCACTCGAGGCGGCGGCGCAGCGCCATCTCGGCGCCCGGCTCACGGCCCATATCAGTTGGAGCAGGACCAGGGCCGGCCGAGCGCTGCGACCACCGCGCGGCCCGCCATGTGGACGGGGCCGCTCGCTACGAGAAGTAGTCGTAGTACTCGAGCCCCAGGTGCGTGATGGGCTCCTCGCCGGCCAGGAAGCGCAGGGTGTTCTTGAGCTTGGTCAGCTGGATGAACAGGTCGTGTTCGGGGTAGACGCCGGGCGCGCACTGCGGTGATTTGAAGTAGAAAGACAGCCACTCCTGGATCCCGTGCATCCCGGCCCGCTGAGCCAGGTCGGTGAAGAGCAGCAGGTCGAGGACGAGCGGCGCCGCCAGAATCGAGTCACGGCAGAGGAAGTTGACCTTGAGCTGCATCGGATAGCCCAGCCACCCAAAGATGTCGATGTTGTCCCACCCCTCCTTGTTGTCGCCCCGCGGCGGGTAGTAGTTGATCGAGACCTGGTGCTCGATGTCGCCGTAGAGCTCGGGATAGAGCTCGGGCTGCATGATGCCCTCGAGCACACCGAGCTTGGATTGCTCCTTGGCCCGGAAGCTGTCAGGGTCCTGGAGGACCTCACCGTCACGGTTCCCGAGGATGTTGGTCGAGTACCACCCCGACAGCCCGAGGAGGCGGGCCTTGATCATCGGGGCGAGGACCGTCTTCACCATGGTCTGGCCTGTCTTGAGGTCCTTGCCGGCGATGGCGACCGAGTTCTCGGCGGCGTACCGGGTGAGGGCGGGCGTGTCGACGGAGAGGTTCGGCGAGCAGTTGACGAAGGGGATGCCGAGACCGAGGGCGGCGTAGGTATAGAGCATGCTCGGGGGGATGGCCCGATCGCTCCGATCTAGCGCCGCCTCGAACGCGTCGAGGCTGTGGTACGCCTCGTGATCGGGGAGCAGAGCCTCGGTCGACCCGCACCAGACCATTAGGCCTCGGGCTGAACCCTTCGCCTCCATGAAGGTCATGATGTCGGTCCTGATGGCGTCGACGCGCTGGCGGTGGGTGTCGTCGGTTCGCGTGTTGGGTCCGTGCACCTGGGAGACGTAAGACGGGTCGAACACGGCCGGGAGGGGCCGGATCGTGCGCAGGAATGCCCCGACGTGCTCGATGGACGGTTGGTCCAGGACCCCGGCCCGGCTGGCGGCGACGAAGGCGTCATCGGGGAAGGGATCCCAGGCGCAGAAGTCGAGCTGGTGGAGGGAGGCCAGGGGGACCAGCTCGCCGATGCGCGTGACCCGCTGCTTGTCCCGGCGGCCGAGACGCACCGTCCCGAGCTGGGAGAGGGAACCGATTGGCTGGCCCGAGCCGACCCTGATCGACTCGACGCCGGCGATCAGTGTCGTGCCGACAGCGCCCAGGCCCACGCAGAACACCGCGAGCTGGCCGTCGGCCGGCGCGATTTCCGGTGGGCTCGGGAGAGAACTCTGGGGCACGTGACGGCTTGACGACATCGGCTACACCCGTTCTGTTCGTTCGTTTCGGGGATCCGGATAATGGTACGAGATCGCGAGCGAGATTGCGGGCGTAGCCACAGACCGGTTCGTTCGAGGGCGCTACGGAGGGGGCTCGTCCAGCCGGAGGGCAAACGCTGACGGTCTAGGTTGAATTTTGAGTGTTCAGCTACTTGTCGTCCTGATTCGACTGCAGTTCGAGAACACGAGGCTTCACTCTCCCATGAAGCCCATGCGTCGATGGGGGTGTCCAGGGTCCTCTAGAGACACTCAGATCCGAAGGTGTCAGGGGTGCCTCGAATGGAAACCGTTGCTACGAGCCGGCTCCCGCGTCATTGCCGAGGTTCTCGGGTTTGACGAAGGCATTGACGCCCATGACGAGCGCCGCGGTGCCACCGTACCGGTATCCCACTTCGACCGCCTCAGTGATCTCTGCCTCCGTGGCGCCGGCGGCGCGAGCGACGTAGGCGAGCTCCATGACTCCGTCCGGGTGCGCTGCGATCGCATCGGTGACCATGCCCATCAGGATCTTGTACTTGGCCGGAATGGCCCGGTCTTTCAAAATCCGTTCGCGCATCGCCATATATGACCGTACGAATTGCGGGTCATGAGGTTCGATTGGCTCGAGCCATGGTCGCGGAGCAGGGCTGGCTTCCACTCCCAACCACTCTACGACACCGGCGCAGAGTTGTCCTGCTCCCCGTGAGCTTGGGGACACGGCAATCCGTCCCGATGTTGGTCTTTGCTTCTGTTTGATTCGCGCAATAGCTGAGGAAGTCCAGGATGCCCGTAAGAGACCGATTGCCAATCCGCCGAGGGATGTGTGTGCGCGGGGTTGCCTCGACTATCCGCTCAGTACTTGGGTCACCACGGTCACGTCATCAAGACCGAGTCCCTGGTCGACTATTTCCCCCCACTCCTTCGCCAACGCGAAAAGAACTTTGAACCGCTCAGCCCCTTCCTCTGCGAGCGCGAGATGGACGTCCTTCAATGCAAGGGCCAGGGCGAACTCGGCCGAATAATCGCCCCGCGCGATCCGCTTGAGCTTTCCCGACTCCCACGCGGAGATGAGTGGCCCTCCATCGAATGCCTCGACAACGGTGGACGTCTGGAGCCCTAACCGGTGCGCCAGCGCCAACGAATTCGCAACGCCCTCGGCAGTGAACGCCAGCAGCACGTTGTTCACGAGCTTCATGCGAGAGCCGTTCCCTGACGGACCGAGCCAAAGAGTTCGTTGTCCGATCGTGTCGAAGACCGGTTGAACCAGCGGTCGCGCCTCGTCGGGTCCCGATGCGAATATCAACAGGGTGCCGTTCTCTGCCGGGACCTTGCTGCCGGAAACTGGCGCGTCCACAAAGAGCGCGTCTGGGCGCTGACTCTCGACGAGTGCCGATATCTGCTCCGTTGCTGCGACGCCGATCGTAGACATCTGGGCCCAAACCGCCCCTGGACGGAGCGCTTCGACAAGACCCTGCTCCCTGGCGATCGATCTGACCGCATCGGCATCGGTTACCATCGTGATGATGACGTCGGCGCCGACCGCGGCTTCGTCCACCGATCGCGCTACTTCGAGGCCCACCTTCAAGAATGGTTCGGACGCTGCGGGATTTCGGCTCCAAACCACCACTGGGACGCCCGATCGCTGAGCGGTCTGAGCGATCGCCGTTCCCATGGTTCCTAGACCCAGCACCGCTAGCTTTGGCTTGTCGTCCGTCATTGAAGAATCATCCACCACAGAACGCCGGATGACAACGGCGCGTGGTCCCGCTCGCGCCCGCCGCTGAAGGAGTCGGTGGGAGGTCGCCTCGACGTGCCCGAGGGGGCTCCGCTCATCCGGCCGGCCCGAGATCTCCTCGGAGGACCAGCGTGGCGTCCACTTCGGCCCGAAGGCGTCGGCACCGGCGGTCTTGCCCACCTTGATGCGGAGGACGCGCCAGTCTGCGGCATCCAAGGCCAACAGAAGCCGGTAGCGCCCTTGGCCCGTCGTTGGCGTTCACCTCCCTGCAGACACTCAACGGTGCTTGATCGAGGCACTCGGCGCTTGCTGGCAAGGAGGCGATCCGTCTCCTGGTCAGTGAAGCGTCTACCACCAGCAAACGAGGGTCCACCCTCACGGAGGGCCCGTGACGGCCCGTTTGGCTCAGGTCGTCGGAGCCACCCTGTCGGATCGGCAACCGACAGATTCTCCCGCCGTGCTTCAACAAACTTCTTGCACCTCTGCCACCGCTTCACCCGTCCTGACACAGAGCAGCGGCTAGGGTAGCCCCGTTCCGGTCTGCCGGTTGGTCAACCGGGATGCCATGGGTCTCGTTCCACGGGGGCTCGTCCTCTTGGAGTTGTGTACGGAGCGCGGCGTCAACGAAGCTTCGCAGCCGCCGACCGAAGACATCGACCCCATCGGCATCGGTGTTCGCGAGTGCGAGAAACGACACGCCGATGTCGGAAAACCTGACGTAGGACGCCATGTACCCCGTGATCGATCCCCCATGGCTCTCGATCCGCAGCCCTCGGTGGGTGCGAACCGAAATACCCCACGCATCGTGGGCCCACCGCCCATCCGGAAGCACGGGCCGTCCACCCAGCATTAGGGCGGCTAAGGGGGACGTGGGCAACCACGCGTCCCACCGGGCCAGGTCTTCCACGCTGGTGAGGAGACCGCCGTCTCCGACGCAACTGATCGAAACCTCGATCCTGTCGCTGTCAGCAGTCCAACCCGGGACTGGGAGAGGATGCTCGGTATCGAGGAAGCCAGACGCCTTCATCTTGGCCGGAGCGAAGAGCCGGTCAGCAGCGACCACGCCTAAACATGCCCCACTGATCCGGCTGACCACCTCGGCGAGGAGCACATAACCGTAGTTCGAGTAGCGGTGAACCGTGCCCGGTGTCGCTTCCAGTTCGGCGGCGACGACGAGCTCGACTCGCTGTGCCATGCTGCATGGGTTGCTTACATCCCAACCGGCCGTCCGGTCGAGGGCATGACCGTCCGGCAAGCCGCTCGTGTGGGCGAGGAGATGCCCGATCTGCACCGTGGTCGAGTAGTCCGGAAGCTCCGGGATGAAACGGCGGACATCGTCGTCAAGATGCAGATCGCCGTCGAGAATCAGCAGACCGATGCACGCAGCGGTGAACTGCTTGGCGACCGAGGCTACGTAGAAGGTGGATGCGCGATCGAGAGCTCGACCCTGTGGTTCGACAGCCCCAAAGGTCCGCCAGTGTTGGACCAGACCGTCCCGGACGATGGCAATAATCGGGCCCGGCTGAGTTGGATCGAGGCCGGCATAAGCCGACCAATCCAGCTCACCATCGATCGGCGGCACGGCAGATTGCCGCATGGCCTCGCAGCCTAAGTCACCCAACGAACATTCGAATCTAGAAGAGGCAAACTACCCTACCGCCGAGTGGCGGCTGTTTGCCAGGCCAAGGCTCCTGCGGAGTCCCAGGTAAGGTCGATGACGGCGGCGTCGATGGTTTCGATCTCCCATCCCAGGGAAAACGCGATCCGAATCTCGTCTTGGGTGACCCGACGCGGCCCCCAGTCACCGGGCTGGCGGTCGCTGAAGCAGAGCATGTGGTAGCGACCACCCGGGGGGATGACATCAGCCAGGCTGCCGACGTAGTGCTTGCGCTCGTCGTCATCGAAAACGTGGAAGAGCCCACAGTCGAGCACGGTGTCGAACTGTTCACTCAGATCAACGAGACGAAGGGCATCTGCGACGACGAAGCGCGCCCGTAGAGCTCGTTCGGTTGCCTTCGTCCTGGCCAACTCGATAGCCCGTTTCGAGGTGTCGACCCCCACCGCTTCGTAGCCGAGTGAAGCTGCCATGAGGGCGTGCTCGCCAGTGCCACAACCGATATCGAGCACCCGGCCCAGCAGTTTCCCCGCCGTGGCCAGCTGGACGAAAGGTGGCTGGGGTCGCCCGATATCCCACGGCGGGCTGCCGGTCGCGTAGATGGCGTCGAAGTCGTGCTCTGGACGGGGCGAGAGATCCTTGGGGGGTGGTGAGGAACCGGCAGTCACGGCGACGTGCCTAGCACAGCGGCCGCGAACAGGCAGGCCTGGGTGGAGACCGGCGCGGACCCGCTTCCCCATGAATCGGTGATCGGCGCGGCCGTAGTCGTCGAGGCTGTCCCCTCGGCTCAACGGTGGTCCGCGAGGTTCGGGCGGCGTTGCCGGCCCTGGACCTTTTCGAGTCCGCCAATGCTCCGGAGTGGGTCATGGCTGAAGCAAGCTGGGCACGGCCCGACAGCTCGGACATGGCGGTGGTCCACCAGATCCTCAGATCGTCGTTTGCATCTGCTCCCGCATACTCCACCGCCACCCCTCCCATCACGGGGAACGGGGTGGGGCGAGCCAATAGCGACATGGCTGGTGTTCTCGGCCTGGAGGCACGGTCCGCGGCACGAATCGACCGTTCTGCAGAGTCAACCTACTCTGGTCACGACGAAGGCCACGTGAGGTCGATGATCGAAGAGTTACATGATCTGCCGGAAGGCGTAATCGGATTCCAGGCCAGCGGGAAATTGGCGGCAACCGATTACCGCGATGTTGTGCTTCCCGCTCTCGAGCGCGCCTTTGCGAAGGGCGAGGTCAGGTTCCTCATCGTGATGACCAACTTCGAAGGTATGTCGGGCGGTGCGCTCTGGCAGGACCTCAAGGTCGGCGTTGAGCACCTGCGGGGCTGGAGGCGCATTGCCGTCGTCACTGATATTGAGTGGGTGACCCACCTGACCGGACTCTTTAGTTGGATGACTCCCGGAGAGACAAAGACGTTCTCGTTGGACCAACGGGAAGAAGCCGTTGCCTGGGTCGCCGGATGAGCACGACGAGCTCATCGCGGCGAGATAGAGCCCCGCGTGGAGGGCCTGGGAGGGCATCACCGTCCACACCGGAGCCCGGGTAGCGCGCGCTGCCAGGGCCGGTCGGGTCCTCGTCTGGCGCATGGTGTGTGCGACCTCGTCGCCGGTATTGGGATCGAGTTCGATGACGCGGGGAGCAGAGCGCAAGCGCGTGTCTGGCCATTGTTCGCCGTCGCGGCTTCAGCGGTCACCTGAGATCCCACGTGGTGGTACCGCCGTAGTCACACGAAACGACCCCGCCAAGGCGGGGCCGAATCGCTGTCGGTTGGAATCGGACCGATCCCTCGCCGCAGTTGGCGGATTCACGGCGTGGTGCCGCGGCCCCAAGCAAGGCTGCGTGAAGGAATCGACTCCTCCTCGACGGGTGGAGTGTGAACCGGTCCATCACACCGATCAACGCCGATTCAGAAATGTCACCAAGTGATCACCGTCGCGTCACAGTCCACAGGAAGCCCACAGGCTATGTTGTCACTTCGTTGTGTTGCCGGAGAGCAAGGGAGTCGCCCATGCGCAGCCCTTACCAGCCCACGATCATCGACCTCGGTGGTGGCCACTGGATGGTCGAGTGCCTCGCGTGCCGCACTGATCACATGGCGGAGGTCCCGATCGGAATCGGCATGCCCCTGCCTGACCGGCCGACGGCGGAACGACGAGCGGAGAACCACGCGCGGTCCCACGAAGCACCAGAGCCGGCGCAGCGAGAGTCTCCCGGTCAGCCCACCCGACGCCCGCTCGTCGTCGCGCGACGTCGTTGACGACGCGCCGGGCGCGGGCGGGCCTTCTTCTGTTCTTGTTGGCCCTGGCGCTCCCGGTCGTCCTCTCGGCGTGCGCGCACAAGGCGGCCCACGCCGCCGAGCACTCGTCGGCCCGACCGCTTCCGCACCCCTCAATTGCCCTCCGTCCCACGACCACCATCGCTTCGTCCATGGCTTCTCCTGCCTCGACCACGCGTGGTGGTGGTTCCTTCCAAGCGCCACCGGTTGGATCGCGCCCAGCGTCGAGGGTAACGCCCGGGCCCACGACGAGTCCCCGCGAGTCCAATCCTCCTGCCGCGACGCCCGAAGCGCCCTACGTGGTGCTCCTGCCGATAAGCGCGGGTCTTGTGTTCGCAGCCGTCACGCTCCGGCGATCCCGGCGGAATCAGAAGGCCCAGCCCGAGTCGTCGATAACTGAGACGCCGCGTCGCCAGAGCGAAGGGACCGAGGTAGTAATGGGTAGTGTTGCGGACTTGGCCCATCGGCCAGCATCGGTCGGCTTGGCCGTGAAGCCGGGCGAGGCGTCACCTGGGGTGAGGTTGGTTTCGGGTGACTCGGCCGAAGTCAGAACCAGTTCGCGCGATCCTCGCGCACGAATTGGACCTCCGCGATGACCGGACCGCCCGTCTTCGGCCATGGCTCGGGTCGGCCCTTGCCAGGCGATTGGCAAGCCGGAGTCGAGTGGTGCGAAGAGTCCACCATCCCAAGGTTGTGCAGCGTTCTGACCGTCGATGGGTGGTCGTCTGTGAGGACTGCGAGCGGGGCCGCGCATCGGCCACTTCTGTCGATATCAACACTCCGGTGGAGTCCCGTGAGATGGCGGAGCGTGTCCAGGTAAACCAATGTGAGGGCCGCCGCCCTCCGATCCACGGGGAGCCTGAACTCAGCCTCTTGCGCGATGGGCACGGGCCTCAGCTCGCTATCGGGCTATCGGGCTATCGAGCACTCTCGCGACGAACGTCTACCCACCGCTTCTCGCAGACGTCCGCCTCCCTGGTTGCTGCAACGCATCCCCCAATGAGCGTTCTCATCGGGCGACGAGCTGCACACCTGCACTGTCGAACGTGATCGTCATGCCCTCGCTCGCGAGGCAAACCCGGTCCTCGGCTGAGGGCCAGAGCTTGCGTGCTTCGGTGAGAAGCTCTTCGAGCTCGTTGTCGTTGTGGTAGGGATCATGATGGAACAACACCAGATTGCGAACGCCTGCCTTGTCGGCGAACTCCACGGCGTCTGCGAGCCCCGAATGCCCCCAGCCAACGTGCGCACCGTACTCGTGGTCACGATATTGAGCGTCGTGCAACAAGACATCGGCGTCGCGGGCGATGTCATAACCGCTCATCCACTGCGGAGCGATTGAGCGCAGCTCGGTACCGAGCGAGGGTTCGTGATCGGGTACGTACACCAACGCGTGTCCGTCCTCCTCAATCCTGTACCCAACGGTCGGACCTTGATGCTGCACCTTGCACGATCGCATTGTTGCCGAGCCGATCGAGACGGCCTCTTCGGGCGCGTCGTGGAAGGTGAGGCGCGCCGGAACATCGTCCAGGTGGACCGGGAACAGCGGAGGAGAGAGATACATCGCAATGCGCTCGGAAAGTGGTTGAACCGGAGACGGCGGACCCCAGATGTGGATTTCGAGGTCAGGATCGAAGAGCGGCCGGAAGAACCCGAGGCCCTGCAAGTGGTCGAGGTGGAGATGACTGAGGAGGATATGCAGCTCAGGGCACGGAGTCGCTTGCAGCAAGACGCCGAGCGGTCGCAGGCCGGTGCCCGCGTCGAGCACCAACACCTGTCCGCTCGAAAGCCGCACTTCGACGCACGAGGTGTTGCCGCCGTACTTGATGGTATCCGGGCCGGGCGCGGCCACCGAGCCGCGGCATCCCCACACACGCGCCTGCATCAACGGTCGTCTTCCTCGTCGTCGACTTGCCAGAACACCGACACCACCCCGTGCATCTCAGCGGTCGTGCCGAAGAGCGGATACGCCGTCGCGTGCACGAGGCGCTGCACGCCGTCGTACCCGGTTGCAGCGACTGTCTTGTGGGCGGGGCGACGTTCGAAGAAAGCGATCCCCGCAGGCGTGTCTCGCCGACGAAGAGGTTCGCCGTCCGGAGTCTTGAGGCGCAGCACCGCGCCAAACTCCTCGGCCGGAATCTCGCCCATTTCACCGTGTGGCTTGCCGATGAGCATTGCCGCGGCATCATTGTAAAACACGAGCACCCCACGCGCGTCCATGAGGAACATCGGCGTCGCGAGGTTCGACGCCAGCTCGCGAGCGAGAATCAGCGGAAGCGGTTTCCCACTGCTGGCGCGCGTGTCGTGATCCACGACTGAGATCGTTGCCGCTCGCAACCTTCGATGCAACCGCGCCAAGGGAAGTGGGGTCGCGGAGGCGAGCATCACTCCCTCGCCGTTCCGAAGACGTACCTGACCGACCCAAACCACTACTGCCGGATGCCGCAGCGAGGCCCATAACCCAGCGACTCCGGGGATCGAGTCCGAGGGCGCGGAGGGTGCCGGATCTGCGATCCGGAATCGATCCCGACCCGGTGGGCACGGCATGTCCTTCACCCGCCGCGTCACGCGCGGTGACCGTCCCGGTCGCGGCGACGTCCATCGCCATCGCGCCGTCATCGCTGCGCCCAAGGGGGTACCGGCGACCCTGAGGTGGGGTTTTGCCGGCGAGCAGCCCTGCGCATTGGTGGGGTAGACCTTGGGGCGATGCGGGTCGGCATATCCATTGGCACCGCCTTTTCCACCGATGGGCCCCGTGGCCAGCGGGAGGGCCCTCTGTCGGTGCTCAGCCAGGCGCAGGCGGCCGACCGAGCCGGGCTCGACACCTTGACCCTGGGCGATCACCACTCCACCGGTCCGGCGGGGTACGTGCAGAACGTACCGATGCTTGGTCGCGTTCTGTCGGAGTGGACCGAGCGCCAGGTGGGCTGCCTGTTTCTCGTCCCGTTGTGGCATCCGGTCCTGATGGCCGAGCAGATTGGAACGTTGGCCGCCATGTCGTCGGGGCCCTTCATCGTCCAGACGGGCCTCGGCGCCGGCGCGGACCAGTTCCGGGCCATGGGTGCAGATCTGGGTCAGAGGGCCGCCCGTCTCGAGGAGGGCATCCTCGTCGTCCAGGCCCTGCTGCGGGGCGAGACAGTCGACAGCGACCTTTGCGCCGTCATCGGGGCCCGAATCGCGCCGCTCCCGCCTGAAGGGGCGGAATGGTGGATCGGAGGGGGTGTGCCGAAAGCGATCGGCCGCGCTGCCCGGCTCGGTGACTGTTGGTACGGCAACGCCGATCTCACCCCCGAGACCGCCGCTCGGGATATCGAGATCTATCGAGAAGCCTGCGCTCGCTATGGCCGGATCCCGGTCCGGATCCCGATCCGAAAGGATGTGCTGATCACCGAGGGCCGAGCCGACGCTGAGAAGGTCGGTGACGCCCTCGTGGCCAGCGGCTACCGGGGGTTCGAGCGCAAGGCGGTGGCCTACGGCGATCCCGCCGGCGTCGCAGAGCAACTCTCGGTCTTCAAAGATTTGGGTTTCACTGACATCATCATTCGAACCATGTCACCGCTGCCGCCTGAAATCGGGCCCGACGCGGCGGCGCGCTCCGTTGAGCTGGCGGGCGAGGTGCGCGCTCGGCTCGCCTGACTCGGGTGTGCATTCCGGGTCCGACTCGACTCACGACCTAGCCCATTCGGCACGACCTCGAACACCCCCTAGCTAGCCCGTCCGGCCCGGCCCGGCCCGGCCCGGCGAGGCCGGGCCACGGAGGCTCATTCTCGCCGCGCCAGATTCGACCGAACCTGTGGGCTCCACACGTCTCACCACCTGCGCTCGGACACGAGGAGAACGATCCCGCGGGGCCGTCGTCAGGTCGGAGAGCTTCGCTTGCTCCGTGGTCCCCCGGGAAGACGCAGCGCGAGGAATTCAGGCGGGAGTGTCCCGCCCACCGGAATGATCACGAGGTTCCCAGAGATCGACATCCAGCCGTTCACGGCGCCCGGAAGCCGGTCTTCCGACACGATCCGACCGCTGGAGCGGTTGATCGCAACCAGGGCCCCCTGGTAGGTGGCGGTCAACACCAGGTTGTTGACGACCGTCGCGCCACCGGTTGGATCTCCGGGCACCTTCGTGTCCCACAGGATCCTGCCCGTCGCGGCGTTGATGGCCACCACGTCTCCTGGGTACGTCCCGAGCTTTCCCCCGAAATATGCGGTCCGGTCGGGGTACAGCGTGTCGGGCGCGTTCAATGTGGCGACGTACACGATGCCGTGCGCCGACGCGGGTGGCGTCAGCACACCTCCGTAGGTGCCGGGAAGAACATCCGTCGGCCCGGAAAGGCTCGCCAATTCTCCGTTGTGATGCGTTCCGACAAACGTGCGCCAGAGGAGCCGGCCCGTGGTCGGGTCGAGTCCGACCACCTTGCCGCTCTTGCCCGTGCCAATGACGACCTGGCGGGGTGAGGATCCCGGAATGTCGACGATCATGGTGTGGACGAAGTCGCGGTCGAAGATGTCGTGCGCCGTTGCCTGGTGATACCAGATCAATTTCCCGGAGCGAAGATTCAGCGCCAGCGTGGAATCCGTGTAGAGATTCGGCCCAGGCCGGCTCTTCCCGTTCGGATACTCGGGCGTGCCTGGAAACGGGGCCGGGTTTGCCGTTCCCCAGTACACCCGGTTCGCCGCCACATCGACTGCGGGTGGGTACCACGCGCCGCCACCGGAGTTGACGGCCGGATTGCCCCACAGGTCCGACGAGGCGACCGTGTCGAATGCCCAGTCCGTGTCGCCGGTCGCCGCGTTCAGGGCGAAGAGCCAGCCCCGGTCACCACCCTCGTAGATGCCAGTGGCGACGCTCACGGGAACCGTCGCCACGAGGACTCGTCCATCGACGACCGTCGGCTGTATATCGACTCCTTCCGTCGTCGTGAGGCGACGGGACCAGACCGTCGCGCCGTTGTCCACGTTGAGGGCGATCACGCCATCGCTTGTCGCCGCGAAGACCTTGCCCCATCCGACGGCGACACCGTCCGGTCCGATCGAGAGTCCCGTCTGCTTGCTGCGCCACAGAACGTGTCCGGTCCCGCGGTCGATTGCCGCCACTGATCCTTGGTCGTCTTCGACGTAGATCCGCTGGCCAAGGATGATCGGCGCGGTGGTGAGTGCCCCGGTCATCGGGACGGTCCAGGCAGGAACAAGACCGGCTATCGACTGTGCGTCGATGGGTGATTGTCCGGCGTCGCGGGTGTTGTCGTAGTCGTGTCCGGGAAGCGGCCATTGATCGCTGCCGGCGGAGGTGACCTCAGGCGGTGCTCCGTTGAATTCCGAATTGCCGGCACTGGGCGTGGCCGAGTTGGCGGCACCCTGCCAAGAACACGAGACGACAGCGATTCCGGCCAGGAGGGCGAACGTTGCCTTGCGCGGGACGGCAGGCCTCCTCATTTCCGCAACATAGACGCGCCGTCGCGTCCGACACTGGACCGCGTCCGGGATGGTCGCGGCGGTGGTCCCCAGGCCTCCCTGGCAACCCTGCGCAGGCTCCCGAGGGCCCCAGGAGCAGGTCACCGGCGATTTGGGCGGCCCGAGGCCTGATCAGCGGAGCCGCATAAGAATGCGGTCGTGCAGATAGGCCACATCACCATTGACGGCGTCTCCGACGGCAGCATTCTGGCTCCGCCCACGTTGATGTTCAATCGACCAAACGAAGAGGACTGGATTCCCCATCAGCAGTTTCTCGATGCCAACGGGATGCTCACTTTTGAAATGGGTGGGTTCCTCATCCGGGACGGCACGAAGACCCTGCTGGTCGACGTTGGCATCGGTCCCCATGCCGACCCAGAGCGAACTGGATCGTTCATGCGCAACCTCGGGGCCCTCGGAGTGAAACCAGAGGACGTCACCGACGTGGCTCTCACCCACCTGCATTTCGATCATGTGGGGTGGGCATCTGACGGTGAGCGGCCGCTCTTCCCCAATGCCACATACCGTTGCCACCAAGCTGACTGGGACTTCTTCCTCGGTACCGACCCCTACGATGAGTCGCTCGCTGTCCAGGTCATGGGTGGCCAGCGTTCACGCGAGCTGATGCCGGTGGTGCGGGACCGAATTGAGGCCTGGCACGGCGATGGAGCCATCCTGCCCGGGATCAATGTGCAGAGCGCTCCCGGCCATACCCCCGGCAGCACCATCATCGTGATTTCGTCGGGCGCAGAGCGAGCGATCCTCTTGGGTGATGTCGTCCATTGCCCGGCGGAGCTCCTGGAGGACGACTGGGAGATGATCGGAGATGTCGACCGCTCGCTGGCCCAGGCCACCCGGACTGCTTTGGCACGCGAGTTGGAGGGCACCAATGTCCCGATGGCCGCCACCCACTTTCCGGGTCTCCAGTTTGGAAGGTTGCTCCCCGGCACGGGTATGCGCGGGTGGGTCTTCGACTAAGGAGTCCGGACCGGAACCGGACCCCTGTGTCCAGGCGCGTGGCGTCTGGCCGGTCGACAGGCTTCACTGTCGCCACCGGGGTATCGACGGGTGATGGGGACGTGCCTCACTCCACCACGCCGGCCGCGCGCAGGTCCGCCGCGCGGTTGGCCAAGCCGAGTCCCTCGAGGATCTCATCGGTGTGCTGGCCGAGGGCGGGCGAGCCGCCGGTCAAAGACGCCGGCGTGGACGCGAACTGGGCTGGATGCCGGGGCAGGCGGACTCGGCCGACGACATGGTGGTCCTGGTATTCGAAGAGCCCCACGGCGAGCGCATGCGGATCGCGGGTCAGCTCCTCGGGGGACAGGATCATGGCGTAGGGCACGCCCTCAGTGTCGAAGCGCTCGCTCGCCGCGACACTGGTCAGACCCGATGCGTTGGCATAGCACGACTCCATCATCTGAGCGGTGACATCCCTGTGTTTGAAGCGCTCCACGATCGTGGCGACCCGCGGGTCGTCGTAACCTTCGACTCCAAGGGCCCGGCACATTCCGGCGAAGTCGTGATCCGATGTGGGTGTGACGATGCCCCATGCGTCGGCGAAGCGAAATGGCTGAGAACCCGCAACGAAGCTCGAGGGCAGCGAGTGGTCCGACTCCAAGAGCACCTCGTTGGCCGCCGAATCGGCCCACAGGAATGAGACGACGGCATCCATCATCGACACTTCGACGTGTTGGCCCCCTCGTCCTTGCGCTCGTGCGAACAAGGCCGCCGTGATGGCCTGCGATGCGAACAGGGCCGTCACCTTGTCGGCCGCGGCCTGGCGCAGGAAGACGGGGATACCGTCGGCTGCGTCGGCCTGGTTGCTCGCGAGGCCCCCGTACGCCTGGATCACGGTGTCGTACGCGGCGCGGTCACGGTTCGGGCCCTCGGAGCCGAAACCGGACAACGACGCGTAGACGACCCCGGGATTGATGGCGACGATGTCGTCATATCCGAGGCCCAACCTGTCGATGACGCCGGGACGGAAATTCTGCACCACCACGTCACTCTCCGCTGCCAGTCTCTTGACGATCTCCGCACCCTCCGGCCTTTGCAAGTCGACGGCGATGCTGCGCTTGCCCCGGTTGCACACCAGGTACAGCGAACTCATACCGTTGACGGACACACCGATCCACCGGGCGATGTCCCCGGCGCCTGGCCGCTCGACCTTGATGACCTCGGCCCCCTGGTCAGCCAGCAGTGCCGCCGCGTACGGCCCCGTCAACGCGATGGACAGGTCCAGGACGCGTACGCCTTCCATCGGTCCGCTCATACCGGGTGCTCCCTCCGTCCGCGCTCAGACGGTATCGGGTTGCGCCAGGAGCCGCCGGGCGAGAACCACGCCGCACGCTGGCTGGTGGTCACGGCTCGTGTCTCTCGCCGGGACACCTTCCTCGTCTCGGCTCTGAGGAGAACGGGGAGCTCAACGCGGACTGGGTCGTTCTGCCGGCTCGTTGGCGCGTATCAGGTGATCCACGATCGGTCGCAGGTCGTCGATGTCTCCCGGCGGGAGGCGATCGAGGGTCGAGACGGACGACTTCGAGGCCTGGAAGGTGCAGCACTACCTTCACGTCCAGAATCGGGTCGCCTTCGGCCTCACCGACGGGCCGGCGTATCGGGAGATGGAGAACCCCAACGCTACGCGGCGCGCCACGGCCGCCGCCCGACGCGAAGCCGATGGTAGGTTCCCCGAAGTGAAGGGAGTCGCGTGCGCCTGGAGCTGAGTCGGGAGCAGCGAGAGCTGCAGTCCACCCTCCGGACCTACTTCGCGCGGTTGGTGGCCGACATGGCACCCGCAGACGGGGGCCGACCCGACTACCTGGCCACCATCCGGCGGATGGGAGAGGACGGGTGGCTGGGGCTCGGTTGGCCCGCTCAGTACGGCGGTCAGGGGCGGGGCCCCGTGGACCAGATGATCTTCGTCGAGGAGTCGCACTGGGCTGGAGTGGCCCTGCCGCTGCTCACCCTCGGCACCGTGGGTCCCGCCATCATGCAGCTGGGCACGCCGGAGCAGAAAGCGCGCATCCTTCCCGGCATCCTGCGGGGTGAGCTCCATTTCTCCATCGGGTACACGGAGCCCTCGGCCGGCACCGATCTGGCCTCGCTGCGCACGCGCGCCGAACGCGACGGCGACGAGTGGGTCATCACGGGGGAAAAGCTCTTTACGAGCGCCATTCAGTACGCCGACTACGTCTGGCTCGCCGCTCGTACCGACCCCGAGGCACCCAAGCACCGGGGCCTCTCGGTCTTCCTCGTGCCCACCGATACCGCGGGGTTCAGCTGGACTCCGCTGCGCACGATTGCCGGTGAGTTCACCAGCGCCACCTATTACGACGGCGTGCGTATCCCGCGTGCCAACCTGATCGGCGACGAGAACGGCGGGTGGGCCATCATCACCAACCAGCTCAACCTGGAGCGCGTGGCGATCTCCCCGGCCTCGGGCATCCTGCGCTCCATCGAGGAGGTGAGGGCCTGGTCGGCTTCCCAACCGTTGTCCGATGGCCGCCGGGTCATCGATCAAGAGTGGGTGCAGATTGCCTTGGCCCGCCTCTGGGCCCGGGCTGATGCGCTCAAGCTCTTCAACTGGAAGGTGGCGTGGGCCGCCGACAAAGGGTTGCAGCCGGCCGATGCCTCGGCCACCAAGGTCTTCGGGAGCGAATTCGCCCTCGAGGCGTACCGCACCTTGAGCGAGATCGTGGGTCAGGGCGCGTATCTCGCCGAAGGGTCGCCGGGTGCGGTGCTGCGAGGCAGGCTGGAGCGCGAGGCCCGGGCTCACACCATCTTCACCTTCGGAGGTGGTACCAACGAGATCCAGCGCGATCTGATCGCCTGGTTGGGCCTGGGCCTTCCGCGGTCGGCCCGTTAAGCGCCCGGCCGGGCACGAACCGGCCGACCGTTCGGGGGCCGTCGCGCCCGCCGCCACTACAGTCGGCCGGCATGGAGCTCCACTTCGCGAGCGTCTGGGAAGCGGTGGCCGACCTCGTGCCGGAGCACGCGGCCATCGTGCAGGGCGCTCGCCGGATGACCTATCGGGAATTCGATGACGCCGCAGCCCGCTTTGCGTCGGCTCTCGAGCGGGTCGGCGTCGGGTCCGACGGCAAGGTGGCGTTGTTCCTCTACAACTGTCCCGAGTACCTGGTGGCGCAGCACGGCGCGTTCAAGTGCAGTGCCGTCGCGGTCAACGTCAACTACCGCTATCTCGACGAGGAGCTGGCGTACCTCCTCGACAACAGTGAGGCCGAAGTACTCGTCTACCACTCCTCTCTCGGTGATCGCGTCGCCAAGGTCCGAGACCAATTGCCCGGGCTGCGGCTGCTCGTAGAAGTCGACGACGGGGGAGGATCAGTCGTCGAAGGAGCGCTCGGGTTCGAGGCCGTGATCGCCGCCCATCCCCCCCAGCCGCGCCGCGAGAGAAGCGGTGAAGACGTCTACATGCTCTTCACGGGCGGAACGACAGGGCTGCCCAAGGGCGTCATGTACCGCCAACGAGACTTCGTCGGCGGCAACATCTACGCCCAGTTCGTCGCCATGGGCCTGGCTCCGCCGGCGACGATCGAGGACATCGCGCCGATGCTCGGGCAGATCAGCTCGTTCGGGCCGATCGTCTCGGTTCCGTGTTGCCCCTTGATGCACGGCACCGGGATGTGGGTGAGCGGAATGCGAGCCCTGGTCTCGGGCGGCACCGTCGTGCTGCTCGAGGGTCGGACCTTTGACGCACACGAGATGTGGGAGGCCGTGGAGCGGGAGCTGATCACAGAGATCGTCATCGTCGGGGATGCCTTTGCCCGTCCGATGCTGCGTGCTCTGCAGGAAGGCGCGGCCACGGGTCGCCCCTACGAGACAGCGAGCGTGCGCATGATCGTGTCATCGGGTGCCATCTGGAGCGCCGAGATCAAGGACGCTTTGAGCACCCACCTCTCCGCGGACCTCTACGATGCCCTCGGCTCGACGGAGGGCGGCGGTTACGGGGCCACCATGGCGCGCCGGGGAAGGAGCGCGCAGACGGCCCACTTCGCCCTCGTCCCGGGGACCAGGGTCGTCACCGAGGACGGCCATGAGGTGACGCCCGGCTCTGGTGAGCGAGGGCTCTTGGCCAGCGAGACGACCGCCTTCGGGTACTTCAAGGACCCCGAGAAGACGGCGCGTACCTTCGTGCAGCTCGACGGGCGCAACTATGCCATGACCGGAGACTGGGCCACGGTGGAGTCCGACGGCACGATCACTCTGCTCGGCCGGGGCTCGAACTGCATCAACTCTGGCGGCGAGAAGATCTTCCCCGAAGAGGTCGAGGAGGCCATGAAACGCCACCCTGACGTCGACGACTGCCTGGTTGTCGGCCTGCCCGACCAGCGATTCGGCCAGCAGGTCGTCGCGGTGGTCGGGTCGTCGCGGCCCGAGCCACCGAACGGTGACGATCTACGCGTCTGGCTGCGATCGTCTCTGTCCGGCTACAAGATCCCGAAGTCGGTCCTCGTGCTCGACAGCGTCCGTCGCGCTCCGAACGGCAAGGCCGACTACCCGTGGGCGAGGACGACTGCCGCGGCAAGCCTCGAACGCCAGCCGTAGGACACCGCGACGTGCTCGGGAGCCCGATCGAGCCTTGCTCCAGTCCCCTGGGAGTCCGTGGTCGGTACGCACCGGGGGGCGCCGTTACGAATTGACCGCGGCCTCCACGACCTCGAGCGTGTCCCGTCCGTTGAGCACCCGCCCGTTGCCGTCGCCCCGCTCCCCGGGCGATCCCGCGGGCGCCGGAACCTCGTGTCCGACGGCGTCGACGACGACCACCCGGTCCCTGCCCTCGCGCTTGGCCTCGAACATGGCGGCGTCGGCGCGGCTCATGAGGCTGCGGAGATCGTCGTTGGGGTGGCCCTCGACGACCCCGAAGCTCACGGTGAACTTCGGGAGTCCGGCCACGGTCATGGCGGCGTCGAGTCGGTGGCGTACCGCCTCGAAGATCTCGCGGGCCTTCTCGGTGCTGCAGCCGGGGATGGCGATGGCGAATTCCTCCCCGCCGTGGCGGCACACCAGGTCCTGGGTCCGCAGCGACTCGCGGAGGAGCTGGGCGAACACCCGCAGGGCGCGGTCGCCCGTCTCGTGGCCATAGCTGTCGTTGAGCAACTTGAAGTGGTCGAGGTCGGCCATGGCGATCACGATCTCCGGCTCCTCGCGCCGGAGGCCGGCCACGCGATGCTCGAACGAGCGTCGGTTGAGGAGGCCGGTGAGGCTGTCCGTCGTCGCCTGGAGCTGCGTCTCCGCCATGACCCGCAGCAGGCCGATCCGAGCTCCCGAAAGCTTGGCCAACGTTGCAAGGTCCAGCTCCGTGTTCTCGGAGAACCGGTCGTTCTGTTTGCCGGTCACGTGGATGACGCCGACGGAGCGGCCCATGATCGAGACCGGCACGCACATCGCTGACATGGCGCCCTCGGGTCGTCCCCGGAGCTTGGGACACGCGTCGAGCTCCTCGCTGTCTTGGAATCGTTGCACCTGGGCCCGGCGCGCCGCCGGGCAGTGATCGGGCGAGTCGACGCCACAGGCGGGAGGTGATCCCGTCGGCGATGCGGAGGCCATCCGCAGGAGGTGCGCGTGGCTGTTGTCGGCCAGCAGGAGCTCAATGGGTGCGTCGGGGACGATGGCGGAGAACGACCGCTCGATCACCTGGACCACCTCGGGTTCCCCTTCCGCCATGTCCAGGGCATTGGCCAGGCGGCTCTCGAATTTCTGCCCCCTGGCCTGTGCCTCGAATTGCCCCGCCAGCGTGGCGATGACGCCGTCGCTCTTCTCCTGTTCCTTCACGCTGCGCATCGACAGGACGATGGCCATGGGGGCGACGAGCACCGCCATCCACACGCCCATGACCAAGTAGCGGGCGCCGCCCGTGGCGAACAGTGAGGTCAGATAGACGGCCAGGATCCCTATCAGCGGGCCGACGATGATCCCGACCACGCCACTCAGGTAGGCGGTCCGCCTGTTCCTGGATCGTGCCTCGCTCCAGTCGTCCTCGGTGACCGTGGCGCCCGCAGGTGACAATTCTTCCATGGGTCCCCCTCGAAGATTCCCGCCTACATGCTAGGTGCGTTCGGTTGCTGGCTCGTTGCGAACCAGTCGACAAGAGGTTTTGTTTCGCAACTGACCGTCAACACATCGGACCGCCCCACCACACCCCGAACCCATGGTGGCCCTCGCCGTCATCGCCGTGGCCCTCGCCGTCGGGCTCGCGTCACTTTTCACGAAGAACTCTCTGCTCCGACCGGAGGTCCGGACCCGACGTCGGGAGTCCGCGCCCGGTGCCTGCGCAAGATGAGCGGCGTGGCCACCGCCACGGCGAGCACGGCGACCGCCAGGGCGGCCCAGCCGACCGCGGCCAACGACACGCCCTTCTTCGCCGCGCCCGCGGTGCTGGCGAGGGTCCCGTCCGGTGCGCCCACGATGGCCGCCTGTTGGCCCCGGGCCACCCGAAGGGCGTCGGCGGGGGAGATGGGCTGCGCGTGCGCCGACGCCTGCGAGAGGAACGACAGCAGGTCCACGTAGGTGCCGCCACGCATGGTGACGACCTGTCCCACCCCCGCCCGGGTGGCCGCGGCGAAGTAGACGGTCCGGCGTGCGCCGGGGATGGGTCCCAGCGGGCCCGTGCTCACGACCTCGCCGGACTGGAGCGCGCGCTGCGCCACGCGCAGGAAGACCTGCGCCCCGACGACCGACGGGAAGTGGACGAGGAGGTCCTGCACCTGGTTCGCGCCCCCGTCGTCCTCCCAGACCCGCTCGTAGGCGGAGACGGTCGGCGCCAGCGTGGCGAGCGCACCCGCAAGCGCGGCCGGGTCGGGCGAGCTGGCGGCGAACTCGGAGGGGTGCAGCGGGCCCTCGGAGGTCACCGTGTACCCGGCGCCCGGGTTGGGGATGACCAGGGTGCGGAGCGAAGGGGCGGCCGGTGTGGCGGCCGCGGGGGTGACGGCTATGCCGGCGGGTAGGAGCAGACCGCACAGGAGGAGGACGCCAGCCCGGACGCGCGCCGCCCGGGCCTGTTTCACGCGACGAAGTACTTGGCCTCTGGGTGGTGGCAGATGATGGCGTCGGTGGTCTGCTCCGGGTTCAGTTGGAACCCCTCGCTGACCGTCACGCCGATGCGGTCTGCCCCCAGCAGCTCGACGACCTTGGCGTTGTCCGTGAGGTCGGGGCAAGCCGGGTAGCCCCACGAGTAGCGGCCCCCCCGGTACTGCTGGCGGAACAGCCCGGTCAACGTGGGACCGTCCTCGTCGGCGAACCCGAGCTCCTGGCGGATGCGTCGGTGCCAGTACTCGGCCGTGGCCTCGGCCATCTCGACGCTGAGGCCGTGCAGGAACAGGTAATCCTGGTAGCGGTTCTCGGCGAAGAGGCGCGCCGTCTCCTCCGAGGCGCGCGCGCCAATGGTGCAGAGCATGAAGCTGGCGAAGTCCTCCTCGCTCGAGCCGGTCGGTCGGAAGAAGTCGGCGATGCACAGCCAGGGCTCCTTGCGCTGGCGCGGGAACGTGAAGCGCATCCACTCCGACGAACGGGATTCGTCCTTCCAGATCACGAGGTCGTTCCCCTCGGCATTGGCGGCGAAGTGTCCGTAGGCCACCGACGGCACCAGCAGGTCGGCCTCCTTGGCCTTGGCGAGCTGGTCGCGCAGCGTCGCCCGCACCCGGTCCTTGAACTCGGCGTCGTTCTCGCCGTCCTCGGGGCGGAAGCCCCACTGGTTGCGGAAGAGCGCGGTCAGATTCAGGTACTCGGCGATCTCGTCGATCGGGATGCCGACCGCCACCCGGGTGCCCACGAACGGTGGCGTGAACAGCCGGTTGTCCGCCGCGACGGCAGCGCGGGTCGGCTGGCCCTCGACCGGCCCGGTGTCCTGTTCGTCGAGCCGGCTGCGGCGGGGGACGTTGCGCTCCGAGATCTCGCGCCCGAAGGTTGGGTCGTCCTCGCCGGACCTCTTGAGCTCGACGAGGCGGTCCATGGTGCGCAGTCCCTCGAAGGCGTCGCGCCCGTAGAAGAGCCGCCCGTCGTAGACCTCGCGCAGGTCTCGCTCGACGTAGGTGCGGGTGAGCGCGGCTCCGCCGAGCAGGACCGGGAGGTCGGCCAGCGACCGGTCGTTCAGCTCGACGAGGTTCTCGCGCATGATGAGGGTCGACTTCACCAGGAGGCCGCTCATGCCGATGGCATCGGCCTTGTGCTCCTCCGCGGCGGCGATCAATCTCGTTGATGCCGACCTTGATGCCGAGGTTGACCACGTCGTAGCCGTTGTTGGTCAGGATGATGTCGACCAGGTTCTTCCCGATGTCGTGCACGTCGCCCTTGACGGTGGCGAGGACCACGGTGCCCTTGCCGCCCTGGTCCGACTTCTCCATGTGCGGCTCCAGGAAGGCCACCGCGGCCTTCATGGTCTCGGCCGACTGCAGGACGAACGGGCAGCTGCATCTCGCCCGAGGCGAAGCGCTCGCCCACGACCTTCATGCCCTCGAGCAAGATGTCGTTCACGATGGCGAGCGCGCCCAGGCCCGACTCGAGTGCCTCGGTCAGGTCACCCTCGAGCCCGTTGCGGTTGCCGTCGATGATGCGCTGGGACAGCCGGCGGTCGACGGGCCAGTCGAGGTGCTCGTCCGCCGCCCCGGCGTTGACCTTGACCCCCTCGAAGAGCGCCAGCAGCTCCTGCAGGGGGTCGTAGCCGTCGCTCCGGCGGTCGTAGACCAGGTCGAGGCAGACCTCCTTGGCCCGCTCGTCGATGCGCGAGAGCGGGAGGATCTTCGAGGCGTGCACGATGGCGGAGTCGAGGCCGGCCTCCACGCACTCGTGCAGGAAGACCGAGTTGAGCACCTGGCGGGCCGCCGGGTTGAGGCCGAAGGAGACGTTGGAGAGCCCGAGGATGGTGGAGACGCCGGGCAGCTCCGCCTTGATGCGCCGGATGCCCTCGATGGTCTCGATTCCGTCCTGCCGGCTCTCCTCCATGCCCGTCGACAGGGGCAGGGCGAGCGGGTCGAAGAGCAGGTCCTCGGGCGCGAGGCCGTAGCGCTCCACGGCGATGTCGCGGATGTTGCGGGCGGCGCGCAGCTTCCACTCCGCCGTGCGCGCCTGGCCCTCCTCGTCGATGCAGGTGCAGACGACGGCGGCCCCGAACTCGCGGGCGAGCCGGAGGAAGGTGTCGAGTCGGGTGCCGGGCTCGTCACCCTCCTCGAGGTTGACCGAGTTGAGGATGGGCCGGCCCCCGATCCACTCCAGCGCGGCGCGCACCACGGGCCCCTCGGTGGAGTCGACCATGAGCGGCACGCTCGACTGCGTGCAGAAGCGGCTCGCGACCTCGGTCATGTCGGCCACGCCGTCGGCGCCGGTGTAGTCGACGCAGACGTCGATGAGGTGCGAGCCCTCCTTGACCTGGTCGCGCGCCATGGCCACGCAGGTGTCCCAGTCGCCCGCCAGCATCGCCTCGCGGAAGGCCTTGGAGCCGTTGGCGTTGGTGCGTTCGCCCACCACCAGGAACGAGGTGTCCTGCCTGAACGGGACCGAGGTGTAGATGGAGGCCGCCGCGGGCTCGTGGACGGGTGCGCGGCACGGCCGGAGTGGCACCGGCACAGCGCTCGACGACCGCGGCGAGGTGCGCCGGGGTGGTTCCGCAGCAGCCCCCGACGGCCGAGACACCGAACTCGGTCACGAAGCGGTGCAGGTGCTCGGCCAGGTCCTCGGGCGTGAGGTCGTAGTGCATGTTGCCGTCGACCACCGACGGGAGGCCCGCATTGGGGACGCAGGCGATGGGGACGCGGCTGGCCCCCGACAGGTGGCGCAGCGCCTCGCTCATCTCGACCGGGCCGGTGGCGCAGTTGAGGCCGACGACGTCGACCTGCATGGCGTCGAGCACGGTGAGCGCGGCGCCGATCTCGGTGCCGGGCAGCATGCGCCCGGTCAGCTCGATCGTCACCTGGGCCTGCAGCGCCACGTGGCGGTCGAGGGCCACCATGGCACGCCGGGCGCCGTTGACGGCGGCCTTGACCGAGAGCAGGTCGAACTGGGTCTCGATCAGGAGGAGGTCGACGCCGCCCTCGAGGAGGCCGAGCGCCTGTTCCTCGTAGGCGGCGCTGAAGTCGGCGTAGGAGATGTGCCCGAGGGTGGGGAACTTGGTGCCCGGCCCCATGGAGCCCGCCACCCAGCGCGGGCGTTCGGGCGTGGTGAACTCGTCCCGCACCGCGCAGGCCAGCTCGGCTGCCTTCCGGGTGAGCTCCCGGGCCCGGTCGGCCAGGCCGTACTCGGCCAGGACCACCGAGGTCGAGCCGAAGGTGTCGGTCTCGACGACGTCGCAGCCGACCTCGAAGAAGGAGCGGTGCACCTGGGCCACCAGGTCCGGGCGGGTCTCGACGAGCCACTCGTTGCAGCCCTCGAGCTCGGGCCCGCCGAAGTCGTCGGGTCCGAGGCCGAGCAGCTGCAGGTTCGTGCCCATGGCGCCGTCGAAGACGACGACGCGCTCGCGCAGCGCCTGCAGGTAGCTGCTGGCCGACGGGTCGAGCCGGCCAAGGAGTTCGGGAGAAGGTGCCACCACCCGACAGGATACCGGTGTCCCCCGGCCCCTCCGGGCCGTCCGTCGACCCACGCCGGTAGCATCCCGCCTGGTGACGCGCCAGGATCTACACCAAGAAGGGTGACGACGGCACGACCGGCCTGCTCTACGGCGGGCGCGTGCCGCAAGGACTCGTGGCGCATCGAGCTCAACGGCGCCGTCGACGAGGCCCAGGCGGCCATCGGCGTCGCCCGCGCCGAGACGCCGGTGGGCTCGGAGGTCAACGACCGTTTGATCTGGCTCGCCCGCGATCTCTACGTCCTGATGGCCGAGGTGGCCACCGCCCCGGAGAACCGGGCCAAGTTGGTGGCGGGGTCCACCCTGGTCACCGCCGACATGGTGACCGCGCTGGAGGCGCGGATCGACGACCTGTTGGCCCGCTTCGACATGCCGAGCGACTTCACCGTCCCGGGTGAGAACCGCGTCGCCGCCGCCCTGGACCTGGCGCGCACGATCGTCCGCCGGGCCGAGCGTCTCGCCGTGGCCGAACCCGTCGCGGGCTCCTTGGTGGTCGCCTACCTCAACCGGCTGTCCGACCTGCTGTGGGCCATGGCGCGCTGGCAGGAGGGGCCGGAGCACACGCTGTCCAGGAGCTGACGCGGGCCCGGGCGGTCGTACCCTCGGCTGCGCACCCGTTACCAGCGTCCTCGGTGGATGCGTTCGGAGCGGCTGGCCGGCGACCGCCCGAGCGAGGAGGAGCGGTGGTCCTTGCCGTCCGGCCGTCCCAGCGCCACGGCACCGAAGAGGCGCCAGCCGTCGGGCACACCGAGCCGACGCGCCAACTCTTCCTCGCCCCTGAAGTTCCCGAGGACGCAGGCTCCCAGTCCGGCGTCGACCGCGCCGAGGAGCAGCGCCATGACGCCGAAAGCGCTGTCCCCGTACCAGTAGGGCACCGGCCACCGATCCTCCCCTTCCCCGAGGCCCGCGGCCGCCTTGTCCGCTTCGGCGTACCGTGCGACGTACGCGTCGGGCAACGAGTAGGCGAGCAGCACGGCCGGCGCCCGCTGCAGTCCGGCGGACCATGCCGCGTGCCCGGCGCGCCAGTCCGCCGTGGTGGTCGCGGCCCAGTAGGAGGAGGTCTCCTCGGACCCCACCAGCGCCACCCAGGCCGTACCGCCGGCGTTGCCGGCGGTGGGGGAGCGGAGCGCGGCGAGGAGGAGCCGCTCGATCACGCTTGGGTCCACCGGTTCGGGTGAGAAGCTCCGCACCATGACGCGGCGCTGCAGCGCTTCGTGGAGCTCCATGGGCGGGCATTCTTCCACTCGCGACCCGTGCCCTCGGCTGCCTTCGGGCGTCGGGAAGGAGGCCGGGAATGTCGACCCCGCTGGTAGTGTTTTACAATTCGTTCCCGGTCAGAGTGCCGGAAACGAGCTGCGACGGAGGTTCGAGCAGTGCCCACACCCCGAGATCTTCTGAACCAGGCCAAGGCGTCCATTCGCGAGGTCGACCAGCCCGACGCGCAGGCCCTTCTGGAGCAGGGCGGTGTGACCTTCCTCGACGTCCGGGAGCCCGACGAGTACGAGCAAGGAGCCATTCCCCACGCGGTGCACCTGCCCCGGGGCCAGCTCGAGTTCCAGGTGGAGGGCAAGCTCCCGGACAAGTCGGGCCCGATCGTCGTCTACTGCGCCGCTGGCGTCCGCTCGGCGTTTGCCGCCAAGACCATGGGCGATCTTGGCTACACCGACGTGCAGTCGCTGATCGGCGGGTTCAACAAGTGGAAGGACGGCGGCCGGCCCTGGGCGGCACCGCAGACGCTCACCCCGGCTCAGCGCAACCGCTACCAGCGCCATCTGCTCCTGCCCGAGGTGGGGGAGGTGGGTCAGCTCAAGCTGCTCGACTCCAAGGTCCTGCTTCTCGGGGCGGGCGGGCTCGGGTCGCCGGCCGCCCTGTACCTGGCGGCCGCCGGGGTGGGCACCCTCGGCATCATCGACATGGACGTGGTCGACGAGTCCAACCTGCAGCGCCAGATCCTCCACAACGTCGACCGGGTGGGCGACCGCAAGGTCGACTCGGCCAAGAAGACGCTGACCGCCCTGAACCCCGACGTCAACGTCGTGACCTACGACGTGCGGTTGGGTGCCGACAACATCCTGGAGATCATCGACGGCTACGACGTGATCGTCGACGGGACGGACAACTTCCCGACCCGCTATCTCGTCAACGACGCGTCGCTCCTCAAGCGGATACCCGTGGTCCACGGTTCCATCTTCCGCTTCGAGGGCCAGGTCACGGTGTTCGACCCCTACAACGGTCCGTGCTATCGCTGCCTGATCCCCGAACCACCCCCGGCCGAGCTCGCGCCGTCGTGCGCCGAGGCGGGCGTCCTGGGCGTGTTGCCGGGGATCATCGGCTCCATCCAGGCGATCGAGACCATCAAGGTGCTGCTCGGTCTCGGGGACCCACTGATCGGTCGGCTGATGGCCTACGACGCGCTCGAGGAGTCCTTCCGCACGTTCAAGGTTCGCCGGGACCCGGCGTGCCCCGCCTGCGGGCCCGATGCGGGCGAGATCGTCATCGCCGAGTACGACGATCTCTGCATGCCGCACGCGCACTGAGCCTTCGGGGGCGCCGGCGCTCCGTCGATTCGAGCTAGCCGCGGCCGCGCTCGTGACCAGCTAGACAGGGGCCATGGCACAGATCGGGACGATCGAGGTCAACGGGGTCGAGCTGGCGTGGTCCGACGAGGGGCACAGTCCCGACGGAAGGCCCACCCTGGTGCTCTGCCACGGGTACACCGGCTCCTCGCACGACTTCTCGCTGCAGGTCGGCGCACTGGCGGCGCACCGGCGCGTCGTGACCGTGGACCAACGGGGCCATGGCTCCTCCACCAAGACAGGCACCCTGCAGGGCTACACCATCGACCAATTGGCTGACGACCTCGCGGCCTTCATCGACGCCGTGTCCGACGGCCCCGTTGACCTCCTCGGACACTCCATGGGGGGCCGAGTCGTCATGACAATGGCGCTGGCGCGCCCCGAGCTCGTCCACTCGCTCATCCTCATGGACACCAGCGCCTGGTCCTTCCAGCCGGTAGACGAGGACCTTCGTACCATGGCGAGGGATTACATCGTCGCCTTCGATCCCGCCCGCGGCATGCCGGCCGCGCTCAGCCTGGGCGGCCCCGAGGACGTGCTGATCGCCGCGGCCGTGCCGCCCGACTGGCAGAAACAGAAGGACGCCATCTTCACCGGGATGGACGCCTACGCCGTCAAGGCACTGGGTTCGGCCCTGTGGACCGAGATCCCCGACGGACGAGACTCCTTGCGCCGCCGGCTGTCTTCGATTACGTGCCCGACCACCGTCGTCGTGGGCGAGCACGACCACCCGCTGGTGGAACAGGCCCCGGAGTTGGCGGCGGAGGTCGCCAACGGCCGGCTGAGCGTGATCGAGGGGGCGTACCACTCACCCCAGCTCACCCACCCCGACGCTTGGCGCGCCGCCGTCGAGGCGCATGTGGCCTGGGCCACCGGCCAACGGACACAGCCATGACCGGCACCCAAGTCCCACCACCGGAAGCGAGCGACCGCATCGCGCTGGCCGGCTCTACCGTCGCCATTCCGCCCCTCGGTGTCGGGACCTGGGCCTGGGGCGACAAGGGCACCTGGGGCATGGGCGGCTACGACCAGACATTCACCCAGTCGACCATCCACGACGCGTGGGAAGCCAGCATCGAGGCCGGTGTCGTGCTGTTCGACACGGCCGAGGTCTACGGCGGCGGCGAGAGCGAGCGCATCATCGGCCGCCTGCTCGCAGCCGATCCCGGCGGGCGCGACCGGGTCGTCATCGCCTCGAAATTCATGCCGAGCCCGTGGAAGCTCGACGTGCACTCCGCCTTGCTCTCGGCGGCGCGGCACTCGCGCGAGCGGCTGGGCGTCGAGTCCATCGACTTGTACCAGATCCACGGGCCGATCTCGTTGCGCTCGCACGGCGCAATTGCCGGCGCCCTGGCCGCCGCCCAGGCCGAGGGTCTGGTCAAGGCGGTCGGCGTCTCCAATTACTCGGCCAAGGAGACTCGCTCCATGGACGGCGCCCTGCGCAAACACGGGCTGCGGCTGGCCAGCAACCAGGTGGAGTTCTCACTGCTGCGGGCCATGCCGCTGCGCGTCGGCCTCATCGACTGCTGCCGCGAGCTGGGCGTGATCCCCTTGGCCTACTCGCCCATCGGTCAGGGGCGCCTGACCGGCAAGTACTCGGCGGCTCACCCCCCGCCCCGCGGACGCACGTTCGCGGCCCACCCCATGGCGTCGGTGGACGCGGTCGTGGCGGAGCTGCGCCGGGTGGGGGAGGCGCACGGCGACCGCACCCCGAGCCAGGTCGCGCTGGCTTGGCTCGTCGCCAAGGGTGCGGTGCCCATCCCGGGCGCCAAGAACCGGGCGCAGGCGGAGGAGAACGCCGGCGCACTGGGGTGGCGTATGACCGACGACGAACTGGCCCGCCTCGATGGAGCCGCGCTCTATGGGAAGAGGGGGATCTCCCAGCGCGTCTGGCAACACGGCTGAGACTGGCGGTACCGTCTTCGGGTGATCGCCGCGCTCTTCGACGCGGGACTCCCGCCGCTGCGGGGGTCGCAGCTCCTCAGCACCCAGTTCGACTTCGTGCCGGTGGCGATGATCGTCGTGGCCCTCGCCCTCTATCTCTGGGGCGTGCACCGCAACAACGTGCTCCATCCCCGCCACCGGTGGTCGGCCGGCAAGACGGCGGCCTTCGTCGGGGCTCTCCTCACCACCGGGATCGCCATCTTCAGCTTCGTCGGGGTCTACGACGGCGAGCTGTTCTGGGACCACATGGTCCAGCACCTGCTCCTCATCATGGTGGCCGCCCCGCTCTTCGCCATCTCCTCACCCATCGACCTGGCCTGGCGTGCCACCACCGGCACCGCGCACCTCGTCGTGACCGAGGCGCTGCGCTCCCGCGTGGCGAAGTTCCTGGTCCACCCCGCCGTGGCGTTCGTGCTCTACGCCGTCTTGATCCCGGTCTCGCACCTGACCAGCTGGTACAACCTGACCCTCGAGCACGAGAGCATCCACAACGCCGAGCACCTCGCCTTCTTGGTGGTCGGCTACATGTTCTGGCGCCAGGTCTTCGGCAGCGACCCCAACAAGTACCGGCTCCACCCCGCGCTGCAGTTCTTCTACCTGTTCTTGGCCATCCCGATCGACACCTTCACCGGGCTCTCGCTGGCCGGGGCGACCAAGGAGCTGTTCCCGGCGTATTTCGCCACCCATCGCACCTGGGGCCCGAGCTACGTGGTCGACCTCCACGTGGGCGGCGACATCATGTGGGTGGTCGGCGACACGTTGATGCTCTGGCCCATGATCCCGATCGCCTTGCGCTGGATGCACATGGAGGAGCGCAAGGCGGTCCGCATCGACCGCGAGCTGGACGCGCACGCCGCGGCAGAGGCACCAGCAGCGGGTGAGCCACGCGCCGCGGGTGAGCGGTCCGATCAGCCCCCGAGGTCCATCAGCTCCACCCGTACTCCGTCGGGATCCGTGCAGTAGAGGAACTCGAGCGCCGACCCGCCGAGGTCGATCTTCGTCCGGCTCGACTCGACCACCGCGCCCCCGAGCTCGACGATGCGAGCGGCCGTCCACGCCACGTCGGGCACCCGGAACGACAGGTGGGTCAGGCCGAGCTGGTTGACCGCGCGCCGTTGGCGGTCGCCGAAGGGCGCGGGGTCGCTGAAGGCGAGAAGCTCAATGGCGGTCGGGCCACGGCGGATGAACTGCGACGTGACACTCACGTCGGGCAGGTCCATCAGGCGGGCGAACTCCGACCCGATGGCGTGCGACTCGGCCTTCTTGAAGGCGAGCGCCTCGCAGTAGAAGCGCAACGACCGCTCCAGGTCGCTGACGCAGATGCCGAAGTGCGAAAAAGCAGGCCCGGGTGAGTCGTCCACGGACCTAGTTTGCCGCGTGTGGCCCGGCCGCCCCGATCCTCCGTAGTCTCGGTGCCGTGACTCAGGAGAAGACGGACCCTCAGATCAGGTCGGAGCGGCGCACCGATTCGGGCATCGCCATCCGCCCCGTCTACGGCGCCGACGATCTCGACGGCTGGGACCCGACCGTCCAGCTCGGCGAGCCGGGGTCTTTTCCCTATACGCGTGGCGTCCACCCCGAGATGTACCGGTCGAAGCTCTGGACCATGCGCCAGTACGCCGGCTTCGGCTCGGCCGAGGCGACCAACCAGCGCTTCAAGTTCCTGCTCGACGCCGGCCAGACCGGGCTCTCGTGTGCCTTCGATCTCCCGACCCAGATGGGCTACGACTCGGACCATCCCCGGGCCGAGGGAGAGGTGGGCAAGGTCGGCGTGGCCATCGACTCGCTGGCCGACATGCGCCTCCTCATGGCCGGTCTGCCGATGGACAAGGTCACCACGTCCATGACGATCAACGCCACGGGCGCCATCCTGCTGCTCCTCTACCAGCTGGTTGCCGAGGAGCAGGGCGTGTCGGGGGACAAGATCCGCGGCACCATCCAGAACGACATCTTGAAGGAGTACATCGCCCGAGGGACCTACATCTACCCGCCGCGGCCCTCCATGCGGCTGATCGTCGACACGTTCGCCTACTGCGCCGCCAACCTCCCCAGCTGGAACACGATCTCGATCTCGGGCTACCACATCCGTGAGGCGGGTTCGACCGCGGTGCAGGAGATCGCCTTCACCTTGGCCAACGGCATCGCCTACGTCGAAGCGGCCATCGCGGCGGGCATGGACGTCGACGCGTTCGCCCCCCGATTGTCGTTCTTCTGGAACGCACACAACAACCTCTTCGAGGAGGTGGCCAAGTACCGCGCGGCGCGGCGCATGTGGGCGCGCATCATGGGCGAGCGCTTCGGCGCGAAGGACGAGCGCTCCAAGATGCTGCGCTTCCACACGCAGACGGGCGGCTCCACCCTCACCGCGCAGCAGCCAGAGAACAACATCGTGCGGGTCACCGTCCAGAGCCTGGCGGCGGCCCTGGGCGGCACCCAGAGCCTGCACACCAACGGTTTCGACGAGGCGCTCGGCCTGCCCACCACCCGGGCGGCCAAGATCGCCCTGCGCACCCAGCAGATCGTGGGATTCGAGTCCGGGGTGGCCGACACCGTCGACCCGCTGGCGGGTTCGTACTTCGTGGAGGCGCTGACCGACCAGGTCGAGGAAGCAGCCGACGTGTACCTCGAGCGCATCGAGCAGATGGGCGGCGCCGTGGCCGCCATCGAAGCCCGGTTCATGCAGGAGGAGATCGAGGCGGCCGCCTACAGCTTTGCCAAGTCGGTCGACGACGGCGACAAGGTGGTGGTCGGGGTCAACCGCTTCATCGACGACGAGGACGAGCACGTCGAGGTCTTCCCGATCGACGTGAAGCTCCAACAGATCCAGATCGATCGGACCAAGTCCGTGCGTGCCGAACGCGACCAGGCGGCGGTGGACCGCGCGCTGGCGGACGTCGCCGAGGCGGCAAAGGGAACCGGAAACCTGTTGGTACCCATGAAGGAGGCCCTGAGGGCGATGGCGACCCTCGGCGAGGTCTCCGACGTGTTACGCGGCGAGTTCGGCGTCTACCAGCCCGGGGGCTGAGGCGTGGGGGCGGAGGGGCCGAACAATTTCTGACCCCTGTCCGACCGGGGCGTGCACGACCCCGAGACGATGCCTTTCTTCGTTGCCTGGACCGACCTCGAACCCGCCCAGCGGGCTCGGTCGAGGGCACAGTGGCTGTGGGTGTTACGGCCAGTTGTCGGAGGACAAGTGGACCTTCACCGCGGCGGCCTTCGTCGGCGGGGACCCCGTCGGCATGCAGGACATGGAGGCGGAGCACTTCGAGACGGTGTGTTCGGTCGAGAGCGGATCCTGGCTCGGGCGAGCCCTCCAGGACCGGGGCCGGGGCGTGAGATGCGCGAGGCCATGCTGCAGCGAGGCCAGGCTGCACCTGGCCTTCGACGGTCTTGGGGCCGAGGAGGCGTTGAGCGGCGCCTTCGAGGACAACGCCGCCTCGCTGGCCACGTCGCGGGCGATCCGCGACGAGGAGAACGGCGAGGCTCGGGGCACCCGGCGCGACCGCTGGGGGCGCGTCATCCGCCTTCGCCTCGCCCGCGACGTCTGGCGTCGCGACGCCACGACGCCACCGAGATCATTGGCCTCGAGGGCTGCCTCGACATGTTCCTGGGCCTCCCTGTGGGCTCCGCACCTGGCCCTTCGGGCGCGAACGCCATGACGCGAGCGGTGCGTGCGTCGGCGAGACATTAGGGTGCGCCGTCCAGCGGCCGGATCGGGCCGCAGATCTTCCCGATGAGCCCGTGAGCCTTTTGGGCCGCGATCCCGACGCCCTGCTCACACCGAGCCCGATGCCCAATCCCACCGTCACCCAGTCGAGCCGCCCACTTCATGCGGCACCCTCTCCCATCTGGAACCTCGGTCGTCCGGCCGCCGCCGCCGTGGTCGTGACGGGAACAGGCGCCGTGGTGTACGGAGTGCTGCTGCGCGTCTGGCTCCTCGTGCACCTTCCCCTATGGGGTGACGAGGCAGTCACCGGTTTGCAGGCCCGGGCGATCGGCTCGGGCCACTTCACGGCCTTCTATTGGGGACAGCACTACGGGGGTCTCGAACCGTACGTCGCGGCCATCGTGCTCAAGGTCGGGGGCGGGGGCGAGCCCGCCCTCAACGCGACACCGGCACTGCTCTCTGCCCTCGCCGCTGCCCTGGTGGGCGGCATCACGCTGGCGGCGGGCCGGGACCGCCTGCTCGCGTTGGCGGCCGGCGCGCTCGCCTGGGTGTGGCCCTATGTCGTGATCTATCAGTCGGTGCGTGAGGTGGGCTTCCGCTACGCCACCTTGTGCTGCGGGCTCACCGCCGTGCTCTGCTCCGTCCGGGTGTACCAGCGCCGGGCGGGCCGGCCGACGTTCCTACTCTTGGGCATCGCGCTCGGGCTGGGATGGTGGGCCTCGGCGGAGATCGTGTATTTCGCGGTGCCGTCCCTGGTGCTCCTGGTCGGATGGTGGACCACGTCGCGCCCGTCCTCCCGGCCGCGTGCACCGGGCCGCGTCGGCGAGCCATCACGGTGGTGGTCACTCGGACTGGTCGCCTGCGGCGGGGTCCTCGGTTCCCTGCCCTGGTGGTACGCCAACGTGCACACCGGGTTCGCCTCGCTGCGACGGAGCGCGTTGCCAGCCAACGGGGGGGTGACCTACGGGGCGAAGCTCTCCGTGTTCTTCAACGACATGCTCCCGCTGCAGCTCGGCCTGCGCAACGTGCTCACCGGCACCTGGGTGGGGGGACCGATGGTCGGCAAGACGATCTACGCCGTGGTCCTGGCCCTCGTGGCCGCCGCGGCCGCCCACGCCGTTTGGCTCTCGCTCCGCGCCGCCGGCCAGCTCGTCCCGCTGGCGCTGGCCGCTGGCGTCGTCTGCTTCCCGTTCCTCTACGCCGCGGCGCCGGGCACGGGCTACTGGTTCGACGGTCGCTACGGCATCTACCTGCCCGCCCTCCTCGCCGCGATGTTCGGCACGGTCCTCTCCTCGCCGCGCTCGTTCGCGGCGCCGGGCTCGCCCCGGGAGGGCGCGGAGAGCGACCCCTCCGGCGCTGATCGTGACGAGGGCTCGCTCGGTGCGGTCCACCGGGGGGCGCCAGCCGGCAGGTGGACGCTGGCCGCGCTCGGGATCGTCGGCGCCGGCTGCCTCACCGTCGCCGGGGCGCACGCCGCTGGCGTACCGGCCTCGCCCGCCTTCTTCTCCGGCTGGCGCAACGGTGACGCCCCGATGCAGCAGGTGGTGGACGCCATGCGGGCGCACCGAATCACGGACGCCTACGGCGACTACTGGACGGCCTACGACCTCGATTTCCTCAGCCGGGGCGAGCCGCTGGTCAGCCCGTCCGTCCTCGACGTCACCCGCTCGACGTCCATCGCCGCGGGGGTGGCGTCCTCGCCCGACCCGGCGTGGCTCTTCTTCGCGCCCAATGAGACCTTGGAGGCGACGACGGAGTTCTTGAATCCGCAGCCCGGCCCGGGACCGTACACGCAGCAGACGTTCGAGGAGCGCCTGAGCCAGCTCGGGATCTCCTACAAGGTGGTGAGGTTGGGGATTCTCGACGCGGTCATCCCGTCGCACCGGCTCGTCGTGCCGTGATCGAGCTCGCCAGCGCCACCGTCGTCCCCGTTGTCCGCGCCAAGTTGCGGCACCTCGGCCCGACGCTCCTGTCCCCGTCGAGCTCGCGGACTCCCCGTCTGGCTGAGAGTAACCGGCGGTGCTGGTCGGTCGGCTCAGGCTCGGACCACAGGCTCGAAGTGCTCGACGGTCGGAAAAGGGTCGTAGAAGTGGTGCAGCGCGGCACGCCACGCTTGGTAGACCTCCGAGCCGCGAAAGCCTTCGATGTGGTCCTCGAGGCGCTCCCACTCGACCAGGAGCAGAAACCGGCTCGGGCGCTCCATGCAGCGTTCGACCCGCAGGGAGACGAAACCCGGGCTGGCACCGATGATGCCCTTCGCGCTCTCCATCGCTTCGACGAACTCGGCCTCGCGTCCCGGCACGACCTCGAGGAGTGCGTGTTCGGTGATCATCAGCCGCCGAGTAGTCGTGCGCGCAGCTCCGGCTCCGTGGCGGCGTCGATGGCCGTCCAGGCCAGCGCCACGGCCCCGTCGCGGACGGCGGCGTCCGCCGACGAGGTCACGCAGGCAGCGGTGAACTCGCGCTGATGATTGACGGCCCCGTTTGTCTCGATGCCGATGAGTGGGTGGATCGTGGGTACGGCGAGCGACACGTTGGCCATGTCGGTCGAGAGTGTCGGCAATGGGGCACCGGCGTCGTCGGCGTCGAACCTCCGACCGAGCGCCTCGGCGTTGACGCGGTAGGCGCGTAGCAGTGCCGGGTCCGGCTCCATATGCGAGTACACGGGCGCCAACTCCTCGTACTCAAGCGCGCACCCCGTGGCGAGCGCACCCGCTTCGAAGCACGCCTCGATCCGGGGCCGCAGCGTGGAGAGACCCTCGCGGGTACGCGAGCGCACCATGTAACGCGCCGTCACCGTCGCCGGGATGATGTTGGCCGCGGCCGAGCCCCTCGTGACCACCCCGTGCACCTGGTCGCCCGGCGGCAGTTGCTGCCGCAGCAGGCCGATGGCGACCTGGGCCACGGTGAGGGCGTCCTGGGCGTTCACACCCACCCAGGGCGCAGCGGAGGCATGGGCCTCGCGCCCGGCGTAGTGGACGTCGAAATGCGCTACCGCGAGACACGACCCGGTCAGCCATTCGGACGGCCACGGGTGCACCATCATCGCGGCGTGGACGCCGGCAAAGGCGCCCCGCTCGAGCATGAGGACCTTGCCCCCGCCCCCCTCTTCGGCCGGCGTTCCGAGCACCCTGACGGTGAGCCCCACGTCGTCGGCCACGGCGGCCAGCGCCAAGCCGGCACCGACAGCGGTGGCGGCGATGATGTTGTGCCCACAGGCGTGTCCCACCTCGGGGAGCGCGTCGTACTCGGCGCAGACCGCCACGACGAGCTCACCCTCACCAGAGCGGGACTCGAGCGCCGTCGGCAGGTCGTACACGCCTTCATCGACCTCGAGGCCGCCGGCCCGGATGGCCTCGGCCACGGCCCGGGCAGAAGTCGTCTCCTCGAAGCAGAGCTCGGGCGTGGCGTGCAGGCGGTGGCTCAGCGAAACCAGCGCCTCCAGGTGGCGATCGACCACGACGGCCGCCGCCTCCTTGGCCGAGGAGGCCTCGGACGCAGCGCTCACCGCGGGGTCACGGGCACGCCGCCTACTCTATGACCGCGACGACGTCGCCGGCGCCGACCGAGTCGCCCGCTTTCACCCGCACTTCCTTGATCACGCCGTCCTTCTCGGCCGCGACGGCGTTCTCCATCTTCATGGCTTCGAGCAAGCAGATGGCCTGGCCGACCTCGACGACGTCGCCGACCGAGACCAGGACCTTGACGATGGTGCCCTGCATGGGGACTGACACCTGACCCGAACCGGTCCCGGCCACCCCCCAGGACGCGGCCCGCTTGGGTCGGCTGGCGGCGCGGCCGGGGGCCGCCGCGGTACCGAGATCGGGCACCCACAGCCGCACGCTGAAGCGCCGGCCGTCGATCTCGGCGGTCACGTCGCGCTGGACGGTCGGCACCTCGTCCTCGACGGGGGTCGTCGCGACGGTCACAGGCCCCGAGGGCCCGACCGTGAGCTCGCTGAAATCGAGTGTCTCTTCGACCCACTTGGTCGAGTGGGCGGCCGCCGCAAAGTCGGGGTGGCTCAGGATCAGCTGATGGGCGGGCAGGGTGGTGGCCACGCCGGTGACGCGGGTTTCGCCGATGGCCCGGAGCATGCGCCGCCGTGCGCCCTCGCGGTCGGGCGCCCACACGATGAGCTTGGCGATGAGGTTGTCGTAGTACTGCGAGATCGTGTCACCGGCCTCGTAACCCGCATCGAGGCGGACGCCGGGTCCGGCCGGCTGGTGGAAGGCGGTGAGGGTGCCGGGGGAAGGCGAGAAGCGCCCCCCGCTCGGATCCTCGGCGTTGATCCGGATCTCGATGGCGTGTCCCTCGCTGCGGACGTCTTCCTGGGTGAAGTCGAGTGACTCGCCCGAGGCGATGCGGATCTGCCACGCGACGAGGTCGAAGCCAGTCACCAGCTCTGTGACGGGATGCTCGACCTGCAGCCGGGTGTTCATCTCGAGGAAGTAGAACTCGCCGTCTTCGTAGAGGAACTCGACGGTCCCGGCGTTGTAGTACCCGCACGCCTCCGAGACCTTCACGGCGGCTGTACCCATGGCGTGGCGGACGTGGTCGGGGAAATCGGGCGCCGGACTCTCCTCTAGCAGCTTCTGGTGGCGCCGTTGGGCCGAGCAGTCGCGTTCGCCGAGCCAGATCGTGCTGCCGTGTTGGTCGGCGAGCACCTGCATCTCGACGTGCCGGGGCCAGGCGAGGTAGCGCTCGAGATAGATCTCGGGCCGGCCGAAGTAGGCCTGCGCCTCGCGGGCGGCGGACTCCATCGCTTCGGCTGCGTCCTCGGCGGACGCCACGACCTTCATGCCGCGGCCCCCGCCGCCGAAGGCCGCCTTGATGGCGACCGGCCACCCGTGCAGGTCGCCAAAGGCGACGACCTCCTCGGGTGAGGTCAGCGGCTCGGAGCGACCGGGGACCCCCGCCACGCCCGCCTTCTCGGCGGCCAGCCGGGAGCTGATCTTGTCCCCCATGACCTCGATTGCTTCGGGAGGGGGGCCGATGAAGGTGACGCCACGGCCGGTGATGGCGCGCGCGAAATCGGCGTTCTCGGAAAAAAAACCGTAGCCCGGATGGACACCGTCGGCGCCGCTCTTGTCGATGGCGTTGAGGATCGCCTCGGTGTTGAGGTAGCTCTCGCTCGCCGTCTCGCCGCCGAGAGCGTAGGCCTCGTCCGCCATGCGCACGTGCAGGGCATCGCGATCCAGGTTCGAATAGACGGCGACCGTCGCGATGCCGAGCTCACGGCACGTCCGGATGACCCGGACGGCGATTTCGCCGCGGTTTGCGATGAGGACCTTCTGAAGCACGCTCGACCTTTCCGGAGGCGGGCTCTCACAATTGCACGCGCCGTATGGTGTGTGCCATGTGGGGCGGGGAATGGGATATCCACTGGCTCGAGGAGGTCGACTCGACCAACACGTTTGTGCGTGATCAGGCCCGTCGGGGCGCGCCGTCCGGACTGGTCGCCGTGGCCGACCACCAGACCGCGGGGAGGGGGCGCCTAGACCGGCGCTGGGAGTCGCCTCCTGGGGCCAACCTGCTGGCGTCGGTCTTGCTGCGCCCGCAGTGCGACGGCGCCGACGTGCACCTCTGCACGGGGGCGGTAGCCCTGGCCGCGGCGGACGCCTGCCGAGAGGTTGCCGGCGTCGCGCCCGTGCTCAAGTGGCCCAATGACCTGCTGGTGGGCGAATCCAAGCTGGCCGGGGTCCTGGCGGAGGCGGAATTCTCCGGCGGTTCCCTGGTCGCGGTGGTCGCGGGTATCGGGTTGAACGTGGCGTGGCCGGGGCCCGAGGGCCTGGGTGGCACCTGCCTGGACGACGTGGGCACGGGGACGGCGCCGGTCGACCGCGGGGTCTTGTTGGACCACCTGCTGGGCGCGCTGGCACCGCGCGTCGGGTCGCTTGACGACGCCGGGGGCCGTCGAGGCCTGGCCGACGAGGTGCGGCAGGCCTGCGCCACCCTGGGCCAGCCGGTGCGGGTGGCCGTCGCCAGCGAGGAATTCACCGGGATGGCGGCCGCCATCGACGACGCAGGGCGTCTGGTCGTCGAGACAGGGTCTGGGCCACGCCTGGTGACGGCCGGCGACGTGGTCCACCTTCGTCCCGGCTGAAGCAAATGGGAGGGATCGGGAGCCTGGGCTAACATCGTCGGCCATATGCGCCTTCTCGTAACGGGAGGTGCCGGTTTCATCGGGTCGAATTTCGCCCGCTACTGGGTCGAACAGCACCCCGAGGACCATGTGGCCGTCTATGACGTCCTCACCTACGCCGGCAACCGACCGAACCTGTCCGACGTCGAAGATCGGATCGCCTTCATTCAGGGGGACATCTGCGACCCGACCGCAGCAGAGAAGGCGCTGCGGGGCGAGGAGATCGACACCGTGGTCCACTTCGCCGCAGAATCGCACAACTCTCTGGCCGTCCTCAACCCCGGACTGTTCTTCCGGACCAACGTGCTCGGTACCCAGACCATGCTCGAGGCGGCCCGTCAGGTGGGCGTGGCGAGGTTCCATCACGTCTCGACCTGTGAGGTGTACGGGGACATGCCACTCGACACGGACGAGGTCTTCACCGAGGACTCCCCCTATCGCCCCCGGACCCCCTACAACGCCAGCAAGGCCGCGGCGGATCACGCGGTACGGGCTTATGCCGAGACCTACAGCCTGCCCATCACCATTACCAACTGCGCCAACAACTACGGGCCCTACCAGTTTCCCGAAAAACTGATCCCGCACTTTTGCGCGCTGGCGCTCGACGACGAGCCGCTCACCCTCTACGCCAGCACCCAGAACCGTCGTGAATGGCTGCACGTGCGCGATCACTGCACGGCCATCGATGTCGTGCTGGCCCGCGGACGGGTGGGCGAGACCTACCACGTCGGCAGCGGCGTCGAGGCCTCGATCATGGAAGTGGCCGACCGGATCCTCGCTGCGCTGGGCAAGACGGCGTCCCTCAAGACGATCGTTCCCGACCGTCCCGGTCACGACCGCCGCTACGTGCTCGACTCCTCCAAGCTGCGACGCGAACTGGGCTGGGCCCCCACCGTCGACTGGGAGCAGGGCCTGGCAGACACCGTGGCGTGGTACGCCGCACACAGAGATTGGTGGGAACCGCTGCGGGCCCGGGCACCGATCGCCGAAGGGGCCTGGGGGACTGGAAAAGGCTGACCGGTGCGGATCCTCGTCACAGGGGCGGACGGGCAGCTGGGCCGCGACCTGCTCGATGTCCTGGCCGGGCGGGTGGCGACAGGCGGCCGGCGTTGCGCGCTGCGCGGACCGGAGGGACCCCGTACTGGATGCAACCACGAGGTCCTCGCGACCGACATCGACACCATGCGCGTCGACGACCGGGATGCCGTTCTGCAGGCCTTCGCCGTATTCCAACCCGAACTCGTGCTGCACGGAGGTGCGTTCACCGCCGTCGACCGTTGTGAGACGGAGATCGACGCCGCCTTCGCCGTGAACGCCATCGGCACCCGTCACGTCGCGGAGGCGGCCGCTCAGGTCGGGGCGCACTTGGTCTACGTGTCCACCGACTACGTCTTTGACGGAACCGCCGACCGACCGTACCGCGAGTGGGACGCGCCGCACCCAGCCTCCGTATACGGCGCATCGAAGCTGGCAGGGGAATGGGAGTGTCGACCCGGGTCGACGATCGTGCGCACCAGTTGGCTGTGCGGGGCCCACGGCGCCAACATCGTCGCCACCGCGCTGCGCCTGGCGGACGGGAAGGACGAGCTCCGCTTCGTCGACGACCAACACGGCTCGCCCACCTTCACCGCCGATCTGGCGCCGGCGATCGTCACGCTCGGGCTCGAGCGCAGGCCCGGCGTCTTCCACGTGACGAACGGCGGGTCTACGACGTGGTGGGGCTTGGTGCGAGCGGTGCTGGCCGAGGCCGGCGAGGATTCCGAGCGCGTGCGCCCCATCAGCACGGCGGAGCTCGATCCGCCCCTCCTCGCCCCGAGGCCGGCGTACTCGGTGCTCGACAACATGGCGTTGCGCCTCAGCGGGCTTCCCCCACTGCCGAAATGGCAGGATGGGCTGTCCCGCCTCGTCTCGACCCTTCGATCGCACCAGCACCAAGCCCTCACATGACTACACCCCACACCGCTCGCGACCCACGCACGACGCCCCGCACGGTGGCCGTCATCGGTGCGGGCTACGTCGGCCTGCCCACGGCGGCGACACTGGCCCACTTCGGGCACACCGTCGTCCTGGCCGAGCGAGAACCGACCCGTCTGGCCGCCCTTCGTGCTGGACGCATGCCCATCGTCGAGGTTGGACTCGACGACCTGGTGGCGGGTGGTGTGGCGGCAGGGCGTCTCTCCTTCACGGACTCAGCGGTCGACGCAGTGCGGGGGGCCGGGTTCGTGTTCTTGTGCGTCGCGACGCCCCAAAGTGCTGACGGCTCGGCCGACCTGTCCTACGTGGAGGCGGCGGCCAAGGACATCGCGGCGCACCTGGAGCCGGGCTGCGTGGTCGTCAACAAGTCGACCGTGCCGGTCGGCTCGGCGACGGTGGTCGAGCAGGTGATCGGACGGCCCGACATCAGCGTCGTGTCCAACCCCGAGTTCCTCCGGGAAGGCACCGCCGTGCTGGACAGCCTCAATCCCGATCGGATCGTGGTCGGCGCCACCGACGCGCAGGCGGCGGCGAAGGTGGGGGAGCTGTTCTCCAGGACCCAGGCGCCGCTCATTGTGACCGACGCCACGACGTCGGAGACGATCAAGTATGCCTCCAACGCGTTCTTGGCCACCAAGTTGAGTTTCGTCAACGCCCTGGCGGGCTTGTGCGAGGAGGTGGGGGCGGACGCCCGGGACGTCCTGCTTGGACTGGGCTACGACAAGCGCATCGGCTTCGAGTTCCTCCGACCCGGCCCGGGCTGGGGTGGCTCGTGCCTCCCCAAGGACACCCGGGCCCTTCTCCACATCGCCGGCGAGGCCGGTTACGAATTCTCGCTACTGGCCGGCGCTATCGCATCGAACGACGAACAATTGGCGCGCGTTGTCTCCAAGGTCGAGGCGGCCTGCGGCGGGTCCGTCGACGGGGCAACGCTGGCCGTGTGGGGACTGACCTTCAAGGCCAACACCGACGACCGCCGCGACTCGCCCAGCCTGCAGATCTCGCGCCGGCTCGCGGCGCTCGGAGCAACCATCAAGGCGTTCGACCCGACCGTCGAAGCCCAACCGAGCGGCGAGGCGGCGGACGACCTGCTCGGGCTGCACCTGCGACCCGATCCTTACGAGGCGGCGACCGGAGCACGAGTGCTGGTCGTGCTGACGGAGTGGGACGAGTTTCGCTGGCTCGACTTCTCCCGTGTCCTGGCTCTCATGGAGGAGCCCCGGATCGTCGACGCGCTGCAACCTGCTCGACCCCGCCGCGGTCAGGCGCATGGGTTTCCACTACACGGGGATCGGTCGTCAGTGAGCCGGGTGGTCGTGGCCGGCGGCGCCGGGTTCCTCGGCTCACACCTGTGCGACCGCCTCATGGCGCGGGGCGACACCGTGGTGTGCCTCGACGACCTGTCCACCGGGACACCGGAGAACGTAGCCCACCTCTTGGGTCACGACCGGTTCAGCCTCGTCGTGACCGACGTCAGCGAGAAGGTCGAGCTGGAGGATGCGTCGAAGGTTGACGCGGTGTGCAATCTGGCCTCGCCGGCCTCCCCACCGGCGTACCTCGCACGGCCGCTCGACACGCTGGCCGTCGGTAGTGAGGGCACCCGTCGGCTGCTCGAGCTGGCGCGGGAACACGAGGCCCGTTTCCTCATGGCAAGCACGAGCGAGGTCTACGGGGATCCCGAGGTCCACCCCCAGGTCGAGTGCTACCGGGGCAACGTCGACCCCACCGGGCCACGCAGTGTCTACGACGAGGCCAAGCGGTTCGCCGAGGCGCTGACCATGGCCATGCATCGCACCCACGGGGTGAACGTGGGGATTGCGCGAATCTTCAACACCTATGGACCCAGGCTGTCGCCCGGCGATGGCCGGGTCGTCTCCAATTTCATCGTGCAAGCCCTCAGCGGTGAGCCCCTCACCGTCTACGGGGACGGCAGCCAGACCCGGAGCCTGTGTTTCGTAGACGACGAGATTTCGGGCCTGCTGGCCCTGCTCGATTCGTCACTGGTCGGCCCGGTCAACGTCGGGAATCCCGATGAGCGATCCATGCTTGACCTGGCCCGCTTCGTTCTGGAGGTCACGGGGTCGTCTTCGGACATCGCTTTCGAGCCGCTCCCCACCGACGACCCCACGCGCCGCTGCCCCGACATCACGATGGCCCGTCGTGAGCTCGGCTGGGAGCCCACGGTCGGCCTACGCGAGGGAATCGAGCGCACCATCGATTACTTCGCCCAGAGGGTGAGAAACCAATGACGGAGGCAGATGTGACCGAGAAAGACCTGAGCGAGTTGCCACCCCAGCGGACCTACAAGACGCTCACGGTCATCACGCCGGTGTTCAACGAGCGCACCACGGTTGCCGAGGTCATCCGGCGCATGCGGGTGGTCGCGATACCTCTGGTGCTCCAGATCATTGTGGTGGACGACGGGTCGAGCGATGGCTCGGACAAGGTGCTCGGCGCCATCGAGGACTCGACGGTGCACGTGATCCGGCACAAGGTGAACCAGGGCAAGGGCGCGGCCATCCGGACGGGGCTGGCCGAGGCGCGGGGCGACCTCATCCTCATTCAAGACGCAGACCTCGAGTACGACCCGAACGACTGGCCCCGCCTGCTCGAACCGATTCTGCGGGGGAAGGCTCGTGTCGTCTACGGGAGTCGGTTCACCGGAGAGCGCAGGAACATGCTGCCCCTGCACTGGATGGGCAATCGCCTGCTCTCGCTCGTGACGAATGTCCTCTACAGCTCGACGCTCTCTGACATGGAGACCTGCTACAAGCTCTTTGATGCGCGGGTACTCGAAGGCATCACCATCGTCTCGAATAGGTTCGACTTCGAGCCCGAGATCACGGCCAAGGTGCTTCGGCGCGGCCACCGGATCTACGAGGTCCCCATCTCCTATGCGGGTCGCGAACACAACGAGGGAAAGAAGATCACCTGGCGCGACGGCTTCGGCGCGCTCAGGGCGCTGGTGAAGTTCCGCTTCGCCAAGGACTACTGAGGACCCTGGTGCCCGCCCTGGTCGGCGCGGTGGTGGTCGACCACGACGCGGGACCGCTGCTGACGGATTGCGTCCGCTCGATCCTGAGCGACGGGGCGACCACCGTGGTCGTGGTGGAGAACGGGACGACCGGGAGCGCAGAAGCCGCACTCGGGGAGCTTCTGGCCCAGCGGCCCGCAGCGCCGGTGCAAATCGTGCGTCCCGGACGGAATCTCGGCTTTGGGGCCGGAGTGAATCGGGGCTTGGCAGCGCTGGCAGGCGAGGCAACCCCACCCGAATGGGTGCTCGTCTCCAACCCGGACCTTCTCGTACACACCGGTGCGCTGGCGGCGTTGCGTGACGTCCTGGAGTCCCATTCGGCGTGGGCGCTGGTTGGGCCTCGTATCTACACGGAGGCGGGTGTGGTCTATCCCTCCGTGCGAAGCTTCCCGTCCTTCACCGACGCGGCCGGGCATGCGCTGCTGGCGCTGTTCAAGCCCGACAACCCCTTCACGCGGCGCTACAACCCTGGCGCACCGGAGGGCGACGTCGTGACCGAAGCAGGGTGGGTCTCGGGCTCCTGCTTCCTCGCCCGGCGCAGCGCCCTGGAAGAGCTCGGTGGCTTCGACGAGGCGTACTTCATGTACAACGAGGACATGGACCTGTGCTGGCGCGCTCACGACGCGGGGTGGGGCGTCGGCTTCGCCGGCGCGGCAGCCGTCACCCACGTCCAAGGTGTGAGCACCGCGCGGAACCCGTACCGGATGATGGCCGCCCACCACCGCTCGGCTCTCCGCTTCACCTACCGGACGACGAAAGGCTGGCGGCGGGCCGCGTTGCCCCTGGCCGTGCTGGTACTGGGGGTGCGCATGGCATTGGCCGCCGCCCGGCTGGCGGTCGGCCACTAGGTCCGTGGGCTCGCACCGTGGCTGGCTGATTGCCGCGGTCGTGGCCATCGGGGTGACACTGCTGGCTCTCGGGTTGGCCGGCGCCGTGAGCAGGCCAAGACACCGCAGTGGGAGCGTCCACGTGGAGCCCGAGGTCACGTTCGCCCTGCCACCGGCGAGTACCGGGTGCGGGGGGGTGGCCACCCTGCCCGACGGGACCCAGAAGGTTCCGCTCACAGTGAGCACGGTGGCCGGCCAGGTCGCCGAGACCGTCAACGTCTGCATCGATGGCCGGGGTCCGTTTCCGTTCGTCCTCGACACCGGGGCGGGGCAGTCGACCATCGACGCTGGTCTGGCACGGCGACTCCGTTTGCCCTCGGCCGGCTCGGCAAGCCTGTTCGCCGGCGTCGGCTGCACCGGGACCGCACGACCCGTTGCGATCGATGCCTGGTCGCTCGACGGCATCAGCCTGGCGCCACAGCAGGTGACCTCGGCCACGCTGCCTCAAATCGGCGGGAAGGGAGAGCCGGACGGCCTGCTCGGCTCCGACGTGCTCGGGCGTTTCGGCGCAGTCCGGATCGACTTCGCGGCTGCTGCGCTCGTGTTACCCGGCGACGAGGGATCGCCGCTGAGCGGGTCCGCGCCGTACACGGGGCCGCTGGGCGCGCCGCCCGCGGTGCTGACCCAGGGGGAGGGGACCAGCGTGCCCCTGACGGTGACGCCGACTCAGGGGGATGTCTCGTTGAATGTGGCGGTCCGCTTCACCCGTGGCACGCGGCGCAGTTTCGTCGTTGACACCGGGTCTTCCCAGAGCGTCGTGGCGACCAGTGTGGCGCGAGCGGAATCACTCGGCTCCACCGACCTTGCTCAGCGCCAGGCCACCGTGTGTTCGGTCATCACGGTCCCGCTCGTCCACAGTGGTCCCTGGTCCGTGCCGGGCGTGCCGCTGCATCCCCAGCTGATCGGCGCGACCAGCTTCGGCACCATCTCCCTGACCGGCACACAGGGGCTCCTGGGCTCGGACCAGCTCAAACGTTACGGGTGGGTCGTCCTCGACTACCGCGGGGGGCAGATGGTGCTCGGCTGAGACCGGTCACCACGAGGTCAGATCGGCCTCTCGTCCTCGGCTCGTGCGACCCGGGAGGTCAGCGTCTTGTCAAGTGTGGCCTTCTCTTCTCTCAGGCAAGAGCGGGCGCATCAGAGCTGTTCAAGCCGAGGCATGCGTCCACCCATTCGTTGGCGATCCAGATCGTATTGCTACCGACCATGGAATGGAACGTGTAACCCTTGTCGAGCAAGAGCCGATACTTGCTCCGATGCTTCTCAGGGTTAGATATGTACTCTTCTGTGACGATGATGCGTGGGCGATAGAGTTCGAAGTCCAAGCCCAACAGCACTTCGTAATCCATTCCTTCGGCATCGACCATGAGTAGGGAGAGGTCGCGTGGCCACTGGCAGTCGCCGAGGACTTCAGTCAAAGTCTTCACCGGCACCATGACGCAGTCGCCGCTTCGGACCTTGGAGAACCACGGGTTGTCGTCGGTGCACAAGGTCGACATGGTGTTCTGGGGATCATTTTTGCCAAGGTAGAGCGGTAGAAACCCGGCGGTGTTGCTGCAGGCGATATTGAGGCAGCGCACCCCGGCAAGGTTAGAACTGGCATCCTCCAGCTTGGCAAAGAGATCGGGGTGCGGCTCGATCAAGATGGCATCCCATCCGTCCATGGCGAATCGACGCGAGTTCGAGATGGTAACGCCGTCGTGCGCCCCAACGTCGACGAGCGAGTGGGGGAAATCTGGGCGCACCAACCGAAGGAGTGTGCCGACCTCACCGGCTTGCGACAGATCAGCCGGTGGCAGCTGGCCCAGCTCCTGTCGCGGGGGGACTGGCTCCCGTCGCGGGAGGGGCACCTCGGCGACACCGGCCAGCCGATTCAGCCGTTCCAGCATCGCTCGGAGATACGTCTTCACCCCCGGTGGGAGTCGCCGGCGCACTTCCTCATAGACGGTCATTGTCATGACAATCGCACCCCTCGTGTTGGTTGTCTAGATCCATGTCGGCTGGCACGTCGGCCTCGCACTACAACGAGCCCATCGAGCTCGCTCATTTCCGAAGTCCCGCACGGAGTCGGCGCAATGGCCTAGTCAGACGCCAACTCCATGCGTTCAGCGTCCTGTCGAGCTCCGCCTGGGCGGCATCCCTGCGTGTCTCCGCCGCTTCTCGCTGGGCACCCAGCATTTCGCACGCAGATCGCGACGCGTCTCTTTGCGAAGTCAGAAGATCCCGTTCAGCTACCAGGACGTCGCGTTCTGCTGCCAGCGCGTCACGTTGCGACGTGGCAAGATCGCGCTCGGATGCCAGGACATCGCGTTCGGTTGTCACGACGTCCCGTTGTGATAACACCGCGTCGCGTTCTGAAGTGAGCACAGCCCGGCTTGTCTGAGCGAACCGTTCGATGGCCGAGAGCCAGTGCCATGCGACCGGCGTTGTCTGCCGCACCGTTGTGACGCCCGCAGTCGGAGGCGTGTTCCAGCAAGCGGAGAGATCTCGGAACACGAAGTCGTCTCGATCGTGAGTCATGAGTGTTGCGATCAACGAGATGACCCGTGCCGGGAACTCAGCACGATCGATTCCGGCAAACCGCGGTACCACCAATCCGGGTTGATCGGGGAAAGGGCCCCAGAGAGAGACGAGCCACACCAAGAAGGAGAAGTAGGTGTCGTTTGGCCACACCATGTCTTCGGGCAGCGGGCTGAGAGCGCCGAAGTCGATGATGTGGGCTCTTCCCTCGTCCGGGTCCCAGACGACGTTCCACAAGCGAAGGTCTGCGTGGTAGAGGCGGTGTGCTTCGAACCGGGCCAGGGACTCGAGCACCTGACCCGTGATAATCGACTTCAAATCTCCGTCGATGGAGCCGATAACCTCACTCAGCAGGACGCCGGGGTACGCCGTACGGAAGAGAATCGATTCGTGCGCACCGTCGACGAACTCGATCAATTCCGGGGCATCGATCCCTGTTTGAGCGAGTGTTTCCAACGTGTGTGCTTCCCGACGCTGCTCCTGACGGAGCAGTCTGACCACGGCGTCGTCGACAGAATCTGTGAAGCGCGCCGTGATCTTCACGATGCCGGCTGGGACGAAGTAGTACCGCCGGAGGCCCCTGGCGTCTCCTTGCATGCCGGCGTGGGACTCACGTTCCCAGGACACAATGGCTTGTAGTCCACCTTTGGTGAGCGCGTGAGTTTGGCTGGCAAACAAGATCGGTCGCCGGATGTCGGACCGGTGCATCCCCGCGAGACCTATCTCACGCACGAATGCGAAGGGGGCCAAGGTCACGCGCGGATCCGCGGGTAATGCCTGTGCCCACTGGACGGCTTCGGAGGCCAAGGCCATCTCGAATATCGCGTGGGGAATGTGTTCGGACAACGTCGAGACCAGGGACACGGCAGCCGCATGACCGTCACGGAGCGCAATGTGGTGCAACACGGAAAAGCCGATCACCAGGTCGTAGTCTCCGAGGTTGACGAGAGAGTTACTGTCGACGACGTCGCCTTCTACGAAGGCCACGTCGAGCTCCGAGTGCTCCTCTCGGATCAACCTCGACACGGTGACGTTCTCGGGTCGTGCGTCGATGCGCGTTACGCGATGACCGAGTTGTGCGAGCCGAAAGGCCATCTCGCCCTGTGCCGATCCGAGGTCGAGGATCCGGAGAGACCGATGGAGGCGCGCCGTAAGGTGGCCGACGCCTTGGCTCAGAACGTCAAGACGGTGTTCGTCCGCAGCGCCCACAGCGGGGATCCCAGGGTGGCCAAAAGTGGGCTGATAGTTCTCAGGGACCTCGCGACCGGGCTGAGCTAGCCGACTTCCACCGTGCTTCTCCTCGGCTGTCGGTGAAACCACCAATCAAGAATAGCGAAGTGTCGGCCCACGTCGAGGATCACTACGCTCGATCGAGTCCAGGATCGGGACCATGTCGACGTCGTCACGAGCGACATCGAGGAGGACACGCTGCGGCTCACGTCGCTGGAGGGACGGAACGTCGGGACATCTCACGGTTGTCCGGATGGCCCGATTTGCTGACGCGATCGGCGGCAATTGATGGGATAGCCTCGGCAGCTTGCTAGACCTCGTGCACTTGTGGCTGACCTCGTACGGGCCAGCGGGTGTGGTCCTGCTCCTCGCATTTGCGCTCGGTTATCCAGTCGGGCGGCGGGTCTTCCGTGGCCCGGCTGCACCCCTGTTCGCGCTACTGCTTGGCTTGGCGACGATGAGCCTCGTGGCGTGTGCGCTATCGTGGCTCCGCGAGTTCTCGGGCTGGAGCGTGGGAGTCGTCGCCATCATCGCGACCGGGGCGACCGTGTGGGGGTTGCGCTCGGATCTCCCGAGATGGTGGGCCAAGCGGCGCGTGCCCCCTGTGGGTCCGACCGTCTGTCTCCTCACGCTGATAGGAGCGTTGCTCGCCTTCTCGGTGCTCGCGATCTACCCGTCGACCGCGTTTGACGCGACCTCGTATCATTTGCCACTCGCACGCCAGATCGTCGAGTCCCACGGACTGGTGTACGACCCGTACATTCGCTTCAGCTTCTTTCCGCAGGCGAACGAATCGGTGTTCGCCGTGATGCTGCTGCTCACCGGCAACCCAGTGTCGTCGGCGGCGTTGGAGTTCTCAATTCTCGCTGCCGGGACGTTGCTGATCCCGCTCTGGTTCATCGGCACCCGGCGTAACGTTGCGGCAGGGTTCATCGGCGCACTGGTGCTCCTTTCGAGTCCCGTGCTGATCTGGGTGGGCACCGCGGCGATGATCGACGCATGGACCATGGTCTTCGTGCTGGGTGGGCTGCTTTGCGGGCTGGACGTTGCTCGCGATCCGACGCGCCTGAAGCCAATGTTGGCGGTCATGGGGGTCTTTCTGGGGACGGCGGCCGCGAGCAAGTACTCAGCACTCCTGTACGGATCCTTCGTCGTGGTGGGCGTCATCATTGCGATTGGTGGTCGCCGCGAGGTGTGGCGCGGGATGCTGGGAACGCTGGGCGGGTTTCTGTTGTTCGCTGGACCCTGGTACGCCTGGACGATCCACACCACCGGGGACCCGCTCTACCCGTTCGCGACGAGCGTGTTCGGGAACCGCCAGGGATTGTGGAATTCGGCAGAGATTCAACTGCAGAAAGTCGTGCAGAGAGCGACCCCGAATCCCGGCCTTGGGAACATCGTCCACCGCGACCTGCAGTACTTGGGTGGCACCCTTCCCTACAACACCGGTTCGCGCCGCTCACCGCTCTCCTGGTGGCTGGGTCTGGGCCTGCTCGGGCTCCTGGTGCCGGGGCAGTGGCGAAGTCGGCCGTACATCGGCGTGCTCGTTGCGAGTGTTCTCAGTGTCCTGGTGTCGCTTGACATCTCTGCTGACCCGCGGTTCTTCGTGCCCGCGCTCGGAACGCTGTCGGTCACAGTCGCGTTCGCGGTGGAGCGCCCGATGCAGCTGTTGGGCGACGCCATCTCGAGATTCCACTGGGCGCGGCCGCCGGTCATCGTGATGGCGTGTGCGGCCGCGGCACTTGGTTGCCTGTGGGCATCAATCGGCTATGCCCGCACGATCTACGACCAAGGATTCCCGCCTATAAGCGCACGATCCGTCGCCGAATATCTGACGCCTAGCGTGACGTGTTATGCCGATGTCGCCTACCTGAACCGAACTGAGGGGTCTCGCTACCGAGCATGGGGATACGCATGCGAGCAAGCGCGCTACTACGCGAATGGACTCTTGGTCGGCGATGCGTTCTCGGTGGGCGCGCGAGACCGAATCTTCGACGACGGAGGTTCGAGTCTCCCGTCTCCCTCCGTCCTGGCTCAACGACTCGCTCCGCTCCACGTGGGGTGGGTGATCCTGCCATCTGGCACACCCAGCCAACCACAGGAGCTGGAGGCAGGTGGGCTGTTCCGGTTCGTGTGGGGAGCCGACGGCGAGGACCTCTACAAGGTGCTCGACCCGTCACGTCAGGACGGCGCTTGAATCAGGGCTGCCGATTGGAATGGCTTATGTGGCTCGGCGCAAGATCAGGTTCACCTGTCCGTTCGGTCCGGCGGAGCGGCAGTGTTCGAGAACCTCCTCGGCGGTGCACGTCCCGGTTCCCCCATCGTCATTGACTGCGATGTGCAAGCCCATCTGCCGGTAGCGATCGAGGACTTCGCTCGGGTCGAGTCCGCGTTCTTCGAGCGGAGTCGGCCAGAACTCTGCCACCACGACGATGGCGGGCGAATCACGGATGATCCTCTGCATGCCGAGGACGACGTCAGGTTCGAAACCCTGGACGTCGATTTTCACGACGTCGAAGCTTCGTCGGGTGAATAGCTCGTCAGCCGTCACCACAGGCACGACGAGGTCGTAGCGCCCATCAGGGCTGTGGGCTCCGACGCGCGAGTCGCCTGGGTTCATCGGTGGGGACGTCATCGGGAGCAACCGCCGTTCGTTCCCGAGTGCCACATTCTGCGTCTGTGCCGGAACGCTGTTCGCCCACAGGTTGGCGCGCAGCAGGCTGTGGATGACCGGGTGAGGCTCGACCGCGTCGATCTGAATATCCCGCGCCAACCGGTGGGCGAAGACGCTGAAATAACCGACGTGCGCTCCGACATCGAGGAACCGCGCACCGGGACGGAGGAGCCTTTCGAGGAGTGCAGCGGTGGACTCCTCCCAGGTTCGGCGACGGAGGAGATAAGGACGCATGACCTCGTCGCTTGTCTGCATCCAAAACGGTCCGACATTCGTCTCCACCAGTTCGAATGGACCGCCCTCATGCACCGACGATGGGGGGCCGAGCCCATTTGCTGTGGTCAACGTCCCCGCTCGTCTGATGACGGCCTGCACGCCTGACCGCGCGCCATTGCCAACCTTCGACATATCAGAAGACCCGCTCTTGGTAAGGGGACCGGTGCAGGACCGGGATCACGCCTGATGTCACGACGTCCGCCTCGATCTCCTGGCTCACTTCTCCGCGGTCGAAAATTCGGATCTCGCGGGGCGGCTGCCCGACGATCGACTCCACAGTCGCGAGCACGCCCCCCTCGCCCACCGCAAACGACGTTTGGAAGCCCTTGAAAGTCGCCGTGATCATCGGCGACAGCCCATCAGGATCGATGCGAAATCGGACCACGTCGAGATCACGAGGTTGTTGGTGCAGCCGACTGGTCTCGAGACGGTATCCGTGCTGGCGCGCGGCCGAGATGATGATCCGGCGTAGCCCGCGCTCTCGCATGCCGTCGACGATGCTCGAGGCCGAGAGGGCGATGAGCTGGGAGACGTAAAGAGGGTAACGCTGGTCAATGATCGCCTGATGCGCATTGACGGTGCGGTCGCCATCGCCGATGAGGCCCTCCGCTTTCGTGATCCCGCTCCCCGCGTGGTACGCGAAGCACGATGGAGCAAGGACCGAGCGGTAGCCCAGAGTATGGCTGCGGAGGCACCAATCGATCTCTTCGGAGTAGCCCCGCCCGAAGACGGGATCCATGAGCCCGACTTCATTGATGATCGTCGTCGGAATGCCCATGCAGAATCCAACTCCCGACGGTATCGGTATCGCCTGTCCGTCGAACTCCTCATCGAGTCGCTCTGAGAGCCAGTCGATGATTCTCGGATCGTCAGCCAGACGATCCGGATCACTGTTGGGGATCGAGTACACGCTGGAATTGTCGGACCAGGCCGTGGTGGAGGAGGTTGACCCGTCTTCGACCAGCGGACGGACGAGCGCCGGGATGAGGTTCGACGGGAGGATCGTGTCGGAGTTCAGCAGGATCACCGCGTCGTAACCGGCCTCCACCGCTCGCTGCATCCCCAGGTTCATGTTGCGCGGGATACCAAGGTTTCGTGGACTCCGGTAGTACCCGAACCCGAACTCTGTAGTCATCTCGCGGCAGCGGTCGCTCCAGCCGGGCGCCGGGCTTGCATCGTCAAGGACCAGGACGTCAGCGGAATGCGGCCCGTTCTCGAGGCGCGCCAGCGATGACAGGCAGGGGCCGACGAATTCTTCCCCGTTGTAGACGAGTAGCGCGACCAGGACCCGCCAGGACCGCTCAGATTCTGAGGGCATTGCGCACCGCCCAGATTCGTTCGGCCATTCTGAAGGCGGCCGATGACCTCATTTGTTCCTGCTCGACCCGATATTGGGTGTACTCGATTCGCAGATGTTCCAGCTCGCTCCGCAGGTTCACGATCTGTCCGCGGGCGTCGACAAGGCGCTCGGTGAGGTCGATCACGCGGGCGGTGGCCATCTCAGCGTCCACGAGGGCCTGCGTCAATGAGAGCCGATCGAGTTGCTCCTCCAGCGCTTCTTTCACAGAACCTCCTAGGGATCGCGGCACCTGTCGCTCAGCGGGGTGTCAGCGCCATGACGTGGCGGTATAGATCGGCGAGCCGCTCCGCAGTCGCAGCCCAAGTGTATTTCGTACCAGCAGCGAGGCACGATTCTACCTGTAGCCGCGCCTGGGCAGGATTGCTCAGTAAGGAATCGGCGGCGTCCGCCAGCGAGTCGGGTGACCAATCATCGGCGGCCACCGGAATGTCCGGCGCCAGCTCTTGCAGGGGCCCGAAGCGCGTGAACAGCGTCGGTGTACCGAAGCGTGCTGCCTCGTAGGGGACCAACCCGAAACCCTCCGCAGAGGATGGGTACAGCACAAGATCAGCATGACGAATGAGCCAGTTGCGCTCAGCCGATGAGAGGTCCGGCAGCAGGAACACCTCGGGCTCGAGCGTGTGGCGATGGTGCAACATCAGGTTCGCCTCACTGAGTCGAGACGACCCATAGGGCACTGTCGGGCCAGCCATGACGAGGGCGTGAGAATGACCGCGCCGGTGGAGCTCCGCAACGACCGCCAGAGCGAGATCCCTGTTCTTGTGAGCGTAGTCGGTGCCCAAGCACAAGATGAATTGGCCTTCGACATAGCCGCGCGCCAAGAGCTCACGAGGCGTCTCCGTGCGCTCCTGGCCGGTCAGGTGGCCGGTGCCAAACGGAATGGCGTGTAAGCGCTGGGGATCGATCGGGAGCCGCTCCATCTCAGCCTGTAGCTTCACGTCTTCGGAGATTACGACGACCGCATCAGCGTCGGCCGCCCCGGACCGGAGAGCCTCGCGGTACAGCAGCCACTTGTCGATATCCTCGTGGTAGGCGCCGTTCCGGTATGCGATGAGATCGAGGATGGTGACGACGACCCGGTCGGCGACCGTCCGCCAGCGCTCCACAGAGAACCACTGGTCCGGCTGCACCATCCGGTGAGCCACATCACAATGTCCGAATCCCTCAAGCGTGTCGAAGTTCACGGCTCGGGCGACGACCTTGGGTAGCGACAGAATTTCGGCCGTGTACGGCGGAATGTCGGAACGGAGCGCGACGACGACCTCCCGCACGTCATGACGACGGCTCAACGCTTCGACGCTGGCCAGAATCGACACCTGGGTGCCCATTTCGTGTGGACCGAGGTAGGACCCATCGACGACGATGCGTAACCCCAGCACCTTGGTTCGCGCCAGCCCGTGCGCCAGGGCCACCGGAGCTGTGGCCGACCTCGCTTCGTGATCGACGAATTCCACCTCGTTGGGGTACAGCGTGTGAATCCAGTGCCGATCCTCCGGGTGGAGGTCGTCGAGAGTGCCGATCCTGTACGGAGCATCGCCGGCTGCTCGGTGACGGAGGAAGAACGTCGAGTCGTCGACGAGATGGATGAAACCCCTCGACCTTGCCCGGACCGAGAAGTCCGCCAGCGTGGCGGCAAGCTCAGCCCGGGGGCCCGGGCAGAACCCACCCACGGCTCCCATCGCCGAGGGAGCCAACAGAACTGCCGCGCCGATGGCGGTTGGGATGGGGGTCGGCGGCTCGTGAGGTCCGAGCTCACGCAGACGGCGGCTCACCGAGCTGGCGTCGTGTCCCTCTGGGGGCTGGTTCGTGGGATCGTTTCGGACGGGGAAGCTTAGGAACCCTGCATCGTTGCTCAAGAAAGAAACGGTAGCAACGCGGCAAGTCGTCGGCCATGCACTGGAGCGCCCGACCCAGGAAATTATCCGGCAGGCTGACCGCATCGGCCACCGCGAGCAGTGGGAGATGGTGCAGCGTCCAGGTCTGGTTGATCAGGTCGGCAGCGTTTCCTGCGACGAGACACTCGCAACCCATCTCGCGGAAAGGCACGAGCACTTCACCCGATGGCCCACCTGCTACTACGTGAATCCCCGCCGAGCTCAGAGACCACACAGCCGACACCAAGTACTCAGCGTTGGCCGGCGGAACGAAGAGTGCGGCCACGGCGGGTACACGCTCCAGCGCGCGCGTGCGATCGTGGTCGGTCGACACGGCAGCAACGATAGTATGCCCCCGCGGCTGACCTCTTGCATGTCGGGCCGACCTCGAAACGGGTCCGCTATGGTGCGGAGCAGGTAAACCAGGGTTGTGGGCCGCCACCGGCTCCAAGAGGAAACGTTGCCTCTGAGACTGTGCGTCACCGTGTTGCGTTGGGTGCCACTGGGTCCACTCGTTCCGTGAGGGCCTTGGTTGGAGCGACACGCGACAGCCAGCAAGTCAGCCGCCAACCCAGCGCACCGTCGGATTCGGCCCAGACTGCTCGACCACCTTTCGGACCAGGTTCAGGTTTTACACCGTCCCGCAGAGGCAGCCCGCCCTCGCGGCCTTTGGGACAGCCCAATGCGGTGAAGACGGCTGTGCGACGAAGTCGGCGCGTCGGCGGCTGTCCTGGTCCTACCGGGAGCCTCGAATGACCGAGGCCCGCGTCACGGTGTCGCACGGGCTGATGACGCCACTTGGAGTGCGCGAGTCCAACGGTTCGAGGAGGCCGGCCACCCAGATCGCCGCGCTCACTCGGGTCCGGACAACCCGAGCATGTCGGTGACGCCGTGGTCGCGCCCGGCCGTGTAGCCCCCGTCAACCGGCAGGGCGTGGCCAGTCACGAAGGAGGCGTCGTCGGAGAGCAAGAAAGCGGCCACCGAGGCGATCTCCTCGGGCCGGGCCATGCGCCGTCCCAGCTTGTGCTCGTGCACGATGTCGGCCCGCGCCTGCTCCATCCCCGGGCCGAAGACGGCGTCCGTCATTGGGGTCTCGACGAATCCGGGACAGATGGCGTTGACCCGAATGCCGCGGCCGCCGTAGTCGATGGCCATGTTCTTGGTCAGGATGACGACGCCGCCCTTGGAGGCGCTGTACGCACTGCCCCCGGCCGTGCCCTCGAGCCCCTCGATACTGGCGATCGTCACCATGGAGCCCCGGAGCCCGTCGGCACGAGCCCGTTGCTGCAACATCTGGCCGATGACGTGCTTCGCCGTGAGGTAGGTGCCGGTGAGGTTCACCGCGAGCACGCGGTCCCACTCCTCGGAGGGGAGCAGGTGGACCGGGCCGCCACCCGCCACGCCGGCGGCGTTGACCAGGCCGTCGACGCCGCCACCGAAGGCGACCGTCGCCCGCACGAGGTCGACCACCGAGGCCTCGTCGGTGACGTCGACCCGCGTGAAGGCCCAGCACCCGTCCGCCCCGCGCCCCGGCGCGGTGGCCGCCGGCGCGACGACGACGTCGGCGCCCATCACGCGAGCCCCCTCCTCGAGCAGGCGGGCCGCCGTCGCCAGCCCGATGCCCGAGGCCGCGCCCGTCACGATGTAGGTCCGACCGTCCAGTCCACGCATGGCACCCTCGCTTTGGTTGCGCCCGGGTGACCCGGGCTGATAGGAGCAGTGCACTGTTTAGCCGGGGCCGTACCCCGGGCCACCGTTCTCCCGGGGGGAGCCCACCGCCATGAAGTTCGCGCTGTTCTACGAAATCCCGGTCCCGCGGCCCTGGCAGGAGGACAGCGAGCTCGTCGCCTACCGCAACACCCTCGAGCAGGCCATCGCGGGGGACCGCTTCGGCTGGGACGCCTTCTGGACCGTCGAACACCACTTCTTGCAGGAGTACTCCCACTGCTCTAACCCGGAGGTGCTCTACGGCGCCATCGCGGCGCGCACCGAGCGGATTCGGCTGGGCTACGGCGTCCGCCTCATGCCGAAGCCCTACAACCACCCGGTGCGCACGGCGGAGTCGGCGGCCGTGCTCGACCTCCTGTCGGGGGGTCGCGTCGACCTCGGCACCGGCCGTTCGGCTACCCGGGCGGAGCTCGAAGGCTTCGGCATCGACCCCGGTGAGAGTCGCCGCATGTGGCAGGAGGCAATCGGGCACGTCGTGGGCTGTTGGACCAACGACGAATACGAATTTGCCGGCGAGTTCTGGCAGATGCCTCGGCGCCGGGTGCAGCCGAAACCCTGGCAGAAGCCGCACCCGCCCCTGTGGGGCGCCACCACCAGCGACGAGGGCCACGCCCAGGTCGGCGACCTCGGCCTCGGGTTGTGCTCCTTCGCCGTCGGCCTGCCACCCTCGGAGGTCAAGCGCAAGATCGACGTCTACCGGGACGCCGTGGCGGGCTGCACCGAGCCGATCGGAGCCTTCGTGCACAACCAGGCGGCGACGTTCACCATGGCCGTCTGCGCGCCGGACCGCGACAAGGCCATCGCCGAGGCCCGGGAGTCCTTCGAGTGGTACCCCAAGACCGGCGCCCGCCAGATCGCCACGCTCACCGATTGGATGGCGGAGCGCAACGAAGAACTCGGCAGCTACTCGTACGCGGCCGACATGAAGAAAACCGACGACGAGGGCCTGCTCGACCTGCTCAGCCTCGAGTACCTGATCGACTCGAACGCCTGCGTGCTGGGGACGCCCGACGAGTGCGTCGAGGCCTGCCGGCGTTACCAGGAGGCCGGGGTCGATCTCCTACTCTGCCTGGTCAACCCCTACAAGGTGTCTCACGAGTCGGTCATGCAGACCATCGAGCTCATGGGCACCGAGGTGATCCCGGCCTTCAGGTCCTGATCCTGCGCACTCGGTGCGTACGGCTTCGGGCATGCGCACTGCTCCGGGCATGTTTGTCACGGTGTATACGAAACCTTCCAAAAACCCGCCCCGTTACGGAAGGTTAAGCGATTATCCTTCGTCAACTCACCCATTTGTGGAGGGTTTCATATACACCCGGGAAGCCATCTACCGGGGCGTTCGGAGGCTGCCGTAGCTGGGGAGCCGCGCATCGCTCGTTCAGGGCAGCAGCGCGATCTTCCCAACTGCCCGCCGGCCCAGCAGGTCGTCGAGTGCTCGGGCCACGTCGTCTAGGGGATACACGGCCGGGTGCACCGGGTCGATCGCGCCGTCGGCGACCATCGCCAGCAGCGTGTCGAGCAGGGTGCGCTGCTCGGCGGGGTGCCGCATGGCCCAGATGCCCCAGTCGACCCCGATCACGCAGCGGTTCCGCAGGAGGACCTGGTTCAGCGGCACCGAGGGGATGACGCCAGAAGCGAATCCAATGACCAGATAGCGGCCCTCGTCACCGAGCGCCCGCAACGACGAGTCGGCCGAAGGCCCCCCGATGGGATCGATCACGACGTCCACGCCGGTGCCGCCCGCCCAGGCGCGCGCCCTCTCCTTGAGCGGTTCTGCGGCCGGGTCCACGACCGCCTCTGCACCGGCGGCCGTCGCCGCCGCCCGCTTGTCCTCGCTCGAGGCCACCGCAAGCACCCGGCATCCCAGCGCCCGCGCCACGCCGATGGCGGCCAGACCGATACCGCCGCCCGCCCCGAGCACGAGCACGCCCTCGCCGGGCCTGGCGCGCGCCCGTTCGCGCAAGGCGAAAAGGCTCGTGCTGTAACTCTGGGTGAAGGTGGCCGCCCTGGCCGCGTCGAGGGTGTCGGGCACGGGCACCGCCGAAATGGCCGGCACGACAACCCGGCTGGCGAAGCCACCGAGGCCGACCGATGCGACCACGCGCTGGCCCACTGCGACGCTGTCCACCCCGTCACCGAGCAGCGCCACGTGTCCCGCCACCTCGTTGCCCGGCACGAAGGGGAGCGAGGGCTTGATCTGGTAACGCCCGGCCACGAAGAGCCCGTCGACGAAGTTCACGCCGGCCGCCTCGACCGCGATGGCCACGTCGCCGGGACCGGGCTCGGGGTCTGGGCGTTCTTCCACCCGAAGCACCGAGGGTGCCCCCAGCTCTCGGCAGACGGCAGCGCGCACGGGGGGACACGCTACCGTCGACCGGTGGACGCCATCCGGCCCGTTCGAGCCGACGAGTTGGTGCTCCTGCCCGCGCTCGAGGCGGCCGGCGACACCATGTTCGAAGCCCTCGGTATCGGCCCGCTGCCGGGCCCCGGCTCGGTGGCGGACTTCGCGGCTGCCCTTGTTGTGCTGGTGGCCCAGGACCCGCCAGTGGGGCTGTGCCGCATCGACGCCATCGGGAGCGGCGCCCACCTCGAACAGCTGTCGGTCCATCCCGACCACGGTCGCCGCGGCGTTGGGCGCGCCCTGCTGCGGGCCGGCTGCTCCTGGGCGGCGCGGCACGGCTATGACGAGCTGACGCTGGCCACCTACCGCGACGTGCCCTGGAACGGTCCGTTCTACGCGTCGGAGGGCTTCGTCGAGGTCGGCCCCGTCGACTCCTGGCTGCTGGCACACGGGCGTCCACCCGAGGAGCCCGTCATGACCCGCTTCGGGGTGCGCGTCCTGATGCGCCGGCCCCTGTGAGCTCCCCGTCGCGCAAACAGCGCACCGGGCGGTTCGCTTCGTTGACCAGCCCAGTGGCTGAGTTGCGCAGACCAGCTCAGGTTGTGCCGGCGGCCCGGAGCACGTCAGCGAACCCCCGCACGCGCAACGAGGTGATACGCCGGCCGTCCGTCTCGAAGACGTCACGGACCATGCGTTCGGCCCCACCCAGGTGGACGTTGATGTCCGCCGTCACGATAGAGCCGTCCACCTCGAGTGGACCGGGCGAGGGACGGAAGTCGTCGAAGCCGAAGGTGTGGTCCCGGTAGTAGTCGAGGATGGCGTCGTGCCCGGTGCGGAGTTCGCCGTCGACGTCCAACACGGCGTCGGGCGCGAAGAGACGGCGCAACCGCTCGGCGTCGTGCGCAGTGACCGAGGCGAAGTAGTCGTCGATCAGGCCGGCGATGCCAGCGCGTCGCGAAGGGAGGCGGTAGAGGTCCATCGCGTTGAGCCCGAGCACGCGGACTTGCGTTTTGGTGGGGCAGGGAGCGACGGTGGCGCGGATGGCGTCCACGGCGCCCGGGAAGGTGGCGTCGTGGTGCGGGTAGTCGCTGCCCCACACGATGCGCGACGCTCCGACGAAGGGCGCCAACGCGGGCAGGGTGCGCTCGTCGACCTCGAAGCTGATGGCACACTGGCGGGCGAAGTACTCCGAGGGCGGCAGCACCATGTCGGGGCAGAAGCCGCCGAATGACGCGGCCTGCTCGTCGAGGCGCTCGAGCCAGAACGGGGCCCACCCCCCGGAGGACTCGAGGAAGACGCAGCGCAGGCCGGGGTGCCGCTCGAGCACCCCGAACGCGATGAGCTGGGCGCAGGCCAGCATCTCCTCGAAGGCGTGCGACACGGCGTGGAGCAAGAGCGGGTTGAAGGGGCGGTCCGACCCAAGCGTCGGCACGATGACCGAGCTGCCCTCGTGGATTCCGATCGGGACGTCGAGCTCCTCCGCCGCGTCCCACACGCCGTCGTAGGCGCGATCCGACAGCGCCCGGCCGCGGCAGGGGTTGGGCCGGACGAAGCCGGCGACGAAGCCGAGCTCGGTCACCGCCCGCCGGAGCTCGCGGGCCGCGGCGTCAGGGTCTTGCAGGGGCAGCATGGCCGCCCCGAAGAGCCGCCGGGTGTCAGTGGCGCAGTAGCCGGCGAGCCAATCGTTGTAGGCGGCGGCGAGCGACACTGCGGCGCCGGGGTCGTCCACGGCCGAGAAGTACAGCCCGATCGTCGGGTACAGCACGGCCTGGTCGATGCCCTCGGCGTCCATGTCGCGCAGGCGCGCCCTGGGGTCCCACCCGCCCGGGAGCGCGTCGGCCAGGGGGCGGAAGGAGGCGGGGTCGTCGAAGGTGGAGCCGGGCCGCGCAAGGTTCCCCAGCGGCACGGCCAGGATCTCGGTGTCCCCGACCACAACGTGCTCGTACCTCGAGGAGTCCGCGCTGATTCGGGGCCGGCATGAGTCAGGCAATCCCGCCCAGGCCGCCTCCGGCTCAACCACGTGCCCGTCGGCATCGACCACGGGTCCGGCGCCCGGCGGGAGCGGGTCTGCCCGGGGCTCCGCCGCGGCCGTCACGGCCGGGGGGTGCGCCAGTCGTCGGCTGGCGGCAGCGGATGGCGGAACAGCCGGCTGGCGTTGCCCCCTGCCACCGCGCGCAGCTCGTCGTCGGGCAGTGCGCCCCAGGTCTGGGAGAGCACTCGCTGGGTGTCGGGCCACGAGGAGTCGGCGTGTGGGTAGTCGCTTTCCACCGTGATGTGGTCGACGCCGATCACATGGCGCTGCGCCACGGCCGACGGGTCGTCGATGGAGCAGAACCAGAAGTTGCGACGCAGGACCTCGCTCGGCAGGAGGTCGGATGGCCAGGCCCGGCTCTCTGTCCCCGACGCCGAATGCCCGAGCACGTAGTCAGCCCGGTCCATCAGCATGGGCACCCACCCGATACCCCCTTCTGACATGGCAACCTGCAGTCCCGGGAACCGGAGCGGGACGCCGGACCACAGCCACTCGGCCGCCGCCAGCAGCGCGTTGACCGGGAACACCGTGGGCAGCAGCTCGAACGGCGGATCGGGTGAGGGGAGCGGGGCCCACGCCGAGGCGCCGGTGTGCAGGCAGACCACCGTGCCGGTTTCCGCGCAGGCGGCGAAGAAGGGATCCCACTGCCCGCTGAAGATGGAGGGCAGCTTCAGCTGGGCCGGGAACTCAGGGAAACTGACCGCCTTGAAGCCGCGCGACGCGTTGGCTCGCACCTCGGCAGCCGCGAGCTCGATGTCCGCCAGCCAGGGCAGCTGGAGCGGGATGATGCGCTCGGGGTGGCTCCCCGCCCACACCTCGATGTGCCAGTCGTTGAAGGCGCGCAGGCAGGCCAGTCCGAGGTCGGGGTCGTGCGCTCGTGAGTAGACCGCGCCGCAGAAGCCCGACACCAGCGAGGGGAAACACAACGAGGCCCAGATGCCCGCCCGGTCCATGTCGTCGACCCGCGCCTCGATGTCGAAGCAGCCGGGGCGCATCTCGTCGAAGCGGGCCGGCTCCATGCTCCATTCCTCCCTGGGCCTTCCCACCACGGCGTTCAACCCCACATTGGGGTAGCGGTTTCCGTCGAAGACCCAGCTCTGCGTCCCATCGTCCTGCTCCACCACCCGCGGTGCCGCGTCGGCGAGCGCAGCGGGCAGGCGGCCCTCGAAGAGGTCGGGCGGCTCAATGAGGTGGTCGTCGACCGAGATCACCGGGACCCGGATCGGCCGGGGTTCGGGGTCGGGCAGCAGCGTGGCTCCCCGCTGCCCCCGCTCCGTGTCGACGGCCTCCACGAGAAGGTGACACTATCGTCAGGAAAGTCGACTGGCTCCGGGAGTGTCCATGACCACAGATGTCGAGGACGTCACGACGCGCGTCGGGCTCCTCATCGGGGGCAACGCGGTGGCGGGTGGCAGGGGCACGTACCCGGTCACGAACCCGGCCCGCCCGGCCGAGGTGGTCTTTGATGCGCCAGCGACCGCCCCGGCGCAGCTCGACCTGGCCGTGCACGCGGCCCGGCGGTCCCAGGCCGCCTGGGCGGCGATGCCCCGTGACGAGCGGGCGGCGCAGGTCGTCCGGGCAGCCGAGGCGGGGGTGGCTGCGGTCGAGGAGCTGGACCTCGCCCGCCTCCTGACCCGCGAGCACGGCAAGACCCACGTGGAGGCGGTGTTCGACACGGCCACGATGGGTGGCATGGCGGCCGCCTTCGCACCGCTCGTGGCCGAGGCGCTCGCTCCGCGGACGCTGAGCGGCGGGTCCACCCGGGTCGAGTGGGAGCCCCACGGGGTCGTGGCGGCCATCCTGCCCTTCAATTGGCCCGTCTCGGTCATGGGCAACAAGGTGCTCCCGGCGCTGCTGGCGGGCGACACGGTGGTGGTCAAAGCTCCGCCCACCTGTCCGGGCGCCGTCCTCCTCGTGGCGGCAGCCATGGCGGAGGTCTTGCCGCCCGGGGTGCTCAACGTCGTGAACGGGCCCGAGGCCGCACTGGGCGCAGCACTCGTGGCACATCCCGGCGTGGACATGGTGTCGTTCACCGGCGGTGTCGCCACCGGCCAGGCGGTCATGGCCGCCGCGGCCGCCACCACCCGTCCGGTGGTGCTCGAACTCGGAGGCAACGATCCGGCCATCCTCGCACCCGACGTGGCTGCCGACCGGGCCCTGGCCGACCGCATCGTCGAAGCGGCCTTCGTCACCAGCGGGCAGGTATGCATGGCGATCAAGCGACTCTACGTGCACCGCTCCCGGCTGGACGAGACGGTCGACGCATTGTCGGACCGGCTCGCGGGCGAGGTGGTGGGCGACGGCCTGGCCGCCGAGGTGACGATGGGGCCGGTGCACACTGCGGCTGCACGCGACAGGGTGGAGGCGATGGTCGCGGAAGCAGAGGCCGTCGGGTCCACCGTGCTCCGGCCGGGCCGGATCCGGGCCGAGGACGAGGCGACCGGGGGCTACTTCGTCTCCCCGGCGCTCGTGGTGGCGCCGGACCCCCGCTCCCGCATCGTGCGCGAGGAACAGTTCGCCCCTGCCCTCCCGGTGATTCCCTACGACGACGTCTCCGAGGCCGTGGAAGCGGCCAATGACACGAGCTTCGGGCTCTGCGCCTCGGTCTGGAGCAACGATGAGCGTCTGGCCTCCGACGTGGCCTCCCGACTGTCGGCGGGGACGGTGTTCGTCAACGCCCACGGGATCTCGGTCATCGACATGTTCGCCCCGATGGGCGGGTGGAAGCAGTCCGGTTTGGGTGTCGAGCTCGGGACCGAGGGCATGCAGGCGTTCGCCCGCCAGCGCGTCGAGGTGCGCCGGCCCGCCCCGGCTGCGCAGGGGGAGCCGGCGTGACTCTCGCCATCCGGGGCGGGACCGTGGTCGACGGCACCGGCTCGCCACCGATGCGCGCCGACGTACTCGTCGAGGGCGAACGGGTGCTCGCCGTCGGCCCCGACGTCGAGGCGGCGGACGCCGAGGCCGTCATCGACGCGTCTGGCCTGCTCGTGGCCCCCGGCTTCGTGGACCTGCACACGCACTACGACGCCCAGCTCTTCTGGGACCCCAACGCCAGCCCGTCCCCACTGCACGGAGTGACCACGGTGCTCGGCGGAAACTGCGGGTTCTCCCTGGCCCCGCTGACACCCGCGCACGCCGACTACATCGCCCGGATGATGGCGAGAGTGGAGGGCATGCCCCTGACCGCTCTGCGCGCCGGGCTGCCCTGGGACTGGACCTCGTTCGGGGAATGGCTCGGCCATTTCGACGGCCGCATCGCCGTCAACGCGGGTTTCCTCGTTGGGCACTCGACGCTGCGCCGGCTGGTGATGGGCGAGCGTGCCGTTGGTGGCGTGGCCACCTCCGAGGATCTTGCGGCAATGGAGGCGGCGCTGCACGCAGCCCTGGCCGACGGTGCGCTGGGCTTCTCGACTTCCCAGGTGCACACGCACAACGACGGTGACGGCCAGCCGGTCCCGTCGCGCGCCGCCAGCCGCCAAGAGTTGGAGCGGCTGGCGGCGGCCGTCCGAGCCCACGAGGGCACGACGGTCGAGCTCATCGTGCCGGGCTGTCTGAACGGCTTCACGGACGAGGAGATCGACTTCCTCTCGACGATGTCGCTGCTGGCGGACCGCCCGGTCAACTGGAACGTGCTCGGCGTCTCGGCCATGAACCCCGACGGTGCCTGGAGCCAGCTTGCCGCCGGCACCGCCGCCGCGGCGCGTGGTGCGACGGTGGTCGCGCTGACACTGCCGCACACGATGCAGCTGCGCCTCAGCTTCGAGCACGGCGCCATCCTCGACGGGCTCCCGGGCTGGCGCGAGGTCTTCGCGCTGCCGATTCCCGAGCGGATGAAGGCGCTTTCGGATCCCGCGACCAGACAGAGGCTCGAGACCGGGGCGCAGTCCGACGAGGCAGGGATTCTGCGCCACCTGGCGGTCTGGGACCGCCTGATCTTCGAAGAGACTTTCGCGCCGCAGAACGCGGACGTCGAAGGCCGCACCGTCGGCGAGGTCGCCCGCCTTCGCGGGATCACGCCCTTTGACGCCCTCCTCGACGTCGTGGTGGCCGACTCCTTGCGCACCGGGTTGCGCCCGCCCATCGGCGAATCGGAGGAGGACTGGGCGCTGCGCGTGCAGACATGGCAAGACCCGCGTGCCATCGTCGGCGGGTCCGACGCCGGCGCGCACCTCGACACCATGTGCGGCGCCATTTACTCGACCGCCGTGCTGGGTGACGGCGTCCGGGCCCGCGGCTTGCTCAGCTGGGAGCAGGCGGTGCGGCAGCTCGCCGACATCCCGGCCCGGCTCTACGGCCTGCGGGACCGTGGGCGCCTCGTGCCGGGTGCCTATGCGGACGTGGTGGTGTTCGACCCTGCCACGATCGGACACGGCGCCGTTCGCACACGCGATGACCTGCCCGGTGGGGCCAGCCGCCTCTACGCCGAGGCGGTGGGTATCGAGCACGTCCTCGTCAATGGGAGCGAGATCGTTCGTGGTGGCGGCTTCACCGGCGCGGTGCCCGGACGGGTGCTGCGCTCGGGTGGCGACACCGACACGGTGCACGCCGGAAGCGACTGGGCCGGAGCGGCCGCCTGACCGAAGGCGTGAGACCTGGGGTATTCCCCACAAGGCCTCAGAGGAGCCGGGTCTCCACCGCCACCTCCCGTGTGGTGGCTCCCTCCTTGGACAGCGAGTAGGCGACCTTGCCCTCGACCTCGGTGAAAGCGTCAACGAGCTCGGTGCCGAAGAACACCAAGCCGGTGCCGTTCTCAGTGGCATAGCCGTCAGGCAGCGTGCCGTCGGCGATGAGGCGGTGGATGAGGGGGCGCCGCTGCTCCTCGGTGTCGTGATGCGGGCTGTTGGAGTAGGGGAGGAACCCCAGAGCGTCGGTCACCGGCCGCAGTGTCGGTCCGAACGAGTCGGTGGTGCCGCCGACGTGCCAGCAGAGCGACCCGGCCGAGACGCCCGTCAGTACGACGCCGGCCTCCCAGCAGTCGCGCAGCGTCACATCGAGCTCGTGGAGACGCCAGAGGGTGAGCAGGTTGGCCGTGCTGCCCCCGGCCACCCAGATGACGTCCTGCCCCAGAAGGTGGGCCCGTATGTCGGGCACGTTGGGTTGGGGGAACAGTGCGAGGTGCGAGCTGACGAAGCCGAGCTTGGAGAAGGCGTTGTGCACCGCTCCCAGCCAAGCCATGTCGTCCCCGACGGCGGTGGCGATGACGCAGACGCGGGGGTGCTCGCCCGCACGGGCCAGCTTCGCCGCCAATTGGTACGACGGCCCGGGGCGCAGATTCCAGGGGTCTACACCCTCGGGCTGGAACCCGATCGAGGTGGCGATGATTGTCGGTTGCCGGGCCGCCACGTCAGTCCGAGAGGACCTCGGGGTTGACGACGTGCAGCGGCCGCGCCCCCGCCGCCAGGCGGCAGAGGTCCTCTGCGATGGTGCGGGTGTGGTTGGACTCGGTGTCGTAGGTCGCTCCCCCGATGTGCGGGGTCAACACGACCTGGGGGAACGTCGTGAGCAGGTGGTCGGGTGGCAGGTGCTCGCCCTCGAAGTGGTCGAGACCGGCGGCCGCCACCTTGCCCGAGGCCAACGCGGCCACCAGCGCGTCGGTGTCGTGGATCTTGGCCCGGGCCGTGTTGAGGTAAATGACGCCGTCGCGCATCTTGGCGAAGGCGTCGGCGTTTATGAGGCCCGTTGTCTCCTTCGTCACCGGGGCATGGATCGAGATGACGTCCGCCCGGGCAAAGAGATCGTCGAGCGAACTCGTCGCGTCAGCGGCGTAGGGGTCGTAAGCGAGCACCTCCATGCCGAGCCCGCGCAACCGCCAGCGCACTGCACGACCCACCGCGCCCAGCCCGACCAGCCCGACCGTCTTGCCGGCCAGCTCCCAGGCGCGGTAGCGCTGGTAGGGGATCTTGCCGTCGCGGTAGATCTGACCCTCCCGCACGTCGCGGTCGGCCGGTACGACGCCGCGGGTGGCGGCGAAGAGCAACGCAACCGCCAGTTCGGCCACGGCGTTGGCATTGCGGCCGGGAGCACGCAGGACGGGGACACCCGCCGCGGTGGCAGCCGCCACGTCCACGTTGGTCGGGTCGCCGCGGCAGCTGCACACGGCGACGATGGGCTGTTCGTACAGCTCGGCGCCGCAGGCATCGCCCTCGACGATCACGATGGAGGCACCTTCGGATGCGACGCGCTCGGCCAGCTGCGCGGCGTTGTAGATGCGCAGCGTGGGCTGATCGAGCCACGAGTCAAGGACGAGATCCGCGAGCTGGTGCAGCAGGTCGAGGCCTGAACCGCGGACGGCGGCCGTCACGAGGGCCTTCGGGCGCGAGCCTGTCATGTGGGTGGACTTCTCCTCTCGTGGCCGATGTCGTCCATAATGACGGCATCATGACACGTGTGTCAGATTCGTGACGTTGCCTGCGCAGCCCCTCACAGTGGGGGTCGACGTCGGCACTACCTCGGTCAAGGCAGTCGCCGTGGACGAGGAGGGCCGTGTCGTTGCCCGCAGCAGGGTGGCCCACAGCGTCGTGGCGCCGGAGCCTGACATCCTCCGCCACGACGCCAAGCGGGCGTGGCGGGCCGGTCCGCGCAAGGCGTTCGCGGAGGTGACCGCACAGGTGGCCCAACAAGGGCATCCCCTGGCGGGCGTGGCGGTGGCCTCCATGGTGCCTTCGCTCACGGCGGTCAGCCGTCAAGGCGTGCCGCTTCTGCCGGGCCTGCTCTACGGCGATCGCGAGGGTCGTGCCGAGGTGAACGGCGAGGGTGCGGTCCTCTTGCCGGGGACCATGCCCGATGCCGAAGGCTTCCTGGGCTGGGCGTCCGCCTCGGTCCCCGGGGCGCGGGGCTATTGGCCCTGTCAGGCGGTCGCGACCTACGCACTCTCCGGAGTGCCGGCCATCGACACCGGAGTCACCGCCGCCCTGGGCTCCCTGCACACGCACGGGCACTGGAACGCCGACCTGCTGGAAGCGATGGGAGTCTCCCTGTCGCAGATGCCGACGGTGGTGCCGATGGCCGAGGCGGCCGGCACCCTCCCCGGAAGCGATGCCGTCGTCACCGGCGGCACGATCGACGCCTTGTGCGATCAGATCGTCGCAGGAGCCACTGAGCCTGGCGATGTGCTGGTGATCTTCGGCGCGACACTGATCGTGTGGGCCGTGTGCGAGGAGTGGGTGGTCGCGCCAGGGCTCATCAGCTACCCGCACACGACGCCTGAGCGTTTCCTGATCGGAGGCCCGAGCAATGCCGGCGCTCTCTTCGTCGACTGGGCCCGCCGGCTCCTGCGCGGTCTGCCCCGCCCCGGCCCCCAGCGAGAGCAACTCGAGCCACGGCTCGGCGACCCAGGCCGCGTTCCCGTGTGGCTGCCCTACGTGCGGGGCGAGCGCACCCCCTTCGAGGACCACACGCTGCGTTCCAACCTCTACGGGCTCGATATCGGTTCCGATGCCGCGTCACTCGAGCGCGCCGCGTACGAGGCCAGCGGATTCGTGGTGCGCCGCATGCTCGACCGTTGCGGCGTGAAGGCGACCCGCATCGTTGCCAGCGGCGGGGGCTCACGCGTCACGGCCTGGATGGCAGCGGTGGCCGACGCCACCAACCTCCCTGTCGATGCCGTGGCCGTCCCGGAGGGCGCAGCTCTGGGCGCGGCCTACTTCGCCCGCATGGCTGCCGGACTGGAGACGTCCCTCGACGACTCCACCCGTTGGGCCGCCGTCGATCGCAGGATCGAGCCGGACCCGGTCTGGGTGCGCGCCGTCGAGCCGCGCTACGTACGGTTCTCCGAGCTGGGTTCGGGCGCGTAGGCCGTCTGCTCACCCGTTGGGAGTGAACGCCACCTTGAGCGCACCGCTGCGATCTTGGCGGGCCAGCGCCTTGAGCGCCGGCCACCACGCCTCGAGCCCGAAGCGGTGGGTCAGCATGGGGGTGATGTCGAGGCGGCCGTCCGCCACCAGCTGGAGGTAGTGGGCGATGGCGTGTTGGCGCTGGCCCTCGAACTCCTCGATGCCGAACGCGTTGGACCCCGCCATGGTGATCTCCTTGAAGTAGATGGGCGTCGACTCCCATCGTTCGGGGGTAGCGACGCCGGTGTAGACGAGGCGCCCGCGTTCGGCCAGGACCCGGACGCCGACCTCGAGCGTCTCCGCCTTGGCGATGGAGTCGTAGACGACGTCGACGTGCCCGGGATGGGTCACGGGCAGGCCGTCGAGGGGGGCATGCAATATGGCACCGGACCATTGCGCCAGAGCCTCCACCAGCGCCAGCCGGGGCTCGTGGGCGAAGACGGCGGATGCCCCGAACCGCAACGCCATTTCGCGCTGCGCCTCGAAGCGGGCCACCACTCCCACCTCCACGCCAGGGTAGAGAGTGTTCAAGATGGCCACGCTGGTGAGGCCCAGGGCGCCCGCACCGTAGACGAGCACCCGGCCCGAAGGGGGCGGGGGATGACGGACGATGGCATGGAACGAGACGGAGAACGGATCGGCGAGGACAGCCGCCTCATCGGTGATGCCGTCGGGGACCGGGATCAGCATCGAATCGTGCGCGGCCAGTTGCTCCGCCCACGCGCCCGGGGCGGCCGTGATCACTCCGACGTGCACGCCGGGTCCGAGATCGCCCTTGGTGAAGCTCCAGCACAGGCTGAGGTCGCCATCCCGGCAGGGCGGGCAGGGTGGGTCGATGCCCCGCGGGCCGCAGGTCAGCCAAGGATTCAGCACGACGCGCTGGCCGACGTCGAGCCCGCGTGCGTCGGGACCGAGTGCGACCACCTCGGCCACGACTTCGTGTCCCGGGACGTGGGGGAGCGACGAGAAGGCGGCCATGGGGTTGTCGATGTCCCCGGTGTTGAAGTCACCCAACACGAGCTTGGCGTCGGAGCCGCAGATGCCAGAAAGGATCGGCCGGGTGACGACCCAGTCGGGTCGGACCAGGCGCGCGTCGTCGATTTCATGGAGGCCGAAGGGGATACTCGCCAGCATCGCCTCCAGCTCGTCCTCGGGTTCTGGCCGCATCTCGCCCTCGTCTGGCGGCGCACCGAAGAGCAGCGCCTTCACGAGCCTGCCCCCTCGGTCATGGCACGCATCCCGACCATGAAGCCGTCGATGTCCGACGTCTTGAACTCGATCACCGCCTTCATGTCGGGGAGATAGTGCTCGAATTGATCGCTGTCAATCGCGTCGACGATGTCCCCGGCGATCGACTCCGGGGGATCCTTGGGGCCGTCGTAGAGCGGCGGTTCGTTGTCGGGCTGGTCCCAGATCTCGGTATCGATGGAACCTGGGAGGATCAACTTGACCGAGACGCCCGACCGGTCCAGATCGATCGCCATTGACTCGCTCCATCCGGCCAGGGCGAACTTCGAGCCCGAGTAGGCGGCCTCACGCATGATGCCCAGGCGGCCGCCCAGGCTCGACACGTTGACGATGGTGCCGGATCCACGCTCCAACATCCGGGGGAGGACGGCCAACGAGATGGCCACCGGGGAGAAGTAGTTGATGCGCATCGTCCGTTCGACCTCCGACATGGTGAGGCGCGTCACGTGCCGGCGCATGGGAACCGCGGCGTTGTTGATGACGACGTCGAGCCCCCCGAAGTGGCCCCAGATCTCGAGCGCCAGGTTCGCCGCAATCGACGGGTCCGAGAGGTCGGCGACCCAGCGCTCCGAGGCAGGCGCAGTGGCGTGGCAGTCGGCGAGCACTTCGTCGAGTCGGTCGCCTCGCCGGGCGACCAGGGCAACGGTGTCACCTCGGGCGGCGAGCTCGCGGGCAACGGCGGCGCCGATGCCCGAGGACGCGCCGGTCACGAGCACCGTCCGACCGTTCGCCGCACGACTCACCTCGAACCTCCCAAGACGTCGTCTGCGTGCCGTGGGCCCGTTTGGCGAGGCTCCGGCATGTTTCGGGGTGAGCGAGGGGTCTCGAACCCCCGACCTCCAGGACCACAACCTGGCGCTCTAACCAACTGAGCTACGCCCACCAAGGGGCCCAAGTGTGGCACACGCTCCCGAGGGGGTACGGAACGGACGCAGCATCCTGGGGAGTGCCACATCGTGAGTGCACGGTGCTGAAGGCCGCTATGTCAGGCTGTGCTGTACCGGCATCCTGCCGGAGTGCCCCGGTGGCCGAGCGGACTTAGGCAACGGACTTCTAATCCGTTTCACGCAGGTTCGAATCCTGCCCGGGGCGCCATTGCCCGGGGCGCCATTGCCAGGGGCGCCATTTGTGATGTCGCAAGACATCGAGGACCGATGTGTCAAGACATCGTAGACCGGCCTGATCAGGGAATGTTTTGGTAGTCCTTGCCCGGTTCCAAGACGATCCGGCGCAGCGGTGAGCCATCGAGACCGACGATCTCGATGTCGAGCTGGTCGATGAGGACAGCGACGCGCGAACCGGCACAGGCGTTTCCGATGCCGATGTGGTGGAGGCGCGCGCGTCTTCGAAGGGTGATCCGCCCGGACTTGTCGACCCGGTCGAGGCGAAGGCGCCGGTCGGCGACCTTGACGAAGGGTGTGGACACGGGGTCCCTGGACCGTGGGCGGTCAGGTTGGGCCGGCTCCTGCCAGAGCACGGTCGGCGTCGAGGTGCCGCCGGTTAGACATCAGCCCATCCCACGTATCTGGACAGATCGGGTGACTTTCAGGGTTCGGGGCGCTACCAGTCGATCTGAAGGACCTCACGCATGGCCACCTCGAAGTCGTCGAAATTCGCACCCTGGCGGCTCGCCGCGATCAGCTCGGCGTCGGCGCCGACGGGCAGGCGTAGCGGGTGGTGCTCCGCTTCTAACGCATCGCAGATTTTCGTCGCCACGAGCTCGGGGCCCGGTGCGGGCTCCCCTCCGCCAAGAACGCCCATCGCACTCTCCCACTTCAGAGCCAGCTCGGCGTAGGGTCCGGGTCGACCGCGGAGGTCGACCATGTTTTCCCCGAAGCGCGTCGCAATCGACCCCGGCTCGACCACGAGCACCTTGACGCCGAAGTGGCCCACCTCGAGGTGCAGCGACTCGGACAGTGCCTCGAGGGCGAACTTGGTCGCGGAGTAGAACCCGGCCAAGGGGCCGCCAACGATTCCCGAGACGGAGGTCACGTTGACGATCGTGCCAGAGCCTCGTTCGCGCATGGCGGGGACGAACGCCTGGATCATGCGCGCCGCGCCGAAGAAGTTCGTCTCGAAGGCCCGGCGGACCTCGACGAGGGGGACTTCCTCCACCGGTCCGTCGATCCCGAAGCCCGCGTTGTTCACCAGGACGTCGACGTGGCCCACGCTGGCCTGCGCAGCGGCCACGGACTCATCGGAGTCGACGTCAAGGGTCAGGGTGCGCGCGACGGCCAAATCGGCGATCGAGTCATACCGCCGCGCGGTGGCAACGACCTCGTAGCCCCGTGCGGTCAGTTCCAGGGCCGATGCCCGCCCTATACCACTCGAACACCCCGTGACGATTGCCTTCTTGTTTGCCATCCGGCACGTTTACCCTCGGAGTCGATCCGCTGTCAACGGACATTGCTACATTCGAAGATGGACCCAGTCACATGCGTTCAGCCGAGAGGCATCGAACAAGCGAGGTTGGCTTGCGCATTCTGATTTCGATCACTCGAAGGTGTCTCAATACTCCGTCAGGAGTGGGCGATTAAACAGCTAACCATCCACACCACCAGTGATCCGCCAGTCTCAGGATCGCCTAGCAAAGTCGGCGTCTTTGGCTTCGACGACTCCGGCCGTCCTTCCCGGCGCCGTCTGCTCAGACCAGTAGAGGTTCGTGTGGGTGATCACCTGGCCCGGAGGCGGTGCCCCCCAAGGCGTGTGGTCCTCTGTGGTGTGGGCGTCGCTGACAAGGATCGTGTCGTATCCCCTGACGAAAGCGCCATGGAGTGTCGAACGGATGCACGCGTCGGTCTGTGCGCCCACGACGAAGAGTCGCCCGACACCAAGCTTCGACAATGTGGTCTCAAGGTCGGTGTCTTCGAAGGAGTCGCCATAAATCTTGTCAATGCGCGGTTCAGCATCGGTTGGAGTCAATTCGGACACGATCTTCCAGGTATCACTTCCCTTTGCACGTGGCCCACCGGAGTCCTGGATCCATATCACGGGAGCTCCTTCCTGCCGTGCCCTCTTGACGAGGTCGTCGATCTCAGCGACGACCTCGTCGCGCTCGTGGTTACCCTCCACCACCCCGTTCTGCACGTCTATGACGAGGAGTGCGGAATTCGGTCGATTCTTAAGTGTCGTCATGGTTTCTCCTGTCTCACGTGGGAACACCAGTCCAGATACCCAAAGACAGCCGCGCCGAACGCTCCGGGGCATGTAGTAGACCCGGTCCCGCACCATCGCCCTCCACCGAAGGTACGCCAGGACGCCGGGTGTAGGAGGGTCAGTCCAGGCATTCGGACTACTCGGTCGAGGAGGAAGGATTGGTGACGGTCGGTGGTCGAACTTGGAGTGAACTCAGAGTTCTCAACGGTGACAGTCTTCTGGCGACCAGGCTGCGTTTACTGCTGGCGCCTCCGCTTCAAGTTGAGGCGGGCCGGCGTGCAGGTCGACGAAGTGAACATCTGGGAGGACCCGGCCGGGGCAGCCTTCGTTCGGTCCGTCACTGGCGGCGACGAAACGGTCCCGACAGTCTGCATCGGGACGAAGTCACTCGTGAACCCCTCACCGCGTCGGCTCCTCAAGCTGATCCGTGAGACTCACGGTTAAAGGAAACGTGCCCCAAAACGCCGGGATTCGTTTAGCCGCCTGAGTTCTCCGTTTACGGGAGCACTTCAAGTGCTTCTTGGTCGAGCACCAAGTCTGCAGCGGCAAGATTCTCCTCCAAATGCGATAGCGACGAAGTTCCAGGGATGAGCAACACGGTTGGGGCTTGGTGGAGTAACCAGGCGAGCGCGACTTGAGCCGGCGTCGCACCGAGTCGATGAGCGGTCGCCTCGACGGAGGCTGCACGGAGAACTGGGTTCTCCGGATTAAAGGCGGAGCCCAACGGAAAAAATGGGACAAAGGGAACTCCATCCGACCGGCAAGCGTCGAAGAGATCCTCTCCTGAGGTATCAGCCAAGTTGTAAGAATTCTGGACGCACGCGATGTCGATCAGAGATTGAGCGGTCTGGTACTGCTTCAAGTCGACGTTACTCAATCCAATACTCCCGATCAGGCCCTCTTGACGCAGGGCCTCCATAGCGTCGAGCTGCTCGGTGAGCGAGACGTCGGATTCGGGATGTCGACGCAGATTGACGACGGGGACTTGCACCAAACCGAGGGACTCGAGATTGGCTTCGACTCCGGCCCGAAGCTGCTCAGGCCGTTGCGCGGCATGCCACTGGCCCTGATCGTCTCTTACCGCCCCGACCTTCGACACAATCACCAACTCGTCCGGATACGGATAGAGCGCCTCGCGCAGTAACTCATTGGCCACGTCGGGTCCGTAGAACTGCGCTGTGTCGATGTGATTCACCCCGGCGTCTATCGCACGACGAAGCACTCTCAACGCAATATCTCGGTCCTTCGGCGGACCGAACACACCCGGACCGGGGAGCTGCATTGCACCAAAACCCATGCGACGGACAAATCGGCCACCCAGTGGGACAGATGGATTAGGCATGCACATCGGTATACCCGGAACGATCGTCCCTCGAGACAACGCCGGCCTACAGACGCACGGGTATCAGCTGCTTTTATGGAAGTGTGTAGCCCCTCTCCGGGTACGCGGGTCAACCACCACGTCGTCGTGTCGGTGACACTCGGGGCATCCGTTTTACTCAGGGCTCTGCGGCAGCACCGTTACCCGAAGGCCTGAGTGCGATGTCGAATAAACGCCGCTTCGGTCCGAGACCGACGGCACGCACGAAGTGATGGATCTGGCGGTTCCCTCACGATAAAAAACAGCTGCTCCGATGTTTGTCAAGCCGCCCGATCGAGGACCTGGAAGGCCTCTGATCGGGGGAGAGGGGCGAACACCTCTTGTGCGTTGTAGCGCTTCAAACACCGGATGATCTCGCGTTTGGTGAGTCCTGCGATGTACGTCAGTTTTTACTGCCCGGGGGCGCCACTGCCGGGGGTGCCACAGTCAGTGCCCCTGGCGCGTGGTCGACCTCGCGTGAGAGAGGACTCGAACGGTGGCCCGACCAACGTCGGGTGTCGGAAGCGAATGCGTAACGACCCCGCCCGGGGGGGTTACGGGAAGGCGGGGTCGATACGCTCACGCTGGGTCACAGTCAAGCCGTGACCGACCATCCGTCGATGGGCGCACGGTTAACGTTATGCCTTCTGACACCTTGTGACAAGTCAAGCGATCCCCTGAAAGTCAAGCGGTCCGCCCGAACCTGGGGGACTTGACCCGACGTGAAAAACGGCCGACTCCCTTCGTCTAGCGGCTGGCGAGCGGGCGTCAGCGCACGCATCAATCCGCCGCACAGTGCCCAGGCGGGCTGCCGCGGACCCAGGGGACGCCGGCGCCTCCCCGCGTCTCTTGCACAACTTCGGGACAATCTATGCAGGCTGGGTACGAATGGCTCTATCCGGAACCGGGCCGCTGTCGGCACAATCACGCTCCGAGGGCGGGGTGATTGTGGCTCACTTGTCCACTGGGAGTATGTCAGCGCAAGCTCCCCGTGATTCCCGATTGGTGGTGTATCGCCCCGCCCTCAATCGCTTCAGGGGGGCGAGCGCGGTGGCCGTGGGCGAAAGGCGTAAGTGATGGTGGCACAACCTTTAGGGCAAGAGCCGAGGACGATCGGGCAGATTGCCTTCGACGATGCGTACCCCGCGCACCCGGTCGAATTCGTCCATGAGCTCCACCTCGATGACCGTGTGACCCACGCCGCCATCGCCGATCTGGCCGACCGCCTGCCGCGTGAATCGGTGATCTCCGACACCGCCGCCCAGCCCCTCTTGGTCCCCCAGGGGGGACCGCCCCGCGGTGCGCTCGAACGCCCGGGCGACGTCATCCGTGATCTGCGCCAGGCCAACGCCTGGCTCACCTTGCTCAACGTCGAAGACGACCCCGCCATGGCCGAGCTCATGAACAGCCACCTCGACCAGCTCGAGGCGGGCATGATCGCCACCCAGGGCAAGATGCGCAAGCGGGTGGGCTTCGTCTTCGTGTCCTCGCCCAATTCGGTCACGCCGGTCCACTTCGACATCGAGCACAGCCTCTTGATGCAGGCCAGCGGGACCAAGAGCGTCAGCATCGGGCGTTTCGAGACCGAGGCCGTGCGGCGCCACGAGATCGAGCGGTACTGGGACGGCTCGAACGGCTCGCACGGGCGCATCGAGGCCTTGCCCCCCGAGATCGCCACGTACACCTTGACCCCGGGGCGGGGGCTCTACATCCCCCCCGGCACCCCGCACTGGGTCCACAACGGCCCCGACATCTCCTTGTCGGTGACCTTGACCTACTTCACCGCGGCCACCGTGCGCGAGAACCGCATCGAGGACTTCAACTCGCACCTGCGCCGCCACCACCTGCACCCACGCCCCCCGGGGCGTTCGGCCACCGTCGACACCGCCAAGGTCTGCGCCATGGAGGCCCTGGCCCTCGGACGCCGCCTCAAGTCAGCCGTCGTCGGTTCGAAAAAGCGCGACCACAAAGGCGCTCCTGACGCTCTCGGCTACCGGGTGGACGGGAGTTAGCGCTACCGATCGTCGCCTTCTCGAGGCATCGATCAGAGTGCTTCGGCCTCGGCGGGTTCGCGCCTGGCGGACCTTGTCGAAACGGCCTGATCATTGGCCAGAGCTGACCAACGCCAGATACGTGGGGCGCCAGATTCGGGCCGTCCCGCCGGGCGGGTGGCACGATCGCGGGTACCGTGGCCCGAGCATGGACCACGGGGACGACGGCTGGCGCCACACGGTCAAGAACAGGCTCAAGCCGCTGCGAGATCGGCTCGTCGTACGCCTGGGCGGCACGCTGCCCGAACGTGGCCTCACCTACCAGCAGCTCGTCGACCTGCTGTATCCCACCCTTCCCGACGACCTCCGCCGTGAGGTTGACGCCGCTGGCGCGGGAGATCTCACGCAGGTGTCGACCATCCGCAAGATGCTCGGGACGATCGAGCACCAAGTTGCACCGACCATGTTCTCCGTGCAACTCAGCGCGGCGGATGCGCTGAGTTGCACCGTGGGTGGCGTCGAGCTTTTCTGCGACGCCGCCGATGCCGCCGTGACCCCAGGGCTGCGTTCCGGCGAATACGAGCCTCACCTCACTGCCGTGTTCGAGCGGTACTGCCAGCCAGGGATGACCGTCGTGGACGTCGGGGCGAACTTGGGTTATTACTCCTTGCTCGCCTCGAAGTTGGTCGGCCCCACCGGAAGCGTCGTGGCGCTGGAGCCCAATTCCGAGAACTGCCGGCTCCTCGTGTCGTCGCTGCGTCTGCACGGCATCACGAACGTCAAGCTGCTTCCCGTGGCCGCCGACGTTTCCACGGGCTGGGCGTACTACTCGACACACGTCGGATCGAACGGTGGCTTTATCGACGATGAGGACCTCCTGGCCCACCCGGGCGTTGTGGTGCCGACCGTTCGCCTCGACGACATCATGGAGGGCCAGGTGGGCTTCTTGAAGATGGACGTCGAGGGGGCCGAGGGACGAGTGGTGAAGGGAGCAGCCGGCCTCATAGAGCGGAACCGGCCGGTGATCACCACCGAGCTGAAGCACGAGATGCTGCGCCGTGTCTCGGGCATGTCGGTCGCGGAATATCTCGGCTATTTCGAAGGGCTCGGATACACCCCTTCGCTCTTGGAGAAGGCCTCCGGCGCCGAGAAGCCGTACCCCTCAGTGGCGGCGTTGCTCGCCGACTGGGGCCAGGTCGACGAGCTGCGCGACGTCCTGCTCCTCCCGGGCGTCACCTGAGGCCACCGTTTCAGGTGGGGTGGGCGGCCGTTTACGGGGCGGGCACCGGACCCGGGGCCGGCTGGGTGATGACATCGAGCAACTCGTTGGCGTCGGAGGAGACCACAAGCTTCTGCACTTGCCGATCCTTGATGAACCCTTGGGTCACGGCGTGGTTGAGGAAGGTGAGGAGGTCGTCAAAGAAGTCGTTCACGTTGAGGATGGCGCAGGGCTTGTCGTGGATCCCGAGTTGCGTCCACGTGACGGATTCCATGAACTCCTCAGAGGTCCCGAACCCACCCGGCAACATGACAAAAGCATCCGAAAGCTCGGACATCAGGGCCTTGCGCTCGTGCATGGTCGTCACCACGTGAAGATCGGTGAGGCCCGAGTGTGCGATCTCGTGTCCGGACAGGGATTCTGTGATCACCCCCGTCACCGTTCCGCCGGCGGCCAGCGCTGCGTCGGCCACCACGCCCATGAGGCCGACCGACGCACCTCCGTAGACGAGTCCGATGCCGCGCTCGGCCAGGCTGGCGCCGAAGGACCGGGCGGCCTCGGCGAAGGTAGGGTCTGCGCCCCGGCTCGAACCGCAGAACACGCACACCGTTCGCAACGGTGTCACGCGGTGCTCCCCTCCGGGACGGGTTGCTCCCCTTGGGCCGGCCGCGGGATCGGCTTGCGACGCCGCACGATCGTCTCCGCTGCGTCGCTGTCGTGGATGGAGAGAGAGAAGCCGGTGGCCACGAGCGCGAAGACGGCCGCCGTGAAAAACGCAGCGTGATAAGCCGTCAGGTCGGGTGCGGCGGTGCCGCCGGTGGCTTGTGCCGATCCGACTCCGATCAGCACGGTCGAGAGGATGGCGACGCCCACCGCACTGCCGAGCTGCCGCATTGTGTTGAAGAAGGTCGAGGCGCGGCCCATGGACTCGGGCGTGATCATGGCGAAGGAGGCGGCCTGGTTCGGCACGATCACCTGCGCCATCATCCAGCCCAGCACGAACATGAGGCCGCGGATGAGCCACAGGTTCGTGGTGACGGTGATCTGAGTTAACGCGAGCATGGCCAGCGCGAGTCCGACCAGTCCGCCCGTGATGTGACGGCGCGGGCCGACGCGAGGGTAGATGAGCCGGCTGGCGAATTGGGCGCCGATCATGACGCCGATTGCTTCGGGAAAGGTGGACAGTCCCGATTGCAGCGCGGACAGTCCCCGTGCGTCCTGGAAGTACAGCGGGATCAGATAGAGCATTCCGAGGAACGCCGCTCCAGAGAGGAACATGATGCCGTTGGTCGAGCGGAACAGCCGGCCCGAGAGCAGGCGCAGGTCCACCATCGGCCGAGCGGTCCGCAGCTCCACCACCACGAATACGGTGAGCAGCAGGGCGCCCACGAGGCACGCGTCGATCACGTTGGTCGATGACCAGGATTTGAGCGGCCCCTCCGATACGCCGTACATGACGAGACCCAGCCCCGCGCCACCGAGGAAAAACCCGGGCAGGTCGAAGCGGCCTGCGTCGATCGTCCCGCTGCGCTCCAGGAAGAGGACACCGAAGATCACCGCCGCAATGCCGATGGGCAGGTTGACGAAGAAGACCCAGCGCCACGAGAGGCTCGTGACCAGGAGGCCACCGATCACCGGACCGAGGGCCGGCGCCATCGTGGTGGGGATGGTCAAGATGCTGGCCGCCCTGACTCGCTCTGACGGTGGGAAGACCCGGTAGAGCATGGCCATGCCGACCGGTGCCATCATCCCCCCGCCCGCGCCTTGGATCACCCGGAAGACCACGAGTTGGGTCATGTCCTGGGCCAGCCCGCACAAGACGGAACCCAAGGTGAAGACGACGATGGCGCAGAGCAGCACCCGCTTGCCGCCGAAGCGGTCGCCCAACCACCCAGAAGCAGGGATGAAGACCGCCAGGCTCACCAGGTAGGCGATAACGACACCATCCACGGCGGTGGGAGCGATATGGAAGTCACGGCCGATCGTCGGGAGTGCCACGTTGACGATGGTGATGTCCAGGATGTTCATGAACATCGCGGACACGAAGACGGTGCCTACGGCGATCTTCTGATTCAGACTCAGTACGGCCACGTTCCAGGTCCTGTCTGCTGTCACCGGGCGGAGGATGGGCGCGGGCGTGGGCGCCTGTCCACCGCCGCATCGTACGACCGGGGCCGGGTGCTGGTCACCCTGTCCCACCGTCGCCAACTGAGTCCGGTCGGCCCGGAATGGGGGACGCGTTTCGCCCCGGGAGAATCCTCAGGCCCGTGGTCCTATAGTCGCGTTGATGGTCAAAGTCCTTGCGGTCGCCAACCAGAAGGGCGGCGTCGCCAAGACGACCACCGTGCAGTCACTCGGCGTGGCCCTGGCCCAACAGGGACGCCGTGTCCTTGTGGTGGACCTCGACCCTCAGGCGTGCCTCACCTTCTCCCTGGGCTTCGACCCCGACGACCTCGGCCCATCACTGCACGACGTGCTCGTCCGCCGGTCCCGGCTGGCCGAGGTGGTGCGTGCCGTCCCTGGCGTCGATGGTCTCTTCCTCGTGCCGGCGACGATCGACCTGGCCGGGGCGGAAGTGCACCTCTTGAGCCGGACCGGGCGCGAACACGTGCTGGCCCGTGCCTTGCTTCCGGTGCTGGACGAGTACGACGCGGTGCTGATCGACTGCCCGCCCTCCCTCGGGGTGCTGACCATCAACGGCCTCACGGCCGCCGAGGCCGTCCTCGTGCCTTTACAGTGCGAGGCGCTGAGTCACCGAGGCGTCGGCCAGCTGCTCGAGACCATCGAGGATGTGCGCCAGTTCGCCAACGAGAAGCTGCGAGTACTCGGCGTGGTCCCCACCATGTTCGACAGCCGGACGACGCATGCACGCCAGGTGCTCTCCGAAGTCGAGGATCGCTACGGTCTGCCCCTCTTCGAACCCCCGGTGCCGAAGTCGGTGCGCTTCGCGGAGGCCCCCGGTCTTGGGCAGTCGGTGCTCCAGCACGCCCCCGCGTCCGCCGGCGCGGTGGCGTACCGGACACTCTCGACGTCGGTCTACGACGCCATGCAAAGCACCTGACATGACGGCAGCACGCGATGACAAGGCACCCGATCCCCTGGGCAAGCGTGCGCTCTTCTGGGTGCCCTCGGGCGGATCCGACGAAGGCCCGGGCGGATCGCCCGGTTCAACGGTGACGCTGCCCGTCGGCAAGCGCGCCCTCTATTCGGGCGCCCGCCCGGAGTCCGACAGCCGGGCCGCAACCTCGGGGAACCCACTCGACGCCCGGGGGACGTTCACGGTCGTCTGCGAGCGGTGCCGCCAGACCTCACACGTCGGGGTGCTGGACCTGCTCATCTTCCAGTTCCCGATCGCTGTGTGGCTGCCCCGAGGGCGCTTCGATCGCCGCATGACATGCCCAAGTTGCCGCAAACGTGCTTGGTGCAGTGTCACGCTCCGGCGGGCCTGAGTCGCCCGTTCCCCGTCGATTCGACTGCTTCGCCGCCCTCGCCGCCGCCCTCGAGCTCCTCGCTCCGAACGGACGCGTCCTTCGGCTGGACGACGGGAAGGCCCCGCGTGAACGCGAGGCGCACGGAGTCGGGATGCGGGGATTTGAACCCCGGACCTCCTGCTCCCAAAGCAGGCGCGCTGCCAAGCTGCGCTACATCCCGGACTGCCAAGATGCTACCGAACCAGCCCCTGAGCGGATGATGGGCGGGTACGTGGCGGCGCGGCGCACGCCCGGCGAACTCACGGAGCTCGTCGCTCGGGGACGGGCGTCCCCGACCACGACAAGGAGAACGTCTTCCGGGCGGTGGCGCCGGACCGTGACCCGGTCAGACGGGTTTGGGCTCCTTCGGCAGGCCCAGGACGCGCTCGCCGACGATGTTGCGCTGGATCTCGGCCGTCCCGCCCCAGATGGTCTCGGACCGCGAGAAGAAGAAGAGGGACTGGAGGTTGTCGACCGGATAGCTCGCCTTGGCCCGCCGCGCCCGTGGAAGGAGCGTGCCCGCGCCGTCGTCGCCCCGCAGGACCTGGCCGTCCAGGCCGAGGATGTCCATGGCGAGCAGCATCGTGTCTTGATGCGCTTCCGACCAGAACATCTTGTTGCACGCCCCGAGCGCGGCCGTGGTGTGGGTCCCGTTGAGCACGTCGCTCAGCGTGCGGTAGCCGTTGATCTCCATGATCTTGATCTTTGACCACGAGCGGGCGAGGCGCTGGCGCGTGAGCGGGTCGCGGGCGCCCCCGCGAGCGCGCGCCTCGGCCAAGATGTTGTCGAATTCCTTCTGGAAGCGCCGGTGCCCGGTGGTCGACGACGTGCCCCGCTCGAACCCCAGCGTCGTCATGGCGACCTTCCAGCCGTTGTTCACGCCGCCGATGACGTTGTCGGTGGGGCAGCGCACGTTGGTGAAGAAGACCTCGTTGAACTCGGCCGAACCGTCGATCTGCTCGATCGGCCGCACCTCGACGCCGGGCTGCTTCATCGGCACGAGCAGGTACGAGATGCCGGCGTGCTTGGGGGCGTCGGCGTCGGTGCGGGCCAGCAGGAAGATGTAGTCGGCGTAGTGGGCTTGGGTCGTCCACACCTTCTGTCCGTTGATCACCCACTCGTCCCCGTCGAGCTCAGCCTTCGTCTTGAGGCCGGCGAGATCCGAACCGGCGTCGGGCTCGCTGAAGCCCTGGCACCAGGAGATCTCTCCCTTGAGGATGCCGGGTATGAAGCGCTGCTTCTGCCCCTCGGTGCCCCACTGCAAGAGGGTGGGACCGACCAGGGTGTCGCCGAAGAAGTCAGCCCGCAGCGGGGCGCCGACGCGCGCGAATTCCTCGTTGAGCACCACCTGCTGGAGCAGGCTGAGCCCCTTGCCCCCGTACTCGGTGGGCCAGCTGGCGCAGATCCACCCCCCCGCAAAGAGTTTGGCTGTCCACTCCTCGTTGAAGGCCGTGCGCAGCTCTGGCGTCATGGAGAAGCCCGGTTCACCCCAGCCCGTGGGCAGGTTCTGCTGCAGCCATTGGGCGATGACGCCTCGGAATTCCTCCGCTTCGGGTGGGTAGGCGAGGTCCATGGGCTCACCGTACCTGCCGCCACGGTGGCGGTCCGAGCCGGATCTGACGGCTTGGGTCAGGTGCGTTCCGGCCCGACGCGGACCGCGATCGCAACGACGATCAAGAAGAGGACCATGCCACCGAAGAGCCAGATGAGGTTCGTGTATCCCATCGCGGTGCTCCTTTGCTCGCGGAGCAGAGGCGCTCTGCCCACCCCCAAAAGTTATCCACAGGGCGGCGCCCGTGCTCGGCCCAACCGGACAGCGGCCGAACGTCCGTATCGGCCTGGCGGGCGTGCGTGGGGAGCGCACCGTTTGCGCCGGGCCAGGGCGTTCGGGGAGGCTATGCGGCCATGGTGAGTCGAGTCGGGACATCCCTTGCCTAAAACTCCTCGCCAGAAGTGGATCGAGACCAAGGAGTCTTGGGAACGCTCTCGCCACATCGAGGTGCCCGCCCCGGTTCTCGCCGCACCACCTCGTCCCGGGGGCCTCCGCGTGGCCTTCCTCATCTATCGCGGCAATCCCCGTTGCGGTGGCCAGGGCGTCTACACGCGCCATCTGACCCGCGAGCTGGTGGCGCTCGGGCACTCGGTCGAGGTGTTCGCAGGACCGCCGTGGCCCGAGCTGGACTCCGGCGTCGGGCTCACGCCGGTGCCGGGGCTCGACCTCTACCGGCACCCCGACCCGTTCCGGATCCCGCACCGCCGCGAGTTCACCTCGCGGGAGGACTGCCTGGAGTTCGGCATCATGTGCACGGCTGGCTTCGGCGAGCCGCTCGCCTACTCGCGCCGGGCGCGCCAGCTGTTGGCCGAGCGCCGCGACGATTTCGACGTGGTGCACGACAACCAGTGCCTCGGCACCGGCATGCTCGGCATGGTCGCCGACGGGTGGCCCCTGCTCACCACACTGCACCACCCGATCACGGTGGACCGCCAACTTGCGCTGTCCCACGCGACGAACCCGTGGCAAAGCTTCACGACCCGCCGCTGGTTCGGCTTCCTCGGCATGCAGGTGCGGGTGGCGCGGGCCCTCCCCGCGGTGGTCACCGTGTCGCAGAATTCCCGCCAGGACATCGCAGCACAAATGGGCGTCGCCCCCGAGCGGATGACGGTGGTCCCCGTCGGGGTAGACCACACCGTTTTCCGGCCGCTCGAGGGGGTGACGCCCGCGTCGGGGCGGATCATGGTGACCTCGAGCAGCGACGTGCCCATGAAGGGCCTGGTCCCACTCCTCGAGGCAGTGGCCAAGCTGCGCACCGAGCGCGACGTCGAACTGACCGTGATCGGCCGGCCCCGCGAGGGCGGCCGCGTCGACCGCGCCATCACTCGCCTCGGGCTCTCCGACGTCGTCCACTGCGTCTCTGACATCAGCGACGAGGAGCTGGCCCGACTCTACGGCGAGGCCCAGGTCGCGGTCGTCCCCTCGCTCTACGAGGGCTTCTCCCTCCCCGCGATCGAGGCCATGTCCTGCGGTGTGGCCGTGGTGGCGACAACCGGAGGCGCATTGCCCGAGGTCGTTGGCACCGACGGCGAGACCGGGCTGCTCGTTCCGCCCGACGATCCGGGCGCGCTGGCGGACGCGATCGGGCGACTTCTCGACGACCCCGAATTGCGGGCCCGGCTCGGTGCCGCAGGGCGGCGGCGGGTGGTGAGCAACTTCACCTGGCAGGTCACCGCCGCCGAGACGGCCGCCTGTTACGAGGCGCTCCTCGAGGACAGGCCCCTGCCCGGCGCGCCGTCGGTACTCCCGGCCACGTCGGCCTCGGCGGCAGCGCGCGAGGTGCGGCTCGATGCTGACCGTCGACTATGACCGGCTGGGGGTCGGCCGCGGTGACCTGGTGCTCGACCTCGGGTGCGGTTTCGGGCGGCACGCGTTCGAGGCGGCCCACCGCGGCGCTGCGGTGGTGGCACTCGACGCCGGTGCCGACGAGGTCGCCCAGGTGCGGGCCACCATCGGCGCCATGGTGGAAGCGGGCGAGCTCGTCCCTGGCCATCCTGCGACGGCGGTCCAGGGCGACGCGCTGGCGCTGCCCTTTGCGGACGCGACGTTCGACCGGGTGATTGCGTCCGAGGTGCTCGAGCACATCCCGGACGACACAGCCGCCATGTGCGAGCTCGCCCGGGTGCTGCGCCCGGGCGGCGCCATGGCGGTGACCGTGCCGCGTTGCGTGCCCGAGGCCATCAATTGGGCGCTCTCGGACGAGTATCACGACACCCCGGGCGGTCACGTCCGCATCTATCGCCGCTCCACGCTGGAACGGCGGCTGAGCTCGGTCGGCCTCGAGCCGGTCGGTTACCACCACGCGCACGGGCTGCACACGCCGTACTGGTGGTTGCGCTGCCTGGTCGGTCCCTCGAACGACACCCACCCCGCCGTCGACGCCTATCACAAGGTGCTGGTCTGGGACATCGTCAAAGGCCCGTTTGTGACGAGGACGGCGGACCGGTTGCTCAGCCCGCTGATCGGAAAGAGCCTGGTCCTCTACCTGACCAAGCCGGACGCTGGCACCGACGCCGCCGGCGCCCCTCGGCCGGCCGCCCGGCCCAACGTGCCGCGCGGCGTGCCCGGGCGTCGCGGACCGACCACGCCGACCCAGGGAGCCGCTGCATGACGACCGAGGAGATCCGCTCGACCGAGGTGGCGCTGCCCGAAGTGCCCGGCGTCCTCACGAGCTCGGACATTCTGACCACGGGCCACGCCATTGCGTCGGTGCAGCGCCACGACGGGATGATCCCTTGGTTCGACGGCGGCCACTGCGATCCGTGGAACCACGTCGAGGCGGCCATGGCCCTGACCGTGTGTGGTCTGGTGGACGAGGCGGTGGGGGCCTACCGGTGGTTGGCCCGCCGCCAGCTCTCCGACGGCGGCTGGTTCAACTACTACCAGGGCGACACGGTCAAGGACCCCCGGCTCGACACGAACGTGTGCGCGTACCTGGCGGCCGGTGCCTGGCACCACCACCTGATTACCGGCGACGTCGAGTTCCTCGGCGAGCTCTGGCCGACGATCGAGAGGGGGATCGACTTCATCCTGCGCTGGCAGCAGCCCGACGGCTCCGTGCTGTGGTCGCTCGACTCGGCCGGCCGGGCCGAACGGTATGCGCTGTTGACCGGCTCGTCGTCCATCTACCACTCCCTGCGCTGCGCGGTGGCCGTCGCGGAGTGTCTGGCTAAAGACCGGCCGGACTGGGAGCTCGCCGCCGGGCGCCTCGGCCATGCCGTGGCACACCACCCTGGAGCTTTCGCGCCCAAGGTCGAGTTCGCCATGGACTGGTACTACCCCATGCTGTCAGGGGCACTCGAGGGCGAGGCGGGCCGCCTCCGCGTCGCCGACGGGTGGTCGACCTTCGTCATGGACGGTCTCGGCGTGCGCTGCGTGTCGACCGGCGACTGGGTGACCGCTGCCGAGACGGCCGAATGTGTGCTCACGCTCAACGCGCTCGGCATGGACCGCTCTGCGCTCGAGCTCTTCGCGGCAGGGCAGAACCTGAGGCTCCCGGACGGGTCGTACTGGACCGGGATGGTCTACCCCGAGCAGGAGACCTTCCCGAAGCACGAACGCACGACGTACACCTACGCCGCGATGGTGCTCGCGGCGGACGCCTTGTCGAGCACCACTCCGGCCGCCGGGCTGTTTCGCGGCGAGGGCCTGCCGGCGCCTCTCGACCTGGCTGAACCGCACTGCGGGGACGCCATCGAGGGGTGCACGGTCTCCGATCCGTCGGCGCGCTTCTCCCGCGGCTGACGCGCCGTGTCCGGTGGCGCACGATGGGCCAGGACCATGAGCGGCCGGCCGAGCAGGGTGTGCCCCGGACCTCAGGGCCGTGGCTGCGCCACGCGGCGCAGGACGCGCAGGCTCCCGCAGTCGCCGTCGTCCACGAATTCACCCGAGTCGAGCGCCGCCCGATAGAGCTCGTAGGGCGGCCGTCCTCCGTCGGCCGGATCGGGGAAGACGTCGTGAATGGCCAGCCATCCACCGAAGGCGACACGCGGCGCCCAGCCCCGGAAGTCCGCCCAGGCGGGTTCCTCCCCGTGCCCCCCGTCGATGAAGCAGAAGGCGAGTGGCCGGTCCCAACGCGCCGCGAACGTTGGAGAGTCGCCCACCACGCCCATCACCGACGCCTCGAGTGCGGCGCCGGCGACGGTGCGCCGCCAGTGCGCCAACGTGTCGATTCGACCGGCTTCCGGATCGACGAGGTCGGCCTCGTGGTAGTCCCACCCCGGCTGGTTCTCCTCGGAGCCCCGATGGTGGTCGATGGAGAGCAGCACGGCGCCGGTGGCCTCGGCGGCGGCGCCCAGGTAGACGGTCGATTTGCCGCACCAGGCCCCGATCTCGACAAAGGTCGTCGGTGCCGCCCCGGGGATCTCCTCCCGGCCCGCGCGCAGGGCGGCGAGGAACAGCGCTTCACCCTCGTCGTCGGGCATGAAGCCCCGGGTGTGGCGCGCTGCAACGAATAGGTCTTCGACGCGCTCGGTCTGGTGGTCACCCTCCAGCGGCTGCGCCATCAGGAGGTCGCTGTGCCCGCCGCCCGCAGCGAATCGGCCAGCTGGGGCCGTTCGCGGGCGGCGAAGGCCACGTTGACCCGCAGGCGCTCGACCGATTGGGCGACCCGTCGGGGTCCCGACTGCAGGGGGTGCGCGTCGAGGAACGTGATGGCCCGTTCGGCGAAGGCGGCGTCGGCACAGAGCGCGGGCAGCGAGTCGAGAATGCGCGGCGGGGCGTTCTTGGGAAAGCGCTCGAGCATGCTGTCCCAGTTCTCGGTCAGGCGATCCCACACCGCCTGGTTGCCGACCGGGTTGGCCAGCAACGCACTCATGACACTGAACCCGTTCTGACTGCGCACCTCGGTCAGGGCCAGGTCGAAGGTGCGCAGGCAGAGTTCGACGTCTGGGAATTGCGCGAGTGCCCCGAGGGAGCGCATCTCCTCCTGGGGCGTTGACGCGTTCCGGTAGCGCTCCAAAAGTGCGTCGTAGTCACCGGGCCGCAGCAGCTGGGCCACCACGGCGAGGGTCGCGCTCTCGATGTCGGCCGGGATGGGGTCGCCCGAGCCCCCGCCGATCGGCGACGCATCGAAGCGCCGTGCCGCCTCGGCCCGGACCGCCGTGTCGGCGGCGACGGTACCCATGAGATTGATGGCCAGGGCGCGCAGCGAGGGGGTGCGTTCGGTCTCGCCGGGAGTGGAGTCAAAGCCGAGGCGATGGTACGTGGGGCCGATCAGCGCCGCCACGGCCTGGTGCAGCGCGTCGTCCTGTTCGGGCAGCGCGATGCGGTGGCAGAGCACGAGCGCCCCGCCGACCGGAGCCCACGGCGCCGGGTCGGGCTCGAGTCCCAGCCGCGACGCCAGGACCAGGAACTCCTGCAGGGAGGTCAGCCCGGCCAAGGTGGTGGCCCAGGTGTCGCCGAGCAGGTTGGCCCGTTCGAGCGGGACGAGCTCGGAGAGGTGCTCGGCGAGCGCCAGCCGGTGCGCGGCCTCGTAGCGCACCCGGAACATGCCCCAGCCACCCGCGTTGACCACCGCGAGTCCACGTCCGGCCTCGGCGATCAGCTCGGGCTCGGTGCCAAGGACCAGGTGCCGGACGCGCGCGCCCGCTTTGTCCCGGGTCGGGAGCGCCTTCACCGCGATCGGCACGCGCCACGCCGTTCCGATGGACGACGTCGCTCCCGGGGGAACCGGCCCGAGTGCGAAGGGCTGTTGGCTGAGCGCCTCGGCGTGCAGCGAGACGAGCGGGTGCCCTCCCTGGAGGATGAAGGTGTCCATCACGTCCCGTACCGGAGCGCCGCTGGCGTCTTCGAGTGCGTCCCAGAGGTCCGATGTCACCGTGTTGCCGTACGCGTGCTCCTTGAGGTACGTGCGCACGCCGTCGCGGAACACGTCTGACCCGATGTGCTGCTCGAGCATGCGCAGGACTCCGCAGCCCTTCTCGTAGGTCAGGAGGTCGAACATGCCCTCCGCCTCCTTGGGCGGGCCCACCGGATACTCGATCGGACGGGTCGAGTGCACGCTGTCAACGGCGAGTGCAGCCTCGCGGGAGGGGGCGAAGCCGACCCAGCGATCCCACGAGGGCCGGAAAGCATCGACGCAGAGCGTCTCCATGAAGGTGGCAAAGGCCTCGTTGAGCCAGATGCCCTCCCACCAGCTCATCGTGACGAGGTCGCCGAACCACATGTGCGCCAGCTCGTGTGCAATGACGTCGGCTACCCGCTCGAGCTCGGTGCGGGCCGCCTGCGCCTTGTCGACGAGGAGCGCCGTGTCGCGAAAGGTGATGCAGCCCAGGTTCTCCATGGCACCGGCGGCGAAGTCCGGGATGGCGACCAGATCCACCTTGTCGTCGGGGTACGGGATGTTGAAGTAGTCGGTGAAGAACCGCAGCGCGAACGCTCCGACCTCGAGGGCGAACTCGGCCAGGTGCTTCTTCCCGGGCGTGCAGACCACTCGGAGCGGGACACCGTCGACGTCGACTGCTTCGGTTGCCTCGAGCTTGCCCACCACGAAGGCGACAAGGTAGGTCGACATCTTCATGGTCGGGGAGAAGCGGATGCGCCGTTTGGACCCGACCGGGTCCGTTCCCACGACCGGCGTATTCGAAATAGCGTCGACGTCCGGATCGACGATGAGTGCGACCTCGAAGACGGCCTTGCGGTCGGGCTCGTCGAAGCAGGGGAAGCACCGCCGGGCGTCCACGGACTCGAACTGGGTCGTCGCAATGGTTTGCGTCTCGCCGGTGGGGCCGATGTAGGTGGAGCGGTAGAACCCCCGTAACTTGTCGTTGAGGGTCCCGGTGAAGCGGCAGCTGACCGTGGCCGGTCCCGGGGACAGCGCCACCGGCGGCCGGAAGATCACCTGCTCGAGGTCATCGTCGAAGGTTACGGCGCAGCTGATCGTGGTGCCGTCGGCCATTCGGACCTCGACGTCGCTGATGGCGAGCTCGGCCGCGTTGAGGACGATCACTTCAACGGCCTCCTCGACCTGCACGTCGATCGAGACGGTGCCCGAGAAGGTGGCGGAGACCACATCCGGCTCGATCTCGATGCGATACGTCTCGGGTTCGATCGTCCGGGGCAGGCGGAACGACTCCGGCTCGGGCGCGGCGGCTGACCTGGGAGCGGGCGGCATCCGGTGAAGGCTACCCGCGGGACTGCGGGTAGTTTCTCGCTCCGTGCCCGCTGAGGAAGCCGCCGCCGCCACCCCCGCCGTCCCACCCCCCGTGTCGCGGGAGGACGGTGGGCACGATCTGGACGTGGTCGCCATCGGGTCTCCGTTGCTCGACGTGATCGCGATGGCCACCTACGAGCAGCTGGACCAGGTCGGCCTGGAGAAGGGGTCGATGACGCTCATCGACCTGTTGACCGCCAATGCGGTGCAGGAGCTCATGCGCACGCCCCGCTACGTCTCGGGCGGATCGGTGGCCAACACGACCGCTGGCATCGCCGAGCTGGGCGGCAGCGCCGGTTTCGTCGGGGCCGTGGCCGACGACGAGATCGGCCGCACCTACGGCGAGGACCTGCGGGCGGCGGGCGTCGAGTTCGAGCCCCACTACAGCGAGTCTGCCGCCGGCGACGGATTGGGCACCGGCCGCTGTGTCGTCCTCGTCACGGACGACGCCGACCGCACCATGGGGACCTATCTGGGGGCGGCATCCACGCTGTCGCCCGAAGGCGTCTCGACCTCCTTCGTCGCCCGTGCGTCGGTCGTCCTGCTCGAGGGCTACTTGTGGGACGTGCCGGCGGCCAAAGAGGCGATGCGCCACGCCGCGGCCACGGCCCACGCCTCGGAAGGGTCGGTCGCGCTCTCCTTGTCGGACCCGTTCTGCGTGGGCCGACACCAGCGCGAATTCCTCGACCTGCTCATCGACGACGTCGACATCCTGCTCGGCAACGAGGAGGAGATCACCATGCTCTTTGGCGCTTCGTCCTCGCGTGCGGCCGTCGCTGCCGCCGAGGAGACCGGCCTGCTGGTGGTCATGACCCGCGGCGCACTCGGGGCCACCGTGCTGACCGCTCGCGGCCCCGAAAACGTCGCCGCGGCCACCGTCGACCGCGTGATCGACACGACCGGTGCGGGCGACCTGTTCGGCGCAGGCTTCCTCTTCGGACTGACCCACGGGATGGGCCCGGTGGAGAGCACGAGGCTCGGGGGCCTGTGCGCCGCCGAGGTCATCTCGCACACGGGCGCGCGGCCCGAGGCCGACCTGAAGGCGCTGGCGGCCGACGCCGGCCTGCTCGCGGGATAGCCCGCCGACTCGTGAGCCTCTCCATCGGCATCGTCGGACTGCCCAACGTCGGCAAGTCCACGCTGTTCAACGCCCTGACCAACAACGAGGTGCTGGCGGCCAACTACCCGTTCGCGACGATCGAACCCAACGTGGGCGTCGTGGCGGTGCCCGATCCGCGGCTGGCTCGGCTGGCCGGACTCTACGGCGACCCACCCGTGATGCCGGCAACGGTGACGTTCGTGGACATCGCGGGTCTGGTGCGCGGTGCGTCCGAGGGGGAGGGGCTGGGCAACCAGTTCCTGGCCGCCATCCGAGAGACCGACGCCATCTGCCAGGTGGTGCGGGTCTTCCACGACGAAGACGTCGTCCACGTCGACGCCCGGATCGACCCGGCGGGCGACATCGAGACGGTGAACACCGAGCTGATCCTCGCCGACCTCCAGACCGTGGAGCACCGCCTCCCCCGGCTGCTCAAGGAGGCCCGCGCCACTCCGGCCCTCAAGGCCACCGCAGACAGCGTCGCCACGGCACTGGGGATCCTGGGCGACGGCCGCACCATCTCCAGCGCGGCGGCGTCCGGCGAGGTCGATCCCGCCCTGTTGCGCGACCTGCACCTGTTGACGGCCAAGCCATTCATTTACGTCTTCAACGTCGACGACGACGCGCTGGCCGAGCCCGGGCTGACGGCGGGCCTCACCGAGAGCGTCGTCCCCGCCCATGCGGTCGTGCTGAGCGCCCAGATCGAGGCCGAGGTGGCGGGTCTCGACCCCGACGAGGCCCGGGAGCTGCTCCGGAGCTACGGCCAGCAGGAGTCTGGGTTGGAGCAATTGGTCCACGTCGGGTTCGCCGCGCTCGGGCTGCAGACGTTCCTGACGGCCGGCCCCAAAGAGGCGCGTGCGTGGACCATCCACATCGGCGACACCGCGCCCAAGGCCGCCGGGGTCATCCACACCGACTTCGAGCGCGGGTTCATCAAGGCCGAGGTGATCAGCTTCGAGGAGTTGATGGGGGCCGGCTCGGTCGCCGCGGCGCGCAGCGCCGGCAAGGCGCGCATGGAGGGCAAGGACTACGTCATGCGCGACGGTGACGTGGTGGAGTTTCGCTTCAACACCTGAGCGACGGGCGAGCCCGCGGCTCAACCGTTGAGATTCGGGCTGTTGACCGTGAAGGCGGTCGTGATCTCGTGGCCCGTGGCCCCGATGACGTACCAGAGCCCGCCGTCCTGATTGAATCCCTGACCGGTCACCATGCCCGGTGTCACGTCAAGGTTGTAGGTGTAGAGCGGGTGGCCACCGTAGGACAGCTGCGTGGACCCGTCGGGACGCCGCAGCGTTCCCACCAACGAGGGGTCGAGGCCCTTGCCCACCCGGACGGGTCCTTGCTGAACCAGCGGTGGCCACTGCAAGACGCACGGGTCACCCTCGCAGGCGCTGTGGGTCGGCGTGTCGGGGACGAAGCCGTAGAGCGTGTTGCCACCTCCGGTGGCGAGGATCGGACCCACGGGCGAATGTTGGAGCGTCAGTGTGAGGGACGCGTCGGTGGTCGGGGGGGCCGACAGCGTCGTGACGTCCGAGTTGCCGCAGGCGGCCAACGCCAGGGCGATGCCGACGCAGGCTGTCGGGACGAGGAGGGCGGTCCGGCGCAGGCGTCCCGGCATCAGCTCGAAACCGGGACGTTGGTGCCGAGGAGCCAGCCGATGGAGGCGAGCGCGTCGGCCGTCGTCCAATCGGGCGCCCGGGGGTGCTGGAGGTCGTGCACGCCGCCGTCGTCGAGCAACGAGGTCAGTCTGGGGCTGAGCCTGCCGTCGAGGTTCGGAGCGGTAGCGTCGACGAAGCGTTCGCGGCCGTGCGGGTCGATCAGGATGTAGCCGTCGGTGTGGTCCACGTCGTAGGTCAGCGGCCTGCCCGTCAACCAGTCGGTTTCCGGCGGTTGTTCTTCGGGGACGATCTGGTACTCGACGCCGAACGGCTTCCAGAACGCGGCGATCTCGCCCGAAGAGCCCGTCCAGAGGTCCCAGTCGGCCCCGAACTCCTTCTCGTAGGCGGACAGTCGAGCGACGGTGTCGCGGCCGGGGTCAACCGTGGCCTCGACGAACACGACTCGGTTCGCCAACCCGGCGGCACGGAGGTCGCGCCGGAGGGAGATGAAGGCGCCGGTCACCAGCGGGCACTCGTCTTGGCAGAGCGAGAGGAACGGGGCGAGCACGACGACCTTGCCCCTCAGCGTGGCCAGAGAGACGGGCCGCCCCTGCTGGTCGACGAGCCGGACGTGCTGGGGCGTGGGCCGGTCGAGCACGAGACCCTGGCCTGGCGGCGGCGCGCCGGGCGCGGCCGACCCGCAGGCGGCAACCACGGCGCCGAGGACGACGAGGAAGGCGGTGAGGAGGGCCTGGCGGGGGGCTTGGCGATGGACGGTGCCGGTCAGGCGTCGTCCTCCCCGGGGGGCAGGAACGTGAAGGGCAGGTCGGCCAGGGTGATCAACGTTGAGGCGATCCAGCGGGTGAGGTCGTCGAAGACCGGCGCAATGGTCGACGGGTCCTCGAGCTGTGCCTCGCTGAAGCGGACCGAGCCCTCGTAGGTGGCCTCGGCGGCCCAGCGGAGGTCGCCTACGGTGCCCTCCGCATCGTTGCGCACCTGCTCGATCGTGGTCGCGGTGCGTACCAGGTCCATGGGGTCCCCCAGTGGTCCGGTCACCGGGAGCGCCGCCGTCACCTTCTCGGTGTCGGGGGCCTCGGCCATGCGCTGGACGCGCAGCGCGACCTCGATCACGACCTCGGGCAGCTCATCGGGCGGCTCGCCGATACACCAGCTTCGATACGAGGTCTGACTCCACGTCGGCCAGTCGACCGAGACGTCGGCGCGCACGCGCGGCGGCTGTTCCTCGCCCGGCAGGCTGTAGGACGTTTCCCACGAGACGTCGCCGAGGAACACGTCGACCTGGAAGCGCTCCTCGACGGCCTGGCGCTGGAGCAGTGCCCGGTCGAACGAGGCGCGGATGGTGCTGATGACGTCGACGAGCAAATGGTCGAGCACGACGAATGAGAATAGGCCCGCCGGGGTGGGCTCCGGCTTCGCCCCTGGTGGTGCAAGGATCCGGCCGGTGGTCCAGACCGCTCAGGCCCGCCGGCCCGGCCGGCCACGGCTGTTACCGTCGTCCGTGTGAGCGAGGCGTCCGTGTGGCTCGAACGCAGGGTGATCGCCTACGCCCACCAGGGCGGCGCGTGGGAGTCGCCATCGTCGACCCTCCACGCGATTGCGCACGCCATCGACGCCGGCGCGACAGGTATCGAGCTCGACGTGCACGCCACGGCCGACGGTGAGTTAGTGGTGTGCCACGACGCCACGGTCGACCGCACCACGGCGGCGCACGGCACCATCGCCTCGTTCACGCTCGCGCAGTTGCGCGCACTGGACTTCTCCTACTGGTGGATCCCCGGCGCCGACGTCACGCCGGGCCGACCGGCGGCCGAGTATCCCTTCCGCGGCCGGGCACCGGCGGACCCGTCCTTCGGTATCGCCACCCTGCGCGAGGTCCTCGAGCGATTCCCCGGCGTGGTGCTGAACCTCGACATCAAGCAGACGGCGCCGGTGGTGACGCCCTACGAGGAGTCACTCGCCCGGTTGCTGGCGGAGTTCGGGCGCACGGACGACCTCATCGTGGCCTCGTTCCTCGACCCGGCGACCGACGCCTTTCGCCGCTTCGCCCCGTCGGTGCCCACTTCGGCCGGCACCATCGCCACGGCCGAGGCCTGGCGGGCGGTGCAGACCGGTGACGATCTGCCCGACATCCCCGCCGTGGCCTACCAGGTGCCCGAACGCCAGGGCGATCTGGTCGTGGTCGACGAGCGGTTCGTGCAGGCGGCCCACCGCGCCGACAAGGCCGTGCACGTGTGGACAGTCAACGACACCCAGTCGATGGAGCGCCTGCTCGGCCTGGATGTGGACGGGATCATCTCGGATCTGCCGACGACACTGTGCGGCGTCCTGGCGTCGCAGGGGGTCGCCTGGGAAGGATCGTGAGTGCTCGGGCCGTCAAGCCCGGTTGCGCGCAGCCGCCTCAGCCGCGGCCGCAGTTGGGCTTCTTGCCGTGGTTGGCCTTCTTCTTCGTCCTGAGCTTGCGCTTGACCGTTCGCTTCGACATGAGCAGGAGAGCCTAGACGGTGCGCCACAGGTCGTCCGGTAGCCTCACTTGGCATGCGGTCCGGATGGCTACTTCGGGACGGCGACGTGGTGTGTGCGCTCGAGATGACCGATTCGCCGGCCGAGCGCGGCGTCCTGCGGGGGCGCCCCGGATGCGAGGGCGCGTTGCATCTCGAGGGGGCGCGGAGCGTGCACACCGCGGGCATGAAATTCCCCGTCGACGTGGCCTTTCTCTCGGTCGACCTGGAGGTGGTGCGAGTGACTCGGCTCAAGCCGTGGCGCATGGCCATGGGTGGGCGCAGGGCCCGCAGCGCCGTGGAGGCCGAGGCCGGATCGCTCGAGCGTTGGGGCGTGCGGGTGGGCGACCAGCTCGAGGTGCGCCAGGTACCGAACGGTGCAGAGGGCGACGGACCTTGAGCGCGGAGCGGCGCGGCCGGCTCGTCCTGGTGGCCACGCCGATCGGGAACCTGGGCGATCTCTCCCCCCGAGCCCGTGACACGCTGGCGACGGCGGACCTGATTTGTTGCGAGGACACGCGGCGCACGCGGGCCCTGCTCTCAGCCGCCGGCATCACCGCGGGAGGACCAGGGGGCGACCGTCTGTTGTCGCTGCACGGGCACAACGAAGCGGCCCGGCTCGAACGCGTGGCAGCCGCGGTGGCCGGGGGCGCGACCGTGGCGGTGGTCAGCGACGCGGGCACCCCGGGCATCTCGGACCCCGGAGCCTGGCTGGCCGCCCGGCTGGCCGAGGCGGGCGAGACGGTGAGCACGGTGCCCGGACCCTCCTCGGTGGTGGGGGCGCTGGTGGTCAGCGGGCTGCCGGCCGATCGCTTCTGCGTCGAAGGGTTCCTGCCCCGCAAGGGGCCCGAGCGCCGCCGCCGCGTTGCCGCGCTCATGGCGGACGAGCGAACCTCGGTCGTGCTCGAGGCGCCGGGCCGTGTCGCGGCGACCCTGCATGAGCTGGCTGCGGCCGACCAGCACCGGCCGGCGGCCGTGGTGCGGGAGCTGACCAAGCTCCACGAAGAGGTCTGGCGGGGGCCACTGGGCGAGGGTGCGGCCCTCTTCGCCGCTCGCCCGCCGCGGGGGGAGGTGGTGCTGGTCATCGGGGGCGCCCCGGCTCCCGCACCACCCGGCGAGGCTGAGGTCGAGGCGGCTGTCCGCGCCGCCCTGGGCGACGACCCGGCGGCAGGGCCGCGTCAGGTGGCCGATCGCGTCGCGGCGTCGCTCGACGTGCCTCGGCGGCGCGCCTACGAGGCGGCACTCCGCGTTCGTGCGACCGGCGACTCGGGTACGTCGGGTACATCGGCTGGGTCGGGTACGTCAGGTCCGTCGGGTAGCCCCTGAGCGCGCCGGTACGCTGCCGGACGATGCCGTCCTACTACCTCACCACGCCCATCTACTACGTCAACGATGCACCGCACGTTGGCACGGCGTACACGACCGTGAACGCGGACGCTCTGGCGCGCTGGCATCGCCTGCTGGGAGACGACGTGTGGTTCATGACGGGCACCGACGAGCACGGGGCCAAGATCGTCGAGGCGGCCGAAGCCAACGGCATGACCCCGAAGGAGTGGACGGACGCCACGTCGGCCCGCTTTGTCGAGGCCTGGCGGCGGCTCGACATCTTCTACGACGACTTCATCCGCACCACCGAGGCGCGGCACTACGCCGTCGTCCAGCAGTTTCTCCAGCGGATTTACGACAACGGATTCATCGAGCTGGCGCCGTACTCGGGCCTGTATTGCATTTCCTGCGAGGACTACTACACGGAGGATCAGCTGATCGACGGCAAGTGTCCGGTGCACGGGCGACCCGTGGTCGAGATGCGGGAGGACAACTACTTCTTCAAGCTGAGCGCGTTCGAGCAGCGCCTGCTCGACTACTACGACAGCCACCCCGACTTCGTCCGTCCTGTCTCCAAGCGCAACGAGGCGCTCGGGTTCATCAGGGGAGGCTTGCGCGACGTCTCCATCACCCGCACGTCGTTCTCCTGGGGCGTGCCCGTGCCCTGGGACAGCGGGCACGTGTTTTACGTGTGGTACGACGCGCTGATCAACTACCTCACGGTCGCTGGATACGGCGATGATTCGGCGATCTTCGCGGCCCGTTGGGGCGCGGCGCATCATCTGATCGGCAAGGACATCCTCAAGTTCCACTGCGTCTGGTGGCCGGCGATGTGCATGGCGGCGGAGATCGAGCCCCCCGAGGAGATCTTCGTCCACGGTTACCTGTTGATGGGCGGCCAGAAGCTGGGCAAGACGATGATCGCAGCGGGGCTCACCGGGGGTGAGGGCTCGGGTCCGCTCAACATCACCGACGTGTCGCCCTTGGCGCTGGCCGACGACTTCGGCGTGGACCCCCTGCGCTACCACCTGTTGCGCGAGGTTCCCCTGGGCAGCGACGGCGACTTCTCCTACGAGGGCATCGTGGCGCGCTACAACGCGGACCTGGCCAACAACCTGGGGAACCTCTTGTCGCGAGTCACGACGGTCGTCCACTCCAAGTGCGAGGGTGTGGGTCCCGCGTCCAACCCCGCCAGCGGCCTCGCGGCAGCGGCGGCCGAGGTGCTCGCGTCGGCGACCGCAGCCTGGGCCCGGTGGGCGCCCCACGAAGCGCTCGAAGAGACCTGGCGGCTGATCGGTGCAACCAACGCCGAGCTCGAGGCAGCCGAGCCTTGGAAGATGGAGCCGGGACCGGATGTCGAAGCGGTGCTCGGCGACGCACTCGAAGTGCTGCGCATCGTGGCGGTGCTCATCGCCCCCGCCATGCCGTCGACGGCGACGGAGGTGTGGCGGCGCATCGGCCTGCATGGGGACCCCTCGGCGGCGCGCCTGCCGGCAGACGCTGGCTGGGGCGGCTACCCGGGCGGGGTCGCCGTGGTAAAGGGGGAGCCGCTGTTCCCGCGGCGCAAGGCCTGACGTGGGGTGGTTCGACTCCCACTGCCACGTGCAGGAGGAGTATCTCGGTGGGGGCGAGGCCGGGGCGGCGGACCTCGAGCCGGTCATGGACCGGGCCCGGAGCGCCGGCATCGACCGGCTCGTCTGCATCGGGACCGGAGTGGAGACCTCACGGCAGGCAGTCGCGCTGGCCCGGGCGACCGCCGCCGGGGCGCCGCCACGGGCCTGGGCGTCCGTCGGGCTGCACCCTCACGAGGCGAGCGAGGGCGTTGACGAGGTGGCGGTGCTGCTCGAGCGCGAGTTGGAGGCGGACGACGGAGCGGTCGTGGCGGTCGGCGAGTGCGGACTCGACTACTACTACGAGCACTCGCCGCGCGCCGCTGCAGCGCACCGCGTTCGCGGCACAGATCGCACTCGCGCACGCGCACGGGCTCGCGCTGGTCATCCACGCACGCGACGCGTGGACGGACCTCTTCGACGTGCTCGATCACGAAGGCGTTCCCGAGCGAACGGTGCTGCACTGCTTCACGGGCGGGCCCGAGGAGGTCGACCGGTGCCTGCGCGCCGGCATGTACGTCTCGTTCAGCGGGATCGTCACGTTCAAGAATGCCGCCGACGTGCGCGCGGCCGCGGCGCGGTGTCCGCTCGACCGGCTCCTCGTCGAGACGGACAGCCCGTTCCTGGCACCCGTGCCCCATCGGGGTCGCACCAACGAGCCGTCCTACCTCCCGCTCGTGGGTGAGGCGATCGCCACCGTCAAGGGCTGTGGTGTGGACGAGATCATGGAGCGCTCGGCGGCCGCCGCGACCATGGCGTTTTCCACAGGTGGCTAATCCACGCGTTGTTGTGCGTTATACGAGAACCTTGTGACCAGGGTGTTTAAACATGATTCTCGCGGGAAATTGCCTCTGAGCAGGTAGTTCACCTATATATCACGCGCGACTTGGCCGGTGACCTGCGAAAAGACGGCCGAAAAAGTCTCAGCCGCTTTTCGCGTTTGCGTGGTGCGTGAACGGTTATCTAAGTTCTCCAGAAACCCCTCGCCACCCGTGTGTCGGCGCGGGTGCACTGTGTCCCCGGAGAAGGGTGGAGCCCTGCGGAACCAGAGCACTGGGGGGAGGCGCTTGGGCGTCGCCGCAGTCATTTGCGGCACGTTGTTTGGTGCGCCTCTCCTGTTGTTGCAGAACACGTCTGCGCCCGCGTCACGATCGGACCAAGGAGGGCGCAGCGCGCACGAGACCCACGCGGGCGACGCGCACCTCGCCCTCAGTGCGAACGGCGTGAACCTGCCGTCGCATCTGGTCGACTATCACGTGCCGGCCACGACGACGACGACGCCCGCCGCCGCGCCGACGACCACAACGACGGCGGCGCCACCCACCACGACGACGACAGCCCGCGCCCACGACCACGACGACCGATCCTCCCCCGCCAGCACCGACGACCACGACGACGACCGCGCCGCCCCCGCCGGTGCCGGCCGCGCAGGCGAACGACGAGGATGGCGAGGCAACGTGGTACTCGGAGGCGGCGTCTGGAATGTGCGCCAGTCCCACGCTCCCGTTCGGGACGGTGCTCACGGTGGTCAACGACGCCACGGGCGCCTCGACCGTCTGCACCGTGGACGACCGCGAGGGGGCCGGCTACCCCCGGGTGGTCGACATGTCGCCCGAGGGCTTTGCACAGATCGGCGACCTCAGCCAGGGAGTGGTGGAGGTCACAATCTCCTGGTGACCCATTCCGGCGCCGACATCGCCCAGTTGCTGTCGGCGCACGGTCTGCGACCCAGCCGGGCCCTCGGGCAGAACTTCGTTGCCGACCCCAACACCGTCCGACGCATCACCCGCCTTTCGGGTGTCGCCGCCAGCTCGCCCGTCCTCGAGATCGGGGCCGGCCTCGGATCGCTGACACTCGCTCTGGCCGAGACCGGGGCCAAGGTGGTGGCGGTGGAGACCGATCGCCACCTCGTCCCCGTGCTGCGCTCGGTCGTCGAACCGGTTGGCGTTGAGGTGGTTGAGGGCGACGCCCTGACGCTCGACCTGGCCGCGCTGCTGGCGGAGCGTTCCCCAGGACCGTGGAGCCTGGTGGCCAACTTGCCCTACAACGTGGCGACCCCCCTTGTCCTGCGTACCTTGGTGGAGGTGCCAGCTGTGGCCCACCTGCTGGTCATGGTGCAGCGGGAGGTCGGCGAGCGAATGGCCGCGGGCGCGGGCGAGGACGCCTATGGGGCGGTCTCGGTGCGCATCGCCTATTTCGCCCGGGCCGAGGTGGTGGGGCGCGTCCCCGTCTCTGTGTTCGTTCCGAAGCCACGCGTCGAATCGGTTCTGGTGCGCCTCGAGCGCCTCCCCGCCCCGGCCGTCGATCCGGCGCTGGTTTCCTACGAGCGGCTGGACGCGGTGGTGCGGGCCGGCTTCGCACAGCGGCGCAAGATGCTCCGCCGGTCGCTGGCGGGCGTGGTGGACCCAGCAGCGTTCGACCGGGCGGGGGTGCGGCCGGACGCCCGAGCTGAGGAGCTTGGCGTGGCCGAATGGGGAAGGTTGGCGGCGCTGTGAACGTCGCGCTGGCTCCCGCCAAGCTGACGGTGACGCTGCGGGTGACCGGGGTGCGGCCGGACGGCTACCACGAGTTGGACGCCGAGATGGTCACGTTGAGCCTGGCCGACGAGCTGGTGTTCGACGAGGGGGGAGCGGGCGTTGTCGTCACGGCCGAGCCGGGGTCGCGGGCCTCCGACATGCCGGTGTCCGGTGACAACCTGATCGTGCGCGCCCTCGAGGTCTGCGGTCGCACGGCGGCGGTGCGCCTCAAGAAGCGGATCCCCGTGGGCGGCGGGCTTGGTGGCGGGTCGGCGAACGCAGCGGCCGTGCTGCGTTGGGCGGGCTGTACGGACCCCTTGGTGGCGGCCGGGCTGGGGTCCGACGTGCCCTTCTGCGTCGTCGGGGGCCGGGCCAGAGTCGAAGGCGTGGGGGAGCGGATCACCCCGCTCCCCTTCGAGGCCCGCGACTACTTGCTGCTCCTGCCTCCTTTCGGCGTGGACACGGCCGGGGTCTACCGGGCCTGGGACGAGGACCGGGGGACTGCGGCACCCAACGCATTGGCGGCGGCCGCCCTGGCGGTCGAGCCCCGTCTCGCCCGCTGGCGTGACGCGCTGGGGGACCTGGCAGGGAGTGAGCCGACGCTGGCGGGCAGTGGCTCGACGTGGTTCGTCGAGGGGGGACCGGTGGAGGCGGGGACGCCGGCGCGGACGGAGCTACGTGTCGGTTCCGAGCAAGCCCAACTGGTGCGGGCCCACACCGTGCCCGCGGGCTGGGAGGGGGACTGAGAAGGGGCGAGCCGGCGAGGCTACTTGCCAGCCCGGCGTTGCCAGCGGGTGGCCTTCAGCATCTTCTTGTGCTTCTTCTTGCGCATCCGCTTGCGACGCTTCTTGATCAGTGATCCCATGCCGTGCGGCAGGCTAGCGGTCCGAGGGGCCGACTGCCAGGTCGGCCCGCGGCGCGAGGAGGCAGCCATGAGCTTCGAGATCGTCCGGCTCGACCACGTGCAATTGGCCATGCCGCCAGGACGAGAAGACGAGGCCGAGGCGTTCTACGCGGGGCTCCTCGGGCTGGAACGGGTTCCAAAGCCGGAGCCGTTGGCCGCCCGGGGCGGGTGCTGGTTCGCGCGGGGGGAGGTGGCGGTACACCTCGGGGTGGACGAGGATTTTCGGCCGGCACTCAAGGCGCACCCCGCTTTCGTCGTCCGCGACTTGCCGGCGCTGGAGGTCGCGTTCGGTGCGGCAGGGGTCCAACTACGCCCCAATCACGACCGGGAACCGGGCCGCGGGGCCTACGTGGACGATCCGTTCGGCAACCGTCTCGAGCTCATCGCGGAGGAGTGAGCCGCGCTCGCGAGGTGGGCGAGCGGGCCGGAGGGCTCAATCAGGGCGTATACGGATCCTTCCGAAAACGGCCTCGTTACAGAAGGTTAAGTGGACGATCCTTCGTTAAACCACCACATTGTGGAAGGTTCCATATACACTTCGAAAGAGCCCGCCGAGGGCGTGGAGCCACCCAAGAGGTCCGCCACCAAGTCGTCGTGTACGGCCTGCCAGCTTCGTGGCGCTTGGAGGGGGTGCCGGCGGGAGCGGAAAAGGAAACCGCCCCCGCCGGCAAGACCGGTGACGAGATGGCGGGGGCGTCGCCACCGGGGGGGTACCCGTTCAGTCTGCGCTCGGCATCTTGGCGAGAGGTTGGCGTTGCATAAGAAGATGCGAAGAATCGCGGGGTCTGCGCCTAACTGTGCGCGGTGGCCGCGCCGGGACCCGGAACCGTCGGGAGGCACATCGACATCCGGGCCCCTCCGGCGGGATCGTTCTCGGCCGTGATCGTCCCTCCCTCGGCCCGGACCACCTGCGCCACGATGGCGAGGCCCAGACCCGATCCCGGCAGTCCCCGGGCGGCCGGGGAGCGGTAGAAGCGGTCGAAGATGTGGGGCAGGTCCTCCTCGGCGATGCCGGGTCCGTGGTCGTGCACCACCACCTTCCCTGCCTTGCACAGGACGGACACGGACTGTCCGGGCGGGCTCCACTTCCGGGCGTTGTCCAGCAGATTGCCCACGGCGCGGCTCAGACGGTCGGCGTGGCCTTCGACCCAGCATGGCTCCGCCTCGAGCTCGAAGTTGACCTCCCTGGACCTCCCGTGGGTGTTCTGCACGGCCACGGCGTCGTGGACGAGAAGATCGAGTCGCAGCGGCTCACTCGGCGCCGGCTCCTGGTCGCCCCGGGCCAGCTCGGCCAGGTCGCCCACGAGGTCGGTCAGCTCCTGCAGCTGCACGAGGACGTCGTCGATCAACACCGAGCGATCCTCGACACTCAGCTCGTCCACCCGGCGGATCACCTCGAGGTTGGTGCGCAGGCTGGTGAGCGGAGTGCGGAGCTCGTGGGACGCATCGAGCACGAGCTGGCTCTGGGCACGGCGCGAGGACTCGAGTGCCTCGAGGAGCCGGTTGAAGGTCCGGCGCAGGCGCCCCAGCTCGTCGGCGCCGCCGGGGGAGAGCCGGCGGGAGACGTCGGTCGTCTCGGCCACGTCTTCGACGGAGTCGGTGAGCGAGTTGAGAGGCACCAGAGCCGTGCGCGCCACCAGCCAGCCCAGTACGACGGCAAGGAGAACGCCCACGAGCGCCACGACCCCGAGCAGAAGGCCCAGCGTCTTGAGCTCAGACCTGGCGTTGAGCAAGGTGGCGATCTGCAGTGCGCCGCCGTCGATCAGGATGCCGGACTCGACCTGCGTTCCGGGCGGCAGGTGCTCCACCAGCTCGCGCATCTGGTTGCCGTCGACCACGACGGTCGCGAAGAACGCAGGGGCGAGCCCGACCGCCACCAAGCGCACCTCGCCCGTGACGGGGAGGCCGCCCCCCGAGACGACGGCGCCGCTCGTGTCGATCACCTGGCCGAGGGTGGCGGTGGTCGACCCGATTTCGCCTCCCGCCAGGACCCGTTGTGCCGCGGTCGTGAGCGAGTTGTCTGCGGCCTGGAGCAATGTGTTGCGGGCCACCAGGAACGCGCCCAGGGATGCCGCGAGCACGGCGACGACGACGGCGACCGTGGTCGCCAGGACGAGCCGGGCGCGGAAGGTCACGCGTCCCGCAGCACGTAGCCCACGCCGCGTACCGTCTGGATGCAGCGTGGCTCGCCCCCCTCCTCGAGCTTGCGGCGCAGATAGCCCACGTAGACGGCGAGGGAGTTGGTCCCCGAATCGAAGTCGAAACCCCACACTCGGTTCAGCAGCACCTCGCGTGTGAGCACCTGGCGGGGGTGGCGCAGGAACATCTCGAGGAGGTCGAACTCGATGCGGGTGAGTGTGAAAGTGCGCTCGCCGCGCTGGCCCTCCCGGGTGGAGAGGTCGAGTGACAGGTCACCCACGCGCAAGAGGCCGCCTTCACCTTCGAAGCGCCGGCGCAAGAGGGCGCGCAGCCGCGCCAACAACTCCGCCAGCGCGTAGGGCTTGACCAGGTAGTCGTCGGCCCCGGCATCGAGACCTTGGACCCGGTCGTCGACGGCGTCGCGCGCGGTGAGCATCAGCACCGGCGTGTCGTCCCCCGCGCTGCGCATGCGCCGGCACACGGTCAATCCGTCGAGATCGGGCAGCCCGAGGTCGAGGATGAGCGCATCCGGTGGGCTCTGCGCCAGGGTCTCGAGCGCTTCGCCGCCCGAGGGGACGGTCACGACGTCGTAGCCCTCCAGGCGGAGGGCCCGGTCGATTGACCGGCGGACGGCCGGGTCGTCATCCACCACCAAGATGCGCACGGGTGAAGAACCTACCGCTGTGCCTTGCCGGGACAGCGCCGGCGGCGTGTCTAACCTCTAGGGGTTTCCCGCGTCGATCCGGGGTAGTTCAATCGGCAGAACGTCGGCCTTTGGAGCCGGATGTTGGAGGTTCGAGCCCTCCCCCCGGAGCTGACCCGACGACCTGCGACAACGACGGGGGCGCGGGCTTGTCTACGGCTTCCGCACGGTGATCGACTGCACGGGTCCTTGACCGAACCAGCAAACCCCTTCGTGGACCAGGCAGAAAGCCAGCTTGTACTCGCCCGGGTCATGAGGGCCATAGATCGTCATCGGTTGCCGTATCGCCGTGTTCGGCGCCACGTTGGCGGTGAACGTCGACGGGATGCCGTCCGCAAAGACCTCCTTGCCGTCGGTGCTCATCCACCGATAGCAGAGCCGAAACGCAGGCTGCTGCGAGCCGAACGGCCACGTTTCGGATCCGTCGTTTCTGACTTCGACGAAGACTCGGCGCGGCTCGTCAGAGACCAATTCGGTGATTTGCGGTGTTGAGAGCCACGTTGCTCGGTAGGCGGTGGGCTGCACCCGGCGGCCCGACCACCTTCGATCGACCTCCGCGAGCGGGACGACGTCAATATGTCGTCTTCGCGCCGTCCCTCGATGACGAGACGTGAGACGAGGGTCAGTGTCGGCATCGAGCACGTGGGCGACACGGAGTACGTCGTCGGGGGGGATCGGGGAAGATGGTTGGCGCTGAAAGCGCTCGGGCAGGTAATGATTGTTCACCGACCAGCCCTTCAGAGTCTCTCGACCAGGACTCCAGCTCTCGTAGCGGGTGACTTTGGCCTCCCTTTCTTCGCTGGTACAGATGATGCAGGTCAGGTGATAGAAGGGAAGATCGACATATCGAAGCGGTTCGACGCCGTCGATGTTCGAGTGGAGCATCCCCGGGACCCGGAGAGCGACCGGATCGTTGCGGACGAGCCGAACGTGCCAATCCTCCGACCAGGGTCGTTCATCGATGAAATGCTCCGGATCGGGAAAGACCCAACGACACGGAATGACGTACTGGAGTACGTCGGGAGCCTCGATCAATCGGGGAAGCTCCGCGATCAGGGCTGAACTCGGGACTTCGTCGTTGTCGATACGCAAGATCCACCTTCCCGAGCAAAGGCCGTGGAGCCAGGCAAGATGACGTTCGATGCCAGTGGATGGGTCGAACTCGCAACGCTCGAGGAGGTCGACCCGGCCGTCAAGCGCTGCCAGCTCGGATTCAGGAACACGCGAGTCGACCGCGCACACGATCTGGTCGGCGACGTCGCCGAACATGCTCAGGATCTTGGCCGTGCGCTCGAGGGGAGCGGCCGACAGGCAGCACACGGACAGGCCCGTGGGTGGAAGTTGTCCGCGAAGGCCCCGGCGGCGCTTGGCTCTCCTTCGGAACACTCGTCAGCGCCCGGTGGCCTTGTCCCGCTCCGCCAGCTGCGCCAGGTACTCGTTGTATGCGGCCAACCCGGCGTCCTGACTGTCTTCGTCGCGGGCCTGCGCCCGGTACGCCTTCGTCCGGTCGTCATCCCCGGCGTCGCCCCCGCTGTCACCCCCGGCGTCCCCCCGGTCGCCGCCGGGTGCGGCCGGCACCCCCGCCTCCGTCCTTGTCCGGGCGTCGGCGGACGCTGCCCCCGGCGTGTCGTCGGCCGCTTCGTGCACGAAGCGCCACCACATGTAGACGGCGTAGCCGGCAAAGATCGGCCACTCGAATACGTAGGCCCAACTGAGGCTGTTCCCCCCGAGGGCGCGGGTGATCTGCCAGGCGCACAGCGCCAGGAAGGCGGGTACCACGACGAGGATGACCGCGTGGAGCCTCAAGGCGCGGGGCGACAGCCAGACCCGACGCTTGTCCATCAGCCGTCGGGGAAGAGGAAGCGGGTCAAGCTGTCGGCCAGTTCCAGAGGCCGGTCACCCTGGATGCTGTGCCCCGCCCCCTCCACGCCCACGACGGTGGCAGTGGGCTGCCGGCGCAGTAGCTCGGCGACGTCGGCATCGTCCACGACGGACCAAGCGAGGCCGCGCACCAGCAGGAGCGGGACGGTGAGCGCAGAAACCGCCTCCCACCAGTCGGAGAACTCGGGCGTCGCTGAGTCGCGTTCGTTGCGGAAGCGGGCGTAGCGCCAGACCCAGCTCCCGTCGTCGCGTTGGACGGCGTTGTGCAGGATGCCGCGGCGCAGCGAGGACTCCGAGCGGGTCGGGTTGTGCTCCATGGTGCGCGCAAGCAGCTCCTCGAAGCTGTCGAAGCTGGCCGGTCCGTTGACGAAGTTGGTCACGGGCGCGGCCTTCTCCGCATTCACCCCGGGCGTGATGTCGACGAGGACGAGGGCTCGGACCAGCTCGGGCGCTTGCGAAGCCAGTGCAATGGACGACATGCCACCGAGCGACATGCCCACGACGCCGCGGGCGTCGGGGGCCAGCTCGGCCACGACGACCGCGAGATCGCGTCCGTTGCTGCCGACGGAGACGGAGCCTTCGGGCCCACCGTCGGAGTGGCCGTGCCCGGGCAGGTCCACCGCCACCAGCGGCCGGTCCAGGTCGAGGGCCACGGTATCCCAGGTGTGGGCGTTCTGCGCCCCACCGTGCACGAGCACGAGCTCGGGCGGGCCGGTCCCCCAGACGAGGCTGGAGACCTTGCGCCCCGGCGACACCTCGACCTCGACGCGGCGCACGTCGGGTGGTCCCGAATACGGAAGGCCGTACTCGGCTGCGTTCTCGTGGAACAGCCCGAACTCGTCGTAGGGGATCAGATCCGGCACGCTACGAGTGTCCCATACGCACGCGGGACCTTCAGGCGGGCTAAGAATGCGGCGATGCCCCGGCACAGACTCTCCGCGGTGGTCCTGGCCGCCGGCGAGGGGACGCGCATGCGCTCCGAACGCCCCAAGCCGCTGCACCTGCTCTGCGGGCGTCCGATGATCCTGCACGTGCTCGACGCCATGGCCGAGATCGACGTGCGGAGCGTCGTGGTCGTGGTGGGCCATCGGGGGGAATGGGTCACCAAGACCCTGGTGCAGCACGCACCGCCCACGATGCAGATCGAGTTCGTGGAGCAGTTGACCCAGTCGGGGACCGGCGACGCGCTTGCGGTGGGACTCACGGGGTTGCCCGACGATGACGACGAGGTCGAGGACGTGGTCGTGCTGCCGGGCGACACGCCCCTGTTGCGGCCCCAGACCCTGGCGGCCCTCGTACGAGCGCACCGGGCCGAGGACGCCGGTGCGACGCTGCTGACGGCCGTGGTGGAGAACCCGTTGGGCTACGGGCGGGTCGTGCACGGCAAGGACGGCGACGTCACCCGGGTGGTGGAGGAGACCGACGCCACCGAAGAGGAGAAGCAAATCGACGAGGTCAACACCTCCATCTACTGTTTCCGGCGCAGTCTCCTTGCGCCGACGTTGCGCCGGCTCAGCCCGGCCAACGCCCAGGGGGAGTACTACCTGACCGACGCCGTGGCCGTCCTCAGCAGCGCCGGCTACACGGTCCGTTCCCTCGTGCTGCCGGACTCCATGGAGGCGGCGGGCGTCAACGACCGTGCTCAGCTGGCGGTCGCGGAGGCGGAGCTGCGCGACCGCATCAACGAACGCTGGATGCGTCGCGGCGTGACCATGTGGGACCCCGAGCGCACGTACGTCGACGCCGGGGCGCATCTCGAGGCCGACGTCTCCCTTTTGCCGGGGGTCATCCTGCGGGGCAACTGCACCATCGGGGTGGGAGCTGAGATCGGACCCAACAGCGTGCTGACCGACACCACCGTCGGACGGGGGGCGGTCGTCGTCGAGAGCGTGTGCACCCGGGCCACGATCGGCGATGGGGCGCACGTGGGGCCCTACAGCGTGCTCGAGCCGGGGGCCGAGGTTCCAGCCGGAGCCACGTTGGAACCCCACACCGTGTGGTGCGGTCCCGACGCGCCCGGTCGACTCGAGGACTGACCGGCCCGGGACGGCGGCCCGAACGGCCGATCCGCGGGCGGGCGTCTCCGAGAACCCTAAACACATGCGTTTAGGCTTCCCGGGGGGCGTAACCGCCTACGCCCCGACGAACGGGGCAGTAGCGTTGGGGCCGTGGAGCTCATCCCGCGACGTCGCCTCGAATTGGTCTCGGGCCGCGCCCATCCCGCCTTGGCGAATGACATCGCCGCACACCTCGGCGTCGAACTCGGTGAGGCGAACCTGCGCGAATTCGCCAACGGGGAGATCTACTGCAAGTACGACATCTCCATCCGTGGTTGCGATGTCTTCATCGTCCAGACGCATGCAAGTCCCGTCAACGACTCGCTGATGGAGCACCTGATCATGATCGACGCCGCCAAGCGGGCGTCGGCGAAGCGCATCACGGCGGTGTGCCCCTATTACGGGTATTCGCGCCAGGATCGCAAGTCCACTGGACGCGAACCGATCACCGCCAAGCTGGTTGCCGACATGCTCTCCGCGGCAGGCGCCGACCGCGTCATCAGCGTGGACCTGCACTCGGGTCAGATCCAGGGTTTCTTCGACACCCCCTTCGACCACCTCGTGGCAGCACCCGTGCTCGAGGGCTACATGAGGGACCATCTCGGTGACGATGTGGTGGTCGTCGCGCCCGACGCCGGTCGGGTCAAGGTGGCCGAGCGCTACAGCCAACACCTGGGGTTCGATCTGGCTCTGATTCACAAGACGAGGCCCCGGGGCACCTACAACGAGGTCAAAGCCCGCCATGTGGTCGGTGAGGTGGAGGGTCGCCAATGCGTCCTCATCGACGACATGATCGACACCGCAGGGACCATTTGCGCCGCCGCGGAACTGCTGGCCGATGCCGGCGCCGCGGACATCTCGGCCATGGCCACACACCCCCTGCTGTCCGATCCTGCCGTCGACCGGCTGAAGGCGGCGCCCATCTCCCGAGTCGTGGTGACCGACACCCTCCCGGTGGCCGAGGATCGCATGTTCGACAAGCTCGAGGTCCTCTCGGTGGCCAAGATCATCGCCGACGCCATCGACGCCGTGTTCGAGGACACCTCGGTCTCCGAGCTCTTCGGGGGGGACAACCTGGTGTAGGACCCGGTGGTCCGCCGCGCCACCGGGCGGCTACGCTGGTGAGCCGTCCGCCCGGGCCCCCGAGGGCCGTCCGACGCACACCGCTCTCGCCACCTGAGGAGATCCGTAATGGCCGAAGTCGTACTTGCCGCCGAGGTCGGGCGCCCCCTCGGCTCGCGTGCCGTCCGCCGCCTGCGCCGCGAGGGGAAGGTCCCCGGCGTCATCTACGGCCGCGGGACCGACCCGTTGCCCGTCGCCGTCTTGGCCCGGGAGTTGCGGGCCGCCCTCAACACCGAGGCCGGGAGCAACCAGCTCCTGTCCCTCGACACGGGCACGGGGACCTATCTCGCACTCGCCCGCGAGATGCAGCGCCACCCGGTCGCTCAGACGGTGACCCACGTCGACTTCGTGATCGTGCGACGCGACGAGGTCATCAGTGCCGACGTGCCCATCACTCTCGTGGGCGAGGCCATCGAGGTGCACCACGGGGACGGTCTGGTCGAGCAGCAGATGTTCACGCTTTCGATCAACGCGTTGCCGACCGCCATCCCGTCCTCCATCGAGGCGGACATCAGCGAGCTCGTCATCGGCGGACAGGTGCGGGTGTCCGACCTCACGTTGCCGCAGGGGGTCACCACCGACATCGACCCCGAGACGGCAATCGCCATCGGCCAGCCACCACGGGTCGTCGCGGATGAGCTGGCGGCCGAGGGCGAGGCTGAGGAGGCGGCGGGAGAAGGCGCCGCCCAACCGACCGGGGAGGCAACCGAGACCTCGGGCGAAGAGGGCTAGGCCCTGCGCCGCCCCTTCGCCCGGTCGGAGCGCCGGGGCACTCCGGCGGACCTGCTGGTCGTCGGGCTGGGCAACCCGGGCGCCGAGTTCACCGGGAGCCTGCACAACGCGGGATCCGATGCGGTCGAGCTGCTGGCGGGCCAACACGGGGCATCACTGCGGGCCGAGAAGGGCACCCACTCCCGCGCGGCCGTTGTGACCCTGGGCGGACACCGCGTGGCCCTGGCCGTCCCAACCACCTACATGAACGAGTCGGGCGCCGCCGTGCGCGCCCTGGCCAAGCGGTTCGGAGTCGACGATCCGACGTCCATCGTGATCGTCCACGACGAGCTCGACCTGCCGCCCGGGTCGGTGCGCCTCAAAGCGGGCGGTGGCCTGGCCGGACACAACGGTCTCCGTTCCATCCAGTCACACCTGCACTCGTCCGAGTTCCTCCGCGTGCGCATCGGCGTCGGCAAGCCTCCCAGCGCATCCCAGGGAGCGTCGCACGTGCTGCGGCAGCCACCGAAGGCCGTCCGCGAGGTCCTGGCGGTCGCCGTGGAGACGGCGGCGGAGGCGATCGAGCGGATCGCGGCCGAAGGCATCGACGCCGCCATGCTGTGGTGCCACTCGCTGCCCTCCTCTTAGATGACGTCCGTTCGACCCTCCCCCGCGCAGACCGTTCCCGGCGCCCTGGCCGCCGTTCCCCGTCTGCTTCGCGCCGACCCGGCGGTCGCTGTCCTCCTGGGCGCAGCGGACGCCACCGTTGCCGTGCCGGAGGCGGCGCAGGCCGTGGTGGCCGCGGCGCTGGCCGTCTTCAGCGAGCGAGCGCCGCTCCTGGTGGTCACCCCGACTGGCCTCGACGCCGAGCGCCTGGGTGACGACCTCGCCTGCCTGATCGGCCCCGAGGACGACGCCGCCGCGGGTGCGGTCGTGGGCGCGCTGGCCGGTCCGGTGACCGTGTTGCCAGCGTGGGAAACGCTCCCCTTCGAGCGGGTCAGCCCAGAGATCGAGACCATGGGCCACCGCCTGGCGGTGCTCCATGCGCTGACCGGGGCGCCGGACTCGTCGCTGCCCGCGCCGCCACGGGTGATCGTGGCCCCCGTCCGCGCCCTCCTCCAGCGGCTCTGGCCCCTCGAGGGACTGGCCCCCGTCGTCATCCGCCCCGGGCAGCAGATCGACGTCGGGTCCCTGCTGTCCGAGCTGGTGGCCAAGGGCTACCGGCGCGAGCACCAGGTCGAGCACCGCGGCGAGTTCGCGGTGCGGGGCGGCATCGTCGACGTGTTCCCCTCCACGGCGGACGAGCCGGTCCGCATCGACCTGTGGGGCGACGAGGTCGACCGTCTGACCGCCTTTGCCGTCAGCGACCAACGGTCGTCGCACGACCTGCAAGCCGTCGCCCTCTACGGCTGCCGGGAGCTTGCCCTCACCCCGGAACTCCGCGCCGCCGCCGCAGCGCTGGTGAGCCGCCGGCCCTGGGGGACCTCGGTGTGGGAACGCCTGGAGCGCGGCGAGCAATTCGACGGCATGGAGTCGTGGCTCCCCTTCCTCGACCGCGAGGAGCGGGTACTGCCCGACCTGCTCGGAGAGAGTGCGCAGGTGCTGCTGGTCGAGCCGCGTCGCATCCGGGACCGGGGTGCCCAGCTGCTCGACGAAGAGGCGGCGCTGGCCGAGACGCTGGCGGCCACGTGGGGGGCCAAGGAGGGCGAGGAGGACAGCTTCCCGCGGCTCCACCTGCCCTTCGAGCGCATGCTGCGCGAGAGTTCGGCCGCGGTCGCCGCGCTGCCTCCTGTTCCCGAGGGACCCTCGGTGACGGCTTTGACGGTGCGCCGCTTCGACCCGGTGGCGGGGGACCCGGCGCGGCTGGCGGCCGGGGTCACCCGGTTGGTCGGTGCGGGATTCTCGGTCACCTTGTGCGCGGCCACCGGGCCGGGCGCGGCGCGCCTGTCCGCCGCCCTGGGCGAGGAGGGCATCCACGCCCCGGTGCTCGAGGTCGCGCCCGGCACGCCAGGAGTCGTGGTGGTGGCGGCGCCCATCTCGAACGGGTTCATCCTTCCCGATGCCGAGGTGGCGGTGCTCTCCGAGACCGACGTCACCGGCCGGCGGATGCCCCACCGGCGCGCCCGCCGCGCGCCCGGGCGGCGGACGGCTTCTTCGACGACCTCGAAGCTGGGAGCTTCGTGGTCCACCGTCAGCACGGCGTCGCCCGCTTCGGGGGCGTGACGACGAGGACCATGGGCGGGACCACGCGCGACTACCTGATCCTGGAGTACCGGGGCTCGGACCGCCTGTACCTGCCGGTGGAGCAGATCGCAGCGATCACCCCTTATAGCGGCGGCGAGTCGCCGACCCTGTCGAAGATGGGCGGCGCCGACTGGCAGCGGACCCGGGCCAAGGCCCGTGCCGCGGCGAGTGAGGTGGCGGCCGAACTCGTGCAGCTGTACCGGCGGCGTCTGGCGGTGCAGGGACGGGCGTTTGGCCCCGACACGCCGTGGCAGGCCGAGTTGGAGTCGTCGTTCGGGTTCGTCGAGACCGAGGACCAACTCAAGGCCATTGCAGACGTCAAGCGCGACATGGAAGAGCCCCGGCCGATGGACCGCCTGGTGTGCGGCGACGTCGGGTTCGGCAAGACCGAAGTGGCCGTGCGCGCCGTCTTCAAGGCGGTGCAGGAGGGGACGCAGGCCGCGGTGCTGGCTCCGACGACCTTGCTGGCGAGCCAGCACGCCCAGACCTTCGCTGACCGCTACGCGCCGTACCCGGTGCGGGTGGAGCTGCTCAGCCGTTTCCTGTCGCCGGCCCAGCAACGGACCGTCGTCCAGGGCTTGGCCGACGGGAGCGTCGACGTCGTCATCGGCACGCATCGACTCCTGGCCCAGGATGTGCAGTTCAAGGACCTCGGCCTCCTCGTCGTCGACGAGGAGCAGCGCTTCGGCGTGACCCACAAGGAGGCCGTGAAGCGCATGGCCGAGGGCGTCGACGTGCTGACCCTGACGGCGAGCCCCATTCCGCGCACCTTGGAGATGGCCCTGACGGGCATCCGTGACCTTTCCATGGTCAACACCCCACCGGCCGACCGCCGCCCCATTCTCACCTACGTGGGTGAGCACGAACCCTCCGCGATCAGCGAGGCGCTGCGGCGCGAGCTCCTGCGCGAGGGCCAGGCGTTCTACGTGCACAACCGTGTCTCGGACATCGAGCGTGTGGCCCGTGACCTCCGCGACCTCGTCCCCGAGGCCAGGGTCGTCGTCGCGCACGGGCAGATGGACGAGGGCAGCCTCGAGACCGCGGTGCTCGACTTCTGGCAGCGGCGCTACGACGTGCTGGTGTGCACCACGATCATCGAGTCGGGCATCGACATGCCCACGGTCAACACGTTGATCGTGGACCGGGCCGACCTTCTCGGGCTCGGGCAATTGCACCAGATCCGTGGCCGAGTGGGCCGCGGGGACAAAGGGCGTATGCGTACCTCTTCCATCCAGCCGACCGGGTCCTCTCCGAACAGGCCTACGAGCGGCTGCGGACGATCGGCGAGCACACCGAGCTCGGCTCCGGCTTCAAGATCGCCATGCGCGACCTGGAGATCCGCGGGGCCGGCAACCTCCTCGGCTCCGACCAGTCCGGGCACATCGCCGCGGTGGGCTACGACCTCTATGTCCAGTTGGTGGCAGAGGCGGTGGCGCAGGCCAGGGGCGAACCGAGACCGAGTCCCCCGACCGTCTCGATCGACGTTCCGGGGGATGCACATCTTCCCAAGGACTACGTGGCGGCCGAGGACGCCCGGCTGGAGGCGTATCGCCGGCTGGCCTCGGCCACCACGCTCGAGGACGTGGACGACATCGGTGTCGAGTGGGCCGACCGCTACGGTCCGTTGCCTCTGCCGGCGCAGGGTCTGTTGTCGTTGGGTCGGCTGCGGGCCAGCGCCATGGCGCGCCGGATCGGCGAGATCACGATGAGCTCGGTCCGGCCCGGCGGCACGCGTCAACCTGTGGTGCGAGTCTCGCCGGTGACGTTGCCGGCCAGCGCCCAGGTGCGGCTCCGACGTCTGGCCCCGCGTGCGACCTACCGCGAGGACATGGCCCAGCTGCTCCTCCCCATCCTCGACGGGCAGCCCGCCGCCGACGTGGTGCGCGGCGTGATCGAGGAACTGATCCCTCTGGGCGGTTCCGGGACCGCCGGGGACACCTTGTAGCATGCCCGGCGCGTGAAGTGGCTCGTCATCCTCCTCGTCGCCCTCGGCGGCGGCCTGGCCGCGGCTGCGTTCTCGGTGCCGACGAACGCGGCCGTCGTCAACGGTGACTCGATCAGCCAACAGACGCTGAACTCCGACGTCAGTGCGATCGCCGGCAGCCCCTTCTATCAGTGCTACTTGAATTCCGAGACCTACCTCACCTCTGGCGGGAGCCAGCAGCTCCCGCCCGTCGCGGGCGCGGGCCAGGGGGAGAACGCGGGAGACCGCCCGACGGCCAACAGCGCCTTCGTTGCGAGCTACCTCGACACCGAAATAGGACATCAGATCGTTCTCCAGGTGGCCGACGCCCGCCACGTCGCGGTGACACCGGCCCAGCTCGCCGCCGCTCGGACCACCCTGACCGAGCAGATCTCCTCGGTCATGTCCGAGATCCTGCAGACGTCCGTCGCCCAGAACCCGCGCTACAGCTGCAGCGTCACCGGGCAGCCGGTGACCGGCCAGGAGGTCCTCGCCACCATGCCGTCCTCCTTCGTCGAAGCGGACGTGCAGTTCGACGCCACGGTGGGCGCGCTCGAGGAGGACCTGGCCGGCATCGGCTCCAGCCCGCCCGCTCTGGCCGGCTATTTCGCGCGACACCACGCCCAGTTCGATACCGGGTGCTTCGACGCGGCGGAATTCTCGAGTGAGAGTGCCGCGCAGACGGCAGCGGCCGCCGCGGCGTTCGGGACGCCCTTCTCGCAGGCGGCATCGGGCGCCACCAACAGCGGGACGATCCCGTGCAACACGCTGACCAGCGTCGCCGCGGAGCTCGGGGTGCACGTGAGCGAGCTCGACGGCCTCTCGGTCGGGGGGGTTTCCGCCCCCATCTCCCTCAACGGGAACTATGTCCTCGTGCAATTGACGAAGCGAACGCCCACCCCCTACGCCGAGGCCGCCCCGGCCGTCGCGCAAGCGGTGCAACAAGCCGGGTCGAGTGGCACCGAGCGGGCACTCACGGCCGCCGAGCGTCGGTCCGCGGTGAGCGTCGACCCGCGCTACGGGGTCTGGGTCCCGGTGCAGGCGTCCGTCCTCACCCCGTTCACACCGGCCACGTCCGACGTGTTGAACCCGTCGGCGAACGAGGTCGGGGTCGCGCCGTCGTCGTCCTCGTCGTCATCGTCCAGCCCGACCAGCGGCTGACGGTGCCGCCCCACCGCGCCCACATCACGGTGGTGGGGCTCGGGCCCGCCGGGAGCGACCTTCTCGAGGACCGTTCGGCGACCCTTCTGGCCGCGCCCGGGCGGGCCTATCTGCGGACGGCCCGGCACCCCGCCGCGGTCGGCCTCGAAGGACTCCGGTCCTTCGACGACCTCTACGACGCCGCGGCGACCTTCGAGGAGGTCTACGCCGGGATCGTCGAGGCACTGGTCTTGGCGGCAAGGGACGTGGCGCCCGAGCCGGTGGTCTACGCCGTGCCGGGGTCTCCGCTCGTGGCCGAGCGGAGCGTGGAGCTGCTGCGCGCCGACGACCGGGTCGAGATCACGGTCGTCCCGGCACTGTCCTTCTTGGATCTGGCCTGGTCCGCCCTCGCCATCGACCCGCTGGCCGAGGGGGTCCGTCTCGTCGATGCCCGAGCGTTCGGATCGATCGCTGCGGGTGGGGGTGGTCCCTACCTGGTTGCGCAGTGCTGGTCACGCCAAGTGCTCTCGGACGTGAAGCTCTCCCTCCCAGATGACGACGGCCTGGTCCTCCCTCGGCCGGTGATCCTGCACCACCTCGGGCTCGAGGACGAGGTGGTCGCGGCCGTCGACTGGTGGGAGCTCGACCGGACCGTGGAGCCGGACCATCTCACCTCGCTCTACGTGCCGGCCCCGGCCGACGGCGGCCGGGTCTCCGTGGGGGCGGAGGTGGCACGCCTCACCGCGCTCATGGACGCGTTGCGCGAACGCTGCCCCTGGGACAGGGTGCAGACCCACGCCTCCCTGCTGCCGCACCTCGTCGAGGAGTGCTACGAGGTGCACGACGCGCTCGTCGGCGCTCGACCGGCGCGCGGATGCCGGCGCCTATGCGCACCTGGAGGAGGAGCTGGGCGATCTGCTTTTCCAGATCGTGTTCCACGCGCGGCTGGCCGACGAGGCGGGCCGGTTCGACCTGGCGGACGTCGCGCGTGGCGTCCACGACAAGCTGGTGCACCGACATCCGCACGTCTTCGGCGACCTCGAGGTCGAGAGCCCGGCCCAGGTGGCGTCGAACTGGGAGGCCATTAAGAAGAGCGAGAAGGGACGGGACAGCGTCACCGAGGGCATTCCGGCCGCCCTGCCCGCGTTGATGCTCGCCAGCAAGCTGGCGCGGAAGGCCCGTTCGGTCGGTGTGGAGCCCGAGGGCGTCACCGGCGCGCAGGCCATGGCTGCGTTGGCCTGGCTCACCCAACGCGCCGGCGGCAGCGAGCCGCAGGCAGACGACCCGCTGTCCAGAGACGCCGACGACGTGAGTGGCGAGGTGGGTCAGCTCCTCTTCGTCGTGGCGAACCTGGCGCAACGTCTCGGGGTGGACGCAGAACAGGCCTTGCGTGACCGGGCGCTGTCGTTGCGCGCGCAGATCCGTGCGGCCGAAGGCGTCCCCAATGATCAAAGAGGCAACCGCTAGCCTTGTGCCCCGGTGTCCCGCCAGGGGGGGCACCCAAGGAGCGATGTCGTGAGCACCATTGAACACGTGATCGGACGCGAGGTCCTCGACTCCCGCGGGAACCCGACCGTCGAGGCGGAGGTGCTCCTCGATTCCGGCGCACGAGGCCGTGCCATCGCGCCGTCGGGCGCCTCCACCGGCATCCGCGAGGCCGTTGAGTTGCGCGACGGGGGAGACCGGTTCTCGGGCAAGGGTGTTCTCCGCGCGGTGGCCAACGTCAACGGTGAGATCGCGGACGCGCTGCGCGGGATGGACACGTTGGACCAGCGGGCCGTCGACAACGCCCTGATCGACCTCGACGGGACAGCC
>CAWITA010000022.1:0-26227 GCA_963838835.1 uncultured Acidimicrobiaceae bacterium
TCGCATGGCGACGAGTGTGTCGTGCATCGGTCGCTGTGGCAATTTCGGATCAGACGGGTGCGACGACGCCGATGCCGGCGGCTTCGTTCCGCCGGCGCCATTCCTCACGTGACATGCGCGTCACGTCGACGTCCCGAGCGAGCCGCCCGCAGGGCGCCGACGGTCGCCTGCTCCTTGGGGGTGTGCGCGAACGGGTCCCAGCCATAGAACCGGCAGGCGTTCTCCCAGGTGATCTTGTGGATCTCCTCGTCGCCGCACCCGGCGCCCTGGAGCTCCTTCCAGGCGAACTCGGGCGACTCGGGCCAGGTCGTGTCGGTGTGCGGGTAGTCGCACTCCCAGGCGATGTTGTCCAGGCCGATCCGGTCGCGCAGCAGCAGGCCGGAGGGGTCGGTGATGTAGCAGGCCAGGATGTGGTCGCGGAACACCTCCGAGGGCAGCTTCCCGCCGAAGTCGCTGTGCAGCCATTCCTGGTTCTGGAAGTGGCGGTCGATCCGGTCGAAGTAGAAGGGGATCCAGCCGATCCCGCCCTCGGACAGCGCGACCTTCAGGTCGGGGAAGCGCCGCAGCGTCGGTCCGAACAGGAGGTCTTGCGCGGTGATCGCGCTGATCTGACAGGCCAGGACCATGAGGTGGTCGACCGGCGCCTCCTCCGGCCGCTTGATGACGGCGAATCCCGCCCCGATGTGGAGGGACAGCACCATGTTCTCCTCGCTCAGCGCGGCCAGCATCGGGTCCCAGTAGCCGGAGAGGAAGCTCGGGAAACCCTGCACGTGCGGCGTCTCGAGGAAGCTGATCGACCGGCAGCCCTTCTTGGCGATGCGCCGGACCTCCTTGGTGGCGGCCTCGACGTCCCACATGGGGACGATGCCGAGCGGGATGAAGCGACCCGGGTAGGCACCGCACCACTCGTCGATGGCCCAGTCGTTGTACGCCTGGAGCATGACGAGGGCCACTTCCTTGTCTCGTGACTCGGCGAACGTCCGTGCGTTCCACCCGGCCATGGTGGGAAAGCACATGGAGCCGAGGACTCCGTTGGCGTTCATGTCGCGCACCCGCTCGTGGACGTCGAAGCAGCCCGGGACGGAGCTCGGTGTAGGTGCCGGGGTTGAAGCCCCACTCCTCGGAGGGCCAACCGACCGTGGCGGCCATCCCGAACGACGTGCTGGTCTTCTCGCCCTGGAAGACCCACTGGTCGATGCCCTGCTCGTGCACGACCTTCGGTGCGTCGTCGAGCCACTTCTGCGGCACATGGTTCTCGAACATGTCCGGGGGCTCGATCATGTGGTCGTCGATGCTGACCAGAATCATGTCGTCCAGGTTCATGGCCTGCTCCTCTCTTGATGGCTGCGAGTGGACCGGATCACGACGTGCGCACCGGCAGCGTCTCCCAGCCCCGCACGGTCGAGGCGTGGGCGCGCTGGGCCTTGTCGTAGTCGACCTCCCAATCGGGGAAGCGACGCAGCACCTCGTCGAGCGCGATCCGGCCCTCCAGCCGCGCCAGTGCGGCGCCCAGGCAGAGGTGGATGCCGTAGCCGAAGGAGAGGTGCCGACCGACGTCACGGTGGATGTCGAAGCTGTCCCCGTTGGGGTAGTGGCGCTCGTCCCGGTTGGCCGAGCCGTTGAGGATTCGTCCCGGTTGGCCGAGCCGTTGAGGACGACCATGATGCTTCCCGCGGGCACCTTCTGGCCGTGGAGCTCGACGTCGTGCTGGACGTAGCGGGCCTGCACGGGCGATGGCGCCTCGTAGCGCAGGAGCTCCTCAATGGCGTTGGGGATGAGCGAGGGATCCGCCGCCAGCTCGCGGCGCTGGTCGGGATGACGGCCGAGGACCTCCCCGGTGAAGCCGATGAGCCGTGCCGTCGTCTCGTTCCCCGCCCCGGCCAACAGTCCGACGTAGGTGAGGATCTCGTCGTGCGCCAAGGTGCGCGTCGTCCCCGTCTCGTCCTCGAACTCGGCGTTGATCAGCTCGGTCATCAGGTCGTCCGAGGGGTGCTCGGTCGCGCCACGTGATGTAGTCGGAGAACACCTGCGCCGACTCGACGGCGTCGTAGTCGGACTCGGGCTCCGTGCCCTCCTCGAGTCGCAGGCTCTCATCGAGTTCGCTCGCGGATCGCCACCTGGTCCTGCTCGGGGATGCCGAGCAGCATGCCGATGACGCGCATGGGCATGAACTTGCCCAGGTCCTCGATGAAGTCGAAGCCGCCCGCGCCGGCGAGCGGGTCGAGCACCTCCGCGCAGAAGGCACGCACCTGGGGCTCGAGCGCGAGCATCTTCTTGGGCGTGAAGACCCGCGAGAGCAGCGAGCGGTGGCCGGTGTGCACCGGCGGGTCCTCCATGAGGATCACGCCCGAAGGGATCTCGACGTTGGCCCGGATCATCTCGAGGATGGAGCCGCGACCGGACCGGTAGGTGTCCCAGTCGAGCATCGCCGCCTCGACGTCGGCCCAACGGCTCAGCGCGAAGAACTCGTACTTCTCGTTCCAGTACAGCGGCGCCTCGTCGCGCATCCGCTTCCAGAGCGGATACGGGTCCTCGTCGATCTCGAAGTCGTAGGGGTCGTAGTAGAGGTCTTGGGATCGGTGGTGACGCCATCGTGCGACTCCTGCGTGCCTACGCCGCCGGCCAGGCCACGGACTTGATCTCCAGGTACTGCTCGAACCCGGCGATGCCGTTCTGCCGCCCGATGCCGCTGTGCTTGTACCCACCGAAGGGGAGGTCGGCGCCGTAAGGAGCGCCGCCGTTGATGCTGAGGCCACCGGTCCTGATCCGCCGGGCCACCGCGAGCGAGTGCTCGACCGACCCGGAGAACACGCCGCCGCTCAGGCCGTACCGGCTGTCGTTGGCAATGCGGACGGCGTCGTCTTCGTCTTCGTAGGGGATCACGACGAGGACCGGACCGAAGATCTCCTCTTGGGCGATGGTCATGGAGTTGTCCACGTCGGTGAACAACGTCGGTTCGACCCACCAGCCGCGGGCGAACTCCTCGCCGGAAGGACGGCCGCCGCCGACGGCTAGCGTGGCGCCCTCGGCCTTTCCCTTCTCGATGAGACCGAGCACACGCTCGCGCTGCTTGGACGAGATGAGCGGCCCCATGATCACGTCGGGGCGCTGCGGGTCACCGTAGGGGACCGCGGCGAAGAGACCCTTCAGCATCTCCACGCCTTCCTCATAGCGCGAGCGTGGCAGCAGCATGCGGGTCTGGATCGCGCACCCCTGTCCGGCGTGGAAGCACGCGCCCATGCCCATGAGCGTCGCCGTGCCGAGGTCGGCGTCCTCGAGCACGACACTCGCCGACTTCCCGCCCAGTTCGAGAAAGACGCGCTTCATGGTGGCGGCACCTTTCTCCATGATGCGCTGGCCTACCGCGGTCGACCCGGTGAAGGAGATCATGTCGACCTTCGGGGAGAGCGTGAGCTCCTCGCCGACGAGGTGGTCCGACGACGTGACGACGCTGACCACGCCGGCCGGGATGTCGGTCCGCTCGGCGACGAGCCGACCCAGGAAGGTGGCGTTCCACGGTGTGTCGGGCGCCGGCTTCACGACGACCGTGTTGCCGGTGGCCAGCGCCTGTCCCAGCTTGTGCAGCGTGACCTCCACCGGGAAGTTCCACGGCACGATGGCGCCCACCACGCCGACGGGCTCACGCCAGATCCGCCGGGAGTCGAGCGTGCCGGTGATGCTCGTGGCGTCGGGCAGCACCGTCTCCCACTCGAACTCCTCGATGACCTTGGCCGGGTAGGCCAGTGCCTCCGAGAGCGGCGCGTCGAGCTGGGGACCGTTCGTCGTCATGCGCGGGCAGCCGACCTCGAGGATCAGCTGCTCGCGCAGCTCCTCCTGCTCGGCTTGCAGTGCCTCGTGCAGTTGTTCCAGGCAGCGCTTGCGGAAGGCGCGGTTCGTCGACCAATCGGTCTCGTCGAAGGCGCGTCGGGCGGCATCGATGGCCCGGTGAACAGCGTCGGCTCGACCCACCAGCCGTGGGCGAACTCGTCGCCGGAAGGACGGCCGCCGCCGACGGCCAGCGTGGCGCCCTCGGCCTTCCCCTTCTCGATGAGGCCGAGCACGCGCTCGCGCTGCTTGGACGAGATGAGCGGACCCATGATCACGTCCGGGCGCTGCGGGTCGCCGTAGGGCACCGCCGCGAAGAGACCCTTCAGCATCTCGACGCCCTCCTCGTAGCGCGAGCGCGGCAGCAGCATGCGCGTCTGGATGGCGCACCCCTGTCCCGCATGGAAGCACGCGCCCATGCCCATGAGCGTCGCCGTGCCGAGGTCGGCGTCCTCGAGCACGACGCTCGCCGACTTCCCCCCAATTCGAGAAAGACGCGCTTCATGGTCGCGGCGCCCTTCTCCATGATGCGCTGCCCCACCGCGGTCGACCCGGTGAAGGAGATCATGTCGACCTTCGGGGAGAGCGTGAGCTCCTCGCCGACCAGGTGGTCCGACGACGTGACGACGTTGACCACGCCGGCCGGGATGTCGGTCCGCTCGGCGATGAGCCGACCGAGGAAGGTGGCGTTCCACGGTGTGTCGGGCGCCGGCTTGACGACGACCGTGTTGCCGGTGGCCAGCGCCTGTCCCAGCTTGTGCAGCGTGACCTCCACCGGGAAGTTCCACGGCACGATGGCGCCCACCACGCCGACGGGCTCACGCCAGATCCGCCGGGTGTCGAGCGTGCCGGTGATGCTCGTGGCGTCGGGCAGCACCGTCTCCCACTCGAACTCCTCGATGAGCTTGGCCGGGTAGGCCAGTGCCTCGGAGAGGGGTGCGTCGAGCTGGGGACCGTTCGTCGTCATGCGCGGGCAGCCGACCTCGAGGATCAGCTGCTCGCGCAGCTCCTCCTGCTCGGCCTGGAGCGCCTCGTGCAGCTGCTCCAGACAGTGCTTGCGGAAGGCATGGTTGGTCGACCAATCGGTCTCGTCGAAGGCACGTCGGGCGGCATCGATGGCTCGATGCATCTCGGGCGTGGACGCATCGGCAACCTGTCCGATGACCTCTTCGGTCGCCGGGTTGACGTTGCCGAAGCTCCGTCCCGAATCGGCATCGACCAGCTTTCCGTCGACGAGCATCCTCGACTCCGGGTTGACCTTCACTGCCTCGGCCACAGCACTCTTCCTCTCGTCGCTCGAATCATTCAGGTCACGACAGCCCGGCGCGCCGGTCGCAACACGGAACACGCAGCAGGCACACACGCCGGGAGACCCCAGGTCGGGAGGCTATCTGACTTTGACGTCGTCGTCAAAAATCCCGGTATGATCCCTCCGCTTCCGGGATTGCGGCGTCGCAACGATCCTGAAGGGTGGGGCCGCCCAGGCCCGTGGAAGGAAGGGGAGGAAGACAGACCGATGTTCACCATTGACGCGTTCCTCGAGGCCCTGTCGCTCGAACCAGTCGGCACCGACCGCTACCGGGCCGGCAACCTCCGTTCCGATCACAACGTGGTCTTCGGCGGCCAGCTCCTGGCGCAGTCGGTGACGGCGGGGCTGGCCGGCCAGGAGGGGAAGTCGGTCAAGACCATTCACACCGTCTTCGCGCGGGGCGCATCGCCGGACGCCCCCCTCGACGTCGCGGTCGACCGCATGCACAGCGGGCGGTCGGTGGCGAGCAGCACGGTGACCATCAGCCAGGGCGACCAGCTCTGCACCCGCTCGCTGGTGCTGCTCAGCGCCGCGGAAGACGACGTGATCCGGCACGCCGACCGGCCCAGCCTGCCCTCGAGTCCGGAGGACGACGACGGCGCCATCCGCCGCGCGGGCGCCTGGGAGATCTGCGTGGTCGGCGGGGTCGATCTGAACGACCCCGACCAGGTGGGACCGCCCGAGCTCGACGTCTGGGTCCGCTTCGTGGGAGCCCCCGAGGAAGCCGGCACCGACCAGGCCCTCGTCGCCTACTCCACCGACGGCTTCCTGATCGGGACGGCCATGCGCCCGCACGCGGGCGTGGGCCAGGCGCAGGCCCACAAGACGCTCTCGACGGGCGTGCTCGAGCCATACCCTCACGTTCCACGAGCCGTTCCCGGCCTCCGAGTGGCACCTCCTCTCCCACTGGAGCCCCTATGCCGGGCACGGCCGCAGCTACGGGCGGGGTGACATCTTCCGGACCGACGGCCAACTGGTGGCGTCCTTCGTCCAGGACGCGATGATCCGGGCCCGATCGGGCGGGGCCGGCGCACTCTGACCGGTCGGCCCGCCTTCGAGGCGGGTCAGCCGGCGCGCGACCCGGCGAGCTGACGGGCCAACCAGTCGTCCCGGCAGCGCGCCGCCTGCCGCACGGCCACCGCTCCCGGCACGAGCAGGTACGCATGGGGCAGGCCGGCGATGACGTGGAGCTCACAGGGCACGCCGGCTTGGTTCAGCCGCTGGGCGTAGTCGATGTTCTCGTCGCGGAAGCCGTCGATGGAGCCCACGATCACGCAGGCCGGCGGCAGCCCCCCGAGCTCGGTGGCGCGGGCCGGCGCCGCGTAGACCGGCACGTCGTCGGACTCGTAGAGCTCGCCGAGGTAGGAGCGCCAGCCGAACTCGTTGGACCCTGCAGCTCCACACGTACAGGCCGCGCGCCCGTATGGAGGGGGTCGTCTGGCGGTCGTCGAGCATGGGACAGTCGAGGAGCTGGAACGCGAGCGGGATCTCGCCCCGGTCACGCGCGAGCAGTGCGAGTGCGGCGGCAAGCCCGCCTCCCGCGCTCAGCCCGGAGACGCCGATGCACTCGGGGTCGATCCCGAGCTCGTCCGCGTGGTCGGAGGTCCAGCGCAACGCGGCGTAGCAATCGTCGAGCGGCCCCGGGTACGGGGTCTCCGGGGCGAGGCGGTAGTCCACGGAGACGCCGACGATCCCGAGCGCCGGGCACCACTGGTCGAGGACGGGGTCGTCCATGTCGTAGGTGCCGATGACGTAGCCGCCGCCGTGGATGGTGACGATCGCAGGAAGCCGCCCCTCGTGGCCGACCGGTCGGTGCACCCGCACGCGGACCGGGGGGTCGCCCGGCACCAGGTGGTCGGTGCGCGTCACCGCGTCGGAGAGGTCCGGGCGCGGGGAACGATGCACCGCGTATGGCCGCGATCCCGTCGTGGTCGATGGGCGGGAGCTCGAAGGCGTCGAGCACCGGCCGCAGCTCGGGATCGAGCAGGTCCCTCACGTCGACGTCGTCGCTCATGCGAGCGCCGCCCCGCCGCTGCGGAACGCGGCGACGACGCCCCCGTCGACGGGAAGGTCGATCCCCGTGACGAAACCGGCCTCGTCGGAGAGGAGGAAGGCCGCCCCGGCCGCCACCTCGTCGGGACGGCCCTTGCGGCCGAACGGCGACAGCTGGACGAGCATGTCGTCGGTGGTCGGACGGGCCTCGGCCTCCTGCTGACCCATGAGCGTGTCGATCATGCCGGGCGTCACCGAGCAGATGCGGGCGCCGACGCGCCCGAAGCGCACCGACTCGCGCCGGACCAGCCGGTGCACACCCCGCTTCGCCCACGTGTAGGCCATGCCGGAGTCCTCGATCTCGGGGCCCACCGCCTCCCGGATGCGGTCGAGGAAGGCACCGTCGAGCGGATCGTCGAGCACCACGTCCGCCGCGAGATCGGCCTCGCCCATGGCCAGCAGCGGCGCGATCGAGCGCGAAGCACACGACGGCTGTTCCCGCCGACGCCAGCGGGAAGAGGGCGTCGACGAGCAACGCCGTCCCGACGAGGTCGACCGCGACGATCTCGCGCCAGTCGGCCATGGTCGGGGACACGCCGGCGGCGTGGGCGACGGCGCGCAGCGTGCCCAGCTCCGACGCCCGCGTCGCCAGGCGGGCGACACCTTCGGGGTCCTTGACGTCGAGCCGGAACGGCTCGACCTTTGCCGGCGCGCGGCCCGACGCGAGGCTCTCGGCGGTTTCGGCGAGGATCAGCTCGTCGCGGTCGACCAGCAGCAGGACGTCGACCATGTCTGCGACCCGCTCCGCGCAAGCCCGTCCCATGCCCCGGGCCGCCCCCGTCACGATGCCCACGTTCATACGCCCCTCCTCACCGCCACGTGGGCTTCTCGGTGTGCCGATCTGCGGTGTGGCCTCTTCGACTCAGACGTCGGCGTTGTGCTAGCACCCGCTACGGGTCTGCGGTCAAAGGAGCCGAGGCCGGCCGCCGGACCCGGTCCGGATCACCGGTGCGGCGGACCGTCAGCCGCCGCGCTGGACGGCCGCGAGGCAGAAGTCGGCGACGCGGGCGACCTCGGAGCGTGTCGGTTGGACACCCTGCCACAGGCAGTCCGAGAGCTTGCCGAGCGTGGCGTGCGCCGCCAGGGCGGCGTCGAACTCGGGGGCCTCGCTGCCCAGCGCGGTGAACGGCTCGTGCAGGAGCGAGGCCAGGGGTGCACTGGCGAAGTGCCGCCCGGCCGCCAACCCCCCGCCCACGCTGCCCCCGTTCCACAGCACGGCCAGGGTGGTGGCGGCGATGTCTCCGTGGGCCTGGGCGAGCACGCCCTCCACCCAACGCCGGACCTGGCCCTCGGGCGTCGCCTCCTTCGCCAACTGGTGGGCGAGGTAGCTGCGCAGGCGCTCGCCGCCGTCCTCGAGGAGGGCGGTGACCAGGGCGTCCTTGGACTGGAAGTGCCGGTAGAAGGCCTCGTTGGAGAGTCCCGCCGCGGCCACGATGTCGGCCACCCGGGGGCGCGACGAGGTGCCGCAGCGCCCCATGACCTCGAGGGCGGCATCGAGCAGGCGGCGGACCTCGCTGGCGTAGTCGTTCTCCCGTTTCGCCAGGGTGCGGCGGACGATCCGTCCGGCGACGTCGGCCTCGGGTTCCGGTATTGCATTCTGAATAGTCAGAATCATATTCTGCCAGAGACATATTCCGCCTCGCCTACCGAGGGAGGGCGCAACCATGGCGTGGGACTTCGAGACCGATCCCGAGTACCAGAAGAAGCTGGACTGGGTCGACGAATTCGTCCGGGAGGAGGTCGAGCCGCTCGACCTGGTGTTCCCGCACCAGCAGTTCGTCCCGCTGGAGGGAAAGCGACGCGAGGCGATCGACCCGCTGAAGGAAGAGGTGCGGCGCCAGGGCCTGTGGGCCACCCACCTCGGTCCCGAGCTCGGCGGCCAGGGCTACGGCCAGCTGAAGCTGGCGCTGCTGAACGAGATCCTCGGCCGCTCGCAGTGGGCGTCGGTCGTGTTCGGCTGCCAGGCTCCCGACACGGGCAACGCGGAGATCATCGCCCACTACGGCACCGACGAGCAGAAGGAGCGCTACCTCCAGCCGCTGCTCAACGGCGAGTGCTTCTCGAGCTACTCCATGACCGAGCCCCACGCCGGCGCCGACCCGACGCTGTTCACGACGCGGGCGGTCAAGGACGGTGACGAGTGGGTGATCAACGGCTGGAAGTACTTCTCGTCCAACGCCAAGACGGCCTCGTTCCTCATCGTCATGGCGGTCACCAACCCCGACGTGAGCCCGTACAAGGGCATGTCGATGTTCCTGGTGCCGACGGACACCCCCGGCGTGCACATCGAGCGCAACGTCGGCCTGTACGGGGAGCAGATGAACGAGGGCTCGCACGCGCTCATCCACTACGAGGACGTGCGGGTCCCCGCCGAGTCGTTGCTCGGCGGGGAGGGACAGGCCTTCGTCATCGCCCAGACCCGGCTCGGCGGCGGCCGGATCCACCACGCCATGCGGACCATCGGCATGGCCCAGAAGGCGATCGACATGATGTGCGAGCGGGCCCTCAGCCGCGAGACCGCCGGCAGCCTCCTGGCCGACAAGCAATTCGTGCAGGGCTACATCGCCGACTCCTACGCCCAGCTGGTGCAGTTCCGGCTCTTCGTCCTCTACACGGCGTGGGAGATCGACAAGTACAACGACTACAAGCGGGTGCGCAAGGACATCGCGACGGCCAAGGTGGTCATGCCCACCGTGCTGCACGACATCGCCTGGCGCGCCATGCAGGTGCACGGCGCGCTCGGGGACCACCAACGAGATGCCGTTCTTCGGCATGATCCACGGCGCCGGCGTCATGGGGCTGGCCGACGGCCCGACGGAGGTGCACAAGGTCACGGTCGCCCGCCAGGTGCTGCGGGACTACAGCCCGAGCGACGACGTCTGGCCCACGCAATGGCTGCCCAAGCGGCAGGAGGCCGCCCGGGCGAAGTTCGCCGAATACCTCGAGCTCGAAGTGGGGAACCTGTGAGCGACACGGCCGAGACGACGACACCGACGATCGCCGACGTCGAGAGGCTGACGGCCTGGCTGGACGCCCAGGGCCTCGGCGTCGGGGCGCCACTGGAGCACGGCTACATCTCGGGCGGCAGCCAGAACGAGATCTACGAGCTCCGGCGGGGCGACCTGCACTGCGCCATGCGCATCCCGCCGCCCAGCGCGCCGGCCAGCCGGGACGAGGGCATCGTGCGGGAGTGGCGGATCATCGAGGCGCTGAACGGCACCGACGTGCCGCACACCGAGGCGATCGCCGTGTGCACGGACCCCGCGGTGCTCGGCCGCACCTTCTACCTGATGGGGTTCGTCGACGGCTGGTCGCCGATGTCCACCCGGCGCGAGTGGCCGGCGCCGTTCGACACCGACCTGGAGGCGCGGCGCGGTCTCGCCTTCCAGCTCGTCGAGGGCATCGCCCTGCTCTCCAGGGTCGACTGGCGGGCCAAGGGCCTGGACGACCTGGGCCGGCCCGACGGCTTCCACGAGCGCCAGGTCGACCGGTGGACGGCGTTCCTCGAGCGCATCAAGGGCCGCGAGCTCCCCGGCTTCGACGAGGCGGCGGCGTGGCTGCGGGCCCACCGGCCGATCGACTACATCCCCGGGCTCATGCACGGCGACTACCAGTTCGCCAACGTGATGTTCAAGCACGGGGCGCCGGCCCGCCTGGCCGCCATCGTCGACTGGGAGATGGGCACCGTCGGCGACCCCAAGCTCGACCTGGGCTGGGTGATGCAGTCCTGGCCGGACGACACGAGCGGCGACGAGGATCGCGCCGGCGGCTACGTCGACATGACGGGCATGCCCTCGCGGGCCGAGATGCTCGCGCACTACGCCAAGACGTCCGGCCGCCAGGTCGACGACATCGACTACTACTGCGTGCTGGCCAAGTGGAAGCTGGCCGTCGTCCTCGAGCAGGGCTACCAGCGGGCCGGCGACGACGAGAAGCTCCTCGCGTTCGGGCCCATCGTGCTCGAGCTCATGCAGGCGGCGGCGGACCTGGCGGAGTCGACGGACTACGCCGTGCTGGCGACGCCGGGCGCGGACTGAGCCGGCAGGCGTGCGCCGGGCGACGGACCGCCCCGGTCGGGGAGTGAGCTGACGTGCGGGCCGCAGTGTGCCGCACCTACGGCGGCCCCGAGGTGATTCAGGTGACCGACGTGCCGTCACCGGCGCTGGGTGCGGGACAGGCCCGGGTCGCGGTGCACGTCGGCGCGCTCAACTTCCCCGACGTGCTGGTCGTCGCGAACACGTACCAGGTGTCGGTGCCGACGCCCTTCATCTTGGGCAGCGAGTTCGCCGGGCGCGTGGTCGACGTCGGCGAAGGCGTCGACGGGGTCGGCATCGGCGACCGCGTCTTCGGCTCGGCCATCGTCGGCGCCTTGGCCGAGGAGATCGTCGTGCCGGCGACGTCCCTCATGCCGATCCCGGCCGGGGTGGACGACCACACGGCGGCCGGCTTCGGCGTGGCCTACCGCACGGCGTACCACGTGCTGCGCTCGGTGGCGGCGCTCGAGCCGGGCGAGGAGCTCGTCGTGCTCGGGGCGGGCGGCGGCGTCGGCTCGGCCGCGGTCCAGCTGGGCGCCGTCCTGGGGGCGACCGTGACCGCGGTGGCGTCGAGCCCCGAGAAGCTCGAGGCGGCGCGCGGCCTGCGGCGCGCAGCGGCTGATCGACCACCGCGCCGGCGACCTGCGGCAGGCCCTGCGGGAGGCGCTGCCCGACGGCGCCGACGTCGTGATCGACCCGGTCGGCGGCGACCTGGCCGAGCCGGCCCTGCGCTCGCTGCACTGGGGCGGGCGCTTCGTCACCGTGGGCTACGCGTCGGGGTCCATCCCGCGCATCCCGCTGAACCTGGTCCTGCTGAAGGGGATCCACATCCTCGGCTTCCAGTTCGGCGATTTCGCGCGGCACCAGCCCGAGGAGATGGTGCGCAACGACCGCGAGCTCCTGGACCTCCTGGTCGAGGGTCGCGCCGCGCCGCTCATCGGCGCCACCTTCGACCTGGCCGAGGCGGCGGCCGCCCTGCGCCACCTGGCCGAGGGCGAGGCCGTGGGCAAGGTGGTGGTCGAGGTGGCGCCGTGACCCGGCCACACCGGCGTCTCCTCGGGCCGGACGCCCGGGGTGGGCCGTCCGGAGCCTTGGTAACATCGACGTCGATGTCAGAGTCAGATCCGGGGGCCACGCCGCTCCCGCCGCGGCCCTGACGCCGAGAATCTCTTCGACCCTGAGACTTGGAGGATGCAGGTGACGGCAGTGATGGAGGGTGTCCGCGTCCTGGAGGTGGCCGAGCACACGTTCGTGCCGGCGGCCTCGGCGCTCCTGGCCGACTGGGGCGCCGAGGTGATCAAGATCGAGCCCGCCGAGCGCGGCGACGCCATGCGGGGCCTGGCCTCCACCGGAGTGGTGTCGATCACCGGTGACGTCCACGCGCTCTTGGAGCACTCGAACCGGGGCAAGCGCAGCTTGGCTCTCGACCTGACGTCGCCCGAAGGGCTCGAGATCCTCTACAAGCTCGCCGGCACGGCCGACGTGTTCCTCACCAACAAGCTGCCGGGGGTGCGCAAGAAGCTCAAGATCGAGCTCGACGACATCCGGGCGCACAACCCGCAGATCATCTACGTCGCGGGCACGGGCCAGGGCGAGCGGGGCCCGGACGCGGACAAGGGCTCGTACGACTCACTCGCCTTCTGGCAACGGGCCGGCGTCGCGATCGGCGGCATGCCGGCCGACTCGGACCGGCTTCCCAACCCACCGGCACCCGGCTTCGGCGACTCCATCGGCGCCATGACCATCGCCGGGGGGATCATGGGCGCGCTCTTCCATCGCGAGCGCACGGGCGAGGCGACGACGGTCGACGTGTCGCTGCTGGGCACGGGAATGTGGGCCATGGGCCAGGCCTTCGCGCTGTCACTCGTCGCCAACGTCCCCTGGCAGGGCCCTCCGACCAACATGATGCGGCAGAACCCCTTGGTGAACACCTATCTGACCAAGGACGAGCGCTACGTGTCCTTCTGCTGCCTCCAAGCCGGGAGGTACTGGCCGCCGCTCTGCGACATCATCGGGCGACCCGAGCTGGCGCACGACCCTCGCTTCGCCGACCACGCCTCGCTGCTCGAGAACACCACGGAGGCGCAGGCGATCCTGCGCACCGTGTTGGCCGAGTACACGGTGGCCGAGTGGCGCGAGAAGCTGGCCGATTTCACCGGACAGTGGTGCATCGTGCAGGACACCCTCGAGGCGGCCGTCGATCCACAGACGCTGGCCAACGGATACGTGCAGGACTGCGAGACGGCGACGGGAGTCCCCTTCCAGCTCGTGGCGGCACCCGTGCAGTTCGGCGGCGAGCCGGCGCCGGCGAGGCGGGCGCCCGAGTTCAACGAGCACGGCGACGCCGTCCTCGAGGAGCTCGGGATCGACTGGGATACCATCGTGGACCTCAAGGTCCGCTCCGTCGTCGGTTAGGACACATTCACACGCTGCACGCTGCTCTCAGGAGGGCATACACATGGGACTGTTCGATGCATTTCGCTACGACGGCAAGCGGGTCCTCGTCGTCGGCGGCGCCACCGGCATGGGCGCCGCCGCTGCCGCGCTGGTACAGGACGCCGGCGCGGAAGTCGTGGTGATGGACTACGCCGAGGTGACGCTCCCGGGCGCCAAGGCCATCCACGTGAACCTGGCCGACCAGGCGTCCATCGAGGCCGCGGTGGACGAGTGCGGGGGCCCGGTGCACGCGCTCGTTCTCCTGCGCCGGGGTCGCCGACGGCACGCCGGGGATCGAGAAGATCAACTTCGTCGGGCACCGCCACCTCATCAACCGGATGCTGGGCGGCGGCATGCTCCCCCGCGGTTCGGCCATCGGCTTCATCTCCTCCGCCGCCGGGCTCGGCTGGGAGTCCAACCTGGAGACGTTGAAGGAGTACCTGGACACGGCCGACTTCGACGCGGCATCGGCCTGGGCGGTCGAGCACGGCTTCGCCGACTACTTCCACTCCAAGCAGGCCGTCTGCGCCTACGTGGCCCGGGAGGCGTTCCCCCTGCTCAAGCAGGGGATCCGCATCAACGCCATCTGCCCCGGGCCGACCGACACCCCGCTGGCCCAGGCGAACAAGGAGATGTGGCTGGGGTTCGGCGCCGACTACCGCGGCGAGGCCGGCATCGAGGCCTCCACGCCGCTCGAGCAGGCCTACCCGCTCGTGTTCCTCTGCAGCGACGCGGCGGTGGCGATCACCGGCATCACCATGATCAGCGACGTCGGCTACGTCAGCTCCGGGATCACCGGCTCGTTCCCGCCGGCCACCGAGGTCGCCGGCTTCCTTCTCGGGCGGCTGGGGTAGGCCCCTGCCGGGTCATCCGGCTGGGTGACCCGAGGCACGAATCTGCATGCGGCAGATCCAACTGCGTGAACTCCTGGCGATCGAGATCGACGTGCGTGCCCCCGTCGACCTCGGCGGTGGGCGCCGGTACATCGCGTTCGAGGGCGGAACCTTCGTGGGCCGGGACGACCTCACGGGCAAGGTTCTCGAGGGTGGTGTCGACTGGCAGACGGTCCGGCCGGACGGCGTGCTCGAGATCGATGCGCACTACACGCTCATGACGGACGCCGGCGAGACGGTCGAGGTGCGCTCCCGGGGCGTCCGCAAGGCGACGGAGTCGGTTGCCGCGCGTCTCGCCCGCGGGGAGGCGGTGGACCCCGACGAGTACTACTTCAGGACCCACGTGCGATTGACCACGTCGGCCCCGCGGCTGAGCTTTCTCAACGATCTGATCGCGATCTCGACCGGCCGGCGCGATCGGTCCGTCGTGCGCATCGACGTGCACGAGGTCCGGTGACGGGGGCCCTCGACGGGCTCGAGTGCGTCGTCGTCGGGGCCGGGATCGGCGGTCTGGCGACGGCGCTCAGCCTCCACGAGGTCGGTGCGAGGGTGGAGGTCTTCGAAGCGACCCGAGAGCTGCGCCCGCTGGGGGTCGGGATCAACCTCCTGCCGCACGCCGTCTTGGAGCTCGAAGCCCTCGGCCTGCTCGAGGAGCTCCGGGCACGATCGGTCGCCCCGTCGCTGCTCGTCTACTGCACCAAGCGGGGCCAGGAGATCTGGCGGGAGCCGCGGGGGGTCGCCGCCGGGTATCGCTGGCCCCAGCTCTCCATTCACCGTGGCGTGCTGCAGGAGGTCATGCTGAAGGCACTGGTCGAGCGCGCCGGGTCGAGCGTGCTGCACCTCGGGCGGGGGCTGGTCCGGATCGATGACGGCGGGGAGCGCCCGGCCGCCGTCTTCGAGGACGGGCGGGTCGAGGCGGACGTCGTGGTGGCGGCGGACGGGATCCACAGCGTCGCTCGCTCGCAACGCTTCCCTGCCGAGGGGCCGCCACGCTGGAACGGTTCGCTGCTGTGGCGCGGCGTGGCGGAGACCGACGCCGTGCTGGACGGTCGCACCATGATCTGGGCCGGCCATCCCGAGCAGAAGTTCGTCGGCTACCCCATCGGCGACCTGCCCGGAGGCAAGCAGGCGTTCAACTTCGTGGCCGAGCTCCGACGACCGGAGTCCGACCTGGCGGCGACGGAGGATTGGAACAAGAAGGGATCCCTCGACGACTTCCTCCCGCAGTTCGAAGCGTGGGACTTCGGATGGCTCGACGTGCCCTCCGTCGTCCGGGAGGCGCCGGCGACGTACCTCTTCCCGATGGTCGATCGAGACCCGCTCCCCCGCTGGACCTTTGGACGCAGCACGCTTCTGGGCGATGCCGCGCACCCCATGTATCCGATCGGCTCGAACGGCGCGTCCCAGGCCATCCTCGATGCGCGGGTGCTCGCCGGGTGCATCCGGCGACACCCCGGCAACCTCGACGAGGCCCTGGACCGCTACGAGACGGCCCGCCGCCCCGCCACTGCCGCCATCGTGCGCGCCAACCGCGGGCACGGTCCCGAGCTCCCCATGGTGCTGGTGGAGGAACGGGCCCCGGAGGGGTTCACGGACATCGCCGACGTGATCACACCGGAGGAGATCGCACGCGTGACCGAGGAGTACCGGAAGACGGCCGGCTTCTCCCTCGCCACACTGCAGGGGGGGACGTCGCTGCTCGACGAGCCGTACGGGCCGTGAGCAGCTCCGGGCTCTACGGCTCCGTGGGGCGCCCGATGCCTCAGAGTGGAACGCTTGCCGTTCCCTCTCGCACCACGGCGTCGACGTCACGAGGGAGGATCACCGCCGCTGCCGCAGCAGCCCGGGTGGCTTCCTCGTAGCGTTCGACGTACTCGGCTCGACTGCCATAGAGCGCGCGCACCTTCTCGGGTGGGAAGGGTTCGTGGTACCCGACCAGCCGGCTGAACACATCGGGCGATTGTTGCAGCGCGCTGTTGTGGGCGATCGGGACCTCGACCACGGGGAGCCGGATGCCTCCTTGCGCGATCCCGTTGCCGTCCCGCACGATCTCCGGCGGGTCACCCGAGAACTCGATGCGGGGCTGGACCGGGGCGCGGCACCTCCCTGTGCCCAGATGTTCACGTGGTGGAGGGCCGCGTCCACGACCGGTGCGACAGAGACCTGGTTGATGCTCTTCACGGCGTCGTCGATCGGGATCGAGAACCCGAAGTCGCGCTCCATCCGGGGTGCCGACGACACCAACGCTTGGAGGGACACGTGAGACGCACCGGCCACCTCCCAGTAGCGGTAGCGATCCGTGTCGGGTTGCCGGACGGGATAGCACGCCTTTGACTCACACTCCGTGTTCACGACCATGACGGGTACGCCCAGGTCGTCGCGCAAGAGGTGGAGCCCCTCCGGGATGCGAGGCCCACCGCCGTCGGCGGCCTGCACCGTCATGACGGCGTCGCCGACCTCGAGCGGTGCACCGCCACCGAAGTACATGGTGAGCAGGAAGGCGTCGAAACGGCCCGTCTCGGGCTGGACGGCGTTGAGATACGTCGCGAGGCGGGCGGCGGACTGTGACGCTCCCTCGGCGATGAGCCGGCGCACCTCGAGCCCGCCCATCGGGTCGACGCCGTCGTCCGCCCGGTCGGGTCCGACCACGCCGGCGGCCTGGGTGAAGATGTCGAAGGAGTAGTCGTCGCTCGGGATCGAAAGCGACCCGTAGCGTTCGGGGTCCCAGGCGAGCAGGCCCTGCGGGTTGACGGGAGCTCCGTGCACACCCACGCGCTGCGTCGTGACCGCAGCGCAGGCGTACCCACCCTCGTAGAGCTCGGGGCTGTCCCCGCCTCCGAAGTTCTCGTACCCGGCGGAGACGTTGTTCCACAACACCACGACGGTGCCGTTGAACCGGGCCGGGTCCTCGGGCCGGACCACGACGATCCGCGTCTTGTACGGCGCCGTCCCCAGCGGCTCGACCTGCCAGCACCCGTCCCAGGCCAGCTCGGACCCCGACGACGGTCCGTACCGGGTCGCAACGCCCTCGAGGAAGAACTCGTCCTGCCGATAGCCGCATGCGGCGAGGTCGGCGACGGGCCCCGCGAAGGCCCAGCCGTGCGAGCCGCCGCGTCACCGGTCCGGTCACGCGCATCTGCTTCCCTCCCACGGGACCGCGGCGCGCCTCTCAGGCCGCGAAGGGTAGCTTCATCACCTCCGCGAGGTTGCCGCCCATCACCCGGGCGATGTCCTCGTGGGGCAGGCCGGCGAGCTCGTCGACGTAGGAGAGCGGGTCGGACATCCCCTCGATGTGCGGGTAGTCGGACCCGAAGACCACGCGGTCGGCACCCACGAGCTCGATGAGGCCACGCGGGTCCTCCTCGTGGAAGGGATGGATCCAGACGTTGCGCTTGAACACCATCAGCGGGTCCTCGGGCCACATCGAAGGGTTCTTGGCGTAGGACTGTTCGAGGGCGCCGACGAGCGGCCGCACCCAGGCGGAGCCGTTCTCGACCGGCAGGATCCGCAGCGTCGGGAACCGGGAGAGGAGCCCGTGTCCGAGCAACGAGGCCACCGTGTCGAAGATCCCTCTCCCCTGCGTGTGCATGATGTCGAGGAACGGCGAGAAGCCCGGCGAAGGGGAGGTGCTCCCCCTCGGGTTGGCCCTCCCAGAGGTTGTAGTACCGGGTCAGCCCGTCGTCGGAGGCGTGCATGCCGACGGTGATGTCCAACTCGGTGACCCTCTGCCAGAAGGGGTCGAACTCGGGCAGGGCGAAGGACCGGAACCCCCGGTACCCCGGAACCGGAGCGGGACGGATGAGGATGAGCCTCGCGCCCCGCTCGGCCAACCATTCGAGCTCCTTGATCGCCTCGTCCACGATGGGAAGCGTGATGACGGGCGACGCGAAGATGCGGCCCTCGTAGTCGAAGGTCCAGTGCTCGTGCATCCACTGGTTCAGGGCATGGACCACGGCATGGGTGGCCCTCGGGTCCGTGTGCAGCCGCTCTTCCAGCAGGCTGGCCAGCGTCGGCCACATGAGCGCGCGGTCGAGGCCGAGCTCGTCCATGAGAGCGAGGCGGGGACCGGGTGAGAAGAACGCCTCGGGGGACCGGATCGGCTCTCCGATCATCTCGCGGCGGGACTTCCCCTCCGGGTTGCCGTGCTTGAAGAACTCCTCGGACGCCCCCGGGCGCCCGACCACCTCGAACGTCGGGTTCGGGATGTACTCGGAGATGACGTTGCGCACCGCGATCTTGGTCCGCCCGTTGACCTGCACGTACTTGATCAGGCCGTCGTACTCCTTCGGAAGGAACTTCGTGAAGGCGTCCGTCGTCTCGTACATGTGATTGTCGGCGTCAAAGACCGGAAAGTCGACAACGGTCTTCGGCATGGGTACCTCCGCATCTCATCGATCCGCTGACAGCCGTGGACTCACTGCCCACCAGGGCCTGCCGCGCTCCTGTGGGCTGTCCAGATTAGCCGATTATCGACTTTGACGTCAATATTATGATCCCGGGTCGGCGCGCCGCGTCGGGAGCCTCTCCGAGGTCAGGCCCGATTCCGCAGGTCGTCGTCGAGCTCGACGTCGAAGGTGCGGAGCGCCATGGCCAGGAGGTCGTAGGCGCCCGACGGTGAAGACGACGTCCATGAGCTGCTGGGTCTCGAGCTCGGTGGTGAGGGTCGCCCAGGTCGCGTCGGCAATGCGGGCGCGCTGCACGAGCTCGTCGGCGGCCCGCACCAGAGCGGCCTCGAGGGGTGACCAGCCCTCGGCTTCGGGCCCCGACCTCACCCGCTCGACCTCGGAGCCGGTGATGCCGGCGTCTCGCCGCCGACTCGGCGTGCTGCTCCCACAGATAGGTGGAAGCGCGGAGCGCGGCCACGCGAAGGACGAGCAGCTCGCGCTGGCGGGCCGTGATCGTCGAGGCGTAGAGCAGATGGCCGATGAGCTGGTGGTAGGCACCGGTGAGCGGCGGGTGATGGGCCTGGAGGCCGAGCAGGTTCAGCCCCTTGGGCCGCGACGGGTCCCGGGGGCTCGGGGGCTGCGAGCGGGGCGAGCGCGTCGCGCATCTCCCGCGGCCACTCGCGGGGCGGGATGGGATCGACTCGGCCCACGTCAGGTGTTGCGCCCGCCGTTGACGCCGAACACCTGACCGGTGACGTACGACGCCTCCTCGCTCACGAGGAACGCGGTGGCGGCGGCGACGTCTTCGGGACGCCCGATCCGACGGACCGGGGTGCGCTCGGCGTGCTCGTCGACCCCGCCACCGAGGAGGCCCTTCGACTCTTGGGCGCGCAGCATCGGCGTGTCGATGAACCCGGGCGGGATCGTGTTGACGGTGATGCCCTTGGGACCGAACTCGAGGGCGAGGGCCTTCGTGAGCCCGATGACGCCGGCCTTCGACGACACGTAGGCCGCCATGAACGCCTGGCCGCTCTGCGCGCTGGACGAGGAGATGTTGACGATGCGACCCCAGCGGGCCTCGAGCATGTGCGGCAGCACGACCTGGCAGCAGTGGTAGGTGCCCGTGAGGTTGATGTCGAACACCCGCTGCCAGGTCTCGGGGTCGATCTTCAGGAACGAACCGAACAGATGGAGCCCGGCGTTGTTGACCAGGATGGTGGGAGCACCGAGGCGCTCGGCCACCTCGGCGACGGCGGCCTCGACGCGGGCCCGGTCGGTGACGTCGGCCTCGACGCCGATGGCCGTTCCGCCGCCGGCCGTGATCTTGGCGGCCGCCTCCTCCGCCGAGGCGGCGTCGCGGTCGAGGACGGCCACGGCCGCGCCGTCGGCGGCCAGCCGCTCGCTGATGGCCAACCCGATGCCGGAACCGCCACCGGTGACCACGGCGACCTTGGCGCTCGGGCGGCGCGACGTCATCGGTTCGCTCATCTGCTCGTTCACTCCGTCACGAAGGCCGCAGTCCGACGGTGGAAGCGCCACGTGCCGTCGGCCTGGTGGAGGACGTCGTGATAGCGCCCCACGAGCTCGATCGACCAGCCGTTCTCGCCCTTGAGGATGAAGATCACGTCGCTGTCCGCGCGTGCCTCGTTCTCGTTCCAGTCGGTGACGTGGGTGTTGACGACGAGGTGGCGTTGGGGCCGCCGCGGCTTCCACTTGGTGAAGGCCACGCGGAGGGCGGCGTGACCCTCGTGGGTGCCCATCCCCGGGATCTCGATGGCACCGTCGGGGCAGAAGGTGTCGACGACGTCGTCGCTCCGGCCGTCGTCGAGGGCCTGCGCGTAGGCGGCCATTGTGGCGCGGATGCCCTCGACGATGTCGGCGTAGCTCTCGTGCGGAGTCAACTCCGGCATCGACGCGACCTCAGAAACCGAGGTCGACGACCGGCCGCTCGAGCGGGTTGCGAGGTCGGAGGTCGGAAGCAGTCCGGGTAAGGGGCCCGGTCCGGCGAGCCTCCATCGCATGGGGCACCGGGAGTGCCGACCACTTTTGATCCACAATCGCCATGTGGCCCATTCGCCCTTCCGTGCGCTCGAGTATACTAACCGGTCGGTACAATATCGAGACGGCCCACCCGGCGAGGCTGAGCCGCGGATGGCACGGTAACCCAACAGTTCGCGGCCCCATGACGAAACCTCCCGAACCCGCACCCGACGAGAGTCCGCGCCGGCTCACGAGCGACGTGCTGGTCGTCGGCGCGGGCGTCACCGGCATCTACCAGTTGTACCGCGCGCGCGAGGCGGGCTTCTCCGTCCAGCTGGTCGAGGCGGGTGACGGCGTCGGGGGCACGTGGTACTGGAATCGCTACCCGGGAGCACGGTTCGACTCTGAGAGCTACACCTACGCCTACCTGTTCTCGAAGGAGCTCTTCGAGGAATGGGAATGGCAGGAGCTCTTCGCGGAGCAGCCGGAGACCGAGCGCTACCTCAACCATGTCGTCGACCGGTTCGATCTCCGGCGGCACATGCGATTCGGCACCAGGGTCACCTCTGGCACCTACGACGAGCCGTCCGGGACCTGGACGGTGGTGATCGACGACGGGTCGCAGCTCAGGGCGAGGTTTCTCGTTGCGGCGACCGGTGTTCTCTCGGTCCCGTACTTCCCGGACGTGCCGGGGCGTGAGGACTTCCGGGGCCAGTCGTACCACACGGGAATGTGGCCGGCGACACCAGTCGACTTCGCAGGCCAGCGCGTCGCCGTCATCGGCACCGGGTCGAGTGGCGTACAGATAGTCCCCGTCATCGCCGACGAGGTTGCCTCCCTGACGGTGTACCAACGCAGCGCCAACTGGTGCACACCGCTCAACAACGCACCGATCACGCCCGCGGAGCAGGCGCAGCTGCAGGGACGGGTTCGAGGCGATGCGCGAGGTGCTGAACACGTCCGTCGCCGGGTTCCTCCACCCGGCGCACGATCGCGCCACGTTCGACGACACCGACGACCAACGTCGGGCGTTCTTCGAGAAGATGTGGAACAGCCCTGGCTTCTCGAAGCTCAGCAGCAATTACACCGACCTGCTGTTCGATGACGCCGCCAACGCGGAGTGGTGCGAGTTCATCGCGCAGAAGGTCAGGGGCATCGTCGAGGATCGTGAGGTGGCGGAGAAACTCATCCCGAAGGACCACCGCTTCGGCGAGAAGCGACCCCCCTTCGTGACGGGCTACTACGAGGCGTTCAACAAGCCCAACGTCTCGCTCGTCGATCTCAGGCAGACGCCGATCGTCCGCGTGACGGAAACCGGGATCGAGACGGCCGACGGCGAGCGGCCGTTCGACATCGTGGTCTGGGCGACGGGCTTCGACTTCGGCACCGGCGCGCTCACGCGCATGGGGATCCGCGGCCGTCACGGCCTGGCGCTGGAGGACTACTGGGCCGACGGCCCGACGGACGTTTCTCGGCGTCCAGACCACCGGCTTCCCCAACCTCTTCTTCCCCGGCGGCCCGCACGCCGCGGCCGGCAACAACCCGCGGTACAACGGCGACCAGGTCGAGTTCATCACCGACGCCATCACGTACGCGCGCGACCACGGCTACGACGTGATCGAGGTGGACGCCGCGGCAGAGGACAAGTGGACGGCCATGGTCGACCGGGGCGCAGCGGACGTCGCCCTTCGGAGAGAAGAGCTACTTCTTCGGCTCCAACATCCCCGGGAAGCCTCGCAAGTACCTCCTCAACTCGGGCGGCCGGCCGAAGCTGTTCAAGGAGATCGACAAGGTGATCCGGAACGACTACAAGTCGTTCCGTCTGTCGCGCTCGTCAGACGGTGGCGACCGGCGTCAGGGGTGAGCCCACGACTCCGGGAAGCCGCAGGGGCGGCGCGGTCAGCAGGAACCGGTTGCGTTCGTGCTCGCGCAGCCACGTCGCCAACTCGTGCAGGTACCACAGCTCTCCGAGCGGCACGCCGAGCTTGAAGAGGCAGAGGTGGTGGATCGGAAGGAGCGAATGCCGGCTTTCGTCGCGGTCCCTCCCGACCAGCCCCTCGACCGCGTAGTTGTCCGCTACCAGCGCGGCGATCTGCGACTCGGTGATCCACTGCAGCAGCGACTCGTCGCGGGCGTCGAGGTACGTGCACGTCGTGAAGAGCTGCTTGGGATCGGGGTTGTGGCCCCATTCGAGGATCTTGGTGGCGAAGCCGGTGTGGAGCAGGACCATGTCGCCGGGCTCGATGACGACGTCGTCGGCCGCCATGACCTCCTCGAGCGTCTTCCGATCGACGCCGCGCCAATCATGGCCCAGGTGGTGGGCCAGGTCGATGAGGACCCCGCGGCCCTGCACGCCGTGGAAGGCCATGTGCTCCAAGCCGAGATGGTGCGCGAAGCAGAGGTGCTTACCGCCGTCCCCGGCCGCGTCCACCTTCGGTCCGACCAGGTCGACCCCGGCGCGGTACCCGTTGTAATAGACGGCCTCCTCGATCCCGTCACCATCGGCGTCGAACTCGGCGCCGGCGTGGGCCAAAGAGTCCCACTGTGTCGAGTACTGGAGGAAGAGCGTCACCATGTCGTCGTTCCACACGTCGACGTACTTGGGGTGCCCCCACTCCTTCATCTGGCTCTGATGGACGTTGTAGAAGGTGTCTAGGTTGCCTTCCATGTCCTCGGTCGGCGCCAGGACCGGAGGGAAGCGCCGCTGGTTCAGGGCCGTGCCACCCGGATAGTCGAGCGGCAGGCTGAGACAGAAGGTGATGCCGGCCTCCACCTCCCGCACCCCCTGGAGGACCTTCTCGGGGGTGAGCAGATTGATCCGGCCGAGCTCGTCGTCGTCGCCCCAATCGCCCCAGGTCGAGCCAGGCGGGCGTTGCGTCCACAGCTTTGTCACGGCTTCGCTCCTTTGTCGGTCGCTACTTGACGAGCTCCGGGTAGCACTGCGCGACGAGCATACGGCAACCCTCACGCCAGGTGATCTCGCATTCTCCGAGCACCTCGTGCCTGAAGGTGGTGTCGGCCACCAGTGAGCACCATGCCGCGTTCGTGTACTCGAAGCTCGGCTCCTTGCCGATCAGCTCGCCCATGTACGTGCAGGACTCCTCGGCGGTGACGACGTCGTCTCCGCACCAATTCACCACCAGAGGAGGCACACGGCCCGCTTCGAGCGCGGCCACGCCCAGCCGGGCGCAATCCGGTTCGAAGATCGGTCGCGTATACGTGGGCGCGTCAGGATGGAGTCGGATCGGCTTCCCCTGGACGATGCGGTCGAGGCGGTCCCGCATCGGGCCGCCGTCCACGCCTGACGCACCACCTACGCGGATGATCGTCGTTGGGATGTCGAGGCTGCGCGACAGATAGCTGACGACCGCTTCGTTGGCCGCCTTGGTGAACGAGTAAGCACTCGTGGTGTGGATCCCGAACGGATGGGATTCGGGGACCGGCGTGTCGCCACCAGGCGGGTCGTACAGCGAGATGGTGGAGGCGAAGAGGAAGCCCTTTGCTGATCGGCAGTGCGCCATCAACCGTCCGGTTGCGTCGGCGTACGCGTCGAACGAGTTCGGCCATCGATCCCTCGACGGGACGTCGATTCGGCCCGTCGCATTCCGGGTCAAGGGCAGTGCGCTGTGGAACACGTAGTCGAAGTCGTCGGGCAGATCGTCGAAAGACTCGAACAGGTCGTGCCGGATGCACGTGACGCCGCTCGACTCCAGCTTTTTCCTCGCCCCGGGCTTCGAGAAGCGAGCCATGGTGAACACGTCGTTGTCGGGCGTGAGCAACCGCAGCGCGGGCGCGCTCACCGGCCCTTGCCCGCCGACGAACAACACCTTCTGCCCCTGCACGGCCGGCGTCTTCGCGCTCAGAAGCCGAGGTCGAGCACCGGCTTGTCGAACGGCGCCACGTTGACCACGTGCAAGGCCGGGAGCAGCCGCTCGTAGGGTAGGCCGGCGAGGAAGCCGTCGACGGTTCGCTGGAGGTTGGAGATGTGGCCCTCGAGCCGCTCGTTCAGGCGCATGTACTTGAAGCCCTTCGCGTGGAGGCCCTTCTGCTGTCTCGGGATGTTCGAGAAGTCCTGCGCCGGGATCGGCGGCCATCGAAGGTCGTCACAATCCCAGACTTCGGGCGGCGCAGGTGTCGTCGGCTCCTCGCCCTCGGGGAAGCGCGCCAGCGACCAGATCTCCATCAGGGTCTCCTCCGGCCCCAACGGTCGGAACCGGTACGAGGAGGCGCTGCTGTACATCGGCAACACGAAGTAGTGCGGGAAGCATTGATAGAACGTGTCGTTGAACCCGTGCTCGTCGAGTTCGTTGATGTCGGGGATGTCGGCACGCCGCTCCCGGTGCCAGCGCATCACGGCGTCGTTGAGGGCGCGGTTCCACATCGAGATCGCGAGCTCCGGGTCGGCGGGCAGCTCCATGCCGCGCAGGCCCTCCGCCACGCGAACGTCGTTCGCGTGGACCATCCCGTCCATGCCATCGCTCATCGCTCGGAGGTATTCGATCTCCGCATCGATAAAGGCACGCGGCTCGAACGGCGAGCCCGGGCGCAGCGAGTACCGCATGCCGGGGATGTCGAGCTGGGGGTGCGTCACCACCACGTGGTACATCTCGACGAACGCCTCGATCGCAAGCTTCCAGTTCACCGGGAGTCGGGCTGCGTACCACTTCTCGGCCCGCAGCGATTCGACCTTCCACGCGTCGAGGATGGTGGCGGCGGGCTCCATGCACTCTCGAACGGGCGGTGCGTCGTTGTCAAAGTTGATCCACGCGCACCCACCCCACACCTCACACCGCACCGGAACGAGGTCGACGTCGCTCCGCTCGACGTTGTGCGGGGCGAACGACTTGCGCCGCGGGATGCCGGTGTTCGCGCCGTCGAGGCCATAGCACCATCCGTGGAACGGGCAGGTGAACCCGCTCTCGCACCTCCCTCGACCCTGGACGAACCTGACGCCCCGGTGGCGGCAGGCGTTCTCGAACGCCCGCACCCCCATGTCGTCGGTTCTGAGCACGACGACGGACTGGTCGAGGATCTCGTACTCGACAAAGTCGTGAGGTCGCGGGATCTCCTCGAGCCGGCACGCCATCTGCCAGACCCTCGGCCACAGCCGATCGACCTCCAGCCGGTAGAAGTCCGGGTCGAAGTAGCGCTCCTTGGGAACCCGGTCCGGGAACGCCGGATCCATCGCGTAGGGCACCGGCAGTGCCGACCGCTTCTGGTCCACGATCGCCACAGCGACCCCCCTTCCCTGTCGGAGTGCGTCCTTGCGCGGGAAGCGTATACTAACCGGTCGGTACAAATCCGCCTGGCGTC
>CAWITA010000023.1:0-892548 GCA_963838835.1 uncultured Acidimicrobiaceae bacterium
GGGCGAGACCCTCTTCTCGACGGGAGCGGGCAGCAACTCGGGCAACTACTCGAGCGCCAAGGCCGACACCCTCATCGCGGCCACCAACACCACGCAGACCAACCTGGACGCCTACCAGAACTACATCGCCCAGCAGCTGCCGGTGATCTGGGAGCCCAACGCCGACTATTTGCTCAGCGAGGTGAAGAGCACGCTGCGGGGTGTCGCTCCCCAGAACCCCTTCTCCAACCTCTTCCCCGAGTACTGGTACTACGTGAAGTCATAGCCAGGCCATCCGACGAGGACAACGGCCGGTCACGGATCGAAGTGAGCACGCGCAACGTGCCTAGCATCGGTCCGTGACCGGCTTCCTCGTCCGGCGGCTCCTCCAGGCCGTCGTCGTGATCATCGGGGTGATCGCCTTCATGTTCGTCCTCATCCACCTGATCCCGGGTGGGGAGGCCCGGGCGGTGCTCGGCCCGAGGGCCCAGCCGGTGGCGATCGCACAGTTCGACAAGGAGAACGGGCTCGATCTCCCGCTATGGGACCAGTTCCTCCGCTACCTCTGGAACCTGTCGCACTTCAACCTGGGCCGCTCCTACACGCTGAACCAGTCCGTCGGCGCCCTCATCGGCGAGGCGCTTCCGAAGACCCTCATCCTGGTGGGCCTGGCCACCCTGCTCGCCCTCGTCGTGGCCATCCCGCTGGGGGTGTACCAGGTCGTGCGGCGCAACAAGCCCGAGGACTACATCATCACCGGCCTGTCGTTCATCCTCTACGCCGTGCCGGCCTTCCTGCTGGGCACGCTGCTCATCTTGTGGTTCGCGGTCTACCTCCCGATCTTCCCGACCGAGGCCCCCCAGAGCACGACCGTCATCGGCATCCTCTCGGATCCGCGTGGGCTCGTCCTGCCGGTCTTCACGCTGGCCGCGATCAGCATCGCGTCCTTCAGCCGGTACATGCGGTCGTCGATGATGGAGACCATGACCGAGGACTTCGTGCGGACGGCGCGGGCCAAGGGGGCAGGGCCACGACGGGTCCTCTACGTCCACGCGCTGCGCAACGCGATCATCCCGATCGTCACCCTGCTGGGGTTGTCCCTCGGGACCATCGTCAGCGGCGCCGTGATCACAGAGAGCGTCTTCAACTACCCGGGCATGGGCCTCCTGGCCGTCAATTCGGCCTTCAAGGAGGACATCCCGACCCTGCTCGGCGTCACCTTCGTCGTGACCATCGCCACCATCTGCGGCAACCTCCTGGCGGACATCCTCTACGCGGTCGTCGATCCGAGGATCCGGTATGCAAAATCCTGAGGACCTCGTGCGCACCACGCAACAGGAGCGGGCCGCCGAGGAGGGCTTCGGCCCGCAGCTCCCCCTGGAGGATCTCGATGTCCTGAGCGAGGAACTCGGCCAGGCCGCCGCCGTCGCCCCGAGCGGCGGGGAGGTCGTCAGTCACGGCGGCCTGGGTCGACGCATCTTCTCGGTCTTCATCGAGAACAAGCTCGCCGTGGCCGGCGTGGTCGTGATCGTTTTCTTCCTGCTCTTCTGCTACGTGGGGCCGTTCTTCTACCACACCAACCAGACCAGCGCCTCGGAGGCCCTCTTCGCCCCCGACAACGCCAAGCCCGGCAACGGGCACCCGCTCGGCACCGACAGCAGCGGCTTCGACATCCTCGGACGGCTGATGTACGGCGGTCAGATCTCCCTGCTGGTCGGATTCGCCGCGGCGGCCATCGCCAGCATCTTCGGCGCGCTCTACGGGGCGATCTCGGGGTTCTTCGGGTCGTGGCTCGACCCCGTCATGATGCGGATCGTGGACGCCTTCCTCTCCATTCCCGTCCTCTTCCTGGCCATCGTCCTCGCCACTGTCTTCCGTCCGTCCCTCACCGTGTTCATCTTCGTCATCGCCTTCGTCTCGTGGTTGATCCCGGCCCGGCTCATCCGAGGGCAGGCCCTCTCCCTGCGCATACGCGAATACGTGCAGGCCGTCAAGGTCATGGGCGGAAGCCGAACCCGGATCGTCCTCCGCCACATCATCCCCAACAGCATCGGCACGATCATCGTGAACGCCACGTTCAACATCGCCGACGCCATCTTGCTCCTGGCCGCCCTCGGCTTCATCGGCCTCGGCGTGCCACCGCCACAGACCGACTGGGGCTCCATGCTGTCCAACGGGGTCAATTACGCCCTGGACGGCTACTGGTGGGAGATCTACCCCGCCGGCCTGTGCATCGTGCTCGTCGTGGTCGCCTTCAACTTCATCGGGGACGCACTCCGGGACGCGCTCGAGGTTCGCCTACAGCAGCGCTGAAGCGCGGTCGCCCACGGGCTCAGGCGGGGCCGGCGGCCGTGGGCACCAGCTCCGCTGCAGCGGGCCCGACGGGCGTCTGCAGCGGGAAGTGGCAGGCGGCGAGGTGGCCCTCGCCGAAGGGCCGCAGGGGCGGTTCCTCCTGGGCGCAGACCTCCTGCGCGAAGGGGCAACGCGTGCGGAACCGGCATCCCGAGGGCGGGTCGAGCGGCGAGGGGAGCTCGCCGTGGATGTGACGCCCTCGGTGTTCGCGCTGGGTGGGGTCGGCCATCGGGATCGTGTCGATGAGCGCCTTCGTGTAGGGGTGGGCGGCGCGCGCGTACACCTCGCGGGCGGGGCCGATCTCGACAAGCTTGCCCAGGTACATCACGCCGATCCGGTCGGCCATGTACTTCACGATGGCCAGGTCGTGCGAAATGAACAGGTAGGTGAGTCCGTGCCGGTCCTGCAGCTCCTTCAGCAGGTTCAGGATCTGCGCCTGAACGGAGACGTCGAGGGCCGAGACCGGTTCGTCGGCCACGATCAGCTTGGGTTCGAGCGCCAGGGCCCGGGCCAGCCCGATCCGTTGTCGCTGTCCCCCGGAGAATTCGTGCGGGTACAGGTCGGCCGAACGCGCCGGCAGGCCCACCTCGTCAAGCATGCGCATGACATGCCGGCGCTGCTCGTCGCGGCTGCCGATGCGTTGCACCGTGAGGGGCTCGCGGAGGATGGACCCGACGCGCATCCGCGGATCGAGCGAGGCGTAGGGATCCTGGAACATCATCTGCATGTCGCGCCGCTTCTTGCGCAAGGCCTCCCCGGAGAGCCCGACGATGTCGCCGTCAGCGAAGCGCAACGCGCCCGATGTGGGGGCTTCGAGCGCCACCACCATGCGGCCAATCGTCGTCTTGCCACATCCGGACTCACCGACGAGACCGAAGGTCTCCCCGCTGCGAATCGTGAGGGACACGTCCGAGACGGCCTTGACCGTCCCCAACTTGCGCTGCACCAAGGCCCCGGACGTGACGGCGAATTCCTTGACCACGTGGTCGAGCTCCACCAGCACGGGGGCGCCGTCGAGGGAGTCCGCACGAACCTGTTGGCGGGCCAGCGCCACCTCGTCCACCTTGACGCTCAGGTCCGCCGCCTTGGCGACCGCGTCGGGGCGGTTGGCGATGGTCGCCGGGTCGACGCCCACCTGGTGGAAGCATCGAGCGAGGTGGTTCCGCTCGCTGTCCTCCGCCTGCAGCAGCTCGGGCTCGCTCTCCCAGCAATCGGGCTGGGCGTAGCGGCAGCGGGCCGCGAAGCGGCAGTGATCAATGGGCTGGGAGAGATCCGGCGGCAACCCCGAGATGCTGACCAGCCGCACGGAGGGATCCTGGTCCAACTTGGCCACCGAGGCGAGGAGCGCCTCGGAATAGGGGTGACGCATGCGGGTGAAGAGCTCGGTGGTCGGGGCACCCTCGGCGATCCGCCCGGCGTACATGACCAGGACGCGGTCGGCCCGCTCGGCGATCACCCCCATGTCGTGCGTGATGAGGATCACCGACATGTCCAGGTCGTGGCGCAGGCGGTCGAGGAGGTCGAGGATCTGGGCCTGGATCGTGACATCGAGCGCCGTCGTGGGCTCGTCGGCGATCAGGAGCTTCGGGGTGCAGACCAGGGCCATGGCGATCATCACCCGCTGGCGCAGTCCTCCGGAGAGCTCGTGAGCATAGGCATCGAGCCGCCCGGACGGATTCGGCATCTCCACCATCCTCAGGACCTCGAGTGCCCGGCCGCGACCCTCCTTCTTGGAGGCGCCCTGATGGAGCCGAGCGCTCTCGGCGATCTGGTCGCCGATGGTCATCGTGGGATTGAGCGAGGTCAGTGGGTCCTGGAACACCATCCCCACCTGGTTGCCCCGGACCTTGCACATCTCCTTCTCGCTGAGCGGCGCCAGGTCCTGACCGAGGAGCTTGATGGAGCCACCCACGACGTGCCCCACATTGGGGAGGAGCTTCATGATCGAAAGACCGATGGTCGTCTTGCCACAGCCCGATTCGCCGACCACGCCGACGCACTCACCACCGTCGACGTGGAACGACACACCGTCCACAGCGACGACGTTGGCACTCTTGAGGCGGAATTCGGTTCGGAGTCTCTCGACCTCGAGGACCGGAGTCACCACGCGAACGCGGGAATGCGCCCCGCGCGCCTCGCCGAAATCCGGTGCATGGGGACCAACGCTAACCCGAAACGACCCCCGACGAGGGTCAACGAGTCCGAAGACAGCCCACGGCGTATCCTCGGCAGCCCGCCCGCCCAACCGAACTGGGGCGGGAGACAAAGCCGGCCGGCAGCGGTTGGGGACCGGGCTTCGTCGGCCCGACCCAGACCATCTCGGGCAGCTGGTACACGATCACCAGTTACCACGAGCACCGCTCCCTGGTGCTCACCCGCAATCCCACCTACTGGGGCAGGCCGGGCAATCTCGACAAGATCGCGTTCCAGTTCTACTCCGAGGACAGCCAGCTGGTACCGGCCCTGCAGGAGAAGGAGATCGACATCTTCAGCCCCTCGACGATGGACCAGTCGATCGTGCAGACGGCGAACCAAGTGCCGGGCACGACCAAGGTGATGCTGCCCGGGCTCGACTTCGTGCACCTCGACTTCAACCAGGCCGACCCCTACCTGGCCAACCTCGGGGTCCGTGAGGCCATCGCCCACGGCGTCAACCGCCAGACGATCATCAACCAAACCGTGGGCGAGATGGACAAGGGTCTCACCCCGCTCGGAAGCCGCATGCTCATGCCGAAGCAGCCCGGGTATCAGGACACGCCCTAGGCCCACAGCCCGAGCCAATCGCTGAACCTGCTCACGGGGCTCGGCTTCAAGAAGGGCTCGGACGGATACTTCCAGCCTAACGACGGGCCGCAGATGGGCCACGACCTGACCTTCACGATCGAGTCGACGCCGGGCAGCAGCATCCGGGACGAGACCGAGCAGCTGTTCCAGGAGCAGATGAAGGCGATCGGAATAAAGATCGACATCAAGAACTACGAGGCCAACACCTTCTTCGGGAGCAACCTGTCGAGCGGCACCTACCAATCGCCGAATTCGCTTGGGTAAGCACGCCGCACACGTCGGAGAACGAGCCCAAGTACTGCTCGTACACCAACACCGCTGCGTGCGACGAAAACTGGACGCACTCGGCCAGTGCGCAGGTAGACCAGTTGATGAGCTCGGGCGTGGCGGCGCCCAGCCAGTCCCAGGAGAATCAGGACTTCAACCAAGCGGACGCGATCCTGTGGCAGAACATGGTGACCCTGCCGCTCTACCAGGAGCCAGTGTTCTGGGCCCGGTCCAACAACCTCAAAGGCGTGCTCCCGAACACCTCGAGCACGGGCGTCACCTGGAACAGCCCGAGGACTGGACCATCAGCTCCTAACGGGAGCGGCCCCATCGGACGCGGACGAGGGTTCGTCGGGCCCAGGCTGCAGTCACCACCCTCGGGCTGCCGCGCTCGCACCTGCTGCAGGTAGGGCATGGAGATCTGCGTCGAGGAACCCCGGCCGATCGAACGGGGCCACGGGCGCGCCATTGTCGGCCAGAGCGCCGAGGTCGGCACCGTCTTCGGCGCGGGTCCCGGTCCAGGGCTGCCCGCTCCACGGGAGCTCGCGCACGAAGGCCCAGCTCCGGCGGTGGATAGCCGAGGGCCCATACCCCCGCAGCGCTGTCTGGTGCACGGGCGACGGGTAGCCCTTGTTCCGCTCGAACCCGTAGGCCGGAAAGTGCTCGGCCTCTTGGCGCATGAGACGGTCCCGCACGACCTTGGCCAGCACGGACGCTGCGGCCACCGAGGCGCACTTGGCATCCCCGTCGACGATGGGCCGTACCAGGCCGGGGAAATGGTCGTCGGGATGGCGCAGCAGGTCGACCGGCCCGTCGACGAGGAGCGCGTCGGGGGCCTTCCCGAGGCCGTCAAGGGCACGGCGCGCCGCCACCCGCAGCGCTTCGGTCATGCCCCATGCGTCGCACTCGGCCGGGGTGGCGTGCCCGACCGACCACGCCTCGCACCACTTGCCAACTGCGTCGTAGATCTCCTCTCGACGCGCTTCGCTGAGCATCTTGGAGTCTCGCAGCCAGCGCGGCATCGAGCGGTGCTGCACCCGGGGGCGCACCACGGCCACGCCGACGGTGAGCGGCCCAGCCCACGACCCCCGCCCGACCTCGTCGAGTCCGGCCACCGACTCGTAGCCCTGGGCGCGCAGGCGGCGTTCCTGCTTGAGGTCGGGGGTGCAAACCGTCACGGGATCTTCGCCGGGCGCCGTCTCATACCATGTGGGCGTGAGCGACGACGGGGGGGACGCAGCGGATCCGAACGCGCGGACCCCGCTTACCCAGGGGACAAAGGTTGACGTGCGCAACCGCTACCAGGGCACGTGGGTGCGAGGTTTCGAGATCGCGGAGGTCACCGATGAGGGCTACCGCATCCGCCGCATGTCGGACGGGAGCACGTTGGGCGAACTCTTCTCCCGGGACGACGTCCGCCGCGAGCGGACGCGCCAGGGCTTCTGGTGGCACTGAGGGTCAGTCCTTTCCGGCCTTCAGCACGGCCCCGATGTAGTCGTCGATCGGGATAGCCGACAGGGTCAGCGTCTTGAGCGTCCCCCGGGAGCCCAGGACCAGCGCGACCCGGGCCATGGTGGTCTCGTCGGGCGCGTCCAGAACGGTGCAGAAGTCGTACTGGCCCAGCAGCGCCCACTGCGCCACCACGCGGACCCCCATGGCCTCGACCTCCGCATTGACCGCTTTGAGGCGGTCCGGGTTCTCGGTCAGTGTCGCCGCCCCGTCGGGCCCCACGGTGGAGAGCATGAGGAACGTGGACATCGCCTCACGCTACCGCAGGCGCGAGGTGCCACCAGGGTCCCGCCCGCAGCCGACCCGTGCCCTCAGCGCAGCTCGCCGCGCACGACCTTGCCCAGCGCGTTGCGGGGCAACGCACTGACCAGGCGCACCTCGCGTGGGCACTTAAACGGTGCGAGCTCGGCGACGGCCAGCTCGTGGAGCGAGGCCAGGTCGGGATCGCCCACCACGTAGGCCACCACGGTCTCGCCCCATTCCGCCGAGGGGACTCCGACGACCGCCACCTCATCCACGCCGGGATGACGGGACAGTACCGCCTCGACCTCGGCCGGGTAGACGTTGTGGCCGCCGGTGATGATGAGCTCAGTGCGGCGGCCCCGTATGGTCACGTACCCGTCGTCCGACACCGACACCAGGTCACCGGTGGCGAACCACTCCCCCGGTGCGAAGGCGACGCGACGCCAGTAGCCCCGACACACCGCCGCGCCGCGGACCACCAATTCACCCACGCCCTGCTCGTCAGCGCCCTCGAGGGCCGCTTCCACCCCCGGCAGGGGCACGCCCACCGAGCCAGGGCGACGTTCGCCCAATAGGGGGTTCGACAGGGTCAGCAGTGTCTCGGTCATGCCGTAGCGCTCCAGGACGGCGACGCCGTCAGCGCGCAGACGGTGCCACAGGTCGGCCGCGAGCGGTGCCGAGCCAGAGACGCAGAGGCGCAACGCCGCAAGCTCCCGCGACCTCCCCGACACGGCGAGCCGGTGGTACATGGTCGGGACGCCGAAGAACATCGTGCTCCTCGGCGCAGCCCGCAGGACCGCGGACTCCTCGAAACGATCGAACACGACGGCGGACGCCCCGGCGGCCAGAGTGCCGAACAAGCCGGCACACAGCCCGTGCACGTGGAAGAGGGGGAGGCAAAGGACGAGGCGGTCGGAGGGCGCCCAGGCCCACGCTGAGAGCAACGACGAGGTCCCGGCCAGGAGCGATGCGTGCGTGTGGACGGCGCCCTTGGGCTTCCCCGTGGTGCCGGACGTGTAAACGATGAGCGTGTCGTCCGTGGGCTCCAACTGCGGCAGCTTGCCGGACTGGTCGCGTTCAGCCTCACGGAGGAGATCGTCGATGCGAAATACCGTGAGGCCGCAACCGAACAGGTCATCGCGGCCGTGGTCACAGACGGCAAGGACCGGCGTGGAGTCGCCGATCACGTGGGACACCTCGGGAGCGTGGGCTGACGGGCTGAGCGGCACGAGCACCGCGCCGGCACGCAGCACGGCCAGGAGGGCCTGCACCGACTCCAGCGTGGCGCGTGCACTCCACAGGACCCGGTCGCCCGGTCCGACGCCGCGGCTCACGAGAACCGAAGCCAGCTGTGCCGTGTGCCCGTCCAGCACAGCTCCGTCGACCGTCCGTGTCCGGTCCCACCCGTCCACCAGCACGGGCCGGCCGGGGTGGGCGGCCCACTGCCCGGTCCACAGCTCGGGCAAGGTCCGTCCCGGCGCAACGGGGGGGCCATCCGGCCATCGTCCCGGCGGGACGAGCGCCCTCACCGCGGTTGACACAGGGTCATAGTCTGATGGTCATGACCACTCGCCGGATAGCCATCGTTCCGCACACGCATTGGGACCGAGAATGGTACAAGTCCTACCAGGACTTTCGCCTCTCCCTGGTGGAATTGATCGACACCTTGATTCCGCTTCTCGAGCGCGACGCCAGCTATCCCCACTTCATGCTCGACGGGCAGATGGCCGTGGTCGACGACTACCTCGAGGTGCGGCCCGAGGCCGAGGGACGGCTGCGGGCGCTGGCCGCAGCAGGCCGGGTCAGCATGGGGCCCTGGTACATCTTGATGGACGAATTCCTGGCCTCGGGCGAGACCATCGTGCGCAACCTGCAGATGGGCCTGCTCCGCGGCGCCGCTTTCGGGGGTGTCATGAAACTCGGGTACCTGCCCGACATGTTCGGCCACATCGCCCAGATGCCGCAGATCCTCCGCCTGGCGGGGTTCCGCGACGCCGTCGTGTGGCGGGGCGTGCCCTCCCAGGTGACCAAGAACGCCTTCGTGTGGGAGGCGCCTGACGGCTCGTCCGTGCGGGCCGAATACCTCCCCGTGGGCTACGGCAACGGCGCCTCGCTGCCCGACGACGCCAAGGCGCTCGTGCGCCGCACTCGCGACAACGTGGCCGAGGTCGCCGACTTCCTAATTGACGACTTGCTCTGCATGAACGGCTCGGACCACCTCATGCCCCAGCCCTGGCTCGGCCGGGTGGTGGCGGAGGCCAACGACGTGCAGGACGAATTCGTCTTCGAGGTGACTTCGCTCCCCGGTTACCTGGAGGGGACGTCCACCCAGGGCCTGACCACGGTCCAGGGCGAGCTGCGTTCGGGGTTCCGCGCCAACATGCTGATGGGCGTCACCTCCAATCGCGTCGATGTGAAGCGCGAGGGTGCGCTGGCCGAGCGGGAGCTGGAGCGGCGAGCCGAGCCCCTGGCGGCCTTGTTCGAGCCGCCCGAGGACTACCCGGATCGACTCCTCGACCTGGCCTGGCTGGAGATGGTACGCAACTCCGCTCACGACTCCATCTGTGCCTGCTCGGTCGACGACGTGGTCGACGCCGTGCTGCACCGCTACGCCGAAGCGCGCGCCATCGCCGCCGGTCTGGCCGATCGCGCGGTGAAGACCTTCACCCGCTCGCTGGCCGCACCCGGGCCTTCCGTCCTCAACCCCTCGCCCCGGCCACGGTCCGGCGTCGTCGAGCTGGTCGTACCCGCCGACGGCCCGGCGCCGACGAACGTGCAGGTGTTGTCGGAGAGGTCTGGGCTCCCGGGTTCGATGGTCCTCAACGCGGACACGGTGCGCACCATGCTCGGCATGATGCAGGGACCCAAGATCAGCGACGACGCCTGGATCCACGAGGTCCGCGTCGAGGACACCGAGGACGGCTTCGACATCACCGTCTCGGTGGGGACCGAGGAGAAGACCGACGTTCCGATCGCCGAGGCGAAACAGGACGTCTACACGCGACTGGGCGCCCGACCCGACGCCGTCGTGCGCGTCGCCTTGGACCAGCCCTCGACCCGCAGGATCGTGGCACGCACGGCCGAGGTGCCCGGCTACGGCTGGCGGGCCTTCGAGGCCACCACGCTGGAGCACCCGGCCGAGGTGAGCGAGGCCGAGGCCACGGTGGAGCTCTCCAATGGGCTGGTGCGGGTAACGGTCGACCCCACGAACGGGACCTTCGCGCTCGACGGCGTACCCGGCTACGGCCGGCTGGTCGACGGTGGTGACCTCGGAGACTCGTACAACTACTCACCGCCCCGCCAGGACTCCTTCGTCGAGACGCCGGAGTCCGTCACCGTGCGGGTCGACGAGCGGGGCCCGGTGCGAGCGAGGGTGCATATCACCAGCACCTACGTCTGGCCCGACCACGTCGACGGGTCGTCGCAGGCGCGGGTGGGCCAACACCGCGTCGAGGTCGGCACCGACATTGAGCTCCGGGCCGACGACGCGGTGGTGCGGGTCACCACAGCCTTCGTGAATCCGAGCGGGGACCACCGCGTGCGCGTCCACCTCCCGCTCCCCGAGGTTGCTCGGCATTCGGACGCGGAGAGCGCCTTCACCGTCGTGCGGCGCGGACTCACTGCCGAAGGGCGGCCCGACGAATTCGGTCTCCCGACGGCGCCGGCCCAGCGCTTCGTGACAGCCGGGCGCCTTACCGTGGCCCACGAGGGCGTCTGCGAGTACGAGCTGGTCGACGTGGACGGCGACGCGGCCCGCACGCTCGCCCTCACCGTCCTCCGCTCCACCGGCATGCTGTCCCGGCTGGGCATGGCGTACCGCCCCTTCCCCGCCGGCCCCATGACGCCAGTCGAGGGTCTGCAGATGCGCGGGAAGCGGGTCACCTTGCGTTACGCGCTCGAGGTCGACTGCGAGGAGCCCTACCGGCTGGCGGACGACGTGTTGCTCCCGCTGGAGGTCGTCTTGAGCCTGGGCGGGGGCAGCCGACCCGAGTCCGGGAACGAGCTGACCGTGCTCGGCGCCGAGGTCAGCGCGCTCCATCGCGTCGCGGGTGTGCTCGAGGCCCGTGTCTTCAACCCCACCGACCAGCCCGCCGCCGTCTCGTTCCCCGGCCGCTCCGGCTGGCTGGTCGATCTGCGCGGCTACCCGCTCGAGCCCTTCGAAGGCTCGTTCGAGCTACGCCCCTTCGGCATCGCCACCGCCCGGATCCGCACCGCCTGAGCCGGGACCCCGGTTCGAGGTCAGCAGACGCTCGCCGACGCCGCGCAGCTCTTCGAGGTCGCGCAGCACCTCGGAGAGGCGTTCCCAGCGCACGTTGCGCCGGCGGTCGGCGGCGGCACCGGTGCCGTCGGCTTCCTGGCCAACCCGGCCGCACCACCACAGCTGCACGCGGCCGAGGTCCTTGAGCAGCCGTGGCCGCAGGGACTGGCCGGTGAATTCGCCAGACGCCTGCTCCATGAGGGCGGTGTGGAACTCGTCGGACATGAGGACCGTCCCTGGGTTGGCGATATTGACAATCCGGTGGGCCAGGTTCACGGTCGGGCCGAAATAGTCGCCGTCCCGCAAGAGCACCGGGCCACACGCCAGCCCGACCCGAACGTCGGAGAGGAGATCATCGTCGGCATAGGCGTCGGCAAGGGCCAGGCCGATCCGCGCTGCATCGGTGACGTTGTCCACGACGAACATGACCTCGTCGCCGATCATCTTGACCACCCGCCCGCGGGCGCTGGTCACGATGTCGTGGGCGAGCTCCTCGAAGCGCCGTACGACGGCTGCGAGCTCCTCGTCGCTCAGGTGCTGGCTCAACAGCGTGAATCCGACCATGTCGGCGAATCCCACAGCGAGCGCCGGACTCTGCCCCGGGGCGAGGCCGTGGCTCCGCAGCATCATGTTGCGTTGGATCCCGGCCGCCAGCTGGCGGCGCCACACGAACTCGAGCAGTTTGGCCATGGCGGGGATCGTCACGTCGGCCACGCTCGCGAAAGCCTCGGCCGACAAGATCGGATCGACCTCGGCGCTCACCATGTCACCGGGCACCAGCTCCGCCTCGGCGATGCGCGCCATGGAGGAGCCGATGACGCGGGCCATCTGGACGGCTGTCTCGGAGTCTGCCGCGCCGAGCGCCTGCAGGCCCTGAAAGAGGCGCACCGCTTCAAGGTCGAGATCGGTGAAGGCCGGGTCGTCGTCGTCGACCCCAGGGAACCCGAGCGCCCGCCAGAAACGCTCGAGCTTGTCGATCGCGACGCCCGTAAGCTCTTCGACTTCCAGGCGAGAGTACCGGCGGCGCGACGGGATGAGCAAGCGGTCGGCCACGAGGAGATCGATCACGCCGTCGGCGACGGCCCGCTCGATCTCCTCCTCGGTCGCCCCGTGCATCAAGAGGACCTCCCTGACGTGGACCAACGCGGCGTCCCGGCGATCCTCGTCGTTGGCGTCGGGCAGCATCTCGTGGCTGTGGAAGAGCCCGCTCATCGAGGCAGGCTCCGGAGGAGTGCCTCGTCCCATTCAGGACGCGAGGGCCGCTTCATCAGGTTCATCAGGGCTTCGGACGGAGAGGAGCGCCCATCGACGATGGCACGCACCTGCTCTGCGATGGGCATCTCGACCCCATGCGCAGCTGCCAGCTCGACCAGCGGCCCAGCACTCTTGACGCCCTCGGCCACCATGTGCATACTGCCGACGATCTCGTCGAGGGTCCGGCCCTCACCGAGGGCGTAGCCCACCATCCGGTTCCGACTCTGAGGGCTGGCGCATGTCGCGACCAGGTCTCCGACGCCGGCCAGTCCGCCGAAGGTGAGCACTTTCCCGCCCAACGCCACGCCCAGACGACCCAGTTCGGCCAGTCCCCGCGTGATGAGGACGGCGCGGGTGTTGTCCCCGAGGCCCAGCCCGTCGCCGATCCCGGCCGCGATGGCTATCACGTTCTTGGTGGCGCCGGCGATTTCGCAGCCGATCACGTCGGTGCCCATGTAGGTGCGGAAGGTGCGGGTGTGCACCAACCCCTGCACGCGGCGGGCCAGGTCGGCATCGGGCAGCGCGACCACGCAGGCCGCCGGATGACCCTGTGCCACCTCGCGGGCCAAGTTGGGACCGGTGAGCACACCGGCCGGGACACCCGGCAGCACCTCGGCCGCGACTTGGGACATCCGAAGGTTGGTCCCCATCTCAATTCCCTTGGCCAGACTGACGACGGCCTCGATCCCGCCCGCCAACGGCCGGGCGCCGCTGAGGACGTCGCGGAACCCGTGCGATGGGACCGCCATGAACACGACGCCCGCTCCCTCGAGCGCCTCAGCGAGCGAGGACGTCACGACCAACCCGTCGGGGAGCCGGATGCCGGGGAGGTACTTCTCGTTCTCGCGCCTTTCCCGTATGGACCCGGCGAGCTCGGTGGAGCGCACCCACAGCGAGGCCGGGTTGGTCGCACCGACGATGCTCGCGACGGCGGTCCCCCACGACCCGGCACCGATCACTGCCACCCGCTCGCTCATGCCACAAGAGACTACGGCCGCCCCGCGAGGTCCTCCGCGTTCGCCCTTACACTGTCCCGGTGTCGAGGGCAACCGGTTCGGCAGCGCGGGGTGAGGACGCAGCGGCCGATGCTTCGCTCGGCTACGACGTCGTCCTGATCCCGGTCAAGGCGTTCCACCAGGCCAAGCGGAGGCTGGGTTCCACCATGGCGGGTCCGGAACGGGAACGGCTCGTACGGGCCATGGCGTCGCACGTGGTGTCGGCGTGCGCACCGCTTCCCGTCGCCGTCGTCTGCGACGACGAGGATGTCGCGCGGTGGGCGACGGGTCTGGGCGCTGCCGTCATGTGGGAGCCCGGGCAAGGTCTCAACGGCGCCGTGCGAGCGGGCGTCCAGCGACTGGCCCTCGCCGGCGTCCGCTGGGTCACCGTCGCCCATGGCGACCTTCCCCGGGCCCGTGGCCTCGGCACGCTGCCGACATTCGATGGCGTGACCCTGGTCCCCGACCGGCGCGACGACGGCACCAACGTGTTGCGGCTTCCCGTGGGGCACGACTTCCGCTTCGCCTACGGCCCACGCTCGTTCCGGGCTCACCGGGCCGAAGCGACCCGCCTCGGGCTCCCCGTCCGCGTGCTCCGGGACCCGGACCTGGCCTATGACGTGGACTGGCCCGCCGACGTGGTCGAACTTGGCCTGAGCCCTCTGACATGAAGCCGGGGGCCCGAGGGCCCCCGGCTTCACATGTTCGCTTCGGAACGCAGGCTCAGCGCCGACGTGCCGCCTTCTTGGCCGGGGCCCGCTTGGTGACAGCCCGCCTCTTGACGGCCTTGCGAGCACCGGCAGCCCGCTTCTTGACGGCCTTGCGAGCACCAGCAGCCCGCTTCTTGACGGCCTTACGAGCAGGAGCCCGCTTCTTCGTCGCCTTACGCGCCGGAGCCTTGGCAGCCTTCTTGGCCGGGGCCCGCTTCTTCGTGGCCTTGCGAGCCGGAGCCCGCTTCTTGGCCGCCTTCTTGGCGGGGGCCCGCTTCACGGACTTCCGTGCGGGAGCACGCTTGACGGCCTTCTTGGCCGGCGCGCGCTTCACTGCCTTCTTTGCGGGGGCCCGCTTTTTTGCGGCCTTTCTGGCCGGGGCCCTTCTTTTTGCGGCTACTGCCACAGGTGCACCTCCCTAGGAGCATGGTCACTGAATAGAGGTGAAGCCTGCGCCACGCCGGGGGTCACAGCCCCACACCGTGCGCACTGCCGCACCGGATTCACTGTCGTTGGCGCCGGATGACGCTGCGGTAACGGCATCAATCGATACCGCCGCACTGCGTCACACCGACCTGAATTGCCCGAGTTGCAACGTCACATTGACTGACGAGCGACGCGATGCGCGACGCACCAAATGCGAACCGACAACGTTCGCTTGGCGCGCCACATACGGTCGTGTCGCAACACATGTCAAACCTCCCTCACACTTCGGGTAGACACATTCTTCTGTTGTCAACGTGTCCAGGTCAAGCATTCTTTGTTCGCGCCGTCTTTTTAGACATGGTGAGCGAACTCGATTCACGTGCTTCGACACACGCAAAGAGCGCGCGTGCTGCGCTCGTTCGACTCGATCGTCGTCTCATTGTCGCGACATTGCCTGATATGTCCTATGGAATTTTCTGTGCTCCAACGCAAACATCACACGCATGGAAGACGGCACTGAGAACCACGCCCACAACGTCGATTCGTGCCTGATTTCGACTGCCGCTTTGCGTGAAGTCCACCGCTTTGCACACCACAGCATCTACATTGGAAACGGAAGAAACGGGTGGATGTGGGCTGGACCTCAGCGCTCGACGTTGGTGCTCGGGCCACCGCGCTCTGGAAAGACGTCCTCCCTGGTCATACCCAATATTTTGCTGTCGGACGGGCCAGTCGTTTCGACGTCGACCAAGCCCGACGTCATGCGTGCGACTGCACCGTCACGTGCGTGTGACGGTTGGGCGTTCCTCTACGACCCGAGTGGCGAGCTCGAGTGCCCGCACGGCGTCGAACGCGTCGGGTGGTCACCGCTGACTTCCGCCTCGAGTTGGGACGCCGCGATCGTGACTGCGGATGCGATGGTCGGCGCCAGCAGGTTGAGCGGGCTGCGTGCCGGGCACGACCACTGGACCGAACGCGCCGGTTCGCTACTCTCGGCGCTGCTCCATTCCGCCGCACTGGAGAGCCTCCAGATGCAGGACGTCCTCCGCTGGATCGATCGCCACAACCCGGCCCCTGCCCTCGAAATCCTCGCTTCTCGTGCCGGAGAGCAGGCCACCGCGACCGATCTGCTGACCGGGATCGTCGCCACGGACTCACGAGAACAATCGGGGATCTGGTCGACCGCATCGGGGGTGCTCGCGGCCTATCGCACGGAAGGGGTTCTCGCGTCGACCCGCACGCCTCCGCTCGACCTCGAAGCGTTCTGCAGTGGCCCGAACACGCTCTACGTTTGCTCGACGGGGCGACGACAGCGACAATTCGCGCCGCTGCTCGTCGCACTCGTCGGCGACGTACGCGACGCCACCTACGAGCGTGCCCGCGGGGGGCGGAGCGGTGCTCCCACACTCCTGGCACTCGACGAGGTCGCCAACATCGCACCCATCCCCGATCTCCCCGCCATGGTCAGCGAAGGCGCCGGGCAAGGGCTTCTCGTCCTCGCCTGCTTGCAGGACCTCTCGCAGGCCCGAGGGCGCTGGGGTATGGCAGCCGACGGGTTCTTGTCGCTCTTCGGGACGACCGTTGTCCTGCGGGGGATCGGTGACACCGCGACCCTGCGGGACATCAGCGCGTTGGCGGGCGACCGCGAGGTGGCCGCCACGACGGTCAGCCGGTCGGTCGGTCGTTGGGGCCGCATCCGCCCCTCGACGTCGGTCGGCCCGGCCCGCCAGCCCCGCCTTCCCGTCGACGCCGTTGCCCACGGCTCCCCGGGCCGAGCACTCGTCCTCGGCCCCCACAAAGAGATCCGGGAGGTCGCACTGACGCCGTCTCACGAGCATTCACCCTGGCGTGAGCTGGTGCCGGTGGTGCGAGAGCTCACACGGCAGGAAACCCGTCCCCGCGGCCGATAGGTCAGCGCCCGAGGCCGAGCTCGACCGCGACGGGCTCGCGGCGCCCCAGCCGGGTGCGGACACTGTGGAGGTGCCGGGCGGTGCGGACGAGATCGGCGAGGCGGACCGGCGGCAGCGACGCCACCTCAGGGGTGGAGACGGCTCCGAAAGCCTCGGGTGAGCGGTCCAGCCCCCAACGCTCGCGGTAGGCGTCAATGGCGCGGGCCGCGCCCAACCACAGCTCGTGGTCGTCCGGACGCAGGGGGCGGGGGCCCAACGTGCGCAAGAGGTGGTTCGCCGGCACCACCGCCCGGCGCGGCTGAAGTGGCTCCGCCACCCCGACGGGACCCGCCGGCACCCACGCGTCGACGAGCTGCTCGAGGGATCCGGCCGGCACGCCGTCGAGCGCCCCGGCGCCGAACGCTGCGACCACGTCTCGGCGCCGAGCCCCGCCGTGTGGGGTGAGGGAGATCACAGCGGCGAAGTGGTGCTCGTCGAGCGCCGGATGCTCGGCGCCTCCGGCGGTCCGTCCCACCTCGCGCAGGCGGAGGGGTGGCCCGCCGGCGGCGCGGGCCCGTCGCTCCCAGTCCATCGCGAGGTCGCCGTACGCCCGGCCCGGAAGCTTGGCCGGACGAGTGACCGCCCACGCCACGCGGCTCCCCCGCCGGGAGCGTGCACCGACCTCGTACGTGTGACGGCGAATGTCCGCGCCGCGACTGGAGAACTCACCGAGCAGATGCGGCCCGACACCGGTGATCTCGGCCGTGCGGCCGAGCGTTCCGGTCCAGCGCACACCGAACGCGGCGCTCAAGCCGGCCCGCAGGTCAGCCGCGTAGACCGCCGACGCCGCCTGGCGATGGGCCTCGATCCCCTGTCGGTCGGACGCGCTCCAACGGCCGTCCAGGCCATGGACGAGGTTTGCCATCACGACGTGGCTGTGCAGGTGGGGGTCGCTGTTTCGGTTGACCGAATGGGTGAAGCGCGCCCCGACGATCCCTGTGGTCGGGATCACGACGCGTGCACCCTCCGATCGACGGACGGCGGTGACGGCGTGCTTCTCGAGGTACCTCAGCGCGCCGACGACCGCGTCGGCATGCGCCACGACCACCTGGCGTGCCGCGGCCTCACCCCCGAGCGCGAACAGCACGCTGGCGGATTTGGGGGCGCTGAAGGTCAGGTCGAAGGCCGCCAGGCTGACCCGTCCGGATCCCATGGGCTGCCCGGTTTGGGGATGCCTTCCCCCGAGCAGGCGCTGAAGGCCCTCCGGCGCGACCGGGCCTTCGAGCCCAAGGCCGCCTGCGGCCGCACCGGCCCACTGGCCAGGCTCGGCGACGGGCAGCTCCCGCGCGAGGTCGGACAGGTAGTAGTCGGCCCCGTCCCGTCCGACGCCGTGGATCCCGAGCATGCGACCCCTCTCGCTCACCACCTCCGTGCCTGGGTGAACGGTCGGCCGTGCCAGGCTTAGAACGTGCGGCGCAGCTCCACGACGGGAATCACCCGCTCGGTCGCCTTCTCGTAGTCGCCGAAAGCCGGATTCCGTGCCACCTGGGCGGCGAAGAGCCGGTCCCGCTCGAACCCCGTGATCGGGGTCGCCACGGCCCCGAAGCGCTCGTCGCCGAACTCGACCGCGACCTCGGGATTGGCAACCAGGTTGTGGTACCAGTCGGGGTTCGTCGGTGCCCCCGCTTTGGAGGCAAAGACGTACAGTTTGTCGCCCTCCACCAGGGCGGCCAGTGGGTTGACCCGCTTCTGGCTCGACTTGGCGCCGGTTGTCGTCAAGAGCACGACCGGGACGTCCCCGAACGCGGCCACCTTGCCGTGGTTGGCCCGGAACTCCTCGATAACGCCACGGTTGTAGTCATTCACGCTGCTCATGATCTGAAGCTACCGGAGCCCTGAACGCGATCGGGCTCCGGTCCGCCCTTCTCGTAGCGGGCCAGCACCCTGCGGGCGGCGTCCGCCGCGAGCCCGGTCATCTCGGGGGGGCTCACAACGCGGGCATCCTGGCCGAGCTGCAAAAGCAACCGTTCGAACCAGGCCATGCCCGACACGTCGAGCACCACGTCGGTCACCGCCCCGTCCACGCCCCGGCCCACCGCACGCACCGGTACCGACTCGGGCACCCACTGCGCGCCCGGACCCAGCTGCAGGTGGACCTCGACTGCACCCGGTCCCGGCACGAACATCTCCTCCAACGGTCTGGCCCGCGTCGGCACCGGCGTCACCGTCCGCTCGAGCGGTCGCGCCGCACCGATGCGGTCCACGCGGAAGCGCCTCATGTCGCCGGCCCGGTGGCAGTATGCGTCGAGATACCAATGGCCGTCGATCGTGGCGACCTGCACCGGTTCCACGGTGCGCGTGGTGAGCTCGTCCCGCGACCCCGAGAGGTAGTCGATCTCGAGCCCTCGGCTCGTCTCTGCCGCCTCCCGCACGATCGCCAGGTGGGCCGGTGCATCCACATCGAGCCCGACAGCCTCGCGAGACCCGAGCGCCGCGTCGAGCTTGGCCAGGGCGCGCCGCAGGGCGTCGTCGTCCGAGCCGGGGACCGCCAAGAGCAGCCGGGCCGAGGCGGCGACGGCGAACCCCTCGGCCGGAGTGAGGCGGCGGGGGCGGGCGTACTCCGCCGGTAGGAAGGCGCGGACCGAATGCTCCGATACCTCTATCTCCATGAGGGTGTCCGGGGTGTACGGCGGCGTCCCGCAGCAGGCGGCGAGCTCGAGCTCGGCCACGAGCTCCTTCTCGTCCATGCCGAACCGGTGCGCTGCCTCGGAGATGGGGGCCTCTCCGACCTGGGCGAGCCAGCCGACCAGGGCCAACAGCCGGCGCAGCCGGCGGCTGGTCTCGCGCCCGGGCGCGTTCCGCACTTCGGCGGAAACCTCCCCGCCTGCACCGGCAACCGGCACCGGGCGCCCGGGGGACGCCGTGGGTGGCGGCGAGTCGGTGAGCGCACCGAGCCAGGTCACCAGCTCCTCTCGGAAGGCGGCCGGCTCGACGATCGTGGCGTGGTCGAGGAGGCCGAGCACCCAAAAGCGGATGGAGGCGAACGACGACACCCCGAGCACGAGCTCGATCGATCCGTCCGCGCGTCTCTCGACCACTTTGTCCTGCCCCACCTCGTCGGCCACCCGGCGTGCTTCGAGTGCGTCCACCCGGACCCGCATCTCGACCCTGTCCTCTCCCTCCACGTCCCACGGCTCTTCGGGCAGGGCGGCCTTCACGTCAACGTCCTGCGGGACCACGCCACCCCGGGCCTCGCCCCTCGACACCTCGCCCTCGATACGGTCGACCCGAAACGTCCGAACGGCCGAGCGACCGAGGTCCCATGCGACCAGGTACCAATGTCCGAAGCGGAACCAGAGGCCGACCGGTGCGACCCGGCGCTCCTCCCCCCTGTACGCGAAGGTCGCCGCGGCGTGCGTGCGCACCGCCTCGAACAGCTCGATGAGCGCAGCGGAAGGGACGAGTGAGGCGATGGGACGGACGTCACCAAGACCGGCCGCGCCCAGCTTCAGCAGCGCATCACGGCCACTAGGATCGCCGAGGTGGACGCCGGCGACGGCGAGGTGGAGCGCGACCTGCTCGTCGGGTTCGAGGTCCAGATCAGGCAGGTAGAACGATTCGCGCTCGATGAGATACCCGTACTGCTCGTGGCCCGGCAGTCGTTGGGTCAGCACGGGGATGCCCTCGTCGCGCAACAAGCGCTTGTCCCGTTCGAAAGCTTGACGTCGGGCCGCGTGCTCGGAAGGGTAGCCGGGCACGTGGTGCGCAATCGTGTCGAGCGTCAGTGGTTGGCTGGCCTCCAACAGCACCAGCACCAGATCCGTGACGCGTTCCAACCGGTCGAGCTTCGTGGGCGCCTCCATCGCCCAGAGCCTACGGCGGCCGCAGCGCGGTGAGCGCCGCCGCGCGCCCGCTCGACTGGCACCTGCACGTCTTTTGGCTGCTCGTCTTCCCTGCCCTCGTCGCGACGTACTCGTGGGCCACGCGCCGGCCGGGCGGTGAGGCGACCACGCGCCAGAAGCTCCTCTTCGTCGGCGGCATCGTCGTCCTGATCGCCGCGGTGACGTGGCCGCTGGGCGACCTGGCTGCGCACTGGCTGCTGATGGCGCTGGTCCTTCAGCGTCTCTTGTTGACGCTGGCGGTGCCCCCACTCCTGGTTCTGGGGACGCCGCGGCCGCTCATCGCGCGGCTGACCCGTCCGGCTGCGGTAGACGCCGTGCTCCGCGTCGTCGTCCGGCCGCTGCCCGCCGTGGCCATCGTGACCGTGGTGGCGGTAGGCACGCTGACGACCGGCGCGGTGAGCCTGGCCGCCCATTCCGACGTGGCCCGGGTGGTCATCGAGCTCGTCGTGCTTGCTTCGGGTTTCGTCCTGTGGGCGCCCGTGCTCACCGAACTGCCGGGAGCATCACGACTCTCCGCGCTCGGACGTGGCGGGTATCTGATCGTCCAGTCGATCGTGCCGAGCTTCCTTTCCATCGTGTGGATCTTCGCCCGTCACTCCCTCTATCCGACCTTCACCCACGCCGGCACCGTCGTGGGCATGTCGTCGCTCCTCGATCAGCAGTTGGCCGGCTTCCTGGCCAAGCTGACCACCATCGCAGTGCTGTGGACCGTGGCCTTCGTGATCATGACCCGGGCCCAAGAGGCGGAGACCACCGGCGAGGACGCCGAGCCGCTCATCTGGTCCGACGTGGAGCGCGAGATCGAACGCGCCGAGCGCCGGCAGCGCCGCCACGGGTGGCCGGGACCACCCGCCACCGGGCCATCATGACCATGGCGCCGGCACGGCGTCGTGGTGCACAATGGTGGCCTATGGGTTCCACGGCGATCCGTGTCCGCGGGCAAGCGAACACCACGAGACGAGCAACGGCGCCGTCTCGGGCAGAACTTCCTCCGGCCCGGCCTCGCTGAGGCACTGGTCGCCCAGGCGGCCTTCGAAGCGGGGGAGCTCGTCGTCGAGATCGGGGCCGGCCGCGGCGCCTGTACGTTCGCACTCGCCCGGCGCGGCGTCCGGGTCATCGCCCTGGAGAAAGACCCCCACTGGGCGGAGGAACTGAGGCGCGAGGTGCGGCGGCGAGGTGCGGAGAACGTTTCGATCGTGTGCTGCGACGTGCGTGGTCACCGGATGCCGCGGCGACCCTTCCGCGCGCTCGGCTCGCTCCCGTTCGGCGCGACCACGGCCATCCTCCGCCACCTGCTCGACGACCCCGACAGTGGACTCCGGCGGGCCGATCTCGTCGTCCAATTCGAGGTGGCGCGCAAGCGGGCCGCAGTGCCCCCCACCACCGCGCTGTCTACGGCCTGGGCTCCCTGGTGGTCCTTCGAAATCGGCCGGCGCATCTCCGCCCGCGCCTTCCGTCCGGTGCCGTCCGTCGACGCCGCGTTGCTGCGGGTGACACGCCGTGTGCCGCCCCTCCTCCCCCAGCGTCTGGCCGACGACTATGCCGACTTCGTGCGGAGCCACTGGGGGTAGCCTCAGCCGCACCCGCTTCTCGTGCCCCGCGTGACCCACTTCCCGTGGACCCTCGCGGTCCGGTACCTAGGCGAGCGAGGCGCTCCTCAGCTCGTCCAGCGAGAGCTCGGCGGTCTGGTTCCCACCACACTGGGGGCAGTGCTCCACGTGGCGCCAGGACCGGAGCAGGCGCGTCCCCTCCGGGTTGAGGAGCACGACGAACGACTCCGAGATCGGGTCCACTTCGAGGCCGTAGTAGGCCCGCCACGCCGTGGTGGCCGCGTGCACGTCGAGGGCTAGGCCCTTGAGCACACGCCGGAAGCGCATCCGCTCCGTGTCGAAGATCCAGGTGCTGTGACAGGACTCGAGCACGAACAAGGCGTCGTCTGTGGGGGGGACCACATCGCTGATCATGCCCGAAACCTTTACCGGGATCGGCGTCGAATGCACACCAGGATCGTTACGAATCGGTGACAATTTGCGTTCTCCCTGGTAAATCCCTATTGCGGCCCGGCATCGTGCTTTCGGCCGACCGCCCACTCCCGTTTCGTGCAGAGCTGGCGCAGAACGTCGCACAGTACGATCCGGCTGTCCGCAGGGTCGACGACGATATCGATCAATCCCCGTTCCGCCGCCGGCCATGGATTGAGGTAGGCCTCCTCGTAGGCCAGCTCGCGGCGGCTTCGGACACCCGGCTCGAGATCGCGGTGCAGGATCTGCGCTGCGCCGGACGCCCCCATGACCGCCACCTCCGCCCCTGGCCAGGCCAAGCAGACGTCGTTGCCGATGCCGCGGGAGTCCATCACGATGTAGGCGCCGCCAAACGCCTTGCGCAAAATGAGGCAGAGTCGCGGCACCGTCGCCTGCGCATACGCGAAGGCGAGCTCCGCGCCGTGGCGGATCATCCCTCGCCACTCCAGGTCCTTGCCGGGGAGGAAGCCCGGCGTGTCGACCAGGCTCACGATGGGCAAGTTGAAGGCGTCGCAGAGGCGGACGAAGCGCGCGGCCTTCTGCGAGGCCGCGATGTCGAGAGTTCCGGCGAGGATCCGGGGCTGATTGGCCACGAAGCCGACGGGCGTCCCCCCTAGTCGGGCGAAGGCCGTCACGATCTGCGCGGCCCACCGGGGCCACAGCTCGCGAAACTCGCCGTCGTCGCACAAGGAGCGCATCACGTCACGCACGTCATAGGTGGCGGCCTTGCGGTCGGGGATCACCGACCGGAGCTCCGGCGTCGGGCGCAAGACCGAGTCACTGACCGGAGCGAGCGGCGGCACCTCGTCGGTGTTCGGTGGGAGGTACTCGAGCAGTTCGGCCACGGCGCCGTCCACGTCGTCGGACTCCACCGCGCACAGACCGCTCGCCGTCGCGTGCGTCGCCCGCCCGCCCAGCTCGCCGAGGCTGACGTCGATCCCGGTGAACTCCGCCACCATTTGCGGACCCGACACAAAGGCCACCGCTTCCGAGCTCATCACGACGAGGTCGGAGAGCCCGAGAAGGAGGGCGGGCCCGGACACGACGGGACCGGTCGCCGCCGCGATCACGGGCACCTGCCCGCTGCACCGTGTGATGGCATGCGCCGCCCGACCCCACCCGTGCAACGCGGCCACACCATCGAGGACGTCGGCGCCGCTCGAGGCGACGAAGAAGACAAATGGGATCCCGAGGTCGACCGCCTGGTCGGCTGCCTCGGCCAGCCTCACGCCGTCGGCGTGGGTGATGGCGCCGCGCCGCATGGTGCCGAGCGAGCGCGCGATGACGGCGTTGCGCCCGCCGATCCGCCCCACGACCGAGGTGACGGCGCCAACGATCCCCTTGCCGACGTCCGGCGCCTCCTCAATGTTGCCCGTGGCGGCGTGGCTCGTGACGGCGGTCACCGGTTCGAAGTTACCGCGGCACCGGGCCGGACCGGCCAGGGTCCGCCTGGCCACGGGTGGGCGTCACGGACGGGGAGAAACCTAGAGGTGGTTCGTCTCGGCCCTCCGCCACGGCCCGGACCGCCCGCCGAATTTCTCCCACAGCGCCAGGTGCTCGATGGTCATGGTGCGGTCGGAGGACTTGCACATGTCGTAGACGGTCAGTGCGGCGACGGCGCAGGCGGTCATCGCCTCCATCTCGACGCCGGTGCGGTCGACCGTCTCGACCTGGGCTTCCACCTCGACGTAGTCGTCGCCGATGGAGAAGTTGACCCCAATGGAGCCGACCAAGACGGGGTGGCACATCGGGATCAGCTCAGCCGTCCGCTTGGCCGCCTGGATCCCGGCGATCCGGGCCGCGGCGAGCACGTCACCCTTGGTGATGGCGTTGTTGGCCACCTTGGTGGTCGTCTCGGGCAGCATCGAGACCCGGCAGCGAGCCAGGGCCCGTCGGTGCGTGGGCTCACGGGGCGTGACGTCGACCATGCGGGCGCCGCCCAGCGGGTCGAGATTGGCCAGCATGCGGTCGGACACGAGGGTGAAGTCTACGACCTGGGCAGACTGGCGACCGACGCCGTCTGGGCGGTGCGCCGGATAGACTTGGCAGTCTCAGGTAGTGAGTGCCAACAAGCGCCGGACGGAGGAGTCCTTTGCCGACCTATGAATACGCGTGCACGGCGTGCGGGCACCGGCTCGAGGCCGTCCAGACCTTCTCGGACGACCCGTTGGCCGAGTGCCCCGAGTGCGGGGGTCCGCTGCGCAAGGTCTACGGGAACGTGGGCATCGTCTTGAAGGGCAGCGGGTTTTACAAGACCGACTCGAGGGCCGCCGCCTCGGCTGCCAACGGCTCCGATAGAACCGATAGAAAAGGCCCCGAGAAGTCCGCCGGCGAGTCGTCGGGCACGGACTCGAAGCCCAAGAAGGAGGCCGCGGCAACGGGGGGCAAGGACTCCGGAGCGGACGCCAAGCCGGCCGCGGCCGCGGCAAGATGAGGGCAGTTTAGTCGCCGCCGAGCGCCATCTCCCCGACGGCCAGGGTCTGCCCCGCGGCCACGCCCGGCAACCAACGTATATCTCGGCCGATCTCCACCACGGACTGGAGCATGCGCTGCAACGTCGAGGCCACGGTGACCTCCCGCACGGGTTGGCCCAGGGTGCCGCCCTGGATCAGCAGCCCCTCCGCCCCCACCGAGAAGTCGCCGCTCACGGGATTGACCCCGGAGTGGACACCCGTGACCGACTGCACGTACAGGCCGTCGCCGACGGCGGCCAGGATCTGCTCCTGGCTCTTGGTCCCCGGAGAGAGCACCAGCGCACGGCATCCGGCCGAGGGTGTGCCGGCGAAGCCGCCCCGCACCGCCGATCCGGTCGAGACCGTCCCGGCGCGGCGGGCCGACACCGTGTCGAACACGAACATACGCAGCATGCCCTCGGAGATGAGGACGTTGCGCCGGCAGGCCAAACCCTCACCGTCGTGCGAGGTCGCACCGTAGGCGCGGGCATCGGTGGGGTCGTCGACGAGGGTGAGCCCATCGACGCCGACGGACTCGCCGATACGCCCGGCGAAAAAGGAGCGGCCTTTCACGACGGCCTCCCCGGAAAGCGCCGATGCGACCACCGCCAGCAGCGTGGAGACCACCCGGGGGTCGAAGACGACCGTGCAGTGCGCCGAGGGCACCTTCTGCGCACCGAGCATCCGGATCGCCCGAATCACCGCGTCGTCCATCGCCTCGTCGGGTACCAGCTCGCCGGGGCCGCGCCCGATGCTGAACCCGGTGCCGGTCTGGGTCTCTGCACCTTCTCCGGCGATGGCGTCGACCGACAAGAAGGCGTTGGTCCGTCTCCGGAACGACGAGATCCCGGTCGTCGAGGCGAGCGCCACCTCCACCCGGCTGTCCGCGTAGTCGGCCGAGGACACCTGCCGGATCCTCGGGTCGGCGCCCCGCGTCGCCCGCTCCAATTCGAGGGCCAGGGCGATCTTCTTCTCCATGGAGGTCGACGCGACGCCGTCGTCCCACAGGTCGAGCGGCGCGGGCGTCGTCCCGTCGGGTTCGGCCAGGACCACGTCGGGGTCCGGCGTGGCGAAGCGGGCGTTGTCGCGGGCATCGGTCAGCGTGGCGGCGATGACGGTGGGGTCGAGCGATCCGGCCCAGGCGAACCCGACCTGGCTGCCGGCGCCGCCCGGACCGTCGACGAGGACTCGGATCCCGACACCGGAGGAATCGGCTGAGGTGAGCGACTCGACCTCGCTGTCGTAGGCCCGCACCTCGGTGTCGGTGCCACGCGTCACGTAGACCTCGACGCCTTCGCCCTCCTTTGCCTGCTCGACGACGGACCGCGCCAGGTCCGAGAGCTCGTTCGTCACGCCGTCCCCCCGAGCGTGACGCCGGTGATGCGCAGCGTCGCCTGGCCACATCCGACCGGGACGCTCTGTCCGTCCTTTCCGCAGGTGCCCGGCGTCATGTCGAAATCAGTGGCGACAGCGTCGATGCGCCGCAACACCTCGGGGCCGTTTCCGATCAGGTTGGCGTCGCGCAGAGGCTCGGTGATGCGCCCGTTCTCGATCAGGTAGGCCTCGGTGGTGCCGAACACGAAGTCGCCCGTGGCCGTGTTGACCTGCCCGCCGCCGAGCTTCTTGACGTAGACACCTGAAGGGGTCTGGGCGACGATCTCGTCCGGGTCGGCCGAGCCGGCGAGGAGATACGTGTTCGTCATCCGTACCATCGGCAGGTGCTGGTAGCTCTGCCGGCGCCCGTTGCCGGACGACTTGCGTCCTTCCTTGCGCGCCCGCAACCAGTCCCACATGTAGTCGGTGAGGACCCCGTTCTCGATCAGCACGTTGCGAGCGGGTGGGTTCCCCTCGTCGTCGACGGCGAAATTGCCCCACTCCCCGAGCACCGTCCCGTCGTCCACCAGGGTGACCAGGGGGCTGGCGACCAGCTCCCCGACGCGCCCGGTGTAGACGGACGCGTCCTTGACGATGTGGTCGGCCTCGAGCCCGTGGCCGCACGCCTCGTGGAACAGGATGCCGCCGCTGCCCCCGGCCAACACGATGGGCACCTCACCGGAAGGAGCCGGGCGCGCCCCCAGCTTGACCAGGGCGCGGGCGGCCGCGCGCTGTGCGATGTCCTCGACCCGGTGCCGCTCGAAGATCTCGAAGCCCTCGGTGCGCGCCACCGATTCGTACCCCGTTTGCATGCCGGTGTCGCCGTTGGCGACGCAGACGACGTTGAAACGCGTCCGGATCTGGTCGTCCTGGGCCAGTAGCCCTTCGGAGTTCGCGATGAGCACGTGACGCCGGCTGTCCCCACATCCCACCTGCACCTGGGTGATGGCGTCGCCGGCGGCGCGGGCGGCCTCGTCGGCCCGCGTGAGCAACTCGAGCCGGCGCGCCTTGTCGACCGAGTCTGGTGGCGTGCGGTCGCCCGGTCCGTGCGCCGACAGCGGACCGAGCGCGACGGTCCGCACCCCGGCGCCGCCCTGGCGGGCCACCGCGGCCGCGGCCCGGGCGGCGGCCGCCAACCCGGGTTCGCTCAGGTCAGCGGTGTGGGCGAAGCCGGTCGTCTCACCGTCGACGACCCGGATCCCGGCGCCACGCGACCGACCGGACGACAACTCCTCCACCCGGCGGTCGTCGAGCATGGCACTGGCCGTCACCGCGTCCTCGGCGAACACCTCGGCCATGTCGCCGCCCCCCTCCAAAGCGGTGGTGAGCACGCGTTCGAGCACGTCAGGATCAATGAGGGCGGTGTCGGTCACGGCGGTATCGTAATCGTCGTGCCCGCCGACTCAGCCGCCAGCAAAACCGCAGCGGGGCACGGGCCGCACACCGGGTTGAGCGCCCAGCTCGAACTGACAGTGGGCGAGGAGGATACGGCCGAGCACTTCCGCTCGGGCGACGTCCCCGTGCTCGCCACTCCTCGTCTCCTCGCGCTCTGCGAGGAGGCCACCTGCCGAGCCACTGATGGCCACCTCAGCGAGGAGCAGGCCAGCGTGGCCACCCGGGTGCAGTTCGACCACCTGGCACCGGTCGCCGTGGGGTCGGTGGTGCTGGCCGAGGCTACCCTGGTCAAGGTCGAGGGGCGGCGCCTGATCTTCACGGTCTCCGCCGCCCGGCTCGAGGGTGACGGCGGCGGACTGGTGGGCGCCGGGCGGGTCACACGGGTGGTGCTCGACCGCGCCGCCTTCTTGGCCAAGGCGGGCGCCGCCGACAAGCCCTGAGCGCGAACCCGCAGGTGGTGGAGGGGCGGCTCCTCACCGGGATGGGCCCGGTCGTGGCGGCGTTCGCCACCTTCGGTCTCTTCTGGGGCAGCTGGGCCGTGATGCTGTTCGACATCCAGCATGCCTTCTCGCTCAACGACGCCCAGTTGGGTGTGCTGCTGGCGGTCGCCATCGCGGTGGCCGGGGCATCGAGCGCGGTCATGGCACACCTGGCGGATCGCGTCGGGGCGCGCCGGCTGCTGTGGATCGCGCTGTTCGCCTGGTCGATCCTGCTGTGCGTGCTCGCTTTGATGCGCGACCGCTGGGCCTTCGCGACCCTGCTCGTCCTCGTGGAGATCGCCGGGGGCTCCATCGACACGGCCATGAACGCCGAGGCGTCCCACCGCCTCGGCCACAACCCGTCGGCGCTGGTGCGCTTCCACGCGCTGTTCAACACCGGCGCGCTCACCGGCGCGGCGGTCGCCGCACTGGTCATCCACGCCGGTCTCTCCTGGCGCTGGGTGTGGCCGGCGATCGCGCTGGTGGGACTGGCGGTCGGCGTCTGGGCGCTGGCTACGGACCAGGGCACCGCCCTCACCCCGACCCCGGCCGGCCAGCCGGTGCGCACGCCCACGGCCCACCCGATCCGGCGGCTCCACCGTGACGGCCTCTTGGTACTCCTGGCCGTGTTCGCCCTGGCCGAGGTCACCGAGGGCGGGGTCGACACCTGGGGCGTGCTCTTCCTGCGCAACCACCTGGCCACCGGCGTCCTCCTCGGGGCCGGTGCCTACGTCGTCGGCCAACTGATGGCCGCGACCACTCGGGGCGCCGGGGGATCGATGCTGGGCCGTCTCTCCACGCGGCACGCGCTCATCACGGGCGGTTGCGTGGCCGGTGCCGGGATCCTCCTCGAGTCACTCTCGCCCGTCGCGGGCGTGGCCGCGCTCGGGCTGGCCCTCGGGGCAGGCGGCGCGTCACTGTTTTGGCCATTGGTCATGAGCACGGTCAGCCGGATGGCCAGCCAGGTGGTCAGCGCGGTCGGCACCTTCACCGCCGCCGGCTACGTGGGCTGGGTGGCGGGGGCGCCGATCGTGGGCTGGGTCTCGCAGACCCTCGGACCCGCCCGTGGCCTCCAGGTCCTGGCCCTGGCCTCGTTCGGGGTCGCCGGCTGCACCCTGCTGAGCAAGGAGCGCACGGTCCGAGAAGACGCCAGCGGATAGCCTGGATTCACCGCCATGATTCTCCAAAGCATCGAGACGCCAGCCGACGTCAAGGCCCTGAACGAGGAAGAGCTCGCCGCATTGTGCGCGGAGATCAGGTCCTTCATCGTCGACACGGTGACCACCACAGGCGGCCATCTCGGTTCGAACCTCGGCGCGGTCGAGCTCACGCTGGCCCTGCACCGGGTCTTCGACTCCCCCCGCGACGTGATCTTGTGGGACACCGGCCATCAGGCTTACGTGCACAAGCTCCTCACCGGGCGCCGCTATGGCTTCAAGACCCTCAAGCAGGCGGGTGGGATGTCGGGGTATCCCAACCGGTCCGAGTCCGAGCACGACTGGATCGAGAACAGCCACGCGTCCACGGCGCTCTCCTACGCGCACGGGATCGCCAGCGGCTTCTCGCTGCGCGGCATCGACGGGGAGCGCAAGGTGGTCGCCGTCGTCGGCGACGGAGCGCTCACCGGCGGCATGGCCTACGAGGCTCTGAACAACCTCGGACACTCGCGGCGCCGCGTCGTGATCGTGCTGAACGACAACGGCCGGTCCTACGCACCGACGGTCTCCCAGCTCTCGCAGAGCCTGACGACGCTGCGGCTCAATCCCACCTACACGGCGGCCCGTGAGCGCCTGCGCCTGCGCCTGCGCGAGCTGCCCGCGTTGGGCGAGCTGGCCTACTCGAGCGTCCACTCGCTCACCAGCGCGCTGCGCGAGATGGTGGCCCCGCACACCTTCTTCGAAGCGTTGGGCGTGCGCTACGCCGGACCCATCGACGGCCACGACATCGACCACATGGAGCAGGCGTTCACCCACGCCGCGGCGTGGGACGGCCCGATCGTCGTCCACGTGCTGACACAGAAGGGCCGCGGCTACGCGCCGGCCGAAGAGGACGAGATCCAGCGCCTGCACGACGTCAAGGCCACCAAGCCGATCACACTCGAGAACACAGTGGGCAGCTCGGCGGGCCTCGCCGTGGGCGGCTCCGCCGGCTCCGACAGCGGTGGCATCGAACCACCCGGCTCGGGACCCGACGCGGAGGTCGACGAGCTACCGCAGCGCGCCGCGACCTACACCGACGCCTTCTCACGCGCACTCCTGGCCGCGGCGGAAGGTGACCCCCGCATCGTGGCACTGACCGCCGCCATGCCGGGTCCGACCGGGTTGCTGGCCTTCCAGGCCCGCCATCCCGACCGCTACTTCGACGTCGGCATCGCCGAACAGCACGAGGCCACTGCGGCCGCCGGCATGGCCATGGCCGGCCTGCGCCCCGTCGTCGCCGTGTACTCGACCTTCTGGTCTCGCGCCTTCGACCAGGCCAATCTCGACGTTGGTCTGCACGGCTGCCCCGTGGTCTTCGTGCTCGATCGCGCCGGCATCACCGGCGACGACGGGCCGAGTCACCACGGCATCCTCGACATGAATCTGGCGCTGTCCATCCCCGGCATGACCGTGTTCGCGCCGTCGTCGGCCGAAGAGATCGAGCCGATGCTGCGCACCGCGCTCGAACTCCCGGGCCCTTCGACCCTCCGCGTGCCCAAGAGCGCGCCGCGCCACGTGGCGCCCGACGACGTCGGGCACGGAGTCGAAGCGAGGCAACTGCGGTCCGGCGACGGCTCGGTGTGCCTCCTCGGCGTGGGCAAGATGGTGGGAGCATGCTTGAACGCCGCCGACGAGCTGCTCGGAGCGGGAATCGACGCCACCGTCTGGGACGTGCGGGTGGTGTCGCCCCCGGACGTCGCCATGTTGACCGATGCGGGGCGGCACCAGCTGGTCGTCACCGCCGAGGATGGCGTACGCCACGGCGGCGCCGGCGCCTTCCTGCTCGACGCCATGGCGGCGCAGGTCGAGTCGTCGGGACTCTCTGCTCCCGCCACGAGGATCCTGGGTATCCCCCGCCAGTTCCTGGCCCAGGGCAAAGCGGACGACATCCTGGCCAGCCTCGGCCTCGACGCGAGCGGCATCGCCGAGAGCGTCCGCCGGGTGCAGCTCCAGGTCTCCGCCCAACCGCCGACCTGAGCGACAAACAGGGCGATCAGCCGGGGCCTCTGGGTGCGGTCGGGCTTCGACCGCGCCAGGTCGTCGAGACCGACGAGCACCGGCCGGGCGCTGGCCGTTCTGTTACGACAGGTTGGCGCCGTTCTGCCGCACGAAGTCGTTGACGGCGTAGTACGCCTCGATCGACTCGCCGGCATCGCCCCAGAAGCCTTCCTGGACGTCGTGGGCCATCTGCCCCTTGGCGACGTAGTGGTTGTTGACGTCGGTGATCTCGAGCTCGCCCCGGCCGGAGGGGACGAGGTCGCCGATGATGTCGAACACGCCCGCCTCATAGCAGTAGATGCCGGTGACGCAGTAGTCGGAGGCGGGATGCTCGGGCTTCTCCTCGATGTGAGAGACGCGTCTGTCCGCCCCGAAGGCCGGCACGCCGAGATGGCGCAGGTGCTCGGGCTCCGACACCTTCGACAGGAGGATCCGAGCGCCGACGGGGTCGGCACGGAACGCGTCGACCATGGGCCGGATGGAGCGCTCGACGATGTTGTCGGCCAGCATGACGAGCACCGGACCACCCTCGGCGAAGTGCGCCGCAAGTCCGAGCGCCTCCGCAATCCCACCCGCTTTCTCCTGGTAGGCGTAGGAGAGTTGGTCGATGCCGTACTCGTGCCCGTTGCCGAGCAGACGCAGGAACTCTCCCGCGTGCGTGCCGCCGGTAACGAGCATGATCTCGTCGATGCCACTCGACACGACCGCCTCGATGGCCCAAGCGATCATCGGGCGGTCGTAGATCGGCAGCAAGTGCTTGTTCGTGATGCGAGTCAGGGGATACAGGCGTGAGCCAGTTCCCCCGGCCAAGAGGACCCCCTTCACACCCGTGCGCCCGCCGCCGGCAACGTTGGCATGCGGCGTTTCTAGTCGAACGTGAGCACACCCCGCGCCACCCGCCCGGCGTCCATTTCGTCGATCACCTCGCCGAACTGCTCGAGCGGGCGAGTCAGCGACACCAGCTCGTCGAGCATGAGCAGCCCGGCCTGGTAGAGGTCGACCATCAGGGGAATATCGTGGTGCGGGCGCGCCGACCCGTAGCGGCATCCGAGCAGACCGCGGTCGACGTAGGCCAGGTCGTTGACGTCCACCGGGACCTCGGTGCCCCGGGGCGGAATGCCGATGGCCACGGCGTTGCCCGCCCAGTCCAGGCAGTCAAGGGCGCTGCGCAGGACGGCCGGGTGGCCGACGCAATCGAAGGCCCAGGTCACTCCGCCCATTGGGAAGAGGGCGCCGGCAGCGGACTCCCGGTTGGCCGGGACCAGCGCGCGCACCGCGGCGGCGGCGTCACCGGCGGTGGCGTCGACGAAGTGCGTGGCGCCGAACTGGCGCCCGAGCTTCTCCTTGGCCGCCACGGTGTCGACGGCCACGATCCGGGTGGCCCCGGCGATGCGTAGCCCCTGGATCACGTTGAGCCCCACGCCACCGACGCCGAAGACGGCGGCCGTGTCACCCGGACGCGCCTTGGCCCGGTTCAGCACCGCGCCGACACCGGTGAGCACGCCGCACCCGATCAGGCAGGCGGACGACAACGGGACCTCCTCGGGAATGCGCACCGCTTGTACCTCGCTGACGATCGTCACCTCGGAGAACACCGATGCGGCGGCGAAATTGGAGGCGGGCTGCCCTTTGTAGGTGAACGGCGTGGAGATGTTGCCCAGGGAGCTCTTGCACCACGTCGGGTGTCCGGTGCTGCAGGCACGACAGGCGCCGCAACTGGCCAGAGTGGCGATCACCACGTGGTCGCCCGGCTTGACCGACCGCACCGCGTCGCCCACGACCTCGACGACGCCGGCGCCTTCATGGCCGAGCACGGCCGGGGCGGGAAACGGGATCGTCCCGTTGATGACGGACAGGTCGGAGTGGCACACCCCGGCCGCCTGGATACGCACCTGCACCTCGTTGGGGCCCGGGCCCCGGACCTCGAGCGCGTCGGTGACCTCGACCCCCTCTCCCGTGTAGACGATGCCTCGCACTGGCTTGCTCCTCTCGTTTGCTCACGACTCGATGGTGATGATGCGGTCTACGCCGTCCGCATGGCGCCGGCGGAGCTCGCGCTTGAGTACCTTCCCGCTCGCATTCACAGGGAGCGTGTCGACCAGAACCACGCCGCGGGGGACTTTGTAGTTGGCCATGGTCTCTCGGGACCAGCTCAGCACGGAGCGGCCCAGCTCCTCGGGCTGCTTCGTCGCGCTCGCCTCGGCGGCAGGGACGACGTAGGCGCAGCCGACCTCTCCCATCCGCTCGTCGGGCACGCCGACGACGGCGACCTGGTCCACGGCCTCGTGGCCGCGGAAAATGGCCTCGATCTCCGCTGGATACGCATTGAAACCGCCCACCACGTACATGTCCTTGACCCGGTCCGTGATCGTCACGTTGCCCGCGTCGTCCATGATTCCGATGTCACCGGTATGCAGCCAGCCTTCGCCGTCGATGGCCTCGGCCGTGGCGTCCTCGTTCCCCCAATAGCCCGACATCACCGTGTAGCCCCGCACGACGATCTCGCCTGGCTGGCCCGCCGGGACCTTCTCACCCTCGGCGACCGCGCGCACCTCGACCTCGGGGATGGCACGCCCCGACGTCGCGGCGACAACCTCCGGTGGGTCGCTCCGCCGGCACATGGTCACCGTTCCGCAGGACTCGGTCAGCCCGTAGGCGGTCAGGACCGTGTCGAATCCGAGCTCGTCGCGCATTGCCTGGACGAGCTCGACGGGGACGACCGCTGCGCCGGTCACGCCGAGGCGGAGCGACGAGAGGTCGTGCTCGGCCCGGCGAGGATCGCCCAGAAGCGTCTGGTACAGCGTGGGTGGCCCGGGCAGCACGGTGATGCGCTCTGCGGCGATCCGGTCCATCACCGCGGCCGCATCGAACACGGGCTCGGGCACCACGGTGGCCCCGACCATCAGGCAGGCCAGGATGCCCGCCTTGTAACCGAAGGTGTGGAAGAAGGGATTCACGACGAGGTAGCGGTCGCCGGCGGCCAGCCCGACGATGGAGGACCATGTCCCAAACGTCCGTAGCGTCTGCGCGTGGGTCGTGGCCGCACCCTTGGGGCGACCGGTGGTGCCCGAGGTGAAGATGAGGTCGGAGACGTCGCCGGGCGCCACGGCAGCAGCCCGGGCCGCGGTCTCCAAGGGGTCGACGGCGTCGCCCGCGGTCAGGAAGTCACCCAGGCCGATGATCGGCGCCACCACGGCGCGATCCCCAGAGTCCGCGGTGCTGGCCGTGTCGTCGTGCAGCAGGACGATGCGGCCGAGCGGGCCGGTGTCCTCCCCCGTCAGCAGGGCGGGGTAGTCCGCCCCCAGGAAACCGCGCACCGTGACGAGGGTCGTCGCGCCAGCGTCGCGCACGATGTAGGCCGCCTCGCCCCCCTTGAAGCGCGTGTTGAGCGGCACCAGCACGGCACCGGCCCGCAGGAGTCCGAACGCGGCGAGCATCCACTCGGCGCAGTTGGGCGCCCACACCGCCACGCGGTCGCCCGCTCCCACGCCGGTGGCAACGAAACCCCGCGCGTAGCGGTCCACCTCGGGCGCCAGCTCTGCATAGGTGAGGCGCATCTGGCCGTCGACCAGCGCCTCGGTCGGTCCGTGCCGGGCCGCGCTGTCCTCCACCAGACGGGGCACCGTTCCCCAGATGAGGTCGGCCCGCGGGTCCTCCTGGTCCTTTGGCGCGCCGCCGACCCCAACGGCGCTCATGGGTGCTGACTACTCACGGAGACGACCTCACCGGACATGTACGACGAGTAGTCGCTGGCCAGGAAGACGATCACGTTGGCCACCTCCCACGTCTCGGCCCCGCGCCCGAACAATTCGCGGCGCCGCAGCACGGCGAGATCCTCGTCCGGGATGGTCCGGTTCAAGAAGGGATGCTCGGCCAGGCTGGGCGAGACAGCGTTCACGCGCACGCCAAAAGGTGCCGCCTCGGCCGCGGCGCAGCGTGTCAGTGCCATCACACCCGCCTTCGCTGCCGCGTAGTGCGCTTGACCCGGCTGGGCCCGCCACCCGAGCACCGAGGCATTGTTGACGATGACGCCCCGCTTCTGGGGCAACATCCGAGTCAGCGCGGCACGAGTACAGCGGAAGGTGCCCGTCAGCGTGATGTCGAGCACGTTCGACCACTGCTCGTCGGTCATCTCCACCAACGGCACCGTGCCCCCGAGCCCCGCGTTGTGCACCGCCACGTCGATGCGGCCGAAGCGCACCGTGGCGCCGTCGTAGAGGCCGCCAACCTGTGCCTCGTCGCGCACGTCGCAGGCCAGCGCGTGCACGCGCGCCGCACCGTCGGCCCCCGCCTCGGCCGCCAGTTGTTCGGCCGTCTCGGCCAGGCGTCGCTCGTGCGCGTCGGACACCACGATCGACGCGCCCTCCTCCAGGCAACGCCTTGCCGTGGCCGATCCGATACCCGTCCCGGCGGCCGCCGTGACGATCACCACCTTCCCTTCCAGGAGCCCGTGGCCCCCCGGCGGCCGCGGGGGTGGCGGCGGGTCGAAGGGCGCGTCCAGACTGGTCACGCCACTCCCTTCGGCTCCGCCGGGAGACCGAGCACCCGCTCACCGATGATGTTGCGCTGGATCTGGTTCGACCCGCCGTAAATGGTCTCCGAGCGCGCAAACAGAAAGGAGCGCTGCAGCTCTCCCAACCCGTAACCGCCGTTCTCGAGCTGTGGTTCCCCGTCGAGGATCGTCGCCGCCGGCCCGAGGATGCCCATGGCCAGCTCTCCCAGCCGGCGATGCCAGCTTCCCCAGAACAGTTTGGCGATGGATGCCCCGGGCGGGGCCACCGGACCGTCGACGCCGGAAAGGCTGCGCAGCGTGTTGTACCGCATGATGGTGAGCTCGATGTGTGCCTGGGCCAAGCGCTGACGGACCACCGGGTCGCGTGCCTTCCCGTTGCTCTCGGCCAGCCCCACGATCCGGTCGAGCTCGCGCCGGAAGCCGAGCTGGTAACCGAGCAAGGCCACGCCGCGCTCGAAGGCCAAGGTGGCGAGCGCGACACGCCAGCCCTCGCCGACGCCACCGACCACGTTGTCGACGTGGGTCCGGGCGCCGTCGAAGAAGACCTCGTTGAACTCGCTGGTCCGGGTGAGCTGGGTGATCGGCCGCACTTCGACTCCCGGCTGGTCCATTGGCACCATCAGATAGGAGAGCCCGTGGTGGCGCGCCGAGCCGGGGTCGGTCCGGCACACGACAAAGCACCAGTCCGCCTGGTGGGCCAGCGAGGTCCACACCTTTTGGCCCGTGACCACCCAGGCGTCACCGTCACGCTCGGCTCGGGTCTTGACGTTGGCCAAGTCGCTGCCCGCGTCGGGCTCGGAGTAGCCCTGGCACCACAACTCGGCGCCCGCGCGGATGGGCGGGAGGAACTGGGCCTTCTGCTGGGGTGTCCCATAGTGGATCAGCGTCGGCCCGAGCAGTCCCTCGCCCATGACGTTGACCCGTCCGGGTGCGGCCGCCCGGGCGTACTCCTCGTTGAAGATGACCTGCTCGGTCATGGATGCCCCCCGCCCCCCGAACTCGACCGGCCAGCCCAGACAGGTCCACCCTCCATCGGCCAGCACTTTCTCCCAGCGCCGCCGTATCTCGAAGCCGAAGGTCTCGTCGCCCGAGCCGCCCCTCCCCCCGAGCTCCGCATACTCGCCCACCAGGTGCTCTTGGAGGAAGCAGCGGACCTCGCGGCGGAACGCCACGTCCTCGGGGCGGTCTCGCAGATCCATCGCCCGGCAGCGTAGCCAAGCCCCACAGCGGATCTGACGGGGCGTCAGATCCGCGGAAGGGGTCGCGGCCTGCTGGCGGCTGGAATACTCGGTACGGTCGGGTGGGCGCCGACGGAGCGCAGGAGGGAGAGTGCGATGCCCTACGCCGAGGGCCGGGTCGTCCACGATGCCGACGCCCACATCATGGAGACACCCACCTGGCTGCGCGATCACGCGGAGGCCGCCTTCCGAGACCGGCTCCCCGTGCTGCGCTACCCCGGCGGGAACGAGCTGCGCCAGACCGGCGATCCCGCCGAGCAGCAACGCGACCTGGTCGCCTCGTTCGAGAAGCTGCGGGCCCGCCACGCCTCGACCGAGTACCAGGCCAACGAGCAAGCCGAGATCATGGCGCGCAAGAACTTCGCCGCCACCGGCTCCTTCATCGCCGAAGACCGGCCTCGTGCTCTCGACCTCCTTGGGTTCTCGAGCCAACTCGTCTTCAACACCTTCCACAACGGCCGGCTGCACGACCTGGAGCACGCCGGTGATCCCGAGCTTGCGTACGCCGCGGCCCGCGCTCACAACCGAGGCATGCTCGACTTCTGCTCGGTCGATCCTCGCCTGTTTCCATCCCTCTACGTCCCCCTGGTTGACCCCGAGCTCGCCGTCGCGGCCACGGGCGACGCGCTCGACCAGGGTGCCGCGGCACTGCTGGTCGCGTCCGGCTGCCCGCCACGGTTCTCGCCCAGCCACACCGACCTCTTCGGTGTCTGGGCCCAGGCGGAGGAGGCGGGCATCCCCGTTGTGTTCCACGTCGGCGGCACCGGGACCCTCATCGACCCCAACTACTTCGTCAACGGCAAGCCCGTACCGCTCGACTTCCACGGCGGCGAAGAGAACTTTCGCTCCGTGGATTACATGGGCATTCCCGTCCCTCCGGCCCAGACCCTCGCCACACTGATCTTCGACGGAGTGCTCGAACAATTCCCCGAACTGCACATCGGCGTCATCGAACAGGGCGCCATCTGGGTGCCGTCATGGCTGCGGCAAATGGAATCGGCCTTCGAGGCGTTCAGGCGACACGAGGAACGGCTGCAGGCGCTCTCGCTACGCCCAACCGACTACGTGCGCCGCCAAGTCCGGTTCACCCCCTACCCAACCGAAGACGTGGGGTGGATCGTGGCCCAGGCCGGGCCCGATCTGGTGATGTTCTCTTCCGACTACCCGCACGTGGAGGGTGGGCGCAAGCCCTTGGAGCGCTTCGAGGCGTCGCTGGGCGACGCCGCCGAGGAGGTGCGCCGTCAGTTCTACGCCGACAACTTCCTCTTCCTCATGGGCAGCGCGGCCCACACGTTGGCGGCCTGAGCGATGAGCACCACCAACACCGCCACCATCACCGGACTCGTCGAGCCAGGCTTCGAGGCGGTCCGGAGCGCCTTCGCCGACAACTTCGACGCCAGCCGCGAGGTCGGCGCCGCGCTGTGTGTCCACGTCGACGGGCACAAGGTCGTCGACCTCTGCGGCGGCTCCTTCGACCAGGAGGGCACGCGGCCCTACGGGCCAGACGCCCTGCAGCTGGTCTTCTCCTCGACCAAGGGCGCCACCGCCGCCTGCGCCAACCTCCTCGCCCAGCGCGGGCTGCTCGACCTGGACGCGCCCGTCGCCGACTACTGGCCCGAGTTCGGGCGGGCGGGCAAGGAGACGCTGCCCGTCCGCTTCCTGCTCTCGCACCAGGCGGGGCTTCCTGCCGTCGATCGCACCTTGACCCCCGAAGAAGTGCAGGCCTGGAACCCGGTGATCGACGCGTTGGAAGTGCAGGTGCCCTTCTGGGAGCCGGGCACCGCGCACGGTTATCACGCGTTGACCTATGGCTATCTCGTCGGCGAGGTGGTGCGCCGGGTCAGCGGGCGCTCGCTCGGGACGTTCTTCGCCGAGGAAGTTGCGGCACCGCTCGGCCTCGAGTTCTACATCGGGCTGCCCGGGGCCTTCGAACCCCGAGTCTCCCCGATCGTCGCGGCGCCCATTGCCGGCGCGGCTCGGGACACGTCGGGCTACTCCTCCACCTTGCTGGCCCGGGCGTTGAACATGGGCCGCGCCTTTCGTGATCCCGAATGGATGAACCGCCCCGCTTGGCATGCCGCCGAGGTGCCAGGGGGTGCCGGCATCACCAACGCCACCTCGCTGTCGAGGATGTACGCCGGCCTCGTCGGCACGGTGGAAGGCGGGCCGCCCGAGGCCTTGCTGACGAGGGAGCAGATGGAACAGGCGCGCACCGTGCTCACCTTCGGGGCAGACCAGGTCTTCGCGTCGGTCGGTTTCTCGCTGCATCAGCACATTGGACTCGGCTTCTGGCGTTCGAGTCCCGCGGCGCCCTTCGGCGGGGAAGGTTCTTTCGGCCACGGCGGGGCGGGCGGCTCCTATGGCTTCGCCGACCCCGAGCACGGGCTGGCGGTGGGCTACGTCATGAACAAGATGTCAGCGGGTGTGCTCGGCGACCCTCGCGCGACCGGAATACTCAGCGCCGTCTACGCTGCCGTCGGCGCAGAGGCGAAATATCGTTGATCACGGTCCGGTTGTAGGTTTGGCGCAAAGAAGGTGTCGATGTTCACAAGGAAATCTCCCAAGCACGACAAGACGACGTTTGAGGTCAGCAAGGCCGACGCGGAGTGGAGGCAGCAGCTTGCCCCGGAACAGTACGCCGTGTTGCGCCGGGCCGGCACGGAGCCGGCCTGGTCGGGCGAGCTCCTTCACGTCGAGGGGGAGGGTGTATTCCGCTGCGCTGGTTGTGGTAGCGAGTTGTTCGACACCGATGCGAAGTTCGACTCCGGCACGGGATGGCCCAGTTTCGACCGCACCCGCTCTGCCGATACTGTCCTCGAGCGGAAGGACCGAGGCTTCGGTATGACGCGGACCGAGATTGTCTGCGCCCGGTGCGGTGGCCACCTGGGACACGTGTTCCCCGATGGCCCCACCGACACCGGACTCCGATACTGCGTGAACTCACTCTCCCTCACCTACGGGCCCGAAGCCGAGGAGCAGGCCGGCGGGAGCTGATACTCGGCCAAACGCGCTTTGACGGCGTCGAAAAGCGTTTCGAGACGCTCGGCCTCGGCCCCAAGGCCGAGTCGGCGAAGCAGCGTGCCACCCAGGGCCAGCGCGCCGCAGATCTCGATGACTTCATCCCTCAAGAAGTCGATCGGCGTCTGCGGCGTACCTGGGTGCGCAGCCTGAGGACCACCGCGCCTCCGAGTAGGAGCGTCAGCCCCGCGGCCGCTCGCTCGGCCGGTTCGGCGGCCGCACGCGTCAGCGCACGGGCCACCGCAGCAGTGACTGCCGGCCAGCTCGTCGTGGTGATCAGCCAGGGCGACACTCACGCCTCGACCGGCACGGTGTCACCCGAGGCGTCGACTTCGGCGTCGTCGCGAGCCGCCGCCCCTCGGCGCTCCACCTTGTGGACGTCGGCCGTGGCAAAGCGCAGGCTGGGACCCACCTCGTCCGCAGTGATCTCGACCTTGGACCGGTGTTCCCCCTCCTCGGTCTCCCAGGTCCGGTGTTCAAGCCGACCGGTGACGACGACCCGCATGCCCTTGGTGAGGCTCAGGGCGACGTTCTCGGCCAGGTCCCGCCAGCAGATGACGTCGAAGAAGGATGTTGACTCCTGCCACTCTTGGGTTGTCCGGTCCTGCCAGCGACGGTTGACGGCCACGCCGAGTTGGGCGGTCGCCTGCCCCTCCCGCGTGTAGCGGATCTCAGGTTCGCGCGTGAGGTTCCCGGTGATCGTCGTGGTGTTGGCCATGTGATTCCTCGCTTTCGTCGCGCCCTTCGTCCGAGGGGCGCGAGGCAGTGTGGAGGGTGGCCCTGGCCGCGAACCTTGCAGGAAAGCTCGCCGCAGAGGAGCTGGCTGGCGCCTCGGGTAGTGAAGACGCCCGCTGCAGTCGCACTAGAGGCGGGGGTCAGTTCTCGCGCACCCGTCTCTCCGACAGGTTGCTCTCGACTGATTTGCACCCGGTTCTGCGTCCCGGCGGCGAGACAGAATTTTCTTCCTGTATATGAAACCTTCCAAAACGAGGGGGCATTACAGAAGGTTATGAAGAGTATCTTTCCGTAACTAGCCCATTTACGGAAGGTTTCATATACAGACGCGGAGGCCTTATGGCAGCCACGCAACGAGCCGTTCGAACCGCTCGAACCCTCGCGGCCAGGGTCGTTACGACTGAGCCCAACGGCACTCACCCCGAGACGGATGGCCTCGCCGGGCGGTCTGCCGTCCCCACCAAGATGGGTTCGCCGCTCAGGACTTGGGCTTCTGTCCCAGGCAGCGCAAGACGAACGCGCCGATGCGCCCCGGAGGCTTGTTTCCGTGCTGGTCCGCCGAGTGCCCGTACCTCGACCCGTAGACACCGTCGCCACCTCCGGTCAGGCCGGCGGCAGGAAATGTGTTGGGCTCCTCGTACTTGGGCACCTTGGACAAGCGGCGCCTTGGCTTTCTCGGCTTGTCGCCTGCACTCCCCATCACGCGAGTCTGGCTCAGATCACGACAAGCGCGAGGGCACTCGCATCAAGGGTCTGTGGGAGCATCGGGCGGTGCTCGTCCGAGCCATGCTCGTGCGCCACGTCCCGGCCGTCGCCGTCCTGGTGATCGCGCTCGGGCTCGCGGCGTGCAGCAGCCCATCCAGACCAAACGACGGCGCAGGCCCCCGAACGACGATGACGTCAGCCATCACCTCGACCACGGCTCCGGGGACCCAGGAGGTCGGGTTCGACCCGTTTTCGCCGCAAGGCACGATCCGCCCGGCGTTGGTGGTGTCGCACACAGTGTCCGGCTCGTGCGTCTCGTCGGGCGTGGCGGGCGCGACGTCGTATCGCTGCTTCGGGCAGCCGCAGGAAGGGATCTACGACCCCTGCTTCGCGCCCCCGAAGGCGACGAGCGGGCCGCTCGTTTGCGTGGCGGATCCCACCACAACCGATGTCGTTCGGTTCGACACAGGGGTGCTGCCTACCGCGCCCGCCGGTACGCCGCCAACGCGCCCCTGGGCCATGCGGCTCCTGAACGGGCAGGTGTGCGTGTTGGTCGACGCCGCTTGGGGCGGACTCGGCCCGTTCGCCTGCCCCATCGCGGGCGCGACAAGTTCCGTTGCCGACTGCCACGTGCCGAAGCAGGCCACACCGTGGTGGAGCGCGGCCTGTCAGAACCGAGAGAACTCGTCCAGCCCCTTTACCGAGGACCGGGTCACCACGCTCTGGACATGACACGGCAGACCGCCGTCTACGAACGTGTCCTCCGTTGCAACATCCGGCCGCCGATCACGTAGAAGACGGCACCAATGACGAGCGACCCTACGATGACCCACCGCACGACCGCCGTCTCGAGAGGCGTGGGTGCGCCGTTTGAACTGATCTCGGCGAATCCTCCTCCGAGGACGAGCGCTGCGAAGGCCACCACGCCGCAGACCAGCGAGAGTTTGCGGGCCGTGTTGCAGAAGAATCGCGACTGCGACCGATCCGGTTTGGACCCGTTCGCAACCGGACCGACCCGATCGGTCATGGCTGGACGCCCACGCTGTTCGGTCCGGGACTCTCGGACGCGCCGACGGGGAGGGCGACTTCGAGCGCGGCCTGGAAGTGCTCGCAGTCGAAGACGTTGCGGCTCGGACAACGCAGCGCGTGGTCGAGTTGGTCCGCGAGGGAATCGAGGTGCTCGGCCCGGGCCCGAAGCTCATCGCGTTTGCGGGCTACGAAGGCCTTCCACTCGGGTCGACCCCCGGTGCGCAGCAGTGCCTTGATCTCCTCCAGCGAGAACCCGGCCTCTCGGCACATCGCCACTACCGCCAGCGTCGTGAGGACATCGGGTCGGAACTGACGCCGCAAGCCCTTGCGGTCCACGCTCTCGATGATCTGCTCACGCTCGTAGTAGCGGAGGGCCGAGGCCGCCAGGCCCGAACGCGCCGCCACCTCGCCGATGTCGAGTAAATCTCGCATTGACTTGAAGTGTACTTCAAGTGCTTGTGTGTCGAGCGTGGACACTGCGGCGACGGGTTTCGACGGCATGTCCGGGAGGCTCGCCGGCGTGGTGATGGCCCGCTTGAACCGCGACATGGAGGTCGCCGCCGTCGAGGAGCTGGCTCCCGTACCCGGCGACGCCTTACTGGCGGTCGGTTTCGGGCCCGGCGTCGGGATCGCCGAACTCGTCGCGCGACGGCACGACGGGCTGGTGGCGGGCATCGACCCCTCCGCGACCATGGTCGAGGCGGCACGGCACCGTAACCGCGCCGCGGTCGACGCCGGACGCGTGCAACTCGTGCGGGCCGCGGCGTCGTCCATCCCGTGGCCGGACGGGTCGTTCTCAGGTGTGCTCGCCGTCAACAGCATGCAGCTGTGGGAGCCACTGGATGAGGCGCTGCGCGAGGTGAGGCGGGTGCTCGTCTCGGGTGGCTCACTCGTCGCGCTCACCCACCAGTGGGCCATCGAGAAGCGCGCACCGCTGAGCCAATGGATCGACGCGACGAGTGGGCTGTTGCGTCACTGTGGCTTCACGGATCTCACCCACCAGACCGCAACGTTCCGCTCGGGTCAGGGCCTCGTCCTCCGGGCGCGCCTACCCCTCGACCGCAACCCGATGGCACCCTGACGCACCGGGTCAAAGGGGTAGGTTGCCCGATGATGGGGGATGCGGTTGGGAGCCTCACGCTCGAGGGTGGTGCCGCCGCCGTGGCGAGCGACGCGCCACACCCCCAACGACCGGCCCCACCGGCCCCACCGGCGGCCCCACGCAGAAGCCGCCGCCAGTTCTGGCGGTCGCCACCCGACCAGCCCGCGTGGGCCAGGCCGTCGCTGCTGATCGTCGCTGCGCTGGCCGCCCTCTCGTACGGCTGGGGCATGAACAACGCCACTCTCGAAACCTTCTACGGCACGGCGGCGCGCAGCATGTCGCAGAGCTGGCACAACCTCTTCTTCGGCGCCTTCGACCCCTGGGGTACCGTGTCGCTCGACAAGCTCCCCGGTGCGTTCTGGGTCCAGGCGCTCTCGTTGCGGATCTTCGGCTTCCATACCTGGGCCATCGTCCTGCCCCAGGTTATGGAGGGAGCACTGACCGTGCTGGTCCTCTACCGCGCCGTGCGTCGGGTCGCGGGTCCCGGCGCCGGCCTCGCCGCGGCCACCGCGCTGGCCGCCACACCGGTGACCATCCTGCTCAACCGCGGCAACATCTCGGACTCGCTGCTCATCCTCCTGCTCGTCCTTGCCGCCGACGCCACGACAACGGCGTTCACGACGGGCCGGCTACGCCCCCTCGTCGTCGCGGGCGTCTGGGTCGGCCTGGCCTTCCAGGCCAAGATGCTCCAGGCCTGGCTCGTTCTCCCCGCGCTCTATCTCGCCTACCTCCTCGCCGCACCCGTCGCCAGCCTGGCGCGCCGCCTCGGTCACGTCGCGCTGTCCGCCCTCGTCGTGCTCGTCGTCTCGCTCAGTTGGATGTCGGCAGTGTCCCTGGTGCCGGCGCACGACCGGCCGTACGTCGACGGCAGCTGCGACAACTCGGTGTTCAGCCAGGTGTTCCTCTACAACGGTCTCGACCGGCTCGGCGGCAACACCTTGGACCAACCGGGGTGCAGCCGGGCACCGGCTGCGGTCCCCTCGTCACCGGGGGTCCACGGCGCCGCGGTGGCCCTCCCTCGCGGCCCGGGCCGGTTCCTCAACGGCATTCTCGGCCGCGACGGCGACTGGTTGCTGGTGCCGGCCGTCGTCGCCCTGCTCGGCATCCTCGTCACGCGGCGACGGGAACCCCGCACCGACCCGCTACGGGGCGCCGCCCTCCTGTGGGCCGCCTGGTTGTTCCTCACCTGGTGTTTCTTCGCCTCCTCGACGTCCATCAACTCCTACTACGTGGCCGCATTCGCCCCTCCGATCGCCGCGCTGTGCGGTATGGGGCTCGCACTGGCCTGGCGCCTGCGCCAGCGACCCGCCACCCGCGCCGTCCTCGGCGGCACCGTCCTCGCCGCCAGCGCCTACGGGTTCTACCTGGTGCCATCCGACGTGGGGGTTCGGCCCTGGATCGTGGCTTCCACCCTGCTGCTCACGCTGGCCGCGGCCGCGGTGACCGTGGCCTCGCTCTTGCCAAGACCACCCGCGTGGACGGTGCGGGCCGTGGTGGGCGTCTCGGCGGCAGCGCTCCTCGCGGGCACGATATGGGCGTCGGCGACGGCGGTGGTGGCGGAGTTGGGACCCTTCGACTCGCCCTACCAGCCAGCCGGCATCACCGCCCAAGACCGGACGGACAACACCCAGTCGGCCAGCATCGATGCCGGGCTCGTCCGCGCCGCGGCCCGGATCGGCCCTGGGGTGAGCGTGATCACCTCGGAGACCTCCTCAGAATCGAGCGTCCCCACCCTCGTCACCGGCCACGAGTTCCTGCCGGTCGGCGGCTTCACCGGAAGGGTCCCGAGCACCACGCTGGCCCAGTTCGTCGACGACGTGCGCCAGGGCAAAGTGGCCCTGGTCCTCGCCGCTGTCGCACCGCGCACTCGCAACCCCGACATGCTGTGGGCGATCGCGCACTGCCCCCGCCAGCCCCATCGCGGGCCCGGCAGCGTCGTCGGGGGCAGGACGATGGACTTCTTCGTCTGCTCGCCGGCCGACGCGTCCCGCTGATCCGTCGCCTGGGCTCAGCGCCCTTCGCCGTGGTCAGACGTCGAGAAATCGTCGGATCGCGATCGCCGAGCCGATAGAGCCGATCGCCATGCCCACGATCACGACGACCACGTTGGTGAGCAAGACCTCGGATCCCGTCATGTGCATCGCGGTGAAGATGTTGCTCGTGGTGCGGCCGCTTCCCTCGTGGTTGATGAAGAGATAGACGAAGTAGACGACGGCGGCCGCGAGCACCGACCCGACGAAGCCCTGCAGGAGCCCCTCGGACATGAACGGGACGCGGATGAACCAGTTGGTCGCCCCGACCAGCTTCATGACCGACACCTCGCGGCGGCGGGCGAAGATGGCCATGCGGATGGTGTTGAGGATCAGGACGGCCGCGGAGACGATCAGGACGATGGCGACCGCCAGACAGACCCACTTCGAGACGTTGATGACGGTCTCCTCGTTCTTGATCGTCTGCTGGGGCTCGGTCACGGACAGAACGCCCGCCGTGCCGCTGAAAGTGCGGACGACCTGGGCCGCGTCGGTCAGCACAACCGGGGTGCACCAGTAGGAGGTCGGCATCTCGGACTGGTTGGTGGCCTGGAAGACGTCGGAGGGCAGGAGCCGGCGGGCCTCGGCGAAGTTGCGCGCCTTGTTCCAGTAGGCGCAGGGCTGCACGACGTCATTCAGCTGCGACAGTTGCGTGCCGACGGCGTGGATCTCCTGGGCGTCGGCGTTCGGCTGCATCCACACCGTGACCTGGGTGCCGCGCTCCAAAGTGCCAGTGGCGTTGGCGGAGCCCTGACGCAAGAGGAGAGCCGCCCCCACGAGCGAGAGCGACACCGCCACGGTCAAGATGGCGGCCACGGTCATGAGGCGGTTGCGCCACAGGTTGGACGCCGTCTCGCGGACCACATAGTCGACGGAGACCGCCACGTCAGCCCATTCCTCCCGCGGCGACGTCGGCCGTCTGCTGCGCCGCGCCGTCGAACCCATAGACGCCGCGCGCTTGGTCGCGCACCATCGCGCCGTTGCTCAGCTCAATGACTCGCCGGCGCATCTTGTCGACGAGCACCTCGTCGTGCGTCGCCACGACCACCGTGGTCCCCGTTCGGTTGATGCGGTCGAGCAACTGCATGATGCCCTGGCTCGTCTGCGGGTCGAGGTTGCCCGTCGGCTCGTCGGCCAGCAAGATGAGTGGCCGGTTCACGAATGCCCGTGCCACCGCCACGCGCTGCTGCTCGCCACCCGAGAGCTCATTCGGCAGGTTGTCTCTCTTGTTGGCCAGCCCGACCAGGTCCAGCACCTGGGGCACCTGGTTGGCCACGACATGGCGGGGACGGCCGATGACCTCGAGGGCAAAAGCCACGTTTTCGAACACGGTCTTGTTCGGCAGCAGGCGGAAGTCCTGGAAGACGCAGCCGATGTTGCGGCGCAGGTAGGGCACCCGCCATTTGGGCAGCTCCACGATGTTGCGACCCGCCTCGAGGATCCGCCCGGTGTCGGGGAGCTCCTCCCGCAGCAGGAGACGGATGAACGTCGTCTTGCCCGAGCCGGAGGCACCGACCAAAAAGACGAATTCGCCCTTCTCGATCTCGACGGTGATGTCGCGCAGCGCGACGGTCGAGCCCTTATAGGTCTTGGTGACGTTTTCGAATCGGATCATCGGAGAGCGAGCAGTCGCCCCGATCGAGGCAGGGGCACCCCACGATCCTAGTTACTCCGCATGACGGTTTCGGGTCACTGGCTCCGGTGCAGGTCACGGCCATCCAGCAGGTGCAGTCGCACGGCGCAAGCGCACGCAACAAGCACCGACCGGACTACGCGCCCACCTCGCGCTGGCGGCGCAGTTCGGCTTCCATGAAGCCGTCGAGATCGCCGTCCAGCACGGCGTCGACATTGCCCGTCTCGTAGCCGGTGCGCAGGTCCTTGACGAGTTGGTACGGCGCCATGACGTACGAGCGGATCTGGTTGCCCCAGGCGTTGTCGACCCGCTCCCCGCTCAGCGCGTCCAACTCGGCCCGGCGCTCGGCGCGGGCACGCTCGGCCAGTTTGGCGCCGAGAATCTGCATTGCCTTGGCCTTGTTCTGGTGCTGGCTGCGCTCGTTCTGGCACGAGACCACGATCCCCGTGGGCAGGTGGGTGAGGCGCACCGCCGAGTCGGTCTTGTTGACGTGCTGGCCGCCGGCCCCCGAGGAGCGATAGGTGTCGATGCGCAGGTCCTTCTCGTCGATCTCGACCTCGGAGGACACGTCCTCGAGGAACGGGGTGACATCCATGGAGGCGAAGCTCGTCTGACGGCGGTGTTGTGAGTCGAAGGGTGACATGCGCACCAGGCGGTGCACGCCGCGCTCGGTCGCCAACAGGCCGTAGGCGAAGCGACCGTGCACGATGAAGGTAGCGGAAAGCAGACCCGCCTCCTGACCCTCGGTCGCCTCGTCCACCTCGACGGTGAAGCCGCGGCGCTCCGCCCAGCGCTGGTACATGCGCAACAGCATCTCGGTCCAATCCTGCGCGTCGGTACCACCCGCGCCCGCGTGCACCTCGCACACCGCGTCGAGCTCGTCGTACTCGCCCGAGAACAGCGACTGCAGCTCGAGTGCCCCGAGCCGTGTCCCGAGGGCATCGACCGTCTCCACCAGCTCTGCGTCGAGCGCGACGTCGCGCTCCCCTTCGGCTGCGGACTCGTCGGTCAGCTCGAGCAGCGCCCGAGCATCATCGAGCGCGCCGCGCAGCGCGTCGAGCTGATCGAGATCGGCGGACACCCGGCCCAGCTCTTTGGTGACCGACCGCGCGTGGTCGGGGTCGTTCCATAAGTCGGGCTTCGCCACCTCCGCTTCGAGCTCGGACCGCCGGACCTCGAGCTTCTCGCGGCCCAGGTAACGCTCGGCCTCGGCCAGCCGCTCCCCCAACGCCTGGAGCTCGGCAGAGAAGTCGCGGGGTGCCTCGGCCGCCGGCCCGTCAGGCGGCGCCATGGCAGAATTTGAACTTCTTGCCGCTCCCGCACCAGCAAGGGTCGTTGCGCCCGACCTTCTCGTGCTGCTGCTTGACGATGGGCACCAGCGCGTTGGGGTCGGGGGGGTTGGGCTGCTTGATCTTGGCCTTGGCACGGGCACCCCCGCCGCTGCCGTTCCCGCTCGTGGTGTCGGCGAGGACGGCCGTCTGCGGCGCCACCTGGGTGCCCTGTTCGGCCAGGAGGGCGCCAGCCAGGACACCGGTCTCGACCACCGGGTCCGCCGCGGCGGCGTAGACGGCCCTGTCGAGATCCGGCTCGGCGGCGGGAGCCTGCACCGCCTCGACATGGAGGATGTAGCGCAGGTAGTCGTTGTCGATCACCTCCATCAGCTGGCCGAACATGGAGAAGCCCTCCTGCTGCCAGGCGTTGAGGGGGTCGGCCTGCACGGTCCAACGGAGGTGGATGCCGTCCTTGAGGTTGTCCATCTCGGTGAGGTGGTCGCGCCAGCGGGCATCCATGATCTGGAGGTACACGTCACGCTCGATCTGGCGCATCGTCTCCGCCCCGCCCGGCATCGACTCGGAGTGCTTCTCGTAGAATTCGAGGGCTTCCTCGACGATGCTCTCCACCAGGTCCTCGGTGGTCGCCGCCTGTGCGAGGTCCTCCACGGTGAACTTGGTCGGGTAGTACTGCAAGAGGCCGTCGATCAACGCCTTCAGGTCCCAGTCCTCCTCGAACTCGGTGGGGCAATTCTCGGCCACGAGTTTCTCGGCCGCTCCCGCGAGCAGGTCCTCGGTGTGCTCCTCGAGGTCGTCGCCGTCGATGACCTGCAGGCGCCGCTCGTAGATCACCTTGCGCTGCTGATCCATGACCTCGTCGTACTTGAGATTGTCCTTGCGGATCTCCGCGTTACGCGCCTCGACGGTGTTCTGCGCCCGCTCGATCGCCTTGGCCACCGTCTTGGACTCGATCGGGATGTCCTCGGGCAGGGTTCGTCCCATGACCCAGCTCATCGCCCCAGTGGCGAACAGGCGGAGCAGCTCGTCGTCGAGGCTGAGGTAGAAGCGGCTCTCCCCCATATCACCCTGGCGGCCCGAGCGGCCGCGCAGCTGGTTGTCGATGCGCCGGCTCTCGTGGCGCTCGCTGCCCAGGACGTAGAGGCCGCCGAGCTTGCGCACCTCCTCGCCCTCGGCCCGGCAGCGCGCCTCGATGGCGGACTCCCGCTGCTCGAGGGCGGCCCTGCCCTCCTCAGTGTCGAGGTCGACGCCCTCGGCGGCCAGCTCGTGCTGGGCCAGTAGCTCGGCGTTGCCGCCCAGGATGATGTCCACGCCACGGCCGGCCATGTTGGTGGCGACGGTCACGCCGCCGCGCCGGCCTGCCTGGGCAACGATCTCGGCCTCCCGGAAGTGCTGCTTGGCGTTGAGAACGTTGTGGGGTATGCCCCGCTTGTCCAACAGGCAGCGACAGCAATTCGGACTTCGCCACTGATGCGGTGCCGATCAGCATCGGCTGCCCCTGTTCGTGCCGTTCCACGATGTCCTCGACGACCGCGTTGAACTTCGCCTCCTCCGTCTTGAAGACGAGGTCGGGCTGGTCCATCCGGATCATCTCCATGTTGGTCGGGATGGGCACCACGGGCAGGCCGTAGGTGGACGCGAACTCGCCGGCCTCGGTCTCGGCCGTACCGGTCATGCCAGACAGCTTCTCGTACATCCGGAAATAGTTCTGCAGCGTCACCGTGGCCCAGGTGTGGTTCTCCTCCTTGATCGCCACGCGCTCCTTCGCCTCGACCGCCTGGTGGAGACCGTCAGACCACCGCCTGCCTTCGAGTGTGCGCCCGGTGAACTCGTCGATGATCTTCACCTGCCCGTCGGCGACGAGGTAGTCCTTGTCCCGGTGGTAGAGGTCCTTGGCCGTCAGCGCCTTGGTCAGCTGGTGCACGTAATTGACCGACACGGCGTCGTAGATGTTGTCGACCCCGACGGCCTTCTCCACCTTCTCGATACCGGCCTCGAGGGGGACGACCGTCTTCTTCTCCTCGTCGACCTCGTAGTCCTCGTCACGAGTGAGCGTACGGGCGATGGAGGCGAACTGGTAGTAGAGCTGTGCCGCCTCGTCGGCCGGACCCGAGATGATGAGCGGGGTGCGCGCCTCGTCGATGAGGATGGAGTCGACCTCGTCGACAATGGCGAAGACGTGGCCCCGCTGGACCATGAGCTCACGGCTCCGTGTCATGTTGTCGCGCAGGTAGTCGAAGCCGAACTCGCTGTTGGTGCCGTACGTGACGTCCGCCTCGTAGGCCGCCCGCTTGAGGACAGGGTCGTCGATGTCCGACCCGATGCGCCCCACGGTGAGCCCGAGCCAGCGGTGGACACGACCCATCCACTCCGAGTCGCGGGTGGCGAGGTAGTCGTTGACCGTCACCACGTGCACACCCCGCTCGTCGAGGGCGTTGAGATAGACGGGCAGCGTCGAGACGAGGGTCTTGCCCTCGCCGGTCTTCATCTCTGCGATCCAGCCGAAGTGCAGAGCCATCCCACCCATGAGCTGGACGTCGAAGTGGCGCTGGCCGAGGACGCGCCAGGCCGCCTCGCGGACGACGGCATAAGCCTCGATCAGGAGGTCGTCGAGCGTCTCGCCCCGGTCGAGACGCTCCCGAAACTCCACCGTCATGTGAGCGAGCGCCTCGTCGCTCAGGCCTTGCATTTCGGGCTCGAGGTCACCGATCAGGGGCACCAGCTCGGCCAGCCGTCTGACCTTCTTGCCCTCGCCGGCGCGCAGGACCTTGGTGAACACGCTCATGGCGGCACGATCCTACCGGCCGCAGCGGCCCCGGAACCGCCATGCGCGACGAGGGTCGCAGAGGGGCTGCGTGCGGCTGACCTGGTCTTTGACCCCACACTCGCCTGCCGCGAGGGTGACGCGCCGGCACCGGCGGCACGGCGGCTGCCCGCCGCGCCCAACGGCACCACGCTGGCGCGCATCGCCTCGTCTCCGCCCGCCCCCGACAACCGGGGGCGCCGCGGGCAGGGCTTACCTCTAAGCCGCACCATGCTCAGCGACCACAAGTCGCCTTACGTGGGTCGTTTCGCCTGCGACTGGCCTCGACTTTCAACCACAGACCCGCACGCAGCCCACGCCCATGTTAGGCGCCGGCGGCCCGACGGCACCACGAGGACGCCGTCCTTCAATCGCTGGAGGCGGCCCCGCAGACGGTCTCGACCAGCAGGCGGCTCACCACGTAGGGATCCATGTTGGCGTTGGGTCGCCTGTCCTCGATCCAACCCTTCTTGTTCTTGGCGGTCTGCCACGGGATGCGGACTGACGCGCCCCGGTCGGAGGTGCCGTAGCTGAACTGGCTGAAGTGCGCCGTCTCGTGCGCACCGGTGAGGCGGCTCTCGATCCCGATGCCGTAGTTGGCCACGTGCTCGTCCACCCGCTTTCCGAGGGCCTCGCAGCCGGCAATGATGGCGTCCCAGCCTCCGTCCTCGCGCATTGCCTTGGTGGAGAAGTTCGTGTGCGCACCGGCGCCGTTCCAGTCACCGAGGACAGGCTTGGGCTCCAACGTGGCGTAGACGTCGAATTCCTCGGCGATGCGAAAAAGGAGCCAGCGGGCCGTCCAGAGCTGGTCGCCGATGAGGGGGGGCGGGAGCACCCCGATCTGAAACTCCCACTGGCCCATCATCACCTCTGCGTTGGTGCCCTCGATACCCAACCCTGCCTTGAGGCAGGCCGCGGTGTGGCGCTCGACGATCGGGCGACCGGGCATCTTGTCGCCGCCCACGCCGCAGTAGTACGGCCCCTGCGGGGCGGGGAAACCCGACTCGGGCCAGCCCATGGGCCGGCCGTACTGGAAGAAGGTGTACTCCTGCTCGATCCCGAACCACGGCGCGAAGCTGGCGTACTTTTCTGCCGCCTCGGCGCAGGCCCGCCGAGTGTTGGTGGGGTGGGGGGACAGGTCCGTGAGCAGGACTTCGCACATGACCAGCTTGTCGCTCTCGCCGCGCAGCGGATCGGGGCACACGAACACGGGCTGCAACACGCAATCGGAGTCGTTCCCCTCGGCCTGGTTCGTGCTGGAGCCGTCGAAACCCCAGATGGGGGGCTCCTTCCCGTCCTCGACGATCTTCGTCTTGCTCCGCAGCAACGGGGATGGCTCCGTCCCGTCGATCCAGATGTACTCGGCCTGGTGGCTCATGAACTCTCCTGTGTTCCCCTTCTTCTCGCTGCACGTTCTGCTCGCTGGACAAGGCACAGCCACGGAGCCGGCCGGCGCCGGCTGGCTGTGGCCACGGCTCCTCGTGCGGGTCGTGCGGATTCAGTGTGGCCGGACCCTATTTCGTCGCCGTATCGGTTGTGTAAACCGACGATGAAATCCGGCCAAACGGCCGCCTCTCGGCGGTCGTCTCTCCACATCCCCGCGTTGAAGGCCTCCGGCGCCGGAGTCCGGACGCGACGGAGGGCTGGATCAGTTGATCCAGCCCTCCTCGTTGCCCCCCGGCAACCTGGTCGCCTACCCGACGACGACGCATTCCGGTGGCCCGGCGGCGCAGGCCACCCGGCCCGGGTTCAGCAGCTCGTGGAGTTCAATCCACCGACGCAGCTGTTGGCGTTGCTGAACAGGCTCGAGATGCCCCCGCCCAGCGCAGCGACTGCCACCACTGCAACGACGGCGATCAGGCCAACGAGCAACGCGTACTCCACCATGGAGGCGCCCCGTTCGCTGCGAGCCCGCTCGAACAACGTGTCGTGCGCAGCCCTGACTGCGACAAACGCGTTGATGAACAATCCAATCATGTGACACTCCCCTCTTGCCCCGACGAGCTCAATGGTTTGAGACCGTCCCTTTTTGTAAGCATCGGATACTTAATAGTGATGATCTATAGGGCTTTCGGACCTAATGATCTGCAAACTATTCCGGCCAATGGCATTGCTGTGTTTCTGCACAATGACACACCGGACATTCCTTCAAAACGACAGCGGGCTGGATCGGCCCGAAGCCGACCCAGCCCAACCGTCATCCCATTGGGGAAGGGGGAATTTTCCCTTAGGGAAGCATTGCGTTGCTCTTCGCGGCTGATGCCGCAGGGCTAGCCGGAGCTAGCAGGCGGTGCTGTTCAGGCCGCCCACGCAGGTGTTGGCGTTGCTGAACAGACTCTTGATGCCCCCTCCGAGCGCTGCCACCGCGACAACCGCGACGACGGCGATCAGGCCGACGAGCAATGCGTACTCCACCATGGAGGCGCCCCGCTCGGTCCGCGCACGCTCAAGCAAGTTGCTGTGGAAGCCACGCACCGCGAAGAACGCGTTCAAAAACAGCTCAGTCATTCCTTCATTCCCCTCTCTCGCCCCAATGGATTTCGTACGGTCGTCCGAACCCATTTGGAGTTCCCAGCACATTTTCGGGTCTGCATTGGCCCGACTCCATAGGCTTTATGGACCAATTGACCTGGGCCTTTGTGGTCACTCGTTGTTACTCGATGGTGACGAGACCCATGATGACCGCGCGTACGAGCGCATGGGTGCGATTCGTCACGTCGAGCTTCTGGAAGATGGCCGCAAGGTGGTTCTTGGTCGTCTTCGGGCTGATGTAGAGGCGCTGCGAGATCTCGCCGTTCGTGGCGCCCTCGGCGAGCAACTGGAGCACCTCAAGCTCTCGTTGTGTCAGCGACCATGGCCCCCATTGGCGGTCGTCCTCCCGCCGTGTCGAGACATCGGGGTCACGGTAGTCGTCGGCGACGATCTCGAGGTCGTCACGGGTGAGCGTGGCCCGCGCCGCGCGCAGACTCTCACCACGGTGCACCGTGGTGCAGACCGATGGCCCCGAGACCGAAACCTGGGTGTAGAACGTCCACCCGGTACCGGTGCCGATCTGCTCGGCCTGTGACAGCTGCCCCGCCGGCCACAGGATGGCCGAGGCTGTATTCGCCATTCCTCCCCCTCTTCCGCCCTGAAGCGATTCCCAGGGTGGCGCTCCTCCACCGCGCTGCGGTGGAAACTCCCAGGTCATTGTACGCTTCGCCCCTCAAATGGTCGTCGCAGCCAGATTGCCGCCCGGGTGCGAGGACCCCGAGAACGAACAATTCAGGGCGCCGGTGCCCTCGGGTGCGGTGTCAGGCTCCGTGGAAAGCGTGCTTGATCGGGCCCACGATCGGCCCCAGGACAACGATCATGATGGCTGGCAGGAAGCAAAAAGCGAGCGGGAAGAGGATCTTCACCGGGACCTTGGCCGCCTTCTCGCGGGCCCGCTGGCGCCGCTTGTCCCGCATCTCGTCGGCCTGAGCCTGCAGCACCCGACCGATTGGCAGACCGAGCGCGTCGGCCTGCGACAGGACGACCGAGAAGGTCACGAGGTCGTCGATGTCCGTGCGCAGCTTCATGTTCTCGAGTGCGTCGTGCCGCGAGAGCCCGAGCTCCATCTCCCGGAGCGTCAGCCGCAGCTCGTCGCAGACCGGCGACTCGAAGCGTGCGCACGAGACCTGCATGGCCTGCTCCAGTCCGAGACCGGCGGCCACCGAGATCGTCATGAGGTCGAGCAGGTCGGGCAGGTCATTGGTGACCCGTTCGCGCCGAGCCTTAATCCGGTGGCGCAGCCACCAGCTGGGCGCGAGGCCGCCGAGCATCGGGAGGATGAACAACAGCGCCAGGCCCATCTTGACGGACGTGATCCCACTCACCAAGGAGACGAGTCCGATGCCGATGCCGAGCATCACCGATCCGACCTGGATGGCGACGAACTCCTCGGCCCGGACCGATCCGGTGAGGCCCGCCTTGAGAAGGTCGGCGTGCACCCGGTCGATGTCGCTCGAGGGGTAGAGCCGGGACAGGCTGTGGCGCAATCCGTTGACCGCCGGCTTGAACATGCGGTTGACCAACGGCGTCTGGACACGTTCGACCATCGGCGGGGCTTCGGCGTAGATCTCCGCCTCGGCGCCGAGCGATTTGATGAAGTCGATCCGTTGGCTCGTCTTGTGCGAGCGCACCGCCGCTGCGCCGACGCCGAGGAGGCCCATCACCATGAGCGTGATGCCCACCATGGGGACGATGTACGCGGCGTTCACCAGAGACCCCCTCAGACCTTGATGTTGACCATGCGACGGACGATCCAGAAACCAAGACCCATGAGCCCCGCCGTGCCGATGAGAACGATCAGGCCGACGCCGTGGAGCATCGGCTGCAGGTAGTTCGGGTCCTTCATCTCCAATGCGACCACCAGGAAGAGCGGTATGGCGAAGAGGACGTAGCCCGACATGCGGCCTTCGGCCGAGAGGGTCTGCACCTCGCGGCGCACCTCCTGACGGGTCCGCATGAAATCGGCCAGCGTGTGGAGGATCGGAGCCAGGCGGCCACCGGTGGACTGCTGAATGCGCACCGCCTCCACGGCCCACTTGAGGTCCTCGACGCCCGAGCGCTCGGCCATGTTCTCCAGCGCGACCACCAGGTCGGAACCGACTGCCACCTCGGCCATTACCCGGTCAAGCTCGTCCGACAACGGCGGCCGGGCGTCACGGCGGTACATGTCGATGGAACGCTGGAAGGTCTGGCCACCCTCGACCGAGGCCGCCATGAGCGCCAGCGCGTCGGGCAGTTGCTCCTGCATCTGTTTGATCCGCTTTCCGGCCCGTCGCGACGGCAGGTACCAGGCAATGCCGGCGACCAGGGCAATCGCCACCAAGGACGCGAACGGCGACTTCACGATCACCCCGGCCCCCACGGCGAGCATCATCGCGATCGCCCCGCTGATGACGATGTACTCGCCCGACCGCAAAGGAATGGCCGCGCGGTCGAGCCGCTTCTCCAGGGCCCCGGTGGTGTCGATACGCCCGAAGACGCCGGCGATGCGCACCGTCAGTGCCGAGAGCTCGCCGTGCTCGGGCGACTCGGTCACGACCTCGACGGGCACCCTGGCCGTGCCCATGGTGTCGTCCAGGATCTGGGCCAGCGTGCGCTGCTTCGTGCGGACTCGAATAATGGCAGCCACCACCGCCAGGGAGAGCCCGGCGCCGACCAGCACCGCGGCGGTGAACGCCTCTGCCTGACTGCTCAATTGCAGTGCCGCGAGCATCATGGCTCTCACCGCCCGCCGTCGCGACGGCGGGCCAAGATCTCGTAGATCTCCTCGGAGGGAGGCTCGACCACCCGTCCCGGCCGCGCCGGCCGGTGATGGCGCCCGCCGCCCGATCGCGCCGCCCCGAGGAGTGCCTCGGAGTCGTTGCGGAAGATCTGCGGCGGCACGGTGATGCCGCTCAGCGCCAGCTCGTCGAGGATCTTGGGGCGCAGGCCGGTCGAGACGAGACGCCCCATACCTTCGGTCTGGTCGACCCGATGGAAGATGTCCTGCAGCAGCACGGTGTCGCCCTCCATGCCCTGGATCTCGGTGATCGACTGCACCACGCGGGGCCCGCCCGGCGTGCGCTGCAGCTGCACGAGAACGCCGACCGCCATGACGATCTGCTCCCGGATGGCGCGCTGGGGCAGCTCGACCCCGCCCATCATGACCATGGTCTCGAGGCGTCCGAGGAGCTCACGCGGCGTGTTGGCGTGCACCGTCGTCATGGATCCGGCGTGACCCGTGTTCATGGCCTGGAGCATGTCGAGGGTCTCGGAGCCACGACACTCACCGACGATGATCCGGTCGGGCCGCATACGCAGCGAGTTGCGGACGAGGTCGCGGATGCGGATCTCGCCGGTCCCCTCCGCATTGGCCGGGCGCGTCTCGAGTGTCACCACGTGGGCGCCCTGGATCTGGAGCTCCGCGGACTCCTCAATGGTGATCAGGCGTTCACCGTCGGGGATGAAGTTCGAGAGGACGTTCAGCATCGTGGTCTTTCCGGTGCCCGTACCGCCCACGACGACCATGCTGATCTTGCCCCGCACACAGGCCTCGAGGAAGAGCGCCGAGTCCATGCTGAGCGTGCCCAGGTTGATGAGGTCCTCCATCAAGAAGGCGCGCTCGGGGAACTTTCGAATGGTGAGCACCGGTCCCCGCAGAGCCAGTGGCGGGACGATGGCATTGATCCGGGAACCGTCGGCGAGACGGGCATCGACCATGGGGGAGGACTCGTCGACTCGACGGCCGACCCCGTGCACCATGCGGTCGATGATGCGCCGGTACTGGTGGGGCGAGCTGAAGACGACGTCGCAGCGCTCGATCTTGCCCTTGCGCTCGATCCAGATCTCGTCGTACACGTTGCACATGATCTCGGTGATGCTGCCCTCCGAGAGCAGACCCTCCAGCGGTCCGTAGCCGAGGGAGTCCTCCAGCATCTCCTCTACGAAGCGCTGACGCTCGATCGGGGAGATGCCGATGTCCTCGCGCTCGAGGATCTCGTTGACGGTCGAGCGCACCTTGTCCCGTAGTTCGTTGGGTGACAGGTTGGCGGCCGTCGGAGCGATCTCGGAGAGGACCTTGGCTTGCACCTTCGCCTTGGATTGCTTCCACTGCTCGTCGAGCGCCGTCCGGTCGCTGGCCCTCCGCATCGGGTGCCCCTTGGTGCCCGGCTGGCCCACCGGGCTGGGCCCCCGCCGCTCGGCTGGTCCGCCAGGGTCCCCGGCCCTGCGGTTCATGGGCTGCTGTGGCTCTTCGCGCGCCGGCGGCTCCGGCCCGTCGGCCGCGGCCAGTTTCTCAGACAGGTTCATGGCGATCAGGCCCTCTCGAGCTCAGGCACCCTGGTGCTGCGACCCTTCCTCCTGCGCCAAAAGCCCCGCGACTCGCCGATCTCCGCCGTGTTCGCCGCCGTGCCCAGCACGGGCACCACCTCACCGGACAGGAATTGGTGCATGCCACCGGCCAGCTTCTTGCCGATCTCCGAACTGGCCGCCGAGATCAGCGCGGGTCTGCCCTTGTTGATCGACTTCATGACCTCCCGGGAATACGGAAGCACCGAGATGATCTTGTTGTCGAGAACCTCCTGGACGTCGGTGATGTCGATGCCGATGTCGTCCTCCACCTTGTTGAGCACCACCCCAATGGTTTGGCTGTTGATGCGCAGCTTCTCGAGGGTGGTGAGGAACACCCGCATGTTCCGGATGCTCGGCAGATCCAGGGTGACCATGCAGAGGACCCGCGTCGAATGGTCGAACGCGGCCAGGACGATCTCGGACAGCTGCGCCGGAGTGTCGACCACGATGTAGTCGAAGTGCCGGCGGAGAGCACCCATCACCTTGTAGACGTCTTTGGGGGCGATCATGTCGGCGTCGGCCGGGCTGAACGGCGCCGCCAGGACCGAGAAGCCGAGTTCGTGCCGTTCGAGGTACTGCTCCACGTGCTCGTCGAGGTCGTCGTCGTCCACCGGTTCCCTTGACAACAGGTCCGAGATGGTGAACCGGGGCCGCAGGTGCAGCGCGGTGGAGACCTCGCCGAACTGGAGGTCCAGGTCGACCAGGCACACCCGCTGGCCCGTCTGGGCCGCGAGGTAACAGGCGAGGTTGGTGGCGTAGAACGTCTTGCCGCATCCGCCGCTCGACGACGCCACGGTGAAGACCTCGGCGAACTGTGGGCGCTCGACCACGACGCCCTGGGCCACGACCGGCAGCGGCGCAGGCTCCTCCGCCGCCGAGACGTCGGCGATGTCGAACGCCCGCTGGAGGGACGCCGCCAACTGACGCTTGCTCGTCGGGTACTCGATCAGCTCCACGGCTCCGGTGCGGACGATGTCGGCCAGGCCGACCCGGGGCCGGGGCCCCAGGGCCAGGACGACGGCCGGCACGGCGGCGGCCGTCCGCAGGGCGGCCAGGCGGGCCATGCCGGCATGGCTGTCGAAGACGGGCCCGGCGACCAGCACGTCAAAGGGGCCCTGCACGCGTACCTCGTCGAGCACGTCGATGGCGTTGGTGCTGGAGACGATCTGATAGCCCGTTCCGAGCGAGGCCTGAATGGCCCGGCTGAGCGCCGGGGAGCGGCTGATGACCAGGAGGCGGCGGGAGATCACGGCGCGCTTGCGGTCTGGTCGGTGCCGACGCACTGCTGCAGCGGAGGCGGGTTGGTGTCCTTCTGCGTCTGGACGACCGAGAGTGACTCGTTCTGCGAGAGGAACTCGATGTTCCTCGCCTGCGACGGGTTGACGGCCAGAAGGAGCGTCTCGTTGGCCGGGATGGTGCGGCCGGCCGTCGTTGGATGGTTGGCGTACGACGGCACGGTGCTCTCGACGTCGAGGACCTCGATGTTGGCCATTGCCAGCTCGGTGCATGGCAGTGGGAGCGTCGCGGCACCCGTCGCTGCGTTACCCGAGGTCGAGACCTTCGTGATGTTGGCGTACACGTCGACCCGACTGCCGGGCTGGAGGTAGCCGGCCAGCCCAAGCGTTCCGTTCATGGTCACCGTCACCCCGTCCATCCCGGTCGGCAACGAAATCGAGGTGGTGCTGGCGGTGAGCTCCGTCGAGCTGATGGCATGGCCCTTGGTCACGGGCTGCGACAAGACCTCGTCGGCCAACCCGGACAGCGAACCCAGGTCGGTCGGCACGTAGGTCTTGGTCGGGATCAGCTCGATGGCGACCATCCCGTTGGAGACCATGGCCTGCCCGGTGGTCCCCGCCGGGATGTTGGACTTGGCCACGACGGCAGACGTGCTAATTGGCGAGACAACGTTCGCCCCGGACCCTGTGTGCTTGCTCGCGCCTTCCACGCTGGCGTAGGCAATCGCGCTCCCCGCGACGAACAGGATCACACCGATCATGACCAGTATGAGTGTCTGCCTTTTCACAGAACCTTCCCCCTCTCAACCGGCGGCCAACGTAGGGCGACCATCACGCCATCACGCCATCACGCGTCGACCATGCGGTTGGCTCCGTTGGAGGGTACGACGAGAGGGTGACGGCGTACATAGGTCATTTTGACCATTCTCCGATGCTCCGACCCTGGTGAGAGCATGAAATGGTCCGAATGACCTATGTACCGTCGAAGACCGTCGGCCCAGAATCGTGTCGGACGTATCACAGCGACGTCGCCGACGGAAATTGTCGTGCAGGAGTTGGTGCCGTCGCCCGAGATACAGAGGAGGGTTCCGCGTTGGGGCCGCGCACGTGGAGAATTCCGAAGAGACCGAGGCGGCGGGACGAGCAAGGCGCGGAGATGGTCGAGTTCGCGTTTGTCGTTGTCCTACTGATCGCCTTGTTGTACGGCATCGTGTCGTACGGACTCATTCTCTCGGCGCAGTCGACCGTCACCCAAGCCGCCGCCGATGGCGCCCGGGCCGGCATCGTGGCATCGAGCACGGCCAAGGCCACGGCGGAGTTGGAGGCCGGCAACGACCTGGGATGGATGGACAAGGGTCCGTGCTACGAACCTGACGTCGTAGGGCAAACGGGAACATCGACCGGGACGCTCACCTGCATCGCCACCGAAGCGCCGTGCCCCTCAAACGTCAGCAACCAGTGTCTCACGGTGACGGTGACGTACAACTACAACTCCAACCCTCTCTTCCCGGAGTTGCCGGGAATGGGCATCATCACGCCGTCGACGATCTCGTCGACCGACGTTCTCCAGATCTCTAACCCGAGCTCGTAGCAGATGCGAGCGCGGCAGCTTCTTCGGACTCTCTCGGTGCGCCGCCGCGACGAACGGGGTGCCACCTTCGTACTCACGGCCATCTGCATGGTCGTGCTGTTGTGGGGCGGAGCCATGGGCATTGACGTCGGCTTCTCGGTCTCGGGGAGCCGCACCGCGCAGGCAATGGCCGACACCGGCGCACTCGATCTGGCCCGTTACATCAACATCGCCGACGGGGACACGACGCTGACGGGACCGTCGGGCAGCCTGACCTATATGGCGGGCAAGCTCGCCGGCGTCATGGCGGACAACAGCGGGAGCAATGCCACGCTCACGGTGTCGGGCTGCGTCTGGAACTCTTCGACCCAAGTCTGCACGGTTCCCACCGGTGTGAACGCGGGCTGCTACAACCAGGTCCCGAAGCTCCACAACCCCTGTACGGGTGTGATCGTCACCGCGACACAGAAGGTGCCGCAGATCTTCTTCGGTGGCTCCAATTCCGTGTCCCGCTCCGCCACGGCCGCCGTCACACCCGAGGACGGCTTCTCCATCGGGACCGATCTGGCGTCGTTCGACACGCAGCAGTCAGCCGTCCTCAACGCGATCCTGAGCACGATCGGGACCAGCGCCACCATCACCGCGGCGGGCTACGAGGGGCTGGACAACACCTACATAACCGTCAACCAATTGATCACGGCGTCAGCCGGGGTACTCACCCCGTCGAACGTCTTGACGACGTCGCTGACGCCGTCCACCTGGTTGTCCTTCCTCGAGACCGCGACGTCAACCCAGCAGTCGCTCTTGAACTGCGGGGCATCGCCCGTCCCATCTCCCTGTGCCGCGTACTCCGCGTTGAGCACGCTTGTCTTCAATGGCTCGCCGTCGGTGCAGCTGTGCCAACTCTTCACGATCAATGGCTCGACTTGCGGGGGTGGGAACCTCTCCGAGCAGGGGCTGTCGGCGAGCCTGGACGTGCTTCAGTTCCTGACGACGGAGGCCGAGCTGGCCAACGGGAGCAACCCGATCAACGTCCAGTCGGCCCTGGGCCTCAACGGCGTATCGTCGTCCACACTCACCCTCGTCGTCGGTCAGCTGCCGCAGATCGCGTACGGACCGGTCGGCACCACGGTCGCGACCGCGCAGGTGACCGCCGACCTGACAGCTCAATGTCGTGGCCGCGGGCGGAACGTCGACATCCCACTCTCGGCGGCACAAGGCACCGGGACCCTGACCGTGGAGAACTGTTCCGAACAGAACAACTCGTTCGGGGACGCCGTCGTGACCGCGAGCATCCACGACTGCCAGCGCCAACCTCACGTTGAACGGCGCGTCGGCGGGCACGCTGACGATCACCGGGGCGTCGTCTACGTCGACGGCGCAGTTCAACTCGACGAATGTCCCGCCGACGGCGTCCACCCAGGCGGCGGGCTCCGTCACCAACCCGTACCGGTGGGACCCACCTCGCTGACGCTCTCCTACAGCGGGCTCAGCGCCCCCCTCTCAACGCTCCCCGCGCTCTTGACGGGCGTGTATGGCACCGGTGCTGCAGGCGGCCGGGGTCGCCGTCGGTGGCGCCACCGTGTCCGACCTCAACTACAACTGCGGCGCCGTCTCCATCGTCAAATGAGCGCGCCGATCACGCTCCTCGGCGGGGCCGCCCTCGGCATCGCTGCCGGTTCGCTCCTGCTCCCTCTGACCAGACGGGAGTTGGCGGCCTCGGTGGCCCGGTCGGCACCCAACGACGCACCCGTCGCGTCGTCCAACCACGCGACACCCTCCGTCAGCTGGGCCCATTGGGTGGCCCTGGCCGCCGCCTCGGGCCTGCTCCCCGCCTACGTGCTGCACCGCGTCGGCTGGTCGGTCATCGCGCTGCCCCCGTTGCTTCTGCTCGTTGGGCTGGTCCAACTCGCCTACTGCGACCTCACCCGCCGGCTGCTGCCGAAGACGCTCGTCTACGCCCTGAGTGCGGCGGTGATCGTGAGCGGCGTCGTCATCGCCGGCGTCATGCACGAATGGGAGCGCCTCGTGCTCGCCGCGCTCGGCGGCCTTGCGTTCCTCGCGTTGTTCTTCGTCATCAATTTGCTGAACCCGCGTTGGATGGCTTTCGGCGACGTGCGCCTCTCCCTCGTGGTCGGCTTCGGCCTGGCCTGGGTGAGCCCGATCGCGCTGCTCGAAGGCTTCTTCTTCGCCAACCTCCTGGCCACCGTCGTCGGGTTCGCTCTGATCGCGTGCGCACCGGGCCGAACGCGGGTCCGCCGTCCCCTTCGGTTTCTATCTGGCGCTGGGCGCCGCACTGGTCCTCGTCACCTGGAGCTGATCTCTCGATCCCGATCCGCACCCCGCCGGCGTCATTCACACCCCGCGCCGGAGGAAGTGCCGGTCGATCTCGTTGGCGTAGCTCTGCCCCAACGAATCGGCGTTGGCGCGGACCCACTCGCTCAGCTCGACCGATCCCGTGGCCGGGCCGCTCGTGTCGGCGAGCCCGTGGGCCATGGCCAGATACTCGTCACCCGTGAGGAGCACGTCGCGGAGGACGAAGCCGAGAGCCCACGCCAGCGGCGGCACCAGCGCCCCGGGGACGCGGACGATCACGCTCCGACTTCCCACCGCCGTCCGGATGAGCCGCACCAGTTCCATGAACGTGGGCCGCTCGGGACCCACCGCGTCGGTGACCGTGTTGGCCCGGTCGGCTCCCGCCGCGACGGCGAGCGCCGCCAGGTCGTCGATGTGGACGGCGCGGATCCGGTACTCGCCGCTGCCCCCCACCGCGAACACCGGCAGGTGGCGCAGGAGCCAGGCGATGTTGTTCAGTAGGACCCCGTCCCCCCCGAACAGGATGGCGGGCCGCAGCACCGCGTAGGGAACACCCACCTCGGCCAGGGCGCGCTCGACCTCGGCCTTGCCCCGGAAGTAGCCGTACGGCGACGAGATACTGGGGTGGGTGATCGACACGTGCACGATCCGCTCCACCCCTGCCTGGCGTGCCGCATGGAACAGCGTGCGCGAATTGGTGACCGCCCGGCCGAAATCGGCTCCGCCGTGGGGGAAGCGGACCCAGTACGTGTTGTAGAGGGTGGTGGCACCCCTGAGCGAGGCCGTCAGCCCGAGCACGTCGTCAAAGTCGAGCGGACGGACGTCCAGGCCGCGGCCGGCATCGGCCCGCTCCGGATGGCCCGTCAGCGTGCGCACCCGACGCCCGGAGCGCTCGAGGGCACTGGCGATCGCGGCCCCCGAGTAGCTGAAGGCTCCGGTCACGACGTCGAACCCGTGGGCCGGGAACTCGGCCGCCCCGACCTCCCTCTCCCCGTGCCGTACCTCGCTCTCCCCGTGCCGTAGTCCGCCCGCGTGTGTCATGTCTCCTCCTTCTGCTGCGCTGCCTCCCGCGCCTCCCGCGCCTCCCGCGCCGGTGGGGCCTCGAACATCTCGAAGAGGGCGGCGAGCTGACGGGCCCGGTCGAAGAGGGCGAGTGCCGGCGCGCGATCGCCGTCGAGATGCGCCAGGAGCTCGAGCCCGAGATAGAGCGCCACCACCGCATGGGCGGCAACATCGGGCTCGACTGCGGCCGCGAGCGGCGTGCTGTCCATGACGCTGCGCAACGCATCCGCCGTGAACCTCCGCCACGGGGCGATCCGTGCCGCGACCTCGCCGGCCAACCCGGGGGTCGACGAGGCGCCCGCGATCATCTCGGCCAGGACAGCCATGTGCCCCGCATCGAGGTCCTCCTCGAAGACGGCCGCCGCGGTCTCGACCAGCCCCCCGATGTCGTCCGCCCGGTCGACGGCCGCCTGGTAGCGGACCCGCCGCGTCTCGCTCACCTCGTCCAGCGCAGCCAGCAACAAGTTGGCCACCGAGCCGAAGTGGTAAAAGACCAAGCCTTGGTTGCAGCCGGAGCGCCGGGCGATGGCCCGTGCGCTGGCCCCGGCGAAGCCCTCCTCCCTCAGGGCGGCAACGGCGGCCCGCACCAGGGCCTCCCGGGTCTCCCGCGCTCCTGGCGACGCCGGGCGCCCGACCGCCGACCTCGTTCCCGACCTGGCCATACCTCTCCTTCATCAATTGCTTTGAGCGGTCGCTGAAACCATACGCCGCCGTGGCCTCCGGGGCAAGGGCGACCGACGGACCCAGCGCTAACGTCCGCCGGGTGTCGACGCTGCTCACCCCGGAGTGCAAGGAGCGGTGGAACACCGATGGTTGGTGCGTGGTGCCGGGCGTCATCCCGCCGGACGAGCTGGCGGCGGCCCAAGATGCGATGCACCGCCACTTCCCCACGCCCGCCGAGGTCGCGGCGGAGGGCGGCCAGGCGGGCCGGTGGCACACCTGGGACGCGCCCTGGCCAGAGTTCCCGTTCCACAGCTCGCGGCTCAACGCGCTCGTCGTGCACGACAACGTCGTCGACCTGGCCGAAGGGCTGCTGGGCTCCAGCGACCTCGTGTTGTACATGGGCCTCGTCACGGCCAAGTACGCCGCCCAACCCTCGGGCTACAACCGGCTCTTGCATGCCGACTACCCCAACCACATGTTGGTCGTACCCCGTCACGAGCCCGGCTATCAGCAGGTGGAGTTCTTCGTCTACCTGACCGACGTCACCGCCGAGGACGGAGCGACCCGGTTCGTCTCATGGCAAAAGACCAAGGACATTCCCGTCGAGCAGCACACTCTCAATTATGTGGACTACGCCGATCTCTACGACGACCCCTCGGACGCGGCGGCACCGGCCGGATCCGTCGTCGCCTACCGCCCCGACGTGTACCACCGCTCGGTGGACTTCACCGAACCCTCCCGCTACCGGGTGATGCTCCACGTCTCGTTCCGCCACCGCGAGGCCGGCTGGGGTGGCTACCAGGCCTGGCCCATCCGAGGCTTTTCCTTCGAACTTTCCAAGTTCGTCCAGCGGGCCACGCCGCGCCAGCTGGCGCTCCTGGGCATACCCGAGCCCGGCCATCCCTATTGGAACGAGGCGACGCTGGCCGGCATGCAGGGGCGCTACCCAGGGCTCGACATGGCGCCCTGGCGCGACGCGTTGCGCTGAGTCCCCGTCAGCCGGCGCGCAACGGTGAACCGGGTGCGACCTTGGGCCAGGGCATGGCCGCTTCAGCCACGAGTGCCAGGTCCAGCAGCAGCTCCTCTCGGTGGTGTCCCGCCAGCACCTGCAGGCCCACGGGCAGGTTGTCGACCAGACCCACGGGGATGCTCACCGCCGGGCTGCCGTTGAGGTTGGACGGCGCGGTGAGCGCCGCATTGTTCATGATGGCGCGGGTGAAGCCGACCTCATGGATGAGGTCCGCCCCCGGGATGGTCGAGGGCGGCGGGCCCTCAGCCTCGAACGCCACGTCGGGATGCGTCGAGCAAAAGACGAAGTCCGCCTGGTCGAAGAGGTCCGCCATCGCCTCGTTGAGCTGCCGGCGGTAACGCTCGATGGAAGCGGCCCTTTCCAGGTCGTAGTGTTCCTGCGCCGCCTCGACCCCGGCCCGCATCTCGCGCGAGAGCTCGCCCAGGCGCTCGGGGTAGGCGTCGCCGAGGTCGACCACCAAGGAGGGCTGGTTCGCCATGGCCCACTGCCCGCGGAGCGCGGGCAGCGTGGGCACCACGGTGACCAGTCGCAGGCCGGCCGCGGCGAGCAGGCGCGCCGCGGCCGCCACGACGAGGTCGGCCACCTCGTCCCTGACCCGGGCGATGCCCAGGTCCACCACGATGGCCGCCGTCATGCCCGACAGGTCGTAAGAGCCGAGCGCGGCCTCCCATCCGCCGACCACGGGAAGGCTCAGCGGGTCGCGGCGGTCGAAACCGTTGCAGCAGTCGAAGTAGCGCGCGGTGTCACGCACCGAACGACTCAGGCACCCGAGCACCGTGGTCATGGGCTCGATCCCGGCCCTGGGGCCCTTGGGGATGCGGCCGTAGGTCGCCTTCAGCCCGAAAAGGCCGCTGAAACCGGCGGGACCCCTGATTGACCCGCCGCCGTCGCTCCCCGTCGCGATCGGGAGCAACCCCCCGGCGACAGCCGCGGCAGAACCCCCCGACGAGCCGCCGGGCGTACGTTCGAGGTTCCAAGGATTACGGGTCGTCCCGTGCAACTCCGTCGACGTGCAATTGATCCCCCCGAACTCCGGCGCGGTCGTCTGCGCGGCCAGGACCGCGCCCGCGGTCCGCAGCCGGACCAGCGACGTGGCGTCGTGGTCGGAGACGCGGTCCTTGAAGAGCGTCGACGCTTCGCTGTACGGCCAACCCTCGACGCGTTCCAGTTCCTTGATGCCCCAGGGGACGCCGCCGAAAGGCAGCGTAACGTTGGCGCCCCGAGCCGCCTCGCGCGCGCGCTCGAAGTCGGTGAAGCTGAACGCGTTGAGCGGCGACGACTCGATGGCGGCGATACAGCCGTCGAGTGCCTCGAGCGGGGAGAGTTCCTTGGCCCGGAAGGCGTCGACCAGGCTGCAGGCGTCTTCCAGCCACGGCGTGCTCATCGGGCGGAGAGTACCCGAGCGTCCTGCGTCGCGCGCCCGGAAGGATGGCTAGCCTGCCGGCGGTGAAGACCTCGCAGCTCACGACGCCCGCACTGGTCGTCGACGGGCCGGGGCTCGAGGCCAACCTCCGCACCATGGCGGAGGCCCTGCCGGGGGACCGCCTGCGGCCACACGTGAAGGCCCACAAGTGCACGGCACTGGCGGCGCGCCAGGCCGCCCATGGGCACGCGCGGTTCACCTGCGCCACCATCGCCGAGATGGAGGGCTTGGCGCGGTCCGGCCTCGGTGCGGATCTCCTCTTGGCCAACGAGGTGGCCGACGCCACCAGGCTGGGCGCGCTCGCCCGGGCCGGTACCCGCGTGACCGTGGCTGTCGACTCGGAGGAGACCATCGCCGCCGCGGCCAGGGCGGGCGTCGGAGAGGCGCTCATCGACGTCAACGTCGGACTCCCCCGCTGTGGCTGCCGCCCCGAGGACGCCGGCCGGCTGGCTGAACGGGCTCGCACGAACGGCCTGGCGGTCCGCGGCGTCATGGGCTACGAGGGCCACGTCGTCGGGCTCGAGGACCGGGCCCGGCGGACCGAGCTGCTCGCCGCATCCATGTCCCAGCTGATGGCCGCGAGCGACCAGGTGGGCGGGGAGGTGATCTCTGCGGGTGGCACCGGCACCTACGACATCAACACGTGGGCCACCGAGATCCAAGCCGGCTCCTACGCGCTCATGGACACGGCCTACGCCAAGCTCGACCTTCCGTTCCTCCAAGCATTGACCGTCCTGTCCACCGTGATCTCGGTGTCGGAGGGATGGGTGGTTGCCGACTGCGGCCTCAAGGCACTGGGGATGGACCACGGCAACCCCTCCGTCGAAGGGGGCGAGGTGTGGTTCTGCTCCGACGAACACCTGACCTTCGTCCCCGAGGACAAGCTCCGGGTGGGCGACCGCATCCACGTCCTCCCGGCCCACGTGGACCCGACCGTCGCCTATCACGATCATCTGCACGTCGTCGACGGCGACGACGTACTCGAGCGCTGGGCGGTCGATCTGCGGGGCTGGTGAGGCTGCCCGTAGGGTTGCAGGAGACAAGGAGGTCGACATGGCAGAGACCACGTTCACGATCGGGTCCGCCGCCGAATGCAGCGACGGACCGTGCGGGACGGTGATCAGGGTGGTCGTGGACCCGGTGGCCCGGGCGGTCACGCACCTGGTGGTGGAGCCCGAGCACCGCGACGGCCTGGGCCGTCTCGTGCCCCTCAAGCTGATCGAGGGGGGTGCGGGAGAGATCCGTCTCCGCTGCACGCTCGAGGAATTTGACAAGCTCCCCCCGGCCGAGGAGACCGACTTCCTCCCCGGTGGCAGCGGCTACAAGGATTACGAAGCTCATGAGTCGTACTACTGGCCCTACTACGGGCTGGCGGGCGGCGTGGCGGGCGCGGACCCCTCACTGGCCGCGGCCAGCGAGATCATGACCCGGGACACACTGCCGCCCGGGGAGGTGGGCGTGCGGCGCGGCGAACGCGTCCACGCGGCCGACGGTGAGATCGGCAAGGTCGAGGGTCTCGTGGTCGATCCCGCCGGCGGGCACGTGACCCACGTGCTCCTCCAGGAGGGGCACCTCTGGGGGCGCAAGGAGGTCGCGATACCGATCGACGCCGTCACCCGCATCGAGAACGGCATCACCGTCAGCCTCACCAAGCGCCAGATAGAGGACCTGCCGGCGGTCGACCTCGTCGGACGGAACTCGTAGCAACGCCCTCAGGGCACGAGGACGATCCTGCCCCTGCTGCCCCCCGACTCGAGTAGCCGGTGCGCCTCGGGCGCCTGGTCGAGTGGCAGCGTCCGCGCGACGCGCAGTGTGATGACCCCGTCCTCGGCCTGGACCCGCAGTCGATCGAGCTTGTCGCCGCGCACGGACATAGTTGCGGACGTAGATCGGGAGGTAGGTGATGCTGCGGTGGTCGCTGGTACTCCCCTCGTAGCCGCGCAGGGTGGCCATGCGGCCCGAAGCACGCACGGCGCCCGCGGCCTTTGCGTCGAGAAGAGCGGCGTCCACCAACCCGTCGACGCCCCCGGGGACCGCGGCGCGCACCTGTGCCGCGAAGTCCTCACCCCGGCGCACGACCACATCGGCGCCAAGCTCGCGCACCAGCTCCTCGTCGGCCGCTGACGCGTCGGCGACCAAGCGGAGCCCCTCGGCCTTGCCCAGCTGCACGGCGTAGCCGCCCACGGCGCCCGCCGCCCCCGTCACGGCGAGCGCCTGTCCGGGCCTGAGCGCCAGCTCGTCGAGTGCCAGGCGCGCCGTGAGGCCGTTCATCGGGACCGTCGCCGACTCCGCATCCGTCGTCCCGCTCGGGACTCGGACGACCGACTCGGCCGGTACGACGACCCGCTCCGCGTAGCCTCCCCGGAGCCCCAGGGGCAGCACGATGGCCATCACGCGCTCCCCAATCTGCAGGTCGGTGACGACCCCGTCCCCGATTTGCTCGAGCACCCCGGCCACGTCCATGCCCGGCACATGGGGCGGTGACACCTCCTTGAGACGCTCCGCCCGGGCGCCACTGCGCAATTGGGTGTCGGTGGGGTTGACCGCGGCGGCCCGGACGCGGATCCTGACCTCGCCCGGTCCCGCCTCGGGGTCGGGCACCTCCACCACGTGCAGGACCTCAGGGCCACCGAACTGCGTGATCCCCACCGCTCGCATCGAACCGCAGCCTAGAAGTCCGCGCCGAGGCGCGGCGAGCGTCAGCCCTCGTGATCCCAGCTGCGCGGTGCGGCACGCACCGGCCGCCGTCGCTGGGATAGACCGGTGCCGTGCGTCGCGACCACATCGCTCTCGTCGCGGTCGGGGTGGTGCTCTGCGCGTGGTGCGGCTGGGTGAGCGCCTACCACCGGTCAACGACGGTGGCGGAGGTCACCTGGGTGATCTCGCTCAGCGCGGTGGTTGCGGTCGATCTCGCCTTGTGGCGGGGACGGAAGGCAAAGAATGGCGGGTGGCACCTCGAACCGGTCGCGCGGCCGTGGCCGCGTCCGAGCCGTGGCGGCGCCCGGCTGGCCCTGCGAGGCGTTGCTCCGTGGTTGGCGCTCATCACGGTCGCACTGGCCTGGGACGTCCTGGGCATCGACACCGGACCCCACCAGTCTCACCTGACGATCAGCGCGCTGGCCCAGGCCTACCGGCCGTTGAACGCCGGCCTCTTGTTGTTCTGGATGCTCGTGGGGATTGGCTACGAGGCGGCACGGGTGCGGGCGCCGTTGGCGCACCCGAGCCAGAGGGCCAACCCCGTCCGGAGAGGCCCGGACACTCCGGCCTCCGGAGCAGTGCTCGGTGCGGGCCTCGTGAATTGGGGAGGACACCCGGCGACTCCCGGCCTCCTCCTGCCGTCCAGCCCGTTCGCTGGTGTCGCCTTCTGGGTCGCCGTGCCGTGCGTCGCCCTTCTCGTCGACCTCGTGGCGCGGCGCTCCGACGGACACGTGGCGAACGCCGAGGAGTTCATCCGCTTCATCTCGACGGCGAAGGTGGCGAACGTCGCCCTCATCACGGCGTGGGTCTTCGCCGGCTACCACCTGTTCGCGCGCTGAGGGTCGTCGCGCGGTCCCGACGACCGCCAGGCCGAGGCCGGGTCAAGGGCTCACGGACCCGAGGAGACGGTGTCGGAAATGCTCTGCGCGTCCCGCCCAGGCCCCAACGGAGTGGCCTCGATACCGGCCGTCCGGCTCCGCAGCCAGAGCATCGCCCCGATCAATCCGACGAAAACCAGAGTCACGATGACGTAGGAGTTCTCCCGCAGGTACCAGAGCACATTGGAGTCCGCCGGGGGGGTGGGCGGGATCACGATGAAGACGACGGCAGCACCGAGGGCCCACTGCACGCCCTTGGCGGGCCGATCCACGCCGGCGACCAACCACACCAAGGTCGGCACGATCCACACGTAGTGGTGCAGCCACGAGATCGGAGAGACCAGGAGGCCGGTGGCCGCGCAGAGGAGGACGCCGAGCAAGGGCGACGAGTGGCGGTAGGCCATCACGGCCAGCGCGATCCCGCCACCGACGACCACCGCGGTGACCAGATCGACCAGTCCGTGGGACGGCGACACATGCGCCCTGACCACGGCGCCGTGCAGCGTCTGATTGATCACGAGGGAGATGCTCCCGACCCGCTTCACGTCGAGAGCGTCCCGGGTGAAGTACAGCCACGACGCCTGGGGGGAGACGGCGAACATGACGCCGGTGGCAAGGAAGAAGGTCAGGGCCATGTTCCTCGCCGAGCGCCACTGACGCGTTGCCACCAGGTACGGGAGAAAGATGAGGGGAGTCAACTTCACGGCAGCCGCCAGGCCGACCAACACCCCTGACGGGAGCCGTTTGCCCCGCCAGGACACTCCGATCGCCAAGTCCGCCACGATCATCAGGACCAACACGATGTTGACCTGCCCGAGTTCGAGGGTCTCACGAACCGGAAAGAGGAGGAAGCCGAGAGGGAAGAGGACGATGAGCGCGGTGGGCCAATCCGAGCGGACCAACGCCCTCTGGCGTGCGGCCGCAATGCTCACGGCAAGCAGCGCGGTCAGTGCCAGCAGATCGGCCGCGTCCCAGACGATCTGGCCCACGAAGGTGGAGAAATGAGACAGCGGCCAGAAGAGCAGCGCGGCCAGCGGCGGATAAGTGAACCACAGATCGCGGCCCACGACCGTCAGGTGCGACGAATAGAGGCCCGATCCGAACACGTGTTGGCCACCCATCCGGTAGACGTCGAGGTCGACCTGTCGTTGGCGCGAGAGCAGCGCGACGTAGAACGCCAGCGTGGCGGCGGAGACTGACGCCACGACCCAGAGCGTCAGAGGCCGCACCAGGGCATTGGAAGGCGTCGAAGTGCGCCGCGCTGCCGGCTCGTGGCCGATGTCCCGGTCGTGCGCGTGCTGCACCATGCCCCCTCCCCGATCAGAACGTATGCGGGGCAGCGGGTGGCTTCAAGGTTCCTGTGGGCGCTGCAACCGAACTGCACCCGCCCATGCCTCGCGTCGGACGATGAAGCGGTCCGTTCAGCCAAAAGGTTGGAGGGAGCTTCCGACGGCCCACGTGCTGAAGTACTGGCTGTTGGCCCCGTAGGCCATGCCGATGGCGACTTTGGCGCCGTCGACCTGGTGCTCGCCCGCCGCACCCCGGACCTGGTTGGCGGCCTCGGCGAAGCGGAGCAGGCCCGAGGCGCCGATCGGATTGCTGGAGAGCACCCCGCCGGAAGCATTGATGGGCAGCGAACCCGTGAGCTCGGTGGTCCCGTCGTCGACCAGCTTCCAACCCTCCCCCTCGTCGGCGAGGCCAAAGGCCTCGAGCCAAATGGGCTCGTGCCAGGAGAACGGCACGTACAGCTCGGCGGTGTCGATCTGCCGGCGTGGATCGGTGATCCCGGCCTGGTCGTACACGTCAGCGGCGCACTGCAACGCGGCGGCTGGTCGGACCGGATCGCGACCGGGGAAGCTGGACGGCTCAGAGCGGGACGAAGCTCCGAGCACCCAGGCCGGAGGACGGCCGTCGCCGGCCGCGGCCCTGCCTCCCTCCTCGTCGGTGAGGACCACGGCGCAGGCCCCGTCCGAGGAGGGGCAGGACTCGAGGAAGCGGATGGGTTCCCACATCATGGGCGAGGCCTTCACCTTCTCGATGGAGATGTCCTCGATCCGCAGGTGGGCGTAGGGGTTCTTCAGCGCATTGAGGCGGTCCTTGACGGCAACCTTCCAGCCGATGTGCTCCGGGGCCCGGCTGCGCTGGATGTAGGCGCGGATGAACGGGGCGAAGGCACCACCCGCACCCAGGGAGGCACCCCGACCACTCCCCAGGGCGAACTGCGCGTTGCCCTCGGACTGCTTCTCGAACGCCACGGCCAGCACCGTCTTGTGCTTGCCGACCTGTACGTGCGAGGCCGCCACGATTCCGGTCGTCCCGCCGACCGAGCCGGCAGTGTGCACACGGAACATGGGCTTGCCGACGGCGCCCAAGCGCGTCGGAGAGATAGAGCTCGGGCTTCATGACCCCCTCGAAGAGATCGGGCGCCTTCCCGAGGACGACCGCTTCGATGTCCGCCATGGTCATGTTGGCGTCGTCGAGCGCCCGGAAGACCGCCTCGCGCACGAGACCCCCGAACGAGACGTCAAGCCGCCGCGACTTGTGATGGGTCTGGCCGACCCCGACGACCGCACACGCAGCGATGCTCACGGCAAGGCCCTCCAAGATGCAGATCAGGTTCTGTTGCAGGCAGGGTCCCGAAGTGGCGTGAGCCAGGGCTCGACGTCCCCCGCTCATCACGTGGTCGGCGGCATAGCCGATGCGGCACAGTCCAGTGGCCATGATCGGGTTGGCCCGCAGTGCCCCGCCCGACGGGTTCACCGCCACGTCTTCTCCGAGGCCCAGCACATTGGACAGCAGCAGTTCCTCGTGGGTGAAGGCAGCCTGCAGCTCGGCCACCTCGATCGGACCGTCGGCGAGGCCGGCGGTCTCGGCGGCCAGCCGGGTGGACGGCGAGTCGTCGAGCGCCCGAAACGATGGGTTGTGACACTCGGTCCGGTGGTCGAAGCCGGTGATGTAGGCCGGGCGTTCGACCAGCTGACGGGCACGGTTCCCGGTCCGCCAGGACCAGAGCGGCCGCTCCGTCGGTGATCGGTGGGACGTCATGGCGTCGCAAGGGTCGGCGGAGGTAGTCCTCGGCGAGCAGTGCGTCGACGTCACCCTCACCTCGAGACCGCACGGCGACCTCGGCCATCGACCGCTCGTCGGCGATGCCGGCATTGATGACGGCCCGGGCCTGAAGGGCCGCGAAGGTCAGGGGGTCGGCACCGAGCGGAGCGAGATAGTACGGATCCATCTCCATGGGGTAGATCAGCGATCGGGTCACCGGTGGATGAACGCCCAGACCCGGTCACCACGGCGATCTCGATGTCGCCCTCCTGCAGCCGGAGCCACGCCTCGTAGAGCGCCCAGGCACCGTCCATCTCGACGTGCGAGTCCCGGTTGGAGGCCAGGCCCCGATGGCATCGAGGTTCGAGACGAACGAGAAGGCCTGGCCGGTGATGTAGTCGCAGCTGCCGAGGCAGGTGAAGTCGACATCAGCTCTGGTGAGCCCCAGCGGCGTCAAGGCAGCGGTGATGGCCTCCATGAGGAGTTGTGTCTCGGACTTGTCGGTGTGCCGGACCATCGGCGTCTGGGCCCAACCCACGACCGCCAGGGGACCGGCCCCTTGGGACGGACTGCGCGTCGCCATCAGAAGATCCGGTTCACGAGGTCGGGCTCGTCGACGTCGGGCTCGCCGTTGGGGATCCAGCCGATCAGCGCACCCCACGCGCCACCCATCCCGCCACCCTCGTCCAGCTCTTCGGCGGGAGAGGCCCACACCGCCGCCACTCGCTGGCCGACCCGGACCTCGTCGGCCGGAAGGTCGATCACCGCGGCATAGGGGACGATGACGTCGGTGCCGTCGAGGAGCACGAAGACCCGGGCGAACGGTTCGGTCTCGGTTTGTCCCGGGTACTGCACCGGGGTCACGATGGAATAGTTGGTGATGGTGCCCGTATGCGGCAGGTCGACTTCGCAGTCGGGTCCGAGTTCGAGAGCGTCGACGGGACAGTACCCTCGCCCACCGGCGTAGACGCGTTGGCAGGTCGGGCAGCGAAGACCGAGCAATCGCCGTTCCTTCGAGGCGGCCACCGCCCGGTCTGTGGCATCGGGCACGGGATTCCGGTAGGTGATGGAGGCGTTGTACTCCATCCGCTCCACCGGCTCCTTGGCCGGCCCGGTGTCCTCCCCCTCGGTCTCGGGCGATCTCACCGGGCACGAAGCACGACGATGTCGTCGATCCGACCCACCCGAGTGCCCCGCCACCGCGGCGCGACACGGGCTCCGTCGCTGATCGCCTCCGCCGAGCCCGTATCGACGGCGTGGAGCAATGGCGTGGTGGCCCCATCCAGTTGGATCAGTGCGAAGGCGAAGGGCCGGTCCAACGGATGCTGCTCCGACGGGACGGACACCCAGGTCCAGGAGGTGACGGTGCCGGCGGGACCGACCTCGACGAAGTCGTGGGCCAGTTCGGCACCCGTCGCTGGATCCCACTCCATCGGGGGCACGAGCACTTCGTCACCGTTGCGGATGCCGAGGATGCGCCGCTCGGTGAGCCCAGTCATGAACGCCCCGATGACGGGGCCGAGCGAGCGCTGGTAGGGGAAGGCGATCGTGCTGGCGACGATACGGGTCACCGGAGTAGTCCTCGTCGATCAATAGTGGGGGCGAGCGCACCACAGAGGCTGAGACCCAGTCGCTCGCGTGGTCTCGAAATCCGGGTTCGGCCTCCTTGGAGTCGAGCAAAGGTACCAGATGGCATCACGTTGTCCCTCTGGCCACGGCTGCCGGAGGGCTGCAACGTGCGCCTCCTGATCGACCGGCGCCGGCGGCGTCTCCGGGCAGAAGTCGGTCGTACATACTGAGCCAATGGAATCCGCCCACGACGCAATCCAGCAGTTCCAGATGCACGGCCAGGACATCCCCTGGCTGCTCGCCCATTGGGACGAACACCGGCCGGACCACCCTGCGCTTGTCTGGGATCCCCCCTCGGGCGAGGGTCGCCAATGGACCTACCAACAGTTGAACGACGACGTCCGCCGCCTGGCCGCCGGACTTGTCGGGCGGGGCGTCGACAAGGGCGACAAGGTGCTCCTGCACGCCGACAACTGCCCTGAGCTCGTACTGGCGTGGCTGGCCTGCGCGACCGTCGGTGCGGTCGGTGTGACGACCAACACCAAATCGGTGGCAGCAGAACTCTCCTACTTCATCGAAAAGGCTCGGTGCGTGGCGGCCATCACGCAGCCGGAGTACGTCTCGACGGTGCTCGAGGCGGGACCGGCGCTGCAATGGGTCGCCGTCACCCGCGGTGACGCCGACGAGGAGTCGCCGGCGGATCCCTCCGGCTTGCATCTCGAATCGTTCGATGATCTCTTCGGTGAGAGCGCCGCCTGGCGGGGGCGCCCGATCGAGCCGCTGCTGCCGTTTGGGATCATGTTCACGTCGGGCACGACCAGCAAGCCGAAAGCCGTGGTTCACACCCACGCCAACGCGATCTGGGCGAGCCGGCTCGGTCCCCGCAACATCGATCTCGGCCAAGACGACCGGTACTTGATCTACCTGCCCTTCTTCCACGTCAACGCGCAGAGCTGGTCGTTCTTCTCCGTCTTGGGCGTCGGCGCCACCGCCGTGCTGGTGCCGAAGTGGTCGACCAAGCGCTTCTGGGATGTCGTGGCGAGCCAGGGGATCACCCATATCTCGGTCATGCCATTCGTCATGGGGACCTTGGGGCAGCCGGACCGGCCGAAGACGAGCCTCCGCGTCGGGGTGTTCGGGCTCATCCTTCCCGAGCTCGACCGGATGTTCGGGATCGCCGTCTACGCCGCCTACGGAATGACCGAGACGGTGACTCACGCCATCGCGGGAAGGCCAATCGAAGCGCTGCCGACGCGCTCAATGGGCCGGGTCTCACCGGGTTACGAGCTCGCCGTGGTCGACAAAGAGACGGGGCGACTGTGCGCCGAAGGGGAGACCGGTGAGCTGTGGCTGCGAGGAACGCGGGGCATACAACTCTTCCTCGAGTACTACGACAACCCCGAAGCGAACGCCGCGGCCTTCGAGGACGATTGGTTCAAGACCGGGGACATGGTCAAGATGGGCCAGGGCGGCAACGTCTTCTACCAGGAACGAGACAAGGACCTCATAAAGGTGGGCGGAGAGAACGTCTCGGCTCGCGAAGTCGAAGAGGTCGTGGCGAGTGTGCCCGGTGTCGCCCAGGTGGCCGTCGTCGGCAAGCGTCACGAATGGCTCGACCAAGTTGCCGTGGCCTTCGTGATCACGACGTCGGACGCTCCCGATCACGAGCACCTCGAGCGCCAGGTGATCGAGACGTGCGCCGACCGGCTGGCCGAATTCAAAGTACCCCGCGCCGTCTACGTCGTCGCTGAGTTCCCGCTGGGGACCCTCGACAAGCTCCTCAAGAACAAGCTGCGCGACCTTGCCGACGAGCAGCCCGCCGTCTGACATCCTGACACCAGACACCACGTCACGCGCTCACCGCCGGAGGCAGCGGCCGGTCGGTGAGGACGAGGTTGCCGGAGTCGAACTTTCTCACGCGCAAGAGCGTGAGCGAGATATTGCCCTCGAGATCTTCAAAGAGCGACCGGCCCTGGCCGAGCACGATCGGGCAGACCATGACACGCAACTCGTCGAGGACGCCCGCCCGGGCGAGGCTGGCCGTCAGGTTCGCGCTGCCGATGACGAGCAGCTCCTTGCCCGCAGCGGCCTTGATCGTGGGCACGTGCTCTGTCGCCTCGCCGCGGATGACGGTGGTCCCTGACCAGCTCGCGTTGGTGAGCGCTCTCGAGAAGACGAGCTTCTCCTTGTCGTTCATTCGGGTGGCGATGGCCGGGTCGTTGGCCTTGGCCTGCTCGGTCGGCCAGTAGGCGGCCATGTGCTCATAGGTGGCGCGACCGAAGCCGAGTGTGTCGGCCTGGTCGAGCTGGCGGATCGCGAAATCGTTGAACTCCGCGTCCACGTTCGCCCAGTCGAGCTCGCCGTTCGGGCCTTCGTAAAAGCCATCAAGGCTGGTGAAGATGAACGATGCCAGGGTCCGCATGGGATGGTCCTCGTCGTTGAACCGCCGTCTCACGTCTCCCCTTCGGCCAGCGAAGCAGCCAACGAGTCGAGCAGGGACCGGGTCCCCTCCTCGCGCTGCGCCGCGGTCTCGTGGCCGTCGAGGAACACCGCCTGTTCCGTGAAGACGAGCTGCGTTGTGCCACCCGCGTCGTGGAACTCCACCGTGGCCACGGTCACCGAGATACGGATGTCGTCGGCAAGCATCTCGGACGTGAAGACGATCCGCTGGTCAACCACGATGTCCCGGAACTCGGCCGAGTACGTGTACACCGGCCCGCCCGGAGGCCCCCCGCGATTGATCTCGCGTCCCCCACCTGGAAGTCGAGCTCGTAGCCATGGCCAAGCGCGTCGGCCGAGCCGGCGAACCAACGGGCTTTGCGACGGGGATCCGCCCAAGCTCGGAAGACGTTGCCGACCGGTGTGTTGTAACTCCGCACGATGACGAAGGTGTCATGGGTGACGGTCGACAGGGTCATGGGTTCTCCTCACCAACAGCGGATTCTTCGTCGAGGACGTCGCCCAGTCGATCGAGTCGGGTTTGCCAAACCTGACGCCGGTCGGTGATCCACGTCTCGGCGGCGGTCATCCCCGCCGGATCAAGCCGGCACATCGCGCGTCCTTCCGACCTTCCCCGTCGTGACGACGCCGCACGCTTCGAGCACCTGAACGTGCTGGACCACGGCCGCCAGGGACATGGCCAAAGGACGCGCCAGTTCGCTCACGGAAGCAGGCCCCAGGCTGAGGCGCTCCACCATGGAACGCCTGCTGCGATCAGCCAGCGCATGGAAGGCGCGATCGAGGTCGATCTTTTGGTCAAGCATATACTTAACTATAAGACGTCTCCCCCGCTATAGTCAAGTAGATACTTGACTATAGCCGTTCGTCCTCAGTAAGACCCTGGGCAGCGCCCCGAGCCGCCGGTGCGCGACAGCTCCGTGATCCGACGCTCGATGAAACGCCGCTCGGCGCCGTCGTCGGTGAGCTCGCGTGCCCGCAGGTAGGCCGTACGCGCCTCATGAAGTCGTCCGAGGCGTCGAAGGAGCTCGGCCCTGGTCGAGTGCAGGTAACGGAAGTCGTCGAGGCCGAGCGCGTCGATGAGCCGCAGCCCGGCCTCTGGTCCTTCGGTCTCGGCGAGCGCGATGGCGAGATTCAGCTCGGCAACGGGCGAACCCGTCACTTCGACGAGTTCGCCGTACAAGGCCGCAATCTGTTGCCAGTCGCACGGCGTCTCGGCGTGCCGGGAGGCGATGGCAGCCTGGAGCACATAGGGGCCGCGTCCACCCATGGCAAGCGCTCGGTCGAGCACGGCTCGTCCATCCGAAATCTGGGCGGTGTCCCAAAGGGACCTGTCCTGGTCCCCGAGGAGTACCAGCTCGCCATCGCGAAACCGTGCCTCATGACGCGAGTCGTGCAAGAGCATCATGGCCAAAAGGCCGTGAACCTCGGGGTCGGCGGGGAGGAGGTCGCTGAGCACTCGGCCGAGCCACATCGCCTCCGCCGCCAGCTCGTCGCGGCCTCCGTATCCCTCGTTGAAGATCAAATAGATGACGGCGAGCACGGCGTCGAGGCGTTCTGGCAGAAGATGAGCCGGCGGCACCCGGAACGGGATACCCGCCGCCTTGATCTTGCGCTTGGCCCGCACGAGCCGCTGGGCCATGGTCCGCTCCGGGACGAGGAAGGCCCGTGCGATCTCGGGCGTCGTCAGCCCGCCCAGGGTCCGCAGGGTAAGTGCCACCTGGGCGTCGATCCCGAGCGCCGGATGGCAGCAGGTGAAGATGAGCTCGAGCCGCTCGTCGGGAAAGACCGTGGCGTTCATTTCCTGCTCAGTACGATCGTCGCTGGCGAGCAACCTGGACTTGGCCGCCAGAGAGCGATCGCGACGGATCCGGTCCGTGGCTCTGTTCCGGGCGGTGATCATGAGCCAAGCGTGGGGGTTGCTGGGCACCCCATCGCGCGGCCACCGTTCGGCTGCGATGGTGAACGCCTCCTGCGCGGCTTCCTCGGCGAGGTCGAAGTCGCCGAGGAAGCCGATGAGGGTCGCCAGGATCCGTCCCCACTCCTCGCGAAACGCTCGCTCGAGAGCTGCTTTTACCAATACACCTCCGAGGGTCGGATCTCGATGGCACCACCAAGGCGAGCGGCCGGGACACGAGCCGCGACCTCGATCGCCGCGTCGAGGTCGTCGGCCTCGAGCACGAACCAGCCGCCGACGGCCTCCTTCATCCCGACGAAAGGACCGTCGGTCGTGAGCGTCTTGCCCCCGTCGACGCGCACTGTGGTCGCGTTCTCGGGAAGGCCCATCGGTACACCCGGGGTCACGCCCGGCGTCGCGTTGATGGCTCCGTAGTCGGCGTAGATCTGCTTCTGCTCCTCCTCAGAGAGTGCCTCCCACTCCTTCGATCCCGGCAGCGTCGTGGTGCCCTGGTAGATCAGCATGACGTACTTCATGGAGCCTCCTCGGCTGGTGGATGTTCTCCGGGTGAGACGAACGGCGAGCACCAAATTCGACAGCGCAACCCAGAAAAGCTCAGCGCCGACCCGAAAGTGACTGCGCCTTGGGGAGCGGGATCCCCCCACCGCCCGGACTCGTCATTCGCTGACCACCACGCGGACCCGGCCGAGGTTCAGCGACCGGGCGAATGGGGTGCTGGGATCGCCCTCACGTTGGGAGGCGACGCGGAGCGCCGGGAAGTAGGTGCCCGGGTGGGTGAAGGCGTGTGTGGCAGTCACGCTGACGGTCTCCGTGGTCGGATCGTCGAGTTCGGCGGCGTCCGGATACGTGCCCACGCCCTCGAAGTCCCACTTCGCCGACACCACTTGGCCCGGGGCGGGCGGCACTTCGATCTGTGCGCTGAAGGAGACGGCTTCGTCCACCGCGACCTCGGCGCGCTCGCCTCCGTTCACCTCGAGATGGACAACGGGTTGGATCCCCTTGCGTTCTGCCGCCGACGCCGGCACGTGCACTTGGCCGTCCTGCACCCGGTAGTCGCTGGTCGGCGGCGGGGCGATGCCTTGTTCGACCCATGCGCTCAGCTCGCGCAGCGCGTACTGCACCGTGCCCGAGTACGCCACGGCGTGGGTCTCCAGCGTCTCCGTCGTGGGGTCGGTATGGTTCGCGTTGTCGACATACCAGAGCCGGTACTTCTCGTCGACGTGGGGTCCTTCGACGGCCTCGACCTTCTTTCGGTACCAGTCGGCCTGCCACGGCAGGGCGTCCCCATCGTGCAGGCACTCGACCACGATCATCTTCCCGTTGAAGCGACCGGTGGGGATCTGACCGGTGGCGCCGAGGGTGCCTGCCGCGCCGATGTCCACCCCTCGCTGGGGGTACTTCGGCGTCCCGTCGGGCTTCCGGAAGTAGTCGTAGACGTCGGGGTAGTCGAAGTCGGGATTGGCCGGAGGGAATTGATGACGGTGGTAGGTCTGCAACGCCAGGAACCTCGAGTTGTCGATCCGGACCTCGTCGCCGACCTGAAGGCTGTCGACGAGGGCGGGGTCGGCCGTGAGGTCAATCGTGTCGTCGACCGTCTCGAACACCAGGCCGATGTGACCCTTGCCGTCCGAGTCGACCCGCCCCAGCGAGGCGGTCTTGCCCGCGGCCGCTCCGCTCGTGATGATCACATCGGCACCCGTGAGATCACCCGTGGGCACGCTCGACAGCTTGAATTGCTTCCGGCGGCCGGAAATCACCTCGACAACGGTCGCCTCGTGCTGGACGCGCGCCGCGCCGACCGACGACGTCGGGTCGGTACCGAGGTAGCCCGGCTGGCTCCAGAAGTCGTCGAGATAGGTCGGGTCCAATACCGGCACATAGCTGGCGACCAGCACGAGCGGTCCTCCACCCTGTGGCACGTAGTTGAACCACGCCCGGGGCGGAAACCCGGTTCGGGTGGCCTCTTCGAGCGCTTCACGCTGCTCGTCGTTCAGCCCGCCGTAGGGGTCACCGCTTCCGCCCGGCTCGATCGCGTCGATGATCGACGGCCACTCGTCCTTCAGCACTCGGAGGGCGTTGACGCGCACCGTGAAACAATTGGGGATGGATTGCGGCGAGCCCATGACATAGGGAACGAACCCGTCCCACACCCCGGTCGTCATCTCCGCACTGGTAACCGTTTGATACGCGCCCCCGCTCCCGCCGTAGAGATAGCCGTAGGTACGGTGCGGGCCGTAGATCTCGGCCGCCACCACGCGAGAGAACTTCGCGGCCTCGGCGTTGACCCGGTACCCTCGAATCGTCGTGTCGACCTGGCCCCTGCCCGACCCCTCCGCGGTACGAGGGTTGTCGCTGCCGCCCATGTTCGTCTGCACCGAGTAGCCGCCACTCGCCAGGGCGAACGCGACGTTGCGTGCCGTGGCCTCCTCGCCGGCGAGCAACTGATGCGTCGCCTGGAAGAAGCGTCCTTGGTACTCCTCCTCCGGCGGGAAGCAGAACGAGAACTTGGCGTCGGTGCCCGTGAACCCTCCGTGGACATAGAGATGGCGTGCCTTGACGGGCGCGGCGCCGCCGTGCTGCGTCGTGATGCCGCCGGGGAACACCGGGGCGTCTTTCGGTTCGTCGCGCCACTCCCGGACATCGATGTAGGGCTGATTGAAACGCGGGTCTTCGGAAGCCGCGGTCACGAACAAGGCGCCATGTTCGTCGGTCTTCGAGTCGGTCATCATCACCACCTTCGTCCTGGCGACCCTGCAAAGCAACCATCCAAAACGGCGAACTCCCGCCACCGGCCCTTCGAGAATCAGGCGGTGCGAGAGCCGTGGAGAAGTTCGTGCATGTTGTCGTAGAAGAACTTCGAACGATCGCCTTCGCTGGAGCCCGCGAGCGCGTCGTCGAATTTCCCTAACGGATCTCTGCCACCTTCCGGATGCGGGAAGTCGGTCGAGAACATGAAGAGCTCGGCACCCGACTGCTCGATCATCCAATCCACCGGTTCCCCCGGGAACGGTGTGAATTTGAGATGCCGGCGCACGTATTCGGAGGGAGTCAACTCGAGTCGCCGGAGCGGCTCTTCCGTTCGGCGGAACGCCCGGATGCCGTAGTCGAGGTGGCGCATCCACGACACCACCCAACCCGCTCCTTGCTCGATGCAACCTCCACGTAGCTTCGGGAAACGGTCGAACAGACCGTCGTAGATGAGTGCTCCCAGAAAGACCTCTGGCGAGTGGGGGATCCCGAGGAAATCCTTCGATCGGACATTCTCCCCACCTCCCAGGTGGTCGGGCACCGGCATCTCGTTGTTGTGAAAGGTGGGGTCGAGGAGCCTCCCACCACCGCCGACGTGCAGCACGAACGGCACGTTGGCCTCGCTGAGCACCTCCCAGAACCCGTGCAGATCCGGATGGGTGGGTGCGCGCGTGCCCGCGGCCGTCGACGGAACCATCACCGCGGCGCAGCCGGCCTCGATGCGCTTCGACGGCCAGACCGATGGCCCGACTCGGGTCGACCAACGGCACGAACCCCACCGGCAACAAACGCTTGTCCTGGGAGCAGAAGTTGACCAAGGCCTTGTTCTGCGCAGAGCTCCCCGCGTAGAGGCGGTCCTCGTCCTTGCCGACGAACCTCGCCGTGGCAAAGGTGGCGAACACGAGCTGACCATCGACACCGAGGAGGTCCAGCACACGGCTCCGCTCCGTCGGATCGAAGGCGCCCATGGCGTACCAACCCTTGTCCTGCAGAAGACGCTCCTCCGCCCGTTTCGCCACTTCGGCGTCCGCCCGCCGCGCCTCGGACTTGGCAACGGCATCGGTGAGCACGGCGTCGAGGCGATCGTTCGTCACGTCGCGCAGCCGATCCTTGAACTCGGGGTCGACGAAGTCGTCGAGGAAGTCAGCCAGCTCCATCACATGGCTGTCGGCGTCGAGGACGCTTCGCTCCCCCACATAGGTCGTCGTCTCCACCGGCGTCCACCGCGCTCACCAACCCTTCCCCGCAGGTGACAAAGTGTCACTATCTTGTGACACGATGACACCATGAGCACCACCGACGCAAGGCCCCGCGCTTCGTCCGACCGAAAACCCCCCGCCGGAGGGCGCTTGCCGGGCTCCGCACGCCGGGATGCCCTGCTCGACGCCGCCGTGGCGCTGGTCAGGACGAATGGGGTGCGGGTGGTGTCGATGGAGGCGGTGGCCGAACAGGCCGGGGTCAGCCGGCCCCTCGTCTACAAGCACTTCGCCAACCGCGACGAGCTCTTGGCGGCCGCGTATCGGCGAGAAGCGTCGAAATTGCACCGGGACCTCGCATCGGAGGTGGCCTCGGCGGACAGCGTCGAGGACATGTACCGGGCCCTCCTTCGTGGCTCGATGCGGGCGACCGTCGAGAGAGGCCAGATCTTCACCGCCCTCCGCGCCGCGGGCGGGTGGAACCGCGACATCGGTCGGGAGCAACGGTCGCGCGATCGCCAGACGGTTCGGGCCTTCGCCGCGGTGGCGGCCCGCCAGTACGGGCTGGAGCGCAGACGTTCCCTCTCTGTCACGGCTGTCCTGTTGGGCGCGCTCGACGCGGTCCTCGCGCAATGGCGCCTCGATCAGACGGAGCGGAATAGAAGGACCCTCGAGGAGACGTACGTGGCCATGGTGGTCGGCGCGTACTCCATGGACGGCGCCCCCCGTCGTTGAATGCGTCGCTCCGTCAGTCCCCACGTGTGCGTGCGAACTCACGTCCATTCGCCAGTGTCAACCCGCCCCGAAGAGCGGGGGCAAGGTGGTCGGCCACTGGCCCAGCGAGAAGCGCTTGCCGCCAAAGACGGGCACGAAGGTCCCCGTCACGCCGTTGAGCGGCGACGTCTTGGTCCCGTCCCAGTACACGAAACGGGCATCGTCAGCCGCCGTGTGGTCGCCTACCCCGGGCGTCCCCGTCGGCCCCACGTTGTAGGTCCATTGACCGTATTGATAGGCCGGCGCGCCGAGCGTGGGCAGCGCATGGATCCCCCGGGCCATGTTGCTCGGCGTCAGGTCGGGCCCGGCCGCCTGCAGGTCGTTGAAGATCTCCACCAGGGCGCCGTAGTTGCCGTCGGTGCCCTTGGGGATGGCGTGCCCGGTCAGCTTCTGGTACAGCTGGCCGGCCAGCGACTGCGGACCGGTGGTGTCGGTCGAGGGCGCGCTCTCGGACAGGCCGAACATGTGGCCCTGGATCTCCGGCAGGTCGTAGAGCCCCTGCGCCACCTGGTCCAGGTCGGTCTCGGCCGAGCCGGTCATGAACCACTCGGGGTGGTAGTTCTGGGCCGCCGCCGCCTTGGTCAGCAGGCCGAGCGAGAAGGGGTCGGCCGAGCAGATGACCGTGGTCACCCCGGCCGCCTTGAACTGGATGATGGCCTGCTGCGCCGACTGCTGGAAGGTGGCGATGTCCAGGTTGTAGTCGAAGCTGGGCGACAGCTCGCTCTTGTTGATGTGGTATTTGTTCTCGACCAAATTGACGAAGTCCTTGGTGCAGTTCAGGTACTGGGGCACGTTGGGGACGAACGCGGCGAACTTGCGCACCTGGTCCTTCAGGGTCGGGTCGCCGGCGTAAATGGCCTTCTTCCCACCCAGCATGGTGGCCACCACCTCGGCCTCGGAGTCCGTGATCGTGTTGCAGTTCTGGGTGATCGACCACACGTAGGGATTGAGCGCCTCGAACGCGGCCTCGTCGTAGTACGGGTCACCGTCGAACTCCACCAGGTGGTCCTGGGCGGCGCAGGTGGAGAAAGGACCGGTGCCTCCGTAGGAGTCCCCGTTCGTCATGCCCGTTTCCCCGAAGGCGTGCATCTGATTGGCGATGGTGTCGGCGTCGGCACAGGCCTGCGGCTGGCCCTGCCCCAGCTCCTCGGTGGTGAAGCTGGCCTGGGTGGTGTACGGCGTGATGACGACCTTGCGCCCGTAGAGGTCATAGACGCTGTTGAAGTAGTTGAGGAAGACCTGCTGCACCTGGCTGATGACCTGGGGGATGGCACCCCCGGCCGCCTTGGCCTCCGCCTCGATCTCCTCGGTGTCGGCGGCACTGGGGAACTCGCGCTCGACCAGGGTGATGGTGTTGGCCGTCACACCGTTGTACGTGGCCCCACCGTTGTTGCCGGTGAACTTCGGGAGGCACGGCGGGGCGTACGGCGAGTCGAACTGCGGAGTCGACGGCGTGCACTGGGCGCCCGAGCTGGTGGTGCCGGTGCCCGCCTTTATCCCGCCCGTCGCCGGGTAGGCCCACGGGTAGGGCCCCTCACCGGCTGGTCCCGAGCTCTTCAGCACCGCGGACGTACTCGAGGCCCCCGCCACCGGGACCATCACCAGTGCGATGAGCAGCGCCGCCCCCAGCACGACTGGCGGAGCGTGCCCCCCGCACCATCCGATGCCCTGCGAAGTGTCGCGACGAGACGCTGATCGACCTTTGGCCCGACAATGTCATGGCCCCCCTTTGAGTCTGATGGATGTACGGCGGTCTGCCCCCCACCCTTCCATCTGCTTGGCCGGAAATGTTAGCGAGGGCACGGTACGTTTGCGCCGTCAGGGCGCGACCACTTGGGGGTGGCATGGACGTCGTGCAGTGATCGGCCGCACCACGTGAGACCTCCGGGCGCAGAGGGTGATCAGGCAACGTGACGATTCCTGAGCGGGGCGCGCCCCTGGGGAGTCAGGTGGACCGCGGCCTGCGTCGAGCGCGGGGTCTCGTTGTGGCGGTCGACCCGCGCCGCCCTGGGCTGGTTCTTCGCCGCAATCGGGGTGTGGATCCTCCTGGCCGCCATCCTGCCCAAAGGCCTGCCCCTCGGCATCGTGCTCCTCGGCATCGTCTACGGCTCCATTTACGCCATCCTGGCCGTCGGCATCGTCCTCATCTACCGCGGGGACCGCATCATCAACTTCGCCCAGGCCCAGATCGGCGTGCTGCCGGCCGTGCTGGCCATTGAGCTGGTGGTCACCTACGGGGTTCCCTTCGTGCTGGCCGCGGGGGCCGGCATCGCCGCCGCCGTCATCCTCGGCGCGTTGGCCAGCCTGTTGCCCCGCCACTTCCGCAACAGCTCCCGGCTGATCCTGACCGTGGCCACCATCGGGCTGGCCCAGCTCCTGACCGGGGTGGCCACCGTGGCTCCCGTCCTCTTCTGCAACCCGGCCACCAACCAGTCGTGCGTCAACGCCTCGAACAGCCAGTCGGTCAACACGCCCCTCCATGTGTCCTTCACCATCGGTCCGGTGCTCTTCAGCGGCAACGACATCGTGGCCGTGGTGGGGGCCATGCTCGTGGCGTCCGCCCTGGCGCTGTTCATGCGCTACTCCAAGTACGGGCTGGGCATCCGGGCGGCCGCCGAGAACAGCGACCGGGCCACTCTGCTCGGGATCTCGGTGGCCCGCCTCGACACCATCATCTGGGTGCTGGCCGCCATCTTGTCCACCCTCGCCATTTTGTTGCAGGTGCCCGTCCTCGGGTTCGGGGGGTTCCAGACCGTCACCGCGGGAGGCGACGAGATCCTGCTGCGCATTCTGGCCGCCGCCGTGATCGGGCGGATGGAGAGCATGCCCCGGACCGTGGTGGCGGCACTGGCCATCGGCGTGTTCGACGCCGGGGCCACCTGGACGTACTCCAACACGTCCTACGTGGACGCCTCGCTGGTGGTCGTCATCGTCGTCGCCCTCCTCCTGCAGCGACGCTCCCGCTCGCGGGTCACCGAGGGCGAGCAGTCGAGCTGGCGCTACGTGGCCTCGGTCCGGCCCATCCCCCGCCAGCTGGCCCGCCTGCCCGAGGTGCGCTGGACCCTCCGGCATCATGAAGGTCGTCTTCGTGGCCGTGGTGGTCTTGCTCCCGCTGCTGCTCAGCGACAGCCAGACGTATCTGGCCTCGCTCATCGTGGTCTACGCCATCGTCGGGCTCTCGCTGCTGGTGCTGACGGGATGGACGGGACAGATCTCCCTCGGGCAATTCGGGCTGGCCGGCATCGGCGGAGCCGCCACGGTGGTCCTCTACTCCCGCCACGGGTGGGACTTCTTCGCCGCGCTGGCGGTCGGGGTCCTCGTCGGCGCCCTGGTGTCGCTGTTCATCGGGCTCCCGGCCCTGCGCATGTCCGGGCCCTTCCTGGCCGTGACCACCCTGGCCTTCGGGGTCACCGCCTCGTCGTACTTCCTGCAACCCAACTACCTGCCGTGGTTCGTCACCACCCAGGCCAACCGGCCCACGCTGTTCGGGGCGAGCGTCTTGAACTCCGACTCCCAGGTCTATTACTTCTGCCTGGCCGGCTTCTTCCTGGTCCTCCTGGCGGTGCGCTCGCTTCGCCAGAGCAGGACGGGCCGGGACCTCATCGCCACCCGCGACAACGAGCCGGCGGCGCGGGCGGTCGCCGTCAACACCACCCGTCACAAGTTGCTGGCCTTCGCCATCTCCGGCGGGCATCGCCGGGTTCGCCGGCTCGCTCTTCGCCGTCCAGCAGCAGGGCATCAACAGCGGGTCGTTCACCGCGGACATCAACATCACCATGTTCTCCATGGTGGTCATCGGCGGCCTGGGCTCCCTGCCGGGCGTGATCCTGGGCGCCGTGGTGGTGTGGGGGGCCCAGTACTACCTCCCGGCCGGCTACGCCCAGTTGGTCAACGGGTTGGGCATCTTGCTGCTCCTGCTCTTCCTGCCCGAAGGCATCGGCGGCCTCCTCAACCGCGGCCGCGACGAGCTCTTGCGCGTCGTGGCCCGCCGCCGCGGGATCACCGCGGCCGGGATCTGGCGCCGGCCCGACGAGGACACCGGCGGCGCCGGCACAACGCACGACGAGGGAACGCCGCGGCCCGGCTCGGTGGGCCGCGAGACCGCCGACGTGCTCACCCTCGGCCTCGATACGGGCGGCGCCCATGGCTGACCGCACCCACCCCCCACGGCCCGCCACGGAGGCCCTCGCGCCTCACCGGGACCTATTCGCCGCGCCCGCTGGTCGCCGTCATGGGCCTCGGCGCCATCCTGCCCATGAGCGCCCTGACCTTCGTGCTCCTGCTGCCCCGAGATGCAGGACGCCTACCAGCAGGGGCTCTCCATCCTGGCCCTGGTGGCCGTCCAGCAGGTGCAGACGGGCCTCGGCCCCGACTTCGCCTTGGCCCTGGTGGCCAACCAGACCTCGCGGACCAGGGTCCTGGTCGGGGCGGGCGGATTCTTCGCCGCCGCCGCCGCCGTCCTGTGGCTGGCCGGCGTGTTCCCCAACCAGATCCTGCTCTACGCCGGCGCCATCGGGGTGGTGCTCGGCGGCGGCGCGCTGACCTCGACCCAGAACTCCCTCCTGTGCGACTACTACCCGGTCAGCCTGCGACCCCGTGTGATCCTGGCCCAGCGGGCGGCCCTCGTGTTCGGCCTCACCCTGTGCCCGCTCATGGTGGGGATCCTGGCCTACGCCTTCGGCTGGCAGGCGTCGTTCTTCGTCCTGGCTGTCGGTGCCCTCGTCTTCGTGGTGCTGGCCGCCCGGCTCCCGGACCCGGTCCCTGCCGGCGGCCTCCCGGGAGGCGACCCGGACCGCCCCGAACCTCCGGACGAGCCGGCCACGGTGCCCGAGGCCGCCCGGGTCATCGCCACCACCCGATCCCTTCGCCTGATCTACTACTCGCTCCCGTTCCTGCTGGGGACCGTGCTCGGCCTCACGTTCTACGCCACCGCGTACTACGAGAACGTCTTCCACCAGGACGCGGCGCACCGCGCCCTGCTCTTCGGCCTGGCCGAGCCGGGAGCGGTCATCGGCCTGGTCATCGGCACGGTGGTCCTGCCCCGGCGCATCGCCGCCGACCCGGGGAAGGCGATGCGTACCATCGCCTGGCTGGCCGTGGCTGCCGCCGCCGGGGCAGCCGGCCTGGCCCTGGCGCCCGATGTGGCCGCGGCCTATGCCGCGCAGCTGGTCTTCGCCAGCGCCTCTGCCGTGGTGATCGCCGGTGTGTACGCCATGCTCTCGGTGGCGCTGCCGACCCGCATGCTCACCTTGGGCTTCGGGCTCTCCACGGTCTGGCTGACCTTCGGCGTCCTCCTCATCGGTGCCCCCAGCGGCGTCCCCACCGTCAATTCCCTCATCACCAATGCCTTCGGCTACCGCGCCTCGTTCTGGATCTTCGTGCCGCTGTTCGTCATCGGCGCGTCGCTGCTTCGTTCGGCCTCCCGATTCGTGGCCGAGGACATCGCGAAGCGCAAGATCACCGAGGTGGCGGACGCCATCGTGCGCCAGGAACGGGCCGACGGGATGGGCCATCTCCTCATGGTCCGCTCGCTCGATGCCGGCTATGACGGCGTCCAGGTCATCTTCGGCGTGGACCTCGATGTGGGCGACGGCGAGATGGTGGCGGTGCTCGGCACCAACGGCGCCGGCAAGTCCACGCTCATGCGGGCCATCTCCGGCCTGGTGGTGCCGACCGCCGGGGAGGTCATGTTCGACGGCAAGGCCATCACCACCTACGAGGCCCACCGGATCACCGAGGCCGGCATCCTGCAGGTGCCCGGAGGTCGCGGCATCTTCCCCGGGCTCACCGTGGCCGAGTGCCTGCGGGTGGCCGGTTGGCTGTACGACACCGATGACCAGGACCTGGCCCGGGCCACCGAGACGGTGCTCGACTACTTCCCCGTGCTGTCCCGCCGCTGGCACACCCCGGCAGGCTCACTCTCGGGAGGCGAGCAGCAGATGCTCAGTCTCTCCATGGCCTTCATCGCCAAACCGAAACTGCTGATCATCGACGAGCTCTCCCTCGGGCTCGCCCCCACCGTGATCGAGAGCCTGCTGGGCATCGTCAAGGGCATCCACGATCACGGCACCGCCGTCATCCTGGTCGAGCAGTCCATCAACCTCGCCCTCCGGCTCTGCGATCGGGCCATCTTCATGGAGAAGGGTCAGGTGGTCTTCTCCGGGTCGACGGCCGACTTGCTCGACCACCAGGACATCGTCCGGGCCGTGCTCCTGGGCGGAGCCAACGATTCGCCGACCGACACGACCCCGGCGGTCACCGTCAACAGAGCGGACGTCGCGCCACCGGCCGACGCGCCTCTCGACTCTCACCACGCCGTGTTGTCGGCCCGTGGCCTCTACCAGCGCTTTGGCGGGGTGGTGGCGGTCGATGATGTCGACCTCGACCTCTACCGGGGCGAGATCCTGGGCCTGCTCGGACCGAACGGTGCCGGCAAGACCACCATCTTCGAATTGCTCTCGGGCGAGCAGCGCTCCGAGCGAGGGCGGATCACCATGGGAGAGGACGACATCACGTCCTGGCCCGCCTATCGAAGAGCGGAGCACGGGCTCGGTCGCTCCTTCCAGGCCGCCCGGCTGTGGCCGGGCCTCACGGTGCACGAGTCCGTCATCGTGGCGATCTCACACCACAGCTCTTCGCCCGGGGCGGCGGCAGCCATGTTGTGCCTGCCGACCGTGCGCCGATCCGAGCGCCGCATGCGCCAGGCCGCCGATGAGATCCTCGAGCCGCTCGGGCTGGCGCAATACTCGGATCAACTGACCTCCGATCTCTCGACGGGTGTGCGACGCCTTCTCGAGCTGGCGGTGATCATCGCCATGGGCCCGAGCATCGTCCTGCTCGACGAGCCGTCCGCCGGCCTGGCCCAGGCCGAGACCGAAGCCATGGCACCGGTCCTGCTCGAAACCAAGCGTCGCCTCGACTGTTCGATGATCCTCATTGAGCACGACATGGGCCTGTTGCGCCAGTTGGCCGATCGGGCCATCGCCCTCGACATCGGCGCCGTCGTCACGACGGGGAATCCAGAGGACGTCCTGAATCATCCGCATGTGATTGAGTCATATCTCGGAGTCGCCGCCCCGTGAGCCGTCGCCCCCGCGATGCCGTGGTCGGCCTCGTTGGTGTGGCCATGGTCGCCATGGTCCTGACGGGCTGCCACACCGCGCCCCGCCTGGGTGTGCCCACGACCGTCTATCCGGTCGAAGGACACTGCGACACCTCGGCCGTCGTCGAGGTGGGCGCCTCCCTTCCTCTGAGCGGGTCCGACAGCGTGGCCGGGCGTGCCCAATTGCTCGGCCTCGAGTTGGGCGTCAATGGGGTCAACGCCGCCGGAGGCGTCCTCACGGCCCATCGGTGTCTGGAATTGCTCTACAAGGACGATCGCTCCGATCCCGCGGTCGACAATCAGGCCCTGTTGGACCTGGTGAACCAGGAAAAGGTCTCGTTTCTCGTGGGACCCTTTCTGGCCCTGGAAAATCCGGCCAACCTCGACCACATAGGTGCGCTCGGGACCACCGCCGCCAGCTACTCCGCTCTCGCCGCGACCTTCAAGCCCAGTGAGTTCCCCAACACCTTCCCCATCGCATCATCGATGGCGGACCAGGCCAGCGTGCTCGTGGCGGCGGCCAAGCGGCAGCACCTCGACCACGTTGCCCTCGTTCGCTCCAGCTCGGAGGTGGCCGCCGAGGGGGCCACCGCATTCCGGAGCGACGCCCGCTCGGCCGGTCTCACCGTGACCGCAACGACCTTCGTCGTCGATTCCCGGGCAGCCGCGCCGTCGGCATGGACCGACCTCGGGGCGGGGCACCCGAACGCAGTGGTGGTCTTCGACAGCGGATCGACCCTGGCCCCGCTGCTCACGGCCCGCCGAGGACGCCGGCTCGACACTGCCCGTCCTCGCCTCCACGCAGGGTGCTCCGGTGCTTCCGACCGCGGCCGTCAACGGAGTCCAGGTGATCGTGCCGAAGTCGTTGGTGGTCTCACGCCACGTTCCTGTCGGTCTGGAGTCGTTCCGTGCCCGGGTGCTCCGCACACTCCATCAGGCACGGCTCGGCGGCCCCATCACGCCCTACGCACAGGGGTACGACGCCCTTCAGCTCTTCGCCAGCGCCGCCAATGGAGTCAACGCCTATGACCCGGGCAGCATCCGCACCTTCATTGAGAATGCCAACTTCGAGGGGCTCCTCGGCACGTACGACTACACCTCGAGCGACCACGAGGGATTGGCCGCGTCACAGTTCACCGTCGCTCCGCTCGATTCGCTGTCCAATGGGCTCTACGTCGTGGCAGCTTCCAGGTAACCGAACACGCGACACGCACCGACACGGGCGCAATCCGCCGCCCGAACCGTTCTGCCAAGACACCTACCCTTGCGTCGCCGCCAAAATGAGCTCAAGGATCGCCTGGTCAGGGGCAGGCGGGCTCTCTGCCTCAGGGAGAGCCTGCGTCTTTTGGAGAACATCTCGAATGTTGCTCCCCGTGATGGCAGGGCTGTGGGCCGAGATGATGGTCGAGATTTGAAGTTCCGACAGACGTCCCACCTCTGCGCTGAAGCGTTCAGGGTCGACAAGTCGTAGCCATGGCGCGAGTGCATTGAAGGCGAACATCGTCATCCCCTGGGTCCAAAACTCATCGTCCAGCTCCGAGACATCTCCGGCGAGCTGCTCGGCGCCCTCACCACCGGGCACTGGCGTAGCAAAGCTGTCCACCGCCCAGTAGACGCCCGTCTCGTGGTCGAACAATCCCCTGGTGGTGGGTGAGTCGTACAGGGGCGGACGCAGCACCGTCATCTGTCGGTCACCGGCGTCGAAGCTCACCCCGTCGTCCATCCATCGGCAGCGTCCGAGGGGAAAATCGAAGGCGTTGGTGTATCGCTCGGTGATGGCCCAGCTGCACACCAAGTTGGCATTCGGGCAGGCCTCCACCACCTGATTCAGATTGCCGACATGATCGGCATCCTCATGCGAGATGAAGACCCACTTGACGCGCTTCGGATCGACGAGGTGAAAGGCGTCCTTCAGCCAGGCCTCACGGTTGCGCAACGAACCCGTGTCGATCAGCACGGGCTCGTCGCCGTCGATCAAGGCGGAGTTGATGAAAACCGAGATTGGCTGACCTAAAGCGTGCTGAACCTCATGTATCACGTAGGTCCCCGGTGCCACTTCAGTCGGATCCTGGTGGTAAGTCGGTTCGGACAGGATGGTGGGCATGGTTACTCCTTTTCCCTTCTGCCACTGTCGTGGGTTGCGCGAGTCATGACGCGGGACGCCAGTCGTTGTTACTTGTGTGGTCCCCGGACAACCACCGGGCGAGGTCGCGATGTGCGCTGTCCGCGCGGATGGCGTCGATCTTCTCGACGTCGGGATGATCGACAGCGAATTCAAGCAGCAAGCCATTCGGGTCGGTGATGTAGAGCGACCTGCAGTAACCGTGGTCGGAAATCATCATCACCTCCAGTCCAGCGTCCTCGGCCCGGGAGCGAATTGCCTCTTGTTGTTCGGACGTGACAAGCATCGCGACATGCCGGAAGAGCGACTGGGGAGGTGGTGGTGCGAATTGTTCGGAGAACTGGCGATTGGCGAACTGGAAGAATGCGAGGCACCCACCGTCTCCGAGCTCGAACATCGTGTGGCAGAACTCCTGCTCCTCGCCGCCCATCAAGTGCTCGACTTCGGTCCATGTGGCGACGAGGGGCAAGCCGACCACGTCCTCATAGAACCTCCGGGTGGCCTCCTGATCGGTGGTGACGAAGGCGTGGTGGTGCAGTCGCGCCGGAGGTGAAGGGGGGGTGTCTGTCGCGTTGCGATCCGCCATGCGTCGTCCTTCTTCGCGCCCTGGATCAGGTTTCGCCAATCCTAGGCAAGGCCATATCGGGTGTGCTGGTGGTCGATTGTTCGCCTCGAGTGCCAACCCTCGAGCACAGGTTTCGATGGTGAGCGGACGGACCTGCAATTTTGGTCACGAGCTGGCAGAACGTTGTCAATCTGCCAACACCGTGACCTTGACCCAGAGACTGGACCACTCTTTGTGTTTTGTGAGAATTTGGCCGTGTTCCACCAGGAGGTGGACGTGCCGTTTCGCTACTCGGGTGAGTTCCGACGAGAAGCCTGTCAGCGGATGCTGGCCGGCGAGCCGGTCAAAGAGCTGGCCGCCGAGCCGAGCGTCTCTCACGCCTCCCTCTCGCGGACTTCTGGGGCGAAAGAAGCGCTCGTGGAACACGGCGAATGAGGCCAACGAGGAGGATGTCGTGGAGCGCAGGTTCGCCGCCAGTGCCCAAACGAGCTGTTGCTGACCGACATCACCGAGCACCCGGCCCACGAGGGCAAGGTCCACTGCTTGATCGATCACAGGTCCACCGAGCATTTACTGCTTGGAGCCATTATCGAGATGACGAGTCTCGTGCCACGGCCGATAGCTGGGATTGAGTCGAAAGGAGGGTCGCATACAACGCTGCGTTCTTGTGGACCTCGGCGTGATAATTCTTCGCCTCGGCGTGATAATTCTTCGCCTCGGCGTTGTAATCGTTCATCCACTTGCTCGCCACGTTGTGCTGCTGCACGGCGATGACGGAGGCAGTGATGAGGAGCGCGGCCAGGACGAAGGCGACAGCAAGGAGCCACTTGCTGTGGCGACGCCGTACGGTGACGATTGGCGGAGGGCCGGGTGGATACGCCGCCACCGCTGGCTCGACGGGCGGCGACGTGTGCTCGGAGGTGCCCAGAGCCTTAGCTCTAGACACCAAGAGCGAATCGACTTCCGCTGGTTCGACAGGCGAGTCGTGCTCGGAGGGGCCCAGGGTCTTGTGCAGAGACACCAGGAGCGAATCGGCTTCTGCGGGCTCGGCAGCCGAGTTGTGCTCGGGGGGACCCAGAGTCTTGTGCAGAGACACCAAGAGTGAATTGCTATTTCCGATTGATTCGCTGCCCACCCCTCCCGTTGGCTGCTCATCGAGGGATGGTGCTGGTTCGCTGCCGTTGCGCATGGGCGACGGATTCCCACTGCTTTGGGTGTCCGACCCTGCCCGAGCTTCGTCGGTGAACTCAAATCCGTCGTGACGCACCAACCCTGTCGGGACGCCTGCGCTATCGAAATATCGCTCCTGATGACGCCCGGTTGGGTCCGTCTGCCAGCATGGAAAATCACCCATTTCGTCCACCTCTTTCAGGTTTGCTCGACGAGTCGAGCCGGAGCCTGCACCAATGGTTTTGCGAACATGAGCATCGTCCACCCCAACGGGACGGGTCAATGGGCTATGTGACTTCGGGAGCTTGGTCGGGAGCACGTATTGTCGCCGGTTTCGCCGGGCGCCAATGTGAAACCTGAGGGCGATCGTCGCATGGAGGCTTGGGGTGCTCCAGGTGCGGTGCAACTGGCTGCGTGAGCCCAGTTGGCTGGACCCTTCCGGGCCAGGCGCCGAACCTGTTGCGAGAGAAGCTGTTGTCGGTTACTTCCCACGCGCAAGCGGTCCGGAAGACTAGGAAGGGTGATTCAGATGCGGGTGGTTCTCCGGCGTTCCATCGTCCTCGCGGTAGCAGCCATCACACTGAGTGGCTTCATCGCCTTGACAGTGGCTTCATCGCATTGTTCGACCTCTACGACGACTCACGTAGCGCTCACCGGTGCTTCGTGACTTCCTGGGGATCCCACCTTGGCCCTCTGACCTGGGCCTTTTGGTGGAGGTGAAGGGCCTCGAACCCTCGGCCTCAACATTGCGAATGTGTAGCTCTCGGTGTTTTGACTAGGTGCTTTCCGAGGACTTTCCTCGTAGCAGCGTTGCCCTCCCCTCAGGTTCCCTCACGATCCCTCCCCTTTTTCCTCTCGATAGGGTCACGTAAGGTCACGCCCGAACAGAGTCGAAGGGTGGCCACGGGTCGGCACTCGCGTCCGCTCGGCAGGCTCTCGCGATACGCAACGACTGGTGTTCCTTCCCTCTTCCCGACGATCACGTTCCTCGGCGAGCAACGGACACCAGCGACCCCTGAAGCGGCAGTGCTTGCTGCCGAGCAGACGAGGGAACGCCCATGTTCTGTCCGCCAGCAGGCGGACTCTCCGCAACCACTTGGCGCCGAGGACCTAGTCCACTCCCACCTTGGCAAGGTGGCGATTTTCGTCCATCCAGGTCCGGCGGGTCCCTTGAAGTGCGGGTCCGTCCCCCCAGTTTCCAGCTTGTCCACTTCGTCCGTCGCTGTAGTAGAGCGCTCTACTATCGCCCGTTCGCCAAGCGGGCTCTAGCCCAATGTCAACGAGCGGGCGTTCTCGACCATGATCTTGCGCTGGTCATCAAGGGAGAATGACGCGACATTGGCGAAAAAATCGCGCGGCTGTGCCAGTCCCTCGGCGTGCGGCCAGTCCGAACCGAACAGGATCCGCTCGACCGGCAGGTGTCGCGCCAGGGCTTCGACGTTGTCCTCGACGAATGGCGCGACCCAGCAGTGCTCGATGAACTGCTCAACCGGATCCGACGCGAACAAGCCGAAGTTCTGACCGCCCAGCATGTGCAGCGAGTGCAGGCACCGTGGCACCCAGTCCGCCCCGTTCTCGATGTACGCGACTTTGAGGCCGGGAAACCGCTCGAACAACTTATGTGCCACAAGCACGGTGGCGAAGTCCTCGATCAGCCGGTGCTTCATCAGTTGGGCGACCAATGAGGCTGCCTGGACCGCCGAAGCGTCCGGACGGCGATCGCCTTCCGGCGCAGCGTCAAGGCCCCACGTCCGGGCGATGTCCGCAGCGACATCGGTGTAGCCGTCCTCGAACCCGGCATGGGTGGTCACGACAATGCCGGATTCCTGGACCCGGGCCCAGAACGCGTCGAAGGCCGGATCGGCCGGGGAGCGCAGCCCGTCGGGAGTGAAAACCGGGCCGTTACGGATCGTGATGACGCGGGCGCCGCGATCGAGGCACCACTCGAGCTCGCTGATGGCGCGATCGAGGTCCGAGAGAGTGAGGAACGGGGCGGCGAATATCCGGTCCTGATACGCGAATCCCCAGTCCTCGTCGAGCCAGCGGTTGAACGCCTGGAGCACCTCGATCGAAGCCTCGATGTCGGGCTGCATCGGGCCCTCCATACAGACGCCCTGCGACGGGAATAACCACGCCGCTTCGACGCCCTGGCCGTCCATGCAGGCGAGGCGGGCGTCACGGTTGAACCACTCGGGATGTGCCGCGGGGTCCTCGCAGGCGAGCTCATTCCCGACCCGCTCCTTGCTGCTCTTCCCCGCGAAGTAGTCGTAGAGCGCGCCGGGTCGCGGGCGGGGGTGGGCATCGCCAGGCCCCGGGATGATCGGGTGGGCTCGCTCCCCGAAGAAGTAGTACGGCTTGCCGTTGAACTCCTTGAGGACCACACCCCGATCGGCGAACGCAGGGTCGCGGTATCGGGTGAAGGAGTCACTGACCTCCCAGTAGTGGTTGTCGGCGTCGAAGACCTTCGGTATCTCGGATTGGGCGGTGCGCATGGATTCCCTCCTCAGTCCGTGCCGTGGCGGAGCAGCTTGCCCGGCGTGTCCCCGGTGCACTCCCCGTGGACGAAGGTGGTCACGCCGTTCACGATGGTCCGGTCGTAGCCGACCGCCTTTTGGATCAGGCGCCACTCCCCGGCCGGGTAGTCCCACACCCGTTCCTGCGGCGTGCTGTCGACGGTCTCGGGGTCATAGACGACGACGTCGGCCGGAGCTCCCTCGGCCAGGAAGCCGCGGCCCTTCAGGCCGGCGGCGACGGCCGGGTAGTACGAGAGCCGCCAGTGAGCCTCCTCCAGCGACATGATCTCGTGCTCGCGCACCCAGTAGCCGAGCATCTCGGTGGGATAGCGAGCCGTGGTCACGAACTTGGTGTGGGCGCCGCCGTCGCTCACGCCCGGCAACGCGACCGGCGACGTGGCGATCTCCTTCATGGCCTCGGGCGGCGTCACGAGCATCGGCGTCGCGAAACCGACCCGCAGCTGGCCGGCCACCGCCACGTCCAAGAAGGCGTCGATCTCGTGCTTGCCCTCCCGGGCCGCGACTTCGCCGACGGTGAATCCCTCGTAGGTCTCCTTAAGCTGCTGCGCACCGGGTACATCGCTCGAGATCCAATGGATCTTGATCTGGGTCAGGTCGTACCCGGCGCCGAACAGGCCGCCGCGCTCTTCGTGGATCTCCTTCATGGCGGCCCGGCGGGCCGGGTCGGCGAACTTGACGACCTTCTCTTCGACGGTTCCCAGGCACGCATCCCTCCAACATGGGATCGTGTCGGCCAGGTTGTAGTCCTCCAGCGTGAACTCGGAAACGAAGTTGGTCGTCAGCGCCTGGGCGAAGACACGGAGACCCTCCTCCTCGTTCAGGTACGCCAGCTGCTTGAGGGCGTCTCTGTGGCTGTACTTGGCCCCGCCGTGCTGGTTGAGGGCCCCGTCCGCTAACAGGGCGTTCCAGATGATGGGCCGCCCGCTCTCGCGCGCCATCAAGGCAGCCGTTTCCAAGGTGCCCGTCAGCTGTGCGGTCCCGCGGCCGAGCGAGCCCATGGCGCGGGCGAACGCGATCACCTCCTTGTCGGTCATGCAGTCGGTCACCATGGGTGTGCCGTCGAAGTCGAGCTGCACGTTCCCGACCTCTCCGGAGACCTGTGCGCTGAACCCGCAGCCGCCGGCCGCCATCCCCTCCACGAGGAGCCGGCACATCTCGTCGAGCTGTTCGTCGGTGACCCGGTACGCCTTGGCGTTGTCGACGCCCGCCACATAGGCATAGAGCGGCGCCAGCGGAACGAACGACATCACGTTCACGCCCTTGGGCGTGCGGTCGACGCTGTCGAGGAACTCGGGATACGTGACCCAGTCCCACGGCATGCCGACCCGCATCGTCTTGAGCGGAACCGCTTCGTTACGCGAGACGGTGAGCATGGCGCGCTCACGATCCTCGGGCCGACACGGCGCGAAACCGAACCCACAGTTGCCGATCACGACGCTGGTGACGCCGTGCCAGCCCGACATGGTGCACCACGGGTCCCAGAACACCTGGCTGTCGTAGTGCGTATGGAGATCGACGAACCCTGGCGCCACCACCTTGTGCGAGGCGTCAACGACCTCACGGCCATCGGCCGCGTCGACCCGACCGATGGCCACGACGCGGCCGCCGGCAATGGCGACGTCCGCCTTGTAGCGCGGCGTCCGCAGACCGTCGATCACGGTCCCTCCCTTGATCACCACATCGACCTTCGACATGCGCTTCCTTTCACCGTGGGACGATCCCCGCTCCCGCCGGCCGACTGGGCGTGGCAGTATGCCTCGCTACCGTACTTGCTTGCTGGTCACTCAGCAAGTAACTTTGATAAATGGCCCAACTCCAGGAACGCCAGAGCCAGGCCGAGCGGCGGAACCGGTCCGAAGATGCACTACTGGACGCTGCGGCCGAGCTCGTTGCCGAACGAGGCGTGCAGGGCGCGTCGTTGGCCAGCATCGGAGGACGCGCCGGGGTCAGCCGAGGTCTGCCGACCCACCACTTCGGTTCCAAAGATGTGCTCGTGGCCCGTCTGGCCGAGCGAGCGCAGAGCCGGATCGGCCAGGAGATGCAGGAGGCCCAGCAAAGCCAGGCGGAACGAATAGGAGACCTTTCGGCCCTCGACGAGGTGTTCCTCACCGTGGACGCCTACCTCGAGATGTTTGAAGACCCGACACCCGACCAGCGAGCGCTCCTCGTCATGTGGGGTTCGACTTTTTCCTCCGGCGCCTCGGTGGACGGCATGGCGGACGCCGAGAGGCGCAGCTACGAAGGGCTCTCCCAACTCATCATCTCGGGCCAGCAAGACGGATCGGTGCGGGCCGACGTCGACCCGATCGCCACCGCTGTGCTCCTCCATGGACTCATGCGAGGACTGGCTGCCCTAAGACTGACGGACAGCGGGCTCACGGACATGCGCGGCGTTCGCAGTGCGTGTCGCGAGTGGATCTCCTCGTCGCTGGCGCCGCGGTAGGCCGTTGAGAACGCGCTCCCGCTCTCCTCGGCCAGATGGTCGGGCCAATCGCAGGATGCCGGCGGCATCGGTCGACGACAGATGGTACTCGACATGAAATTCAATCTCGAGAGTGGCGCCGAAAGGTGACGCTCGAGATCGGACGAACTAGGAGGTCCGAACGTGTTGGGTGAGCCAAAGCTACGGGTCCCGGGTTGGCTCCTGATGGTCTCCGGTGGCTTGATGGTCCTGGTGACATCGGTCGCGGTCCCACTGTCAGAGCCAGCGGAAGCATCTGGCTCAGGATCGATCTACGAAGCAGCCGCGAGTTTCAGTGCCCCGTTCACCGTGGGGCACGTCATCGAGCCATTGACGGCGCTGCCCACCAATTTGGCGTCGCACGACTACGTCGAGCAGGAGTTCTCAGCCTCCGGCACCGCCCACGCATTTCGCGCCACCTCGGCACCCTCAGATGGAAAATGGAGTATCACCCCGACCTCGTCTGCTCCCTATGCCACCCGGATCCTGGTACGCCGCCCGGCCAACCCCAAGAACTTCAGCGGTACTGTCGTGGTGGAGTGGCTGAACGAGTCCGCCGGAGAGTCGGCCCCCGACTGGGACTACCTCAACCCGGAAATTATGGACGCACATGACGCATGGGTCGGCGTCTCCGCCCAGTCACTCGGCGTCGACGGCGGCAAATCGCTACTGACGGGGGGCGAGGTCACCGGGACCGTACAGGGTCTGACCGAGCAGGAGCCACAGCGCTATGGGAGCTTGCATCAACCCGGCGACCAATACTCGTTCGATATCTATGACCAGGTCGCTTTCGGTCTGCGTGCTTCGGCATCGAACGCGCTTGGGCCGCTTCATCCTCACCACATCCTTGCCATAGGCGAGTCACAATCGGCCTCTTACCTGACGACGTTCGCCGACGCGCTCGAGCCGCACGACTACCCCTATGACGGCATCTTCATCCACAGCAGGGGCGTGTCCGGGGCTCCGCTCGACGGTGGATCGATCACCGCCAGATCGGCGCAGACGCCTCTTTTGATTCGAACTGACCTGCGGGTTCCAGTCTTCATGTCTGAGACGCAGACCGACTTGATCATGCTGGGCTATGCGCCAGCCCAGCAACCCAACACCGACCGCATCCGAACCTGGGAGATCGCAGGGACGTCTCACGCCGATATCTACGAGGTGGGAGGAAATGCGAGCGTGCTGGGGTGTACGACGCCCATCAACACCGGTCCCCAGCACGTGGTGGTACAAGCGGCCTTCGCTGACTTCAGCCGTTGGGTCCTCGACGGGACACCGCCACCCGAGCCAGCACCCTTCAAGCTGGCGAGCACGAGTCCAGCGACGCTGGCCCTCGACTCGCATGGCAACGTGATCGGGGGGGTACGAACACCGGCCGTCGATGTGCCGGTCTCTACGCTCAGCGGAGCTGCTCCTGCCGGCACCTCGGTCATCTGTTCTCTCTTTGGGACGACAACGCCCTTCAGCGCAGCGGAGCTGACGAGCCTCTACGGCTCGAAAGCCAACTACATCGCGAAGTACACCACAGACATCGACAAGGCCATCGCCGATAGGTACCTCCTTCCGTCTGAGCGGGCGGAGCTACTCGCGCAAGCTCAGGAGGTTCAGTTTCCTTCCAGCTGACGTCGCTCGGGCAGACCTGGGTGTGGACCACAGCCAGCGCGGTCGCCGCCTACTCACCCTCGTCAGGCACGTCATCGAGCGCGAGATGAGCACAGATATCTCGGGTGGGGCCCACCGGAGCGGATGCCGGCCGTGCCGGTCGCCGCCTCGCGCTCGCCCGAGCACACCACGCGCAAGGGTTGGCTGCGTGCTTTTCCTCGAGGCGTCGAGCCGAATCGTCGCCGCTCGTTTCGTTGTCGTCGATGCCATTGACGACAACGACGCTCCCTTCTACAGCCACTACGGCTACCAGCCGATCCCCGACACGCGACGCCTCGTACGCAAGCTCAGCGATCTCGCCCTCGCCCTCGGACACAAGTGACGCCAACAGCTCGCGACCAGAGTCTGTCGATTAAGTCAAGTAAAGACACGCGGCGCGTGCCCGGTCGCACCTCCCACGTGACGGAGATCCGGCTGTCGGCTTGTGACCCTGGTTCTTTGGTGAGTGCGGCCGACTCGCATCTTCGCCCCTACAACGACTCACGTAGCGCTTATCGGCGCTTTTCTCGCTTTTCTCGCTTTTCTCGCCGATAAGGTGACGTAAGGCCACGTGCAACCAAGTGAAAAATCTTGGGGATCCCACTTTGGGCCTCTGACCTGGGCTTATGGTGGAGGTGAGGGGACTCGAACCCTCGGCCTCTACATTGCGAAAGTGTGGTTCCCCGTGTTTGACCAGGCTCTTTCCGAGGAGATTGCTGGTGGCGGCGTTGCGATCCCCTCAGTCTCCCTCATGATCCCTCCCCTTCCCGCGCGGTAAAGACACGTAAAGACACGCTCGGACAGGGGCTGCGCTCGCTCACATGACCTCGCGGTCGGAACAGTCAGCCCGAAACCGCGCGCGTCACCCACCCAGGAGCGGCCCGATCCAGCGCTCGCTGCCTGTCAGCCCGTCGGGATGCTCGTGCAGCACCTTCTCGATTGCGCCCGCGAGCACGGTGACGGCAGCGCGACCGCGGGTCCGCGTCGAGGGCACCAAGATCAGGCCCCCATGCGTCCGTCCCTGCGCAAGCCGCTCGGCGGCGAGCGGCCGAAAGTCCTTGATGTTGTTGGTGACTACTGCGCGCCCTTCGCCCGTCGCCACCTCAAGGATGGTCGAGTCGATACTTCCGACGAGATCGACGCGCTCGGCGACAGCGACGGCGTCATGGCCCGCCTCGCGCAACAGCACTGCGATCTGCGGTGAGAGCTGCTCGTCCAGAAGAGCCTTCAAAACACACGAAGTGCTTGCTCACCCGCGGCGGCCGCGGCGCGACCCCGCTCGTACTCGGACTCATTGGTTTCGATCTCAGTGTCGATCTCGTCGCGGTACTCGCCGTAGTAGGCCGCGGCGGCTTCCACCAGTCCGGCTGGGACCTGTAGGTACTGTGCAGCCAGTGGGATCGACCCGTCGTTGTCTCGGACGGTGGCGATGACCTCCCAAATGTCCAACCCACGGCCGATCAGGCTGGCGCGTCGCCCGCTGGGTCCATCGAGAAAATGAATCAGTGGATGCATGTCGTGCCGGAGCCCCTCCTCGACGTAGCGCTGGGCCAGGGTCCGTTCCGGCAGATGGGCACGGTGGGCCCGCTCGGCGAGTCGCTGTTTCGTGCCGGGTGCGAGCCGCAAGGTGTAGTGATCAGCCATGTGACATACTGTACCACTGTGTGCCACAGCGTGCCACGCAAGGACCTGGCTGTTCGGCGCGCGCTCGAGGGGATTCCACGCCGAGGCGCCGCCAGCCAACCTCGGGGGTGGCCAGCGCAGGACGGCGAGACCACGGTAAAGAGCGCATGTCGAACACGGGGTTCTTGTCGGGCATCGGCACAACGCCGGACTCAAGCCTGGGGGGCGGACACGAGTGGCTCGGGCTGAGCCGCCGACCGTGATCGACCGCCGCCCGTCCGAGCTGATCTCTCGGGTCCGTTCGGAGTCCCGGATCGGGATGATGACCGGATGCCCATACCGGAGATAGGCAGAGGCTATGACTCCGGTGTGACGCCCGAAAGGACCACGTCGATCAAACGTGGCGGGATCCCGTCGCCGTGTCGATGGTCTCCTTTCCCTCGAACGCCTCGTAGCGATTCTTGCCGTGATCCTTCGCCGAATACATCGCTCGATCAGCATTGCGGAGAAGCTCCTCGACGCTCATGCCGGGAGCGTTGTAGGTGATGCCGATGCTCATTTCTGCCGACACAGCGTTGTGACCCAAGAAGAAGGGCGCACGACAGGAACCAAGCACCCGCTTGGCGAGAACGGTGACAGCATTCGGATCGATCACGTCCTCAACGAGTACCCCGAACTCGTCTCCCCCAATTCGGGCCGCGAGGTCCGTGGTTCGGACACAGCTCAGCAACCGTTGAGCCACCTGCCGAAGCAGGGCGTCGCCCGCAGCATGCCCATAGACATCGTTGATCCTCTTGAAGTCGTCCAAGTCCATGAAGAGGAGGGCAAGCTGGCGTTCGGTGCGATCGGCCCGCGCCAAGGCCTGCTCGACCCGGTCATGGAAGAGCGCACGGTTCCCGAGTCCGGTCAACGAGTCGTGAAATGCCTGATAGAAGAGCTGCTCTTCCAGTTGCCGACGCTCGGTCACATCGTGGCCGGACACGACGAAACCTCCGACCGTCGGGTCGTCGACCAGGTTGACGAACGAGAGTTCGAATGGGACCGCCGTGTCGTTTCCATGGCGCATGAGGGAAGCCGTCACCGTGACGGGATTGGCGGTCAGGGCGCCTCGGGCGGCTCGCTGAAGGGCGAGGCGGATAGCTGGTCTGTCCTCTTCCACTACGAGCTGTTCCAGGCGCTGTCCTTCGACCAGTTCTGAATCGTGGCCCAAGAGTCGGGTCAAGGCACCGGAACACGACTGAATGACACCCTCAGCGGAGACCAACATGGTCAACACGGCCGCATTCTGCACCAGGGTACGGAACCGTGAGTCCTCGTTGTGAGAGAGCTCGAACCGTCGCCGATCGGTCAGGTCGCGGAGACTGAGCAACACTGAACCGGTCTTGAACCAAGAGATAGGTGTACCGAGGAGCTCCATCAGTCGCCAGCCGGACGGAGTCTGCAAGCGGACCTCGATGGGATTGCCCCTCTTCTTTGCCTGAACGCTCGTCAACGACCGCAACGCGAACTCGAGATCTTCGGGATGGATCAGATCGAGTGCGGACATGCCGATAGCGCTCTCGAGTGATCGATCGAACAGAATCTCGGCCGTCCGGTTCGCCCACTCCACGTTCCCCTCGGCGTCGATGACGAAGACCGCGTCGCCCAGCTCGTCGAGGAACCTCCTTACCGTCGAATCATGGAGTACCCACCGCGTCGGACCGTCGATGCCGCGAGTGGACATGTGCAATTGTCGACAATTCGGCATCCGACCTTGAACGAGGTGTCAAGGCAGACGACATCACCCATCCCGGAGGCATGTTCGCCAAAGAATGGGCGGGTTACGCTGGAATTGGTCGCCTAGGACCATTCGCCACGTCGCGATTTCACAGGGGGCCTCGGCGGCGGATCACTGCGCTCGATGACGCCGATCGAATGTGGCTCGGCCTTACCCCACCGACACGGTCTCCAGGTCCTTCTCCACGACCTCCCTCGTGGCGCCTGGCGCTCGGTCCTCCGCCACGGCGACGGCGCATCGAGCTACCAACTCGAGCGTCATCACCCGAAGTCCAGGTAGGCCGGAACACGGGTCCCGTGGCTAGCGGAAACACCTTCCGTATTCGCCCGTCATCGTCTCGATTCCGACCCGTCGACGTGATGGATGTCTCAAGACGCCTAGCTCAGGCGACGATAAGCCCCAGATACACAGTTGGCGATATGCGAGGCGGTACCTGATGAGGCGTGTGAGTCAGCCGAGAGCTCGGTGGCATACCCGGCCACGTCGCGGCGGCTCTACGCCGCTCCCGTTTCGGGCGCCCTCTCACCATGATCGTCTTCACGATCGTGTTGCTGAGCGGAATCGGTGCCGCCTTCCTGCTCGCTGCCCCGGCCGGAGCCAGCGCAAACACCCTTTACGTATCGAGCGGCGGGACCGACACCCGCGATTGCATGTCGCCGGCCAGTGCCTGCGCCACCATCACCTATGCCCTCAGCGAAGCAAATCCCGGTGACACGATCGAGGTATCGGGCACCATCGACGACAATCCGACGGTCAATATTCCGGTTACCATCACCCAGATGTCGGGTGGCAACCCGGCAGTGGTCGACGGCGGGACCAACGGAAGCGTGTTCGTCATTGCCAGCAAGCAGGGTATCGACGTCACGCTAGACGGCCTGACGTTAGAGAACGGTGAGTCAAATGTCGGCGGCGGCATCGCGATCGATGGAAACAGCACTCTCACGGTCACCGACTTGGTCATCTCGGGGAACTCGGCTTCGGGCGGCGGCCAGGGCGGCGGTGCCTACAACGCCGGTAACTCCACTGTGAACATCGTCGACTCCACCGTGTCCGGGAACACGGACTCAGCGGGTGGCCAGGGCGGCGGCATCTACAACGACGGAACGGTCACCGTCACCAATTCCACGATCTTGGCGAACACCGCCGAGGGCGGCGGCCGGGGCGCCGGCATCCATTCCGACGGCACGGCCACCGTCACCGACTCCACGGTGTCGGGAAACACGGCCCCTGGTGGTGGCCAGGGGGCAGGGATCTACAACAGCGGCACCGCCACCGTTACCGACTCCACCATCGCAGACAACACCCTCCCCGGTCAGGGTGGCGGTATCTACAACAGCGGTGCTGCCACCGTCGCCGACTCGACCATCTCGGGGAACGCTGCTCTAAATGGCGGTCAGGGTGGTGGCATCTACTCCGGACCCGGCAACGCCGTTAAGATTCCGTAACCGGCGCCGCCCAGCCGTGAACCCCTGCCCTCCGTGCATTAACTGCATCCCCCAAGCTGCACAGTCCGCAGTGCTGGCGGGTGACATCGTGGCGACGCCCGGCGGCGCTCCCGCCGGCAGTGAGTGCGCCGGTGGGGCATTTTACCGATGCGGGCGTGGACGACGACGGGACCTGCGGTCTGTCCGACCCCAGTGTCAGCGACTCTGCGACAATTGATGGTTTTCTGGGTTCGCTGGCTGACAACGGCGGCCCGACCGACACGATCGCACTGCTTCCGGGCTCCCTGGCAGCACCCGATCCGGCACAGGCGGTCATTCCAGCCAGCTTCACGGCCTCGGGATTGACGACGTCCTCGTGCAGCCAGTTTGACCAGCGAGGGATCGCCCGGGGCACACCGTGCGACATGGGCGCGTATGCGCTCACCACGCCAACGATCACCAGTGCCGACACGACCACATTCACCGTCGGCAATGCGGGGACCTTCCAGATCGTGGCCAACAGTTCCTCACCGACGACCTTCTCCGAGACCGGCACTCTCCCTTCGGGCGTGTCGTTGTCAGCCGCCGGGCTCCTCTCGGGCGTGCCGGGTCCAGGTACCGGCGGCAAATACCCGATCAACGTGACCGCGTCCGATGGATTGTTCACCGAGACCACTCAAGCGTTCACTCTCGTCGTCGAGGGACCACCGGTCATCACCAGTTCCGGCAGCGCCACGTTCACAGTCGGAGAGCCGGGAGCGTTCATGGTGACCAGCACGGGAGTTCCGACGCCGGGGTTGAGCGAGATCGGCTCGCTGCCCGACTGGTGTCACCTTCACCGACAACGGCAACGGCACCGCCACCCTGGCCGGAACCCCTGGTCCCGGGACTGACGGTGCTTACGCCATTGCGACCATTGCCATCAACGGGACCAACCCGCCCGCGATCACGACCCTGACACTGACCGTCGTTCAGCAGCCGTCCGTCACCAGCGGGCAACAGGCCGGGTTCACCCTTGGTGAACCCGGGTCCTTCACCGTCACGACCACCGGGTACCCGGTGGCGCGCTCTGCGGATGAACGGCGCCCTTCCGGACGGCCTCGTCTTCATGGACAACGGGGACGGCACTGCCACGATTTCGGGGACTCCTCGGCATCTGACCGGGAGCCCGCTCGCCTTGAGCGTGCAGGCGACCAATGCGGCAGGATCGATCACCTCGCCACTCGCCGTGACCGTGTCGAGTGGCAAGTCCTGGCTGGCTGGAAGCGACGGCGCCGTCTACCCCGTGGGTACCGCGACCTCATTCGGGTCCATGCAGGCCTACAAACTGAACAGTCCGGTGGTCGGCATGGCGGCCACACCCGACGGGGGTGGTTACTGGCTGGTGGCATCCGACGGGGGGATCTTCAAATCGTCGGCATGGCGGCCACCCGACGGCGGCGGCTACTGGTTGGTGGCGTCCGACGGGGGTCTTCGCTACGGCGATGCCGGCTTCTACGGCTCGGGTGGCCAGCCTCGACCGCCCATCGTCGGCATGGTGGCCACGTCCGACGGGGGTGGTTACTGGCTGGTGGCATCCGACGGGGGGATCTTCAGCTACGGCGACGCCGCCTTCTACGGGTCAGCCAGGGGCATCCATCTCAACCAGCCCATCGTCGGCGTGGCAGCCACGCCCGACGGGGGTGGCTACTGGCTAGTGGCGTCCGACGGGGGTGTCTTCAACTACGGCGATGCCGCCTTCTACGGTTCGGCGGCAACCGGAGGATCCGGATCGTTGATCGCGCCGGTTGTCGGAATCACCTCGTCTGCCGACGGTCGCGGGTACTCACTCACCACGTCGAGCGGGGATGTGATTCCCTTCGGCGATGGGGTGGCAGGCGGCGGACTCGATGGGGTACCGGACCCGATCGTCGGGATCTCGAGCCCGTAGGCAGCCGCCACTCACGACGTGCCAATACCGTAGGGACGTCGTGTCCTCTCGCTGCCGGTTTCGCGGCGCAGTATCTCGGTCATAGCTGACCGCCCGTTTGCTATCGCGAGCACCCCTGTCGGCTTCGCCGCACCGACGGGTGACTGAACCAGCGAACCTGCGCAGAACTGGCAAGTCGGCTCTACTGAGGCGCAGCCAAAACTCAGGGGTTCGAACATCGCCATTTGCCTTGGTTGGCAAGTGCCAATGAAATATCGCCCCTGAACAGGTAAAACGTTGTGATTCCGACAACACCGTGGAGGTAATGGAACTATGTTCGAACCCCTCCTGGCTCGCTGACCTGGGGAAATGCGGTGAAAGTCCGAACTGGGCGGAAATCGGGTACCGAGGAGCGTGCCGCAAGGTCGGCAACGGAAGTGATGGGACCATGTTCGAACCCCTGACGGAGCGCCGCCGTCGAACAATCCCGCCGGTTCACAACGCGAGATTCTGACGTCCGAGTCACTCAGTCGTCAGCTGCATTCCACGTCGGCATAGCTCGAAGTCAACTCGGCGTCCCACTCGCTGCAACTTCATCACAGATCTCGATTCCCTCTGTCTGCTCGCAGATGATCCGACCACGCGGGAGGGCCGCACTCGCCGTTCAGGTGATCGGAGTCCCGGAGGACGAGGTCTGGCGGCTGCTCGCTCAGGTGGCGTGCACGGCACGCGGAAGCTCCTAGATGCGCTGATCACCTCGGATCGCGAGATGCGAAATGCGATGGTGGCCGCTCGGTGTCCGTTACCGACCACTTCGGTCCGGGAGACACCTTGAGGCGCTGGCCCCTCACGGGGTGCTGGAGAAGCCCCGCTGGGACCCGGAGGCATGCACGGTCTCGGAGTCGACGAGGGAGCAATGGGGGGCGGTCAGATGAGTGTAATGGGTGTCGACAATCACCTCCGGGTGACAAACGAAGATCTCAGCGCGTCCGCTTGAGCGACCGTGGATTCGCGACGTCGACGAGACCTCGACCAAAGGCGTCGATCTTCCCCCACCTTCCGGGAATGTCGAGCAGCTCTAAGTGCTCGATCTCAGCTGGCAGGACAGCGTCAACGATCAGGTGATCGCCAACGGGCTCGAGGCCCAGCATTGTGCGGATCAAGAGCAGCGGGGCACCAGTTGACCACGCCTGGGGACTACAGGCCGTGGGGTACTGAACCGGGTACTGGGTTACCTCTCGTTCGTATCCGCCGAAAGCCTCCGGAAGTCGCCCGTCGAAGCACTCCGCTGCTTGGAGGATCCCCGCAGCTACTGCTGCCGCCTCCCGTTTGAACCCGTAGCGCCTCAACCCCCACACGATGAACGAATTGTCGAAGGGCCAGACGGTGCCTACGTGGTATCCGATCGGGTTATAGCGACCCTCTCCCTGGGCCATTGTCCGGATACCCCAGCCGGTGAACATACGTGGACCCATGAGGTGCCGAACTACCGTTGCCGCCTTGGACTTGTCGACAATGCCACTCCATAACAGATGACCAATGTTGGAGGTGAGTGCGTCCACTTGGCGACCGTCTGATTCGAGTGCGATGGCGAAGTACTCGCCGTCTTTCACCCAGAAGTCCCGATTGAACCGACGCTTGAGGTTGGCCGCCTCGTGTTCGAGCCGGTCGGCATAGGGCGGGTCGTGCCACACCTGGCGCGCCAGGCGGGCACCCCGCATCTTTGCGTCGTAGGCGTACCCCTGCAGCTCACAGGTCGCCCTCGGGAACCCCGGAAGGGTGCCGTCCCGATAGGAGATCGAGTCCCAGGAGTCCTTCCAACATTGGTTCTCGAGGCCGGTCTTCTCGTTCCGGCGTTGATAGGACAGGTAGCCGTTCCTCTGGAGGTCGGCGTACTCGTCGATCCAGTTGATGGCGGCACGGGCCTCGAACTCGAGGCTACGTACGAGCTTCGTGTCGCCGGTCCAGCGTTCGTACTCATCGAGGAGAACGACATAGAGGGGCGTGGCATCGGCACATCCGTAATAGGGCGAGTGGGGACGCTCTTCGAATGCGGTCAACTCCCCATAGCGCATCTCGTGCGGGATACGACCCGGGTCCTCGTCGCGGAAGTCGTCGATCACGGTCCCCTGACGCTCCCCGAGTGCCAGAAGCGTGGTTGCAGCCAGTTCTGGAGTGAAGGGCAGCGATTGCAAGCTCGTGATGATGCTGTCCCGGCCGAACAAAGTCATGAACCATGGAAGGCCTGCAGCCGGTAGCGCGTGATTGGGCATCGTGAGAGTGGAGAAGCGCAATGCGGCAAGGTCCACCAGGCTCCGCTGGTAGGTGCGCTTGAGCGAGTCCAAGCTGCAGTTCAGGCTGGGGGCGCGTTCAATCCATTTGTCAAGTCCCCGGGCCTTGGCCGACCCGCGGTGTCCCGACTTCTGGGCTGCTTTCGGGTGGTTGCTCTCGGTTCCGAACCGAGATCAACAAGGACTGCTAGGTCTGTCGACCATCTACCATGGGGCACGATCTGAACTGAAAACTCCACGCCATCCTGATCGATGGTGGTTGCTTCATTCGCCACCACCTGGGTCTCTCGGACGTACGTGTCACGCTCGTACCCAAGGATGAGGCGGCCATCCTCGATCCGGTTGTAATACTTGCCCTTCTTCTTCAGGGCGTCCTTTACCTCGAAGAGGTCGGCAAAATCGCTGGCCGCCTCTAGTCGGATTTCAAGATCCACCGAATCATCCTGGTGGTTGAGGAAGGTCAGCGACTCATAAAAACCGTCCGCGACCGTCCGCGCCCGGATCACGGACAGCTTCGAGTCGACATAGACCGTGCCGGTTCCGGGCACCAGGAAAAATCGAGTCTCGTAGTATGCGGTGTCGTCCACCGTGAGCACGTTCAGTCTCGAACCGTTGACCAAGAGGATCCACTTCGACAGATACCTGGTGTCGAAGGAGAACAGGCCGGTCGGATCAGTGAGCGACGCCTCGATGTCGCCTGTGTTGTCACTGACGACGAAGGTGTTTCCTTCAAGGATCTGAACAAGGTCAGTACTCATCGCTGCTGAGCCACCTCGGTGATTGGCGCCACCCGTCCCTTCGATCCGATCCTGCCCGGGAAGAGCCGCTGGAAGGACATAAGCAGGCTTAGGTTGCCCTGAGCCACCATCGCACCACGCAAGATCGCCGACATCGCTTGCCTGCGACCCTCGGCGATATCCTCAAACAGTCCCTTATCCAACTTGCACACCGCGTCAGCTCTCGTGTTCTTGTGAGAGACAGTGACCTCCCCTTTCCGCACAGTGACGTACCAGTGCTCCAACGAAGTAGCGTTCGAGATATCGAAGCGGATCGTTCCAGACGTAGTCCCCAGAACAGGAATCTGGCCCCGAGTCGCAATGTCGGCAAAGAACGCGTCTACCGCGTTTTGTCGTGGCTCACTCTTTGCGATCATTCCCATTCCTCCGGGGCCTGTCGAAATGATCCCATTGGTTGGTGCCGAACACAATCGCCTCCAACTCGGTCCCTGCTCCTGCCCCCCAAATAGTCGCACGGACGGCTCAGTCGGGAGCCTCTTCGGAGGCCACAATCCGCCAGTACTCCTTCGTTCGCGGCTCGCATCCACCCTTAGCTTTAGTGAACCGTCCTGGGTTCCTAGGAGAGTCTCAATCAGACTCAGTACGGTTCATGTCGCATCGCTGAGCCCTCAACGCTTCGGTGTTGGGACCGGCCGAGCGGAGAATCGTCGGCCCGTCAGCACGTCGATGCGGATGCGCACCAACCGATCTCCAGGGCTGAGCACTTGGGGCTGGGGGAGTCGGCTCATTGAGGCGAGCTCGGCGTCCTCGGTGGCGAGACCCTGCACGAGCACACTCCAGATTTTGTCGGGCTCGTCGGTCTTCGCAGTCGACACAGGTGTTACACCGTCCACTTGGAAGGCGACGAGCTTCGACTCTACCTGGTGGAACAGCCCCTCTCCGATGCGCACCACCACGTCGGGACCGTACACGGCGTAGTCCAGTGGCAGCACCAGCGGTGCCCCCTGCTGGGAGACGCCGAGGTGACCGTGCCGACCTTCGCTGGCGCCCAGCGCCAAGAGGCGATGGCACTCGGGACCCGGGAGAACCTCTGAGCCATGGTCATCGATCCACATAGCAACCATGATCGGTATCTTGATCCGGTGGGAACAGAGGCAAAGGTCCACTGCGACGAGCCGGCAAGAGCCGAGAGCGGGACCTATGGCACTTGGAACGGATCGGCCTGCCTGTCACGATCACACCATGACCCTACGTCCTGAGCTGCTGGCCAACCCGAATCCCGACGAAGACCGTCTTCGTGTTGGCATCATCGCACCACCCTGGCTTCCCGTCCCGCCGACGGCATATGGGGGGACCGAAAACGTCATCGACATCATGGCGAGAGGGCTCGCGGCGTCCGGAGTCGATGTCGTGCTCGTCACCACCGGAGACGCCACCTGTCCGGTGGCGAGAAGGTCGGTGTTCGCCTCCGCGGTAGGAGTGGGAAAAGGAGGCGCCGCCCACGAGGCATGCCACGTGATCGGCGCTTACGAGATGCTGCAAGATGTCGACATCATTCATGACCATTCGTTGGTGGGACCGCTCTATGCCCAGGGAATTGACAGTCCCCCGGTGGTGACCACAAATCACGGGCCATTCAATGAGATCCTGACGCCGATCTACCGGGCCCTCTCACTTACGGTTCCCGTCATCGCTATTTCCTACCACCAGGCTTCCGAGGCGGATGACGTGTCGATTGCCGCAGTCATTCACCACGGTATCGATGTCGAGCGAGTGCCGTTCGGCACCGGTGGAGGCGGGTACGCCGCGTTCCTCGGTCGCATGCATCCAGACAAGGGCATTCTTGACGCCATCGTGGCGGCGCGAGCCGCCGGCATGCGTCTTCGGATCGCCGCCAAGATGACCGAGCCACTCGAGCGCGAGTACTTCGTGGCTCACATCGCCCCTCACATCGGCGGCGGCATCGAGTTCATTGGCGAGTTGAGTCGTACGGAGAAGTACAACTTCCTCAAAGAAGCCGTCTGCCTGCTCAATCCGATCCGCTGGCCGGAGCCGTTCGGTATGGTCATGATCGAAGCATTGACGTGCGGCACGCCGGTCGTTTCCAACGATCGTGGGTCGGCATCGGAGATCGTCGACCACGGTGAAACCGGCTATCTCTGCCGCGGCCTCGGATCGCTGACGCGAGCTCTGCATCGAGTTGGAGCCCTTGACCGTTCCCACTGTCGGGCCGTGGCCGAGCAGAGATTCTCAGCTCGCCGGATGGTGGAGAACCACGTCGAACTTTATAGGCGCACGATCGAGAACAGAAGGGACTGCCCGGAGACCTCCGAGAACCCCGCGGCTCGGGCCAGGACAGGCCTTGAGGGCACCATGCGTCGTCACCGAGGTAGCCATGCGTCGAACTCGGCCTTGCCGACGTGAGAGGCTGTGCCTCAGCATGGTTTGGGAGAGGATGGATCCGGCGTCGCGATGGCCGTCCATGACACCGGTGGTGGCACTTCGCCGTCTTGCTTTCGGGGGCCGTCGCTCGCTCCGTCCCGCTGAAGATGGCTGATCGTTGACGCAAGCGTGGGCCTATGGTGGGGCGCCGAATGCTGCCGCAGCGGCGACGGTCACACTGGTGGAGGGCGTCACCTTTTGCATCTGTGGCCGAACGGGTGACATCCGGCCCGGAGCCGAGCAGGGTCTGTTCTTTCGTGACACCAGGTTCCTCAGTCGCTTCCAATTGACCGTCGACGGCTTCGAGCTCGAGTCCTTGACCGCCCGAAGCCCAGCACCCTACGCCGGTGTCTTCATCGCCAGGCGACCTCCGAGGGCAGGCACGGCCGACAGCACTCTCCTGGTCGTCCGCCATCGATACGTCGGCAACGGCATGCGTGATGACATTTCGGTGCGCAATCTCGGCTCCGAAACCGCCGGAGTCGGGTTGGTGCTCGACGTCGACGCGGATTTCGCCGGGCTGTTCGAGGTCAAGGAGGGGAGAGTCCGCAGTCGGGACGGAGTCGAGCGCTCTTCGACCGCAAAGACCTTGTCGATGAGCTATCAATTCGGCTCTGACAGCCGAGCTGTCAACGTGCAGGGTGACGCCGGGGCGAAGGCGAAATTCCGGGCACATCACCTGGCAGGTGGTGGTGCCGCCCCGCGAGGAAGTCATGGTGAGCGTGCAGGTCATCCCTGTGCTCGGCGGAGCGGAAATCCCAGCCCGTTACGGCCCGGGCCAACCCATCGAGAAGAGCCAGCCGGCAGCTCGGCACGAAGCCTGGCGTCAAACGGCACCCTCGGTCACCACCCCTGAAGAACGACTCAGCGCCGTGCTGGCCTCCAGCGCCGATGACATCGGAGCGCTCCGGATTTTCGATCCGGACCATCCAGATCGCGTCGTGGTGGCAGCCGGAGTTCCCTGGTTCATGACCCTGTTTGGCCGTGACTCACTCTTGACGAGTTGGATGCTGCTCCCGGTCGACCCGACGGTGGCACTCGGCACGCTCCAGACACTGGCCCACCTTCAGGGGAGTCGGGTCGACCCGCTCACCGAGGAAGAGCCGGGTCGCATACTGCACGAGGTCAGGTCGGGTCTGGACGCCGAGACGACCCTCGGTGGCAGCAATCTTTATTACGGCAGCGTCGACGCGACACCTCTGTTCGTGATGTTGCTGGGTGAACTTCGCCGGTGGGGTCTGGCCACCGCTGATGTGGATGCACTGATTCCGCACGCGGACCGGGCCCTGGAGTGGATCGAACGGTACGGCGATCGCGACGGGGACGGCTTCATCGAATACCGGCGGGCTACCGATCGGGGGCTCATCAATCAGGGATGGAAGGATTCCTTTGACGGCATCAATTTTGGCTCAGGGAGTCTTGCCGAGCCACCGATCGCCTTGGCGGAAGTCCAGGGCTATGCCTACGCCGCCTTTCTGGCTCGTGCCCACTTCGCTCGCGAAGTGGGAGACGCGAGCGTGGCCCGTCACTGGACGGATCGGGCGACCGCCATGAAGCGACGATTCAATGAAGCGTTCTGGCTGGCCGATCGCGGCTATTTCGCCATTGCCCTCGATGCCGAGAAGCGGCCAGTCGACGCACTCGCGTCCAATATGGGCCACTGCATGTGGACGGGGATCATCGACGAGGACAAGGCTGCCGCGGTCGTGGATCACCTCATGAGCCCGGAGATGTTCACAGGTTTCGGGGTGCGCACCCTGGGCACCACGATGGGCGCCTACAACCCGATGAGTTACCACAATGGCTCGGTCTGGCCCCATGACAACGCCATCGTCGCGGCCGGACTGATGCGTTACGACTTCGCCGTTGAGGCGCAACGCATCGCCCTGGCGCTCCTCGATGCTTCAGAGCAACTTGGCAGTCGACTGCCGGAGCTTTTCTGCGGCTTTGACCGGTCGGATTTCGACGTGCCCGTGCCCTATCCCACGTCGTGCTCGCCACAAGCGTGGGCCGCCGCCGCCCCGCTGTACCTCCTGCGAACGCTCCTGCGCTTCGATCCATGGGTGCCGTTCGGAAAGGTATGGTGTGATCCGGCTGTCCCCGAGAGCTTCCTGCCGCTCCGTATCGAGCGGCTCGACCTGGCGGGCAGCAAAGTGAGCATCGAGATCTCGAATGACGGATGGCGGGTCGAGGGACTGCCCGACGGCCTTGTCCTCGAGCGATCCGCGCGCCATCCGTTGACGGCCACTGACCGACACTGACCCTCAGATTTGCGAGCCAGGTAGGATTTAAGTCACCAGGCACACCGGGGTTCGAACATCACCATTTGCCTCGGTTGGCAAACGGAAGCCGAACATCCCCATTCACCAGGGAATACGTTGTATTCCTGACAACGTCGTGGAGGTGAAGGGACTCGAACCCTCGGCCTCTACATTGCGAATGTCTGGTTCTCGGCGTTATGACCAGGTCCTTTCCGAGGACGTTCCTGGTAGCGGCGTTTCGATCCCCTCATCTCTGAAGGAGCGCAGTTTGTCAAGAGGTGCCGCAGGCTCCTTTGGCTTTTCTTTGACGCTCAGATGAGGGTCTTGACTGACGGCGGGCGCGCTGAAGCAGCCCTCGTGGTGACCCGTGATCGGAGAGGGCGGTCAAGGCCGGCCGTAGGCCGCCCGGAGGGGAAGCCTTGAGGGCCCGGTCAGTTGTCGCATCACATCATGGATATCGAAGCCCGTCAGGGGCTTCGTGGTCGCCCCCTGTGTTGCCGGGTCGGGGACGCGTTGCGGTCCATCTCCAGAGCCAGACAGTGTGCTGGCAGGGCAACCCGAGGTTCCCGGGTGCCGCTCATCTCTTCGTCCGAACTGCGACATGGAGTGGTTCGGCCGCAACCTGCTGGGCTCAATCAGGAGCTCGGCCTCGCCGGGAACCGGGGGCCATGAGGGGAGTCGAGCGCGCAGCGGGCTGCGTCCGTTCCGGGTCTCACCCCGTCTCGCCCAGGCAACGGATCTGGCCGTCGCGCAGGCCGTAGTAGACGAGGATGAGAAGTTTGCGGGCCGCCGCCACCCGCCCGATCTGCTTTCCTCGGCGCTCGCCCACGCGGTGGCAGTGGCGCCGAACCGGGTTGTCGCGGCGCTGGCGGGCGACCGCTTCGACGGCGGCCCAGCGCACTAGGCGAGAGCCTTGCTCGGTGATGTGGCCCCGGTGGATCGTGACGTCGGACTCTTTGTGGGTCGGGGTCAGCCCGGCCCAGCTACACAGGTGCCGGGCGCTCTTGAACCGTTCGATGTCGCCGATCTCGGCCACGAACACGGCAGCGAGGACTGGACCGACGCCCGGGATGGCCTGGACAGCGTGGTAGCCGAGATCGCCGGCGAAGATGGGAGCGACTTCGTTCTGCACCGCCTCGATCTCCCGGTCGACGTGCTCGATGAGCTCGCGCAAGGAGTTCACCCTTATGCGGTAGGCATCGCTTAGATGCACGTCGTCGAGCAGGTGCTGCCCGGCCACCCCGAACAGGTCGCTCACGGGCACGGCCACCCCTTCTTTGGCCAGCACGGCGTGGACCTGGGCCTTGAGGTTCGTGCGCAAGTGGACGAGCTTGGCCCGGTAGCGGACGAGTTCGCGCAGTTCGCGCAGCGGTGGCGGGGCGACCCAGGCCTCGGCCAGGCGTCCGAGGCGCAGCAGGTCGACCAGGTCCGTCGCGTCGCGCTCGTCGTTTTTCACCCGCCGATTGCCCCAGTTGTTCCCGAGTGGATGGGCCAGGTGCACGTTGCCCCCGCACTCTTGGATCACGTCGGCGGCCCAGTACCACCCGTACGTAGCTTCCAAGATCACTTCTGGGTGCTCGCCGGCCTTGGCCAGCTCTGCGGCCAGGGCCACCGGGTGGTTGTCGATGCGGACGGTGTCGAGCGCTTCACCGGCCTGGTTGCGCCGTACGATCACGCTGCGCCGCCGGTGTAGGTCGATGCCGACGTACTGTGTTTGTTGTTCCACGGGAGTCTCCTTCTGTCGTCTCGGGGTTGGTTTCGTCACCCCAAGTGTGCTCCGCACACCTGGTCCCGGACGACGGGAGGGCTCCCGTGGGATCTTCGGCTTGGCTCGGTCGGTCTTGGTCGCGTTCCTCGTTGCCACGAGAGTGCTCCTCGTGCTGGGCGTTCGAACCGGTGCGCACCACCGGCCCTCGTTACGCGGGAGCTGCGCTGCGCTCCTTCATGACATCAGGTTCCCTCACAATCCCTCCCCTTCCCTCTCGATAAGGTCACGTAAGGTCACGCCCGAAACGGAGTTGGGGCCTCAACACGGATCGGTACCCGGTCCGATCGACAGGCTCTTGTAATGTGCAGCGAATGGCGCCTGGTCCCTGTTGACGATCACGTTCCTCGGCGAGCGTCGGGACATAACCGACCCTGAAGCGGCGGTGCTTGATACCGGCAGACAACCAAACGCCGATGTTCGGTCCGCAGTCAGCGGGTGGACAGCCATATTGGGTCACGCCCACTAGATCACCCGCCGGGCCGTCTCCTAATCCCCGGGTGGAGGCGGTGCTCAACACATTCGGGTTCGAAGCCCATTTGAGCCGTCGTCTACCGCCATCGAATCGGTCCACTGAATTTGGATATCGGTCATTTGCCTGGACTTTTCCGGCCTCAGCAAAACAACTGAGATTCTGTTGTACTCCCAGGATGGTAGGGATGGCCCAAGGATCGGTTCCTCTCGCTGAGATCCGCTACGTCCTCCGCCGCACAGCCTCAACTGACCAATTCTGCGAGCGCACTGGCGGATGCCGGAGAGCGGTGAACGTGCAGACGGATCGGGCTGGGTCGCTCGCGCCGCGTAACGTAGCGATAGGCCGAGCAGAGTAGGTGGGTCCGTAGTCCATGTGGATGCGAATACGCCGTCGGCCGCGGCCAACGGTTGCCGCGGAAGCCGTCTCCCATCAGGGGCCGACCAGCGTGGCCCTCGGCACGGCCACTGCTCCTCCTCGGCGGTACCTCTCCTGGACAGTGTTGGCGATGATGACGGTTGGGTCCGTCGGGTATCTGGGGTCCACACCGGCCACGTCGGTCTTCGGTCTCGCCTCGGTGTTCCTCTACGTCCTGCCCGCATTCGTGTTCCTGGTGCCCGTCTCCTTGGTCGCCGCGGAGTTGGCGTCCGGCTGGCAGGGCGGCGTCTACAACTGGGTGCGGGAAGGTGTGTCTGCGCCGATGGGGCTCCTGGCTATCTGGTGCGAGTTTGCCCAGACGATCTTCTATTACCCCGCCCTGCTCGCCTACGTCGCCGGGACGCTCGCCTACGTCATCGATCCGAGCCTGGCCGCCAATGGCGTCTATAACGCCGTCGTCATCATCGTTCTGTTCTGGGGCGGCGTGTTCATCTCCTCGCGTGGAGTTGGGCTCGTGGCAAAGCTCTCCTCGAGTGGAACGCTGATCGGGACCCTCATTCCAGGGGCAATCCTGGTCGCTCTCGGCGTCGCCTACCTGCTGCAAGGAAACCACTCGGCCGCCCCGATGAACACGCATCACCTCCTGCCGGCGTGGACGGGTATCGCCAGCATCGTCCTGGTCGTCAACAGTTTTTTCACCTATGCCGGTATCGAGGTGAATGCCGTGCATGTCGATGATTGCCGGAACCCCGGCCGGGATTTCCCGAGGTCCATCTTCCTCGCCATGGCGCTCGTCCTCATCATCTTCATCCTCCCCACGCTGGCGATCGCATGGGTGATCCCAGCCAAGGAGATCAGCTTCACGGCCGGCGTCATGCAAGCCTTCAATAGTCTCTTTACGCACTTCGGGATCAAGTTCGCTGTGCCGCTGGTCGCGATCGCTCTTGCCATCGGAGCCCTGGCAGGAATGCTGGCCTGGCTTGACGGTCCCTCCGAGGGGCTGCTCAGGATCGGACGCGAGCAGGGCTTCCTCCCTCCTTTCTTTCAAAAGGTGAACCGCCGGGGCATCGAGGTACGCATCCTGACGGGACAGGCGATCGTGATCACCGTCATTGCCCTGCTCTACGCAGTCGTACCGGACGTCTCGCGTGACTACTGGGTATTCGCCGTGATGGCGACGCAGGTCTATCTCATCATGTACGTGCTGATGTTCATCGCCGCGCTCAGGTTGCGCCGGAACCAGCCGGACCACGCCCGCGGGTACCGTGCACCGGCACTGCGCCTCCTGTGTCTCGTCGGCGCCGTGTCGTCGCTGTCCGCCCTGGGCATCGGCTTCATCGCCCCGTCGCAGTTCGGCCACACGAGCTGGCTGCTCTATGCCCTCTTCATCATGGGAGGGATACTCGTGATCGGGATCGTTCCGCCGCTCCTCATGCATCGGCTTCGCAAGCCGGAGTGGAAGGTCGCCGGCAGCGCGCCGACCCCGGAGCTGTGATCAGCCACTCAGCCGGACAGCGGACAAAGGTCCACTGCAATGGGACCTTTCTCCCTACCTGCACGCAGATGTCGGGCGCCTGCAGCCGGGCAGCCGCGAAACGCCAACGTTCTGTCTGCCGTCAGCTAGTGCAGCGGCAATGAAGGTTCGAATGCAAACTACAGACTTGTAATTTACTGCCCGGTCGCGCATGATGGAGTGGTTGGAGTTGGCGCGTTGAGTGAGGACGTGCATGGCTCGAGCAGCCGAAGTGTTCGTGAGGACCCTGCGCGGAAAGGAACGGCGTTGGCTCCGTTCGCTCCGACGGCGTGGCACGGAGTTCGCGTCGGCCGTATTGGTGCGCAGAGCTCAGGTCGTCGACATGTCGGCCCGCCGCTACAGCGCCCCTGAGATCGCCGACGTCCTCGACGCGACGAGTGACTGGGTGCGCAAGGTCATATACGACTTCAACGAGATCGGACTCGAGGCGCTCGTCCCGGCCTGGGGCGGTGGCAGACCCAAGGTGATCACCGGTGCGATCCGCGCCCGCATCGTCGAGATCGTCGACTCGCGGCCTCAAGAGCTCGGCGAGCCCTATGTGACCTGGTCGCTCTCGCACCTGCGCACCTATCTGCTGCGCACTGGTGTCGTGAAGACCATCTCCAAGGAGCGCTTGCGGGTGATCCTCATCGAAGAGGGGCACACCACCCAGTCCACCAAGGGCTGGAAGCACTCACCCGACCCCGGGTTCTGCACCAAGGCGGCCCGGCTGCGCCGGCTCTACGCAGCGGCCGAGTCCAGGCGCCTCGACGGGGTGCTGGTCTGCTTCGACGAGCACGGACCCGTCACCCCCACTCCCAAGGGCGGCCGGGGCTGGTGGAGGCGCTGCCGTCCGGGGCGCATACCGGCCAACTACCGCAAGCCCCACGGGGTGGCCCACTTCTTCGGGGTCTATGACGTGGGGGCTGACCAGCTCTTCGGCCACTGGTACTACCGCAAGGGGGCCGACCACGTCATCGCCACCTTGAAGATGATCCGGGCCCGCTACCCGGGCCAGCGCATCTGGGTGATCCAGGACAACCTGTCCTCGCACTGGACCAGCGATGTGCGCGCCACCGCCCGGCAGCTCTCCATCACCTTGGTGCCGACACCGACCTACGCCAGCTGGCTCAACCGCATCGAGTGCCACTTCGGGGTCATGGTCAAGGCCGTCTTCGCCGGCTCGGACTACCACGATCACGACGAGATCCAGGCCGCGGTGGCCGCTTACCTGCGTCGCCGCAACGCCGAGGCCCGCCGCGATCATGACGAGCGCCGGGCGGCCCAGCGACAACGCCGCCTTCGGCGCCGGGCCGCCGCCCAGCGCCTCCGCGCTGCGGCCTGAACCCTCCCATAGCATCGCCCCTATGCCAGCCATCCCCGAGCGCGCACGCCTCGAGCTCGAGCGGCGTCTCGAAGCACACCGTCAGGCACGCTGGCCCGCATTGAGCGAGGCCCGCGTTCGTTTCCATGCTCCCTACGCCTACGTCGAGGCCACCATGCCAGAGGGCTACGACCAGCCGCTGTTCCGTTTGCGCTGGACTGGTCACCGCGACCACAAGTGGGCATTTGCCGTGTGGCTGGCCAGCAAGGACGGCTACGAACGATCAGTCCTGCCTAGCGGCTTGCTGGTCGGCACCGTCGAAGAGGCCATGGACTGCGCGTGCGGTCTTTACCTCAACGACGCCAGTGCGTGGAAATTACCCCGTCAACGTTCCGCGCCTCGCCACTAGTCGACGACATGTCGGGTCGCGCCCACCAGGTCACCCGCCGGGCCGTCTTGTAATCCCGGCTCGACGGCAGACGTTAGGGACCTTCGGCGGTAGCCGGAAGCCTGACGCCGGCGTACGATCGCTCCGGGTGTTTGGAGGTAACAGATGCAGCGGCTCAGTGGTGCTGACGCCAGTTTCGTCTACGGCGAAACACCGAATTGGCACCTGCACTTGGGCACACTGGCCGTAATCGACCCTTCGACCGCCCCAGGCGGCTTCGATGTAAATCGGTTGCGCGCGCTGGTCGAGGCCAGGGCGGGCCTGCTTGGCCCGTTCTTGCGCCGCCTGGTTGAGGTTCCCTTTGGCCTCGACCGCCCCGCTTGGGTGGACGACCTGCACCTCGATCTCGACCACCAGATCCGCCCCGTCGGCGTCCCAGCCCCGGGCGGCCCCCGTGAGCTCGGTGCGTTGGTCGGCGATTTGTTGGCCTACAAGCTCGAACGGGGTCGCCCCCTGTGGGAGATCTGGTTCATCGAGGGCCTCGAGGATGGCCGCGCTGCTCTGCTCACGAAGATGCACCACTGCCTGGCGGACGGCGTTCGGGGCGCCCGCTTGTACGAGGTGTTTTACGACCTCGACCCCGGCGCCCCGTTGGTCCGGCCAGATACACCCGTGCTTCAGGGCGAGCGAATCCCGCCTGGGTGGGAGATGGCCCTGCGGGCGCTGCCCAGGCTGGCGGGCACCCCGCTGCGGGCCGCCCGTACCTCTGTCCACCTCAGTCGCTCGGCGCTGATGATGCTACGGTTTCGCGCCTCCCCGGAATGGCTGGCGGTCACGTTGCCCTTCCAGGCGCCGCGTACGTCGCTCAACCGGTCCATCACCGCACATCGCGGGTTCGCCTACTGCTCGGTCCCTCTCTCCGGGGTGAAGGCGATCAAGAACGCCTTCTCGGTGACGGTGAACGACGTGGTGCTCGGCATCTGCACCGGGGCGCTACGTCGTTATCTGGCCGATCGCGGCGAGCTACCCGGCAAGCCGCTGGTCGCGCAGATACCTGTGGCGGTGCATGTCAACGACGAAGGCGATGCTTCCGGGGGCGCGTGGGGTAATGCCACCGCGGTGATGGGCGCCGCCCTGCCCACCCAACTCGATGATCCGGTTGAGCGGCTTCGGGCGATCCATGCCTCGACGCACAGCGCAAAGCTGATGCAGCACGCGCTCGGCGACGACCTCATCCTCGACCTGGCCGATATCGCTCCACCCGGACTCCTCGCCGCTGGAGTCCGGACTTACAGCCGGCTCCGTCTCGCCGACCATCACCCGCCGATCTTCAACCTGATCGTCTCGAACGTCCAAGGCCCGCCGCTCCCGCTGTACATCGGTGGGGCGCGGCTCGTGGCCAACTACCCGATTGGCCCCTTGCTCGATGGTGGCGGGCTGAACGTCACCGTGCTCAGCTACCTCGACCACATCGACTTCGGCTTCGTCGTATGCCCAGAGATCGTGGAAGACCCTTGGAAGCTTGCCGACGCCACGTCAGCGGCGTTCACCGAGCTCGAGAAGGCGGCCGGTTGACAAGCGCACGGGGCCGATGTTCGGAGGATATGTCCATGAGAGGCATTTGAGCGCCAGTCGCCAACGCGAGTCTTCGAGCTTGTTACCGGCTCTCGCATCGGGTGCCATGGCCGCAATTAAGATTAGTCTTCGCGCCGGTCACCACTTCCGAATGAGCGGATGGCTGCCGGAGCACCGTTGGGGACCACTGCGAACGTTGGCAACACGATCTACCTCTACTTCACCAGCAAAGAGGAGATCGTCGAGGCGATCGCCGAGGAGCGCCATGCCTTGGAGTCCGCGCTGGCCTCCACGGCGCTCGCGAATCCGGACACCCGTCAAGCCCTCCATGACCTGGCCGGCGGCTACCTCGACTGGCTGTCTGATCCCCTCGAGCAGAAACGTCGGCGTGTGACCGTTCAGGTGTGGGCCGAAGCCTTGCGCAACGAACGGGTGGCATCCGTCTTTCGAGATGGGGTCGGGCAGCGCCACCAGATCGCCGACTTCGTGCGGGAACGCCGAGAGCGTGGGCAACTCATCGCCGATGTCGACCCTGATGCGCTCTCCCGGGCCATGCTCTCGCTCATCCTTGGATTTGTCCTCCAGCAGGCATGGGACTCCACATTGGATGTCGACGGCTACCGCACGGTGCTCAACGCGATGATCGATCGCTTTCTCCTCGTCGGTCCGGGCACGACCTCATCGGACCGGCGCCGTCAGCCGAGTGTCCCGGCTCGAAGGCGGAAACAAGCCATCTGAGGATAGGGATCGGCGTCCCATTGGGTATCCGGATCGGGCCGCTCCCAGGCGCGTGAACACTTGTAAGCGGGTCAGGACCTCGAGTGGTCCTCGGGCCGGCCCTCAGGGAAATCGCCTCGTGACTTACAAGCACGATGCTCCGGCTTACTGATCCGGCTCGTCGGAGGACGGCGGCGCAGGAGGAGCCTGCGAGGGCAGTGCCACGAGCACGAGAACCGCGGCGGCGAGCGCGACGAGGGCGCCCACGGCGAGCGCCACCGCGTTGCCGCTCATGAAGGCGGTGCGCGCGGCGCGGGCCAGCTCAACCTCGGTCGAGCCTCCGACGCGTGCCGCCACCGCCAGGGCAGCGCCCAGGGACCCGAAGATGGTCTGCGCGACCGATTGAGGCACATGCCGGCCGACCAACGCCGCGGTCATGTGGCCCTGGTAGCGGGTCAGCATCACGCTGCCGATAACCGCGACACCCAACGCGCCGCCGACCTGGAGCGCCACGGTGTTGCTGGCGGACCCCATTCCCGAGTCCCCCTGGGGGACTGACCCGATGACCGAGTTCGTGGCGGTCGGCAGCATGAGGCCGGCACCGAAGCCGATCAGGAGCAGACCCAAAACGACGTTGCCGTACGTCGTGTCGAACCGCGATGACGCCGAGACCTGCCACAAGCCGGCCGCGATCGACACGAGGCCGGCGGCCACCGTGAGCTTGACGCCCGCCAGGCGGGCGGCCACCGGGGACACCGCGGCGCCGACGACGACCATGATGGCGATTGGGAGGATCCGCAGGCCGGCCTGGAGGGGGGAGAACCCGAGGTCGAACTGGAGAAACTGGGTGGACAAGAACAGCGCCCCCATGAGCCCGAACACCGCCAGACACTCTGCGGCGAGGGCCACCGAGAACCGGCGATTGCGGAAGAAGTCGAGCTTGAGCATGGGGTGCGTAGTGCGGGACTCCCAGACGACGAAGGCAGCGAGCACCACGAGGCTGGCCAGCCCCGCCCCCACCACTGTCCGCGAGGTCCACCCCCGGGTCGGGCCCTCGATGATCGCCCAGAGCAGCAGTCCGAGGCCGGCGATTGACAGCGCGGCCCCGACGGGATCGGGGCGTTGCACGTGCGGATTCTTTGAGTCGGGGACCACCAACGCGGCCCCGACCACGCCGATGCACGCGATCGGGACGTTGACGAAGAAGATCGACCCCCACCAGAACCTCGACAGCAGGAGCCCACCGGCAATGGGACCGATGGCGATCCCGAGCCCGATCGTGCCGGCCCAGGCGCCGATGGCACGAGCGCGCTCGCCCGGGTCACGGAAGATGTCGTTGATGATCGCCAGCGACGTCGGGATTGTGAGCGCGGCACCGGCGCCCATGAGGGCCCGGAACGCGATGAGCGTCGTCACCGATCCGGAAAGGGCCGCGCCGACTGACCCCAGTGCGAACACGGTGAGGCCGATGAGGAAGAACCGCTTGCGGCCGAACCGATCGGCCAGCGTCCCTCCGACCAGTAGCAGGCCGGCAAAGACCATGGCGTAGGAGTCGACGATCCACTGGAGCTGGCTCGACGTGGCATGCAGGTCCCGGACGAGCGTCGGGAGCGCGACGTTGAGGATGGTGTTGTCGACGTTGATGATCAGCGCCGCGAGACACACGATGGCCAGGGCCAGCCGCCGGTGTCGGTCCCGCTGACCGGGCGTCGCCTCGTCGGGTCGGGTCAGCAGACTCACCTATCCAGTTCAGTGTCAGACGCGCCGAGCGACCAGGGCCAAAGGTCATCAGGTGGCTCGGCGAGCTGGTCCAGACCGCGCCTGAGGCCGGCCTCCGGGTGCCCGCATCGGGCCCCTCCGAGGCGGGTGAATCCGAGCAGGCCACCTCCCACCGTGACGGAGGTTCGGCTGTCGGCTTGGGACCAGGTTCTGGAGTGCGGCCGACGCGCATCTTCAACCTCTACAACGACTCACGTAACGCTCATTGGCGCTTTTCTCGCAGGCGCTTTTCTCGCCGATAACGTCACGTAAGGTCACGTCGAACCAAATGAAATTCTGGGGGATCTCACCTTGGCCCTCTGACCTGGGCCTTTGGTGGAGGTGAAGGGACTCGAACCCTCGGCCTCTACATTGCGAATGTGTGGTTCTCGGCGTTTTGACCAGGACCTTTCCTATGACCTTGGTAGCAGCGTTTCGATCCCCTCATCTCTGAAGGAGCGCAGTTTGTCAAGAGGTGCCGCAGGCTCCTTTGGCTTTTCTTTGACGCTCAGATGAGGGTCTTGACTGACGGCGGGCGCGCTGAAGCAGCCCTCGTGGTGACCCGTGATCGGAGAGGGCGGTCAAGGCCGGCCGTAGGCCGCCCGGAGGGGAAGCCTTGAGGGCCCGGTCAGTTGTCGCATCACATCATGGATATCGAAGCCCGTCAGGGGCTTCGTGGTCGCCCCCTGTGTTGCCGGGTCGGGGACGCGTTGCGGTCCATCTCCAGAGCCAGACAGTGTGCTGGCAGGGCAACCCGAGGTTCCCGGGTGCCGCTCATCTCTTCGTCCGAACTGCGACATGGAGTGGTTCGGCCGCAACCTGCTGGGCTCAATCAGGAGCTCGGCCTCGCCGGGAACCGGGGGCCATGAGGGGAGTCGAGCGCGCAGCGGGCTGCGTCCGTTCCGGGTCTCACCCCGTCTCGCCCAGGCAACGGATCTGGCCGTCGCGCAGGCCGTAGTAGACGAGGATGAGAAGTTTGCGGGCCGCCGCCACCCGCCCGATCTGCTTTCCTCGGCGCTCGCCCACGCGGTGGCAGTGGCGCCGAACCGGGTTGTCGCGGCGCTGGCGGGCGACCGCTTCGACGGCGGCCCAGCGCACTAGGCGAGAGCCTTGCTCGGTGATGTGGCCCCGGTGGATCGTGACGTCGGACTCTTTGTGGGTCGGGGTCAGCCCGGCCCAGCTACACAGGTGCCGGGCGCTCTTGAACCGTTCGATGTCGCCGATCTCGGCCACGAACACGGCAGCGAGGACTGGACCGACGCCCGGGATGGCCTGGACAGCGTGGTAGCCGAGATCGCCGGCGAAGATGGGAGCGACTTCGTTCTGCACCGCCTCGATCTCCCGGTCGACGTGCTCGATGAGCTCGCGCAAGGAGTTCACCCTTATGCGGTAGGCATCGCTTAGATGCACGTCGTCGAGCAGGTGCTGCCCGGCCACCCCGAACAGGTCGCTCACGGGCACGGCCACCCCTTCTTTGGCCAGCACGGCGTGGACCTGGGCCTTGAGGTTCGTGCGCAAGTGGACGAGCTTGGCCCGGTAGCGGACGAGTTCGCGCAGTTCGCGCAGCGGTGGCGGGGCGACCCAGGCCTCGGCCAGGCGTCCGAGGCGCAGCAGGTCGACCAGGTCCGTCGCGTCGCGCTCGTCGTTTTTCACCCGCCGATTGCCCCAGTTGTTCCCGAGTGGATGGGCCAGGTGCACGTTGCCCCCGCACTCTTGGATCACGTCGGCGGCCCAGTACCACCCGTACGTAGCTTCCAAGATCACTTCTGGGTGCTCGCCGGCCTTGGCCAGCTCTGCGGCCAGGGCCACCGGGTGGTTGTCGATGCGGACGGTGTCGAGCGCTTCACCGGCCTGGTTGCGCCGTACGATCACGCTGCGCCGCCGGTGTAGGTCGATGCCGACGTACTGTGTTTGTTGTTCCACGGGAGTCTCCTTCTGTCGTCTCGGGGTTGGTTTCGTCACCCCAAGTGTGCTCCGCACACCTGGTCCCGGACGACGGGAGGGCTCCCGTGGGATCTTCGGCTTGGCTCGGTCGGTCTTGGTCGCGTTCCTCGTTGCCACGAGAGTGCTCCTCGTGCTGGGCGTTCGAACCGGTGCGCACCACCGGCCCTCGTTACGCGGGAGCTGCGCTGCGCTCCTTCATGACATCAGGTTCCCTCACAATCCCTCCCCTTCCCTCTCGATAAGGTCACGTAAGGTCACGCCGGACCGAGCTCATCCCAGGCGGATTCCGGCCAGTTGCGTGCCTTGGGCAACCAGTCGGCCGGCTCTGTCCCATACGTAGCAGACCTCATCGACGCGCCCAGCTTCGATGAGCTGAGCGCGTTGCACAATCTGCAGCGGGCCGGGCACCGGTAGGGCTCGAACGTAGGCGGTCAGCTCCAACGTGGGAACCCAGCCCACGAACTCGACGTCGAAGGTAGCCGGGGGGAAGGCGTCGACCGCGAACAGGAGCGCGTTCGCGTCGAACCCTTCGTCGGCCGGCAGAGCCAGCCACCCTCGTAGCTCCCCGCGGCCGCTCGGCTGGCCCTTGGTAAACCCTCGCGTGGCCGGTTCTATGCGAACTTCGATCTGTTCCATGATCGCCACCGGCTGCCCTGTCGGCAGGACCGGGACGAGGCGTTCGCATTCCTCCCAGCCGACCGAACTCACTTTGGGCAGCCCGGCGTCCCAGTACGAGCGGGTGTCCCGTTCTAGGTGTGATGCGGTGAGAACTGCCTCGACGCATACGAACTCACCCTGGGCCATTCGAGCCCGCACCTGAGTGGCCGAGCGGCCGGTGCGCAGCGTTTCGGTCTCGATGGCGATCGGGCCCGGTTCCGGGGAGCGGAGGTAATGGGCGCTGGCGGCGACGACGTGCGGGTGAGTGCTGTTCCACGTTGCCGCCCGTCCCAGCATGGCGAGGAGATAGCCCCCGTTGGGTTTCCCGCCGATGGTCCATGCTGGGTGGACATCGGCATCAAAACGGCCCGGCCCGACGGGCTGCAACTCGCTTACCTCGCTGAATGCGCACCGGTCGGCGCGGGGAACGGCGACCGTCATGGCTTCGTTGTTCCGACGAGAGGCTCGACCGCTCCTGGGCCGGGGGCGGCGCGGACGTTTTTGGCTTCTAGGCGCTCGCCACACACAGAGCACACGAAGACCGCGTTGGAGATGTGGCCGCAGGCCTTGTGGGTCACCTGGAGAGGTGGCCCGTCGGGTGCGGCGTAGCGGTCGCCCCACTGGCGCATGGCAGTGAGGACCGGCCACAGGTCACGGCCCTTGTCGGTGAGCCGATAGTCGTAGCGGGGCGGGTGATCGCTGTAGCGCACCTTCTCAAGGACGTCGGTTTCGACCAGGTGATTAAGCCGCTGGTTCAAGATGTTGCGGGAGATTCCCAGGCGCTCTTGGAACTCGTCGAAACGGGTCACGCCCAAGAACACGTCTCGCAGGATCAGCATCGACCACCACTCGCCCACCACCTCGAGGCACTGGGCCACTGAGCAGTGCATGTCGGCGAAGCTCTTGCGTTCCACGGAATCCAGAATAGTGGGTTGTATTATAGAACGCAATCCCTTAGAGTGGGTCTTATGACGGAACTCACTCAACTGCTTGAGCGCCCCGGACCCTCCCCCACCAAGGCCAAGGCAGCCCCCCGCCAGGTGCTCGTCATCACTTGCGCCGGAGTGGTCTTGGCCAGCCTCGACCTCTTCATCGTCAACGTGGCCCTGCCTCAGATCGCCCGGGACCTGGGGGCCTCGAACTTGGGCGAGCTGTCCTGGATCCTGAACGGGTACGCAATCGTTTACGCGTCGCTGCTGGTCTTCTTCGGACGCCTCGCCGACCGTTACCGCCGCGACCGCGCCTTTCTCCTCGGCGTGGCGATCTTCACTGCAGCGTCGGCCGCGTGTGCCGCTTCTACGAGCGTCGGGATGCTCATCGGCTTCCGCCTCGTGCAGGCGGCCGGGGCGGCCCTGCTGACCCCGACCTCCCTCGGGTTGGTCCTCGCCTCCTACCCGTCCGAACGCCGGCAAGGTGCCGTTCGCGCCTGGACGGCGGTCGGTGGGATGTCCGCCGCCGTAGGCCCAGTCGTCGGCGGCCTGCTGGTCGCAGCGAGCTGGCGCTGGGTCTTCCTGGTCAACGTGCCGGTCGGGATCATCGCTCTCATCGTCGGCTGGCGCCGGCTGCCGCATGTACCCGGTCACCCCAGCGAGCAGCCCAACGCTCTCGGAGCCGCGCTGGCCACCACAGGCGTGGCTGCCCTCACCTTCGGGCTCGTGAAGGGCAGCGACTGGGGCTGGAGCTCACCCGCCATCGCCTGGACACTCGCCGCGTCTGCGGCCCTCATCGCGCTCTTCGTGCTCCACTGCCTTCGGAGCCGCACTCCGCTCATCCATCCGTCGCTGTTTCGCTCCCGGAGCTTCACTGCGGCGTCGCTGGTCGCCATCTTCTTCTCCGCATCGTTCGGGGCGATGCTTCTCTCGATCGTTCTGTGGGAGCAGGGCGCCTGGGGATGGTCGGCGCTGCGATCCGGGCTGGCCATCGCACCCGGACCGATGATGGTCCCCTTCATATCGTTCGTCGTGGCCGGACGGCTCATCGCCCGCTACGGCCCAGCCCGAGTCATGGCGCTGGGCAGCCTGGTCTTCGGCGTCGGAGTGTCGTGGTGGGCGCTTGCGATCACGGTCCAACCCAATTACGTCTCGGGGGTACTCGGCGGGATGATCTTGACCGGTGTCGGAGTGGGCCTCACCCTTCCGACCCTGATGGCCACGGCCGCCTCCTCGCTCCCCCCGCAGTCATTTGCCACCGGCACTGCGGTCATCAACATGATCCGCCAGACCGGCCTCGCCCTCGGCGTGGCCGTGCTCGTGGCAGTGCTCGGCACCGCAGCGGGGCAGGACAGCGCAGCACTTGACGCGTTTCGCCATGGTTGGTGGGCCTCTGCCGCGATCTCCTTCGTCGGCATCGTTCCCGCCCTCACCCTCCTCCCTCGCCCTGCACCAGCCTCAGCCTCAGTCACAACCACAACCACAGCCACAACCTGACCCGGACATCCGAGACATAACTCGGCCGCAAGACCGACCTCTCCGACGCCGAGTGGCTGGCCGACGTCGCCGCGCACGGGATGGTGCGGCCATCGTTCGTGCCCCCACCCGACATCCGCGAGTTGAGGGAGCTGACCAGGTATAGGAAAACCCAGGTCGACGCCCGAGCCAAGGAGATCCAGCGCCTCGAGAAGGTGCTGCAGGACGCCGGCGTCAAGCTCACCTCGGTGGCTTCGACGGTGTGGTCCGCGTCCTCGCGGGCGATGCTCGAAGCGATGATCGCGGGCGAGCGGGACCCCAGGGTCCTGGCGAACATGGCCAAGGGCAAGATGCGCCAGAAAATCGACCGGCTCGAAGTCGCGCTCGAGGGCAACTTCGGTCCGCACCACGCGATCCTCTGTCGTCAGATCATCGATCACCTCGACTTCTTGGACCATTCCATCGCCACCTTGAGCGCCGAGATCTGCTCTCGACTCGTCCCTTTTGAACCGCAGGTCGCCCTGCTCACTTCCATCCCCGGGATCTCGGCGACCACAGCCCAGGTCATCGTGGCCGAGACGGGCGCCGACATGACCCGGTTCCCGACCGCCGCGCACCTGTGCGCCTGGGCGGGGGTGGCGCCGGCCAGCTACGAGTCGGCCGGCAAGAAGCGCCCGGTCGGCACCCGACACGGTTCGCCGTGGCTGCGCCGCACCCTGATCGAAGCGGCCCGGGCCGCGGCGCGGACCAAGGGCACGTACTACTCGGCTCAGTACTCGCGCATCGCCCGGCGCAGGGGCCCGAACAAAGCTGTGGTTGCCGTCGCCCACTCCATGCTCGAGACCGCGTGGCACCTCCTCACCACCGGTGCCCTCTACCAAGATCCCGGTGCTGACTACTTCGAGCGCCGTCACGATCCCGCCATTGAGGCGAAGCGGCTCCAACGCAGGATCGAGGCGCTCGGGTTCAGCGTCACCATCTCCGAAAAGGCCGCGTAGCCACAACTGTCCACAACTCAATCTCGTCATCGCACCGACGGTGAGGAGACGTCATGAATATCGCCCGATCGACTGCCCTCGTCACTGGAGCTAACCGAGGACTTGGCCGCCACCTCGCTAACGAGCTGGTCAGCCGGGGTGCCACCGTGTACGCCGGGGCACGCAACCCCGACGCTGTCGACCTGCCAGGCGCCAAGGTGGTAGCTCTGGACATCACCGACCCGGCGTCGGTAGCCAGCGCCGCCGAGATCGCCGGCGACGTCACCCTCGTGATCAACAACGCCGGCTCATCAACCGGCTCAGACCTTCTCAATGGAGATCCAGCGCAGATCCGCTTCGAGATGGACACCCACTTTTTCGGGACACTGTCGGTGATCCGAGCCTTCGCCCCGAAGATCTCGACGAACGGAGGAGGGTCGATACTCAATATCCTTTCCGTGCTCTCGTGGGTCAGTTTCCCCAGGAGCGGCGCTTACTGCGCCGCGAAGTCAGCAGAATGGTCGATGACCAACGCACTGCGCGTGCAGCTTGCAGAGCAGAACATCCGGGTGGCTGGGCTCCATGTCGGTTACATGGATACAGACATGACCGCTTCGATAACCGCACCCAAGTCAAACCCCGCGGATATCGCCAAGATCGCCATCGACGGTGTCGAGCAGGATCTCTTCGAAATAGTCGCAGACGATGTCAGCCGTGAGATGCAGGCCGCACTTGCTGGCGGCGTTTCCGCCCTCTATCCACAGCTCCAAAAAACTCCCCGCTAGTCGGGCTCATTACCTCGACCTTCGGGTTCTCGACCCGAGGGTCGTGGTGCTCCCAGTAGCCCGGGCGTGGGCGGAGTCGCCGAGAGGGCAAATGCGCTGAAAATGCCAACGAGCTTGCGAGCGGTTTCGGTGTTGCCTGCGGGATCGAGCCGCACTTCACCGGGCCTCTCCCTGTGGACGTTGGTTGAACACGCCGTCGCTCACTGACGCCAGAACATGGTCGCCAGTCCGACCAGCCCCACACCTCGGCCGTAGAGCTGGCGCATCTGAGTGAGCACATCGGTCTGCTGAACCCGCTCGACGATCCGGCCGTCGTCGACTCGGACGTAGTCGAAGAAGTTGGCCTCGAAGGGCCGCTTGGTGGCGGGCGCCCCGTAGAGGCGGCCAGTCGCCGTCCCCCGGACCACGCCATGGGCAAGGACGACGTCGTCGGCGTCCACGACGGTGGGGAGCTCGACATTCAGATCGGGGAGCCCCTTCCACACTGTCCGAATGGAGTCCTTCGACTCTTCCCAATTCACCCAGCCGTGGGTGAAGCCGACGCAGTTCTCGCGATACCGCTCAGGGTCCACGTGCCGCTCGGCTGCTTCAAGGTCCGAGCCGTTGAGGGCGTCTATGAAGCCTCGGTAGACATCGACAGGCGTGTCCAACTCTCCTCCAGTTGTAAGTGGGCGGGACTGTTTCAGAGGACGAAGGTCAGATGGCACATCCAGAGAGCGATTAACCCGGCCGCCGACCACGCGGCCACCCGGAGCCAGTTCGTTCGGACGAGGGCCTGGTGTGTGCGGGCGTCGGAGCCCCGGGCGAGGGCGCCGTGGTAGCGGCCCTGGAAGGCGGCGGTCGACGCGATGACCATCACGACAAGGGCCAGTTCGCAGATCGGCCCCCACACTGGGACCGTGCGGGGGCGACTCACGAGCAGCCCCACGCTCGCCGCGGTCGCCACGAGGACGCCGGGGATCACGACGAGGCCGAAGCGCCGGTTGTGGGCCGCCTCATACTTGGCGAGGGCGTCGTCGCCCACGAGGGCGAGCAACGGGTAGTTGAGGATCTGCATTGTCCACAGAGCGCCGGCCATGAAGGTGGTGGCGGCGGTTTCGATGAGCAAGAAGGCCTGGCCGGCGTCCATATCCACGCTCCCGTGTCGTACCCCCGGTGATATTATCCGTAGTACTGATTATCTGTCACCTGACGATCTGAGGCCAGCGTGGCCGAGCCGGTTGCTTCCAAGATGTCCGCTGCCTCGCTGCCGCCATCGATGCGGGACCGCGTGACCTTCCTGCTGTTCCGCGCGGCTCAGGCGTCGCACGCGTTGGCCAATCAGATGCTCGCCGAGGTCGGGTTGGGCGCTCGCCAGGTTGGGATCCTGACGATCGTCACCGAGCTTGAGCCCATGACCCAAAAGGCCCTCGGAGCCATACTGCGCATTGACCGTACGACCATGGTCTCCTTGGTGGACGATCTCGAGGACAAGGGCCTGGTCCTTCGCAAGCGGCATCCGGGGGACCGGCGAGCTTTTCTCGTCGTCCCCACGACTTCGGGTCGGAAAGCCAAGACGACGGCGGTTCGGGTCCTTGACGAGCAGCAGCGCCGGTTCCTCGCGCCGCTCAGCGACGGGGAGCGCCAATCCTTGGGGGAGATGCTCAAGCGCTTGTAAGGCTCGCGCCGGGGGTGGCATGGCCCCAATGGAACCGGCATTGGGCGGCGCTGGCACCGGCGCCTGCACACGGCTCCGCACGGTGTTAGGACCCGTTCTCAGCCCCTTGCCGTGACCAACAGACCCGCGACGACAACATCGACTTCCTCCACCTCGATTGGTTCGAGCTTGCTCCACTTCGCCATCGGCGCAGCTAGGGAGAGGTTCTACCTAGTGCCGAAGTCCCCGGACGCGGTGGCGGTGGGATCCGTCGGCCGTGGGAGCCCGGTGGGATCAGCTCCTTCCAATTCGACTCCGGCCGCAAGCTTTCCGCCGAGCTCGGTCTTCCCTACGACTCCTTCGGCGCCGCTGAATGAGAACGCGTTCCGCCACGGCGCGCACCCGCCTTGAGTTCCCGGTCGCCTTATATGGCTTTGTCTTCCGTGATGAATTTGAACAACCACTCCCTGATGACGTGATTTCCAGCTCTCCTCGACCTGTGCGTAACACTCCATTTCTGGAACGAGTCCTTCGTGAGTAAAGCGGAGCACGGTTTTGTCGTCGTAAGCGGTTATCTCGAAAACCAGCTTGGTATCCGTCCATTCGTGCGTATCCTTCTCGATCCAATTCAGCTCACTCTCAGTCACAAGCCACACAATCTTCTCGTCGGAAATGACTTCGGCGAGCTTCTGCTTTGAATAGTGACGGCCGACATGGTGAATGATGAACTCATCATTCAACGTTGTGCTGTCTCCTTCGAAGTCTTCCTTGTTCCACCACTTTGAGACATCGATGACGTGGTTGAAGACGTCGCTCGGTGACTTGGCTACTTCGATCGTTGTCGTGTAACTCTTGCTTTCCACTCTGCTCCCTCGTCTTGAGGGCCTCTCCTACCTTGGCCAAGGGGTTACCTCTGTCCGGAAGGGACGCTCTCGGTGGGCCAACGTTCCTGCAAGACGGGGGAGCCGGTCTCCAGCAGCGACTTCAGGTTGGAGATGGTCATCGGCCAGGCTGTGGACAGTGCCGCGATGAGCTTCGAGGGTTCGCGTTCGATGCTATGGGCAAGGGAGAACTTGACAGCCGGCCCACTGGACTCCAGTTCGATCGTGCAGGGCGACTCGCCCTCGGCCTTGAATTCGGGCACGTTCTGATGCTGCCAGCGGATGACTAACCGTCGTGACGGAATGGCCTCGGCGATCTCGCCGGTGTCGGGGACGTGGCCATCGGGGTAGACCATTCTCCATGACGATCCGGCTGTCCACTGGCTTTCGGCGCGCGTGCCGAACCACCACTGCTTGATGAGCTCCTCATCCGTAAGTGCCGCCCACAGCTTCTCCGGCGTGGTGCGGATGTAGGTCACGTGGGCAAAGGTCGATCTAGCCATTGGCATCCTCCAGTCGTTTTGGATCGTTGAACGCCTCCCGGGGCGCGGGTCAAAGCTCGGTTCTTCGCCGACTCCTTTATGACGACCTCCTCTACCTTCGCCACGTCCGGGCCGGCTCCGACTCCTTCATAGAAGGAGAGGTCCTCGTCGATTCCGACCAACCGGAGACATTGCCCGCCCGGAGCCTGGAAGTAGAGGTGAGAGTCCGGGATCTCATCAAGGTGCCTCACGAGCCCAGACTCGAGAACTTGGCGGCTCACTTCCTCCACGTTGTCCGACTTGAGTTCCAGCCAAATAGCTCTGAAGCTTCGCAAGAACTCGCTCTCATCAGTGACGTTCCCATGGAGAAACCCGATGTAGAAGTCGTCTCCCAGCCGAACGAAGTCTCTCTCGGGATCCTCTTTCATGATCTTGCCACCGAGCACATCGCAATAGAATTTGCGGATGCTGTCTCGCTCTTGTCGCGGAACTAAGACCGACGAATGATTCCCAAATATTACCTTTGCCATTACTGCTCTCCTTTTTTGAAATGGACGACCGACGGCGCCGCTCAACGGAGTCGCCGTGTGTTATGGATCAGCTCGCCGTCGTGACCGGAGAGGCAATGCCTACTGCCCGACAGCCGTTCACCTCCTGACGGCCGGTCGTGCCGGCTCGATTACGTCGTCGCTGGCGTCTTAGCGCCAGCTGCTACTGATCCGCGTGTCGTCGGGGTGGGCGGTGAACGCTCCGCCTTCGAGCCCGCTCCTCAGGCCAATCAGGAACGTCGACCACTTGGTGCTGCAGTGGTGCATGAACTCGATTGGCTCCCGCCAGTCGGCGTGGGTGAACAGCAGCACGGTTTCTCCGCCGCCGTTGTCCTTGAGGTCGAAGGTGACGGTTGTGCCGACCCATTCTGCGGGACCTTCGACGCAGCGCCACTGCACGCGGTCGTCCGGCGACAGCTCGACGACCTCCATGACGGCAGAGGGCTCGGGGCCGTCGAAGAAGAAGCTCAGCTTGCCGCCCACCTCGGCGTCGCCCTCCACGTGCGTGGTCCAGAACTCGGCCAGACCCTCCTTGGTGGCAACCATTTCGTAGACGCGGTGTTGTGGCGCTGCGATTCCCACGCGATGACGAATATCGGGCATTGTCTTTCTCCTTTGGGTTTGGATTTCTCGGACATGCGAACTAGTGGGCCGGCGTTTGGTCTCCGTCGGATGACTTGGCTACTGGAGCGACCGGGAAGGTCGAGAACTGGAGGGGTGGTAGCGAGTCAGATGCCTTCACCTTCCTCGAGATGCCGCTTCAGGGCTTCGAGGGCCTCGGTCCAGTGGCGCTCCCACCATTCGCGAGTTCCGGGCCGTACATCCGGCGCCGACCCTTCGGACGGGCGGAGATCAGTTGTGCGCCGAACACCATCGTGGGGTGGTGGCTGACGGCCGGGATCGCCCGTCTGACTTCGGCTGAAAGGACCTAGGCACGATTATTGGACTTCCAGGGCCGATGCGAGCGTGGCCGGCCCAGGCTCACGTTGTGGAGCTGGAGCGGCGTCGGCTGTGGTTTTTGTTCTTTGCACGGCGAGAGCCGTGATCGCACCGATGACTGAGAAACCTGCCGCCACGAAAAGAGCTGGGCGAAAGCCATCAGTGATCGCTACATGGCTCGTCAGGCTGCCCTTGGCGTCAAAGACCGCGGTGACGATGGCGACGCCGAAGACCGGCCCAAAGCGCTGCAAGGTGTTGGAGATCCCCGAGGCCTTGCCGAGCTCCTCCGGCGGCACTGAGCTCAGTGCGGCCGCCGAGGCGGTGGGAAGGACCATCGAGAGTCCGACGCCGGCCATCAGGAGTGGAATGAAATAGCCGAGGTAGCCAGCATCGGTGTGAGCGATGGCGGCGATCCAGGCGAAGCTGGCAGCCTGCAGGGCAAGTCCGGACACCATGAGCGCCCGCCAGCCGATCTTGTCCGAGAGCGCCCCTGCGACCGGGACGACGACAAGTGTCGTGGCGGTCCAGGGCAGGAAACGAAGACCGGTGCCGAGCGGCGAGTAGCCGAGTCCGAACTGGAAGAACTGACTAATGAGAAAGGCGGCAGAGAAGACCGAAGCCGTCAGGAAGAAGGAGGCCCCCACTGCAGCCGAGAAGGTGGTGCTGCGGAACATCGAAAGTGGAATCATCGGCTCATCCGCTGTGGCCTCCCAGGCAACGAAGGCCACGAGCAGGCAGACGCCGCCGACCAGGCTGGCAAGGATCTTTGGACTGCCCCATCCGTCCTGGGACGCCTCCACCAGTCCCCAAATGAGCGCGACCGCTGCGCCCGAGACGAGCACGAGAGCCGGGACGTCGAGGCATGAGCGCGGCCCGTAGCTCTCAGGCAAGGCCAACCGTGAGCCGATCAACGCAAGGACACCCACGGGCACGTTCACCCAGAAGATCCAGTGCCAGCTCAGTCCCTGAGTGATCGCACCGCCGATGAGGGGACCGGCCGCCGCCCCGAGTCCAGCAATCCCACCCCACAGCCCGATCACCGCCCCGCGACGTTCTGGCGGGAAGGAAGAGGTGAGGATGGTGAGACTGAGCGGGGTGACGATGGCCGCCCCGAGGCCCTGCACGGTGCGCGCACCTATAAGCATGGCCGGGTCCGGAGCGAGGGCGCAGGCCGCCGAGGCAACGGTGAAGAGGGCGAGGCCGATCACGTACATGCGCCGGCGGCCCAATCGGTCGCCTAGAGCGGCGGCAGTGATGATCCCCGCTCCGAAGGCCATGTTGTAGGCGTTCACCGTCCATTGGAGCGTGGTGACGCTGCCCCCGAGTGATCGATGGATCGACGGGAGCGCGGTGATCACCACCAACGCGTCAAGCGCCACCATGAAGAACGCCACCCCGGTGAGGAGGACCGTAAGCGGCAACGACGAGGCGCCGTCCGCTCCCGGTCGGCTGGACGGCGCGCCCATCCGGGCGGAGAGGTCGGTCATTTTCGTAGGCGCTCAGCCTTGGCCGCTCGAGGAGGAATCAAGGTTGAGCACCGTGACGGCGCCGACCTCAACCCCGCCGCCCGCGTCGAGGGCCGGCGACCCCTTGGCCAGGGCCACGGCCGATTCGAGGTCCTCTGCGGTCACGAAGCTGCAGCCACCGAATTGCGTGCCCGCACCGCAGTTGCCGAGCTCGGTCGACTCGAAGACCGGGTTGCCGCGGTCAGAGAGGCTTTCGCCCATCGATTCGAACGAGGCCGCCCAGGTGGCCATGGTGTCGGGTCCGCCCGGGACGCAGTCGGTGGGGATCCGGTAGGTGAAGACGAACGTGGCCATCTGAACCTCTCTCCTTGGTTGGCCGGTCTGGGCCGGCATTGCCTGTCACCCCATACCGACACCGGACTGAGTGAAAATTGGTCGCTCCCAGGCGACCAATTTCACGATCCGGCGGTGTCGGTACTGGTAGTGGGATCAGAAGGGGCTGGGACGCGAGGTGATGCGAGGATGGAACGGTGAGCGTGGAACTCCTCAGTCGTGCTCAGTCCGGGGATCAACAGGCGTTCGAGCAGCTGACCGATGGGTATCGCCACGAGCTACAGGTGCACTGCTATCGGATCCTGGGCTCGACGCAAGACGCGGAGGACGCGCTGCAGGAGACCCTTCTCGGCGCCTGGCAGGCCCTGGGGCAGTTCGAGAAACGGGCCTCCGTCCGAACCTGGCTCTATCGCATCGCCACGAACCAGTGCCTGAACATGCTCCGTGCCACTTGCCGACGACCCCAATCCGGGGGACCTGCGTTCGACGTGGCTCTCCCGGAGCCGACCCGGATCGGAGAAGCTGTCTGGCTCGAGCCATACCCCGACGTCCTCCTCGATGGACTCCCCGACGACAGCCCCGGACCCGAGGCCCGGTACGAGACGAGGGAGTCGGTGTCGCTGGCGTTCGTCACTGCCCTCCAGCTGCTCCCACCCCGGCAGCGGGTGGCCTTGGTGCTTCGCGACGTGCTCGGCTTCAGGGCACATGAGGCAGCCGAGATGCTCGACTCAACCGAGGCGTCGGTAACGAACGCTCTCAAACGCGCTCGGGCCGCTGTGCAAGCTCGCCTCGGGGACTCGAGGGATCACGAGCCTCCCCCCGCTCCGAACTCAGCCGCTGAACAAGAGATCGTGTCCCGCCTCACCGCGGCATGGGAAAGCAAAGACGTGGACAAACTCGTCATGCTCCTCACTGAGGACGTCTGGGTCACCATGCCACCGATGCCTCTCGAGTACCAGGGTCGCGAGCCAGCGCGTCGTTTCTTCAGCATTGTGTCGTTCCGCCCCGGACGGACCTTCCGGATCGTGCCGACCAGAGCGAATGGGCAGCCCGCACTCGCTGCCTACATTCGCGATCCGCAAACGGGCCTGTTTCACGCCAATGGGATCGTTGTGTTGACCTTGTCTGGGCGTCTCATCACGGCGATGACCGGATTCGACAAGAGCGTCCTGCCCTCCTTCGGACTTCCTAGGGTCTTGCCCTCTTGACGCTCTAGCTGCTCGAAGGGGTCGTCCTTCCCGCGTTTGCCAGTTAGCGCCGATTGTCGGAGTCTCACTGATCACGAGTGGTCACGTCACGGTTGGTCACGCCGCTCGCCGCGCTCCCCTCGTCTCGGGTGATCCAGTGTCCAATAGGTCTCCCCCGCACACTTGCGAGACAAATGATCATGCAACTGGCGTGGTGAGCGACCACTTTGCAGGGCTCTCGGTGTCTATATCTACGACAGCATCCCGACTGTCGAGGTGATCCCGCTACCGAGGAGTGTGACATGACTGCTTCGTTGATCCTGGAGGGAAAGCGCGCCGTCGTCTTCGGTGCCGGCGGCTCGATCGGTTCGGCCGTGGCTCGCGAGTTCGCGTCCCAAGGTGCCGAGGTCTTCCTCGCAGGCCGAACCGAGCACACGGTGCAAGCTGTCGCGACCCAGATCGCAGCAGCCGGTGGTTGTGCCCACCCTGCAGTGATCGACACCCTCGATGGAGCTGCGGTCGAAGAATACGTCGCTTCGGTCGTGAAGCAGGCGGGAAGCCTCGATATCGAGTTCAATGCCACTGGGCCGCGTATAAGCGAGTATGGCAACGGGACGTCCGCCGTGGCGTTGTCTACGAGTCAGTTCATGACCCCGGTGGAAACGGTCTTGCGTTCGCAGTTCCTCACCGCGCAGGCCGCAGCTCGCCACATGCTCGACCAGGGATCGGGCGTGATCATTTTCCTGACTGGAAGCCCGGCCAAGCCGCACACTCCTGGTACCTCAGGCATAGGGGCCGCCTTCGGCGCCGTGGAGAACCTCACGAGATCGCTGGCCATCGAGCTCGGGTCCAGCGGAATAAGAGTGGTCTGCCTTCGGACCGCGGCCAATCCCGACTCGCGCACCATCCAAGATACGACCAACGTCCTTGAAAAGATGATGGGCATAACAGCCGACCAGGCGGAAGCGACGCTCGCCCAAGGCACCATGCTGAAGGTGTCTCCCCGCACGGCCGACACCGCAAGAGCTGCAGTCCTACTCGCCTCAGACCAGGCGGGCATGATGACCGGCGCAGTCCTCAACGCCTCCGCTGGGGCGGTCCCGGATTAGCGGTACGGGCCACGAACACATCTCGACCGATCTCAACCACTGATCTCTTTCAGCACGGATCTGGCGTTCGGCCGTTGCTCGATCACACCAAACAACCCCAAGGCGTATTGGTCGACGTCAGAGGACCAACTGACTGTGCGCGAAGTGCTGGTCGAAGGTGAGGTAGTGCTCGATCTGGAACCAGTGTGGGGCTCGAGCGAAAGCCAATAGCCAGGACGACAGATCGCACGGGCACGTTTGATCACCCAGCCCTCGAAAGGAACGCTGATGATCAGGCCGTTCGCTGGTGTCCTGTCCGCCAGACATCACTCGGAGAGGTTTGGTCCCCCAGGCGAGCAAGATCACCGCCGCGTCGTCTCCTGATGCTCGCGAAGGTTTTGAAGAGACCGACGCGCCTTGCCGGTCGAACTCGTCAGCTTCTGATCTCGGCGAGTCAGCGCGCCGAGCTGTCGACGCGTACGACGGACCTTTGCGGTATCGCTGGTGTCATCTCGACTAGCCGCCCACTCCATCGAGCGAAGGCGCTCACTCATTCCGTTGATCGTCTCGCGGCGACTCCGAGACAGCCGATCCAGCTCCTCATCGAGGGGAGTGGGCTCACGTTCTCTGATTGCGATCGCCCATAGGAACACCACGGTGGGAAGGGCGACCACGCCGATGACGACCAAGACGTGCTGAGACGGACCAATCGTCCGCTTGTCCAAGGCTAGGAGACCGATGACCTCGGCTGCCCATCCCAAGGCGACGACTGGGACCAGAAGGGCCGTTAACGCAACGAGCATGCCCCGAATCAACCAGTGGAAGCGCTCGCGCATCGATTCGAAGCGTCGAAGCTTTCTGTACCGGTACAGGGCGACCATCCGGCGCATGATGGGATAGCTGGCAGCACGAACCTCCACCGCGAGAGTGATGAAGAAGATCGGGATCACCGTCACCGAAGCGACGTAAAACTCAGCGTTGAAACTTCGGGAGGACTCCGTGAGTCGGAAGCTACTAGTGCAGCGACAAGAGCACGCAGGGTCAAGCACCATAACTTCAACTTCAAGGCAATGACCCTGCGCGGGCACGCAACTTCACTTCTGTGACCTGGGTCTTTGGTCCAGAGCTAATCGCTTCGTCGCGACGATCTCTACGCAAAGTCACGTAGCGCTCGTTGATTCTTGGGGGATCCCACCTTGGGCCTCTGACCTGGGCTTTTGGTGGAGGTGAAGGGACTCGAACCCTCGGCCTCTACATTGCGAATGTCTGGTTCTCGGTGTTTTGACCAGGGCCTTTCCGAGGACTTTCCTGGTGGTGGCGTTTCGACCCCCTCAGGTTCCCTCACGAACCCTCTCCTTCCCTCTCGATAAAGACACGTAAAGACACGCTCGGACAGGCCACGTGAGGCCCGTCGACGGACTGGTACCCAGGTCCGATCGACAGGCTCTCTCCATGCGCAGCGGATGGCGCTCGTGTCCTCTTGGCGACGGTCACATTCCTCGGTGAGCGAGCCGACATCACCGGCCCTGATACGGCGGGTGCTGGCTTCTGGCAGACCACGGAACGCCGAGGTTCTGTTCGCCACCAGCCAGTCGACAACGACCAGTCGGATCATGCCCACCAAGTCACCACCCGCCGGGACCTGGTGCTTGCAACTGTGCCCTGCCGGGGAACGGCCCGATCTGGGCATCCCTCGACCGCCTTTCAGCGTATCTATAACTCGCCGTGGCGTCGGTCGGCCACGATGCCCAGTGTGCCCGTCGAGCTACTCGCCACTAAGGACAGCCGAAGCCACTCTCCGGATGCGTTCGGGATCGCCGATTATGTCAAGCTCGACGATCTGGTCATTGACGACAGTGAACGCCATGACGCCGTGCGGCTGTCCATCGAGCGTGATGACGACACCGGCGGCACCGTTGATCAACGCTGGAATGAGCACCGCCGTCGGATTGGCGCCGAGGCGCGCTTGACGAGCGACAGCCGCCGCACCGCGGACGATGACGGACGCAGCAGCGCGGCTCGGGCCGAAGTCGGCCCGCAACACGACGTCAGGGTGGAGCACGGCGACCAGCGCGTCGAGGTCACCACTGCGAGCTGCCAAGAAGAAGGCGTCGACAACTGTACGTTGACGAGCGAGGTCGGAATCCGGTATTTCGGCGCCCCTTACCCGACGTCGCGCCCTGCTCGCGAGTTGCCTGGCCGCCGTCGGGGATCGATCGACCATCGGAGCGATCTCCTCGAATGGCAGGTCGAACATGTCATGGAGAACGAAGGCCAGGCGCTCAGCGGGAGTGAGCGCGTCCAAAACGACGAGGAGAGCGAGACCGACCGAGTCGGCAAGGAGTGCCTCGTCCTCGGGTCCAAGTTCTCCCATTGGACTGATGACCGGATCCGGGAGATGCACCTCCAGGCGCTCTTCGCGTCGGTTATTGCGTGTTCGCAGCATATTCAGACAAACGCGGGCCACGATCGTCGTCAACCATCCACCAAAGTTCTCGATGTCGTCGGTCTCGGCCCGGCAGACTCGAAGCCAGGCATCCTGGACTGCGTCATCGGCCTCGGCGAGCGATCCCAGCATCCGATAGGCGACGGCTCGAAGTTGTGTCCTCTGCTGTTCGAAGCGCTCTGCCAGCCAGTCGTTCTCGTCCATCACGCACATCCTCGCTGAAAGGGTCACCACTTTGACCCCACCGCCATCACCGATGCGACAACGAATGGTGGGGCATTTACCTTCAGCCCCACTGGCCCGGTGTGTAATCTCCTGCGGGCTGACGCGTAATGACGTTGAGGCGGTTGTAGAGGTTGATGAGGGCGATGAGGCATACCAGTGCACCGAGCTGGTCATCGTCGAAGTGCTTGGCCGCGTGTGCCCAGGCATCGTCGGAGACTCCGCCTCCATCGGCGACTCGGGTTCCCTGCTCAGTGAGCTCGAGCGCAGCCCGCTCAGCTTCAGTGAAGACCGTCGCCTCTCGCCAGGCCGCGATCAGGTTGATTCGCAACGAGCTCTCGCCGGCATGCTCGGCGTCCTTGGTGTGCATGTCCAGGCAGACGCCACAGCCATTGATCTGGCTGGCTCGGATTTTGACCAGTTCTTGAGTCGCGGTCGGCAGGGTGGAGCCGGTGATCACGGCGCCTGCCTCGTTGATGTGCTTGGTGAACCGTCCGGCAACCTCGTTGCCATAGAAGTCGAGTCGAGCGTCCATTTGGGTCTCCTTAGATGTTGGGCTTTCTAACGAATATGACCCCGCTGGACAGCCACATGTGACAGGGATGTCCGATCCTCTTGGGTGTGCCGATCCCGGACTGCCTCAATCGGCCGGCCCAACGGCCGTTTGAACCCGTGAGTTGATTGCTCAAGTTGCCCACGCCAGGGATCGGCCCGATCTGGCTACCCGGCGGCGGGGCGATCCCTGCCCTCAAACATCGCACGTCGGGGGCGGTACCTACCGTCACGTGACGGACATTCGGGGGCACTCTCGTCGGCGCTGGGGTCAGTCCTTGACGCGGGGCGATCCGGACACACCAAGCTGGTTATCAAATGTCGAGGCCGTACAACGATGCTGCGTTGCTCGAAGAGAACATGTCACGTTCCTCATCGGTTGAGAAACACCCCAGAAAGGAGGTGATGTCGTCTCGGGATGGATGCTGGAACGGGTAGTCAGTCGAGAAGATCAATCGATCGACGGAGGTCACCGACAGGGCGTGCTGCAGGAGCGCCGGGTTGAGCATGCCGGAGGTGGTGATGAAGAAGTTGGACCGAATGTAATCCGACACTGATCGCTGCAGTCCGGCGATGCGAGAAAGACTGTTGGCCCGATCTAACCAGAACAGCAGCATCTCGCCCCAGTGGCCGAGCACGATCTGGAGGTCGGGATGCCGGTCGAAGGTGCCTCGAAGGATCAGCCGCAGCGCCGCGAGTCCGGCGTCGAGGTGCCACCCCCACCCGAACGTGGCCAGAGCGAGATCGGTCGTCGGATCGAATCCGCGATACGACGCGTCACGAACGGCAGCTGATGGCAGTTGTGGATGAATGAACACTGGGTGACGTAGTTGTGATGCGGCAGCGAAGAAGTCGTCGTAGACAGGGTCATCGAGGAAGAGGTCGCCCGATCGGCCGTAGACCATGGTGCCGACGTGGCCGATGTTCGCAGCTCGTTCAAGCTCGCCGACGACGTCCGATGGTGGCGACATGGGCAGCGTGGACAACGAGCGAAATCGAGACGGATTACTGCTCACAGTCGACGCAGCGAGATCGTTCGCGGCGCGGCTCAAGCGGACAGCATCTTGGGGCGGGAGTGGCTGTGTTCCGGGCGGTGTCAGAGCGAGGATCGACACGTCGATGCCCTGGTCATCCATAGTCGCGATTCGGCCGACACCCAGATCTTCGAGTCGCTGCTGATGATCGCCGAGTCCGTTGAACGCGAGGCTCTCGTCGGGAATTGGCATGACGCGGAGGGCGGACGTCAACTCCGGCATGATCCAATGTTCTTCGATTGCGATGAGCGTCACCGTCATCATCCTCCTGGCGCGGGAGTGGCGACTCTGACCGGCCTCGGTCGCCCGCCTACTAAACGCTACCGGTCGCGGGCGAAAGCACCTGATCGGCAGCACGCCCGTACCATGCGGTCGAACGCGTCCCTGTGTGACGCATCACTACCGTCGGAGTCCTAGCCCACTCCGCCGGCCGGGGATAGGGATCGGCCGTTCGGGCACCCGGCATCTATCTCGGACGGTGGCCCGACATGACCAAGAAGAGACCCGGTCATGCTTTGTCATTCGCGGGCTCGTAGGTGGCAACGACTACTCCGGTGGGCGTCGCAACACTGTCGGTGAGACGCAGCTTCACCTCTACACCGACTGGGAAAAGCCGCCGTCCAGTACCGAGCACTAACGGGTGGATCATCAGCAGGTACTCGTCGACCAGATCGGCAGCCATCAGCGAGCTGATCAACTGACCGCTGCCCATGATCGCCAGAACCCCGTTGGACTGAGACTTGAGGGTGCCAACCGCTTTGGGGATGTCGCCTCTCAGCAACGTCGAGTTGGGCCACGGGAGTGGTTCGGTGAGTGAAGTCGAAACGACATACTTGGGCGTATTGTTGAGCGCGGGAGTGAAAGGACTGTCTGGCTGGCTATTCCAGTGAGACAGCAGTTGTTCGTACGTCCATCTACCAAACAGCCACCCAGCCAGTCCACCCCCCGCTGCCATTCGTTCGCCCATTGCCTTACCGGCTGCATCGCCTGGTTCGGTCGACCGTTGGCCCCAACCGCCCTGCGTGAATCCTCCCCGGGTGTCCTCGTCGGGACGCCCCGGACCCTGCATCACCCCATCTAGGGTCACATGATTCATTACAACGATGCGGCCCATCGCAGCGCCTCCTTCGAGTAAGGAAGGTATCCAGTACGCCTAGCCGGCTTGGGGTGCACCTCTCGCCCCCGTCAGGGTGCCCTGATCGGCCGGACTTTGGGCCACTCGGGGCCCTGACCTGCTTGCTCGAGTTCGCCCGCCCCAGAGCGGCCCGATCTGGACGCACCTCAACCGGCCTGCCGGCGCAGATTGGCCGCAGCAGAACCGACAAGCGGACCGGCCGGTCAAGCCGAGATTTCATCAGGCTCAGAGCGCTTCCCGACGGCGAAAAGCGTCAGGTTTACGAGTTCGTCAACGAAAGAGGCCGTATCCGCTTTCGCCATCGTCGGAACGAGCACCCCCGCGAACATCCAGCGTGCCAACACCGGGCCGATCAGAATGTCCACGATGAGACTCAAGTCGATATCCGAACGGATCTCTCCGCGCTCCTGAGCTCTGCGAACCAAGTGAATCAAGGCATCGAAGCGTGGGGCCACGAGGTCCGTCAGAAACACGCCGAACACCGACGCGTTGGCATTCATTTCGCTGGCGAGTCTCAGGTAGAGCGGCCGCATGATCGGTGCCGTCGCCACGGCGGCCAGGGCATTGCGATGCATTGCGATGAGATCGTCACGCAGGGTTCCCGTATCAACAAGGGGCATCTCGGATTGCAGGCTCCGGATGGCGTCGCAAACCAAGGCCTCCTTGGAGGACCACCGGCGATAGATGGTCTTCTTTCCGACCTGAGCGAGCGCGGCGACCCGTTCGAGGCTTAGTGCCTGGTAGCCAACCTCGGCCAAGAGGGCAATGGTCGCTTCGATGATGGCCGCGTCCGCCTCGCTACTTCGGGGTCGACCTGGCTTGCGCGGGGAGCCAATCGGCTCGGCGGTACTCATAGCGATTGGGCCCTTGTATTCATTGGGCGCCCGAGGCTGACCGAAACCGACGCAGCTCTCGCACCCTGGGGAGCATGATCCGATCCGCCAGTGAAGGCATGAGCCGGTAGGCACGCCACGCCCAACGGACCACGGCCGGGAAGATGATCATCGCCTGATTGCGCGCCACGCCGTCGAGGATCGCTTGCGCCGCCTGGTCGACTTCGATCATCTTGATCGGCTTGCGCCGGACCTCCTCTCTGGGCAAGTTGACCAACTCGACATTGTCGTAGATCGAAGTCTTCACATAGCCGGGGCAGACGACACTGACCCTCACCCCGAGGTCGACCCCTTCCAAGCGAAGCGAGAGAGAAAGCCCGACCACTGCGTGCTTGGCCGTGCAGTAGGGAGCGTTAATCGGCTGCGGAACCAACCCCGTCGCCGACGACACATTCACGATGTGGCCGAAGCCCTGTCGGACCATGATCGGATAGGCGGCCAGGGTGCCGTAGAGAACCCCGTAGAGGTCGACGTCGAGCACCTGGCGCCACTGGTCCAACGTCAGATCGCGAGCGTCCCCTCCGACCGAAATACCGGCGTTGTTGAACAGGTAATCGAGGTGTCCGTGGGTTGCTGCGGTTTCTTCGACCAGGTGGCGGATCTGTGACTCATCCGAGACGTCGGCGGCGCGCGCCTCGGCCCTTCCCCCTTTGCTCACGATGTCGTCGGCCACCTGTTTGGCGTCCGCCAAGTAGCGGTCCGCGACGACCACGCATGCGCCCCGATACGTAAGTTCCCGACAAAGGGCCTCTCCGATGCCCGCCGCCCCACCCGTCACGACGGCGACCTTGCCTTCGAGTACCGCCACGGCTGTCCTCCAGGGATAGATACGACTCGGGGTCGTATCCTATCGTTCAAACGAACGCCACGTGGAGCCAGACCTTCGTGTCCAAAGCCCGAAGCCCTGACCGGCGACTGTCCCAATCGGCCGGTCACGGACACAATTGTCAGAGCCTGGACGGCCGACCGCTTGCTCGAGTTCACGCTGGCCCGGGGTCGTCCGATCTGGATGCCCGAATAGGACGCGGATCCCTATCCTCAGATGGCTTCCTTCCGCCTTCGGACCGGATGACCCGGCTTACGACGCCGATCCGGTCAACTCTCGTCTGCATTGACGAGGAGGAACTGATCGATCATCGCGTCGAGCACCGTACGGTAGCCGGCGACATCGAGGACGGGGTCCCAGGCTTGCTGGAGGACGAACCCGAGGATGAGCGAGAGCATGGCCCGGGACAGCGCATCAGCATCAATGCCGGCGATGATTTCCCCCCGGTGTTGGCGCTCGCGAACGAAGTCGGCGACCTGGTGGCGCTGTCCCACCCCGTCCCGCACGATGGACGCCACCCGTTCGTTGCGCAGGGCTTCGGCCCATACCTGAACCGTGACGCGTCGACGCTTCTGTTCGAGCGGATCAGACAGCCAGTCGAGATAGCCGCCGGCCAAGTCGTGGAGGGCTTGGCGGGTGTCCGGATTGACAAGGGCCGTCGATGCCAGAGCGGACTCCAGGGCATGGCGTTCCTCAGCGATGGCTTCGACGATCTCCTCTTTGCTGGTGAAATAGAGGTATATCGTTCCTGCGCTCACGCCTGCCTCGGCGATGATCTGCGTCATCGACGTGCGATGGAATCCCTCACGAGCGAAGCACTCGATCGACGCATCGAGGATCTGGCGCCGCCGTGATTCGCGATGGGCGTCGGTCACCCTGGGCATTCGTTCGCCCTCGTGGCTTCAGCAACCCGGTAGAGATCAGAACCCTGCTCGACGCGTCCCAGCTCCGTCCGATAGCCGCGGGCAACTTCGGCGGTCGAGCGATCGGACTCGAGACGAAACCCGTGGCCTGAGAGGTAGGACTCCAGCCGGCCGGGGTGAAACCCGAAGACGAACGGTTCACCGTTGAGCCGGACCCAGCCCTTCCACCGTCTTGCTTCCTCGAAGTCGATGGACCCGTCGAGGGCGCGACCGTCGACGTAGGTGAAGATCAACCGACTCCCTGTGGAGCAGATCGCAGAGAGGAGCTTGAAGTTGTCGTCGACGGCCGGCTCGCTCAGATACGAGATCACGCCTTCCCACACCACGATCGACCGTGCCCCTTCGTCGAATCCAGCCTCGGCCAGACGATCAGCGATGTTGTCGCGTTCAAAGTCGACTCCAACAAAACGAACATGGTCGACCGACGTACCCGACGCGCTCGAGGCGCGCCCGCTTGGCCCGTTGGGTGGAGGGGTGGTCGACCTCGAAGACGTTTATCCCGCGTGCGAGCGGTAGACGGTAGGCGCGGCTGTCGTAGCCGGCTCCGAGCAGGACAAGCTGCGCCGCCCCATCGCCAAGCGCGTTGCTCACCATCGTGTCGATCAGTCGGGTACGGACGACCCCGGAACTGCGGGTGCGGGGCCAGCCCAGGTCGAGGATCGCCGGAACGGCTCGCCCGATCACGGGAAGTCTGGCGGCGTCCGCTACCAGGCGAAGCGAGGTTGGGAGCAGGGATGTCGCCAAGGGATCATTGAAGAGGCGGCCTTCCTCGGGGCGGGCTGATTCGACCGCACGGAAGAGCGCCATGTAGGCCGCCGTGCTGCTCTCGTGTCCCTCTTTCATAAACCGAATGTTCGTTCACTATTCCAAGAAGTGCAAGCCGTCCCACTGCCCCCATCGTCCGGCAGGGGGCCCGATCCTTAATATCTGCTTGCCCTGATATCGATTTGACCCTATACTGGGGAGACAATGCCACTGCCCAGGCACCCTCAGGTGACCGAGTGGCTGACCAACCTGGACGACCTCTCACATGCCGAAGTGGACGAAGCTCTCGCCTATCTCGAACAGCATGGACGAGCGGCTGCGCTGCCCGACGTCCGCCATCGGATCCAAACCTCGAGGCACTTCCCCGACATGAGCGAGGTCCGTGTCGACATCGATCACCGCCACGTCTATCGGGTGTTGGTCGGCTTCGGGCCCGACGAAAGACCGGCGCTCTTGCTGGCCGGCAACAGGGCTGGGATCGGAAACGCCTGGTACGAAGCCAACGTGCCAATCGCTGACGAACGGTTCGACGAGTACCTCACTGCGCTTGAGAAGTCGAAGGAGAAGAGATGACCAACTTGCCCGAGGGATGGGACGAATACAACCCGAATAAGCACGAACGCAGCGAAGAGCCCTCATACAGGGCAGCCAGAGCTGCGGCGGCTCAGCGAGCGGAGCGACGCAGGGCTGCCTATGGGGAAGCGCTCGCGGCTTTGCGCCGAGCCCGCTCTCTAACACAGGTCGCCGTGGCTCAACGACTGGGCGTCGCTCAAGGCGAGGTCTCGCGGATCGAGCATCAAGGCGATCTGCTGCTTTCGACGCTGGCTCGCTATATCGAAGGCATTGACGGGGAGTTCTCGCTCCTCGTTCGCTTCGGCGACGGCCAAACCATCGAGTTCACTTCGGTACTCGAAGATCTCTTCGGGCCAGAGCACCACGAAGATGATGTGGTCGCCCCGGATCTCGCCAACCTCATCCAACTCGCCGGATATCGCGCTCGCTACCCCTATAAGGAGATGGAGTTCCGTGCCCTTGCTACCGCCTGAGCTCTCCCACCCTTTCCGCAGTCCTGCTCAGCGTGCCGCGGCGCGAGAGCGCCTTGCTCGAAGAGACACCATTTTGCGATTGATCGAGGCACTCGCGAGCAAGCCGGCTATGGCATGGTCCCCCGCCGAGCAGGCCGCCTTTCCGAGCGTGACCAACGGAGTGGCGGATCCGCCGCCCCAGCGCGTCTCTCGCTGGGCGTCGCTTTTCGCCGAAGAGCTCGCGGAAGTACACCGACTGGCTGCTAGCCAACAACCGCTGAGTGACATGGAACTCCAAGAGGCCCTCTATCTGGCGGGGCGGCTCCTTTCGACCGTCACGGACTGGCCCATCGACCGGGTCGACGATTTCACGGTCGCATAGGTTCGGCCAGGAAGCCGAAGAGACCGCGCAACTCCCCTGTCCGAGCGACCCATACCGCCTGACTCCCCTTCAGCCCGTTGACCTGCAAGGTTGGCCTGAGGTACGGAATAACAGCCATCTACGACGACTCACGTAGCGCTCTGGATGCCTCGTGACCTTCTGGGGATCCGAATTTGGCCCTCTGACCTGGCCTTTTAGCCGAGTGGAGGTGAAGGGACTCGAACCCCTCGTCCTCTGCGTTGCGAATGTCTGGTTCTCGGTGTTTTGACCTGGGCCTTTCCGAGGACTTTCCTGGTGGTGGCGTTTCGACCCCCTCAGGTTCCCTCACGAACCCTCTCCTTCCCTCTCGATAAAGACACGTAAAGACACGCTCGGACAGGCCACGTGAGGACCGTCGACGGACTGGTACCCAGGCCTGATCGACATGCTCTCTCCATGCGCAGCGGATGGCGCTCGCGTCCTCTTGGCGACGGTCACATTCCTCGGTGAGCGAGCCGACATCGCCGGCCCTGACCGGCGGATGCTGGTCTCCGGCAGACGTCGGAACGCCGATGTTCTGTTCGCCACCAGCCAGTCGACAACGACCAGTCGGATCACGCCCACCAAGTCACTCGCCGGGACCTGGTGCTTGCAACTGTGCCCTGCCGGGGAACGGCCCTTTCTGGATACCCTCCCTCGGGTTCCGCCGCGCTGATTGGGACGCCAGCGGACTTCCAGAATCACTGTTCGCTCAGAGGGCGGCCCGCTGCCGAACGAGAAAGTCGCGTTCGACCGGGTTCGTGGTGAGTTCGATGGCTCGCTCGTAGGCGGCCACCGCCTCCTGCTGGCGGCCGGCGCGGGCGAGCAGGTCAGCGCGAGCAGCATGGTAGGGCTGGTAGTTGTCGAGAGACGCCGGGTCGATCTCGGCCAGAGCGGCCAGCCCTCCGGCGGGTCCGTGAAGCTCTGCGACGGCCACCGATCGGTTGAGAGCAATCACCGGGTTGGAGCGGAGTACGGAGAGCTGGTCGTAGAGGGAGACGATCTGAGACCAGTCGGTGGCCTCGGCCGTCGCTGCGTCAGCGTAGACGGCCGTGATCGCTGCCTGAATCTGGAACGGGCCGGGCTGGTTGCGGCGCAGGCAGGCGCGCACGAGCTCATGGCCCTCACCGATGAGATCTCGGTCCCACCGGGTGCGATCCTGGTCGGCGAGACGCACCATCGTCCCGTCGGCCGCCATGCGGGCGGGACGGCGGGACTCGGTGAGCAGCATCAGCGCGAGCAGTCCGATGGCTTCGGATTCGTCGGGCATGAGCTCGGCAAGGGTCCGCCCAAACCTGATCGCTTCGCTCGACAGGTCGGTTCTCATCAGTGTCCGCCCCGAGGTGGCTGTATGACCCTCGGTGTAGATGAGGTAGATGGCGGCGAGAACCGCAGCGAGCCGGTCCGGGAGTTCGACGGCCCGAGGTATGCGGTAGGAAGCATGGTTGTCGTGAAGCTTGCGCTTGGCCCGGACGATCCTCTGCGCCATCGTCGCCTCCGGTACTACGAACGCCTTGGCGATCTCGCCGGTCTCGAGGCCGCCGAGCAGGCGGAGGATGAGGGCCACCTGGGCGTCGACGGCCAGGGCAGGGTGGGCGCAGAGGAACATGAGCCGGAGCTGATCGTCGGCGACGACATCGACGAAGTCGTCGAGTCTGTCGAGTTCGCGAGTGTGGTCAGGTTCCATGCTCTCGGTGTGGAGTCGGTGTGCAGCGAGATGCCGCTCGCTGCGAGTCGATTCGCGACGGAGTCGGTCGATGGCGCGGTTGCGTGCGGTCGTGGTGATCCAACCACCGGGGTTCGGCGGTATCCCAGTCTTCGGCCACCCCTCTGCCGCGATTGCGAACGCCTCCGCCACGGCGTCCTCGGCGAGGTCGATGTCGCCGAAGACGCGGATCAAGGTGGCCGTGCATCGCCCGGCTTCGCTCCGGAAGACCTCGTCGAGCGGGTCGGTCACCCTTGGGCAGGCCGGACCTCGACCGGCCCTTCGCACGCAGCCGCTCCCTTAGCCGCCCATTCCAATGCGGCGTCGAGGTCGACGGCTTCGATCATCCAAAATCCGCCCATTTGTTCCTTTGTCTCGGCATAGGGGCCGTCGGTCATCGAAACGTCACCCCCGGAGGATCGCACGACGGTGGCGGAGGCTGCGGGGTGTAGGCCGGCCGCGAACACCCAGGCGCCTGCCTCCATCAGCTCTTCGTTGAACGCTCCCACTTGCGCAGCGAGTCGCTGCGCGTCGGGGGTGGTGAAATCGACCTCGAACGTGTCGTCGTGCCAGACGGAGATCAAGTATTGCGGCATTTTGGTTGCTCCTCTTCTTTCGCTGTTCGCGGTTGGTGGTTCGGTCAGCGGGCGCGTCGTGCGAGCACGGGGACAATGATCGCAGCGCCAAACAGGTGCAGTGCAACGAGGGCGACCTTGCTGGCCATGGTGTCCGCGAGGGCCACCGGGGCTACACAGGAGAGCGCCGTGAGCCCGATGGCCACCTGGATAAACCTCCGATGTGGGTCGGAGCTGTGTCGGTTCAACACTGCGAGGAGCACCCCGCCGATGACCGCTCCGATGAGGGTGTTCTGAGCGAAACCGGCGAGCGGGATCTCGCCGTGTACGGCCAGCGGGACCCCAGCGGTCCGCAGGACGGCCGCCCCGGCAGTGGTGGCTGCGGCGGCCAAGACTCCGGCCCAGGCGGTGGCCCGCGGAATCGTGCTGGTCAGCAGCGAAGGATTGTCCTTGGCTGCGGTGTCAGAGAAGCTCGTAGCGTTGCTCATAGATCGGTTCCTTTCATGGCAGCGATGCCCTCTGCACCGCTCACCCTGTCCACGAACAAGCAGTGACAAATCGACAGCCACACTCAGAATTCTTTGGCGAACTGAGGTCTCGGCTGGCCGGCATAAACGACACAATCAGCTTGCTGGAGCTTTGCTGGTGTGCCCTCGTTCAGCTGCAGCACCCGATGAACCAATGCGCCCCAGTCTGCGGTGTGTGTTAGTCAGAACGCTGCGGTTGCAGGGCTGCGGTGAGGACTTGGCTGGCCACCCGGACGAGGTCGTCGTCAGAAGTGCTCGACACCGCCCGCAGTTGGAGGAAGTGGCGAGCGATCGTGAGGCCGAGGATGCTGCTCACGACGATGGCAGCTCGCAGCTCGGCGTCCGGGCCGCCGAAACCTGCGGCCAGATTGCCGATTCGCTCGTCGAGATGGACGCGGACGGCTTCAGAAGCCTCTGGCACGGTCAGCATGGACCGGACCAGGGCCCGCATCTCGGGGGGCAATGCAGTGGCGCGCACTTTGAGGACTTCAGCCAGATGATCTGCGGCTTCTTCGGGCTCGCCCGGCGGGAGCCGGATGGCAGCGGTGAAGAGCGCCGACTTGGATCCGTAGTGCTGCAGGACCAGGGACGGGTCGACCCCGGCCCGGCGGGCAACGCCCCGCACCGTCGTCGATTCGAACCCTCGGTCGCCGAACTCCTCTCGTGCCGCATCGAGGATCCCGGCCTGTGTCGTGGCGCGACGGGCTGCCCGGCTCGTCATGGGCTGGGAGACCGCGGTGCCTTCCTCCATTGCTTCACTCTACGCGTGTTGAGCGACGCGTTCTTCTGGGGTACAGTTGACTCAACATTCGTTGAGCGAATCGCTGCACGTCGACTACCAAAGGCAACACCGTTGCGTGGTGAGCCGTGAAAGGAACAGCAATGACTTCTCCGCGAAGGGGCGGACCAACACGTGGACTCGTCCTTGGAGGTGGCGGCGCTGTCGGTGTCGGCTGGCAGACCGGCCTGCTCACGGGGCTGCATGAGGCCGGTGTCGACCTGGCGGGAGCCGAGGCAATCGTGGGTACTTCCGCAGGTGCCCTCGTCGGGGCGCTTCTCGCCAGCGGCCGCGAGGTCACCGATGCACTCTTCAGCCTGGCATCACTCGGACAGAGCATCGACCCCGAAAGCCTGGCGGCAGGCGACGAAGCCTTCCTGAGGGCTATTCGCCAGGCGAACCTCGAGACCGATCCGCGGCGAGCATTACGAGCGATCGGCCGCTCAGCCAAGGAGGCGAACACACTCGCCGAAGACGTCTACCTCGGCCTGTTCAGCACACTCGAAGACACGACGTGGCCAGCAGGCTTTCGATGCACCGCGATCGACACCGACACCGGCGATCTCGTCGTGTGGAGCCAAGGATCCGGCGTGCCGTTGCTGCAGGCGGTCGCCTCCAGTTGCGCCGTACCGGTGCTGTTCCCCAGCGTCACCATCGAAGGCCACCGCTATATGGACGGAGGTCTCCTCAGTCACCTGAATGCGGCGGCGGCGCCGCCGACCGACGTTCTAGTGGTCCTCTCCTGCCATGCCCTTGGATCCAAGGGCACCGGCGGGGGTGGCGCGCTGGCCGCCTCCGTCACCCCGGATGCGGAATTGGCACCATTGCGCGAAACCAGACTGTTGGTGGCGATCGAACCCGATTTCAACGAGATCGGGACTCCGGCGAACATGATGGACCCGGACCTCGTCATTCAGGCTCTCAAGATCGGCGAGCGGCAGGCGGTCGCCGAAACCGCGGCAATCCAAGCCGCCTGGGATTTCTGAGAAGGCACCGGGCATCCACCGAGCACGGACGTGTCCATGCTGGGACTGCCCCCGACGGCTCGGGGTCGCCATCTGATTAATCCTGGACTGCTCTGATTGGCCGGTCCCGGGACCACCCGAGGCCCCGCCCCCTTGCAGGTGTTGACCGCCCACAGTCGCACGATTAGGGCACCCCCGGCAGCGGCCCGACCCCTGCCACACTCCGGCACTTACATGGGCTAGGAGGCTCATCGAGGCCCCAGACGGTATCCGGCACTACCCAAATGGCCTGTACGCGATGATTCAGTTCAGTAAGGTCCACGATCGGCGCCAAGACGCTGAGCGAAGGACGACTACCCGTCAAGATTCTCATGTGATGAAGGAGGAGGACTTTGCTTACCCTCACGCCCTTTCTTCTGTTCGACGGAAACTGTGCTGAAGCTATGGCCTTCTATCATTCGTGTCTCGGTGGTGAGTTGACCCTCACAAGGCTCAGGGACACTCCCATGAAGGACACGGTGCCGGATGAGCACCGCAATAAAGTGGTCTATGCCAACCTCCAATCCCGAGGCATCGAGTTCTCGGCCACTGACTGGATGCACGCGAACACGCAATTGGACTCAGGGAAACACGGTCGCCATTTACATGACTACCGACTCACTCAGCGACCTCAGGGAGACCTTCGACAAGTTGTCTGTGGGCGCGGACCGAGACCTGCTCGATGAGCTGCAGGACATGCCGTTCGGAACGTATGGACATCTTGCTGACAGGTTCGGCGTTCATTGGTTCTTTCGGGGAGATAACTTCTGAACCCAAGAAGCAACGAGCGGCACATCTGGGCATTGGCAGAGCGGAGCCGACCAATCCGAAGCGTGACCACAATATGGTGCCCCCATACATTGCAGTGATCGCATCACCTTGCTCTGGTGTTCACTGAGAGTCGACGGTCGATCTCGGCTCCCATGATTTTGCAGTCCGTTGCTGGGTGGTCGTAGCGACAAAGCAACGCACCGGAGAGGTACGCACGGGCCTGCACCAACGTGGCGATCTCCTCGTCGAGAACCTCGAGTCGTCGTCTGGCTATGGCCTTCCATTCGCTGACGTCGCTCGCGCCGAGGATCCCGGCGATGTCGGCCAAGGCGAGCCCTGCGTCCTGGAGCATGCCTATGAATACGAGTTTTCGGCAGAGTCTCTGACATGGAACCCACTTGACTTGAAGTTGAGTTCAACTGTCAAGGTGGAAGTGTGAACGAGCAATACGCACCACCCAATCACCACGCCGACTACCCCGGCTTCAAGGGGGTCGCCGGTCTTGTCGCTGCCCTCAGCATGGCATTCGGCCGCAAGGGCGATGCGGAGGTCGCCGTGCGACTGAGCGGCATGGGTTCGGGCGACAGCATTGTCGATGTCGGGTGTGGACCCGGAGTAGCGGTTCGCTATGCGGCCCGATTGGGTGCGACAGTCACCGGAGTCGACCCTGCGCCCGTCATGCTACGGACGGCGCGACTTTTGACGCGGAGGTCGGCGAGGGTGCGATACGTCAAGGAAACAGCCGAGGACTTCCCGTCGCAGAGGGTTCTACTTCGGTCACCTGGTCGATCTCGATCGTGCACCATTGGTCGAACATCGACTCAGGGCTACGTGAAGTTCGCCGAGTGCTCCTCCCTGGAGGCCGTCTGGTCGCCACGGAGCGGAGGGTCAAGTCAGGTGCCCGGGGACACAGGAGCCATGGCTGGACTGAGGAACAGGCCATGGCCTTTGCCGATCAATGCCCTGACCACGGCTTTTCCAACGTTCACCTAGAGCGGGCAACAATCGGGCCTCGATCAACCATCAGTGTGGTTGCCACGTCATAGTGCTGTCGAGGTGATCCGTTTGGGGCGTCCACAAGTGTCCCGTGATTCCCCGTCCCCGGCGCCTCAGAGGTCGCCCAGTACGCCGGGTTCGTCGCGGGGCGGAGTCCCTAGGATTACGACGTGTCTGCCCGACTAGATCCATTATGGTCCGTCTTGGCGAGCCCCTCGACTCCAGCCGTAGACCGTTGCGTGGACATCTTTAGGCGACCTGACGGCACTTACGGATTCGAAGAGTTCCGACGTGACGCAGAGGACGTGGGGCATTGGACGCCGATCGCCTACTTCTCGGTCAGGGAGTATTCGAGTGAGGCCGATGCGATAGCAGCCGCCCGTGCTGCAGTTCCCTGGCTCTCGGAAGTGCTCGATAGCTGATTCGCTGTCTCACGCAGGGTGCCCCGATCCGCCGGCGGTGGGGCAGTTCGAGTTGCAGTACTGGGAGTCGCCCTGGCCGTGTTCGGTGTGGCGACAGGGCACTGGCTCCTTCTATTAGGACCGCCCGTCTTGGGTTACGGGACTGCCTGGCCCGCGCATTGGTTCATCGAGAGAAACAACCCTGCGGCATTGGAAATCCGGTCTGGTCTCTTCGTGGCGACTTCGGCATGATCGCGAAAATGCTGCAGGGTCATAACTCCGACCTATTAGCGACGGCGGCCACATGGCTCGCCGCCCATCCAACGGCGAAACCGCAGCGTACGGGCCGCACGCGACGCAGCGCCTTGCATGGGGCTGCATAGGGCACGGGTGACCCCCGATTACCACCGTGCCATCAACTAACGGCGCGGTCCCCAGGAGCGCTGCGCGACCGATTGACGCTCCGAGATCCCGAGGATGTCGACTCTTCTGTAGGAGGCGCTGTACCTCGCCGCAGAGAAGCGAATATTGCGGCGTCAGCTCGAGGTGAGCTTGACGTACGGCAAAGGCTGCTCACCTCGGGTCCGCTCACTCCAGGAGGCGACCGTTCAAGAACCGCTGAACCACAGTGCTGGCATCCGGTAGAGCGACTTCGGTACCGGTGACGTGCCCCAAAAGCGTCATCACGAGTAGAGGTGCAAGGAGTGCCTGAACTGCGAACTCCGTGGGCTCCTCGATCATCTGTCCGCCGCGCTGATAGCCGGCAAAGATCTCGCCTAAGCGCGACATTGCTCCAAGAGGCCCCTGAATCAGAGCGGCGACGTCAGGGTCTCGTGCTCCCTCGAGCAGAAGGGTTCCAACCAATCCGTCTCGCTGCTGATAGATGTCCGAGTAGTACTCGACGACCCGGATCAAGTCAGCTTCGAGGTTTCCTGTCGCGGTGAGCCCATCGTTGGCGAATCGATCGATGTCGGCGTGGATGGCGGCAAGGATCAGTTGTCGCTTGTCGCCAAAGCGCCGAAATAAGGTCACCTCGTTCACCCCGGCAGCATCTGCGATTCTCCGCGTGGTTGCCCCGGCGTAGCCACGTTCGGCCAACACCTTCAAGGCGGCGTCGAACATCGTCGCATCGGCTACAGGCTCGGCCACGCACTGTCCTCCCCCGGTGGATACGGATGTATCGGCATGAGGGCCAGGATAGCAAGTACCTGCTTGCAATTGGTGATTGGTCGGCGTACGCTGGTACATGCAAGTACTTGCTTGCTACCCGAACTACCCGGTTCACCCCAAATGAAAGGGCCAGACATGAAAAGCCTCAAGAAGAAGCGGTTGCTTTGGATTCTCGTCCCGCTGATCGCTCTGATCGTCGTCGGGGGCGCAGGACTCTCGTGGATGCTGAGTGGCAGTTCAGCGGCTCCTCTCGCCTTGAAGGCCGGCGGGTCCTCGTCATCAGGCGCGTCCGCCGGCGATCTGAATGGGCAATGGAGAGTCGTCCCGGGCCCAGTCGACGAGGCGACCACAGCTGGCTACCGAGTGGTGGAAAAAGTTGCCGGGGGTCTGCTGTCTGACACGGCAACCGGCCGGACGAGCGACGTCACGGGGTCAGTGACGGTGGTGGGCGGCCGGGTGACAGCTGCACATTTCACGGTGGACATGACGACGCTCAAGAGCGACAAGAGTCTTCGCGACGCGGTCCTCAAGACCAACGCCATTCAGACAGCCAAGTTTCCGACGGCTGCGTTCACCCTGACCGATCCGATCCCCCTGCCTGACATCACTCCGGGCAAGATCTACGGGGTCGACGCACATGGAACGCTCCTGCTCCACGGCGTCTCGAAGTCTGTGACCGTCGCGCTTCACTACCAGCAGACCAACACAGGCTTCGTTCTCCTGGCAGACGCGCCGATCGTCATGTCCGACTACGACATCACACCTCCGAACATCGCAGGCGTTGTCTCGGTGCAGAACCACGGCACCTTCGAGCTGCTCGCGAATCTGGCGAAATGAAGATGCGGACGGTTGCTCGGCTCAGCGGACCACTTGCGCTGACATCTTGTCTTGACAGCGGAGTTCGAGCGCGCCCGACTTTCGAGCGAGACCGCAACGCTGGCGTGTGTTGGGGTCCATCGTCGGCTGGTGAGCAGGCAGAGCCCGCCAGATTCCGATGAGCCTCAATAGTGGCGGGGGCAGTCGTGTCGAAGACCTCTACGGGTTCCTGCTCGACCGTGAACGAACTAGTGAAGTTCTGACTCCGCATCGTTTGCTCTCCTCCTTGTAGCTATTTGATGTCTGTGACTAGATAAGGCTTGAACGCCGCTGAGAGGTCGGTCTTGAATCGTTCACATGGTCTCTCGCCTGGATCGGCTGAGTTTGGTTCTGCAGATGGCGCCGGAGAGCGCAGCCAGGATCAGGGTCGCCGCCGCCGACCATTGAAAGGCTCCGATATACGCCCCCGCCCCCGTTCCTGGTCCGAGGGCTGCGAAAAAGATGCTGCCATGCCGGCGGCCGGGATGATGGTGGCGTCAACAGTGCTGAAGAAGTCGAGAAGAGCGTGTGCCACCTGGTCGGGTGCCTCTAAGGCTGCGTAGTGGCCGACGCCTTCGAGCGTAACTGATCGGACCGGATCGGAGCTGACCTGGCTCATCGTTGCGAAGGTGAACTCGCCGCCTCCAGCTGCGATCGCCAGCACCGGGATGCTCAGCTTGTGGCCGTCGACAAGGGCTGCGATCTCGTCGCCTTCTTGGAGCATGGACTGGTAGAGGCCGATCGCTCCGCGCCAGCCATCGGGACGCGAGTAGGTGCGGACGAACTCGTCGATGTCGGTGTCGGTGATCGCTCCGGGGGTGGCGCTCATGGCCGGAAAGGCGAACTGTCCGAGGAACTCGCGCTCGCGACCGGCGAGGAGCATCTCGGGGATCCCGGGGGCGGCAAGAACGCCGATGTGCCAGGTACCCCCGTGGGTGACGTCGGCCAACATCTCAAGGCCGAACCCGGGTAGGCCCATCTCGATGGCGGTGAAGCTGCGCACGTCCTCGGGGTGCGTCGCGGCGAGACGCAAGACAGTCGCCCCGCTGATGTCCTGGCCGGTGAGGTGCACTGGGCCAATGTTGAGCTCTTCGATCAAAAGGTGCAGGTCCTCGGCGGAGCGTCTTGCTGTCGTAGGCGCCTGGCCCGTTGTCAGAGTCACCGAACCCGCGCAGATCTACCGCAAAGACACGGTGGCTGGCGGCGAGCAGCGGGATGAGCTTGCGGAAGGTCCACCACGTCTCGGGGAAACCATGGACCAGCAGAACGGGAGTTCCTTCAGTGCCCGCCGCCACGTAGTGCAGCTCAGTCCCGTTGACTTTGGCGTAATGGTGTGTGACCCCGGCCAGTGAGGCCTGCTGCTCGGCAGTTGCGCTCATGTCAATCTCCCTTGAATCGTCAACCAGGTTGTCCAGTGTAGACAACCTGGTTGACCTTGTCAAGACCTCTGCCTTACGATCAGCTCCATGTCACGCTCGGGCGCCGACCTCGCACTGCTCCTCCTCGGAGGATTTCGCGTCCTGGTAGACGATGCGATCCTGGAGCTCGCCGAGCGCGGATACGAAGACGTGCGCCCCGTCCACGACTTCGCGATGCGAGCCATCGCGGCGGGCGCCGACGATGCTTCGGAACTGGGTCGCCGTCTGTCGGTCTCCAAGCAAGCGGCGGCAAAGACTGTGGCGGTGCTCGAGGAGCGCGGCTACGTGGCACGCGGTGCCGATCCGCTCGACGCCCGTCGCAAACGCCTTCAGGTCACGGCGCTCGGCTTCGAAGTCATGCGAGAAGGCGAAGCCGTCTTCGACGAATTGCGCGACAAGTGGAAGCGGAAGATCGGCGCCAAGCAGCTCGAGCGCCTTGAGTCTGACCTGGCGGCCCTGGTCGGGGCATCGCCGGTACGTTTCGATTCGCCGGGCTGGATCGCTAACAGCCTCGACGAGACCCGATAACGGTCGAATGGCCTGGCATGTCGGACTACGACATGATCCGGCGAGGTCCTGGTTTCGAGCACCGCCAAGGACCTCGTCATTGGATCGGGCATCGCCATGTAAGAGGGGGCAAGTTGACCTAGAAGGCATTCCGGACTGCTGGCACCTGTTCCTGCCGGAGCGTGAGCGGAACCGAGGCGTAGCGATCGAGCCGCCCACGATGAGCCCGCTCGCTGGTCCTAGCGCAGTCGAGGACATTTCATTCCGGTGGGGGTGTGCCTTTGGTGGCTCTTCCGGTTCTGCGGGGTGAGCCCGATAAAGACACGTAAAGACACGTCGCAGAATCTGAGCTTTTCGGAGATCCCACCTTAGGCCTCTGACCTGGGCCTTTGGTGGAGGTGAAGGGACTCGAACCCTCGGCCTCTACATTGCGAACGTAGCGCTCTGCCAGCTGAGCTACACCCCCGACACGCCCCAGGATAGTCGGGCCCTGGAAAAGCCTCGGAGCGGGGTGCCGCTCTCCTGGGTCGGTGTCCGAAGCGACGTCCTCAGCGTGCCGCGGCCCGGGGCACTTCGAAATCGTCCTCGTGCCAGACGCCGGCGTAACCGGCTGAGGCCCGGTCGACCAGACCGGCTCCCACCTCGACGCCACGTTCGGCCTCGCGACGAGGGCGGCGGCGCGCTTGCTCGGCCTCGAGCTCCTTGGCATAGGCCATCAGAGCGACGAGCCCGAGGCCGGCCAGGCCCGTGACGCCCGTGAACACCCAGGCAACATGCATTCCCGGCAACATCCCGATCAACCCAGTCGAGATCGCCACTCCGAGCAGCAAACGCAGCAGCATGGTGCAGCGGCGGCGGGCCTGCTCCCGGTGGAAGGCGGGCAGATCCGCGCCAATCTGGGGCAGGCAAACTGGTTCGGGCCGGTCGAGCACACCGACTCGTTCGTAATGGCAACCTTCGCCGTCGTCGACATCGGCCGTGGCTGCATCGCCCGTCGGTCGCAAGAGCACCAGCTTCGGACGCGAGGAGTCAATGGGTGCGGTCGACGGCGCGACTCCAGTTCCCGGAAACGCCGTGTGCAGGCGATACGCCGGCGCGACTGTCTTGGGCGCGGCGTGCTCCAGAAGACGCAACTGGTGATGAAAGTGGTCAATGGAACCCACTGCAGATCGTTCGCTGAATCGTCGCCAGACACTCGGCGTCAACACCGCCACCCAGAGCAGCACCACGAACACCAGCAGGATCACAATCGTCACTCCCCGACGACCTACCTTTGCTCTGCGCGTAAAAGCCTAATGAACGGCGTTTTACAAATGGTGGATGGTGGGGAAATGCCACAGCGCCGACCTTGTCGGCACTTCTCCGCTACCACTGTTTGTACCCGCGTCACCGCGACGAATCAAGTCCTATCTTTGACCGCCCTGCTCATGGCGTCGGCGCCTGTCAGGTCGCTCGGCTCCACCACCGACCGGCGGTGTGCCCGACAGTCACCGGGACATCGAAGCAGGCCGACACGCGCTGAGACGTAATGACGTCGTTCAGAGGGCCGGCCGCCATCAACACGCCGCCGCGCACAAGCCCACCATGGGTGAACCCCGAAGGGATCTCCTCGCAGTGGTGGGTGACCAGAACGGTCGGCGGGCTGTCCGGATCGCCGGCCAGTGTGACCAGCCGTGCCAGCAATCGCTCGCGCGCGCCCAGGTCAAGGCCGGCGAACGGCTCGTCGAGGAGAAGCAGTTCGGGGTCGCTCATGAGTGCCCGCGCCAGAAGCACTTGTTGGCGCTCCCCCTCGGAGATCACGCCGAACGGCCGGTCCCCGATCTCCCCCACACCTCCGCTGGTCAGAAGCCGGTTCGCCTTGTCCCAGTCTTTCGCCGTGTAACGGTTCCACCAAGTTTCCAGCGCTCCGTGAAGCCCGCTCACGACGACGTCGCGAGCGCAAAGGTCCACCCGCAGCTGCCGCGTGACTGCTCCGCTCACCAGGGCCACGCGCGGACGTAGCGTCCGGACGTCGACACGACCCAGGCGAGCACCGAGAACCTCCACCGTCCCAGCGGTCGGCCAGAGCCGCGCCGCTGCCACCTGGAGCAACGTCGTCTTGCCCGAGCCGTTGGGACCGAGGATGACCCAACGGTCGCTGGGGTCGATTCGCCAGTCGACACTCGACAGTACGGCCACGCCCTCCCGGCGAACGGTCACCCCGCGGAGCTCGATGGCGGGGGCCGGACGCTCCGGCGGGGTCACGCCTCGGCGCGTTGGCTGTCCGCGATCCGCCGGGTGATGCGGCCGATGAGGCCGGAACAGCACTGCGCCCATATCCGCTCGCCGGCCAACCACAGCCAGACCTCGCGCCGGTAGCCCAGCACGATCACCCTCAGTTCATCTTCGTCGAGTCCGGCGGACGCCAGGTATCGCCAACGTGTCCACAGCCAGGCCACGAAACCGTCGGCGTCCGTCAGGACGGCTTCGAGGTCACCCCCGTCAAGAACGGCCGCGAGCCACTGCTCGGCCCGCACCGTGGGCTCGTCGGGCACGTGCAGGACGGGCGCCGTGCCAGCGGTCAACTGCGGATATAGACGGGTTGGCGGTCCGTGCCGTCGTACGCTCGCACGTGCTCCTCGAATTCGACGAACATCGGCGCGTCCGGATCGAGCTTGCGTTGAAGCGTGCGATTGGCGATCTTCTTGTCCAGGGAATCCAGGCGCAAGAGCGCCGCCGGATCATCCAGCCCTCGGACGTCGAGCTTGGCCCGCGCGGCTTGAAAGGCAAGCCGACCGCGCTCGGTCCGGATGATCACACTGGTCCAGCCGTTCATCGATCCGACGCTGCCGACGGAGATGTCGGCCGAGCGGCCGAGGAAGTCCGCGCACTCGTCGCAACCTTTGAGCGCTGCGCCGTGAAAGTCCTTCACCGGCTCGTCCACCGCAAGTTCGCCGTCGCGGTACTCCACGATCATGCGTCCTCGTATGACGTCAATCTTGGAGACCCGATCGAGATCGACGCCGCGCTTGTTGCGCAGTTCTCGCAGGATGAGCGCTTCGTAGTCGAAGTTCTTCGTACACATGAGCGCGATGGTCAGTACGACTGCGTCCACCCGATGGACACCGGTCGGCCAGCGCCGCGCCTGCATGGCTCGCAATCCCTGTACCTCACAAGGCGTGCCCACGACGGCGATGCGCGGCTTCCGTGGCAAGGCGTACCGCGACAGGTCGAGCTCGGCCAGGGCCATCGTCTGGTTGTAGAAGCTGCCCGATGCGGCTCGGACCTCGTCGGCGGTCGTTGCGATTGTCGCAAGGCCCTTCCATTGCTCATCGGGGTCGGGGCTCGGCTTCGACACGAGGGCGCCGTCGATTTCGCCGGCAGCCAGGAGCCCAATCAGCAGCGCGCTGACCGCTCCGCCATCCTGCACGTCGTCCAATGGCGAGCTGGCTCTGACGGCGTAGGAGTCCACCACTGCACCGAGTCCGTCCGCGGGCGGTCCGCCACTGATCTTCCAGTACGTGTCCGAAGAGTCCGAGCGGACCTGAGCGGGCTGCACCTCGGCCTCCTCACCGGCAGTGACCGTCGACGGCGGCCACAGCGCCTCGTAGCGGAGACCGCCGCGCGGGCAGAAGTCCCAGCACAGAGAACAGCCGGTGCACATCTTGACCAGCTCGGGCAAATTCGTGTCCTCATCGACGCCGATGGAGTTCGACGGGCACACGGCGACGCAGGTCCCGCACTGGATGCAACGGTCGGCATGGATGACGCCAGCCTCGAGCTCCCAGAACCACACTTTGCCGGGGGGTTCGGTGATGCCGTTCATCTGCTCCCGAATGCGATAGCGCTTCACGATGTCGCCTCGGCCGCGGCGACCAGCGTCGACCGCAGATCGTCCGGAGAGGTGCGCCGCGCCCAGAGGCGAAACGTCTCACCGCGGCTGCTTTCCTCGCGGTAGCGGGTGATGATGCGGAGCAATGCGTCGGGCACCCGGTCGACCGGCAGCGCTCCAACGACCCAGTCGATGAACGCGGCGTCCGGACCGAGCGAACCGCCGAGACCGATGTCCACGGCCTCTTCAATGTGCTCGTCGACGTGTGCGATGTCACCCCGAAATCCGATATCGGCGATCTGGGGCTGCGCGCACGAGGCGGAGCAACCGGAGAAGTGCATGCGGATAACCCCGGCATCGTCGCGGCGGCCACGCACCCCGTCGTCCGCCGACGACAGCTGCGTGTCGAGCGCCCTCGCCCACTTGACGGCGCGTTCCTTCGTCTCGACGACGGCGAAGCGGCAAAACTCCGAACCCGTGCAGGCGACGACACCCCGCTCGAAGGGCCCGGGGAACGGCGAGTAGGTCTGCATGAGGGGCTCGGCGAGCAGGTCATTGAGCTGGGACTCGGGGACGCCGGAGACGATGAAATTCTGGTCCGTGCCGATGCGGACATCGCCATCGCCGTACGTCTCGGCGAGGCGCGCCAGCTCCACCAGGTCCAAGCCGTGCATCCGTCCCACCGGGACCGAGCAGCCGACGTAGTAGAGGCCCGGCTGTCTCTGGGAATGCACGCCGACGTGGTCGCCGCGGAACGCGGTGGTTAACTCCCGGCCGGCGGGAACCAGCGGGAAATTCGTCCGCTCGTCGAGGGCGGCGCGGAATCCCTCGGACCCGAGCTCCTGCGCCAAGTAGCGCATCCGGGCGAGCCCGCGGTTCTCCCGATTGCCGAGCTCGCCGAAGACCTGGGCGACCCCCCGGCAGAGTTCGACCGCCTGGTCCGGGCGGATGAAGAGGTCGATGTCGGAAGCCATGCGCTCCCCGTCGGAGAGCCCTCCCCCGATCAGCACATTGAAGCCCACCGTCCCATCGACCTGCTCGGCCGGCCACAGGCCAATGTCGTTGATTTCAACTCGGGCGCAGTCCTCCGTGCAACCGGTGACGGCGATCTTGAACTTGCGGGGCAGGTTGGCGTACTCCCGGTTGCCCGTGAAGAACGCCGAAATGGCCTGCGCCACTGGCAGCGCCTCGACGACCTCGTTCGTGTCGATGCCCGACACCGGGCACGAGCAGACGTTGCGGGCCGAGTCGCCGCACGCCTGGACCGTCGTCAGCCCCACGTCCCAGAAGCGCTGCCAAATGCGCGGGACATCGGCGATGCGGATCCAGTGCAGCTGGATGTCCTGTCTCGTCGTGAGGTCGGCGTAGCGGTTGCCGAAGACGGGGCTCTCGTCTGGCCCCTCGGCGAAGGCATCGGCCGCTACCCCGATCTCGCGGACCTGTGCGGCCTTCATCACCCCGCCCGGCACCTTGATGCGCATCATGAAGGCGTCTCCGCCCTGGCGTTGTGGATACATCCCGACCCACTTGAGTCGCTCCATCTCGCCCGGCACCTTGGCGATGGAATCGGGACCTTGCTTCGAGTAGGTGTCGATGACCGCCTGCGCCACCTCGAACGGGTGCCGCGCGAGCTTCAGCTGCTCGACGGTGTTCAGCTCGCCAATGTTGCGGTAGGGCCTGATGAACTTGAGCCCCCGGTCGCGGCGACCGCGGAACTCCATCCCATAGGGGTTGTCCAGGTCACGCGGCACTAGACGTGCAGGCCGCACTCGGACTTGTCGAGGCCCGCCCAGCGGCCGGCGCGGGGGTCTTCCTCATCGGAAACGGGGCGGGTCGTCGGCGCGCACCCGATGGAACGGTAGCCCAGGGGGACCAAGGGGTGCACCGGTAGCCCGTGGTCGGAGAGGTACGACGCGATGTCCTGATCGGTCCATGTCGCGAGAGGATTGACCTTCACCAAGCCGAAAGATGAATCCCAACCCACGATGGGGGTGTCAGCACGGGTGGGCCCGTCAGAGCGCTTCAGCGACGTGAGCCAGGCGCGCTTTCCAGCGAGAGCTCGGCGCAACGGCTCTACCTTGCGGAACTGACAGCACTGCTCCGTGCCGCACGGATGGGCGGCCGCCTCGGGCCCGGGCCTCGTCACCGTGAGGTTGAGCCGGTAACGGCGGCGGACGTCGTCGACGAAGGACAGCGTCTCGGGAAAGTGCGCCCCGGTGTCCAAGAAAACGACTTCGACCGCGGGCATCACCTTGGTGACCAGGTCGACAAGCACGATGTCCTCGAAAGAAGCGGCCAGGACAATGGAGTCGCCAAAGGTGTCCTCGGCCCAACGGATCACGGCGCTGGCCGGCGCCGACTCGAATTGCTCACTGATCACGGCAAGCTCGTCCGCACTCACTTGCTGTTCGCTCACGTATGTCTCAGCCAATGATCCTGACTCCTCCTCGGGGCGATGGGGCCGATTCGGACCCGCCGCCGGCGTTTGACGCCCCCCCGAATGCAGGCTCTAGTATACATGACCTAAATGGTCATGATTTAAGAGGTCCCATGGAAATTGCCGCAGCCTTCCAATCCCCGCAGGACCGCCCCCTCCGGGGCCCGGTCCCCGGCCGAGCCGCCGGATCGGTGACCGCCCTGGTCAGGCCCGTCGAGCATCCCTTGGCTCACCTCGACCTGCTGGAGTCGCTGGCCATCTTCATCATCCGCGAGGTGGCCGCCGAGTCCGAACGACCGGTGCTCCTCTTCAGTGGGGGTAAGGATTCGGCGGTTCTGCTGCATCTCGCCTCGAAGGCGTTCAAGCCAGGGCGGATCCCCTTCCCTGTCCTCCACGTGGACACCGGTCACAATTTCCCCGAGGTGCTCGCCTACCGGGACGCACAGGTCGAGGGGGAGGGTGCCCGACTCCTCGTCGCCCGGGTCCAAGACTCCATCGATCAGGGCCGAGTGGCCGATCCGGGGCCGACGGCGTCGCGCAACCGCCTGCAGACCACAACGCTGCTCGACGCCATCAACGCCAACCAGTTCGACGCCGCCTTCGGTGGCGCCCGACGCGACGAGGACAAGGCCAGGGCAAAGGAACGCGTCCTCTCCTTCCGCGATTCCTTCGGGCAATGGGACCCGAAGCGCCAGCGCCCCGAGTTGTGGCAGCTCTACCAGGGCAGTGTCCGTCCCGGAGAGCATCTCCGCGCCTTCCCATTGTCCGATTGGACCGAGCTCGACATCTGGCAGTACATCCGGCGAGAACGAATCGAGCTCCCGCCCATCTACTACGCCCACGAGCGCGAGCTCATAGAACGAGACGGCATGCTGCTGGCGCTTAGTGAGTGGGTCACCCCCCAGGCCGGGGAAGAGGTTCTTAAGGAGACGGTGCGGTTCCGTACGGTCGGCGATGCCACGTGCACCGGAGCCGTCCGGTCCGTGGCCGACACTGTGGAAGAAATCATCCGGGAGATCTCCGCGTCGCGTATCTCGGAACGGGGAGCGACCCGGGCCGACGATCGCTTTTCGGAGACCGCGATGGAGGACCGCAAACGCGAGGGATATTTCTAGACCCATGACCACGTTGCCCGGCTCACCGCCGGCCGGCGGACCCGAGCTCGGCGCAGACACCATGGATCTCCTCCGCTTCGCCACCATCGGATCCGTCGATGACGGCAAAAGCACCCTGATCGGCCGGCTGCTCTACGACACCCGGCAGCTCTTCGACGATCAGGTGACAGCCATTGCATCCGCATCGGAACGCCGTGGGCTGGGCGAGGTGGACCTCTCCTTCGTGACCGACGGTCTCCGCGCCGAGCGGGAGCAGGGAATCACCATCGACGTCGCCTACCGTTACGCGGCGACGCCGCACAGGAAGTTCGTGATCGCCGACTGCCCGGGGCACGTCCAGTACACCCGCAACATGGCGACGGGCGCGTCGACGGCCGACTTGGCACTCGCCCTCGTCGACGCGACCTCCGGCTTGCGCGAGCAATCGCGACGCCACATCTGCATCACCGCACTGCTCGGCGTCGACCAGCTCGTCGTGTGTGCCAACAAGATGGACCTCGTCGAATGGGACCGTTCGGCCTACCAGGGCATCGTGGACGAGATGGAGGCGCTCGCCCGCCGGCTCGGATTTTCCTCCTGCACGGTGATCCCGATCTCTGCCCTCCATGGCGACAACGTGGTGACGCGCTCGGAGGCCGCTCCTTGGTACGACGGACCCACCGTGCTCGATGCCCTTGAGTCGGCTCAGGCCGGTGGGTGGGCCGCCCAGCACGGGGTCAACCATGGCAACGGTGCCCGGCTGCCGGTGCAGTGGGTGCTCCGCCAGCCCGGCGGGGGCCGCAGCTACGCCGGGATGGTGAACGGCGGGCCGTTCCGCGTCGGCGATCCGGTCGTGGTGCTCCCCGAGGGCGCGCACACGACGGTGCGCGCCATCGAGACCGCCGACGGAACGCTCCAGCGCGCCGAGGTGGGCCTGTCGGTCTCCGTCCGTCTGGCGGACCACCTCGACGTGTCCCGAGGCGACCTCATCGCGGGGGCGGAGAATGCCCCCGAGGTGACCGACACCTTCGAGGCAACGGTCTGCTGGTTCCAGGACCGTCCGCTTGCCGCCGGTGACCGCCTCAAGATCAAGCACACCACACGCGTGGCACCCGTCGTGGTCGAGGGTGTCACGGGTCTTTTCGACGTCAACGAGCTCCGCATCACTGAGGCCAGCGAGCTACGCGAGAACGACATCGGCGTTGTGAAACTGCGGACCGCCACCCCGCTCGCGGTGGACCCCTACGTGGCGGACCGCATCACCGGGAGCTTCGTGCTGATCGACGAGCTCAGCTTCGCGACGATCGCGGCGGGCATGGTCGGTCCTCCCCGGCTGCATGACTGAGTACTCCGGCGTCCATCGGCGTTACTACCCAGTGTCGTTGGACGTCGCAGGGCGGCCGTGTCTGGTCGTCGGCGGCGGTCCGGTAGCGGCGCGCAAGGCCCGCAATCTGCTGGAGTGCGGCGCTTCGGTCACAGTCATCGCACCAGCGTTGAGTGCGGACATGGAGGCACTGGTCTCGTCGTTGCGCGCCGTCGAACACCGCCGTTACGAGCCCGGCGACGCCACCACCTTCCGCCTCGTGGTCACGGCCACGGGCATCCCCGACGTCGACGGCGCAGTGTTCTCGGACGCCGACGCGGCGGGCGTATGGGTCAACAGCGCTGACGACCCCGCACATTGCTCCTTCATCCTCCCGGCGGTGCACCGCGACGGCCAATTGACCATTGCCGTGTCGACCGGTGGGCTGAGCCCGGCGCTCTCTTCCTGGCTCCGGACCCGCCTGGCGGCCGAGTGCGGCGATGGGCTCGGTGCCTTGGCCGAGCTGCTCGCCGAGGCGCGCGCGCGGCTCCACGACGCCGGGCGGCGAAGCGATTCGGTGGACTGGGGCGCGTTGCTCGATGGTCCGCTGCCCGAGCTGGTGCGCTCGGGAGACATCGACGAGGCACGTGCGATCGTCTCTCTGGCCACCCAGCCCGTAGAGCCCGTTCTGCCGTTCCGGACTCCCAGCTCAAGACGGTGTTAACACCTCCGCAACACAGAGCGACGAGGGCGTGAGCACGAGCGCTGCGACGTGAGCGGTGATTGACGGGAGCACGTGGCGCTGACTCTCGACGGAATCGATTGGCTGCATCGATCCGCGACTCGAGCTCGTCGTTCATGGGGCGTCGACAACGCGCGGGCAAATGTCGGTTCGCCACGTTGCGCTAGGTCTTTTGGCCCTTTCAGGTCTCCCAGCAGCCGTCCATATTTGCTGGTGCGCCGCCACTGCTCTTTCGCCGTCACGACGAGGAGCCGCCAAGGCGCATAGCGAAGCCACGGCCTCCGGACGCTGTGGCCCCGGTTCCGAGGGGGGACGCATGAAACGGTTTGGCGCTGAGGGTTCGGTCGCTTCGGACGTCGCGACGACACAGAACGCGTGGCATCGCGGAATCAACTCCTCGCTTCGGCGTGCTGCGAAACCGCATGGCGGTGTGCATGGCGTTCCTGGTGACGTTCGGCACCGCCTGCGTCGTGTCCAGCACCGTCACGCCGTCGGGCGCGGACACCGTCTTGGCCCCCACGCAGGTGTTCGCCTCGGTCGGCAACTCGACGGTGAACGTCTACAGCCCGAACACCGCGCCGGCCGCCCCGTCCTTCGTCCAGTCGCTCAACGACGGGTCCACGATTCCTGCGTCGTCCCCGGTCTACCCCGGCTACCCGGGCGCCCCCGATGACACCACCGGCAGCGCGTTCGGCCCGGCGAGCCCGGCCAGCAGTGCGAGCCCGGCGGGAACCGACAACTTCTACGTCACCGACGACTACAGCGGCCAGATCAGCGAGTACAACACGAGCGGTGCGCTGGTCGGGGTCTTCGCCTCGGGTCTCCAGAACCCCCTGTCCTTGGTCTTCGACAACTCGGGGAACCTCTACGTCGGTCAGCAGAACACGCCCTACATCGCCGAGTACAACTCGAGCGGCCAGGCCCAGACGCCCATCGGACCCGTCACCACGGGGGAGACGGGCGACGACTGGATTGACTTGGCCTCCGACCAGTGCACCTTCTACTACACGACCGAGACGAACGTCATCTACCGCTACGCGAACAATTGCGCCAACGGCACCAACGGCCAGCAATCGAACTTCAACTCGATCCCCTTCAACGGGGCCAACGCCTTCCAGGTACGGATCCTTCCCGACGGTGGGGCGCTCGTGGCCGACTCCGACGCTGTCCTGCGCCTCGACGACACCGGGACCGTCACCCAGATCTACCCCTGCTCCGCGTCGGACCAGACAGCACTCGAAGCGGCCTATGCCCCTGGCGGTCCATCGAACCCGAATCCCGCCGCGCCGGCGCCAACGGTGGACGCGCCCTTGCCGGCCATCGACGGTTCGGGTTGCGGCGGCCAGCTCTTCAGCCTGGCCATCGACCCGAGCGGCACCTCGTTTTGGGCGGGCGACTCGTACTCGGGCAACATCTGGCAGATCGACCTGGCCACGGGCCAGGCCCTCACCGAGATCAACACCGGAGCCGCCTTCCTCTACGGCCTGACCGTGTACAACGGATACGAGGCGGCGCAGAACCCGTCGGTGGTCTCAGCGACGCCGACCCAGCTCACGGTCGCCCCGGTCACGGGCAACTTCTCCACCCCGACCCCGGTTTCGGCGACACTGACCAACGCCACCACCAACGCCCCGATCTCGGGCGAGCTGGTCACGTTCACCCTCAACGGCAACCCGACCGAGTCGTGCTCGATTGACACGAACGCACAGGGGGTGGCGACCTGCCCCATCACGGCCACCGAGCCCTCGAACTCCTACACGCTGAGCGCATCGTTTGCCGGTGACACGACGACGTCGACACCCTTGGGTTCGAACAGCGCCACGAGCACCTTCACCGAGAACGCCGACACGACGTCTGTGACCGTTGCCAGCCCCCCCAGCGTGGTCAACGGGCAGCCCATCACGCTCTCGGGCACGCTCACCGACACGACCACGAACACGCCGCTTGGGACCGAGGAGGTGACGTTCAGCATCGGCAGCACCGGCTCCTCACTTCCACCCCAGAGCTGCAGCGCGATCACCGATCCCACCACCGGAATGGCCAGCTGCACGATCCAGTCCGTCGACCAACCGGCCAGTTCCGAGCCGATCAACGCCAGCTTCACCGGTGACGCGTACAACAACCCCTCCACCTCGCCACCGAGCACCGTCACCGTCACTGAACCGACCATCTTGACGGTCAACACCGCCACGAGCGACTACTCCGACCAAACGACGGTGTCCGCGGTGCTCACGGACGGCAACACCAACGCCCCCATCGGCAATGAGCCCGTCGTGTTGACCTTGAACGGCACCGAGACCTGCACGGGGATCACGACGGCGACCAGCACGGTCACGGCCAGCGGCACGATCCCGGCCGGCACGGCGTCGTGCAACATCACTCCGGGAGAGCAGGCAGGAACGTACTCGCTGACCGCGAGCTTCGCCGGCGACACATCACTGCCGCTCCAGCTGATGCCGGCCAACGGCACGGCGAACTTCGTCGTCACCTTGGAGGAGACCGAGCTCAGCTACACGGGCCCGGTGACGGCACAGAACGGGCAGCCCTACACTCTTTCGGGCGTGCTGACGACCGACGGCAACCCCCTCGGCGGGCGCGCCGTCCTCATGACGCTCGGTTCGGGCACCACGGCCCAGAGCTGCACCGGCACCACCAACGCCACGGGTACGGCGGCCTGCACCATCACCGTGACCGGCCAGTCACCGGGCCCGATCCCGGTGACGGCTGCCTTCGCCAGCGACGGCTACTACCGCATGGCGAGCGCTGCTTCGACCGTCAATCTCCCCGAGGGGACCCAGCTGACCGTCAACCCGACCAGCGGCACCTACGAGGGCTCGACCCCGCTGTCGGGCACGCTGGTCAACACCTACACCAACCAGCCGGTGCCGAACGAGCCGGTCACCTTCACCTTGAACGGGACCCAGTCGTGCACGGGGACCACGAACGCCCAAGGGGTGGCCACCTGCCCGGTCACGCCGAACGAGCCCCAGGGCAGCTACTCGCTCAGCGGGACGTTCCCCGGGGACACGACTTCCATGCCCCAGCTCAATCCCACCAGCTCGTCGAGCACCGCCACCGTGACACAGGCCCCGACGACCTTCACGTACACCGGGACCACGTCGGTGACCAACGGCCAATCGGCCACGCTCTCGGGTGTGCTGACGAGTAGCGAGCCCACTTCGGGCACCGACGTCTCGGGCAAGACGGTGACCTTCACACTGGGTTCGGGCAGCTCGTTGCAGAGCTGCACGGCCGTGACCAACACAAGCGGTGCCGCCAGTTGCACCATTCCCAACGTGAACCAGAGCACCGGCACGGCGGGCGTCTCGGCCAGCTTCGGCGGCGACATCTACTACAGCTCGACGACTGCTTCGTCGACCGCCGCGGTCCACACCCCGACCACGCTCACGGTCAGCGCCGGCACCAGCGACTTCGCCGACGCCGGCACCGTGACCGGCGTGCTGACTAACGCCGTCACCGGTGCGCCGATTCCCGCCGAGTCGGTAACATTGACCTTGAACGGGACCCAGTCGTGCTCGGCGGTCACCAACGCCAGCGGCACCGCGTCGTGCTCCATCACACCGAACGAGCCGGCGGCCACCTACACGCTCACCGGCTCCTTCGGCGGCGACACGACCAAGGCGCCACAGCTGCTGGCCAGCATCGGCTCGAACCACTACGTGGTGACCCTCGAGGAGACCGCCATCGCCTACACCGGACCTTCCATCGCCGTGAGCGGGATGCCCTTCACCCTGTCGGCCAACCTGTCCACCGACGGCAACCCGCTCGGCGGCCGGTCGGTCCTCATGACGCTCGGCTCGGGCACGACCGCCCAGAGTTGCACCGGCGCGACCAACTCCTCGGGAGCCGCAAGCTGCACCATCGCCAACGTCAACCAGACCGCAGGCACAGCTCCGATTTCCGTCGCCTTCGCCGGGGACGCCTACTACCGACCCGCAAGTGCCTCGGGGAGCGTGACCACTGCGTCTGCAGCCGATACGGGCGCCTTCGTCGTCGGCGACATCTCGGCTGGCACGCCGCCGGCGACCTTGCCCAGCCTGGTGAGCAACGGCAACCAGGTCAACTTCTGGGGCGCCCAGACGTGGAAGACAAACCAGTTCAGCGGCGTGAACAATGCTCCGGCCTCCATGAAGGGCTACATCGACGACGCACCGCCCAACTACACGTGCGGCGGCACCTGGACCTCGGACCCTGGGAACAGCTCGCACCCGCCGTCAACTGTTCCAGTCAACCTGCTCGTGGTTGTCTCGAGCTACATCAACCAATCGGGCTCGACCGAGTCCGGCAACATCAAACATGTTGCGGTGGTCTCGGTTGCCCCGGGGTACGCCGGCGACCCGGGCCACCGAGGGTACGGACAGATCATCGGCTGGCTCTGCTGAGCGAACAACGGTCGAGCAGCGCACCGGAGGCTGATTCTTCGGTGCGCTGCGTCGGCCTCAGTTCCTCACAACGCTCCTCCCCACGACGCAGAAGCGCGCCCCGGGCAACCAGCACAACATTGAGTAACGGCCGTGACAACGTCGACGCAAATGTCTCAGCGCGGTCTGCGCAACTAGTCCTTTCGTCCCTGTCGCCCCTCGGAACCTCCCGTCATATTCACATTTGAACACGCGACCTTCCTGACGATGCCTCGCGACCGATTCACGAGCATCTCGGCGAGGCTGCACGTCGATCCGAAGTGTACGAAACGATCACGGCATCTGGGAGCCGTGCGTTGCGAGGGGGGCTTCATGAGACTGTCCATGGCTCGAGCGCAAGCAGGGGATGGCCGCGGATCGATCGACGGCATGGAGAGCTGGGAAGAGTCGGAGCCGGGATTCTTCGGCGTCGTACTGCGCCGGATGGCCCTTGCGCTCTCTGTGATCCTGGTTCTCGGCGCCATCGGGATCGTCTTCTCGCCGGCCAAGGCCGGCGCGGACACCGTCTTGGCCCCCACGCAGGTCTTCGCCTCGGTCGGCAACTCGACGGTGAACGTCTACAGCCCGAACACCGCGCCGGCCGCCCCGTCCTTCGTCCAGTCGCTCAACGACGGGTCCACGATTCCTGCGTCGTCCCCGGTCTACCCCGGCTACCCGGGCGCCCCCGATGACACCACCGGCAGCGCGTTCGGCCCGGCGAGCCCGGCCAGCAGTGCGAGCCCGGCGGGAACCGACAACTTCTACGTCACCGACGACTACAGCGGCCAGATCAGCGAGTACAACACGAGCGGTGCGCTGGTCGGGGTCTTCGCCTCGGGTCTCCAGAACCCCCTGTCCTTGGTCTTCGACAACTCGGGGAACCTCTACGTCGGTCAGCAGAACACGCCCTACATCGCCGAGTACAACTCGAGCGGCCAGGCCCAGACGCCCATCGGACCCGTCACCACGGGGGAGACGGGCGACGACTGGATTGACTTGGCCTCCGACCAGTGCACCTTCTACTACACGACCGAGACGAACGTCATCTACCGCTACGCGAACAATTGCGCCAACGGCACCAACGGCCAGCAATCGAACTTCAACTCGATCCCCTTCAACGGGGCCAACGCCTTCCAGGTACGGATCCTTCCCGACGGTGGGGCGCTCGTGGCCGACTCCGACGCTGTCCTGCGCCTCGACGACACCGGGACCGTCACCCAGATCTACCCCTGCTCCGCGTCGGACCAGACAGCACTCGAAGCGGCCTATGCCCCTGGCGGTCCATCGAACCCGAATCCCGCCGCGCCAGCGCCAACGGTGGACGCGCCCTTGCCGGCCATCGACGGTTCGGGTTGCGGCGGCCAGCTCTTCAGCCTGGCCATCGACCCGAGCGGCACCTCGTTTTGGGCGGGCGACTCGTACTCGGGCAACATCTGGCAGATCGACCTGGCCACGGGCCAGGCCCTCACCGAGATCAACACCGGAGCCGCCTTCCTCTACGGCCTGACCGTGTACAACGGATACGAGGCGGCGGTCACACCTCCCCCCGCTGCGACGCCGACCCAGCTCACGGTCGCCCCGGTCACGGGCAACTTCTCCACCCCGACCCCGGTTTCGGCGACACTGACCAACGCCACCACCAACGCCCCGATCTCGGGCGAGCTGGTCACGTTCACCCTCAACGGCAACCCGACCGAGTCGTGCTCGATTGACACGAACGCACAGGGGGTGGCGACCTGCCCCATCACGGCCACCGAGCCCTCGAACTCCTACACGCTGAGCGCATCGTTTGCCGGTGACACGACGACGTCGACACCCTTGGGTTCGAACAGCGCCACGAGCACCTTCACCGAGAACGCCGACACGACGTCTGTGACCGTTGCCAGCCCCCCCAGCGTGGTCAACGGGCAGCCCATCACGCTCTCGGGCACGCTCACCGACACGACCACGAACACGCCGCTTGGGACCGAGGAGGTGACGTTCAGCATCGGCAGCACCGGCTCCTCACTTCCACCCCAGAGCTGCAGCGCGATCACCGATCCCACCACCGGAATGGCCAGCTGCACGATCCAGTCCGTCGACCAACCGGCCAGTTCCGAGCCGATCAACGCCAGCTTCACCGGTGACGCGTACAACAACCCCTCCACCTCGCCACCGAGCACCGTCACCGTCACTGAACCGACCATCTTGACGGTCAACACCGCCACGAGCGACTACTCCGACCAAACGACGGTGTCCGCGGTGCTCACGGACGGCAACACCAACGCCCCCATCGGCAATGAGCCCGTCGTGTTGACCTTGAACGGCACCGAGACCTGCACGGGGATCACGACGGCGACCAGCACGGTCACGGCCAGCGGCACGATCCCGGCCGGCACGGCGTCGTGCAACATCACTCCGGGAGAGCAGGCAGGAACGTACTCGCTGACCGCGAGCTTCGCCGGCGACACATCACTGCCGCTCCAGCTGATGCCGGCCAACGGCACGGCGAACTTCGTCGTCACCTTGGAGGAGACCGAGCTCAGCTACACCGGACAGACGTCGATCATCAACACGCAGAACCTCAACGTCTCAGGCGTGCTGACGTCGGACTCAGGTGCCACGCCGGTCGTCGGCCGCAACTTGACCTTCGTCCTCGGCAGTGGGTCGACCGCGCAGAGCTGCACCACCACCACCCCGACCAACTCCACCGGGACAGGTTCGTGCACCATCGACAACGTGAACCAAACCGTGGGGCCGGTGCCCCTCACGGTCACCTTCACCTCTGACGGCTACTACCAGTCCGCCACGGCGCCCGCCACGGTCAACGTCGGACCCGTCCAAGTCGGCACGACCCTGACCGTGAACCCCGCCACCAGCGACTACTCCGACGCAACCACGGTATCGGCGACCCTGATCGACAACTACACGTCAGCCGGGGCGGCCAACGAGCCGGTCACGCTGACGCTGAACGGGACCGAGCAGTGTCACGGGACGACGAACGCCAGCGGGGTGGTGTCCTGCACCATCACGCCGGGCGAGCCGGCCGGGACCTACACGCTGACCGCGTCGTTCACCGGCGACAACTCCCAGTTGCCCAACCTCGAGGCCAGCACGGGGACCAACAAATTCGTGGTCACCCATGAGGAAACGGCCCTGACCTATACCGGCGCCACCAGTGCGACGAACGGGTCGTCGGCCACGCTCTCGGGCGTGCTGACCACCGACTCGGCCACGGTGCCCGTCGTGGGCCGGACCGTGACGTTCACGTTGGGCTCGGGGACTTCGGCCCAGACCTGCAGCGGGGTCACCAACGCTTCTGGTGCCGTCTCGTGCGTGATCGCCAAGGTGAACCAGACCACCACCCCGGTCGCGGTCACCGACACCTTCGCCGGCGACACCTACTACGCCCCGTCGAACGCCTCGGGGAGCGTGGCGATCAGCACGCCCACGACCCTCACGGTGAGCGCGGGAACGAGCACGTACGGTCAGCCCACGACGCTGACGGGCACGCTGACCAACTCCGTGACGGGAACCCCGATAAGCGGGCAGAAGATCACACTGACGCTCAACGGCACGCAGTCGTGCACCGCGACGACGAACGCGAGCGGGCAGGCGTCGTGCTCTATCACTCCGAACGAGCCCTCGGGCACCTACACGGCCTCGGGTTCGTTCGCCGGCGGCACCAGCTCGACAACCCTGCTGCCCAGCAGCGGTTGCAACCACGTCGTGGTGAAGCAGGCGCCCACCAGTCTCACCTACACGGGCCCGACGAACCTCTCCTACGGCCAGACCTACACCCTGACCTCCACGCTGACCTCCAACGGGGTGCCGATCGCCGGCCAGCCCGTCGTGATCACGCTCGGGAGTGGCAGGACGGCTCAGAGCTGCACCGGCACCACCAACTCGTCCGGCGTGGCGACGTGCGGTGTCACGGTCACGCAGGTCGAGGGGAACGTGACGATCACGGTTTCCTACGCCGGGAACAGCTACTACCAGTCCTCCTCGACCTCCTCCACCGAGAAGATCACCTGCGGTGGAGGTAGCTCGGGCGGCGGGAGCGGTGGTGGCGGTTCTGGCCCCGGTGGTCCCGGCGGCGGCGGCCAGGGCGGCGGGAGCGAGCCGCCCGGTGGCGGCGGCTGCGGCTGAGCGGCGCCGTCCGGCCAAGCGCCGGAGGGAAGCGATGAGACGGAGGGCGACCCTGCACGGGGTCGCCCTCTCCTCGTCAGGGCTGCGCCACCATCACGACCATCGCAACAAGCAGGAGGACGAGCGCGGCGCCGGCCGCGCGGGCCATGACCCTGGCGTCACGGTCGATGGACGCGGTCGTGGGGAATGTGCCCGTTGCCCTGCCGGCGACGGCGACGGCGGCCTGGAGTCGGCGCTCGGCCGGCCACAGCACCCCCTCGGCGAGCAAGGCGACGACGGCGAAGATTCCCAGGCCGGCCAGGACCCATCCGTCTCCCAGCGCGTACGCACCCTGGCTCATGGCGAGGAGTGCGAACCCGAAGACGGGGACGCCGTAGACGAAACGTCCGGCCCAGTTGACCCCGGGACGGAAGTAGCGCCGCAGTGGCTCGGGTAGCGGCGCGGCCGAACCGAGGAGGCGCCGCAGCCGGGTGGCGGTGGCCGCGGCGGTCGCCGTCGTCACGAGTCCCACCACGGCGCAGCCCACGTGGAGCAGCAGCACCACGTCAAAAGCTGCCCCGTCCGGCTGGTGATGCATGCCCGACATGTTCTCCTATGTCCGTGGCGCCAGGGTCACGCTCCCGCCGCCCTGGCGCTGAGCCGGGTGGCGGAACCTGTACCGTAGGAGTGGAGGGAAGACGATGAAGTTATTGACGAAGTTGGCGGGCCAGTCGGGGGCGCCCCACAGGGTGCACCAATGAACCAGTTGCGCCTCGATCCCTTGTCGGGTCGTTGGGTCGTCGTGAGCCCGGGCCGCTCCGAGCGGCCCTACTCGTTCGTGAGCCGCTCTCCTTGGCTGCCCGATTCACTCGGGCGTCCCTGCCCCTTCTGTCCCGGCAACGAGGAGGACACGCCGCCCGCGCTCGAGACCTACGGTCCGACCGGCGGCTGGCTCGTCCGGGTCGTGCCCAACCTGTTCCCCGCCTTCGAAGGCGACGAGCCCTTCGTGGTGGCCAACCGGGGCCCGGTCTTCACCCAGGCCTCCGCCGGCGGCATCCACGAGATCCTCATCTTCTCCCCCGAGCACGACGCCACCCTGGGGCAACTGAGCCAGGAGCAGGTCGAGCTCGTCATGGCCGCGCTGCGGGACCGCCTGGAGGAGCACGCGTCGCAGCCCAACCTCCGCTACACCCAGGCCATCGTGAACTCGGGTCGGGAGGCTGGCGCCTCCTTGGAGCACCCCCACGGCCAGCTGCTCGGCATGTCGTTCATCCCCCGTGAGCTCGCCGAGGAGCAAGCCCGCTTCGCACGCTTCGTCGGGTCGTGCCTCTTGTGCACGACGATCGAGGCGGAGGAGGATTCGACCGAACGGGTGATCTACGCCAACGATCGCGTCGTGGTGGTCTGCCCCTTCTGGAGCGCGGTGCCCTACGAGATGCTCGTGATGCCGCGGGAACACAACCCGCACCTGCACCGGAGCCCCACTGAAGACCTCATCGCCGTTGGCGAGGCGATCCGCCGCACCCTTCAGCAACTCGCCGAAGCCGTCGGCGACGTGGCCTACAACATCGTCTTCCACTCCGCCCCCTACCGGGTCGGCGAGCCGTACCACTGGCACGCCCACATCTGGCCCAAGGCCACGACGACGGCCGGGTTCGAGCTGGGCACCGGGGTCGCGATCAATGTCATCTCGCCCGAGGAGGCCGCCGAGACCCTCAAGGTCTCCGCCCTCGCCCTCTGAGACTTACGTCTCGCGCACCGAGCGAGCGAGCTCGAGGAACGGCACGAGTCGTCGCACCAGGTCGCGGTCGGGCCCGACGAGGCCCCCGATGCCGGGCGTGCCCAGGTAGCCCGTCACGAAGGCTCGTCGGTTCCTTGTCTCCCATGCCTGCCCGAGCGCCGAGAGCCCGAGCCGCCCGGCCGGGTCCCGCTCCGCTGCGGCCGCAGTGCTGGCCTGGTGCATGGAATAGAGCAGGTCGGCCACGTCCGCGAGGGGGGTGCGGCGCCCCGGCGACGACTCGCCGGGCAGGATGCCACCCGGTGCGCAGTCGCTGACGACCCATCCCTGGTCGGTTCGCGCCGTCCGTCCCAAATGAAAGTCGCCGTGCGTACGGATCACTGGAAGCCTCGCATCGGAGGCGCGGATCCATTTGACAAGGTCCGCGACGCCGGGTGCCTCGAGCAGTGAGGGATCGGCCACCGCGATTGCCGCCTCTGCTCCGTCGATCCAGTCCCCCACGGCTTCGTGGTGTCGCAGGAAGGCACGGTCGAGAGACAGGTGCATCCGGGCCGTCATCGTGCCCAGCGCCCGGGCCTCCGCCCCGAAGTCGCCACCGGCCGCCTCGGGTGAACCACCCGCGGCGTAGAAATCCCGCAGAGACGTCAATGCCAGTGCCCAGCCGCCGGAACGGTCGGCCAGGGGCTCCTGCACGACGCCGAGATCACGTCCCTCCCAGGCCCAGCGCACCAACGGCGCGGCGACATGGTTGAAGCCGGCCTCCTCCAGCCCGACCAGGAGATCGACGTCGGCTCGCGACCTGTCTTGGAGCCACGGGAACACGATCAAGTCACCGCGGTCGCCGCAGTCGATCACCGTGGCGTCCTCGTCGTCACGCAGCACCGCCACCTGTCCCGGCCGCGTTGCGACGCCGCGCACCGTCGCGAGCAGGAGCGGCGCCAGTTGCGCATCGCGCAACGCATCCGTGCAGACGGCGAGTCCGTGGTCGTCGTCGAGCAGGCCGAGGGCGGCCTCTTCGCCGGGACGGAGAAAGTGGGGCTCGTCCGCCACCCCGCGCAGTCCCGCAACGACATGGGCCCGGCGCTCACCCACCCTGGCGACGATGTCGATCAGGCCGGGCCGGCCGGCCAAGAGCACCTCGGCGCGCTCGATGTCGAGCTCCTTGGTCGGCGCGACCCGCCGCAGTCCCAGCCACGCCTCGACCAACGTGCGCAGAGCCTCGTCGCGCTCAGCTTTCATTCCTGGACCGTCCTCTCTTCGGGAACCAGGTCGAACCACAAGAAGCCGTACGGCGGCAAGGTGATCGTGTAGGGCTCTTCGGTGATGACCGGGAAGGGAACGCGCCCGAGGACCTCGTACGGGATCGAGCCGGCCCACGGTGCCAGCGCCAGCTCCGCCGGCTGCGCGAAACGGCTCAGGTTGTGCACGCACAGCACCGCCTGGTGCCGGTACACGACCTCGTCGGCCTCGCTCTCGTTCCCGGCCGGAACGGTACGGGCCAGGACCGTCGAGCGGCCCCAGTCCAACGCGGCGTCCACCGACGGGCTCACGGTGGGACCCGTCGAGGGGGAGGCGCTCAGGATGTCGGCCACCTCGCCCGAGCGGACGTAGGCCAGGACCGACGGGTTGGCGCAGGGCAGCACCTCCATCTCCCCCACCCCCATCACCGGCAGCGCCCGTCTCTCGGTCAGCATCCGCCGCAACCAGTGCAGGAACGATCCCTGATTCCGCAACTGTGCCTCCACGTTGAGTGCGTTGAAGCCGTAGACGGGGTCCATGAGTGGCGGCAGGTAGAGCTGGGCGAAGTCCGCCTTCGAGAAGCCGCCATTACGGTCGGGCGACCACTGCATGGGCGTGCGTACCGAGTCCCGATCACCGAGATAGATGTTGTCACCCATGAGCAGTTCGTCGCCGTAGTAGATGACGGGGCTGCCCGGCAGGGACAGGATCAGGGCATGAAGCAACTCGGCCGTCCGGCGGTCGTTGTCGAGCAGCGGGGCCAGCCGGCGCCCGATGCCCATATGGCGCTTCATTCTGGGGTCCTTGGCGTATTCGGCAATCAGGTAGTCCCGCTCCTCGTCGCTCACCTGTTCGAGCGTCAGCTCATCGTGGTTGCGCAAAAAGATGGCCCATTGGCTGGCGTCGTTGATGACGGGAGTCTGGGCCAGGATCTCGGTGATCGGGTAGCGCTGCTCCCGGCGGACCGCCATGAACAGACGCGGCATGAGCGGGAAGTTGAAGCACAGGTGGCACTCGTCGCCGTCGCCAAAATAGTCAGCGACGTCGCTCGGCCAGCCGTTCGCCTCGGCCAGCAGTATGCGGCCCGGGTAGTCGGCCTCGATCTGCTTGCGGACGCGCTTGATGAAGGCATGCGTCTCGGGCAGGTGCTCCCCCGAAGTCCCATCACGCTGGTACAGGTACGGCACCGCATCGAGACGGAAGCCGTCGAAGCCAAGATCGAGCCAGAAGCGGACGAGGTCGATCATGGTGTCCGCGACCTCGGCGTTCTCGTAATTGAGATCGGGCTGATGGTGGAAGAAGCGGTGCCAGTAGTACTGCTGACGGGTGTCGTCCCAGGTCCAGTTGGAGCGCTCGACGTCGGTGAACACGACCCGGGCATCCGGCCACTTCTGATCGTCGTCGTTCCACACGTACCAGTCCGCCTTGGCATTGTCCCTCGACGAGCGCGACTCGATGAACCACGGGTGTTCGTCGCTGGTGTGGTTCATCACGAGGTCGGCAACGACCCGGATACCGCGCCGGTGAGCGTCCTCCAGGAAAGCCACCAGGTCGCCGATGCTCCCGTAGTCGGGATGGACGTTGAAGAAGTCGCTGATGTCGTAGCCGCCGTCGCGGAACGGTGACGGATAGAACGGCAGCATCCAGATGCAGTCGATGCCCAGCCACTCGATGTAGTCCAACTTCTCGCGCAATCCGCGCAGGTCCCCGGTGCCGTCGTTGTTGGCATCGAAGTAGCCTCGGATCAGCACTTCGTAGAACACGGCGTGCTGGAACCAGCGCACCGAGGGGTCAAAGGCACCGTCGGCCGAGCTGACCGGGATCGGAGGTGAGCTCAAGGTTTCACCGCCCGACGAAGTTCTGGTCGTGCAGTTCGGTGGCCACGCCATGGAGCTGCTCGAGGACGGCACCAGAGAGCGCATTGGCCTTGGGCCGATCGAGCAGGACCAGCGCCACGTTGTCGGCCCGGCGCTCCAGGGTGACAGAGGTCTCAGCCACGGCCGAACCGTATCGGACCGGGCTGCCGGCGGCTCATTCGGCCAATAGGCGGTCGGCGGCCTGATACGGGTCGAGCTCGCCGGCTGCCAGTGCCTTGACCGCCGTGGCGAACTCCTCCCCGGCCGTCAGTTCGTGGATACGGGCCTCGGAGCGGGCCAACAGCACCCGGCGCAACTCTTGCCCCAGCCGATCTGACCTCTTGGCCACCAACTGACCTGCACTCTCGAGGTGGCGACGATGGCGTGCCACCGCGTGCCACAGATCGGCCACCCCCTCGCCTGATGTCGCCGTCGTGTCCACGATCTCGGGCCTCCAGGCAGCGGGCCGCGCCAGGTCGAGCATCTGCTCGAGGTCGCGCCGCGCCTCGCGCCCACCCGGCCGGTCCGACTTGTTGATGACGAACACGTCGGCCACCTCGAGCAGCCCCGCCTTGCTGGCCTGCATGGAGTCGCCCCACCCCGGGGTCACGACCACCACCGTGGTGTCGGCGGCCGACGCGATCTCCACCTCCATCTGCCCGACGCCCACGGTCTCCACGATCACCACAGGGATGCCGGCGGCACCGAAGAGACGGACCGCGTCAGGCACTGCCAGAGAGAGGCCGCCCAGGTGACCCCGGGTGGCCATCGACCGTATGAACACGGTCGCGTCGAGCGCATGCTGGCTCATGCGCACGCGGTCGCCGAGGATGGCGCCCCCGCTGAACGGGGAGGTCGGGTCGACGGCAAGGACCCCCACCTGGGACACCGGTTCGGAGTGGGGCTCGGGCCATCCGGCTCGTGCCTGTGCGATCAGCCCGTCGGTCAAGGTGGACTTGCCGGCGCCCGGGGCGCCTGTGAGGCCGACCGTGTAGGGGGTGTCCGAGCGATAGGCGAGGCGTGCGATCGCCGTCGCGGTGTCGCCACCGCGTTCGACATAGGAGAGCAGGCGGGCCAAGGAGACGCGGTCACCGTTGCGAGCCTGCTCGAGGAGCGCGACCGGGTCAGTGGGCGGTGGTGGGCTCACCGGACGACGACGTTGGCTCCGAGCGAGCGCAACGCACCCGGCAGGTCCTGGTAGCCGCGACCGATGTGGTGCGCCCCGCTGACCACCGTCTCCCCGTCGGCCACGAGCCCCGCCAGGACCAGGGCCACGCCGGCACGGATGTCCGGGGCCCGCACGGGCGCCCCAGAGAGCCGGGGCACGCCGCGCACGACGGCATGGTGTCCCTCCGTCCGGATGTCTGCGCCCATCCTGCGCAGCTCCTCGACGTAGCGGAAGCGCCCGGAGAAGAGGTTCTCGGTGAGGATCCCCACCCCGTCGGACACGGTGAGCATCGCCACCAAGAGCGGGCTGTAGTCGGTGGCCACCCCGGGGTACGGCAGGGTGGCGATGTCGGCCGCCGTGAGCCGTTCGTGCGCACTGGCCCGCAATCCTTGCGGGCTCATCTCCGTTGCCACCCCCATCTGGTTGACCTTGCGGAGGATCATCTCCATGTGTTCGGGCCGGGCGTCCGTGATCGTCACGTCACCGCCGGCCATTCCGACCGCCCCGAGGTAGGTCGCGGCCACCACCCGGTCGGGCACGACCGTGTGGCGGGTGGGTCGCAGCTCGTCCACCCCCTCGACCTCGATGCGCGATGTTCCCGCCCCGCGTACCTCCGCTCCCATGTCGCACAGCATGGCGGCCAAGTCGGCCACCTCGGGCTCCTTGGCTGCGTTCTCAATGACGGTCGTGCCCTTGGCGAGGACGGCCGCCATGAGCAGGTTGTCCGTCGCCGTGTGGCTGGGGTACTCCAGGACGACCCGAGTCCCCACCAGCCGACCGCCCGGCACCGTGCCGCGCACTTGGCCGTGGGAAGACTCGAACCGGGCGCCCATCGCACTGAGCCCGTTGATGTGGAAATCGATGGGCCGGTCTCCGAAATCGTCGCCCCCGGGCAGCGGCATTCGGACCGCCCCGCAGCGGGCGAGGAGCAGGCCCAGGACAACCACCGACGCCCGCATGCGTTCGAATAGTTCGTAGGGTCCCCCGGGCACCAGGTCAGCGACCCGAGGCGTCGTCACTGCCACGTCCCCGTTGTCGCGGCGTTCGACCTCGGCGCCCATGGTGCGCAGCACATTGGCCATGGTGTCCACGTCCGAGATGCGGGGCACGTTGGACAACACCGTGCAACCCTCGGCGAGCAGGCACCCCACCATAAGCTTGAGGGCCGAATTTTTGGCCCCGCCTGCGGTGATGGTGCCCTCGAGCGGTCCATTGGGTTCGACCACGATCTGCTCCACGGCACCAAGTATCGCCGCTGGAGACCGCGCCGACGGGCCGCCTGGGATCCGAGACCAACTATCGTCGAGCGCGTGGTGACGCCGCGCCAAGCCCCCGACCGCAACCTCGCCATGGACCTGGTCCGCACGACCGAGGCGGCGGCCATGGCCGCCAGCCGCTGGATGGGCCGGGGGACAAACTCGGCGCCGACGCGGCCGCCGTCGAGGCCATGCGGACCGTCCTCTCCACCGTCCCCATGGACGGGATCGTGGTCATCGGCGAGGGCGAGAAGGACAACGCGCCCATGCTGTTCAACGGCGAGAAGATCGGCGACGGGACGCCCCCGCTCACCGACATCGCCGTGGACCCCATCGACGGCACGACGCTCACCGCCCAGGGCCGCGGCGGCGCCCTGGCCGTGATCGCGGTCGCCGAGCGGGGTGCCATGTTCGACCCCGGCCCATGCGTCTACATGGAGAAGTTGGCCGTGGGACCCAGGGCCAAGGGAGCCTGCGACATCCGGTGCACACCGACCGAGAACCTCGCCGCCCTCTCCGAGGCCCTGGCGCGGCCGGTGCGCGACCTGACCGCCGTGATCCTGGACCGGCCGCGCCACGACGGCCTGATCGCCGAGGTGCGTGCGACCGGGGCCAGGATCCGCCTGATCACCGACGGTGACGTCGCCGGGGCCATCGCCACCGGCTGGCCGGGCGCCGGAACCGACATCCTCTTCGGCATCGGGGGGACGCCGGAGGGCGTGCTGGCCGCGGCGGCGCTCAAGTGCATGGGCGGGGAGATCCAGGGACGTCTCCACCCTCGCAACGAGGAGGAGCGGGCGGCCGCCGTCGCAGCCGGCTACGCGCTCGACGCCGTGCTCATGACCGACGACTTGGTGCAAGGCAACAACTGCTTCTTCGCGGCCACCGGCATCACCGACGGCGAGCTCCTCCAGGGCGTCCAGTACCACGAGTTCGGCGCCACCACGCAGTCGCTCGTGATGCGCTCCAAGTCAGGGACGCTCCGCAAGATCGACGCCAGCCACGCGCTGGCCAAGTTGGCCGAGTTCAGTTCGATCTCGTTCGGCTAGCGGTCATCCGCCGGTGGCCAGCCACCGCCCCTGTTCCCGTTCAGGCGGTTCCGGCGACTACGGCCAGCCGCAACTCGGCCCGGGCCAGTGCGCCCTGCGCCTCGGCGAGCTCGACGTCCTCCTCGAGGTCCTCGGAGGCGGGTCCTCGGCCGCCGCCCAGTTCGCCCATCCGCTGGGACGCCGCCTCCCGGGCGAGCTCGGCGCGGGGCACGTCGATCTCCTCCGCCAGTTCGGCCACGCCGGCCAGGATCGTCACCCGGGTCGAGAGACCCGGCAGCGGCCCGTCCCCTTCGGCCAGGCCCCCCGCCGCGCCCGGGCTCGTGTCGACCTGGACGAACCCGCCGTGCACGGCGAGGCGCGTCAGGGTGCCCTCGGACTGCTCGACCCTCACCTCGCCGGGCACGACGTCGCCCACGAGCGGTGTGTGACCGTCGAGCACGGTGAGGGCGCCGTCGGAGGTGGCGAGGACCACCGCGGTGGCGCCGCCGGCGAAGAGGGACTGCTCGGGCGTGACGATCTCCACGCCGAAGACGCCGTCGGCCACTAACCCGCCTCGGCCTCGAGCGTCTTGGCCTTCTCCAGCACCGACTCGACCCCGCCGACGTTGAGGAAGGCCTGCTCGGGGATGTTGTCGAGGTCGCCGTTCACCAGGGCCTCGAAGGACTCGACCGTCTCGTCGATCGGCACGAAGATGCCCGGCACGCCGGTGAAGACCTCGGCCACGAAGAACGGTTGGGACAAGAAGCGCTGGATCTTGCGCGCGCGGGTCACCGTCACCCGGTCCTCCTCGGAGAGCTCGTCCATGCCGAGGATGGCGATGATGTCCTGCAGCTCCTTGTAGCGCTGCAGGACCTCCTGCACCCGGCGGGCCACCGCATAGTGGCGCTCGCCCACGATCTCGGGGGCGAGGATGTTCGAGGTGGACGCCAGCGGGTCGACCGCCGGGTAGATGCCGAGCGCGGCGATCTGGCGGGAGAGCTCGGTGGTGGCGTCGAGGTGGGTGAACGTCGTGAAGGGTGCCGGGTCGGTGTAGTCGTCGGCCGGCACGTAGACCGCCTGCAGCGAGGTGATCGACTTCCCCTTGGTCGAAGTGATCCGCTCCTGCAGCTCGCCCATCTCGTCGGCCAGGGTTGGCTGGTAACCCACGGCGGACGGCATGCGGCCGAGCAGTGTGGACACCTCCGAGCCCGCCTGCACGAAGCGGAAGATGTTGTCGATGAAGAGCAGCACGTCCTGGTTCTGCACGTCGCGGAAGTACTCGGCCATGGTGAGCGCAGCCAGCCCGACGCGCAGACGGACGCCGGGTGGCTCGTCCATCTGGCCGTAGACCAGCGCCGCCTTGTCGATGACACCGGACTCCTGCATCTCGAGCCACATGTCGGTGCCCTCTCGGGTACGCTCCCCCACGCCGGCGAAGACCGACACGCCGCCGTGCTGCTGGGCCACCCGGTGGATCATCTCCTGGATGATGACGGTCTTTCCCACGCCGGCCCCTCCGAACAGGCCGATCTTGCCGCCCTGCACGTAGGGCTCCAGGAGGTCGATGACCTTGATGCCGGTCTCGAACAGGAGCGACCTGGGCTCCAGCTGGTCGAAGGCGGGGGCGTTGCGGTGGATCTCCCAGTAGTCCTCGACACCTTCGATGGAGTCGGTGTCGAGGGGTTGCCCGAGTACGTTGAACACGTGACCGAGCACGGCGTTGCCCACCGGGACGGTGATGCCGCGCCCGAGGTTGCGCACCGGCGCCCCACGGACCAGCCCGTCGGTCTGCTGCATACAGATGCAGCGCACCCGGCCGTCACCGATCTGCTGGGCGACCTCGGCCGTGACCTGGTGGGCCGACCCGTCGAGCTCGATGGTGAACTCGACGGCGTGGTTGATCTCGGGCAGCGCATGGGGCGGGAACTCGACGTCGATGACGGGTCCGGCGATGGCGACCACCCGGCCGTCGGCCAGCAAGCCGGCCGGTGTGGTGTCTTGCATGGTGGTAGTGGTCATCGGGGTCAAACTCCCTTCGATTGGCGGAGCGCCTCGGCCCCGCCGACGATCTCCATGATCTCGGTGGTGATGGCGTCCTGGCGGGCCCGGTTCATGACGCGGGTCAAGGTTCGGACGAGCTCGTCCGCGTTGTCGGTGGCCGCAGCCATGGCCCGTTGCTGGGCCGTGTAGAACGACGCCGCGCCCTCCAACAGGGCGGCGAAGATCTCCGCCTCCAGTGCCCGGGGAGCGAGTTCGATGAGCAGCTTCGCGGGCTCGGGCTCGAACTCGGTGTAGCCCTCGAGCGTTCCCTCGTCCTGCTCCGGCGCCTCCTCGGCTCCCTGGGGCAGGGGGAGCGGCAGCAGCTGCAGCTGCTCGACGCGCTGGGTCCCGGCGGAGATGAACCGGGTGGAGACCATCTCGATGAGGTCGATCTCCCCGGACACGAACGGCGCGGCCACGACTGCCGCGACGTACCGGGCGTCGGCGAATTCGGGGCGGTCAGCGAAGCCCACGAACGACCCCGCCGTGTCGATGCCGCGGTAGCGGAAGTAGGGAGGGGCCTTCTTGCCCACGGACCACACCGTCACCTCGGCTCCGTTGCTCAAGTAATGGGCCACCTGTCGCTCGGTGGCGCGGAGCACGCCGGAGTTGTAGGACCCGGCCAGGCCCCGGTCGCCGGCGATGGCGAGGATCCCGACGTGCCGCGGCGACTCGGGCGTGCCCAGCAGCCTGGCGGCCGCCGTCGGATCGGCCGCCGCGGTCAGGCGCAGTACCCGCTCCATCCCCTCCCGGAAGGGCCGGTTGGCCAGGATCCGCGTCTGGGCGCGCACGATCCGCGAGGCGGCGATCAACTCCATCGCCTTGGTGATCTTCCTCGTGGACTGCACGCTGCGGATGCGCCGGCGCAGGATCCGCTCTTGGCCTCCGGCCATGGGTCAGTCGACCTTCCCCGTGTCGAAAACCTCGAGGAAGGAGGCGAGGCCCCGGTCGAGCTCGTCTCCGTCGGGCAGCGCACCCGTGGCGCGGATCGTCTCGAGCACGATCGGGTGGTTGCCCTTGAAGTACTCGATCAGCTCGGCCTCGAACCTCCGCACCTCGCTGACGGGGACCGAGTCGGCCCAGCCCTTGGTGCCGGCGTAGATCGCCAACACCTGCTCCTCGACCGGCACCGGACGGTTCTGCGGCTGCTTGAGCAGCTCCGTCAGCCGGTAGCCCCGGTCGAGCTGGGCCTGCGACACCTTGTCGAGCTCGGAGCCGAAGGTGGCGAACGCCTCGAGCTCGCGGAACTGCGCCAGGTCGAGCTTGAGTGTCCCCGAGACTTGCTTCATGGCCTTGACCTGGGCTGCGCTGCCCACCCGGCTCACCGAGTTGCCGACGTTGATGGCCGGGCGGATGCCCGAGTTGAACAGGTCGGTCTCGAGGAACACCTGGCCGTCGGTGATGGAGATCACGTTGGTCGGGATGTAGGCCGAGATGTCGCCCGCCTTCGTCTCGACGACCGGCAAGGCGGTGAGCGATCCGCCACCGCGTGCGTCGGACAGCTTGGCCGCCCGCTCCAAGAGCCTGGAGTGCAGGTAGAAGACGTCGCCGGGGTAGGCCTCACGCCCCGGCGGGCGCCGCAGCAGCAGCGAGACGGCGCGGTAGGCCTCGGCCTGCTTGGAGAGGTCGTCGTAGATGATCAGCGCATGCTCGCCGTTCTCCATCCAGTGCTGGCCCATGGCGCAGCCGGCGTAGGGGGCGAGGTACTTGAAGGGGGCAGGGTCTCCCGCCGAGGCGACGACCACCACCGTGTACTCGAGTGCCTGGTGGTCCTCGAGCGTGGCGACCGTCTGGGCGACCGAGGAGTTCTTCTGCCCGATGGCGACGTAGATGCACTTCACGCCCTGGCCGGCCTGGTTGATGATGGTGTCGATCGCCACGGTCGTCTTGCCCGTCTTGCGGTCGCCGATGATCAGCTCGCGCTGCCCGCGGCCGATCGGGGTCATGGCGTCAATGGCCTTGATGCCCGTCTGCAGCGGCTCGCTCACCGGTTGGCGGCCGACGATGCCCGGGGCCTGCACCTCCATGCGGCGCGTCTCCGTCGCGTTGACCGGCCCCTTGCCGTCGAGGGGCTCGCCCAGCGCGTTGACGACGCGGCCCAGTAGGGCATTTCCGACCGGCACGGTCTGGATCCGCCCCGTCGCCTTGACGATCTGCTCCTCCTCGAGGTTGTCCACCTCGCCCAGAACGACGGCGCCGATCGTGTCCTCGTCGAGGTTCAGGGCCAGACCGAGCGTGCCGTCCTCGAACTCGAGCAGCTCGTTGACCGCGGCACCCGGAAGACCCGACACCCGGGCGATACCGTCGCCGACCTCGACGATGTGCCCGGTCTGCTCGGTCCCGACCGCCGGGGTGTAGTCCTCGACGTAGCGCTCCAGCGCCCTGGTGATCTCACTGGCGTCGATCGTCAGCTCTGCCATCAGTCTGCTCCCTCTGTGTCCTCTGTCGTCGTGTGGCCGCGCCCGGCGCGGCCGAACCCGGTCTGCTGCCACCCGGCCGGGACGAGGTGCTCGCGGAGCGCGTCGATCCGTCCGTGTGCCGTCGCGTCCACCAGCAGGTCGCCGATCCGGATGCGTGCGCCGCTGAGCAGCGCCTCGTCGATGACCACCTGCAGCTCGACCGGCCCCCCCGCCACCCGGGACAGCGAGTCCGAGAGGGTGGCCTGCTGCGCGTCGCCGATGGGGGCCGCGGCGCGCACGTGGGCGATACGCCAGCCGCGGGCCGCCGCGGTCTGCTCGACCAGGAAGTCCAGGGTCCCCACGAAGTCCCGGGCCCGGCCGCCCGTCACGACGTAACGGACCAGCGCCAGCGTGGTCGCCGGCGCCTTGCCCTCAAGGAGCTCGGCCACGAGCCCCTGGCGGGCGGCGACGTCAAGGTCCCGGTCGGTCAGCGCCGCGCGCAAGGGAGGCGTCGAGGCCACGATCCGCCCGAAGCGGAAGAGGTCGTCCTCCAGCGACTCGAGCTGGGCGGTGGACATGTCCTCGTGCAGCGCGGTGGCGTAGCCGCCCACGCGCTGGCGCGCCTGGGTCAGGCTCAAGGGCGGCTCCTCGATCTCGCGGCCCTCCGCGGCATGCCAGGCCCGGGTGCTCAACCAGCCCAGCGCGACCGGCACCTCGGGTGCCTTCACCACGAGGCAGGCGAACGCGGCCAGCCGGCGGGCCTCCGGAGAGACCTTGGCCTCGAGGAGGTCGAGCAGGACGGCTCGGCGGGCCTTCCCGGGTACGGACGTGTCGGTGAGCGCGGCGCGCAGCGCCGCATTGCTCACGGCTTGGCGCTCGATCGCCGCCAGGTCGTCCGCGATGCCGCGGAGCGACGCGGGGTCGGCCGCCTCGAGCACGGCCGCGGCGTAGCCCTGCAGGGCGGGGTTCACTGCAGCGCCCCGGCGTTGGCGGCGGTGCCGCCGGTCGTGTCGGCCTGCAGCGCGGCCACGGCCTCGTCGATCAGGTCGCGATGTGCCTCATAGTTCACCTCGCGCCCGATGATCCGCTCTACCACCTCCATGACGATCTCACCCATCCGCGCTGCGGCCTCGTCGATGGCACGCTGGCGGGCCAGGTCGATCTCGATCTCGGCGTTGCCGACGATGCGCTCGTACTCGCTCTCACCTCTGGCCTGGGCGTCCAGGCGTACCCGCTCGGCCGTGCGGTTGGCCTGCTCCACGATCTCGCGTGCCTGGTGGCGCGCCTCCTCGAGGACCGTTCGCCGCTCGTCGTCGGCCGCCTCGGCGTCCGCCCGCGCCCGATCGGCCGCATCGAGCGAGTCCCGGATCTTCTCTTGGCGCTGCTCCATCGCCTTGTTGAGAGGTGGGAGTACCCACTTGTAGATGGCAAAGATGAGGACGATCGAAACGGCCAGCTCAACGAAGAACGTCCCGTTGGGCAGAAGGAAAATTCCTGCTGTGGTCATGATGCTCTCGGTCTCCGGGTTCTATCCGGCACGTTGTTGGTGGACTGCTCTGCGCTCTGCGGCCAGCGGCTACGCGATGCTTTTGGCGGCGAAGACGTAGACGAACACCACCATGAACAAGAGGTTGATGAAGTACATGGCCTCCACCAGCCCGACGGTCAGGAAGAAGTACTGACGGGCCTTGGCCTCGATCTCGGGCTGCCGGGCGATCGCCGCGATCGTCTGTGACCCGGCCAAACCGTCGCCGACTGCGGCACCGATGGCGCCACCACCCAGGGCGAGTCCGCCGCCAACCAGCGCGCCGGCGACCCGTATCGCGCCTTCGATTGTGTTTGTTGCCATGTTTCCTCTCCTTTGTCGAGACCTTTTGTCGAGAACCTGTCAAGAGCCGGCTGGCCGGTGGCCCACTCCTGCGCCCAGGCCTAGTGTGCGTCCTTTCTCATCCCTATGCCGAGGTACATGATGGTGAGCAGAGCGAAGATGAACGCCTGGATCGCCCCGATGAACAACTCGTCGAATGGCTTCCAGATCAGCAGCCCGATCCACGACGCGTAGGGAGGGATCAGGGTCACGATCACCGAGACCATGAGGACGCCGGCGAAGATGTTCCCGAAGAGCCGGAAGGTCAACGTGATCGGCTTCGTGATCTCCTCGATGATGTTGATCGGGGTGAGCGCAGCGTACGGCTCGGCGTAGTGCTTGAAATACCCTCGCCAGCCTCGGGCTTTCACCGAGTTGTAGTGGACGACGAAGAAGACGGTGAGCGCCAGCGCCAAAGGCAGGTTGACATCGCCGGTCGGGGGGGCCAGGAAGCCCGGATCTCCGCTCGGTATGAAGGCCAGCCAGTTGCAGATCAAGATGAAGAAGAAGATCGTGACGCCCAGGCCGACGAAGGGCATTCCCTCGGGGCCGATGGCGGACCCGGCCAGGTCGGACACCTGCTCGACCAGCGTCTCCCAAAAAAGCTGCAGCTTGCCCGGGACACCCGATGTGACCCTGGCCCGCATGCGCAGTCCAAAGCCCAGCACGATGGCGGCGGCGATGAGCGTCGTCCACACCACGTCCAGGTAGATGGTCACGCCGGCGACGCGCACGACTCCGTGGTGATCACCGATCGTGATGGTGGCCAGGACGAAGCTGGAGCTCACTGGATCCCCTGCGACATGACGACCCGGCCCACGTTGACGACGAAGAGCAGCTGGAAGATGACCAGTCCGGCCACGGCCCCGATCCCCAGCGCACCGTTGAGCAGCATCAAGCCGACACAGACGACGGTGATGATGCCGAGGCGCGTGACGCTCTTGGTGCCCATGGCCCGCCGGAGCACCTTGTTGTTGGTCTCACCGGCGGTGTTGAGCTTGGCCACGCCGGCGTCGAGGAAGCGGAGGTTCACGACTGCCATGCCGAGCCCGACGGCGAGCCCGAGCGCCGCCCAGGGCTGCGAGAGCAAGAGCGCGAGCAGGATGGCGATGGCCCCCACCACGATGGCGGAAACCACGGTGCGCCGGAGCACCTTGCCGAGCGCGTTGCCCTCAAGGTCCGAGAGCCCGTCGAGCATGTTCACGCACTGCCCTCTAGAGATACGTACGGATCTGCTTGATGACGCTGGCGGCGGCCGCAGCCAACCCAAGCGCCAGCCCCACCAGCAGGAAGGCCGGTGCGGTACCCAAGGCGCTGTCGACCCAGAGCCCGAGTCCGACGCCGATCCCCACGCAGGCGGCCACCGAAAGCCCCATGCCGAGGAAGGCCACTGCGCCAGGAAGCGGTTTGGGCTCCTCTGGCTGGGAGGATTGGCCTCTGTCGGTCACCCGAACGGGCGCGTACGACGAGGCTCACTTGACCACGCATACGACTTCGGCCCCCTTACGCGGTGCGTGGCGCGCCGTAGTCCGTCGTCCGCGCAGCCGCGACGGCGGCAGCGGGCGAGGCGAGGTGGACGGGGTACACAGCCCTCATCATCGCATCCCGGCCCATTTGCCGTCCAAACGGTCACGAAGGGAACCTGACCACCTCGCTCACCCGCTGGACCTCCGCCTCGGGCGGGGGAACTCCCTGGTCGCGAGCCTCGTCCTCGTCCTCACCGTTACCCCGACGAAGGCCGGGATGGAAGAAGGTGTAGAGGCCCACACCGAGCGCTGCCGCCCCGATGGGGATGAACGCGTTGACCTGATGGACGAAGAGCGGGAAGAGGAGGAAGCTCGACAGAACCGCCGTCCACGCCCAGAGGATGATCACGCTCCGGCGCGGTCCGTGCCCGAGTCGCAGCAGGCGGTGATGAATGTGCTCCTTGTCGGGAGTGTCGAACCCCGTCCCCCGCGCCGTCCGTCGGACGAAGGCGAAGGCCATGTCGACCAGGGGAACTCCGAGAATCAGGATGGGGATGAACAAGGGGGCGAAGAAGAAGTAGGTCACGCCGCTGATGGGGACGGCGGTGGGGACGCGGCCGCCGATGACCATGGTGGACGCGGCCATGAGGAGCCCCAGGAAGTGAGCGCCGGCATCACCCATGAAGATGCGGGCCGGGTTGAAGTTGAAGGGGAGGAAGCCGAGGCAGATGCCACACGCGATCACGGCGACCAGTGGTCCGATGTTGTCGCCCGGGAGGAGACCGAGACCCATGAGTCGGATCCCATAGACGGCGAGCGCACCCCCGCCGATCGCGACGACGCCGGCGGCGAGGCCGTCGAGCCCGTCGATCAGGTTGACCGCGTTGGTCAGGGCGATCACCCAGACCGCCGTGATGAGCGGAATGATGCCGGGGGTCAGGACGAAGAAGCCGGCGAGCGGGATCTTCAGCTCGTACATGGTCACGCCGCTGAAGTAGAGAATGCTCGCGGCGAGGACCTGTCCGGCCATCTTGGCCGGCGCCGACATGTCGCGGATGTCGTCGATCAACCCGACGGCGAACATCGCACCGGCGGCGAGCACGACCCCGGTCATCTCGGGAGAGTCCTGGAAGATGGGCCGCAATTGCGGCACGGCGGACGCCCCCAGCACCGCGACCAGGAATCCCATGAACATGGCGGCACCGCCGCCGTAGGGGATCGGCTTGGTGTGGACCGTGCGCTCGCCCGGCTGGGCGACGTAGCCCACCCGGACCGCGATGTACCGGGCCGGAATCGTCAGGGCGGCCGTCGCGCCCGCGGCAATGACCAGCACGAGGCCGTACCAGCCGATGTCGGGCACGCGCTAGTCCACGAGGTGGGGATACGGCGGGAAGACGCCGCACAGAGTGGCCACCTCGGAGCGCACGGCGGCGATCTCGCCCTCGTCGGTGCGCGCCTTGAGCGTGCGCACGATGAGGTCGGCCACCACCCGCATCTCGGCGGCCCCCATGCCCGCAGTCGTCTCGGCGGCCGTCCCGAGTCGCAGACCCGACGTGAGGAAGGGCGAGCGCGGGTCGTCGGGGATGGTGTTGCGGTTGCAGGTGATGCCGGCCCGGTCCAGGACCTCCTGTGCCTCCTTGCCCGTGAGCTCTGCGTCGAACGGTCGCAGGTCCACGAGCAGCATGTGGTTGTCGGTGCCCCCCGAGACCAGGCGGAACCCGTGGCCGGAGAGCGCATCGGCCAGTGCCGCCGCGTTGGCCACCACCTGCTGGGCATAGCTTCCGAACTCCGGCGTGGCCGCCTCTGCGAAGGCGACCGCCTTGGCCGCGATGACGTGTTCGAGCGGCCCGCCCTGGAGCCCCGGGAACACAGCGCTGTCGATCCGCTTGGCCAGGTCCAGCCCGCACAGGATCGCCCCGCCCCGCGGGCCGCGCAAGGTCTTGTGGGTGGTGAGGGTGACGACGTCGGCCACGCCCACGGGGCTCGGATGCACCCCACCGGCGATGAGGCCCGCCGGGTGCGCCGCGTCGAACATGAAGAACGCCCCGACCGAGTCAGCGATCTCCCGGAACGGCCGGGGGTCGATGACGCGGGAATACGCCGTCGATCCGGCGACGATGAGCGCCGGCTTCTCCGTCTTGGCCAGGTGGGCAACCTGGTCGAAGTCGATCACTTCGCCGGGGTTCGTCTCGTCGTGCGACTCGGGTGTCACGCCGTAGGAGACGAAGCGCCAGAACGTCGACACGATGGAGGCGGGCGACCCGTGCGTGAGGTGGCCGCCGTGGTCGAGGCGCATGGCGAGGATCGTGGCCCCCGGCTCGACGAGCGCCTGGTAGGCGGCGAGGTTGGCGTTGGCGCCGGCGTGCGGCTGGACGTTGGCGTGCTCGGCTCCGAAGAGAGCCGTGGCGCGGGAGCGAGCCAAGTCCTCGACCTCGTCGATGATCTGGTTGCCTCCGTAGTAACGGCGACCCGGATAGCCCTCGCTGTACTTGTTCGTCAACACCGAGCCCGAGGCGGCCAACACGGCGGGGGAGGTGAAGTTCTCCGAGGCGATGAGCTGCAGGGTCGTCTGCTGCCGGTTGAGCTCCTGGTCGATGAGGTCGGCCACCTCGGGATCGGAAGCCAGCGCTGTCTCGTAGCTGCTCATGGAGTCCCTTCGACTGGATCGGGGTGGACGAGCTCCCGCTCGAGGGCCGCCACCTTCTCGAGGCGCAGGTCGTGGCGTCCAGACTCCTCGGACGCGCCGAGGAAAGCGGACAACGCATCGACCGCAACGACGGCACCGGTCGTGCGCGCACCGACGCAGACCACGTTGGCGTGGCCGTGGCGCCGCGCCAGCGTTGCCGTGGTGACGTCATGGATCACGGCCGCCCGTATCCCGGCGATCTTGTTCGCTGCCATCGCGATGCCGTTTCCGGTCCCGCAGACGCAGACGCCGAGATCGGCCGACCCCCCCGCCACCGCCCGGCCCACCGCGGCGCCGAAGTCCGGGTAGTCGACGGCCACTCCGGGGGCGTCGGTTCCGTGGTCTTCGACCTCGTGGCCGAGCGCGGTCAGCTCCGCCGTCAAAATCTCCTTGAGGTCGAACCCGGCGTGATCCGAGCCGACGGCGACGCGCATGGGAGTCGAGTCTACCGGCGGGCCACGGAGCCTTCGGGGCGTGAACCGGTACGCTGCCCGGTCCATGGCTCTCGACCCGCGCACCCCCGTCGTCGTGGGCGTCGGCCAGGTCATGACGCCGCCCGACGCCGGCCTGGCTCCCGCCGAACGGCCCGAACCCCTCGCGCTCATGACGGCGGCGCTGTGGGCCGCCGCCGAGGACTGCGACGGTGTGCCGGCCGGGGCCGGCGCCCCCGCGGGGCACGCCCTGATCCGGCGGGCGGACAGCATCCGGGTCGTCGTGCCACTGGGGTGGCACACCGTCAATCCGGCGCTGCTCGTGGCCGAGGGCCTCGGCTTCGCCGCCGGCGACGAGCCGGCACAGCTGATGGTCTCGGCGGTCGGGGGCAACGCTCCCCAGGCCCTCATGCACGACGCGTGCCTGGCCATCAGCCGGGGCCATCTCGACGTGGTCCTCATCACGGGGGCCGAGGCCATGTACGCCCGCGCCCTGGCTCGCCGCGACCCCGCACGGCCCTGGCTCTCGTGGGCGAGCCAACCCGAGGGGACGCCGTCGCCTGTCCTCTTCGGTGTGGATCGGCCCGGTGCCACCGATCTCGAGATGAACCGGGGCGTGGCCCTCCCGATCCATGCCTACCCGTTGTTCGAGAACGCCCTACGCGCCGCCAACGGGTGGACCCTCGAGGAGCACGCCGCCCGCATCGGGGCGCTGTGGTCCCGCTTCAGCCACGTGGCGGCCGGCAATCCCGATGCCTGGCTCCCCACGGCGCGCACAGCGGACGAGGTCGTCCGCTCGGGCCCAGGCAACCGCATGGTCTCGTTCCCCTATCCGAAGCTGTGCACGGCCAACATGCAGGTGGACCAGGGAGCCGGGTCCATCGTGTGCTCGGTGGAGGCGGCGCGCGCCGCCGGGGTGCCCGAGGAACGCTGGGTCTTTCCCCTCGCCGGCGCGGATGCCCACGATCACTGGTTCATTTCGCAGCGGTCCGAACTGCATCGCTCCCCCGCCATCCGGCTCGCCGGCGCCGCCGCGCTCGGGCAGGCCGGGCTGGGCATCGACGACGTGCCCTGGATCGACCTCTACTCGTGCTTCCCCGTGGTGGTGCAGATGGCCGCCGCGGAGCTCGGGCTGCCCCTCGACGATCCGGATCGGCCACTCACGTTGACCGGGGGCCTCACGTTCGGCGGCGGCCCGGGGAACAACTACACCTCCCACGGCATCGCGCGGGCAGTCGGCGCGCTGCGCGCCGCTCCCGGGACGGCGGCGCTCGTGACCGGCCTTGGCTGGTATGCCACCAAGCACTCGCTCGGCGTCTACGCCTCGCGACCCCCGGCTCATGGGGGTTCCGAGCCGTTCGCCTGGCGCGGCGTCCAGCCCGAGGTCGACGCCCTCCCTCAGTGCGCGGTCGACCCCGATGCCACCGGACCGGTGCGCGTCGAGACCTACACCGTGACCTTCGACCGCGAGGGCCTGCCCGAGCGCGGGATCCTCGCCTGCCGGACACCCGAAGGCAGCCGTGCCTGGGCCAACGTCATCGATCGCGACACGCTGGGGCAGTTGTGCGCGGAGGAAGGCATCGGCCGCTCCGGCGTGCTCGGCGCAGATGGGGCGCTCGCACTCGACGGGGCGAGCACAGCTGCCCGATGAGCGCGGCGGCGCACGGTGGCATATAGTTAGATCAATCTAACTATCTCCGACACGCGCGAGCGGTAGGAGCGAGGGGCAGGGACGGCATGCCACACGACCTTGTGATCAGGGGTGGCCACGTGGCCGACGGCCAGGGCGGCGAACCGGTGCCAGCCGACGTCGCCGTCGACGCCGAGACCATCGTCGCCGTCGGCCCGGTGGCCGAGCGGGGCCACGAGGAGATCGATGGCCGCGGCATGCTCGTGACGCCCGGCTTCGTCGACATCCACACGCACTACGACGGGCAGGCGACCTGGGACTCGCATCTCGCACCGTCGAGCTGGCACGGGGTGACGACCGCCGTCATGGGCAACTGCGGCGTCGGCTTCGCTCCGGTGCGGGCCGACGCGCATCACCGTCTCATCTCCCTCATGGAGGGAGTGGAGGACATCCCCGGCGCGGTGCTCGACGAGGGCATCGACTGGCAGTGGGAGAGTTTCGGCGAGTATCTCGACGCTGTCGAGGGGCGGCCCCACGACGTCGATCTCTGCGCCCAGCTCCCCCATGGGGCGCTGCGCCTCTACGTCATGGGTGAGCGGGCCGCCCGCCTAGAGGAGGCCACGGAGGAGGACGCGGCGGCCATGCGCCGGTTGGCCACCGAGGCGATGCGGGCGGGCGCCGTCGGCTTCTCCACCTCGCGGACGCTCAATCACCGGACTGCGAGCGGCGATCCCACGCCGTCGTTGCGGGCCGGAGCCGACGAGCTGGAGGCGATCGCGCTCGGCGTGGCCGAGGCCGGGCACGGAGTGGTGGAACTGATCTCGGACTTCTGGCCCGATCCCGACACCGAATTCGCCATGATCCGGCACCTCGTCGAGCTCACGGGCTGCCCGCTGTCGGTTTCGCTGGCGCAGAGCCACCAGCGGCCTGAGGCGTGGCGCGACCTCCTGACGCAGATCGAGCAGGCGGCGGCCGACGGCCTGCCGATCCGAGGGCAGGTGGCGCCGCGGCCGATCGGATTGCTGCTTGGGCTGCAGTCGTCCTTCCATCCCTTTTCCGGTCACCCGGCCTTCCGCGACGTCGCCGGGCAGCCGCTCGAGGCTCAGGTGCGCGCGCTACGGGATCCTGCGTTCCGGGCCCGCCTGCTGGCGGACGAGCGCCCGGACGGCCCCGGGCGCCGCTTCGTCGACTACCGCCGCATGTTCCCGCTGGGTGACGTGCCCGACTACGAGCCCGCTCCCGAGACGAGCGTGCAGCGGTTGGCCGAGGTGCGCGGTATCGAGCCGGGCGAGCTGACTCTGGACCTCCTGACGGAGAACGGCGGGCGCAACTTTCTCCTGGTGCCCTTCTCGAACTACGCCGATGGCGACCTGAACGCGTGCGCCGAGATGCTCGCCCACCCCGACACCCTCTTCGGGCTGGGCGACGGCGGTGCCCACGTGGGCATCATCTCCGATGCGAGCTTCCCCACCTACGCGCTCTCCCACTGGGCCCGCGACCGCTCGCACGGCCGGATGCCCCTGGGTTGGGTGGTGGGCCAGCTCACACGCTCGAACGCCCGCGCCGTCGGGCTCACGGACCGCGGTGTGGTCGCCGAAGGGATGCGGGCGGACCTCAACGTCATCGACTTCGACCACCTGCGCTGCGAGGCGCCCGTCATGGCCTACGACCTTCCCGCCGGGGGTAAGCGTCTCTTGCAGCGATCCCGCGGCTACCGCGCCACCATCGTGGCCGGTGAAGTCACCTACCGCGACGGTGAGCCGACGGGCGCACTGCCCGGTCGTTTGGTCCGCGGCGGCCAGCGCGATGTCCCCCACGGGGCCGGTTGAGGCGAAAGGACCGATATGGGCACGGACATGGACACCGACATGGGCACGGACATGGACACCATCGAGCTCCACGAACTCGAACCGGCAGCGGAATGGCGGTCAGCGGACGTGGCCGAACCCGAAGCGTGGACGCTGCGCCTGAGTGCACAGGACCTCGCGGAGCTCGATGCGGCGCTCGCGACGGCCAAGGCCAAGAGCGCGGATCCCTTGGAGCTCCAGCGGGACGACTTCCCACTCGCCGGGTTGGCGGCCAAGCTCGACGGCGTCGTCGACGTCCTCCTCAACGGCCGCGGCTTCGCCCGCATCGCCACCCTCGACACCGAGCGCTATGGCGACGACGACCTCACGCTGCTGTACTGGGGCATCGGGTTGCATCTGGGCGAGCCCTGGGCGCAGAACAAGTACGGCCACGTCCTCGGCGATGTCACCGACCAGGGAAAGACGATCGACGATCCCACTGTGCGCGGGAACGAACTCGGCGGCATCGCGCTCGACTACCACACCGACGGTTCCGACCTGGTGGGTTTGCTCTGCCTGCGCACGGCACGCACCGGCGGCCTGTCGTGTGTCGCCAACGCCGTGGCGATTCACAATCAGCTCGTGCGCGAGTCCCCCGCACTGGCGGCCGCTCTCTACGAACCGCTGCCCTACGACACCCGAGGCGAGCAGGCCGAGGGCGCACCGGCCTTCTACAGCGTGCCGGGGTTCACCGAGCACGCCGGGCGGCTCTTCGTCCGCTTCATCCCCCAGTACGTCCTCGCCTCGCAACGCCACCCCGACGCACCCCGCCTGAGCCCCACCACCCGCGAGGCCATCGCCAGGGTCTCCGCGCTGGCCAACGACCCCGACTTCAACGTCTACATGGATCTCCAACCCGGCGAGATGCAGTTCATCAACAACTACCACGTGCTCCACGGCCGCACGGCCTACGAAGACGACGTCGCGCTCGGCTACAAGCGGCACCTGAAGCGTCTGTGGTTGGCGACCCACGCGTTGACCGACCGTCCTCCGCAGTTCGCGGCCCTCGGGCGCCGCAGCCACTGGGAGGCGCGTCGTTCCGTGAGCGCACTGCGTCCGGTCGAGCGGTAGGTGGGCCCGCAGCGACGCACGCGACGCACGCGCCGCCCGTTTTTCCACGAACTCTCAACAAAAATGTTGACAGTTTGAAAAAGTAGTGCCGGCGCCCTGAGGCGACGCTCGAATGTCGAGGGGGCGTGCGCGGGGCACGCGACGCGTGCGCCGCCCGTTTTTCCACGAACTCTCAACAAAAGTGTTGACAGTTTGAAAAAGTAATGCCGGCGCCCTCAGGCGACGCTCGAATGTCGAGGGCGTGGGCGGCGCACGCGTCGGCGCTCAGCCTGACGGCGTCCGCTTCTGACGCGAGAACAGGCGCCGGCGCGTGCTCATGAGCATCGTCCCCTCTATGAAGGAGGCCCGCAGTGCTCCCTCGCGGAGGACCCGGATCGGCGACACGGTCGCGTCCACGAGGGTGGGGGGCGGCCCGTCGCGCGGTCCGCCGTCGACCACGAGCGCCACGTCAGCGGCATCGAAGGCCTGGGCGACCTCAGCGGCTTCGGTGAAGCGCAGCGGCACCGTGCGCCACGGACCCTGTTCGCGGCACAGCCGACGTAACGCCCGGCCATCGGGCATGCCCACGACCACGGCCCACACACCCCTCTCGGCGCCGGCACCGTCAGGACCCGTCTCCGGTGTGCCGGCCGCGGACAGGAACACTTCGACCGGACCGGGCCAGCAACGTTCGAGCAGCCGGCCGAGCTCGTCGCTCCAGCCGGAGGTCAGCGCGTGCACGGCGTCGGTGTGGCCGACGGCAAAGTGGGGCCCGTCCGGGTCGGTGGCCAAATCCATCAGTCGCGCCTCGGCATCGGGTGCGCCCGCGCGCACCGCGAGGCTGTAGCCGCCCACTGCCGGCACGGCGATGATCGAACCGGTCTCCAACGCCTGGGCCACCTCCCGCGCTCCCGCACCCACCAGTGGGGGGTGGGCAACCTGTCCCGCGTCGTCCCCTGCCTCCATCAGCCGCCGGCCTCCATCAGCCGCGCGTCCGCACGACCAGCGCGCGGGGCCGGCCGGCCAGGTCCGGTTCCACCCGGACCTCCTCGTAGCCGAGACGGCGGGCCAGCCGCGCCGCAGGCTCGGCCTGGTGGGGTCCCAGCTCCGTCACGGAGCAACCGGGCCGCCCCAGCCAGACCCGGCACTCGTCCAGCAGCGCCTCCACGTCGGCCAGCCCGGGCGTGCCGTCGCTCGCCGCCCCGGCCACGAGGGCCTGGCGCGGCTCCGCACGCACCTCGGCCGCCAGCTCCTCCCATTCCGCCGCGGACACATACGGAGGGTTGGCGACCACCAGGTCGACCGAACCCCGCAGGTGCGACGGCAACGCCTCGAGCCAGCTCCCCTCGGCGATCTCGATACGGGGAAGCAGCGGACCGGCGCACGGGGCCCGCTGCGCCTCCTCGTTGGCGGCCTCCTCGTTGGCGGCCTCCACGTTGGCGGCTGCCACCTCGAGCGCATCGGCACTCTCGTCGATGGCCCACACCTCGCGCAGGACACCCGAGCCGAGCTCGCTGGGCCAGCGCCAGCGCGATGGCACCGCTGCCCGTCCCGGCATCGACGGCGACGAGGCCACGGTTGCCCTGACCGTCTCGGCTCGGGTCGGAGGTGGCCAGTCGGTGCAGGCGCCGACCCTCGGCCAGCGCCACCTCCACCACTTGCTCGCTCTCCGGGCGCGGGATCAGCACGCGGCGGTCGACGAGGAGATCGAGGTGGCGGAACGGCCAGTGGCCGAAGACGTACTGGAGCGGCTCTCCCGCCGCCCGGCGTGCCGCCATGGCGCGCGCCGCCCGCAGGGCGCCGGCGGGAACCTCGTCCGGACGAGCGCTCATGCCCTGGACCCCGCCGCATCCGAGCACCTCGTCGACGATGAAGCGGGCCTCGTGACGGGACCCGCCCAGCGCGGCGGTCAGCTCGTCGGTCAGCTCCCGCCGCGTCACCCGGCGCCGTCCTCCTCGCCGGCCAGCTGACGGGCCCGCTTGTCCGCCATCAGCGCGTCGGTCAGCTCGGTGAGGTCGCCCGCCAGGACCTGATCCAGCTTGTAGAGAGTGAGGTTGATCCGGTGGTCGGTGACCCGGTTCTCCTTGTAGTTGTAGGTGCGGATCTTGTCGGTTCGGCTCCCCGCGCCGACCTGGCCGCGCCGCTGGGCCGACATCTCGGCGGCCTGGCGGTCCTGCTCGGCCTTGAGCAGGCGGGACCGCAGCACCACCATCGCCTTGGCCCTGTTCTGGATCTGGCTCTTCTCGTCTTGCATGGCGACGACGGTCCCGGTCGGGAGGTGCGTGATGCGCACGGCCGAGTCGGTCGTGTTGACCGACTGGCCCCCCGGTCCCGTCGAGCGGTACACGTCGATCTTGAGGTCGTTGGGGTCGATGTCGATCTCGACCTCGTCCGCCTCGGGGAGCACCGTGACCGTGGCGGTGGAGGTGTGGATCCGGCCCTTGGCCTCGGTCACGGGCACTCGCTGCACCCGGTGGGTACCGCCCTCGTGCTCGAGGTGGATGTAGGCGTCGGGACCTTTCACGAGGAAGACAGCCTCGTTGATGCCGTCCTTGTCCGACGCATCCTCGGACAGGACCTCGACCTTCCACTTCTGCGACGCCGCATAACGCAGGTACATGTCGTAGAGCACCCGGGCGAAGAGGTTCGCCTCGTCGCCTCCGACGGCGCCACGGATCTCCATGATCACGTTACGCCCTTCGTTGGGATCCTTCGGCAAGAGCAGCTCCTGGATGCGCTCCTCGAGCGTCTTGACCCGCGCCTCCGCGTCGTCGACCTCCTGGCGCATTAGTTCGCGCTCGTCGCCCGACGTCTCGGTCAGCAGCTCGCGGGCGGTGCTCACGTCCTCGCGGGCCGATGTCAGGTCGTGCCAGGCCCGGACGATCTCACCGAGCTCCTTGTGGCGCCGCGACAGGTCGCGCAGGCGATCCGCATCCCTGAGCGTGGCCGGGTCGGCCAGCTCGGCCTCCACGCCGTCGTACTCCGCCTCGAGCGCGGCCATCCGGTCATCGAACATGGCTCTCCGGGGCGATGCTCGCTCGGGCGACGGGGCGCGGCGCCGACGGCGCCCCGCACCTACCCAGCGGCGTCAGTCCTGCGCCGCCGGGGCAGCCTTGGGCTTGGCCCTGCCCTTGCGCTCGCCGTAACGCCGCTGGAACCGCTCCACCCGTCCTCCAGAGTCGACCAGCTTTTGCTTGCCGGTGAAGAAGGGGTGGCATTCGTTGCACAACTCGACGTGGAGATCGGCCTTGGTCGAGTGTGTCGTGAACGTGTTGCCGCACGAGCACTTGACCGTTGCCTCTACGTAGTTCGGGTGGATATCGGATTTCATGGTGTCTCCAATGTCGATCTGTCGACCTGCCGATCTCACGATCTGGTCAAATCAGTCTAGGGGCGCCGCGGGAGTGATCCTCCGTCGCGACGCCGGGCCGATCAGGCGCCGGGTCCCTTGGCGATCTCCGCCAGGAACTCGTCGTTGCTCGCCGTGGTGCGGATCTTGTCCATGAGCAACTCCAGGCCGGCGGCGTCCTTGCCGTCGCTGGCCAGTGCGTTGAGCACCCGGCGCAGCTTCCAGACCTGTTGGAGCTGGCTCCGCTCGAAGAGCAACTCCTCGTGACGGGTCGAGCTGGCGTTGACGTCGATGGCCGGGTACAGGCGGCGCTCCGACAGCCGGCGATCGAGGCGGAGCTCCATGTTGCCGGTGCCCTTGAATTCCTCGAAGATCACCTCGTCCATCTTGGATCCGGTCTCCACCAGCGCCGAGGCCAGAATCGTGAGCGAGCCGCCCTCCTCCACGTTGCGCGCCGCACCGAAGAACTTCTTGGGCGGGTAGAGCGCACCGGAGTCGACACCACCGGACATGATCCGGCCCGTTGCCGGGGCGGCCAGGTTGTAGGCGCGGGCGAGTCGGGTGATGCCGTCGAGGACGATGACGACGTCCCTGCCCATCTCGACGAGCCGCTTGGCCCGCTCGATGGCCAGCTCGGCCACCTGCGTGTGCTCGTCGGCCGGGCGGTCGAAGGTCGAGGCGATGACCTCGCCCTTCACCGAGCGGCGCATGTCGGTCACCTCTTCGGGACGCTCGTCGACGAGCAGGACCATCAGGTGCACCTCGGGGTTGTTGGCCTCGATGGAATGCGCGATCTGCTTCATCACCGTGGTCTTGCCGGCCTTGGGGGGCGACACGATCATGCCGCGCTGCCCCTTGCCGATCGGCGAGAGCAGGTCCACGATGCGTGCCGTCAGGTTGTCCTTGTCGCCCGGCATCTCGAGGTTCAGCCGCGAGTCGGGGAACAACGGCGTGAGGTCCTCGAAGCGGGGCCGGTTGCGGGCCGCCTCCGGGTCGAGACCCGAGACGGAGTCGATCCGCAGCAGCGCCGGGTACTTCTCGTTGTTCGACGCCGGACGGCACGCGCCCTCGACGTAGTCGCCACGGCGTAGCGCGAAGCGGCGGGCCTGGCTGATCGACACGTAGACGTCCTTGGGCGAGGGCAGGTAGCCCTCGCAGCGCAGGAAGCCGTAGCCCTCGTCGCGCAAGTCCAGCATGCCCTTCACCTCGACCAGTTCGCCCGAGTAGGGCTGCTCCTGGCCGCCGCCCTGGAGCTCGCCGCTCTGTCCGCGGTCGCGGCCGCGGCGCCGGCGGCTGCGCCGGTTGCCCACGTCGCCGTCGGGCTGGTTGCGGTTCTGGTTGCTCTGGTTGCTCTGGTTCTGGCGGTTCCGGTTGCCCGGCTGGTTCGGGCCCTGGTTCTGGCCGTTCTGGCGCGGTGCGTGATCGGCGCCGTCGGCCAGGTCGGGCGGCTCGACAAAGACCGCCGGCCCGGCGTCGCCGGCGCCGGCCGCCTCGGCAGTGGTGGTGGTCGCCGGGGCGGCGGCCTCGGCCGCGGCCGTCGAGGACCCGCCCTCGGCCCCGCCGTCGCCCGAGGTGCCCCCGGAGGCGTGGGTGTCGCCAGCGCTCTCGCCGGTGGCCTCGGCCCCAGCGGCCTCGGCCCCAGCGGCCTCGGCGCCAGAGGCGGCGGCAGTCGACCGGGAGCGCCGGGTCGGCTTGGTGCCGTTGGCCTCGACATGGTCCGCATCCCCGTTGCTCGATGCGGAAGCAACGGCCCCGGAGGTCACTCCGGTCGCATCCAGGATCTGGTCAATGATGTCGGCCTTCTTCGTCCGGCTCGTCGTCTTGAGCGACATGGCCTGAGCGATGGCACTGAGCTCGTCGCGCTCCTTGCCTTCGAGAACCGATCGTTCGAGCTGCTGTTCCGCAGTCATCGGGCTCCTCTTCTAGGAGGGTTATCGCCGGCCCGGATTCGTCCGGCGCGCGGCAAGGGAATTTCAAAGGAGGGGAAGGGCCTCGCGTGTGAATGCCCTCCCCCGGATCACCATTGCGTGGTGCTCTCCCGGGACCGCTTGTACCCGCGGAGAGCGCTTCGAAGCGCAGTGGGGATGTACACACTCTAGCGGGAACGCGGGGGACATGCCAACACACCCCCCGTTCCCGCAGGTCACTCGGCCAGTCTGCCCCGTTGCAGTGGCGCTCAGAGCGAGATCTCCGCCAGAACCGAATCGAGGTCGAGATCGATCACCGAGGGTACCGAGATGGCCTTGAGGGCCAGGTCGGGGTCTTTCAGGCCGTGCCCGGTCAACACGCACACAACGCTCGACCCCTCCGGCACGCCCTGCTTGATCAGCCCGGCCACCGAGGCCGACGAGGCGGCCTCGCAGAAGATCGACTCCCGCCGGGCGAGGAACGTGTAGGCGTCCATGATCTCGTCGTCGGTGACCGCCGTAATGGAACCGCCGGACTCGGACGCGGCGGCCGTCGCCGAGTACCAACTGGCGGGGTTCCCGATCCGGATCGCCGTGGCGATCGTCTCGGGGTTCTCCACCGGGTGGCCGAGGACGATGGGTGCCGCGCCGGCCGCTTGGAACCCCATCATGCGCGGCAGTTTCGTGGAGCGGCCCGCCTCCTTGTACTGGAGATAACCCTTCCAATAGGCCGAGATATTCCCGGCGTTGCCCACCGGGATGCAGTGCACGTCGGGGGCATCACCCAAGACGTCGACGATCTCGAAGGCGCCCGTCTTCTGGCCTTCGATCCGGTGCGGGTTGACCGAGTTGACCACGGTGATGGGCGCGTGCTTGGGGAGGTCCCGCACGATCGTCAGCAGCTGGTCGAAGTTCCCCCGTACCTGCAGCACCCGTGCGCCGTGCATGAGGGCCTGCGCCAGCTTGCCCAGGGCGATGTGGCCATCGGGGATCAGCACCACGCAGGCGAGGCCCGCCCGCGAGGCGTAGGCGGCCGCTGAGGCCGACGTGTTGCCCGTCGACGCACAGACCACCGCCTTGGCGCCCTCGTCCACCGCCATGGAGATGGCCATCGTCATCCCGCGGTCCTTGAAGCTGCCGGTGGGGTTCACCCCCTCGAGCTTGAGCCAGACCCGCGCGCCGACGCGCTCGGAGAGGCGCGGGGCGGGCACCAGCGGCGTGCCTCCCTCGAGCAGCGTGACGACGGGCGTCGTGTCCGTGATGGGAAGGAGGTCGCGGTACTCCTCCATGACGCCGCGCCAGCCGGTGGTCACGGTGTGCCGCCCCGCCTTCCTCCTCTTTGGCGTCCGCCCCGGCGGTCTTCGCGTTCCTCGGCGTCCGGCTCGCCGATGACGCGCAGCACACCGCTCACCCGGTCCACCGCCTGGTGCCGGCGCAGCTCGTCGATGGTGGCCAGCAGGTCCCCCTCCCGGGCGACGTGGGTGAGGAAGATCAAGCGCGCCTCCTCGGCCAGGCCGACCTGCTCCATGGCGCGGATGGAGACGTCGTGGTCCCCGAAGATCTTGGCCACGGCGGCCAGCACGCCGGGTCGGTCGGCCACGTCCATGCTCAGATAGAAGGCCGAGTGCATGTCGTTCTGGTCGCGCACCCTCGTGGTGGCGCGCTTGGGCGCGGGTGCCGGCGCGCCGGCCAGAAGGTTGCGCGACGCGTCGACGAGGTCGCCCAGCATGGCGCTGGCCGTCGGCCCGCCACCGGCGCCGCGGCCGTAGAGCATGAGTTCGCCGCTGACCGCGCCCTCCACGAACACGGCGTTGAAGGCGCCGCGCACCGAGGCCAGCGGGTGTGTCTTCGGGACCATGGCCGGGTGCACGCGCACGGACACCTCGGGCCCGCCGTCGACCAGCTCGGCGACCGCGAGGAGTTTGACCGAGTATCCGAGCCGGCTGGCGTAGGCGACGTCGGCCGCGCTGACGCCGGTGATCCCCTCGCGGTGCACGTCGGCGTCGACCACGTCGCTGCCGAAAGCGAGGGCGGCGAGGATGGCCGCCTTGGCGGCGGCGTCGTGGCCCTCCACGTCGGCGCTGGGATCGCGCTCGGCCAGGCCGAGCGCCTGGGCCTCGCGCAGCACGTCGTCGTAGGAGTCGCCCGCCTCCTCCATCCGGGTGAGGATGTAGTTGGTCGTGCCGTTCACGATGCCCATGACCCGGACGATCTGCTCGCCCGCCAGCGATTCCCGGAGGGGCCGGATCACGGGGATGGCGCCCGCCACGGCCGCCTCGTAGAGGAGGTCGACTCCGGCGTCGGCCGCGACCTCGGCCAGCTCGGCGCCTGAGGTGGCGAGGAGTTGTTTGTTCGCGGTGACGACAGGCTTGCCGTTGCGCAGGGCAGCCTCGACCAGCTCGTGCGCGGGGTGGAGGCCGCCGATGACCTCGACCACGACGTCGACGTCGTCCCGCGCCACCAGGGCCGCGGCATCGGTCCCGATCAGGTCGGCCCGGATGGACGGCCCACGCGGGCGCTCCGGGTGGGCAACGGCGATGCCGACGAGCTCCAGGCGAATGCCGGTACGGGCGGCGACGTCGTCGTTGCGGGTGAGCAGGATCTCGGCCAGCGCGCCGCCGACGTTGCCGCACCCGAGCAGGGCGACACGGACGGTCGGGGCCGGGTGCGCGTGTGGGCGGGCGCGGCCGCCCGCCGCTGCGCTGGCCTGGTCGGCGGTCACCTCCAAACGGTACAGGCTGCCCGTGCGGCGGCCCGCCCTCTGCACCGGCATGGCGCACCTCGTTTGGGGCGGCGTTGCGCAGGTGGCGAGCGTGTCGGGGTGAGTGGTGCTACCACCATGCCGCGCCCGCAGGCTGGCTCCCTTGAGCGACCGCCGGCTCCCGGGTCACACTGGCGCCGCGGGAGGTGCCGTGCCGTTTCTCCGACTGATGCTCCGGGCCGGCGCACGGCATCGCTGGCGCTCGTGGCTGGCCCTCACGCTGGTCACCGCGGTGGTGGTCGGTCTCGTGCTGGCCGGGGCGGCCACGGCCCGCCGCACGGCGACAGCGTTCCCCCGCTTCGAGGCGGCCCACGGCTACGACGCCTTCTTCTACAGCGTCGACCCGGTCCCCCGGGTCGCGTCCCTGCCCGAGGTCGCGTCGGTGACGCGACTCCTTGCGCCCGCCGTCGGCGCCCCGAGATGCGCCTGTCATCCCATCAGCGCCAACGAATTCTCCATCGACGAGATCCCCCCGGCGCAACTGACGCAGGTGGTCAAGCTGGTGAGCGGTCGCCTGCCCGACCAGTCGGACCCCGACCAGGTCCTGGCCTCGTACAACCTCGAGCCGTTCGGCGTGCACATCGGCAGCGTCGTGCGCGTCCCGCTGGCGGCCTCGTCCCAGCGGGCGGCGGTGCTGAGCAACGCCACCCTCACCCCCACCGGTCCGACCGTCACGCTGCACGTGGTCGGCTTCTCGGTGTCCGAGTTCGAGTTCCCAGCGACGTCGGGCTCGCCCTCCTACGACCTCTACGCCACGAGCAGCTTCGCCCGGAAGTACGACGCGCAGACCGTCCTCTTCAACGAGTACCTCTTCCGCTTGCGCCACGGTGCCGCCAGCCTTCCCCGCTTCGAGACCCAGGCGCGCACCCTGGGAGGCCTCTCCGGCACCGACCTCGACGCAGTGGCCACCTCCATCGCCACCTCCATCGACCCCCAGGCGGTCGGGTGGTGGATCCTCACCGCCCTGGCCGCCCTGGTCGGCATCATCGTCTTGGCCCAGGCGCTGGCGCGCCAGGCCGCTCTGGAGGCAGACGACTACCCGGTCCTGGGCGCGCTCGGCGCCACCCGTGGCCAGCTGTTCACCCTCACCATGACCCGCACCTTGGCGGTCACGCTCGCCGGAGCGGCCGGGGGGGTGCTCCTGGCGGCGTTGCTGTCCTTCTTCGTCCCGGTGGGCGAGGCGAGGCTGGCCGACCCGGCGCCGGGGTTCGAACTTCGACGCGCCGCTGTTGATCGGCGGCGCGGCGGTGGCGGTCGTCGCGGTGCTCGCGCTGGGCGTCTGGCCCGCCATCCGCGCCTCTCGGCTGGTCTCGCAGCGCGACGACGACCCGGTCGTGCGGACGTCGCGGGTCGTCGCCTTCCTGAGCGCGTCCGGCGCGCCACCGAGCGTCCTCATCGGGATCCGCAACGCCCTGGAGCGGGGCGCGGCCGCACCGCCGTGCCGGTCAGCTCGGCCCTCGTCGGCGCGGTCCTGGCGGTGGCGGTCCTCTGCGGCACCGCCGTGTTCGGGGCGAGCCTGACCCACCTGACCAGCACACCCGCGCAGTACGGCCAGGCGTTCGACGCGTGGTTCTCGGTCAACGGCACGGGTTCGGTGGCACAGAACGACCGGCTGCTCGACGACCTGGAGCGACCCGGCGTTGCGGCCATCACGGCGGGCGTCGGCGGCGACGTGAGCATCAACGGCCACGTGGTCGACGCCTTGGCGGGGCAGCGCCTGCGGGGCCCGTACCTGATCACGACCATCGACGGCCGGCCTGCTACAGCCGACGACGAGGTCGTGCTGGGCGCGAAGACCATGCGCCAGGTGGGCGCCCGCGTCGGCTCGACGGTGCGCGTCGCACTGTCGGGATCGTCGTCGGCCGGTGGGGCGACGAAGGTCCGCAGCTTCCGGGTGGTGGGGACCACCGTGCTCCCGCCCGACTTCAACGGCGCGGCACTGGGGACCGGCGCGGTCTTCACCCTCGACGGACTGGTGGGACCGGTCTGTCCGAGCGACGCCCGAAACCACGCCTGCCTCTCCGCGTTGCTCGTCGCCGACTCCGGCGCCTTCCTCGTTCGCGCCACACCGGGGCCGCAGGGTACGGCGGCACTGGCCGCCCTCAGCCGGGACTACCCATCCCAGGTGAACTTCCCCCACCCACCGACCGACCTGGTCAACTTCGGGGAGGCGGTCAACTTCCCGCTGCTCTTCGGGCTGATCGTCGTGCTCTTCGGGGTGGCGACGCTGCTCCACATGCTGGTCTCGAGCCTGAACCGGCGGCGACAGGAGATGGGGCTGTTGAAGTCTCTGGGCTTCGTCCGCCGCCAAATTGCACTGTCCGTCTCCTGGCAGACCACCACCGTCGCCGCGTTCGGGATCATGCTGGGCGTCCCCCTGGGCATCGCCGCCGGCCGGTTGGTCTGGAACGCCTTCGCGTCGAACCTGGGGGTGGGCACCAGCCCGGTCGTCACCGCGTCGACCATCGCAGTCGTCGCGCTGGGCGCGCTGGTCGTCGCCAACCTCCTCGCCGTGGTGCCCGCGTACGCCGCGGCGCGTTCCCGGCCGGCGTCACTGCTCCGGGTGGAGTGAGAGCCTCGCGTCCCGTCCCGACTCAGGCGTCGAGCCGGGTGAGGTCCTCGAGCGTCTCGCGGCGTACAGCGACGCGGGCGGCGCCGCCGGAGACGAACACGACGGCCGGCCGCGGGACCTTGTTGTAGTTCGACGCCATGGAGTAGCCGTAGGCGCCCGTGACCGGGGTGGCCAGGACGTCGCCCACCTCGAGGTCGGCGGGGACGAAGGCATCGGGTACGACGAGGTCGCCGCTCTCGCAGTGCTTGCCTACGACGCGCACGGGCCTCGGACGCCGCGCTGCGGCCGCCCGCGGTAGGAAGGCCTCGTAGCCGCTGCCGTAGAGGACAGGGCGAGGGTTGTCACTCATGCCGCCGTCGACGCTCACGTAGGTGCGGATGCCGGGGAGGTGCTTGACGGTGCCGACCGTGTACAGAGTGATGCCGGCAGTGGCGACGATGGAGCGTCCGGGCTCGGCCGAGATCCGCGTGGCGGGGTCAACCCCGGCCTTGGCGCAGGCGGCCAGGGTGGCCTCGGCCCATTGGCTCTGGGTGGGTGCCGATTCGCCGTTGACGTAGGGGACGCCGAGGCCGCCGCCGACCACGAGCTCGGGCAGCCCGAGGGGCGCGAAGAAGGCGCCCAGCACCTCGGCGGCTCGTTCGAACGAGGAGGCTTCGAACACCTGGCTGCCGATGTGCGCGTGGACCCCCACCAGCTCCACGGAGGGTAGGAGCTCGAGCGCGGCGACCGCCTTCGCCGCGGCGCCCGCAGAGACGGAAAAACCGAACTTGGAGTCCTCTTGCCCCGTTCGGACGTAGTCGTGCGTGTGCGCCTCGACGCCGGGTGTCACCCGGGCGAGGACCCGGGGGCGGGCCGTCGACGCCGCCGGCAATGAGTCCAGCAGGCCTCCGAGGCGGGCGATCTCGTCGAAGGAGTCGACGACGATCCGGGCAACACCGTGCTCCAGGGCCGTGGCGAGCTCGTCCGTCGACTTGTTGTTGCCGTGCAGCACGAGACGGTCCGCGGGCACACCGGCCGAGAGCGCAACGTGGAGCTCACCACCAGAGGCGACATCGAGGTGCATGCCCTCCTCGTGGGCCAGACGTGCCATCGCTCGGCACAAGAAGGCCTTGGTGGCATACGCGACGCCGTCGCCCCAGGCAGCGACGGCCTCCCGGCAGGCGTGACGCAGATGGTCCTCGTCGTAGACGAACAGCGGTGTGCCGTATTCCTCGGCCAGCTCGAGGAGGTCGATGCCGCCGACGTGGAGGTGACCTTTCTCGTCCACGGACGCGGTTCGCGGCAGGAGGCCGCGCTCCAGCGGAGCGGTGGCCACGTCGTGGTCCGTGGGCATGGAGATGCAGGATACGGCAGCGATTGACTGCTTCCGAGAACGGGGCGGTGGCGGGACCGGCGCCGGTGGGTGACGAGTAGCATCGTCCCCTGCTTTGGCAAAGCCCGCCCCCGTAGCTCAGCGGATAGAGCACCGGCCTCCGGAGCCGGTGGCGCAGGTTCGAGTCCTGCCGGGGGCGCTGCTGCCGGGGGCGCTCACACACTGCCGAGGGCGCTCACACACTGCCGGGGGCGCTCACACACTGCTCGGGGGCGCTCTATATTTCCCTGATCAGGAGCCTTTCTGGCGGCTTTGGCATCCGGTACCCCAGAAATGGCACAGGCAATCCCTGCTGGCAATCTGTGTCGATGCGTCGGTATGCGTCGGTACTCTCGACTGCAAGGTGTGGCGATGCCGGGACACATGCAGCAGCGAGGACCATCGACCTGGCGCTTGCATGCCTTCGTCGGAACAGACGGCAGACCCGCACCACGTGCTCGCGGTGTCGTTCGCCCTGAGGTAGCGCGGCCGCCCCATCGGTGATGCACGTGACTGGCACGATCAGCCACCATCGTCGGATGACGGTCGTCAGCCGTGGACGAATCTCGAGATCGTGCTCGACGCCGCTGACGTGCATCGTCTTGATCTCGCGGTACTCCGCGATTTCGGCCACCGCCTTCGCAGAAGCGACGAGTTGTTGTCTGCCCGCGTCGGCGCGGGACTTCCGACGTTCGTTACGGCTCATTTTGTTGAGCGGCATCGAAGGCTTCGGCAGCACGAGCGGCTTGGGCTTCGAGGGCTTCGAGGGCTTCGAGGGCGTCGCCCGCGCCCACGGTTATGTCGCGACGTGCGGGAGAGGAAAGTTAATGAAGTAAGAGCAGGGTCTGGATGGTGCCGCCGTCAGAGAACGTTTGTGGTATCCCCGGACGAATCAGGCGCAACTGGGATACCCACATGCCCTGAGTCTCCGGGCGGGAATGGGGCAGGTTTGGCAGCCCGCTCCCGAATACTCTGAGCAGGATCAGGGACAAGTGAGGTCGGCCCATGCCGAACGAGAGCACACGAACCGTCTTGGTCTGCCTTGGAGCGGGCCTTGGGGTCGCGTTAACGAAGGCGGGCGCGGCTGTTTAAGCGTCTCGCCTCATCATCCGCCAGGCGCCGATGGCCGTCCAGAACACCAGCCAGCCCACCATCACCAACGACGCCACCACGGTCGACTCAGGTATCAAGAGCATCCGACCCAGACCGCCACCGCCCCCGCCACCCGGGCCACCGCCGCTGAACGGCGTCGGCAGGTTGCCCGGCTCGACGTGCAGCATGGCGACGCCCACGATGCCCCGCTCGACGTTGAGCAGGTGCGCGATGACGTGGCGGCTGAAGATCGGCGTCAGGATCAGTTCCAGCACCACGAGGAGGATCACCGGCACCGTCCGCTGTCCCATCAGGGAGGCCAGCCCGAGTCCCACGGTGAACCCGATGGTCGCCTCCAGTGCGATCCACAGGCCGACGTCGACCATCAGCGAGGTCGAGGGGACCAGGAAGGTGGCGCTGTAGTCGCCGTAGTCCTGGTTGGCGACCGCGACTGCGAAAGCCCGAATCTGGGCTGGCGAGTCAGCGGCGGGCACGGTGACCGTGCCCTGCGGCGTCTTGATGGTGGCCCCGGGCGGGGGGCCGCTCGCCTGACCGTTGCCGCAGGGGATGCTCGGCGGGGGGTTCGGCCCGTCGTAGTTGAAGTTGCAGATGACCTCATGGGCGTGGTCGGCGGCCCAGCTGTCCAGGGCCGGGCGCGACAGCCCCTGCGGCACGTTGACCCCGTCGTAGTTGAGCTGGGTGGGGGCGGCGAAGACGCAGACGGCGCAGACGATCGTGTACCCGACCGCCACCATGGCGATGACGATGGCCAGCCCGGCCGGTATCCGCGCCAAGTAGAGGGCCAGTCGGGAGCGGCCGGTGATCACCAGGTGGCGGAACATCCCCTCGGTGAGGTCGACCGAACCCGCCGTGCAGCCGACGACGGCCGCCACGATGAAACCGAAGATGTACATGAAGCCGAGCACCAGCGTGGTGAAGATGCTGTAGCCCCCGGCCGGCCCGTAGGACTTGGGGTCCACGGCGTGGGAGATGAGGCGCACACCGAGGAAGATGACCGGGATGCCGATGTTCACCGCGATGAGGGCGATGATCAGCCCGCGCCGCTTGCGCAGCTCCATGAAGCGCGTCGTGATCATGCCCCAGGTCGGGATCCACGAGCCGCGGTGATCGCTCCGCGTCTCCGCTGGAATCGGCGCGGGAGCCGGACCCGGTGCCGGTGTGCCGATGTCGGAAATTGTCGTCATTCCCTTTCCCCCAATCGACTCGTCACCGACAAGAACCACTGTTCCAGCGAGGCCTGGACGTGCTGCAGCCGGTACACCGAGATCCCGCCGTCGACCAGCAGGCGGTTGATCTCGGCGATGGCCTGGCGCTCCGTTCCCTCCGGCAGGCTGATGGCGAGCCCATCCGGTCCGACCTGCACCCGTGCGCCGAACGGCGTCCCGGCGAGCAGGCTGCCGGCCCGGTCAGGGTCGGAGCACTCGATCCGCACCTCGAACGAGGAGCCGGCGAGCAGTTGGGCGATCGGGCCCTGCCGAATCACCGTGCCGCGGTCGACGATGGCGACCGCATCGCAGGTGCGCTCGACCTCGTCGAGCAGATGGGACGACAGGACCACGGTGCGACCCTCGGCCACGAGCGACTTGATCATGTCGCGCATGTCGAGCATGCCCGCGGGGTCGAGACCGTTCATCGGTTCGTCGAGGATGAGCAGCTGGGGATCCCCGAGCAAGCAGGCGGCGACGCCCAGCCGCTGGCGCATGCCCATGGAGTACTTCGACACCTTGTCGTCGGCCCGGTGCAGGATGCCGACGCGCTCGAGCGCCGGCTCGATGCGGTGCTTGGCCGCCGGCTCACGCGCCGCCGCCAGGATCTGCAGGTTTTGGCGGCCGGTCAGGTGGCCGTGGAAGCGGGGTTCGTCCACGATCGCCCCGACCCGCGCCAGCGCCACGTCGCGGTGTCGAGGAACGCGTTGGCCGAGCAGGGACATCGTGCCGGCGTCGGCGTGGGTCAGGCCCAGCAGCACCCTGATCAGGGTGGTCTTGCCGGCCCCGTTCGGCCCGAGGTAGCCGAACGCGTAGCCGCGGGGGACGAGGAGCTCGACGTCGTTGACGGCGACGTTCTCGCCGAATCGCTTGGTCAGCCCGTGGGTCTCGACGGCCCACTGGCTCCCGTCGGCCCGTCCTTCCGCGGTGTCCGAAAGCAGTGCGGTGCTCATATGATTGTCGCCTGCGCCCTTCTCTGTACCGGCTCCCCCCGCACCCTGTTGGTGCTGACGGCCGTTAGTGCAAGGGTAAGAGCAGATGGACTACCCCAGAATCCGGGAGGCGGGTCTATCTGTCATGGTGCTAGCCCCCCTCTTCGCGAGGCTCAGCCGTGTGACCTGGCGATACTGATGGGAGCCGTCGTGGTTGTTGTCGGGACGGTGGTCACGTTGATCGTCGTGCACGCTGCCAAGAGCACACTGGCGCCTGCCAGGCTCAGTGTCGTCACCGCACCATGGAATGAGGAAATCTCGCCCGGCCGGACCACGACGTTGGAAGGCAACGAGAATCACGACGGCACGAAAGGTGAACCTCACCCTCAAAGTATGAACCAGCCCACCGACGCGTGGCTCGCGAGTGGTCAGCTTCGGGATACCCCCGTTCGCCGAAGTGGGCACAGCATTCGATGCATCAAACAGACGGCTGGCCGGCGTCTCGCTCGGACAGCGCCTTCAACGTAAGTAACTGCTTACGCATCATGATCAGGTCACCGGCGGGTAGCAGCTGACGCATCGTGCGGCCCAAGACACCACGGGGAGTTTGGAACGCAACCTTCGTCACAAGCCGGCATCGTTGAGCGCTGGCAGGCATCACCGAGTAGGTGACAGCGACGCGACCAAAAGCGGCCGTAGTCGATTCGATGGTGATCGAACGACCATCTTGAAATGAGACCAAACGGAAGATCGTCACAAAGCGTTGTCCAACTTCAAGTTTGTCCAGTCCCGGCACCAGTTGTCGGGGACTTTGTCTTCCGAGGTTGTCGATCCAGTCGTAGCTGTAGGGAGCAACGCGTAGCTGGCAGATCCAACGGAAGACCACTTCCGGCGGAGCAGCGACGTCCACACCCCGAAACAGAACACCGTCTGGACGATCGATCCGGTCATCGCAAGGAAAGATCTCAGCTCGCTCGTGTGGGAATGTTCCCCAAGTCTCAACGATCGAGGATGGCTTCACCCCACTGAACCTACGCGCTTCAGCGATTTCTGGACCACTTGAGTCGTAGTCGAGTAAGGAGGCCACCGGATGAGCGGTCTTCCGTGCCAATGCCCCGGTGCGCTGCGACCAGGGCAGGCCCATTGGCGGCCCAGTCCGGGACGAGGCGGGCCGGAAGTTAATGTCCATTCGATGGCGCACAAGGACCTCGAGGAGCGAATCCGCGTGATTTGCATGGGTCTTCCCGGCGCGACGGAGAAGCTGAGCCACGGAACGCCAGCCTTCTTTGTGGGGAAGCAATTCCTGACGCTGTGGCTCGATGGCCACCACGATCACCGGTTTCCTCACATGTGGTGTGCGGCTCCGCCGGGCGCCCAGGATGAACTTGTCGCGACAGAGCCCGACCGATTCTTCCGGCCACCATATGTCGGGGGGCGGGGCTGGCTCGGAGTTCGACTTGACGGCGCGATCGACTGGGATGAGATCAGGCTCATCTGCGAAGAGGCTTTTCGCACGGTCGCGCCAAAAAAGTTCATTGAGGCTCTTGACGAATCTCGCCATCGGAGAGCGATGTGAAGGTCCGATCCTGTACCGCCACGACGGTCAGCGCCTCGACCGGCGCACGGCGCACCGATGGATCCGTTCCATAGGTCAGAAGGCTGGCCTCGGGATTGTCCATCCGCACATGCTTCGGGCTGCGTTCATCATGGCTGCGCTCGATGCCGGCGTTCCGCTTCGTGACGTCCAGATCGCAGCTCGGCACGCGGATCCTCGGACGGCCACGATCTACGACCGCCGACGAGAGAACTTCGACCGCCATGCCGCCTATGTGGTGGTGGCCTTCGTGGCCGGCGGCTAGAGGTCCGAGTCCGAGTCCATCCTGAGCCCTCGTCGCTCCGCGAGCACCTGTGCGACGGTTTCGAGCGAGCGGCCGGTCCGTTCGGCAGCCACTCGGGAGTAGAGCAAGAGGGCCTCGAAGGCATAACTCCAGAGGTCGTCTGCGCCCCACCCGTACGCCTCGTCCGAGAAGTCGGGATAAATGCCAGCCCTGATCATGGCGGCCGCGCTCAAACAGTAGTGGCTCTTCTGCTGCTGTGACTTACCACGAAAGACGTACTCGGGCAGGTAGCGATCGCGCATGCCCTCGTACTGAATCGGTTCGGCTGGAGAGGCTCCGGACTCGTCGATTGCCTCTGCAGCGAGCTCTAGCCGGACCTCAGCGGGAAAGGTGTTGTTGCGGGGATGCAGCTCGGCCAGCCGCTCCATGATCGAATCCAGATCTGGGCTGGCGGCAAGGCCGATCAAGGCGAGACGAGCAGCGTTCTCGTGGTCCGCCGGCGAGGGTCCCTGGCGATCACGGCCGCAACGCTAGACCGGACTGCCGCTCAAGCGCGATGGCCTCATCCTCAATGTACTGGGGCAGGTCTTAGCTTGTGGTTCGCGGTGTGGGGGTTATTCGGTGTCCGAGATGATCTCGCTCAGGACTTCACCGAGCATCCTGGGGCAGGACAGGAACGGAGAATGGTCGCTATCGATCCGTATCGTGCTGTCTGCGTTCTCGGCCATCTGCACTTGCGCTGACAGGCTCAGGATTCGATCGTCGGTGCAGACGATGTACGTGCTCGGCAAGACCTGCCATGCCGGTGACGGAGGCGGCGGAGCAAGCAACACCGACGTCGGCATCGTTCGAAGATGCGCCGTCGCCCAGTCGGCGTCCTCCGTCGAACACCGGTGGTAGAAGACCGACCGGGCCGCGTTTGGATCGATCGATGCCGTGATCTCATCAAGCTGGATGTCCGCAATACCTGGTGCGCCGCTGAAGTCAACGCTTTTTTCAGGAGCGATCATGAAGGCGGTCAGGAATATAAGCGACGTGGTCGTTCCGTAGGGCGCCCCGCCCTCCGCTGCCGCAGCGCTGGTCACAGCACCGCCGAAGGAATGGCCGAGCACCGTCACGTTCTCATCGCTGCTGTCTATGACACTTCTCACTGCGGCCACATCGTCTTCAGTCGAAGTGAAGGGGAGATCGACGGTCTCGCAAGAAATGCCCAGCCGCTCGAGTTCGGGCGTCAGTCGGTTCCAACACCATGCCCCGTGGAAGGCGCCGTGGACCAGAAGGAGGCGGGGTGAGAAAGAAAGTTTTAATGAACTCGGTTGTCATGAAAGACTCAAAGACGACGCGTCTGGGTTCGTTGGCTCTCAGATGCACAACACACGAAGTGTCGCATAGCGACGACTTCTCGGTGCGTGCGCGGTCAGGCGGTGAAGGCGTGCAGGTAGATGTTGGCGAGCAGAGGTGAGAACACTCGCCTGGGGAGTGCGAGACGTCTCTGAGACACTCAGCATAACACGCTGCTTGCAGACAGTGAACCAGCTTGAGCACTCGTGGTGAGATTCTCGCGACAGTTCGAGCAACCGCTCACGGTCGATCTCGCGAAGAAGTTCGAATGTCGGTCTCGAAGACGAACTGTTGTTCTCGGGGGAACGAACTGGATGGATTATAGGGCGTGATGGTGATCGCTTGGGGGAAACTGAAGCTACAGGGCAGAAAGTCGGTCTCGAATATGGGTTCGAGAACGAGTTTGGTCGCTGCTGGATCACTGGTTCTTGATCGTCGGGATGCTCAGCGGTCGCTTCGTGCGTAGGGCTTTGGAATCTCCACTCGGCGCACGGCGCAGGGCGGTAGCTGTTGCACGGAGGTGGCTCTGGAGCTCGCTGAGCAAGTTGCTCGACGCGTAGTGTTCTCAGCGCAGCGATGGTCAGTTGCATCGATTTTCGCGCTCACGGTTGGCTCGGACTGCTCTCACGCATTCACAAGACGTTACTTATGTAGATGCGGTCATACAGGGCGTGGAAGGCGATTTCAGACTGCTTGGTGCAGTCATAGTGGTTCTGGAGGGTGAACTTTCTAAGACGGTGTCTGGAATGGGGCGTATGCTCACTGTTTTTTTGCCATGCGCCAAGCCTACGGTTTCGTGCCAACTGCCATAGATTCGCACTGCCGGCGGCAATGTATGGGGGCAGGTAATGGATCGGCCGATGCAAGGATAGGGAATGCCTGAAGAGCGTCGACGTCTATGGGATGCGGCTCTTGATACCTTGCGGTCAGAGTGGGCGGTCCGCTTCCTCTCCTGCCTCAGTTGGGGGCTGACCCTGGCCGCCCGAGCGGAATACCCGAGGGGACTATGCCTTCCGGTTCCGAGTTCCGCTCCGGTCCTACAACGAGCTGCTTCATCGCTCCAGCACTCAGATGTGCCAAGCAGTCGGCGTGGCACACGGCGGATACCCGGAGGAGGACTTCATCAGGATGCTCCAAGCCGAGGCCGCTCGGGGCGACCGTCTGAACGGTTTGGAGTACGCCGTAGGTCGTGCCCTGCGGACCGTGGAGTCCGGTTCATAACCGATTGGCGAAGTGGGCCGCCCTCGCGTCGGCCGGGCTCGGCCACCGCCAACTCCGCCACCGAGACGAGCCTACAGACGACGTAGGGTGCCTCCATGAGTAGCTCCTACTGGCGTGGGGCCGCTGAGGACGAGGCCATGCAAGACGAGCACGGCTTTATTTGGAAGGCGATGCTCGACAGCATCGACACGAATCTGGCGGGGAGGCGGGTGCTCGACGCCGGTTGCAACCAAGGGGGCTTCTTGCGCCTACTCGTGGACACAACGGGCATCGCTGAGGGCTACGGATACGACCCAGCCTCTGGTGCCATAACAGATGCCCGCCGTTTGGCCGGAGACAGGCCGCTCACGTTCGAGGTTGCCGACACAGTGCCAAAGGAGTGGGGCGACTTCGATGTGGCGTTCAGCCACGAGGTCCTCTACTTGCTTCAGGACCTCCCCGCGCACGCGACTGGTGTCTTTGGCGCTTTGACCCGGGGCGGGTCGTACTTCGCGGCCATGGGCGTTCACGCGCAGAGTCCGTTGATGTCGGCGTGGTATGCGGAAATCGCAGTGGAGCTGGACCTTCCGCGTCTCTACGACCTCGACGAAGTCGTGGGTATCTTCGAAGACACGGGATTCTCCGTATCGGTGGCCAACTTGAAGCTGGGTTTCGTTCCGGTGTCGGCGCATCGCCACGGGCACGACCATCGGAGGGATCTCATTGCATGGTTGAACTACTACACGCGCGAGAAGGTCTTGCTGCGGTTCACTCGGCCCTCCTGACCATGAGGTCGAGTGAACGGCCTGCTTGCCTGGCGGAGCTGGGAGGCGCGAAAAGCGCCCACCAACCCGCAGCGAACGGGGCACCGCGGCGGCGGTCGCCCGGTGAAAGTTCGAAGACACCTAAGGCGGCGAGCCGTGGGCGCCCATCACGACCGTCGGGGTCCTGACATTGGGCGGCAGTCTGACGGTCCCCTCAGGGGTAAGCGCTTCGAGGCAGGCTCGGGGACTAGGTGTAGGCGTCCTGGCGTTCGGGCCCGGCGGCGCGACAGCATGAGCCCCAAGACGATGTGGAGGCTTACTCATGGACACTGTCGTGCTCGGTCGGACTGGCCTGGAGGTGAGCGTGGCTGGCCTTGGCTGTGGTGGCCACAGCCGCCTGGGCCAGGCGACGGGGGCCACCGAGGAGGAGTCCGTGCGCCTGGTCCACCAAGCGCTGGAGCTGGGCGTCACCTACATCGACACGGCTCGGGCCTACGGGACCGAGGAGATAGTGGGGCGAGGGCTCGCGGGCCGGCGCGACCGGGTGGTCGTATCAACCAAGGCCCATCCCCAGGGCGGCGGCGGACCCCTCACACAGCGAGAACTGCGAGAGTCCGTCGAGCTCTCACTCCGTCGCCTGCGGACCGACCGGATCGACGTTTTTCACCTGCACGGTGTCGATGTTGGCCTCTACGAGCACTGCGTGGGCGAGCTGGTTCCCGAGCTAGAGCGCCTACGCGCCGAGGGGGCTCTGCGGTTCCTGGCCATATCCGAGCGCTTCGGTGCCGACCCGGGGCACACCATGCTCCAGCGAGCCCTCCTCGACGACTGCTGGGACGTGGTGATGGTCGGGTTCAACCTGCTGAACCCGAGCGCACGAGACCGGGTGTTCCCACTGACTCAAGACAAGAACATCGGCGTCGAAGTGATGTTCGCCGTGCGGCGGACCCTCAGCCAGCCCGACGAGTTGCGTCGAGTGGCCCGCCAACTCGTCGAAGAAGGCCACATCCCCGAAGGTGCCATCGACCTCGATGACCCGCTCGGGTTCCTACTTCGTCCAGGCCGCAACGCGTCGGTGGTGGAGTCGGCCTACCAATTCGTCCGCCACGAGCCCGGCTGTCACGTCGTCCTCACCGGTACCGGCAACCCCGCCCACCTCGAGGACAACATCTCCTCAATCAACTCTCAACCGCTAACGACAGAGGAGGCCGAAGGCCTTCGACGACTCTTCGGACACCTCGACCATCTTTCGGGAAACTGAACCTCGCCACCAAGCCGACCCGAACACGGCACATACACAAACCCGGCTGTCCGAAGGACTGCTCGACCGACGACGTGGTCGGCATCAGGCATCCCAAGCCGGCAGCGTACTGGGGCAGGTGTGCCACTCCGTTAACCGGGAATCGCACTCCCTGCGAACAGAGTTGCGCCTACGCCGACTATCTCTGCTGTCCAGCCGATCGCTGCCAGTCTCTCTGCAAGATCTGTGGGGTCGTAGAGCATCTTGACGACCCTGTGGGAGGCCCCGTCTCTCAGTTGACGTTCCACGATCGGGATGCCGACTTCTGGCACGAAGCGCTCGAAGGGTGTTTCTTCGGGACCCGTGTCTACGAAGAGCACTCGACCTCCAGGCGCCAGGGCGCTGCGGAGCGTTCCCCAGAATGACTCGAACCGACCGGGCGGAACGTGGGAGAGCCAGAACGCCAAGAAAACGGTGTCGTACCGTTCGTCCGGCTGCCAGTCGAACAGATCCGCCTCAATCAAGCTCACGGGCGTCTCTGTCAGGCGTTGACGGGCCACCGCGAGCATCTCGGGTGCGCCGTCAATAGCGGTGAGGCTCTGAACCCGGGTGGCCAACACCTTCGTCCAGACCCCAGTCCCACAGGCGAGTTCGAGGGTGCGACCGCTCGGCCTCAATCTGCTCAGGACGCAGCTCGATTCGATCCGTGCTTGCCGGGTCCGCATACAGGTCACGGTCATACTCGCCAGCCCTGGAGTTGTAATAGGCGAGCTGAGCAGACAGCACATCGTCTTCTGCTGTCCCCATCAATACAAGGAAGCCAGACGATGTCTGGGGCGTCAAGCGGATGTCCTTCTGCCTCGCGCTGAGCGTTCGGTCCCGGCGACGGGGGCACCTCCGAGGTGCCCGCAGAATGCCTCGCGTGGCAACAGCCAGTGTGCCCAGAATCGCTAAAGACCGGGAACGCCTTTCGTCTCGATGAAGTGCGAAAGTACGAGACAGTTCCGCGCATGTCCGCCGTGTATTGGGTCAGTGGCTTCGCCATCCAAGCGGCACTTGGAACGTCGGCACCTTCGGGAGGATAGATCCCCATGCCGGTAGCTGGCACAAAGCCGAAGCGCGCGTAGTAGCCCGGATGCCCGAGGACGACCACTACCGCTTCGCGTAGGTCGTCGGCGCGTCCCAATGCCTCCTGCGTGAGGCACGAACCGACTCCGGTTCCCTGACACGAACCTGTGGCCCAAGGTCCTTACCTTTCTCGCGTCACAGAACTGAGGGCATGTGGAACAGGTCCGGGCTAAACCGAGCCGGAAGACGCCACACGCTCACCGACCACTCCGATCAGTGGTTGAAGGGCTGGGCGGACTCTCCCAGCCTCGCGTAACGCCGCAGACCCGGCGTTGATGTGGCTACCATCCACCCCGCTCGGAGTCGGCACTTTCAGCGCGGTCAAGAGGCGATATACGGTCTTGGGATGACCGACGTCCAAGATAGTTACCGGGTGGTGTCGAGCGGCTTCGGCGCCGCGGTGAAAGCGGTGGCACCTGACCAGTGGGGGGCTCAATCTCCCTGCGAGCAGTGGACAGCACGTGATCTGCTGTCGCACGTGGTCGAGAATCATCGCGGCGTGATCGCCAGTGTCAGGGGTGGCGAGTCGGAACCCCTGGGGGCTGACGAGGACCCGAAGCAGGCCTGGGAGAACGCCTCTCGTGCGATCGGCGAGATTACCGGAGATCCGGAGGAGGCGGCCAAGGAGATGGACGGGCCGACGGGCAAGATGCCTGCGGGTCAGATCATCGGCCAATTCGTGACCATGGACGTGCTCGTCCACACCTGGGACCTGGCGCGAACGATCGGTGCGGACGAGCGCCTCGACGAGGACTCCGTGCGCCGGGCCTATGAGGCTCTCAAGCCGATGGACTCCATGATCCGCCTGCCCAACGTCTTTGGGCCCAAGTTGGAACCACCGGTGGGTGCGGACCTGCAGACCGAGTTCCTTTACTTTTTGGGTCGGCGGGCGTAGGTAGGGCAAAGCGGCCGCTACGCCTCGAACCGGCAGCGTTTGGGGCGACCCTTGGACGCCGTGAACTACGCCCATACGGGGGCAGTTTGCGTATCGACCAGTCTTCAGGCCGCCCGCCGCCGGACCAGCCACACGGTCGCGGCGATGAGCAGCACTGACAGCGCAAGCAGCCAGCCGCCCTCGATCCACTGGAAGGGCCAGAACCGGTTGGCCGGCTGGTAGCTGGCCCAGAGCGTGTAGCCGTGCTGGCTGAGACACTGCGCGAATCCCCCCACTAGTCCCGACGACGGCTTGACGGTCACCCCGGAAGGACAGAACTGCCCGAGGACGTTGCCCGTGGGCTCGCCGGTGAACGAGAACACGGTCCGGCCACCCTTCGTCGCCCAGTTGCCAGTCACCAACGCGGAGACAGGCAGGCTTTGTTGGCGAGCAATCAGCGGCGTCAAGTAGTGCTGACGCAGGAACACCCCGACCACCAAAACGAGCCCGGCATAGGCGGCCAGGGTGGCGACGATCGCGGGGACGACACGGCGGATGAGAAGGCCGGCCAAGCCGCCGATGGCGAAGGCGACCAGCGTCCAGAAGGCGAACGCGACCCCGCGCAGGTCGAAGACGGAGGCCGCGAGTGAGTTCGTCTGACCGTCGGCGATGAAGGGCTGGTAGTACCAGGAGAACAGCAGGCTGAACAGCTCAGCGGCAGCCGCGGCGACGAACCGCGAGCGACACCAGCTTGGCGAGCGTCCAACGCCACCGCCCGAAGCCCTGGGTCCAGGCGTAGCGAAAGGTGCCCGTTTCCAGCTCGCGGGCCAGCACCGGAGCCCCGAGGAACGCCCCGATGAGCGCCGGGACCGCTTGGAGCAGCAACGGGAGGATCTTGCCGCTCGGTGAGGTTGTAGGTGCTCGTGAAGTCATTGATCGCATTCACGCAGGCACCTGAGCTGGCTGGGTGGCACGCGATGGCGGTTCCGTAAGCGTGGTGCATCTGGCGGCCTTGGAGCCACAGGTACACCGCCGAGCGCGCCCAGCAGAACGGCGAGGCCAACGAGCGCCACGCGGTGCTGGCGCCAGGTGACCCAGGCCATCCTCCGCCACGGCAAAGGCTGCAGACTCGCGTCCTCCTCCAGATGGACGGGCACGGACCGCGTCGTCAGCGTGGTCATGTCGTCACCTCCGAATGTTCGGCGTCTCGGCCGCGGGCGGGACCGGGCAGCGCCGAGGCGCCGGGCTCGCGCAGGTAGGCAAGCGTGAGTTCTTCGAGACCGACCGGATGCGCCTCCCAGCCTGGTGGCACCGGGCGGTCTGTCCCGTTCTGCCTGACGAGCAGATGTGCCTGGGTTCCGCCGCGCGACGCGTGCACGACGCTCAGGCGTTCGGAATACCTCTCGGCTTCGACAGCGGGGCCGGTGAGCAGGCGGTGGCAGGCGAGCAGGTCCTCGACCTCGCCGGCTACCTGTACCCTTCCCCGCGACAACACGACGAGGTAGTCGGCCACCCGCTCGAGTTCCGCGAGCACGTGCGAAGAAAGCACCACCGATACACCGTCGTCGGCCATCGCGGTCATCACGGTCGCCATGAAATCGTGCCGGGCAAGCGGATCGAGCATCGCCATCGGCTCGTCGAGTACGAGCAGCCTCGGATGCCGGGCCAGCGCCAGGGTCAACGCGAGCTGCGCCTGCTGGCCACCCGACAACTTGCCCGCCTTGCGTTTGAGCGGGATCCCCAGCTCGCCGAGCCGGGTCTTGGCGTAGGCCCAGTCGAAGTGTCGGTTCAGGTTGCGGGTCAGGTGCAGCATGTCGGCAGCCGACACGTTCTTGTACAGCGGCGTGTCCTGGGCGACGAACGCGATGCCGTCCAGGGCGGCGGGCGACCCAGGCGGACGACCGCCGAGCACGGTGAGGCCGCCCTCGGACGGCGCCGAAAGGCCGACTGCCAGGTTCAACAACGTGCTCTTGCCAGACCCGTTCGGACCGACCAGCGCGGCCACGTGACCGGCGGGGATGGCGAGCGTGCAATCGCGTAGCGCCTGCGTGCTGCCGTAGCGCTTGCCTAGGCCGCTTGCCTCGATGACGTTCATGCAACCCCCTCCGTTTCGTCGTCGGCCGCGCCACTGCGCGTGCTCGAACCGCCGATGCGCTCATAGAAATCCCGCAGCTCACTGGCGACCAGTGCCGCGATGCCGCTCTCGTCGAGCCCGGCCGCGTCGGCCTTGGCCAGCCAGCCCCGCAGGGAACGCCGAAGCCCGGTCAGCTCGGGGAGCGCGACCTGGCTCAGGGTGGCCAAGATGAATGTGCCCTGGCCCGGGCGCCCCACGATGAGACCCTTGGTTTCCAGTTCGCGGTAAGCCTTGGACACCGTGTTCGGGTTGATGGCCAGCGAGGCGACCACATCCCTGACCTTGGGCAGCTGATCGCCCGGTTTGAGGTAGCCGAGTCGCAGCGCGTGCTCGACCTGATGGACGAGCTGGAGATAGGTCGGCACTCCTGAAGCGGGGTCGAGCCGGAACTCGATCGGTGACACCTGAGCGCCGACCCGGTCGTTGTTCGGCTGTCCTATTGTCATAAGACAACCCTATAGAGGTTGACTTCGAAATGTCAATGCCAGGCGAGACCCAGGAGGTAGTCGCCCTCGACACCGCACGGTGAACAGGACGCGGAGTCACCCACCCGTGAAGGGCGCTGACGCACCGCCTCCGTCGGCGAGCTTTTCGACACTGAAGTCGCTTTCGGCGCGCCGCGAAAAGTTCAGGTGCCCGACTTTGACGTCGTCATCTCCAGGTGGGGCATGACCTCGAAGCCGGTATGCCGGTATGCCGGTATGCCGGTATGCCGGTATGGGGCATTTAGCACCCTCGGAGACCAATCAAACGGTGGGAAATGGCTGCCCTCGACGAGTCGGTGGCGGGTGGTGGGGAGAGGCGCGAGGTGTGTTTCGAATCCCGGCGGCCGGGGCGGGCGCCGCAGTGCAGCGGCATCAGCTGACTTTCCTGTCATGCATAAGGCCGATAAGCGGCACATAAGCCGTCCACGGGAACCGCGATGACTATGGACCATCGTTGACTTGGACAGACGGAACGGGTGGCCCGGCTCCGCGGTAGGATGGCAGTCTCGTCCCCTTGGGAGAGTCGCTTCGCTTGGGCAGGACGGCCATGTTGGCCGACGTCGCCCCGTGCAGGCTCGACGCCTCGACCGAGCCCCTCTGAGGAGCATGCGTGCACGTCCCGAACTTGCCCATCGAAGGCTTTGATGGTTGCGCTCGCTCCTTCGGGATTCTCAGCTCCTTCCCCCCGACCGCGTGCGGTCTGGCGACGTTCACCGCTGCTCTGGCGTCCGGATTGGCGGCGAACGACGCTGAGGTTGGCGTCGTGCGAGTCGTAGACCACGCATGCGCACAATCGCCGGAAAGCGATCGTGTCGTGGGTGAGCTGGTCAACGGATCGCGGCACTCGCTGATTGCGAGCTCGGACTCGCTGAACCAGTTCGACGTGGCGGTGATACAGCACGAGTACGGGCTCTACGGAGGAGCCGACGGCGAAGAGGTGCTGAAGATTCTCGGCGGTCTACACGTCCCATCCATCGTTATCGCCCACACAATTCTCAAGAACCCGACGCCACATCAGCGGACCATTCTCAACGAGGTTGCCGCCCTGGCGGACATGGTGGTCGTGATGACAGAGGCGGCCCGGGTCCGACTGTGCGATGGCTTCGACGTGGATGCTTCCAAGGTGACCACCATTGCCCACGGTGCTGCCATCCCTGCGCGACGTGTGGTACCGGACCGGGCGAGTCGGCCCGTCATATTGACCTGGGGACTCATTGGCCCCGGCAAGGGAATCGAGCGGGCCATTGAGGCCATGCGAGCGTTGCATGATCTCCCGATGCGGCCGCGTTATCTGGTCGCTGGCCGAACCCACCCCAAGGTGCTCGCTGCCCAGGGAGAGTCGTACCGTCGCGACAGAGTTGAGCAGGCGGAGCGGCACGGGATTTCCTCGTCGGTCGATTTCGATGACGACTACCGCGATGTGGCGTCGCTCACCGCCTTGATTCAAACCAGCAAAGTGGTCGTCCTGCCGTATGACTCCAAGGACCAGGTGACATCCGGCGTCCTGGTTGATGCCATTGCGGCCGGACGACCGGTGGTGGCGACGGCATTTCCGCACGCCGTCGAGTTGCTATCCAGCGGCGCCGGACTCGTGGTCGACCATGATGACCCAGACGCGATGGCGCTCGCTCTGAAAAGGGTCCTCACCCGACCTGAGCTGGCCGCCAGCATGGCCGCGGAAGCGTCCCGCCTGGCGCCAAGCCTTGGATGGTCGGTGGTAGCGGGCGAATACCTGTACTTGGCCAAAAGCTTGCTCACCGAACGCCTCGCTTTGGTGTGAGATCGGCGCTGAGACATCCCGAGCCGAACTTCGGCCACCTCATCTCCATGACGGACGAACGAGGCACGTTCGAACACGCCCTCTTTCGCGAGCCGAGACCCGAGCACGGCTATTGCACCGACGACATGGCCCGCGTGCTTGTCGTTGCGACGCGGGAGTCATCTGGTTCGCCGGCGCTGCGCCACTTGGCCATGCTCAGCCTGCGATTTCTTCTCGAAGCGTTGGGACCGCAGGGCAAGTGTCGGAATCGGATGAACTGGCGTGGCACCTGGGAAGATCCCCCGGCACTCAACGACTGCTGGGGTAGATGCATCTGGGGTCTAGGCACAGCGGCCTCGCATAGTGACGACGATGAGATACGACATCGGGCCACTCGTGGGCTCGAGGAAGCAATGAGACCGCGCTCACCGTGGCCGAGGGCAACGGCGTTCGCGGCACTCGGTGCAGCCGAATTGCTCACTGTCCATCCTGACGACAAATCGGCACGGTCCCTGCTGACCGATGTCGCCGATTCGATGACGTGGGTCCCCTGGGATACCGGATGGCCGTGGCCCGAGCGCCGTCTCGCCTACGCCAACGCCACCCTCCCTGAGGCGATGATCGCTGCCGGGTCAGCACTCCATCGTCCGGACCTCGTGAAGCGCGGTCTGGACCTTTTGGAATGGCTGCTCAATCACGAGAGCCACGAAGGGCATCTCTCGGTCACCCCCGTCGGGGGCAGCGGTCCCAATGACCACGGTCCGGGATTCGACCAACAGCCCATTGAAGTGGCGGCTACTGGCCGATGCGTGTGCCCGCGCCGCGACCGTTGACAACAACCGCCGGTGGGTGGACGGCGTCACCGCCGCCGCGGATTGGTTTCTCGGTGACAATGACGCATCGGTCGTCATGTGGGACCCCGTAACCGGCGGAGCCTTTGATGGCTTGGAGATCGGCGGAGCCAATCTCAATCAGGGCACAGAGTCCACCCTTGCCTTCCTTTCGACCCTGCAGCACGCACGGTCGTCGGTGAGCGTCTTGCGATGACGGTCGCAAATTTCACGCCTCGCCCGGCGCAGCCCGGTGCGCATTGCAGCTGACAAGTCGCGGGTTGTGATCCGGCTATTCGTCCCGGGGCACGAGGGCTTCGACCAACAAGAATCACGGTCCTCCGCGGTCTTGCAACGCGTCATGGCGTTACCAGACGACGAGGTTCAGCGGAGCTTTGACGATGTCATCGAACGGTTCGAGGGGCGACATCATTGCTTGACCGAGACGTTCCTGCGACACGCAGACGAGCTCTCGGATCGCCTCGACCCCGAATGCCAACTGTCCCCTACCCGACGCCTTCTGCTTGGTGCAACTTTCACAAGTGAATACGCCATTGAGGGCGCCGCCCTCTGCAATCCGAGCATGGTGATGCACCCTGACCAGACTGGCATGAGCCGCGGCAGTCTGCGCTTCGTCATGAGTGTTCGGGCCATAGGTGAAGGCCATAGGTCTTCCATCGGATTCCGGACAGGGACGATCACCGGATCGGGTGAGGTTGATCTCGACCCTGCACCGAACTTCGCCACGGAGGGGTGCCATGAGAGGGCGATGCTCGAGGGCGAGGTCTTCAGAGGAGAACTGCGTCGACTTCGTGGAGGCGGCGACGACGCGGACTACGTCCTGGGTGGCCTCGGAAAGCGGTTCACCGAGGCGGAGCTGGAGAGCAGGCTCAGGCTCCTGGAGAAGCACGTGGCGACTCGAAAACAGGCGAGGAGGATCGTCGACCTCATCCGCCGGATCGCCGAACGGACCTACGGCGTTCGATTCGAGACCGGCACCCCGTTGAGTGAGCGGGTGCTTCTGCCGTCGATGAGTGCCGAGTCCAACGGCATGGAGGATGCTCGCTTCGTCCGGTTTACCGAGGACGATGCCAGCGTGACCTACTACGCCTCCTATACGGCCTACAACGGCACCGACATCGGCCAGCAACTCCTCGAGACCAAGGACTTCTTGACCTTCACCACCTCGCCGATGGTCGGGGCGGCAGCGGCCAATAAGGGTCTCGCCCTCTTCCCCCGCCGGATCGGTGGCCGTTTCGCCGCTCTCTCTCGAAGTGATCGAGAGTCGAACACCATCACCTGCTCCGACAATCCACGTCGCTGGGATGATGGACAGCCCTGTCAACAGCCGACGAAGCCCTGGGAAGTCATTCAGGTCGGCAACTGCGGCTCACCGATTGAGACCGAAGCTGGCTGGTTGGTGCTCACCCACGGCGTCGGCCCCATGCGCACCTACAACATCGGCGTCATTTTGCTCGATCTCGAAGACCCGACTCGAATCATCGGCCAGCTTCGCGAGCCGCTGCTCAGCCCGGATCCGGACGAGCAGGACGGTTACGTGCCCAACGTCGTCTACACGTGCGGTGCCCTCCTCCATTCCGGCACCCTGGTCCTTCCCTACGGAATCGCCGACTCTTCGATCGGCGTGGCGACCGTAAATCTGGACGACCTCCTTGCCTCCCTGACTACTCACGTCGATTGACCCACGCACAGCAACCATTGACTGGAGAACATCATGCCTGACAGATCCCCTCAGCGGCCCTCCGACAAGAAGACCGGCAAGTCCCTCAAGGAGAAACGAGTAGCGAAGAAGGAGAAGCGCGGCCAGCGAGATACGAAGGCTGATCGCCAGAGGTCGGGGAGCTGAGACCCGGTGCGCATTGCGGTACTCGCGCCGATTGCATGGCGAGTCCCGCCGCGTCACTACGGACCATGGGAGCTCTTTGCCTCGCTCCTGACTGAAGGACTCGTGTCGCGGGGGCATGATGTGACGCTCTTCGCCACGGGTGACTCGGAAACGTCGGCTCGCCTGTGCAGCGTGGTATCCCAGGGCTGGTCGGAGGACGCGAGCATCGACCGGAAAGTTGCCGAATGCCTGCATATATCGCAGGTCTTTGAGCGGGCGTCTGAGTTCGACGTCATCCACAACAGCTTTGACTTCCTACCGCTCACCTACTCCGCATTGGTCTCGACGCCTGTTGTTACAACCATTCACGGCTTCTCTTCGCAACGAATAGTGCCGGTGTACGCCAAGTACAGCCATGGCACGTTCTTTGTCGCGATCAGCGATGCCGACAGACATCCGGCTCTCGACTATGTGGCCACCATTCATCACGGGATAGAGACAAGTGAGTGCGCCTTCAACCCCACTTGTGGGTACTATTTGGCCTTCTTCGGACGTATCCACCCGGACAAGGGCGTGGTTGCAGCGATCGATGTCGCCGAGGAGACCGGGGTTCCACTCCTGATAGCCGGAATCATTCAGGACGAGCCGTACTTCACCCGGGAGGTCGTGCCACGCCTGGACGGAGACCGCGTGCGATTCGTGGGGCCCGTCCGAGCCGAGGATCGCTCATCCTTCCTCGGGGGCGCCAAGGCCCTCCTTCATTTGATTGACTTTGACGAGCCGTTCGGGCTCTCGGTCGTGGAAGCGATGGCCTGCGGCACGCCCGTGATTGCCTTCGACCGAGGTTCTATGCCGGAAATCATCGTCGACGGCACGACGGGCTCTCTGGTGTCGGATGTCACTTCGGCGGCTGCTGCAGTCAAGCGAGTCGACAAGCTCGACCGGCAGACAGTTCGAGATGTGGCTGTGCAACGGTTCAGCAATGACCGAATGGTCGATGAGTACGTCGCCGTCTACCGTCATGCCATTGCCGAATATCACCGGCAATCATCGTGCGGATCCGTCAACGTAGCCAATGATCTTGGAGCTCCCCGGGACTGATCTGTTCTGGATCACCAGAAGGACAGGCCTCGACCAGGCCTCAGTAATCCGATTGGTGGTCAACTGAGTTCCCCATGGCCGCCCTTGGGACGGCCGCCCCGAACCATGAAATGCTGGTCGGGCCGCCTGCTAAGACGCCGGTTTCGCCTTGGTGCCCGGAGCCCGTAACTGAGTTTGGCGGGGAGGTCCGATCGGCACCTCGTACTGCTGCCATCGAGCGCGAAGATCAGACTCGTTTGATCGGAGCGGACCTCCTTGCCGGCGGCACCGGCCACAACGAGGAGGTGCCCGTGCCAAGCAAGAAGAGACCCCAACTCGAAGAGCTCGACGAGCTGATCGAGCGCTGTGCCGGCATCGATGTCGGCCAAGCCGAGCTGGTCGTCTGCGCCCGCTTCCCCGACGCGGGGGGTCGGCGGACCAAAGAGATCGCTACCTTCGGGACGACGACCCCCGACCTGCTCGCGCTGTCGGACTGGCTGGGACGTCTCGGAGTAACCGACGTGGCGATGGAGTCCACCGGCGTCTACTGGAAGCCGATCTACTACATCTTGGAGGCCGACTTCGAGGTGATGCTGGTCAACGCCCGTCACGTCAAGCACGTGCCGGGACGCAAGACCGACACCATTGATGCCGCCTGGCTGGCGTTGCTCTTGTCGAGGGGCCTGCTCCAGCCGAGCTTCGTCCCGCCCCAGCCCATCCGTGAGCTGCGCGACCTCACCCGTTACCGCAAGGCGCTCACGGGCGAGCGCACCTCGGAGGTGAACCGGATCCACAAGACCCTCGAAGACGCCGGGGTGAAGCTCTCCTCGGTTGCCACCGACGTGATGGGCGCCTCGGGCCGGGACATGATGCGCGCTCTGATCGCCGGCACCGCCGACGCCGGGGCTCTGGCCGAACTCGCCCGAGGCAGGCTCCGGGCCAAGCTCCCCGCCCTCAAGAAAGCGCTGACCGGCCGGTTTCGAGAGCACCACGCCTTTCTGCTCGAACGCATGCTGGCCCACGTTAACGATCTCGAGGACGACATCGCGGCCCTCACCGAGCGGATCGAGGCCGCCACCGCCCCTTTCGAGGGCCAGTGCATCCTGCTCCAGAGCATTCCAGGAGTGGGCCGGCATTCCGCTGAGGTGATCCTGGCCGAGATCGGCGCCGACATGAGCGTGTTCCCGACCCCGGGCCACCTGGCCTCGTGGGCCGGCATGTGCCCCGGCCAGCGCGAGTCGGCCGGCAAGCGGGGCTCGGCCAAGACCCGCAAGGGCTCCAAGTGGCTCCGCACCGCCCTCATCGAGTCGGCCCGTCGGGCGGCGCGCCTGAAGGGCACCTACCTCTCCGAGCGCTACCTGCAGGTCTGCCGCCGGCGCGGGGACAAGAAGGCCATCGTCGCTGTGGCCCACGAGATCCTTCTCGCCTCCTACCGGTGCCTCTCGTCCGGCGAGTTCTACGACGACCCGGGTCCCGACACGCTCAGGAACCTGAGCGCCGAGCACGTCAAGCGCCGTGCTCTCGTTCAGCTCCGCTCGCTCGGCTACGACGTTCACCTCGAGCACAACGACGCCGCGTAGCTGGCGCACTCAGGGGGTATTTCATATCAGGGCGACCACGAAGACCTGTGACCGATTCACTGGACCGCGGGACCACGTCGCGACCACGAGGCGAGTCGGGGCCGGCCGTCGCTGCCCGCCAATCCCAACGTCGTGCCCGGAAGCGGCGGACAAGTTCGTCCCGCGTCCATCGGCGAGCTGGCACGCCTTGTAGGGTGGCAACTGCTACAATGCAACCATGCCAGCGATCATGAACGCCAAGGTCTCGCATCGAGGACAGACCAGCCTTCCCGCCGACCTGCGCCACAGGTGGGGCATAGACGAGGGCGGAGAGATCGGATTCATCGATCTAGGTGATGCTGCCCTGATCGTCCCGGGCGGCGTGCAGGTCGCCCGGCGCGAGTTGCTTCGAGTGCTTCGGGACCGGTACACAAAAGGCGTCGACGCCATCAACGATCCAGACCTGGCTGACCAATAGCCCGGCCGCGTGGCCGCCCCTTCTCGTGTAGTCATTCTCGATGACAGGTTGTTAATTTCGAGGAGCTTCTTCGCGGGCTCAGAACGAGCCGTACTCAGCTCTACACGACGACCTACTGGTATTACCGGGCGTGTCGAGCAGCTGCGCTTGGCGCTGGAGGGCGCCTGTCGGGACCCTTCGAGGATCTTGCGACCCCTGAACAAGAAGAGGCGATCCTGAGCCTTCTCGAGCTACGAAGCGACATCGCCTTACCCGATCCGCGCACAACGGTACCGGCGATGGTTGAGGTCTCCCGCGGACATCCACGCCTCAATGTGTTGAATCTTGAGGCCGTTGCAGCCGGAAAGCTCCTCAGTGCCCAGCTGTGGCTGTCCTGCGAGACGACAACTGGCGTGTTGGCAGATGTGCTCGACCAAGAGGGAGTCCTCTGGAGAACGGTCCCTGTCGACTGATCGGTTTCGGTGAAGCCGGACAGGGACGCCGAACTCCCGCTCCACTGTCTCACCGCTCTTAGATAACAACCGTCACCGGCCGGGCCAGATCTGGCAGCCCGCCTCTCGGAAGTCGAGGTGAGCAAGCCGTCGGCCGTCCCCACCTATCCGCTCGTTGGCATTCCGAATGGCAATCAAATGGGCGGGCGACAGACAAGACGGTGGCGAATCGCCTGGACTCGCTTCCGACCTCAGAGGGACTGCGTCAGACGGGCTGGACGCTCTGGACCACGCCTCCGGAGCCGGTGGCGCTGGCTGCCCGGGGCGCTGCCGGTGGCGCTGCCGGGGGCGCTGCTGCCGGGGTGCCAGGTACTCCTAGTCAGATGGCGTTTCTGACAGCAACGCACACCACGCTGACCGGCAATCTACGTGGGTAAGCCAATCCGCCGGCTTCGTCTCTGACTCTCGTCGTTTAGTGGGACCTTGGCGTCCAGTGGAAACATCCGCTCGGGTTTGCCTAGCGTAACGTCAGCGCTCATGTTGGTCGTGGCTCGCATGCTGGCTGGGGTGATATGAGTCTGATGGATCGCCGCTCGTTCCTGCAAGGAGCGGTCCTAGTGGGATCGGGCCTCGTCGCTGGTAGCGCCGTAAGCGAATGCTCGAGTTCCAGTCCGCACGGCGCGCTGGGTCTGGGCACACATTCTTCGAGCGGCCTGGGCACTGGCCCGCCGGATTGGCGGACATTGGCCGGTTTGCTCCGTGGAACTTTGCTCCAGCCCGGTGATGCGGGTTACCTCGCAGCCGGGCACCTGTACAACTCGTTGTACACACCTGACGCCGCGGCCATCGCGCAGTGCGAGTCGGCGAGCGACGTCCAACGTTGCATCTCTTTCGCCCGCGAACACAATGTCGTGCTGGCGGCTCGCTCGGGTGGCCACAGCTATGGCGGCTACTCGTCGTGCCCGGGCCTGGTCATCGACGTGTCCCAGATGCAGGGCATCTCGACCGGTGGGACGACAGCCCACGGCCAAACGGTCGCCACCGTGAGGGCCGGCGCCACGTTGATCAGCGTGTACAGCCAGCTCGGCTCGCAGGGCCTGCTCCTGCCGGGCGGCTCGTGCCCGACCGTCGGCATCGCCGGACTTGCCCTGGGCGGGGGCATCGGCGTGTTCTCCGCGCCTACGGGCTGACGTGCGACCAGATGGCGTCGGTCGAGATCGTGACCGCCGACGGCGTGGTGCGCCGGTGCGAACAGGGGCAGGACGAGGATCTCTACTGGGCCAGCCGTGGCGGCGGTGGCGGTAACTTCGGCATCGTGACCTCGTTCGGGTTCCGGGTCCACCCGATTCCCGAGGCAATCACCCTCTTCACCTTACAGTGGCCGTGGGGATCGGCGGCGTCCGTCTTGGACGCCTGGCTCCGATGGATCCCGTCCACGCCCCACCAGCTGTGGGCCAACTGCCAGCTGTTCAGCAGCGGGAAGGTCGGGAGCGGGTTGGTCAAGGTCACGGGTGTCTTCGTGGGCACGGTCTCGGCATGCGCCGCCGCACTCGACCCACTGACGGTCGCCGTCGGCGAGGCCACGACCTACCGTTTCGTCGGGCCCGAGGACTACTTGACGGCCACGATGATCGAGGCGGGGTGCGAGGGAGAGCCGTTGGCCCAGTGCGCCGCACCCGCCCAGTCGCCGTTCAGGGCCAAGTCGTCCTATGTCGGTGGACCACTCCCGCAAGGAGCCGTCGGTGGGATCGTGTCCGCCCTGTCGACCCTGCCTGCCACGCTTCCCGGTGCTGGCGGCGGCGTCGTGTTCGACGGCTATGGAGGTCTGATCAACCAAATCGGGGCGAGCGAGACGGCGTTTGTCCACCGCAATGCAGTTGCCTGTGCCCAGTATTCGATCACCTACTCGACGGTGTCACCAGATCCGAGCGCGTCGTCGGCGGCGTCCGCGTGGCTCGAAAATATGCACCGCATCTTCTCGCCCGTGACGCAAGGCTCATACCAGAACTACATCGATCCAACTCTGACGGACTGGCAGAAGGCCTACTACGGAGCGAATCTGCCCCGCCTTCGACAGGTCAAGCAAAAATACGACCCTGACGATGTTTTCCACTTCACACAGTCGATTCCACCGGGGTAGGAGGCACCTGAGAGAGCGCTCAGATTCGTCCTGAGTAATGACAGGTGCTGTTTATCCAGTTCATGAGCCCGGCACACGGCCAGCCTGGTCAGCGGCGCCACGCTTCGCATCCTCCCCGACCTCGGCCATTTCAGCATCGTTCGTGAGGTGATGCCGACTTTGGCCGCCCCGGTGCACCGGTAGCACGGATCGCCCGCTCCGGCAGCGGACTGCGGCGCGTCTTCGAGAGTCCACCCGGACCCGAGTAGTCAATCGAGCCAGTACGCCCACAATCGTGGGTTTACTCGTACCAGTTGGTACTCCTCAAGGTCTTCGAGCGCCGGTTTGAGGTCGTTGCGAATGCGGGCCCCTAGTACAACGGAGAGGCGATGGTCCAACTCATCTTTTGACAGTTGACCTTTTGCATACGCTCGCTGAAGTAGTCCGGCAGCTAGTTCCTTGCCTCGGTCGCCGACGCGGAGACGACCTCTCACAGACAAGGGTTTACCCGACTGGGGTTCGACGCCACCCACCGCAAAGCAGCATAGATCTGGATCGGCAAGGTGTCCGACGCCGGCCGCCCTAACCGATGCCTGTCCCGGGCAGCGACCGAGAAGGTTGGCTGGCTCTAGGCGGTTTCGAACAAGGTCAAGAAGCGACCCAGACCTCGCGAACCCCACGAGAGAAGCAGCGGCTGGATCACCGTCACGATGCCAAGCGCTGCCGCACCACCGTCCCGGCGTGCTCGGTCCCCGAATATGACGGCAGCGGACGGCTTCACTCCCAGCCGATCGAGCGCCAGCTGGAAGATCCGAGGATCTGGCTTTTGGACGCCCTGTTCGAACGAGAGGACGTACGTGTCGATGTGCCGATCAAGATCTGCGGCCTCGAACTCTGGGCGGAGGTCAAAGTGGATGTCACTCACCACGGCCACCGCTGTGCCCCAGTCCCGCAAGTCGTCGAGGAATAACGCAACATCGACGTAGAAGGAGTGATTTACAGAATCAGAGTTCAGTTCATAAAGCCCCACCGCCAGCTCCTCGTCAAGGTGAGCGCGCCGGAACCAACCGAGATTGTGTTCACGATGGCGTTCGGCACTGGTGTCCTCGGTGAGGAACCCCCGCTCGATGTCGTCGTCAGCCGCCGCCTGGGCGAGTGCGGCCACGATGCGGTCGATCTCGCCGTCCTCTGGCACGCGATCGAGGGCGGTGTAGGCGCGTTCCTGGACAGGAATCACTTTCTGGCCAACGGGTTGGGGCAGCGCGTGTTCACGAGACCACGTGTAATCGTCCGTAAGCAAGCATTGGAGATCGCCGGGCTTAGTCAGTGAATCGTGGAATGGTCGGCGGACTGGGATGGATAAACACTTGGTTCAAGACTCCTGTCCCCGCTGCGGCTCTTGACAGCGGCTCCGATTTTGCCTGAGTGTCTCACCCCCAGCGTTCTGGGCACTCCTTAGTGGTCAGTCGTACGTGTTTCGGGTCGGCTGTGGACTCAAGCCCGCCCATTGCTAGTGTTGTTCCAGGCGCGATGAGGCCCGCTCCTCGAATCGCCGGGCATCGCTCGGCTGATGGCCTCTACCTGCAGTGAGCTGCTGGTAGAAGGGGCCGTTCCGCACTCCTGCCAGCCGGGACAGGAGGTGCGAGTTGAACATCTATTACATCGCGGCGATTTGGTTGGGCATGGCGCTTCTTGCTTCATTCATCAGCATCCGCATCGGTGTTTCAGTCGCTCTTGTCGAGATCCTCGTCGGAGCCGTCTGCGGCAATATTCCCGGACTCAAAGAGCACATCGTGCAAACAGGCTTCACTACGTTTCTTGCCGACTTCGGGTCGATACTCTTGACGTTTCTGGCCGGAGCTGAGATCGACCCAGTGTCTCTGCGTCGCCACTGGAAGCCGAGCGTCACCATAGGCGTCGTCTCGTTCGTCCTTCCGTTTGCTGGCGCTTTCCTCTTTTGTCTCTACGTCCTGAGCTGGCACCTCCACGCTGCGGAGATCGGCGGCATCGCGCTCAGCACCACATCGGTGGCGGTCGTCTACGCCGTGATGGTCGAAACCGGTCTGAACCGCCACGACATCGGCAAGCTGATACTGGCGGCCTGTTTCGTTACCGACCTCGGGACCGTTCTGGCGTTGGGCGGATTCTTTGCCACCTACGGCTGGCTCCTCTTGGTCTTCGTGGTCGTCACCGCGGTGGCTCTCTACCTCTTGCCACGAGCCTTGCGCTGGGTCATCGCCAACTACGGCCATCGGATCAGCGAACCCGAAGTGAAGTTCCTGTTTGTGGTACTTCTGGCGCTCGGTGGCCTCGCAACAGCGGCGGGCAGTGAGGCCGTCCTCCCGGCATATGTGGCGGGGCTCGTGGTGGCTGGCATCTTCATGCAAGATCGGGTGATTCTCGACCGCATCCGCACGATCGCCTTTGCTCTTCTCACTCCGTTCTTCTTCTTGCGAGCCGGGACCCTCATCTCGGCGTCGGCCCTGCTTGCGGGAGCTGGAGTCATCGGGGCGCTCTTCGTCGTCAAGATGGCGACCAAGGGCCTGGGTGTTTGGCCAACGGCGGCCGCTTTTCAGGTGCCGATACGAGAGCGGACGTATACGACGCTTCTTATGGCCACCGGCTTGACCTTCGGTTCCATCGCGGCGCTCTACGGTTACACCCACCATCTCATCGACCGGAGCCAGTACACAGAACTGGTGACCGTTGTTATCCTCTCCGCTTTTGTACCGACGCTCATTGCACAAAAGCTCTTCCAACCAACGGTCGTCGTGTCCCGCGAGGAGGTGGAGGCGCTTGCCGAAGAGGACCTTTCAATCGTCCACCGGCGAGGCTCGTGATGAGTGAGACTGAACACGACATACGTTTGGGCTCAACAACACCAACGGAGGCCGGAGTGATCATCGTCACCGACGGCGCCGTCGATCTTCCAGAGTGGCTCGAGGACTCGCCCACGATTCGCAGGGTGGCCGGTGGGATCTGGCTGGGAAACGATCCTGTGCAAGGCGGGACAGAGCAGTTTTGGTCGTCTCGTGCAGGCGTCACCAATACCCTTCGACAACTCCACCTACCGTCAGCGACTTGACCGAAGCCTATCGACACCACCAGCTCGTGATCGGTCTGCACGTTTCGGCCACATTGAGTGCGACGATGTCGCACGCGCGCGAAGCAGCCATCCGAGCCGGGCCGGGCGCAATCGTGATCGATACCCGGTCTTTCAGCGTCGGAGCGGGCTTGGTTGTTGCCGCCGTTCGTCGAGCCGTCGAGAACGGTTCAGAACACCCTTCAGCCATCGACTATGCCCGGTCGCTGCCCGACCGCCTTCATACCTTCGCACTCATACAGGAGATAGAGACACTTCGGAGAAGCGATCGCTCAGGTCTTCTACCCCCAGGCCACTTGGCGAAGGGCCACCCTCTTCTGCTGGCGGCACGCGGAAGGGTGATGGCACTCGGGCAGTTCAAGAGTCGCAATGAAGCGCTCAGGAAACTGGCGGTGCACCTGGTAACGAGCGCAGAGCCGACTTCAATCGGAGCCTGGGCTATCGGACACGGCGACGTCGCGGACGCAGCGGCACTCACGGACCAGCTCTCAAATCACGTCGGCTCGCCGCCAGCTTTCGTGACCCGTCTCGATCCGACGGTCGGAGCGCACCTTGGTCCAGATTCCGTGGTCGTTGGAGCGATCTCGGGTCCCGTTGATCTCTAGGTCCGTTGAGATGATCCTGGTCCGGCGTCATCAAGCGGCGCACGTGAAATGGTGCCGAGGCGGTTCGATTCGACCTCCTCGCGAGTCACGAAAGAGTGCGGAGCGAGCCTTTGAATGGTGGGAAGAAAGGCTTCAATCCTCTCTGGCTCGTCTATGATCTCGAGCGCGAGTGGAAGGCCGATTACTGCATCTGGGAACCGATTTGTTCGGACGTGGCCTGATCTTCCAAATCCCTCCGTTCCACGCCAGAGCGTGGCCCCCGCCAGTCCGTCTTCGCGAGCTCGCTCAAGCAAGAGCTCATGAAGGCCTCGCCGACCAACTCGATCATCCTCACTGAGGAAAATCATGATCCTCGTCGCTGGACTTCTCTCGGCCACTGTGATCCTCCAATGAGTAGCCGTTGCTTGGCTTGCATCTCCACACTAGCGACTATGGTGGAAACCGGCGTTTGGATTGGGATGCAGTGACGAACCCGATATCGTCTCGGTTCCCCGGTGCACCCGCCCAAAGATTGAGCATCTTCCTGAGCGTCCTCGACCAGTCGCGGCGACACTCGATATCACTCGAACTCTTCCGGCGCGCTCGCAAGGCAAAGGTGTCGGGGATGACGATCTTTCAGGGATCAGAGGGATTTGGTGCTTCTGGTCGTGTCCATCAGGCTCGCCTCCTGGTGGAAGACGTGCCGCTTGTCGTGGTGATCGTTGAGACCCCCATTCGGATTGATTCCTTCCTCGCTCAGGTGTCTGACGAGCTTCTCGGCAACTCGTTCATGGTGATCAACGACGTTGAAATCCTGAACCTCCTGCCCAAGTAGTGCCGCAGCGTGGCACCCCCTTCCGGTGCGTTGGGTGACACCCCCCCGGATCCCTCTGAGACCACCCAGGATCAGTGCTTACGGGGGCTCGCAGATGGAAGGTCCTCACTGGGTGACGCGGTAGTGAAGGTGGATGACTCCGCTGCGGGAGCGTCGCGCATTGAGTAGTTGAAAATCGAAACGCCCCTGCCTGGGAAGGGCCGGTTTGCCGCCTCCCAGCACGAGTGGCCAGAAGAACAGGTGGCACTCGTCCACCAAGCCCGCCCCCAACGCTTGGGCCGCGAGATCAGCTCCGCCAACCGTGAGGTCGTGGGTTGTGTCCGCCTTCAGCTCGCGAATCGCATCGACACTGAACTCCCGCTCAAGAGTGGTCCTCGCGCTTGATACCGATGCCAGGGTCTTCGAGAACACCACCTTGTCGGCCCCTCGCCAGATGTTGGTGAAGTCCACCACCCAAGACGGCTGGTCAGGGATGGGCGCAGTCTCCCAGTAGGTCATCGCTTCGTACATGCGGCGTCCGTAGAGATAGGTGCCGACCGGGCGCTCAAGGTCGTTGATGAAACTGAAGTACTCCTCATCTGGGGCACCAAAATCGATGCCTCCGTCCCGATCCTCGCAGTAACCGTCGAGTGACGTGTTCGCAATGTAGATGAGCTTGGCCATGCTGAAGCCTCCGAACGCGATCTCGACCGAAGATAGTTCGCACTCAGCGCTCAAGGAACGCTGGATACCAGGAAGTCCGACCTCGCCTCTATACCGGCGAGCGGGGCAGGCAGCGGGAGCAGGGTCCCGTTGATCCGTCTGAAACAGGTCGTCGTCTCGTCGCCGAGGTACGACCTTATGAAGCTCAGCAGATTCTCTTGAACTACGTCGTGCACCACGGGGCTCACTTGTCCGCCTGGAATGGCGTTGCGCTAAGAACCCTCACTAGGCGAGAGGGTATCGCTATGAACTCACCGTGGGTGGTGTCGCAAGTCCGGTGACAGGGGATATTGAGCCGGTCACGTGAAGATTTACGGGGGCGACATCCCGATGCTGTGACGTACTTCAGCGGCCCTCGCCCACGATTCTTCAAGACGCCGTTGCAAGGCCCGCCAGTCGGGAGCTTTCCCATCTCCTCTTAGGAACCCAACTCCTTGCCATCCGGGGGAAGCTGCACGTTGCTGTACCGCTTGGCGAGATCGTCCTAACCCGTCACCGATCTCTTGCCAGGTTCGGCCTTGCGATCGGGCAGCGTCCACCGCTTCCTTCTCAATGGCAGCAAAGTACTTCTGGAACACCGAAATGGCCCTCAGCACTTCGATGGGATCGGCATCTGGCTCCTGGCGAAGACGCTCCCAGTTATCCCACGCAGAACTCATGAATCCATTGTCAGAATTATCGTCAGGTATGTCAAGGATGCTTGACAAGGTTTCGCCGATTTGCTCATGTCGACGACTGGCCCTGCAGCCTGGCGAACCGCCCGCATCCGGCGACTGGGGCACATCCCTACTCCCCGGCCTTCGACATTTGCTTGTTTGAGCAATGGCCGATAGCTCTCGACAGCCAAAGGCAGAGCGCCGATCGCACTCAGAGACCACCAACCCATGTCGTCGTGTTCTTCGGACGCGAACTGAGCACCCCAGTCCAATGTCTGGCGGTCCAAATACGGCAATCGAAGGCTGGACGCCCCTAAGTGAGCGAACGCGGAGTCTGGTGGGTTCACGAATCAGGATTCCGAGCTCCACATGTAGCTCCCTGACGAGAGCTACCGCAGCGAGCTCATCTGGCTCAATGCGGCCACCCGGCCAGTCCCAGACATTCGGATACCAACGTCGGCGAGCAGAACGATGACAGCGGAACACCTTGCCAGCGTCGACGAGGAGACCAGCCACGACGTGATGCACACGATGTTTTGCCCGTCGCCCATTCGTACCAGTCTCGCCGTCTCGGAGCACACCAGCCCGGGCTCCGGGGGCAGGTCAGGCGATCAAGGACACCAAGACTATTCGGTTACGGCAGCGGTTTCACTGCGGTTCCCTCGGACGAAGGCGGTTCACGAGATGGGTGCGCCGTGGCGTTCGAGGAAGTCCACAACAGAGGCAGTGAAGGCGTCATTTCGGTCGCCGGCCACCATGTGCCCTGCTCCAGAAACGTCGACGAACTCGACGGTGGGGAACCGGGCACAGAACTGGGCCGCCTTCTCCTCACTCACAAGGTCGCTTATCTGCCCACGGACAAGCATGACAGGCACGTCGCCAACCATTTGTGCGGCCGCAGCATTGAGTCGGTCGACATCGAACACTTCGTCTGGTCCCGACCTGTCTTCCCCACCTATGAACCGCGGGTCCCAGTGCCAGTAGAACCGTCCACCGCGCGTACGCAGGTTTTTTCGGAGTCCGGTCAGGTCGCTCGGCCTTGGGCGATGAGGGTTGTAGGCCGCGACGGCATCTGCGACCTCTTCGATTGAAGAAAATCCTGTCTCGGCACGCTCGACCATGAAAGTACCGATTCGCTGCGCTCCCGCCTCCTCCATGTCGGGGACGATGTCCACCAGCAGGACACTGCTAGCAACACCAGGGGCGAGTTCGCCAGTCAGCAAAATCGACGTCAAGCCGCCGAGCGAGGCCCCGACTAGCACTGGCGGGTCGTTGAGGCGTGCGAGGACGAGCCGGACATCTTCGGCGAAGGTCTCAAGGCGGTAGTCACCAACCTCTGACCATGCCGAGTCACCGTGGCCGCGGGCGTCGAGCGTCAGCGCCTGCCAGCCACGCTGAGCGACCCTTGCCGCAGTTCCCCCCCACGAGTGGCGCGTCTGGCCACCCCCGTGCAGGAATACAACCGGCGCGTGTCGGGGATCCCCTCTGCGATCGCCAACGAGGTGGAGGCCATCCCTACCTTCGAAGTCAAGGACTGCTATTTCCGCTTCCATGCCGGGAAGTGTCTCGTTCCCACACGTCCACGCGCAAAATGACTCCAAGCGGTGGCCCTAAGAAGGCGACTATGTGGCCCATTCGCCCCGCAAGGTGTCACCCCAACCCACCATCGAACTGGGCACCTTCGGACCTGCTCGTATCGGCGAGCCTTGAGCGGATAGAGCGACCCCAGGTATTACACCTCCACGCTGATTTCGATCCGGGGTGGTCCGCTCACGCCCGCTCTAGCCATTGCGTCCTTCAGATCGGGATCGTCGGCGAAGGCGTGAGCTTCCTCCACGGAGGAGAACCAGTGCAGCCCTGTAATCTCGTTCGGATCGTCGGCATTCCGAAAGACGGTGGCGTCTCTGACCCCGTGCTTGTCACGTATCGGTTGCGCCTTGTCATATTCGATCCGCCAAGCGTCAAAATCCTTCACAGGATGCTCTACTACCATCAATACCCTTGCCATCTGATGCTCCTCAATGTGGTGTCTAATCAGTCGAGGTCTTCGCCTCCAAGGGTACTCCTCAGGATTAGCAGCGTGATGAGATAAGTGCTCTGGACCAGCGTCAATCTATTAAGCCGCCGAAGCGATGGATAGCTGCTGATAGGGGGACATCGCCGCGGCCGGCGCGCACGGTTCGCTGCTGGGTCTGCTCCATCGGCAAAGCGGGCCGGGCCTGGGATCGTCCACCCCCCACATGTTCCGGGCCGCGTTCTGATGGCGGCACTCGACGCAGGGTGCGCCCTTTGTGACCCCAGATCGCCGCCCGCCGCGCCGATCCGAGGACGACCACGATCTATGACCGCCAACGGGGAGAACTTCGACCGCCATGCCGCCAACGTTTTCGTGGCGTTCGTGACCGGCGGCTGGAAGGCTCCGATAGGACCCGAAGTCGATACACCGCCCTTGGGCTATCGCTACAGGCCCCTCACAAGGCCCCCCGCACCAGTTCCGCCGCCCCTGCCCTCGTTTCCCAGGTGGAGTCGCCGGACCCGGCGCGCCGCGGCTCCGGTGTCGTGTCGCTCCGGGGGTCGCTCTCTCCCACTGCAAGGGGCGCCACCGACCGGGCGGCGCCACATGCCCTCTCTCGGACCATCATGCGAGAAGCCTTCTTGACCAGGCAATATTTCTTCCGCACGTCACTGGAGGTTGTACTCGTCGTGACGGCGCCACCAGAAGTCGGTCTCATTGCGACCGAGTGGCGCGCGATCGAGCCACTGGTACATGCCCCAGAGGCCGTCCAGCCCGCGCGCATACGCCGAGTAGGTGTGGTACACGACGCCATCGTCAATCGCGAACGCGCTCACGCCGGGTCCCTCTCGCCTGTACGTCTCCCAGTCCGTGCCGACGATGCTCGATGCGAACTCGTCGAGTCCGGAGCCCTCTTCGCCGGCCGATTGCCGAAGGTCCATTTCGCGGAAGTTGTACTCGACGGCGCCCGACGCCCACTCCTCCTTGGTGTGCGCCGCCTGGAAGTCGTGGTTGAAGTCGCTGTCGGACGAAGACGCCCAAGGAAAGCTCCAGCCCATCCGCGCCTTGTACGCCTGCAATTTAGCCAGCGGAGCCCGCGATACCGCGTAGAGCGTGACGTCGTGATTTGCGAGATGGACCGCGGATCCGTCGAAACCGTCTGCGATCGCGGAGCAGGACGGACACCCTGCCGTGTAGTCGGCCCCGAACATGAAGTGATAGATGAGAAGCTGCGAGCGTCCTCTGAAAAGATCGGTTAGGGATGCCGTGCCCTGCTCAGTCTCGAAGCGGTACTCCTTGTCGATTCGAACCCAGGGCAGATCCTGCCGCAACGACGCCAGTTCGTCGCTCCGCCGCGTCAGCTCCTTCTCGGCCTCGAGCAGCTCAAGCCTGGCCTCGAGCCACTCCTCACGTGTTCCGGTCTTGTGATCGGTCATTGCTTTTCTCCTTAATGTCGTTGCGACTGATTGGGGTGGCCACGCCTCCAATTGCGTCTCACATCGGTGGCGTGAGCCCGGGAACCGACGATGGCGCAATGATGATGAGGATTCCAAGTCCGATGATCCCGCGTCCATCACGCTTCGCCTTCGGACCCGCGGTCGGGTCCCGGATCGCCGCCCCCGACTCGCACCGCGAGCCGCTCGAGGTAAAGCGCCCAACCGTGGCCGTGGTCGTCGACCGCATCGTCCGGCAGGCCCGAGTGCACGAGGCGCACGCGGGTCTTCTCGCCTTCGGCATGCAGCGTGATCTCAATGGTGGTCGATCCGGGCGGGATCGGGTGGCCGTCTTCTTCCCAGCCGAAGGTGAAGACCACCTTCTCCATCGGAACGACCTCGACGTACTCCCCAGCCGACTGGAACCGACCGGCGACGAGCACCCGGTAGATCCCGCCGGGCCGCGGGTCGATCTCGGCGAAAGTGCCGTGCCACCCGACGAGACTGTCGGGTTCGGTTAGGAAAGGCCAGATCGTCTCTGGTGTCGCCTCGATCGTGATCTCACGCACGAGCTGGGCCATCAGCGCTTCTCCTTGTCTCGTTGAGCGGCCTCGGCGACGTCACGGAGTCGCTCCAGTCCGGACGTCCAGAATTCGTCGAGGAACTTGCGCAGGTTCTTCATCTCGTTCCTATCCGCGCGGTACAAACGGCGCGTCCCCTCGCGCCGCACGGTCACCAAGCCCGCCGTCTTGAGGACCGCGAGGTGCTGCGAGATCGCGGGGCGGGTGACCTCGGTGAAGTGATCGGCGATATCCGTGGCCGGCAGCTCGCACGTCCACACCAACCGGAGGATCTCGCGCCGCCGAGGCTCAGCCAAGGCCTTGAGTGCAGCATCCACTCGATCATTATAAGCAGTTACTTACGTAAGTATCAACTAAATATAGCTGATGCGCCGTTCGCCAGCGGATCTTGGCAATCCAAATGGCAATCAAAAGGTGCTGATGACAAACCCGTGGTGTACCGCCTGGACGGCCGGGCCGCTTCAGAATCACTGGAGCCAACGGGTAAGACCGTGTGGACGACCCAGACCGGCCCCCGGGCGAAATCGCATTTCTCAAGGGCCTCCAAGGAGCCAGGGGCTACCTCTGTGGGGTCGATGCCTCCTAGGCGAACCTCTACGGTCAGCATGTACCGCGGCACTTTCGGGCTTGGCCGGGAGCGGCAAGCATGGCGTCAGGTAATACGGCCATCGCCCACGAACCTCATTCACAGTCCACTCGCCAAAGAGGAAAGAACGGTGCTTGACCACATTTACATCTCGGTAAGCGACGTGCCGCGCTCCCTAGCTTTCTACGCAGCGGCTTGGCAGCTTGGCCACACCTTGGCCATCAGGCCGAGTCCGTCGGATAGGCCACGTTGGCGGAACCACGTGGTGTCGGCACGGACTCTGTTGGTCTTCAAGACCTGGCGGCCTGGGCCTTGGCCAGCAGCGCCTCGTTCAAGCCGTCGACGCGGACGACCCGCACCGGGTGGTGATCTTCATCAAGGTGCTCGGGTGCGGCACCGCCGTGCCGAGTGGGATCCGACAAAAGCGCTGCCACGAGATCGAATCGGCGACCTCCGGCACAAGGGCTCGAAGCCAGGCGGTAGCGGTACTTCAAGAACATCAGTCGCAGGTACGTCTCGATCAGAACCGACGGTCGCCGAGGGCAGCGTGGAAGTACGCCGGAACAGCTCGAAGAAGGCCGGATCGTCAGCACGCGGTCGACCGCCTCGAGCTCGGCCGGCATCCGAGGCACATCTCGGGGAGGATCGCTTCCCACAACGTGAGCTGCGCGTTTAAGCTAGCTTTCTACGCAGCGGCTCTGGAGCCCTTGGGGTGGAGAGAGCTCGGGAGTTACGACTCCTCCGTCGGACCCGCGGAAATTCCTGATCTCTACGGATTGGCCGACGGGACCTACGGCTCTGGCGTCGCGGTCGGCTCCAGTATTTGGCTGCGCCAGCGCCAGTCCGGTGAAACCGGACTGTATGTAGGGTTTGTTGCTGACGATGAGGCCGAGGTTAACGCCGCCTACGCTGCAGCGATTGAGGCGGGCGGAACGAGCGAGGGCGAGCCAGCGATACGTGCTTACTTCGGCCCGAGCTACTACGCAGCCAACATCGCTGACTTCGACGGCAACCACCTGGAAATAGTTCACAAGAGCTTCAACCCGCCAAGCCGTCAGCATCTCGTGTAGTCGGCCTCGAAGGCATCGCGGTGATCACCGGAACACAGCCACCTCCAAGAAGAACCTCATTCACGGCCTACTAGGAGATTGCTGGAGCCGAGGCCATGCCCGCCGCCGCTCGTCGATCTAGCCTTGGGCTATGGCCCGCGAGGCCGCCCCTAGCGGCGAGGTCTACGACCGTGCCGCTCGCCTCGGTCTGCTCGGTCTGATACCGGACCAGAACGCGGACTCGATCATCGAGCAGCTGGCCATCCTGCACCCTCGCAACAACACCTTCCCCGCTGAGGTCCTGCTCGAGCTGGCCGCCGAGGCCATCGAGGAGTCCGGAGCGTCACCGGCCGATCCGATCCAGTACGAGGGGATGCGCGATCTCCATCTCCCCGAGTACCACTTTCGTGCCAAGTACCAGCAGCACAAGAGCCACTACGCCCTCATGGCCGCTGCCATGATCCGGCCCGGCGTCTACCCCGATCTGCTCGACGAGGCTCACGGGTGGGGTATTGACGACATGTGGCAGTACGCCTTCTACGCCCTGGTGCTCTACGGCCGAGTGGCGGCTGAGCAGACTGGGCGACCGCTCGAGGACGTCGCAGCCGCACTCGCCGAGCGACGGGGCATCGCCCTGGGAGATTCCTAACCGCCAGCCACGAAGGCCACCACGACGCAGGGGCGACTCGACCGGCGAACCACACACTGCTGGTTGCGTTAAATCGGTAAGCGGGCCGGGCTCGGGATCGTCCACTCCCACATGCGCTGGTGGCGCTCCCAGGTGAAACTCAGGCGCTCGCTGGAGTATGGACATCGGAAACATGGCTGATCTCGTCGAGACCGGAAGGATGGCTCCTGCACTGCGGCGCATGCTGCTTCCCCTCGCCCTCGCCCAGTTCATCTGCAGCTTCGCCGGCTCGAACATGAACGTCATGATCAACGACATCAGCGTTGATCTGCACACGACGGTCCAAGGCGTACAGGTCTGCATCACACTCTTTCTGCTCGTGATGGCAGCGTTGATGATCCCGTGCGGCAAGCTGACGGACCGGCTCGGGAGGAAGCGGTGTTTTAGAATCGGCCTCCTCGTCTACGGAGTCGGGGCGTTGCTCAGTGCGCTCTCTCCTGGCCTCGGCGTCCTCATTCTTGGCAACTCCATCTTCGAGGGAGTCGGCACCGCCCTCTTGATCCCGCCCGTCTACATCCTCACCACGATGTTGTTCACCGACCTGAAGTCGCGGGCTTGGGCCTTCGGCGTGATCAGTGCCATGGGGGGGATCGGCGCGGCCATGGGACCACTGATCGGGGGTGTGATCACCACGACGATCACCTGGCGGGCCGCTTTCGTCTTCCAAGCGCTGGTGATCGTGGCGATCGTGGTCCTCTCCGGTCGCCTCGTGGACCCCGTTCCCGCCGACCCGACCCGTCCATTCGATCTGCTCGGCGCGGTCCTCTCGGCCGCCGGCCTCGTGATCCTCGTTGGTGGGATCATGGCCGCAGATCAGAGTGTCGCGCTGATGGCGGTGCTCCTCGTCCTCGGTGCGCTCGTGCTGGCGGCCTTCTTCGCCTGGATCCGTCGCCGAGAGCGTCAGGGACGTGAAGCACTCCTCTCGACGTCGCTCTTCCACAACCGCACGTCCGACCTGGCCTTGGTCACCCAGAATGCGCAATGGGCGATTTTGCTCGGCACTTCCTTCACGGTCGCCGCGTACCTCCAGGTTGTCCGGCACTATGACGCCATTCAGACCGGGGTGATCTTCACGGCGGCCACCGTAGGGGTCCTCCTGTCATCGCTGGCGGCTCGTCCGCTGGCTCAGCGGTTCCTGCAGCGGACCCTTATCCTCAGCGGGTTCGTGATCACGATCGTTGGCATCGTTGTGCTCTTGGTGCTGGTCAAAGGGCATCCCAGCGCGTGGTACTTCGCTCCGGGCCTCTTCTTGATCGGGACAGGCCTCGGACTCATGTTGACCCCTTCGGTCAACGTTGTGCAGTCCTCTTTCCCCGAGCGCCTGCAGGGGGAGATCTCAGGGCTGTCACGGAGCGTCTCCAACCTAGGGTCGTCGTTGGGGACGGCGGTTGCGGGCACAATCCTTGTCGCGGGCCTTGCTGACCCGAAGCGCTCGTATGGCATCGCAATGATCGCTCTCGGGGTCGTCGGGCTGATCGGTCTTGGCGCGGCCGTCATGCTGCCCAGTGCCGATCCCGTCCCGCCATCAGACTCTTGACTCGCCGGGACTCCCAGTTCTGCGGCATAACCGATTGGCGAAGTTGAGCGGCGTCAAGAGCGTCCGTCCATGGGCCTTCCCATTTCTAAAACGGTTTGGATCATGTCGAGTGGAAACCTCTGCCCACGACCGTGGTCGGAGATGGCAAGGGAGATATGACGGCCCCGAACCATTCGCTTCGCCGCCAGCGCCTCGATTTCGTCGGTCGAGAAGTACCGAACATCGGGATGGCTAGGCGACGGCTTGATAGCGCCGCCTGTCACCTCTGAGTAGAAACGAAATTGACGACTCCGAAACCCTCACTGGTTTGCGGGCACTGATAGATGCCGATCAAATGAGACACCGAGACGCTGAGTCCCGTTTCCTCATCGGCTTCACGCACTGCTGCCTCAGCCAAGGTCTCGCCAACCTCAGGCTTTCCCGCAGGGAGGTTGTAGCGGAACCAAACTGAGGGCTTGGACTCCTGAACAAGAAGGTAGCCGCTGACCTCATCGCCAATGAGATTGCAGCAGCCAATGATCAAGCCCGAATCGCTGGTCACCCATTGACTCTCGCACAGCAGGTCCAAGGTGCGCCTCCGTGTCGCAATAGGGCGCGCCCGTCATGACTGGATGAACGCCAACAGATCAGGATTGATCGTCTCGGCGTCGATGATCGCCATGCCGTGTGACAAGCCGGGATAGATCTTCAGGGTCCCGTTCTGCACAAGTTTCGCGGCAAGAACAGAGGCGTCCTGATAAGGGACGATCTGGTCGTCCTCTCCGTGCATGAAGAGCGCCGGAACGTCGATCTTCTTCAGGTCCTCGGTGAAGTCGGTTTCGGAGAACTGCTCGATGCAGTCGTAGGAGGCCTTGATGCCCGACTGCATGCCGAGGCGCCAGAACTGATCTCGGACGGCCTCGGAGATCTTGGCGCCCGGCCTGTTGTACCCGAAGAACGCAGTGCTCGTGTCCTTGTAGAACTGAGACCGGTTCTCAACGAGGCCGGCGCGCAAACCGTCGAAGACCGACAGCGGTAGGCCACCCGGGTTGTTGTCGGTCTTGAGCATGAGCGGAGGCACCGCGCCGATGAAGATCATCTTCGCCAGACGCGCCGTGCCATAGCGGCCGACGAAGCGTGCGATCTCACCTCCACCCATCGAGTGGGCGACGAGGGTGACGTTGACCAGGTCGAGTTGCTCCATCAACCCGGCTAAGTCATCGGCCCACGTGTCGTAGTCGTTCCCATCCCACGTCTGGCCGGAGCGTCCATGACCACGGCGATCGTGCGCAATCACACGGTAACCCTGCTGACCGAAGAACAGCATCTGCGCGTCCCACGCGTCGGCATTCAGCGGCCACCCGTGCGAAAACACGATCGGATCTCCCGTGCCCCAATCCTTGTAGTAGATCTCCGTGCCATCGGTAGTGGTGATCGTGCTCATCGTCGTGGTCCTCCTATCAGAGAGTGATGATGATCAAAGCGGACTATTCGGTCAGCTCCTCCCGGTCGTCGTTCCGCACTCTCACATCTTTCCTTCCGAACGTGTCTTGATCAACCTCTCTAGGTGGCCAGGGCACCGGGGAAGCGGGCTGCTTGCTCGCGTCCGGCTCGTACCCTTGGCTCGCTCAACGCTTCACTAAACCGCCCGTCGCCCGCCCTCGTGGGCCGCCTGTCGTGGAGGTCACGCACTCGTCAAGCAGGAGCGTTGGGCGAAATCGGAGTCTTGGCAGAGTTCGACTGCTGCGCGTAGGACCCTGGCAACGCCACTGGCGTGACAAAGCCCGAGACCGCGACGGTACGCCATACGGCGCTTAACGGGCCGTCAGCGGATCGACAACGACCGTGTGCCGTCGGGTCACGGCGACCTAGCAGTGGCGACAGAGTGGGACCCAGTGCCCCAAAGCTTATTCTGTGATCAGGATGCTCGAACCTCGAGGTCAGGTGACCGGCCGCCTGGGTCACTGGGACGACGGAGCGCTCTGAGGCTCGCTGAACCGAACTGATCCGTAGCGCCGGCGGTAGAGCGAGTAGGCGACGATCCCAGCCACCAAGGGGAGCCAGTACTCGGCTAACCGGTAGGCCAGCGTGGCTAAAACGGCGCCGCGGCCGCTCACTCCGGCGAGCACGAGCAGGCCACTCAGGCTTGCCTCCACGATGCCCAAGCCTCCAGGGGTGGCCGGGATCAACGCGATCACGCCGGCTGCTGAGTAGGCAAGCAGAACGAGCCAGGCGTGTGGTTCACTTCCGGTCGCCCGTAACGTCGCGAGCAGGCAGAGAAAGTCGAAGCCCAGCCGTCCCACCTCGAGAAGAAATACCTGCTTCCACTCCCTTCCCAAGGCGCCACGTATCTGGTCGCGTTGGGTCAGAAGACGAGCATCGAGTCCGGTCAATGCAGCGTGGTGACGGCGAATCTTGTTCCAGATCCATTGGGCGACCCTCCCCACGAAGCGGAGCGGTCGATCGGTTTCGAGGAGCAGGATGCCAAGCCCGACATAGATGGCGAACCCCGCGACCCCGATGAGCGCAGTGTTGACAAGGGCATGGTTTACATGCGAGCCACCCAGCACCGCCGGAAGAGTGAGGATCGGTAGCATCAGGAGACCGCCAACACCGAGCAGTGACGACGTCGTCAATCCACCAGCGGCAGCGTCTGGGTTAATTCCCGCCGTCTCAAGCATTCGGAACTGCACGGCGGCGCCCGTGGCGGAACCGCCGGGCAGCACATTGGTCACCATGTTCCCGGTGAGCCCAGCCGCCACAACGGCAAACCACCCGCGGGTACGCAGGACGATCCGCTGAATCCCGAAGTTGCACACGAAGCTCGCCGCCTCGGCAAGAAGCGCCGCGACCAACCACACCCCGCTCAATTTTGCCAGCCTCGGCCACGCCCCGAACACTGCCGTCAGGCTCGGCAGCACCACATAGAAGGCGAGCCCGGTCACCACGAGGGCAACGATCCGCCCGATCACACGCTTGGGACCGTGGTGAGCCGATTCTGGCCGTCCGGTGGCCGTGGGTCCAGGTGACCCGTCATCTCGGGCCTTCGATCCCCGCTTCACAGGTAGTCCCGCCTTCGCATCCACATGAGGGTGAACCAACCAACGATCGGCGGGAGATAGGCCGTGAAGGTCCGCTGCACGAAGACCGCGGCCGTCGCCTGGTTCTTCGAGATCCCGGCTGCAGTGAGTGCCAAGATGAGGCCCGCCTCTGCGACCCCCATGCCGCCTCCTGCCGGTGATGCCGACGCCAGCACGCCTGCCATCGTCGCTACGATCACCAGCGCCGCTAAGGAAAGCTGGGTCCCAAAGGCGTGCAGTGCGGCCCCGAGGGCGAGGATGACGAGCAGTTGCGCCGCGATCTGGCCCCCGAAAAGTTGGACGACCTTGATCGGCTGCGTGACCAACGTCCTGAAGTTCTGAACAATCGTGGCGAACTTGGGTCGCAACTTCTCCCTGACGTGCTGACGCCAACGGGGAACGGCGAATATGGCCATCAGGGCGAGACCGATGACGATCACGATGACGAGCAGTCCGTAGAGGATTTTGGCGTGGTTCCCCTGGTGCAGGCTGTGGCCAAAGTGAAACGAGCTCCAGGCGATCGGAAGGGCTATCAGGAAAAGGACCAATTTGATCAGGAGACTCGACAGGCTCAACAGCGCCCCCGAAGTGACGGCGGTGGTCGTGTCGAATCCCTGTTGTTGGTAGAACCTCACTTGCGTGGCCAGCACCGCTGCGTCTCCGCCCGCCAAAGTTGTGAACGAGTTCGCGAGTTCCAAACCCAGAACGCGGCCCATCGGAAGCGCACCAGGAACGCTGCCCCGGTTCGAAGTCGCGCCGCCAAGGTACGAGGTCGCGCAGAGGAGCGCCGTGGCGACGACCCAACCCCATTGGGCGCTCTTGATGGTATTGATCGAATGCGATGCGTTGATCAGGACCAGGATGAGCGCCCATCCTCCGACCAGAGATCCCAACGCGACTAGGACCTGGTTCCAGCTCAACCGTCTCGGCTCAATGAGCTCGGGGACCTCAATGCCGGCCTGCTTCGCAGTACTCGACCGGAGTTCCTCGAGTAACTGCTTTTTCCCCTTTAGCGCGACGGTGACAGCTGGGTCTAGGCCGGCTCGGCGAAGATGGCTCATCGCTCCGGGCAACAGGTCGGAGGGCACGACCCGCACGACCGATCGCGCGGCGCGATCGGGGCCGGCAACGAGCGCTGCCGAAGCCAGGGCGCCTGCGAGGTCCTGATCCAACAGGAAAGCCGTGGCATTCGAAATCCCGCTGCGAAAGTCCACGAGGCTCGCCGTACCGTGGTCTACGTCGCCGAGAACAGTGTGCGGACTGATGGCACCGTGGGAGATTCGAGCCGACCTGAGGTCGAGCAATTGTGCGAACAGGTCGTCGAGGACTTGATCAGAGACTGAGTCCGGACCGAGCTCGTCAAAGGGTGTTCCCGACACGGAGCGAGCGATCAAAACGGCGTCGTGACTCGGACCGATCTCAGACGCGCTGATCACTTGAGGGACCCGGGCGCCCGACCGCGCCGCGAGCTGCGTGACCGACGACTCGTGTTCAACCTGTTGGATCCGGGTCAGACTGATGGCCGGTCCCGAGTTCCGATACATGATGAGCCGGTACAGCTTGCTGAGGAACTGGGCGTCCGCGGCGTCCCGGCCGTAGAACGACACGAGCAAGGACTCCCCCGAGTTCGTGACGACGACGTAGTGGGCGGCACCCCAGGTCTGATGCCGGGTCGGCAGGGCCGAGACCGCATCGATCCCGACCGTCGCGAGCGCCGCGCGCAGCTCCTCGCCGGAGGGCAACCCGAGCGGCGATCCCCAGACGAGGTGGCTGGCAGCAGTCACGCCCCAACCGATCGCCATGCTGCCGAGAACATTGGCCGGAAGGCCATGGCCCGCTACGACGGTCGCGAGCACCGTGAGGAACACGATGAACTCGATGAGGCGCTGCACGGTCCGCGACAGGTAAGGAAGCCCTGCGGTCGCGACGCTGAGTGTCAAAGCCACGTGCAAGACGGGGAAGCTCAACACGTAGCCGTAGAACTCGATGCTGCGTGGTCGCCCGCCACTCGCCCCGAGCGCGAGGACGAGGATTCCGCTGACGACGAGCGTCCCTACGGCCGAGGCCGCCAGATCCCGCACCACCATCCAGCGTTTGGCCAGGCTGGCCATCACGAGGAGGAACGCAATTGTCCCGAACGATCCGCCGATCCAAAAGAGAGTCACCAGCCAGCGAATGCCGTACGGAGGGGGGCTCAGCACATGCGTAATCACGTCTTCGGGGTGCGAGTTGGATCGGAGAACCAGCACCGCACCGAGCACCGCCAAGGAGGCGAAGATCAGCCGAACGCCGTCCGACCCCCGGCGCCTCCGCTGGCCGTCGCCAATCGGGGCGAAGAAGATCGCCCGCCACGACCTGCGAGCTGATTTCGTTGCCGAGGGGGTGTCGGCTCGAGCGGGGATCTGTGTGGCCACTGCTATTTCTAGTAGTGCCAACGGCCGCCGACGTCAATCGCGACTGCTCACGCGAGAGCTTCCACCCGGAAGGTGTCCCGTCCGCCGGGAGGAGTGACCCATCATCGTGCTTGGAACTGTTCGTCCACAGCGAATCTTGACCATCCGAGTTGGCAATCAAAAGTGGGCCAGGGAAGGGACGGTAGCGAATCACCACGACCTCGAGATCCCGCTCACAAGGACCTTCAGGCTGGCCATACTCTCTGGACAAGGAGAAGGGGAATAGGCCTCCTCAGCCCGGCGTCAGCAGCATGGCCACGAAGCGCCGCCGCACCGTAGCGATCGCGCGTCAGGCCGAGGGGCGTAACCGCTCCCGCCGTCAGCCCGAGGGTGGCCTGGCAGTCGACCGCAGTGTCCGTCGGGCTGGTGCTCGGGCTACCGCTTTGGGATCGGGCTCGGGCGCTTCTCGTGGGACGTCTTTCGCCGACCAGGTCTAGATGGTGCCGACCCGACGCTGGCGTCCATCATCTGCTGGACATTGCGGTAGGGCGCTGGTGTGCGGGCGAACCACGGTCGCCGCCATCCCGGGTCGCATCGCAGCTCGTACGCCGCCCGCGGTTTAGTGCGGATCGCGTAAAACCAAAGCAGCTTCGCCCAAGGAGCTGCTTCTCCGGATCCACAAGGGCAAGGGACCTGTCAGGATCCACGGATCTGAGCGACGACTCGAGCGTGGCTACGAAGTCGAGCCGAAAGTTCGGATGTCCGGCCTGGCGCTCACAGCAATGATGTGGCGAAGTATCTCGCGGTAGGAACTGAACGGGTTGTCCTGACGGTATGGCAGTTCATGCCTGATGCAGAAAGGCTTGACGATACGCTGCGCCTTCGCCAGGTTGAACCGGGGCATGGTGGGGAACAGGTGGTGTTCGATCTGGTAGTTGAGGCCTCCGAACATCAAGGTGGTAAGCCGGCCTCCAGTGATGTTCCTTGCCGTCATAATCTGACGTCGGGCGAAAGCGACATGGGCATCGGGGCCGATCATCGGCATACCCTTGTGGTTCGGGGCGAAGATGCATCCCAGGTACAAACCGAAGATTCCCTGCTGGACACAGACGAAGGCGATCGCCTTAGCCGGCGGGAGCACCCACAACACGGCTGTCGCGTACAAGACTCCATGGACGGCTAAGAGCACCATTTCCGCCCAAGCGGATCGCCCGCGCCTCCGCAGGATTTCTTGTACGCCGGTGATGTGCAGGCCCAAGCCCTGAATCGCGAGAAAGGGAAAGAAGAGCCATACCTGCCGCCGGGCCAAGAACAGAGAAACCGCGCCACGGCTTGCCGCTGTCTCGGGATCGAGCGTAAACGCGACTATCCCCGCCCCGATATCGGGATCCCGATTCACCTGGTTGGGATAAGCGTGATGGGCATTGTGCTTGGGAACCCACCAACCAAAGCTCAGTCCGGTCAGGAGGTTCCCCATGCCAAGCCCCACAATCCGGTTGGCCCGGCGGGAACCAAAAATCTGCAGATGTCCGGCGTCGTGGCCGAAGAAGACCACCTGGGTGAACATCAGCGCCAAGATCGCAGCGACTCCCAGCGTGGCCCACGAGTCGCCGATAAGGAAGAATGCAGCCCAGGCGCCAGCGAAGCAGAAGAGGGTCAGTCCGATCTTGACCGTGTAGCTCCAGGGTCGCCGGGCCAGCAGGCCGGCTGCACGCATCTCCTCGGCCAACTCCCGGTAGTCATCGACAGGAGCGTCGAGCACGGCCGCCGGAGCGGATCCCACGACTCCGGTCGATTCCAGGTGGCCAGGACTCCCCAGACGATCTGCGGTGAGCGGCATATTCATGGGAAGAGCTCTCGTTGAGTTAGCCGGAGCCGTGATTGGACGTGTCGGCCAGAGCGGTCTCAGGTGCGACCATCGTCAGGCCTCGCTGTAGGGGACGGGGTGGTTGCCCCCCAGCTCGACGAAACGGTCGTTAAGAGCCTGGGCGACCAGATCGTGATCGTGGTCACTGGGCACAAGGGTCCCGAAGAGGAAGGCTTCCACCTCGAGTGCAGTGCTCATACCGCCAACTTCGACATAACGAAGCCACAGGTCGGCCTGTGTGAGGCCGGCCCGTTGACGATATTGGTCGAGCACGTCGGCCGGTTGGATAGAGGTCACAGCGCGCCTGTGCCACGCGGCCAAGCCGTGCGCTGACATCGGGTACCCAAGAAGGAACCCTCCAACAAAAGCGAGGAACTCGGCATGATATCGCCTTCTCCCTGACATGCGACAGGCGTTGCCTGCCGCGTCAATCCCTCGCTGTCGAAGGTCCAGTGCATGCATGCTACATCTAAAGAGCGAGGTGGGAGTGACGACCCAGAAGGAGCGGCTGCCTGGCGTAACATGAGAACGTACCGAAGCGCTCTGACCTGCTATGACGGTTAACGAACCCCCAACCACTGACGCCGATTTCACGGCTGCTTTGACTGCCGATTTTTCCGAGACGGCTCGGGCACTGCTGTCAGTTGGTGACGTCCACGACACTCTTGACAAGGTGGCCAGCCTCGCTGTCGCCACGATCGACGGAAGTGACAGTGCCAGCGTCTTTCTCGTCGAACAGGCGGTGGTCGCAGCACCCGTCTCTACTGATCCTGTCGTGGCGGAGCTCGATGCCGCCCAGCGCGAGACCGGTCAGGGGCCATGCCTCGATGCCATCGCCCAGGGGATGACCATCTACGCGGGTGACTTCAGTGACGAACGCCGGTGGCCCGATTTCGGGCGCGAGGCCACAGAGCGAGGGATCCGCAGCATGCTGGCCTGCCCGTTGTTCGTCGACGGAACGCTCGGGGCACTAAATCTCTACGCTCGCTACCCCTTGGCGTTCGGAGTCATAGACCGGGCAAAGGCAGTGCTCCTCGCAGGGCTGGCAGCCGTCGCCCTTTCGGCAGCCTTGACCCACGAGGAGGAGCTGCGCCAGTCCTCGAACTTGCACGCGGCCCTCGCCACCCGGGAGCTAATCGGCCAAGCTCAGGGGATCCTCATCGAACGCGAGCGCGTCACCGCGGATCAAGCCTTTGACATCCTGCGGCGGGCCTCCCAGCACCTCAATCTCAAACTGCGGGATGTGGCTCAGTCACTCGTCGACACGGGCGAAAGACCGAAGACCGGGCCTCCTCGATAGTGGCGAGCGGCCGTCTGCGGTCGGCCCGCCTGTGCGTGTGTGCGAGACAAGACCTGCAACAACCCCAACGTAGCCAACGCCAACACGGTGACCAATCGCTCGGCCCAGCCCCGCAGCGTCGTCGGGCTCATCTCGAAGAGAACGATGGCGCCGAGCTGTGCTGCAGCCAGGCTCAGAAGCAGTCTGGCCTTCTGACTCGACATCGGTTTACGGACGAAATCGGAACCGAAGACGAATGCAGCTCCAGGCAGTGCGAGAGCGAGGATCCACGTTCCGACGCTATGGATCGTTCCATCAACCGTTTCCGGGACTCGAAGGTGGTCGGTATTGAAGCCTGCATCGAGAAACAAGCCGATTGCCATGGCGGCAAGCATGAGCAGTCCGATGCGCCACCACCCCGACGGACCGTAGCTAAGCCGAAGGCTGGCCGCTGTTGTCAGTGTCCCCACCCCGAGCGCCAAGAACGCCGCTCGCATGAGCCAGCCATAACTGCCCAATGAGTATTCGCTGATGGTGTGCTCGGCAGGGTTCAAGTTGGCCCGAAGTCCATGCAGCGCCAAGACCGCCCCAACGAAGATCGAGAGTCCGGCGAAGCTCATGAGGTGAAACACTCCGAGCCAGAAGACCCTCACGGAAGAAAAGAGATCCGCAGGCTCGGGTGCTACGCCGGCCGAGCTGTCCTCCTCGACGCAATGAGGTCGAACGAAAAGTAGGCTGCGTCCCCACGGAGCGGTCTGCTCCGGCAAACCCTGAGATTGCAGGTGCACCGCGTCCATGGTTCGGAACCCCGCTGAAATCGCCCGGTTATGTCGCGATTTTGATCGTGAGGGGCGGCGGCGTCAATCCAGGGGACAAGGTGGCTCGCACAGTGGCGGCTAAGCGGTCGACCGGCGCACGATGGGCACGAAGGGACCTCAGTACCTGGTCCGACCGCTTTGGAGTCTCTAGGTTCCTGTTCGTTTGGGTCCATTTCCCGACCAATTCGGGCTGGCGTGAGACCATCCAACCAGGAGCGGAGTAACCATGGACCACCGTTGACCTGGGCCGACGGAACAGGCGGCCAGTTTCCGCTGTAGGACCAGGAGTTGGAGCCGTTGTGAGAGTCCCTTCGCTTGGGCCGGACGGCCATGCTGCCGGTCGACGTCGACCGTGCAGGCTAAACGCCTCGACCGAGCCGAGGACCGTGCGTGCGCTTTCCCGAACTTGCCCGTCGAAGGCCTTGATTGGGTTGGCCTCGCTCTTGCGGGGTTCTCAGCTCGTTCCCCGCCCGACCGGGTGCGGCTGGCTCCATTCATTCACCGCTGCTCTGCCGTCCCGATTGGCGGTGGGCGACCTGAGGTGGCTGTCGTGCGAGTCGTGAACGACGCTGCGCACAAACCCGCACAGCGATCGTGTCGTCCTGCTGGTTCGATCGACGGTACGTAGGGAAAGCTCTAGCCACACGACTTCGAGAGTCACACGACTTCGAGCACTCGGCATTTCGCAGGATTGACGACGGCGTGTCCCACACCGCGGGTACGAGACCCATTTACTCCGCGATAGTCGGTTCAGCCGCGACTTTTGGCTGTGCGAACATTCCAGGGCGAGGGCAGGGATCGCCAACCTCGACATCTGCGGATAATCAATGGTTGACACACTAATGCGCGGTGCGGCATCGATTCGAAAGGCTTCTAACTGCCCTTTTTGTCGGGACAGAGCTATCCCGCAGCTGGTCGGGCAATGGCTGCTGCGCAGTCAGCTCTGCTCGAGCTGGATCTTGCCCACTCTGGTAACGAGGCCACCGCCTGACCGATCTTGATGAACCGTGGCGGCGGGAACAGCCACCGAGTGCTCTAGGCCACAGACCCCATCTCCGTTGGCGTTCCGGCTCTCCATGCGGCATGTAGCTGCGACGAAAGGACCGAAAAAGCGAACAACTTGATCAGTGACAGAGCGCGGGAGCATGAAGGGAGAACGAAGCAAATTCGCAGTAAGGGGCGATGGCCTCACCTTCTGTGTTGTGGGGTCGCCGTGGGAGGCGCTCCAAGGGCAAGTATGTGAACAAGAGCACGTTCGGAGAGTCTGGTACCAGTTCCGGCACTACACGGTCGTGTTCGGAAGGAGGAAGTAACCGACCACTCCGGGCGGGTTTCCGAGACTGTCCCCGGAGCAACGAAAACGTATCGTCTCGACGCGTCACCGTTTCGGCTAGGCACGCCCCCATACCACGGATACGCATCACATTGCTTGGCGGACGAGCTGTGGATCATCCGGCGACGTGGGTCGCATCAAGAGTGGCTTGAGGAGGTGTTCGCTGCGCAAGCGCACAACACACCACCGGTAACCCGCCGACGGGCCGTCGAGGCGTTGCATGCCGTCACCGACGTCTACACGTGGAAGCTCCCGCGCCGTGCGCCGCGGCTCAGCTGGGCCGAAGCGAGCGTACGAACGAAGATCGAACTCGTCTCAGGCATGGTCGATCGCGACTCGAGGGACGGCCGACGACAACCACACTCACCCACCGCTACCTCACCGCTTTGGTGGACGGGGGCGGAACGGTGCCACCCGAGCTCGGCGCTATCCGCCGTCACGTGGACAGCGGCACCAGGTCACCGAGCTGGCCGAGACTCGACGGAACAGGAGGTGGGCGCAACCGGTGTGGAGTTTGCCGCTGGGTGCAGGCCCCCGAACCGTTCCGACCGACGACCTGAGCACGACCCTCTTCGCGACTGGGAGCTGAAGAGTCCTAGTGGAATAGGCGAGGTCGAACACGCGGAGGTCAGGGAGAAGATGACCGGTAATTGTCACCCCGACGAGTACGAACCGCCGTCTCTCCGATTGCGCTGCGGGCTCGTTGTGGTCAAACGAGCGCGTCGTCGGCAATCGGCCAAAGCCCGGAGCGGCTTCCGATTACCCCGTTCGTGGCTTGGAGGGTTAATCCGCGTCGACGAACTCCACCACTGGCTCGAACACAGCTCGTCGCGACGCCCGACGCAGCGCAGCCAGAACTGGGCGGCCCAGCACCACCACCAGCACGGCACACGTGGCCGCCCGCGTGAGATCGAAACCCATGGACGTCGTCAGGTCGAAGAGGATGAAGCGGTGCAGGTTCTGGATGGTGCCCAGACCGGGCACGAACGAGTAGGTGGTCGTGGTGCCTCCCACGAAGGGCCAGAACCAGAAGTTCGTGAGCAGTCCGTAGGCCAAGGCGGAGACGATCCCGTAGGCCGCCAGCATGAGTCGCTCGGGCAACCCGCGCGACGGAGGCAGGCACCCTGCGCCGAACCCCACCCACGCCGCAGCCAGCATCTGGAAGGGCAGCCAGGGCCCCACACCCCCAGTGATGAGGGCCGATGCGAAGAAGGCCACCGCGCCGAGCACGAAGCCGAAGCCGCGCCCGAAGACCCTGGCGGCCAGTATCAGGAGGAACCACTCCGGCTCGAACCCGTTGATCCCGGGGCTCGGCACCCGGAGCGCGGCAAAGGTGGCGGCCAGGATGCCGAGTAGCGCCACTGCCTTGGCGTCGATGGCACCCTCCGACAGCTCCGCCATGACGATCCCCAGCAGGAGTGGAATCAGGGCGACGAAGACCCACGGCGCATCGCCGGCGTGGGCGGTGTTCTGGCCGCCGTGCTGGTGGATGAGGAGCGGCCAGCCGAAGGCCACCAGGCCGAAGGCAGTGGTGAGCGCCAATAAGAAGGATGAACGCCTGCCCAAGCGGACAGCTGGGGTGACCCATCGCGGCGCGTTCATCGGGGCACGGGGTGCCTCAGTGCGGCGCGCACCTCGTCGACGGTCAGCCATTCGTCCGGAGCCAACACCTTGGCCACCTGGGGGGCGAACACGGGTGAGTGGCACACCACCTGACGGGCTGGACCATCCGCGATGACCTGCCCGTCTGCGAGGACCACAACCCGGTCGGCCACGCGGGCGGCGAGCTCCACGTCGTGTGTGGCGAGAACGACGGCGTGCCCGTCGGCGGCGAAAGCGCGCAGGACGTCGACAAGCCTGTCCTTACTCGGGTAATCGAGGCCGCGTGTCGGCTCGTCCAGCAGCAGGCACGCGGGTGAAGGGGCCAGGACAATGGCCAGAGCCAGCGCCAGGCGTTGGCCCTCGGATAGGTCTCGGGGATGCCGGTCGGGTGGCAAACCGGGCAGCACGCGCTCGAGTGCGTGCTCGGTCGTCCCCCGGTGCAGACCCGACACCGAGTCGGCTTGACGGCACTCGCCTGACACGCTGTCTCCGTACAGAAGCAGCCCCGGGTCCTGTGGCACGTGACCGACCAAGCGAATGAGAACGGCCGGGCGCATCGATGACGGGTCGCGCCCAACAAACTCGACGCTGCCCCGCGTCGGCTTTCTGCCGCCTGACAGCGCGTTGAGAAGGCTCGACTTGCCCGACCCGTTGCGGCCCATCAGCACCAGAACCTCGCCTTTGTCCACCGCCAAGTCGATGTCGTCAATCGCCGTGACCGACCCGTAGGCCACGCGGAGCCGTCGTGCCGTCAGCACGGGATCCGCGGCGGGCGAGTCGGCCTGCGGCGGGCGGCCCTCTTGGGGCAGCCGCTGTCGCAGGGGAGCAGCCAGCCGGCGAGCGTCGCGGACTGTGAGTGGCAACGGATCCCACCCGACCATCCTCCCCAACTCAATCAACGGTGGCGCGACCGGGGCAGTCCGCATGATGTCGCCGGGCGACCCCTCGCGCACCGGAGCCCCGCCACCCGGCACCAGCAACATCCGGTCCGCGAAAGGCACCACCCGTTCGAGGCGATGCTCTGCCATAACGACGGTCAGGCCGAGGTCGTGTACCAGGCGAGCCAGTGCGGCAAGCACCTCCTCGGCCGCGGCCGGGTCCAACGCCGACGTCGGTTCGTCGAGCACCAGCACGCGCGGCGATGCCGTCAGCACGGCGCCGATGGCCACCCGCTGCTGTTGTCCGCCCGAGAGCGAGCGGAGCGACCGGTCTCGCAACTCGGCAAGGCCCAATAGGTCGATGGTGTCCTCCACCCTGCGGCGCATGGCCTCGGGTGGCACCCCCAGGTTCTCCATGGTGTACGCCAGTTCGTCCTCCACCGTCTCGGTGACAAAGCTGGCCAGTGGGTTCTGCGCCACGTAGCCGACGACGTCAGCCAGGTCGCGGGGGCGGTTGTCCTGTGTCGTCCGACCGTCGACCGTAACCGTGCCGGCGAGCACGCCCCCACTGAAGTGCGGGACCAAGCCGTTGATGGCGCGCAGGAGCGTCGTTTTTCCGCTGCCCGTCTCCCCCACCACCACGCATAACTCGCCCTCGGGTATCTCCAAGTTGACCTGAGACAACGTCGAGCTCGGCGCCTCGCTGTAGGTGAAGGAGACGTGATCGAAGCGGATCATGCGGGGGCCTTCGAGAGGTCTTGGGTGAACTCGTCCTCGACCCGCGTTCCGGTCGCGGTCACGGCGTGCGCTTGCCGGGTCGGCGTCACGACTGCCGGCAGTGCACCGAGCAGGAGACCGAGTGCCGCCGCGACGGGTACCGGCGGCGCGGCCAGCGGGGTGAAGGAAACGGTGAGGCCGGGGACGTCGAAGGCGTGAGCGATGGTCATCGACACCAGGGCCAGGAGCCCGGACCCCGTCACCGCCCACTCGGGCCAGCGCCAGGGGTCGGGCCGGTAACGCGTCCGGGTGGAACGCCGGCCGCCGACGGCCATCCCCACTCCACACAGGACCGCTGATACCGCCAAGATCGGGAGACCGAGACCAACGAGGGATCCGGCGTCGATGATGCCGTACACCCCGACGGCCGCCAACAGCAATCCACCCACGGTGGCCGCCGCGGCCGCCCGCTGGACGCGTGGCGCCATGGACGCTCGGCGGCCGTACCCACGGGCATCCATGCTGGTGGCCAACTGCAACGAACGGTCCAGCGCGCTCTCGAGTACCGGCACTGCCACTCCACGCAGGCCGCGCAAGCCCTGGGCCGGGACACCGCGCTGGCGCCTCGCCTGGCGTACATCGCTGATCGACTGGACCAGCTCGGGGGTGTAGGCCAGGGCAACCGTCACTGCGACGCCAGCTTCGTAGAGCACCGCTGGGAGGCAGCGCAACAACCGGTAGGGACTGGCCAATGAGTTCGCAGCTCCGAAGCACAACAAAATGGCCGCGATCTGCATGCCCTCGACGAATGCCGTGAGGATGGATTCCGCCGTCACGGCTCCTCCGATGCTCACCGCGACAGCCCACGAGGGCAGCGGGACGCGAGGCAGCGTGAAGAGCACATGGCCGGGAACGCCGCGCTCGCCAAAGAGGATCTCGAGGCCCACCCGGATCACGATGACCACGAGGCTGAGCCGTAGGAAGAAGGCGATCGAACGGGACCATGGCGCGTTGGTGCGACACGCAGAAACGACGAAACAGGCCACAGCGCCAATGAGGGCGAGGAGCACCGGGTTGTTGGTCCGCATTGCGCAGACTGCCAGGCTGGCGGCCCAGACCCACCACGCCATGGGGTGCAGGGGGCGGCGGGCGGCCGCGAACGGAGGGCGCATTACTCTTGGGTTGGCCTTCGGCGCCATCGGAAGACTGCCGCCACACCCAGGGCGACGACGACGATCGTCACCACGACGACGGGCAACAGTCCAGAGCCACCGGCGCCATGTTCGGACGACGACGCTGCTGCTGCCGGCCGGTGAGTTGACACACCGGCTGTCCCGCGGGCTGCACCACTCGTCGTCGTTGTCGTGCTGCTCGACGAGGCCGACGCAGCGACACCGGTGTGGACCGACGTCGTGGTGGTCGCCGGCCGGCCGTTCGACCCGCTCGACACCGAACTGGTCGGCGGACTGCTCCCCCGGCTCGCAATTCCCCCGCTCTCATTTCCGGACGACGCAGGCGCCGTGGTCGTGGTCGCAGCGGGACCACTCGGCCCCGATCCCGCTGCCGCACCGGTCGACCCCGTCCCCGACCCTGAACCGGAGGTCGAGACGGGCGTCACGCCCGGGCACGCCTGGGCAAAGGCGGTCGCGGGTGTCACCATGGGGGGTGCCGCGGCGGGGCTCGCCGGCCCGGGATTCTGGTAGCGCCACCCCTCCACATATGTGTCCCCGCTGTTCACGGTGTGGCTGGCCGGCCCCACGCTGGCATAGGTCCAGGCGTTGGTGGCCGGGTCGCCTTGCCAGTAGGACCAGAAGTAGAAATCGTTTCCCGAGGTCGCGGTGCAGTTCTGTACGCCGTCGGCCGGGTATCCGTCGATGGCGCAGATGAGACCCGAGGCGTTGGCGGCGATGGAGTCACCCCCGTTTGCCAGCGCCTGCTCGTCGCTCGTGCCCGGCGCCACCGACACGCTTTGGGTTGCCGTTGCCGGCGGCACTCCCGTCGACGACGGGTTCCCATAGTCGATGACGATCCCCATGCAGATCGAACCGCTGGCTGAGGCGCGCTGTCCTACCGGCGCCAGCGCCGCAATCGCCGCACCAAGGATCGCCGCTCCGAAGAGCATGCGGCCCGGGTGCGGCGGACAATGCGGCACTCGTCTAGGAGGAGCTGGCCGAGACCCCGACCACGTCGCCCACACCAAAGGGGGCGGCGGATCCGGTAAAGGCGGCGTCGCCCTCATTGAACACGCCCCCGTCGGAGGCGACCAGCCAATAACCGCCGCCGTCGGGGGTCGCTGCCATGCCTACGACCGGCCGATTGAGCTTGAGTGCGCCCGTCGAACCGTGGAACACGGCGTCGCCGTAGGTGAACACCCCGCCGTCGGAGGCCACCAGCCAGTAGCCGCCGCCGTTGGGCGTGGCTGCCATACCAAGGATCGGCTCGTTGAGCTTCAACGAACCGGCCGAACCCCAGAACTGCGCGTCGCCGTAAGTGAACACCCCGCCGTCGGCCGCGACCAACCAGTAGCCGCCGCCGTCGGGGGTGGCCGCCATGCCGACGATCGGTGCGTTGAGCTTCAGCGAGCCGGCCGAGCCCCAGAAGGGCGCGTCACCGAAGTTGAAGACACCGCCGTCTGATCCGACGAGCCAGTAACCGCCACCGTCGGGGGTGGCGGCCATGCCCACGATCGGTGCGTTGAGCTTCGTGCCTCCCATGGAGCCGTAGAAGCCGGCATCGCCGTAGTTGAAGACCCCACCGTCGGAGGCCACCAGCCAGTAGCCCTGACCGTCGGGGATGGTGGCGCTGCCCACGATGGGCTTGTTCAGCGGAAGGGCACCGGCCGACCCGTGGAAGGCGGCGTTCCCGAAGGAGAACACCCCGCCGTCCGACGCGACCACCCAGTACGAGTGACCCGAGGGCCCGAAGGGGAAACTCAGCCCCATCAGCGCCGGCACTGCCTGGTAGGTGGCGATCACGTTGCCCGTCGTCAGGCCGGACCCGGGGTAAGAGAAGGCGCCCGTGTCGCTGCCCGTGGCCACGCGGAAGGAGAGCAGCGCCGAAGTTGGTGTTCCGCCGCTCCGGACGAAAGGCGACTGGTTGATCGGCACGCCGAGTGCCAGCAGCGCCTGGATCGACAGAGCGGTCGAGTCCGGATCGCTCGTCTCCGGCGCGTCGGCCGCGTTGGGGTAGTAGCCCCAGCCCCCATCACCATCCTGGGTCGCTTCGACGAATTGCAAGGCGTTGGTCCCCGCAGTCGTCTGCTTGCTCATCGCGCCCTGAGCGACGAGCCCTTGCACCACCACCGACGTGGTGTTGGTGTCGGGACCGCCGAATGCGGCCGGATCGGTGTCGCAGGGGTTGTCGGCCTGGTCCTTGATCGGCCAGCCGCCATCGGGGCACTGTTGGCCCAGCAACCAGTTGACGGCTGGCCCGTCGGCCGCCACGCCCGCCGCGTGCAGCGCGGCGAGGGCGAGCCCCTGGTCGTAGGTGCCGCCGTAGTCAGCCGCCTGGGCGTCGGTGCCGAAAAGGCCCGCGTTCGGTCCGCTCGTTTGCTCGGTGGCCAGGAGCCGCGAAACAAGGTTGGTGCCACCGAAGTCGGTCGGGCTCTGGCCCATGGCGTGCGCAGCCAAGATCAAGAGTGCCAGCTGGCCCGGCCCGTCGCTCCCGTTGCTCTCGATGTAGGTCGAGGAGTTCGCTGCCAGGTACGACAGAGCGGTGCCAGCCTGAGCCGGATCGATGTTTGCTGCGGCCAGGGCGAGAACCGTGTTGGCCGTCGCCGAGAGGTCGGCGGGGCCACCTGGTGTGTCGGTGATGTAGCCCTGGGGCGTCAGCTTCCCGCCCAACCACTGGGCGGCGGCCTGGGCCGCGGGTACCTGGATCGGGCCTGGAGGGATCGAAGCCCCCGCAGGAGTATCCGCTCCGAGGAGAGCGGTGGCGGCCCCGCCGGCCAACAAGGTGGCCAGAGCGAGCCCTGCGGCACCCCGGAGGGTGCGACGGACGATGTGCATGATGCCCCTTCCCGGATCTCGGCCCGGGAACCCCGTCTGACGCGGGTCGTACCGAGCCCCGATCCTTGTGTCTCGACGGTGGGAACTCACCTGCCCTCGAGGTATCCCGGCTCGGTGGCATCACCTCATCGGCACACCACTCACGGTTGCGGACCAGCGCCGGACTCTCACCGGCTTCCCCTCTCGGGCAGTTACAGCAGCAGCGTTCGGGCTGCCCGCGTACGGTACCACGGACCCGTCTGACCTCCCAAGACGCACACGATCGCCACGTGATGGACAGACGGGCGTTGGTCGCTGCGGCCGCTGGAACATGACGGCCTCGCCCGCCAACGGCGCTATCGAAGACGTCGGATTGCGTTGGGGGCCGCTTGGGGAACGACGTCAGAGTGAAGGGCGGACGCCAGAATCTCGACACCATCGACGAGTCGAGGGCCAGGCCTCGAGAAGAACGAGCTTGCATCGACCGCAAAGACGGCCCGTGCCCTTGCGAGTTCCTTTCGACGGAGCAACGGCGCTCCTTCGATTGCGGCCGCTTCGACGTCATAGCCACACGGCATGAAGATGACGACTTCGGGAGTCGAGGACGCGATTTCGTCCCAGGTCACCCTGATCGATGGGGTCCCCGGTCGTCCGAGCACCGCCTCACCCCCGGCGAGTTCAATCATTCCTGGTACCCAATGGCCGCCGTTGAATGGAGGGTCGGACCACTCGAGCGCAAAAGTCCGTGGTCTCTCTCTCCCGGCGACGGCTGCAACGACCGCTCGAAGTCTCTCGCGAAGGCGCTCGACCAAGGAGGCTGCTCGCAATGCCGCGCCGGTCACTGCGCCAACGTCCGCGACACACGCGAGCACCTCCTCGAGGGAGCCCGGATCCATCGAGAGAACCTCAGCGTGACACCCCATCACGTCGAGAGCTTCGTTGACGTGTCCGGAGGGCACCGCGCAGACGGCGCAGAGGTCCTGGGTCAGCACCAGATCCGGTTGAAGATCTCGCACTGCCTCTGCATCCAAGCGATAGATCGGTTTGCCGTCGCCGAGACTCGAACTCACCAGTTGGTCCACCTCAGCCGGATCGGCTGTCGGAGGGAGGGTGGAGAAGGAAACCGTTGGCTTCTCCCGTGCAGCCGGTGGCCAATCGCACTCGTGGGTCACTCCCACCAGGCTGTCCTCGAGGCCGAGGGCATAGACGATCTCGGTGGCCGAGGGCAGGAGGGACAGGATGCGCACCCTACGATCGTGCCTCAGCGACAGCCGTCCCGCTACCTCCTGAGATCATGACGGCACTTCGGTCGAATTGTCTGATCTCCACACCGCTCAGGATGCCGCCGCGGTCAGACCCGGGTACCCGACTCGACCACACCGCAATGCCAACAGGTGGTACGGAGGTCGCTCGAAGCCTTCCTGTCTCGCTCGAGACCGTCACCTCCCGTCGTCGTCTTGGTCAGAGCTCGCAGGTTCCCCTTCGGCAGCACGAGCCCTGCGATTACCGCTCCAGCGAGAAAGAAGAGCGACGACCAAAGGAAGGCGGTGGTGTAGCCGTGCAGGGCAGCGGCCCTGAGGGTGAGCAGACCTGGCGGGTGGCTGACCAGATAGGCGGTTGCCGCACTCGCAGCCAAGGTGTTGAGCAGCGCAACTCCGATCGAACCGCCGACCTGCTGCGTTGTATTCAGGGCAGCTGACCCAACGCCCACATCGTCTGACCGCAAACCAAGCGTCGCCGTGCTGAAGGCGGGCGCCAGACCGAGGCCGAGACCAATCCCGAGAATCAGGAGAGAAGGCAGTACGCGGCCCGCGTAGGAGTTCTCGAGGCCGACCCCGTGGAGCAGCAGCATGGCGACGGCAGCGAGCACCAGACCCGTCGGCACCACCGGCTTCGGCCCGAACCTTGGCAGCAGCGCTCGGTTCGAGACCTGTGACATGACCACCAAGCCAGCCACCAGGGGAAGAAAAGCAACTCCGGTCTTGATCGGACTGAAGCCGAGGATCTCCTGCAGGTAGTAGGTCAGAAACAGAAAGATTCCAAAGAGTCCAGCACTGGCAAAGAGCATCGCGAGCAAGGATCCCCCCCGTGTCCGATTGCGCACGACCCGGGGCGGAAGCAGCGGGAAGGTCGTTCGGGTCTCGTAGAAGGCGAAGGCAACGAGCAGTACGACACCGAGGACAAGGAACCCGATGGTGTATGTATCGCTCCATGACGTCGTCTCGGCGTGCGAGAGGCCAAAGACGAGGCTGAAGAGTCCACCCGTCACGAGCAGCAGACCGGGAACGTCGATTGGCTCGCGGTACGCGCCCTTGTCGTTCTTCAGCCACATCGTGGCACCGACGACGGCGATCGCCGCGAAGACAAGGTTGACGAACAAGGTCCAGCGCCACGAGACGTACGTCGTCAGGACGCCACCCAGCAGGAGTCCGATAGCCCCACCGGCTCCGGCAATGGCGCCGTAGATCCCGAACGCCCTGCCGCGTTCATCCAAATCGGTGAACGTCGTGTTCAACAGGGCGAGCACCGAAGGGGCGAGTAAGGCGGCAAAGGCTCCTTGGACACTGCGGGCGACGACGAGCATCGGAAAACCGACCGAGGCACCTCCAACCGCTGAAGCACCGGCGAAGCCAATCAGTCCGATCAGCAGCGTGCGCTTTCGTCCGACGATGTCACCGATGCGGCCACCGAGGAGAAGCAGACTCCCGAATGCCAGTGAGTACGCGGTGACGATCCATTGCCTGTCGGCATCGGAGAAGTGGAGGTCATGTTGTGCCGTCGGGAGCGCGATATTGATGATCGTGTTGTCCAGGATCACCATGAGCTGCGCGATTCCTAGTACAGCGAGGATCCACCACCGCCGCTCGTAGTTGGCAATCTGGTCGGATCTGCCCGACAGCGCACCTGTGGTCATGGACCGCTCATCTCAGTCTCCGGCCGCAGGGCCTGATGGATAGGAGTTCAAGGCAACATGAGTCACTCTATGGCTGGTGATCCTGGCCGGCGCCGAGACTGGGACGTGCCTGATGCCCCCCGCACGCGAGGAACGACGTCCGTCGCCCAACTCGGCAACACGAATTGGCAGTCCGTTCGGTGTACCAGCCTGGACGGGGCAAGTGAGCTGGACTCGAGGACCAGGTGGCGGCACTGGGGCGGACCAGGCAGGCAGGCAGACGGGACCGATCGGATGGTCCTGCGGAGCGGCGGCGGGCCTGCGGCGCCTGTCACCTCACTGACCGTCATCGAACCCATGGGCTGAGGCGAAATCAAGAACCGCTGACCCAGTTCGGCGCCCGACCAGCCCACCGACGACCCGGTCGCCAATACCGATCTCGTCGATGTCGATGATCAAGTCGACCACGACGCAGTTCGTGACGCTCACAAAACAATCAATTCGAGCGTCTGGCGGGTTCGTACGACGCATGCCCTGTGATTTCGTCGGGCTCTATTGGTCCTAGAATTCAAACGTGAGAGGCCAAAATGTCAAGGATCCGGACGACATGCAGGAAGGTCTGTCTGGGTCCGAGCATGAGGACATCGTCGTCATTCGACGAGCGAAGACAGGTCTTCGTGCCATCATCGCCATCCATTCCACTCTCCTTGGTCCCTCCTTGGGTGGGGCGCGGTTCTATCCCTACGAAGACGAGGCGGTCGCGCTCCATGATGTCCTCCGTCTCTCGAGAGCGATGACGAAGAAGGCGGCCCTGGCCGGGCTGGCGCAAGGAGGCGGCAAGGCGGTCATCATCGGGGATCCGAGCCTTGTAAAGACGCCCTCCCTCCTTCGCGACTTTGCTGCCGTCGTCAACAGTCTGCAGGGCCGTTACATCACCGCAGAGGATGTCGGGACGACGCAGGATGACATGGATCTGATTCGGGAGACGACACCCTTCGTTGCCGGCACGTCGACGTCCCATGGCGGATCCGGCGATCCCAGCCCCGCCACCGCTCTCGGCGTGGTGGTTGCCATGGAAGCAGCGGCTGCTCGCCGATGGGGAACTGGCCTCGAGGGAAAGACCGTGCTGGTGCTGGGTGCCGGAAAAGTAGGGGGACACATCATTCGGCTTCTCGTTCAACGGCACGCCGTCGTCATTGCATCGGACCCCAATTGCGACAGGGTGGAGAACGCCTTACTCGCCGGTGCCGCTCGCATCGTCGATCCCACCGATGCTCCCGGCACGCCCGCCGACATCTTCTGCCCCTGTGCGCTCGGGGGACTGCTCACAGAAGCCTTGGTACCCGATCTCCACTTCCAGATCATTGTGGGCGCAGCAAACAATCAGCTCGATGGCGCAGGGGTGGCGGACGCCCTCGCGGCGGCGAGCATCCTCTATGTCCCTGACTACCTGGCCAACGCGGGTGGCATCATCAACATCGCCGAAGAGGCCAACGGGTATGAACGGGCGCGCGCGATGAAGGCAGTCGGTCGGATCGGGAAGACGACGACCGAGGTGCTCGAGCGTGCCGAGGTCCGAGGCATCACGCCGGTGGCCGCGGCCGAGGAGCTGGTGACCAAGCGACTCAATAGAGTCAGGGACAGCCTTGGCCAGTCCACCGGACCGACCACTGGCACGACGCCACCTCTTTCGTCACTCACGGAAGGGTGCTGAGCCAAGGTGCTGAGCCAGGGCCGGCCTGCGCTTCGGTCGATCACGGGATGACAGCCATGGAGATGAGGGACGCAGTTCGCGACGAGATGCTGGATCTCGCTGAGCGACTCGCCGAGCTGGATGATGAGCAGTGGAACTCTCCTTCACTGTGTGCGCGTTGGCGCATCAGGGACGTGCTCGCTCATGTGACCGCAGGCGCAGAGGGTGCCTTCGGAGTTGGCACGATCTTCGCCGGAATGCTTCGCCACGGCTTCAACTTCAACCGATGGGTGGCAGCCGATGGGCGAGTACGCGGTCAACAGGACCCGGAGGTCCTTCTGAAGGCCTTCCGGAATGCCGCTGCCAACCGCCAAGCCACGACGGAAGCCCGGTCCATCACCAGCCTTACCCATGTCCTGATCCATGGTCAGGACATGTGTCGACCTCTTGGCTTCAAACGCGATCTGCCGGAGGCACATCTCGTTCGAGTAGCGGACTTCGTCAAGGACGACGTGCACAGATTTGGTGCCAAGAAGCGCGTCGCTGGGCTCAAGCTCACCGCCACCGACATGGACTGGTCTCATGGGCACGGGCCCGCGGTGACAGGTCCAGCGGAGGCGTTGGTGATGATGATGGCTGGACGCTTGGTCGCGCTCGATGATCTCTCGGGCGAGGGAAAGGCCACTTTGACTGCGAGGCGTTAGCTCCTCACGAGCCCCCTCGGGGCGACAGCTCTGTGCCGTGGAGACCGGCGACGGTGGCGCCGGCCAAAGCCGGGCCGTCGGTGTGCAGGTGGCAGCGAACAACCGTGCCGGCGGGCGTGATGAAGGGCTCGGGGTCGACCCGGGCGCACACCTCCATCGCAAAGGGGCAGCGTTGCCGGAACCGGCAGCCGATGCTCGCGTCGAGGCGCGTCCCGACCTCGCCGGTCAACACGATGCGCTCCCGGGACCGTTGCCGCTGCGGGTCGGGGACGGGAATGGCCGACAGCAGCGCAGCGGTATAGGGGTGGGTGGGTCGCAAGTACACGTCGTCTGCCGTACCCTCCTCGACAATCTTTCCCAGGTACATGACCGCGATGCGGTCGCTCAGGTGTCGCACCACCGACAGGTCGTGGGCGATGAACAGATAGGCCAACCCCAGCCGGTCCTGGAGTTCGCTCAGGAGGTTGATGACCTGTGACTGGGTGGACACGTCGAGGGCGCTGACCGGTTCGTCGCAGACGAGCAGCTTCGGCTCGAGGGCCAGTGCCCGGGCGATGGCGATGCGTTGGCGCTGTCCACCCGAGAACTCGTGGGGCTGACGCCCGAGCACGTGGCGACCGATGCCCACCTGGCTCAGCAGCGCGATCACGCGCCTTCGCGCTCTTCAGCGGAGAGCTGAGTGTGGATTTGGAAGGGCTCACCCACGATCTCGGCGATGTTCTGGTGGGGGTCAAGCGAGGAGTAGGGGTCCTGGAAGATCATTTGCATGGCCAGGCGGCTCCGCCGGAGAGGAGGGCCCGAGAGGGTGGTGATGTCCTGGCCGTCGAGCACAATCGAGCCGCCTGTCGGGTCGATGAGGCGCAGGACGAGACGGGCCAACGTCGACTTGCCCGAGCCGCTCTCCCCGACGAGGCCGAGTGTGGTGCCGGCCGCCAGGCTGAGGTCGACGCCGTCGACCGCGGTGACCCGGCCCGTCACCCTTCGCAGTAAGCCGGTACGGACCGGGAACTGCTTGGAAAGATCGAAGAGCTCGAGGAGCGGCTGCTCGGTGCGCGCGACCGCGGCGTCGCCGGCGAAGGGTTGCTCCATCCGGTCCAACCGTGTGCCGGCCAGGGTGAGCTCGTCCTGGCGTACACAACGGGTGAGCCCACTCGTCGCCCGGCCGCGCACCCGGCCGGCCGGGCCAGCGCCCTGCTCGTCGGCACCGTGGCGCTGGGCACCGTGCCCGTCCGCACCAGCGGCGTCCGTACCGGGGACATCGACCTGCTCCCCGTCGAGCTCGGGCCGCAGCGGGGGACGAAGGACCACCGGCGGTGACGCGCAGCGAGCGATGGCATAGGGGCATCGGGGTGAGAAGCGACAACCCGCGGCGAACTGGTCCGGTCGGGGCACCATGCCCGGGATGGCGTGGAGGTGCTCGCCGGGCGGAGTGAGCTGCGGTATCGAGGACAGCAAGGCCTCCGTGTACGGGTGCCGGGGCCGCCTGAACACGTCGTTCACCTCGGCGTGCTCGACGATCTGGCCGGCGTACATGACCACGACGTCGTCGGCCACGTCCGCGATCACGCCGAGGTCGTGAGTGACGAAGATCATGGCCATCCCCATCTCGCGCTGCAGGGTGTGGAGGAGTTCGACGATCTGGGCCTGGGTGGTGACGTCGAGGGCGGTCGTCGGTTCGTCGGCGATCAAAAGCTTGGGCGAGCAGGACAGGGCCATGGCGATCATGACCCGTTGGCGCATGCCGCCCGAGAACGCGTGGGGATAGTCCTTGGCCCGGTTCTTGGCGTCGGGAATCTCCACCCGTTCGAGCATCTCGACCGCCATCTTCCACGACTGGTCCCGATTGAGATGGAGGTGCGTACGCACCTGCTCGGCCACCTGGTTCCCGACCGTGAACGCCGGGTTCAGGCTGGTCATCGGCTCCTGAAAAATCATCGAGATGTCGTTGCCCCGGATCTGACGGAGCTCGCCCGGGCTCAGGCGCATGAGGTCGCGACCCATGAAGACGGCGGATCCCGAGACCCTCGAGACTTTCGGCGGCAGGAGGCCCATCACGGCCAGGGCCGAGACCGTCTTGCCCGACCCGCTCTCCCCGACGAGACCGAGGGTCCGGCCTCGCGTCACGGAGAACGTTGCCTCTTCCATCACCGGGAGCCATTCTCCGTTCGTCAGGAACTCGATTCGCAGGTCCTCGACCAACAGCAGCTGGGCCTCCTCGGCCGGACCGGCAGTGGCCGGAGTGCTCGACTCCTGGTCCCGGCCGAACAAGCGGCCCAGCCGCGTGGTTCGTTCCTCGGCCGAACCTCCGCTCGCCTTGGGACGCTCACGACCGAGCGAATCGCGCAACCCGTCGGCCACCCAGTTGAACGAGAGCACGGTGAACATGATGAGCAGACCCGGGAAGATCAGGGCCCACGGAGCCGAGTCGATGAAGTTGAAACCCTCCTGGAGCATGCCGCCCCAACTGGGCGTGGGCGGTTGCTCGCCGATTCCGAGGTAGCTGAGACCAGCCTCGACCAGGAGGGCGAAGCCGAGGGCCAGTGCGAGCTGGATGATGACGGGCGACGCGACGTTCGGCACGATGTGCTTGCGGATCAGGCGAGGCGACGTGGCGCCCAGTGAGCGCGCCGACTCGATGAAGTTCTCCTCGCGCACCGCGATCACCTGTCCCCGCAGAAGACGAACGAAGCCCGGTACGAACACGATGCCGATGGCCAGCGCCGTGTCGTTGACGCTGGCACCCAGGAGCGCGGCGACCGTCAGGGCGAGGATCAGCGGAGGGAAAGAGAACATGGCGTCCATGAGACGCATGATCACGCTGTCGGCCGCTCCTCGGAAGAAACCGGCGATGAGCCCGAGGGGTATGGCGATCACCGCGGCGACGCCCACGATCTCAAATGTTGCCCGCAAGGACGTTCGACCACCCCAGATCAGGCGGCTCAAGATGTCCCGGCCGAGGTCGTCGGTGCCGAACCAGTGGGCGAGCGAGGGACCGGCGTTCGTCAGGTTGAGGTTCTGGGTGTTGGGATCGTAGGGGGCGATGAGCGGGGCGAAGATCGCCGCCACGATCACGACGAGGAGGAAGATGAGACCCCCCATCGCAAAGCGCTCCTTACGGAAGCGGCGCCAAAATGTGGCTCGTTTGCGGCCTACGTCGGCGATCTCTGCCGCCTCGTCGATCGGAGGTGGAGGCTCGTCCAGGCCGACGAAGGGATCCTCGCGCTCTGGAGGCAGGGCCAGGCTCATCCCAATCGGACCTTCGGGTTCAAGAAGCCGTAGATGATGTCGACCACCAGGTTGATCACGACGAAGGCCACCGCGGTGACGAGGACCACCCCCTGGATTGCCGGCAGGTCCTTCACCGTGATCGCCTGGAGCACGTAGGTCCCCATGCCCGGCAACGAGAAGATCTGCTCGATGATGACCGTGCCCCCCAGTAGGTAGCCGAACGAGATGCCGATGACGGTGACCGCCGGGCTGAGCGCGTTCTTCAGCGCGTGTTTGCCGATGACGGCGCGCGGGACCCAGACCCTTGGCCCGGGCCGTCCGGATGTAGTCCTGATCGAGGGTGTCGATCATCGCACCGCGCACTTGGCGGGCGATCACGGCCGCCCCGCCCAGGCCGAGCGCCAGCCACGGTAAGAAGAGGTCCTTCGCCCACTCGACCGGGGACTGAGTGAAGGGCGTGTACCCGAGTGCCGGGAGAAGGTGATAATCGACGGCAAAGATGGTCACGAGCATGATGGCCAACCAGAAGTCGGGAATGGCCACGCCGAGACTGCTGCCGAAGGTCACCGTACGGTCCCGGAGGCTCCCTTGGCGGACCCCCGAGAGGATGCCCGCCGGTATCCCGAAGATGATGGAGAAGACCATCGCGCCGAGGGCGATGCTCAAGGTGACGGGGAAGCGCAACGCGAGCTCCGAAGCGACAGAGATGTGCGGCTTGAAGATCGAGTTCCCGAGATTCCCGTGGAGCACTTGGTTGAGCCATTCGAGGTACTGCTTCCAAAACGGCTGGTTGAGGTGCAACTGCTGACGAATCTTGGCGATCTCGCCGAGGTTGGCCCTGGTTCCCCCGGCCATGGCGATCGCCGGGTCGCCGGGCAGGAGGAAGACCAGGCTGAAGACAGCAAACGAGATCAGCAGGAGCAGCGGGATGGTGATGAGCAGGCGCCTTGTGATGAACGAAAGAAGCGAGCCACCCCCACCGGACGCCATCGCGGCCCGTCAGCTCACTTCTTGATGTAGATGCCCGCGAGGTCCGAGCGGCAGTTCCCGAGGGGAGCGACGACATGGCCGCCGACGACGTTCTTGTTGTAGGCGACGATCGAGGGGATGAACTCGATCGGCACCTCGAGGCCCTGCTCCATGACGAGCTTGTCCGCTTGCTGCATCGGCGGTCCCTGCACGCTCGGGCTGAGCGATGCGTTGGCCGCAATGGTGAGACTCGACATCGCCTGGTTGACGGAACCCAGCTCCTGGGCGCCGAATCCCGAGGACTCGTACTCGGACTCGAAGTTGTTCGATATGTCGGGTCCGTTGGTCAGGTCGTCGCTCAGGAGGGCGTTGCCCGTCTTGTTGAGGTAAACGTCCTGGAGGATGTCGGCCGGGGGTATCTCCTGGATGTTGGCGGTGAACCCTGCCGCCGCCATGTTGGCCTGCAGGATGGCGGCGGCCCTGGTGAAGGTTGCGTCACCTCCCGGGACCATGAACTTGAAGGTCACCCCGTGGGGGAAGCCGGCGGCGGCCAGCATGGCCTTGGCCTTCGCCGGCTGGTAGGAGTACGCGTTCCCGATCTGCTTGTTGTAGCCGGGCGACGAGGTCGGGAAGGGCTGGAAGGCGGGCTCGCCCAGGCCGTCGAACACCACCTTGTTGATCGCCGGTCGGTTCACCGCGTACTCCAGCGCGGCGCGGATCTTCGGGTTGTCGAACGGTGCGGTGTTCTCCCGCATCTGCAACACCATGTAGTCCAAGGACTGCGTCGTCGCGATGCCGATATTGGAGTCGTTCTTCACCGCGGGGTAGTCCTCGGGCTCGAGCTGGATGTAATCCACCGCGCCCGAGGTGAGTGCGCTGACCGACGGAGGCCCCGACTGCACCTCAATGAAGTCCACGCCGCCCAGTGGGTAGGCGGCCGAGTCGAAGAACTTTGGGTTCTTCACTATGTCGAGGGAAGAGCCCTGCGAATAGCTCTTCAGCATGAAGGGCCCGGCCCCGATCGGGTGCAGCGTGGACCCGATGGAGGAGGGGTCCATCACCGAGCCGTCGATATAGGTCATGGCCCACATGAAGTCGCCGGCGGTCGGTCGGTTGAGGTTGACGACGAGGGTGGTCGGGTTTACCACCGTCATCGTTTGGATGGCGCTCAGTGAGGTGCGCTCCGGGCTCTTCTTGGTGTGCTCGAGGCTCAACTCCACGTCGGTAGCGGTGACCGGGTCGCCGTTGGAGAACACCATGTTCGGCCGGATGTGCAGCGTCACCATGGATGGATTGTCGATCGTCCAGCTCTCGGCCACGCCCGGGGCGATGCTGGTGTCGGTGGCCGGCGCCGCGACCGATTCGAAGATGTTCTGGTACACCGTGTAAGAACAATCGTTTTGTTCGGTACCCGGATCGAAGTCGTTGGCGAACTCGTTGTTGAGGTCGTAGCCGTACTTCAGGACGCCGTTCGGATTGATGTCCGACGACGATGCTCCAGCGGTCGAACCCCCGCCGACCGCGGCGAGGGGGACGAACACCGCCGTCGCGATGACGCCGGCTACCGCACTCCTGACCCGGGGGCCGCGTCCCCGCGAGTTCGGCGGCGCTGGTCGGCCGGCGACGACCCTGTCCCAGTGGCACCCAGTGGTGACTTCTCGTTCCTGTTCACTTGTGTCTCCCCCCGACGTCGACGACCGTTGTTGGTCCGAACGACACGGCCGGCCACGACGGTCGTTTGACTGTGTCACCACCGACATGCCGCATCGACGTTGCGACTATACCGACGGCGCGGGCCATACCGCAGGACGCCCTGGTGGGCACCTAAGCCGTTTCGCCGCGCCGGGTTTCGCCTGCGTCAGGTGGTGAGGGCGCGCGAATTGCGGATCGACAAGGCGACCAAGGTCAGCGTGGGACCGTAACCCGCCCCGGTCGGGAAGGGCGAGGAGTCGGCGATCATCACGTTGGGAACGTCATGGAGCCGGCCCCATTCGTCGCAGACCGAGGTCGCCGGGTCGGTCCCCATGCGCACCGTGCCCACGATGTGGCGCGACGTCGGAATGCTCGGCATCCTCCACAATCCCTCGATGAAGTCGGTCCCCAGGCGAGGCGAGGAGGTGCTGCGGGACCAGAGGGCCCCCGCCTCTTTCAGGATGGCCTCGAGCTTGGGGCCGTAGTAGGCCGAGGCGGCCAGCTCGTGGCGGTGGGGGTGGTACGTCGTGCGGGCCACCGGGAGGCCATGGATGTCGCGGATCGCGGGGTCGAGGTCGACGCGGTTGGTGGCCTGAGGGAGGTCCTCCCCCTGCATGGTGAAGCCGACGAGGTGGTCACGCATGGGAGACTCACGCATCCCCTCCTTGTGCTCGGGTCCCCAACGGTAGAGCTTGGCCTCGAGCATGGGGTGGGCCGCGCCACCGTGCTCGACCAGGCCGCCTTTGACCCAAGGCAGCCCAGCCTCAGCCGCCGCGGCCCGGGCCGCCTTGTCGACGATGATGTGGTCGTCGTGGGTATGGGTCACGGCGCGGCCCTTGTGGGCGTGGAGCCTCATCGGCAGTTGGCCAAAGGTGAGGGTCTGGTAATGGAACATGAGGTTGCGCCCGATCATTGGGTGCTCGAGGCCAGACAGGAGCAGGAGCCGTGGGGTCTCCATGGCTCCCGCCGCGACGATGACGTGCTTGGCCGTCTCGGTGTGGGTCTCGCCATCGGCGTCGATCCACTCGACCCCGGTGGCCCGGCCGTTGGCCACGACGATCTTCTTCACGAACGAGTCAGGACGCAGTTCGGCCCGACCGGACAAGAGGGCGCGGCGCAGGAGGGCGACCGGGTCGCCCTTGGCGTGGATGGGGCAGCCAAAGAAGGCGCAGAAGCCGCAGTTGTTGCAGGCCGGCCGTCCGTCGTAGGGGACCGAGTTGCAGCCGGTCGGGGCCGGGTAGGGGTGGTAGCCGAGCCGCTCGGCCGCCGCCGAGGTCACGAGGGCGCAGTACATGGGAGCTCCGGGGGGCATGGGATAGGGGCCCGAGCGCCACGGGGCGAAGGGGTTGGCCTCGGCGTCCCCTGCCACTCCGACGGCCCGTTCGGCCTCGGCGTAGTACGGCTCGAGGTCGTCATAGCCGATGGGCCAGTCGGCGATGGTGGCCCCCTCCACCGGCCCGAGCTCGGAGAGGACCCTGAAGTCGTCTTCCCGAAAGCGCGGAAGCTTGCCGTCCGCGTGCACCCCTCCGCCCCCAACCGTTGCCGGGAGGTTGTTGACCTCACCAACATGCAATCGGTCCCCGTCTTCCTCCCGGAGCCGGAAAGTTCTGGGCTCGAGCCACGGATCGGGCCCCAGGAAGTGTCGGCTCCAGAACTTGATCTCGTCGTTGGAGTACTCGTAGAGGAGCTCGTTGGGATCCTCGAGGTTGATCAGGTGGTTCCGCCCTCGCTCGAAGATCACGACGGATCGGCCCGCCGCGGTGAGCACGTCGGCGGCGGTCGAGCCCCCCGGCCCAGAGCCCACGACGATGGCGTCGAAATCGCGGCTCACGGCTGGCTGACCTCCTCGTCGGTGTAGCCCCTCGGTTGGACGTCGCCGTCCCACCCGATGTTGCGCCAGCCGACCAAGCCCCGGTTGCCCAGGTACTCAGGCGCGCCGTACATGCCCTCGCAGGCGTGCTCGTAGAGGAGTCCGGTGAACTCGTGGTTGTCCCGAAGTCGATTGTCCTGCTCCTCGGCAGACAGGCCGAGGAAGTCCTCGCCGAGGGCAACGAGACCCTCTTGGTAGCGCTCCTGAAGGCCAGTCACCTGTCCGAGCCGCTCGCGCTCGGGGATGCCCAACGAGCCTTCGATCCGAGTGCGCCAGGCGAGTTCGTCGCGCGGGGCCAGCCGGTGGAATGTGGCGAAGCCGGGCGCACCGCCGAATCGTCCTGAGAACGGCCCTCCCGCCCAGATCAAGGGGGGGTCGCTGGCGAAGGCGCCGAGGAACCCGTCGATGTAGTCAACGACGCCGGCCTCGGTCGCTCCGGGGTCTTCGTCGGTCGGGATCAAGCGAGCGCACGCGGCCTGCACGACCGCGTACTGGTGCTCGTCGAAGAATCGGGGCATCTCAGAGTGTAGGTCTGGGCGTCGGTCACGCGACAAGCTTCATCGCGCCGATATTTTGCCGATGAGATTGTTGAAGCCGGCCGCTTCATAAGCGCCGCGGTGGACGTCGGCTCCGCCGGTCCCCTCAGCTCTGCTCAGGCTCATGCCGATAGACCAGGGTGCACGACTTACGCGCTCCGGTGGCCGTCGGCGACGCGTCGGCTCACCCCACCACTCGGTCGATCCTGGTCCCCGCCGTCTCCGTGCGGCAGGAACTCGCACTGCGCTTCCTGGTCTTGACGACGGTGGCCGCCGGTGCCTGGTTCTGGCTGTGGTGGCTCGCCACGGGGCACGGGAGCTGGACGAGTCCGCTGGGCGCCGTCAGCACCGTCCTGCTCGCGTGGGTCTTCCTGATGCCCACCTACTTCTTGTTCTTCGCCTGTCGCATGACCCGACCCAATTTCCGGATCCCGTTACCCGATCTCCGTGTCGCGATGATCGTCACGAAGGCCCCGTCTGAGCCCTGGGCCGTCGTCCGCACCACGCTCGAGGCGATGGTGGCCCAGGACTACCCCTCCCCTTACGACGTCTGGCTGGCCGACGAGCGACCGACCACCGAGACCCTCACATGGTGCGGCGCACACCGCGTGCGCGTCTGCACCCGTTTCGGCGCCGAGGACTACCAGCGCCCGACATGGCCGCGCCGGGCCAAGTCGAAGGAGGGCAACTTGGCGTACTTCTACGACACCGTCGGGTACCGCGACTACGACGTCGTGGTGCAGCTGGACTGCGACCACGTTCCGAACTCGTCATACCTGACGGCCATGGTGCGTCCGTTCGCCGGCCCGAAGGTCGGGTATACCTGCGCGCCGAGCATCTGCGACTCCAACGCCGACGTGGGATGGACGGTCCGCGGTCGCCTGTATCGGGAGGCAACGCTGCACGGACCCATGCAGGCGGGCGCCAACGACGGCTATGCCCCCGTGTGCATCGGTTCCCACTACGCCGTGCGGACTGCTGCGCTGCACAGTGTCGGGGGCCTCGGGCCCGAGCTGGCGGAGGACTTCAGCACGACTTTGTGGCTCCAGTCGGGCGGCTGGGACGGCGTGTTCGTGCTCGACGCCGAAGCACACGGTGCAGGCCCGGTCAGCGTCGACGAGCTCTTGACCCAGGAGACCCAATGGGCCCGCAGCCTGGGGACGCTCCTGACCAAGTGGCTGCCCGGCCGAGTGCGCGGCGTGCCGTGGCGGGCGCGGGTGCGGATGGGGTTCTCGCTCTTCTTCTATCTGGTGATGGGCGTGATGCTGACGGTGGCGACGCTGCTCCCGGTCACCGGCGTCCTACTGAGGCAGTCGTGGGGTCACACCAGCTTGGTCGACTTCTACGCGCACATGTGGGCGTATTCACTCCTCCTACTCGGCACCGCGATCTACGTGCGGCACCTCCACGTCTTCCGGCCTCGCGATGCCAAGCTCTGGTCCTGGGAGGCGATCCTCTTCCAGCTCGTGCGGTGGCCCTGGACATTCGGGTGTTTCCTGCAGGGCATGTATTTCGGGTGGCGCTCCCGTACGCAGGCGTTCAAAGTGACCCCGAAGGGCGCCAGCGAGGAAAGCGTGCTGCGCGCCCGCTGGCTCCTGCCCATGTTCGCTCTCGGAGCCGTGCCGGCCTGGGTCGTGGTCTTCACACCCCCGAGGGACCTTGTGCTGGGCCCGGCACTCTTGTGCATTCTCGAGTGCGGCACATACCTCCTGGCGATGCTCGCGATCATCGTGCTGCATCTGGCCCATAACTTCCGTTCCAGCCGGTTGCCGCTGGGGCCGAGCGGCACGCCAACGCGGCACAGCGTGACCTTGGGCATCACGATTCTGTTCGCCGCGTCCCTGGTGACCCTGGCCGAGGTTGCGCTGCGGATTGCGCACGGTTTGATCTAGGGGAGGCTTTTTCCTCCGACCTCCACGGGTCGATTCCTTCCTCGAGTTCGGGGCCGTGCGTGGGCCGGGGCAGGCCGCATCCGCTGCCGCCTGGCGAGGCCCGAGAGAAGCACGCCGCTCATGACGAGCAACGCGCCCACAAGCCCTTCGAGGGCCAGATGTGGTGCGCCGGTGAAGGCCAACGCGCTCGCCGCCGTCGAGACACCAGCACCGGGGTTGGCCACCTGGCTCGCTCCCACGCCGACGACCGCTGCCGTCGTGGAACCGGCAGTGACTACCGACACTGTCATGGATCGCCTCCTTCACCAAGGGCGCGTCTCGACTCGGACACGTCGTTCGGACAGCGCACGTTCGCCACGTGCGAATCGCCAAGAACCGCCCTGCTCACCTGTTCGCATGTCCAACGCGTGAGGACCGTAATGCTCGTTGCTGCCGATCTCGCGTGCTGGTGTACCGGCAGGGTAAAGCAGCGTGCTGCCTTGCAGCTACCGCCGTAAGTAACGAATTGGCCTCAGACGTGACGAAAAGTGACGTTCGGATCTACCGGGGACACCGCGGCGCCGATCCGCCCGCGCCCATCACAACACACGAGCAACGGAGGCCTGCGGGTTGCCACGTCAAGTCTCTGACGTCCCGCGGGCAGCACCCGGGGAACTCGTCGCCCGTCCCCGAACCACATGTGACCCGAAGGTCGCCCTTGCCTGCGTTCGTCGCGATCTCGTGGAGGACTCGTCGAGAGGCTTCGAGGCGAGCGGTGAGCCTCAATGCGCAGCCCGAGGACACAGCGGCCGTCAATCTCGACCGAGTGGACCTTCACGCAAGCGCCTCGCGGCCCTGTCGGGACAGCGGCGCGGCCTTTGACACCGGCGGTGCAACACGCGACGATCACACATAGATTTCTGTGACTGATCGACGAACGAACCGCTAAAGACGCTCAAGCAGACACCCGTGTACCCGACCACCATTGGACGCGCGTCCAATCCGCACGTCCGCCTCGTCACTCCACCCCGTTGATGACACGCATCGTCGTACTCGGAGCTGGATTCGGTGGCCTCGAGCTGACGACCAGGCTCTCCGACGAGTTCGGAAGCGATGTCGAGGTCGTGCTCATCGATCGGACCGAGGACTTCGTCTTTGGGTTCTCCAAGCTCGACGTGATGTTCGGCCGGGCCCGGCCCGATCAGGTCCGCCACCCCTACCGAGATTTTGCGAAGCCTGGAGTGCAATTTGTGCAATCGGCGATCCGCGCGATCGACCCGAGCTCGAAACGTGTCGAAACCGACTCGGGCTCCTTCGACGCCGACGTGCTGGTCGTTGCGCTCGGCGCTGATCTGCATCCGGAAGACACGCCGGGACTCCTGGAGGGTGGCTACGACTTCTACACCGAACAAAGCGCCTTTGCGCTCCAAGACGTGCTTGCCGCCTTCGACCGGGGTCGCGTCGTCATCGCCGTGACCTCGACACCGTTCAAGTGCCCACCCGCACCGAGCGAGACCGCGCTGTTGATGCACGACTTCCTCACCGACCGGGGAACGCGCGACCAGTCTCAGATCTCGTTGGTCATGCCGCTCCCGGCTCCGATCCCTCCCTCGCCCGAGGCGTCCGAGGCCCTCCTGACAGCCTTCGCCCAACGCGGCATCGATTGGCATCCGAACACGATCGTTCGGGCTCTCGACCCGCAACGCCGGGTCGCGATCCTCGCGGATGAGACCGAAATGGCCTACGACCTCTTCCTCGGTGTGCCCGCCCACCGAGCACCCCCTGTCGTCCTCGAGTCCGGGCTGGCGGTCGATGGCTGGATCCCGGTCGACCCGGCAACCCTCGAGACACGGTTCCCCGGCGTGTACGCCGTCGGCGACGTCACCAGCGTGGGAACGCCCAAGGCCGGGGTGTTCGCCGAAGGCCAAGCCGCAATCGCCGCCGATCGAATCACCGCGACGATCCGCGGAGCGGGCGTGTCGACGGCGTATGACGGACGCGGCATCTGTTATCTCGAATTTGGCCACAACCAGGTCGCAAAGGTCGACGTCACGTTCCTGGGCGGCCAAGCGCCACGCGGCACACTGGAGGGTCCATCGCCCACTCTGGCTGCGGAAAAGACGGAGTTCGGCTCGAGCCGCGTCCAGCGTTGGTTCACTCGCACCTGGCCATAAACGATCAGGATGTCTGGGGTCGCTGAAAGGAGTCAGGCGGACCTGCCGTCCGATGGGACGCGCGTTCGTCGACGCGGGGTCCCAATCTGCCGAATCGATCGGGCCACCTGGGCGCGGTCGTGGCGCCGACTCGGGGTTCGGCTACTCCTGCGCCGCGTACGACTGTCTCCAACGGCTTACCGCCGAATCACCCGTCCTCGATGGTCCTGCCGTTGCGCGAGATCGGGCAACCTGAGATCGCTGATGATGTCCGAGCGGTGCGGCCGACTTTGGCTCCAGGCTCCCTACTCGGCTCCTGATTGTCCGAGGAAACCTTCACCCAAATTCGCCCTTGTCCTCGCCGTCGCGAGCACCGCCACGTACTGCTTGATCACCGTCCCGCCAAGGATCTCGTCGACGAGGTGCCCGATGCCACCAAGCAGCTCATCTCTTCGGGCCGCCTTCATGAGCGCATACGAGGACTGAGTCGCCAGCATCTCGAGATAGGTCTCCCTGTCATAGGTGGCCAGCCAGGGATACGTCTTGACCAGCGGCGGTTCGAACAGGCTCGAGACATCGGGAGGCTGGGAGAACTTGCGGTCCACCCTGCTCCACACCGCAGCGATGTCACCACCGGCGTCGGCCTTGCGCTGGATCTCCTCAGCGGAGAGAAAATTCCAATCCCCGACCTCGGGAGCCAAGCGACGGTGAAGGTCACGAACCGGCTTGGCAATCCGCTCGTCGGTGTGAGTCCCCCCGCCGGCATGGGCGTTCGTCAGCAGCGCCAGGTACCCACCCGGTTGGAGGAGCACGGCGACCTTGGCGAAGGAGATGCTTGGGTCGATCCAATGGAACGCCGTCGCCGAGACCGCCACGTCGTAGCTTCTTGGGCCAACTTCGAATTCTTCGAACGTGGTCGTCGTGATGTGGACATTCGGAGCGCTGGCGAGATGGCCACGTGCGATCTTGGCGAGGGACGAGCCAGGCTCAACGCACAGGATCGCTGCGCCGCTCGGTGCGAGCTGGCGGGTGAGCTGGGCGGTGCCACATCCGATCTCCAAGATCCGACTGGAGGCATCGATGCCGCAGACGCGCAACAGGTCACTGACGGCCTCGGCCGGGTAGCCAGGACGGGCACGGTCGTAAAGGGGGGCGACGCCGTCGAACACCTCTCGTGCCGCCGACCGCGGGTCGCAAAGCCCCGCCGGCAACGGCATATGACCGGCTTCGAGATCGGGTACGGGGCGCCGCTCGGCCACCGAGCCACCGTAGCGCGGACCAATCGACGCTGGCCCCAACGGCATGGACGCACGGCGAGCCCGGGGTGTCGGACCAAGGATCTCTACCCGAGAGTCTCGAGAGTAAAACCGGACATTGCAGCGGCGTCGCACTGTTGCCCGGTTGCGTCCACCGGATGCTGGGTAGGAGCACAACAGACGCAACTCGTGGAGGGAAGAGATGCGAAGCGCATGGAGACGGGAGAACCCGGAGAAACGAGAAGAGCCTCGACCGGACGCTGACCCGCGCCCGAAGCGGCCGCGTCTCCTCGTCGGGTCCAGGGCGGCCGGTTGCGAGGAACGCTCGTATCGGAGCTGGTACGCCAAGGTGGCCGAAGAGATCCTCGTCGCCGACCAACCGTTCTGCTCGACCGAACGGCCTCTCGGTGGGACGGGCCGAGAGCGAGGGCTTCACCTTCATCGGTCCGCGTAGCCACTGACGAACGCAGGCTGGCCGCGACCCCTGTCCGCATCACCTCAACTGGAGCGGGTCACGTCGATCGGCGACACGGCGACGTTGTTGGCGTAGTTCGGATCCGGGTTCGCCGAGAGGGCGGCCGCGACCACCGATCGACGACCCGGCCTGGTGGCCCGGAAGCTCACCGTGATGGTGGCCGACGAACCGGGCTCGAGGGAGCCCACGAACCACAAGCCGGCGTGGTAGAACCACCAGCCACCGCGTAAGGCGGAAACCCGCCAGAACGTGCGCGGGAGCTCGACGTCCGCCGTGACGAAGGACGCCCTCGCAGGGCCTGCGTTGGCCACCGTCAGCGAGCAACGGGCCACCGTCCACACCCGGACGCTGGACGGGCACGTGAGAGCAACGGAGACGTCGGCGTCCCGTGTGTTCGTCACGGAAGAATTCACCGTCACCGTAAAGGGGCCGGCGGCGCGATCTCCGACGCCGTTGGTGGCCACCACCGAATAGGAGAACGACGTCGTCCTAACCGGTGGCGCACCTGTCAGGGCACCGGTCGTGGTGTTGATCGAGAGCCACGAAGGCCCTCCGGACGCAAGCGAATAGGTCGGCGCCGGGACGCCGCTGGCCGCGAAGGTGTACGTGTAGGTCTGTCCCACCGTCGCTGTCGTCGGCGGCGAGTCAACGGTGAACGCGGGAACCTGATCGACCGTGATGGTCGCCGCGACCGTCGGCGCCGCCGCGTAGCCGCCGCCGCCCTCCTGGTTGGCGTCGATCACGCACGTGCCCGCCTGGGCGTAGTCGATGGTCGTGCCGTCCGTTCCGGTCACGTTGCAGACCCCGACACCACTCGAGGGATCCACCGAGAAGATGACCGGGTTGCCCGATGCTCCACCGGTGGCCGACAGCGTGGCCGACTGCCCGGCAAGACCAAGGGTGGGCGGCGTGAAGGTGATCGTCTGCGGGACCAAGATCACCGAGTCCGAGTCGACGGCATTCGTGGACACGTCCGTGTCGACCTGACCCGGCGGCAGCGAGCCACTGGCGATGTTGACGAACGCACTGCCCGCGGGGAGCGTCGACGACACCGCTCCCATGAGGGTAAACACGGCTGTGGCGCCGCTGGCCAAGTTGATACCCGTCCATTCGAACTGGTCGGTCCCGAGGTCCACGAAGCTCGTCCCGCTGACTGAGCTCACTGCGAACAGGGCGGTGAACCCGCCGTCGAGCGTGTCGGCCACGGTGGCATTGGTGGCAGGCGAGGGACCGCTGTTGGTGAGCGTGATCGTGTACAGGTCAGAGCCACCCGGAGCGATGGTGTCGACGCCATCGGTCACGGTAATGGAGAGGTCGGCCGCCGGGAGGACATCGATTGCCGCGGTGGCGGTCGTGGGCGTGGTGCTCTGGGCGCTCTTCGCGGACGCGGAGGTGCTGTCCGACTCCATGGCAGACGGCGCGTCGGTGGTCTCGTTGTAACTGAGCGTGGCCGAATCTCCTGCGCTCAGCGAAGGGATCGACCACGTGACGACCCCTCCCGCGCTGCTGGTCGTGCCGACGGAGGTCGTCACCGTGGAGTCGAGCGTGAAATTCGGAGCCAAGGTGATCGGCACCGAGAGAGCGGTCTGCGGGCTCGACGTGGTGTTCGAGACCGTGACCTGATACGTGACGTTGGTGCCGGCAAGCGCAGCCTCGCTCGGAGTCGTGGTCACGCTGTCACCGTTGAAGGAGGCGATGGCGAGACCCAGGGGACCGGCAGACGAGGCACCGCTCACCACGTCGGAGTCGATGGCGTCGTACGCGGGGTTGGTGTCGAACTCTCCTGGGCTGAGCGAGACGGTGGCCACGCTCACAAAGGCGCTGCCTGCGTTGAGAGACGACGGCACCATGCCCGTGACGGTGAAGATGGCGCTCTCTCCACTCGGGAGGTCGATCCCGGTCCACTCGAATTGGCCATCGCCGAGATCGGTGAATGTTGTCCCGGCGATGGACGCAGAATCGGAGATGGCAGTGAACGCGCCGTTGAAGCCATCCGTCACGGTGGCGCTGGGCGTCTCAGACGGACCGCTGTTGGTGAGCGTGATCGTGTAGCTGTCCGTGGCCCCCTGGGCGACGGAGGTGGCGCCGTCCGTGATGCCGATCGTCAGGTCGGCGACGGGGATCACCTCGACGGAGGCCGAGGCGGTCGCGGCAGTGGCACTCTGATCGCTCGTTGCCGCGGCGGAGGTGGCATCCGACTCGAGCGCAGCCGGCGCGTCGGTCGTCTCGGTGTACGTCAGCGTGGCCGATGCCCCCCCGGCCAGGTTCGGGAGGGACCAGGTGAGGACAGTGCCGGCCGTGGTGGTCGAGCCCGCTGATGCGGTCACGCTCGAGCTGTCGAGCGTGAAGCTGGCGGGGAGGGCGACCGGCGCGGCCACGTCGGTCTGTGCAGCCGAACCGGTGTTCGAGACCGTCACCTGGTATGTCACGTCGGAGTCGGCCGGCGCGGACTCGCTGGACGCGGTCGTGACGGTGTCCCCCGCATAGGAGGCGATCGTGATCCCCAAGGGTCCGGTGCTCGCGCTCGCACTTGCCTGGAGCGGCACGCCGAGGACCAAACCGGTGCACACCGCGACAAGGGCCGACCCGACCACGGCCGCCACCCGCCGGCACGGACCGTGGCGAAACGAGCGCCGGGCCGGGCCGACATGCGCTGCCCCCGTCCCAGCAACACGGCGGCGCTCCTCGTTCGACACGGCGTTCCTCCTCGTGGCCCCGGCGGCACACGCTCCCAGACGCTCTGCGTTGCATTATCTGACGGGGCCCGGGCCATGTCTGTGGGACTTAAGTCCGGTTCTGATTGTCGAAAATGTGCGATACCTCGGTGTCCCGCCACCGCGGCGGGGCGCCGAGCCCCAACCGACTAGACCTCGAAGGTCTCTCCCCTCGGGCGGTGGATGGTCAGTGCCGCCACCACGGCCCCGGCCAGGATGAGCACACCGGACAACACGAGTGCTTCGTGGAGTCCCGAGCCGAACGCGTCGTAGGCCGCGTTGACCACCTTGGTGGCGATACGGGCGACTGCTTCGTTCTTCGAGTGTTCGGCACTCGACGCTGCTCCGCCGCTCGACGCACCTCCGGTCTGGATGGCGTGCTCGACCAGACTCTGGAAGTTCGGGGGGATCCCAATAGCCTTGAGGCGAGCCGCCAGGTCGCCGGTGAGCTTGGCGTTGACGATGGCGCCCAAAATCGCCACTCCGAACACCGCGCCCATCTCCCGACTCGTGTTGGTCGCTGATGCCGCCATGCCGGAGCGCTCCGGCGGGACGACCGTGAGGGGGACCGAAGTCACAGGAACCAGCAGCATCCCGATGCCGATGCCCGCGATGGGGAGCACCCAGCCGAGCATGGCGAAGCTGACCTGTGGTCCGAGCACCGCGCTCGCCAGGAGGATGCCCCCACCGGCCAGCAGACAGCCGACCGTCATCGGTCCCCGGGGTCCAACCCGAGCGACGAGGGGGCCGGTCAGGGCCGACACGATGATCAATCCCGCGGCCATCGGGAGGAAGTCGATCGCCGTCTGGTACGCGGATGCTCCGACGACGACCTGGAGGTACAGGGCCGTGAAAAAGAAGATGGAGAACGTTCCGAAGTATGCGACGAAGGCCACGAAATTGGAGCCGGCGAAGGGTGGTCGGCGGAACATGGTGAGGTCGAGCATCGGGCTCTTCACCCGGCGCTCCGTGACGACGAAGGCGACACCGAACACACCGCACAGGACGAACAGCGTCAAAATCCACGGCGCGGTGTAGCCCGAGACCTCGCCCTGGATCACGGCGAACGACATGCAGGCCAGACACGCCGCACCGAAGATGAGCCCGAGCCCGTCGATGCGTCGACCCTGGCGGTCCGACGTTTCGGGTACCGCGACGGCGGCCAGGACGAACGCGACGGCGCCGAAACCGAGATTGAACCAGAAGATGGCCCGCCAGCTCGAGAAGCCGACCAGCGCGCCTCCGATGACCGGCCCGAGGGCAAGGGCGAGGCCGGAGACGGCCGCCCAGACGCCGAGCGCGTCGGCCCGGGTCGCCCGGTCGGGGTAGACGTGGCGGATGATGGACAAGGTTCCCGGTTCGCTGGCGGCGGCCCCGACACCCATGATCACGCGGCCGGCGATCAGCCAGTCGACGTTGCCCGCCATCGCGGCCACCACGGATCCCGCGCAGAAGATGGCGACCCCGGCCAGCATGATGCGCTTGCGCCCGAGGATGTCGCCCAACATCCCCGCCGCGAGCATGAAGCTGGCGAAGGTCAGGGCATAGCCGTTGACCACCCATTGCAGCGACGTGACGCCCGCGTGAAGGTCGCTCTGAACGTTGGCCAGCCCGACGCTGACGATCGTGTTGTCGAGGAACGTGAGGAAGAGGACCGCGCACAGGGTCGCCAGGGCGACCGCTTGGGCCGGCGAGCCGAGGCCCCCCTTCCTGATCTCCAGACCGGGAGCGGCGCCGTCACCGGCGCCCGGCCCGTCCACTCCCCGTGTCAGCACGGAAGGTCCCCCCGTCGCGGTCGGGCTCCGGGCTGCTCGAGCGCGCGGTTCACGCATACGAGTTTTGCGTACCCACGCGAGGGGTAGTGGAACCCACAACGGGGTGCCCCGCGAGTGCACGTCCCAGCAAGCGCGAGCTCGCGTGCACCCTTCGGACTGCTGAGCCTGCCCGGTTGAGCCCAGGAGGACCGGCGATGGCTTTCGGGAGGGCTTGTGGGGCAGGCGACCGGGTGAACGGGTGAACGACAGGCCGGCGGACGATCTGACTGCCTTCTTCGAGCGGGTCGACTACCCGTTCTACGTCGTCACGGCGCGGGCTGCCGATGCCGAGATGAGTGGCTGCCTGGCCGGGTTTGTGACGCAGTGCAGCATCGACCCGCCGAACTTTCTCGTCTGCGTCTCCAAGATCAACCACACGTTTCCTGTCGCCGAGCGTTCGTCGGGTATGGGACTCCACTTCCTCGGTGGGGACCAGGTCGACCTGGCCCGCATCTTCGGCGAGGAGACCGGCGACCTCGTCGACAAATTCGCCGCGGTCGACTGGCGGCTGGGCTCCACCGGGGCACCCCTGCTGGTCGACTCAGCGGTGAGCATGGAGGGCCAGATTCTCGGCCACTTCTCCGTCGGCGACCACGAGGCCTTCTTGATGCGGGCCGTGCGCGCCGTGACCGGCGGCCATGCGGGGCTCCTCACCTTCCGGAGCACCCCGCGCTTGCACCCCGGTCACCCGGCCTAGCGCACTCGCCTGGTCGTCGTCAGGACCGGCCGTCCTCCCCGGTCTCCGACTGCAACGAGGCCAACAGCTCTTCGAGGCGCTCGTTGGACTCGATGATCCCCTGCTCCATGCCGTTGGCGACGTGCATGTCGCGCGCTTCGACGGAGCTGTGCCGGGTCGTCGAGGTCAGCAACGTCCCGCCGTCGACCGCCTCGAGCACGAGCGTTTCGACCGCCTCGTGCTCCGGCGCGCCCTCGTAGACGAAGGTGCCGACCCGGCGACGCGGCGGGTCCAGCTCCAGGAACTCGCCACGGAAGGCGAACTCCATCCCGTCGGGGGCGCGCTGCACGATCCGCCACCTGCCGCCGACGCGGAGGTCGATCTCGCACTCGGACACCTCCAGGCGCCGGGGACCCCACCAGCGTCGCAGGTACTCGCCTTCCGTGCAGGCGCGGTAGACCAGATCGGGCGACGCCTGGAAGAACCGGCGGATGGTGATGAAGGGCTCGCCGACCGGTGTCGTGATCTCGGTCTCCGTGTTGGTCATGGACACGCTCCTTCTCCCTATGCTCCTGATGCGGTTCTTCCTCGTGCTTCCTGTCGCGGTGATGCCTGCAGCTCGTCGAGGAGCTCGTCGAGGCGGTCGAAGCTTTCCTCCCAGAATTCGCGGTACGAACCGACCCAGTCCGAGAGCTGCTTGAGCCGCTGGGGTTCGAGATGGCACATGCGCCGCCGAGCGAGGCGGTGTCGCGAGATCAGTCCCGCGTCCTCCAGCACCCGGAGATGCTTGGTGATGGCGGGTTGGCTCATGGGGAACGGGGCCGCCACATCGAGCACGCCGGCGTCGCCCCGGGCCAGCCGGACCAGGATGGCCCTCCTCGTGGGGTCCGACAGCGCACCGAAGGCCCGGTCCAGCTCGGTTTCGCTCAGTTCTGCCATCGCTGGGGCTGCCATCGCTGGGGCTGGCATCGCTGGGGCTGGCATAACCACATAGTTATATGAAATCGGGCCGACGTCAAGGCCGAGTTGAAGGTCGCGGACCGGCCCCGCCGGGGACTGTTCGGTCAGCCGGAGTGGCTCATGGGGTGGGCGCGTCGCTCCCGAAGGCGAGGGGCTGCACCAGGCTCATCATGTTCCCCGAGTCGTCTCGCAGCGTGGCCTCCCAAGCTGGAGAATCCCACCAGCAGGCAGACCTCGGTCACGGTCAGATTGGCCGAGCGGAGAAGGTCCTTGGCGCGCTCAACCCGGCGACGGGTGAGGTAGTTCGCCGGGCTCTCGCCGTAGGCCTCCTTGAACGCGCGTGCGAAGTGGAACTTCGAGTAGCCCGCCGCCGCCGCCATCTGGTCGAGGTCGAGTGGATCGGCGAAACGCAGGTCCATGAGATCCCGCACTTGGCGGAGATGTGCGAGGCGTCCGCTGTCGCTCACCGTTCGCACGGTACCGCCCCGGTCGGCCGCGCCGAGACAGGCCAGAACTTGGGACCGCCGCCGGTTCGAGACCCGGTCTACGCCGTCGTGAACCTTTCGGCGACCCAGGCGGGGAGCCGCGTCGGCCGGCCCTCTCCGTCGACACACCCGTGCACCGTGACGGCGGTGGCCCGCGCCTCGCCGCCCACCGACAGCAGGTAGGCGACTTGGAACGTCGTGCGCGTGACTGCGCCGATCACCAGCGAGACGTCCACCTCGTCGTCGAAACGCAACGGCTTGCGGTACCGCACGAACACCTCGAGCACGGCGAAGTCCCGGCCATGGGCGGACTCGCCGTCGCCTTCTCCGGCGCGCACCGAATCGTAGGGACGCCCGATCGCCCGGAGATACTCCACCCGCGCCTCCTCGAGGTACGGCAGGTAGGCCGCGTGGTGGATGATGCCCATGGCGTCGGTCTCCGCGAATCGGGTGCGCAGCCGGTGCACAAAGTCGTAGTCAGCCGGGTCCCGCGAGGGCTGCAACGACTGACGGGGCACGATGCGCCCGCTACTCCCCCGTCGGGACCACGCCGCCGCCTGCGGCGGCCACCCCGCCCGTCTCCCTCGCCTCGCTCCCGGGAGCCTCCGCCGCACCGCCGGACGAGGGGTGGCTCCCACCGGAAGAGCGGCTCGAGGCCATCCGGTTGACGCGCTCGCGGTTGTTGAAGATGGCGAACTCGCCCTTGGCCTCGACGGTCACGATCCCGTCCTGGACGATGCGGCCCTTGCTGAAGACGCGCCGGTCGGTCACCCCGGTGACCCACCCCTCGAAGACGGCCTCGACGCCGGTGAGGGTCGGCCGGAGATAGCGCAGAGCCAGCCGCACCGTCGGCCCCGTTGCGCCCTCGATGGCGTTGGCCGCGGTCAGCACGATGTCGAAGGTGGCCGCGAGCACGGCGCCGTGGACGCAGCCGGGCGCGCCCTCGTAGGCGACGTCGAACACGGCCCGGCCCAGGGCCTTGGGTGGCTCGAAGTCGAGGACGACCGGCACCGCCAACGGGTTGAAGGGGCCGACGACCACGTCGTAGGGCATGGCACCCCCGATCGGCATCTCCTTCGGCGGGCCCTCCTGGTCCGGTGCGATGAAGCGGGGCAGTGGGTGCTCGGGCACGGACGCCTCGAGCTCGTCGGCCACCGCCGCCAGCTCCGCCGTCAGCCGAGACGTCTCGGCGGCGCTCGGCGCGGCGCTGACCGAGAGGCGGATCAGGCGGCGCAGGACGTCAGCCAGCTCCTTCGCCTCGGGCAGCCGCCCGCGCAGGCCGGGGTGGAGCTCGAAGGACTCCGGCAAGGCATCCGGGCTCAGCACGGCCCGACCCTACCGCCGGGCCTTCGCGGGGCGACATTCCCGGTCCCGGCGCGGTCCCCCGACGCCGTCTCCGGTGCGCGCTCCTAGCATGGAGACGTGACCTCCGAGCACTCGGTCCAATTCACTTCCGGCAGCCCCGAGACCGTCCTCGACCCCCTGACCCCGGGGCTGGCCGCCGCCCTCGACGCAGCCCGAGACCTCCCGCCGGACCGCCGCCGGCAGGAGGTCACGGCGGTGGCGGCCCAGGACCCACGCTGCCTGCAGGCGTGGGCGGACCTGGCCGAGCTGGCCGAGGACCCCATCGAGCGTTACGCCTTCGCCCGGGTGGGCTACCACCGCGGGCTCGATGCGCTGCGGGCGGCGGGCTGGCGTGGCTCGGGCTATGTCCGCTGGCGCTACGAGTCCAACCGAGGTTTCCTGCGGTCCCTGCACGCGCTCAAGCTCGCGGCAGGCTCCATCGGGGAGAGCGACGAGGAGCAGCGCTGCGACCTGTTCCTGCGCCAGCTCGATCCCGAGTGGGAGGACCGCTCGTAGCCCGCCGGCGGCCGGCGAGAGGAGTTCGGCCGCACATAGTTAGCCTTTCTAACTGTATGATGGTCGAAGTGTCCGTGACCTCACCACCCAACGCCACCGCGTCCCGCCCCGGGGCGGGCGCGAAAGACCAAGCCGGCGCCAAGCCCAGTGCCAAGGCCGGTGCGCGACCGGTCCTGGGGACGTACGGCCGCGTGGCGGCCTGGCTCTCCAAGCGGGTCGAGGTGGCCTTGACGACGGTCGATCTGACGCTGCCCCAGTACCGGGTGCTCGGGATCCTCGCCGAAGGGTCCGCGGCCGCCTCCGGATTGGCCGACCGCCTGGCCGTGCGACGTCCGTCCATCACGGCGTTGATCGACGGCTTGGTCGCCCGCGGCCTGGTGGACCGCCGCCAGGAGGACACCGACCGCCGCCGCGTCGCCTTGCGCCTCACCGAGGAGGGCACGCGCACGCTCGGCGCAGCCGATCGCGCCGTGGACGACTACCTGGTTGCCATCGCCGGCCACCTGCCCGACAAGGAGGAGGCGATGGCGCTGCGCTCGCTGGAGCTGTGGGCCCGAGCGATGGTCGAGTCCCGCCAGGCGCCGCGCCAGACGCCGACCGACGTCGCCGGGAACGCGGTGGCGGAGGGCAAGGCCAGGTGAGCAAGACCGAGGATCGCCTCGACCAGGCGACGCCCCAGCGCGCGCCCGGGGATGGCAACGGGAACGTGGCGACGGCCACGACGCAGACGACGCGCGGGCTGCCGTTGGCGGCCTACGTGCCCATGGGCGTCACGAGCAGCTACGTCGCCCCGAAGGCGACCGTCGACCCGGACCGGTCCAAGTCCTGGATCAGCCGCGCCAGGCCCATCGTCATGGCGCACAAGGTGCAGTTCTTCAGCGCCCTGATCTTCTCGTTCCTCGGCCTGGTCATCCAGGTGTGGATCCCCAAGATCCTGCAGGAGGCCATCACGAACGCGCTGATCCTGCGGACGCACCCGCTGCACGGCTACGTCGAGCTGATCGGCGTGCTGGCGCTGTTCACCGGGATCTTCGGCTACATCTCCCGCACCAACTTGTACACGATGGCCTATTCCATCGAGTTCGACCTGCGCAACATCCTCTACGAGCACTTCACTCGGATGTCGTTCCCCTTCTACGACCGCGTGCAGTCGGGGCAGCTGATCTCGCGGGCCAATTCGGACATCCGCTCCGTGCAGATGTACCTGACCTTCGCACCCATGATCCTCGTGCAGTGCTCCATCGCGATCGTCGCCTTCTGCTTCATGCTCTCCATCAGCGTCCCGCTGGCCTTCGTGGCCATGGCCTCGATGCCGTTCATCTACTTCGTGGGCGTCAAGATGCGCAAGAGCCTCTTCCCGGTCTCCTGGCTGATCCAGTCCCGCCTGGCCGAAGTGGCGACGGTCGTGGACGAGAACGTGAACGGCGTGCGTGTGGTGCGCAGCTTCGCCGCCGAGCAGCAGCAGCTGCGCCAGCTGGCGACGGCGGCCGACCGGGTCCAGTGGAGCTACATCAAGGATGCGGACCTGAGGGCCCGCTTCGCTCCCCTGGTGCAAAACCTCTCCCAGGTCGGCCTCGTGTTCGTGCTGCTCGTCGGCGGCTGGCTGGTGATCCACGAGCACCTTCCGGTGGCGTCCATCGTCTCGTTCAACCTCTACCTCGTGATGATGCAGGCCCCGTTCATGATGCTCGGGATGCTCATCATGATGGGCCAGCGCGCCTCGGCTTCGGCCGCGCGCATCTACGAGATCCTCGACGAGCAGCCGACCATCGTCGACCGGCCCGATGCGGTCGACCTGGTCGACAGCGAGGGCGACGTCGAGTTCGACCGGGTCAGCTTCGCCTACGCCGGGGACAGCCTCCTGTCCAAGCCCGGCGACGAGGACGACGGGCGGCGCGACATCCTGCACGACCTCAACCTCCACCTGCGTCCCGGCGAGACCGTCGCGCTGGTCGGACGGACCGGGAGCGGCAAGTCCACCGTGGCCCGCGTGCTGGCCCGCTTCTACGACGCCACCGGTGGCACCGTGCGCGTCGACGGACACGACGTGCGCGACCTCACGCTGACCAGCCTGCGGGCCAACATCGGCATCGTCCTCGACGAGCCCTTCCTCTTCTCGGTCTCGATCCGGGACAACATCGCCTACGGCCGGCCCGACGCCTCCATGGAGGAGGTGGTGGCCGCGGCCGAGGCGGCCGGCGCAGCCGGCTTCATCAAGCGGCTCTCCGACGGGTACGACACGGTGGTCGGCGAGCGGGGCTACACGCTCTCGGGCGGGCAGCGCCAGCGCATCGCCATCGCCCGCGCCCTGCTGGTGAACCCGCCCATCCTCATCCTCGACGACGCCACGAGCGCCATCGACGTGAAGGTCGAGCAGCGGATCCACTCGTCGCTGCGCGTCCTCATGGAGGGGCGGACCACCCTGATCATCGCCCACCGCCTCTCGACCATCAGCCTGGCCGACCGTGTCGTGCTGCTCGACAAGGGTCGCATCGTGGCCGACGGGACCCACGCCGAGCTCCTCGCCACCACCCCGCTCTACGCCGAGGTGCTGGCCCAGGCCGCCAGCGAGGAGCAGACGGCCGAGATTGCCGCGGAAGGGACCGAGGACCTCGGCCTGGACGACGACGTCCTCGAACCCGAGGGGGGTGCAATCTGATGTTCGGTGGAGGAGGCGGCCCACCGATGGGCGGCGGGGGATCCCCGGGCTCGCCCCAGGCCGGGCTGCCCTTCGGCGGGATCCCGTACGAGCTGCAGGCAGGCGTGGACCTGCTCTTGGAGGAAGAGCCCGAGCGCGGCGAGTCCGACGTCGTCTTCACCCAGCTGCCCAGCCAGCACGAGAAGAAGCGCCTCAGCCTGACCGGGCTGCTCATGGAGTACCCCGGCATGCTGGTCCTGGCCGTCTTCCTGGTGGGCATGATCGCCCTGTTCACCCAGCTCGGCCCGAGCCTGGTCTCGTACGCCATCAACCACGGTCTCACGCCGCCCCACTACGACTTCGGCGTCGTGGTCCTGATGGCCGCCCTGTACCTGGTGTCGATCGCCGTCTCGGGCACGGCGCAGTGGGGGCAGGCGCGGGTGACGGGGCGACTGGCCTCGTGGGTCATGAACGACCTGCGCATCACCGTGTTCCGGCACCTCCAGCGGCTGTCCCTCGACTTCTTCACCGAGGAGAAGGCCGGCGTGGTCATGAGCCGCATGACCAGCGACATCGAGAACCTCCAGCAGCTGCTCCAAGACGGGCTGGCCCAGTTCGCCATCCAGGGGCTGACCATGATCGTGATCACGGTCTTCTTGTTCGCCACCAACGCCACCCTGGCCGCCATCACGATCTTCGCCGTGTTGCCGCCGCTCGTCCTCATGTCCATCTGGTTCAAGCGGGCGTCCGAGCGCGGCTACGACAAGGTGCGCGACGGCATCGCGCTGGTGCTGGCGGACCTCTCCGAGAGCCTCCAGGGCGTCCGGGTCGTGACGGCGCACAACCGGCAGCGCTACAACGTCGAGACACACCGCGACATCGTCGGCTCCTACCGGGACGCCAACAATTTCACGGGCCGCATCAACGGCGTCTACGGCCCGGGGTCACAGGTCATCAGCGTGTTCGGGCAGTTGCTCATCCTCGCCATCGGTGGCGCCATGTACCTGCACAAGCCCCAAGAGATCAACTTGGGCCAGCTGACCGCGTTCTTCCTCTACGTCAACCGGTTCTTCTCCCCCATTCAGTTGCTGGTCCAGCAGTACAACACCTTCCAACAGGGCCGGGCCTCGGTGTTCAAGCTGCGCGGCCTGCTCGAGACCGAGCCCTCGGTGCTCGAGGCACCGGACGCGGTGGAACTGCCGCTGATCACGGGCGAGATCCGCTTCGACCACGTCTCGTTCGGCTACGACCCCGCCGTGCCGGTGTTGCACGACGTCGATCTGACCATCTCGCCCGGGGAGACCGTGGCCTTCGTGGGCGCGACGGGCGCCGGGAAATCGACCATGGCCAAGCTGGTCACCCGCTTTTACGACCCGACCGCCGGCCGCGTGCTCATCGACGGCTACGACCTCAAGGGCGTGACGCTCTCTTCGCTGCGCTCGCAGCTGGGGGTGGTACCCCAGGAGCCCTTCCTCTTCGCCGGGACGATCCGGGACAACATCTCGTTCGCCCGGCCGGGCGCGCCCGACGACGAGGTGTGGGACGCCATCCACCAGGTCGGACTGGGCGACCTCGTGCACCGGCTCCCCTACGGCCTCGACACCCCGGTCCACGAGCGGGGCCAGTCGCTGTCCTCGGGCGAGCGCCAATTGATCGCGCTGGGGCGGGCCTTCATGGCCGAGCCCCGGGTGCTCGTGCTCGACGAGGCCACGTCGAACTTGGACTTGCAGTCCGAAACCCTGGTCGAGCATGCCCTCGACGTCCTGCTGGAAGGGCGCACCGCCGTGTTGATCGCGCACCGCCTGTCGACCGCCATGCGGGCCGACCGCATCGTGGTGGTGGGCGACGGCCGCCTGCTCGAGGTGGGCTCGCACGACGAGCTGATCGCTCTCGGCGGCCACTACGCGGAGATGTACGAGACCTGGATGAACCAGTCGCACGCGGCGTAGGTCGCGGCGGCGCGGCACGACGCGGACGAGAACGGGCGCGTCCAAGAAGCACTTGAGGTGCTCCCGTAAGGGGAGAACTCAGGCGGCTAGCCGAATCCCGGTGGGAGGAGATAGCCCCCACCGGGGCCTCGTCGAACTCCGTAACCCCGTCAGCCCTTGGGGGGGCAGGCCCACATCCGGATACAGCGGTGGAAACTCGAGAGCGACGCCCAGATCTCAGCCATAGGTGAAGTCCGTCTTGCTGTTGCTCGCACTGGTTCCACTAGAGGTGGTGACAGCCGTCACGCCGACGCCCCACACCACAGGAGCGGGAGGCGCGCCGCGATCAGGGTGGCCTGCGGTCGGCATCCCCGCCACCGGGGACCCCCCGCGATGCGTGTCAACGCCGCCGGCGGGCCTTGCCGCATGCGGTCGCCGATCACCTCGGCGCACTCTTGCGGGGACAGCACCGACGTGTCCACCTCCACGTCGTAGATGCCGGGGTGTGCACGGCCCGCTGCCACCGCAGGACGGCTTCGGGGACGGTCCCGTCCGCCGACATCTCGTAGCCGGGGCCTCCGTCGTGCGTACCCGCCGCACGGCGGGCCATGATCACCTCGAGCGGACAGCGCACGCCGACGAGGTAGGCCGGTGTCCCCGCGAGCTGCGCCGCCACGCGCCGGGGGATCCCGAGCGGCCTCGCGTAGTCGTCGTGCAGGCCGACGTCGACGACGACGTCGAGGCCGAGCCCGCGCAACGCCAGCACGGAGCCGAACAACCCCTGGTAGAGGCGCAGGACGTCGTCTTCGAGATCGGGCCGCTCCCCGCCGGGACGGAGTCCGAGGCCGGGGCGGGCCCGTGAGGGCGTGACCTCGTAGAAGGCGTCGACGCCGAGGTTCAGCCACAGCCCGGCAAAGCCGTCTTGGATGGCTCGGGCGACGGTCGACTTGCCGGCGCGCGGCACCCCGTTGAGGACAACCACCTGGCCCGGCGGGCTCACGGGGTCCTCGACGGCAGCCGCGAGTCGTGCCGGCGCCCAGGCTCGCGACACGGGCCTCAGCGCGCTCGGCTCCAGGCGCGCAGGGTGGCGCGGTAGCGGGCGTCCCAGTCGTCGTACGTGGAGCGGAGGACGCCGCCGGGCCAGTCCTCGGGCACGCAGCGCGGCCGGCAGCAACGGGTCGGCCTGCAGGTGGCGCAACACGGCGGCAGAGAGCTCGAACCCCGGCGCCAGCGCTTCGGGCCCCTCCGGCCTCAGCGCGCCGAGGCTCTCCAGCAGCGCGCGGGCACGCTCCGACCACGCCCCCAGGTCCCAGAGCCGGCCGGCCAGCCGCCGCGGGTCCTCCGGCTGTGCCGTCATGAGCTCGACGTCCGCGTCCAGGGAGGCGGGGAGGTGCACGGCGACGTTGCCCGGCCGCATCCACACCCCCTCACGCAGCTCTGCCAGCCGGGCGTAGGCCAACGCACGTCGGCGGGCGGTCCGGACCTCCGCCGGGCTGCCGGCCGTCGTCACCACCGCCAACCACCACCAGCCCTCGTCGGGCGCGGTCGTGCCCGAGCGGCTGGCCGCCTGGCGCGACTGGCGCGCCGCCAGATGCCCGGCCAGGCGGTACCGTCCGGATCCGTCGGTGGTGACTTCGGCTGCCGCGACCATCCGGCTCAGCGCCACCCGCGCCCGGTTCTCGCTGATGCCGAACAAGCCGGTCAGGCGCACCAGCTGGGCCACGGGTAGCTCGGGCGGATCCATCCCCAACAGCGCGCTGGCCAGGACCGAGCGTGCCGTCAGCGGGGCTGTCGGTGCCGAGGTCGCCGGGCTATTACGTACTTGTGTCATTTGACCGAAAAGCGTAATATGTCGTCATGACCAGCACCATGGTGCCCGACGCGGGCGACCGGCCCCAGGTCCTCCCGAACGAGCGGCTGCTGGCCAACGGCATGGCCGTCCCCGAACGGCGCGCCGACCTGCGCCGCATCGACAACGTGCGCAACGCCATGTCGGTGCTGGCCGTCTGGTTCTGGGTGGCACTCGTCATCGGCGGCGCGGTGTGGATCGACCAGTGGTGGAGCTACCTGATCGCCTTCGTGTTGATGGGTCCGCTGTACGCGCGCTTCGCCATCTTGATGCACGAGGCGGCACACAAGCTGCTCTTCACCAACAAGCGGTGGAACGACCGGATCGGCAAGTGGATCGTGGCCTACCCGGTCTTCACTCCGGTCCAGCTCTACCGCCGGGTGCACTTTGCCCACCACAAGGACGAGTTCGGGCCCGACGAGCCCGACATCGCCTTCTACGCCCCGTATCCCTGCACGCGCCGTGCGCTCTTCCGGCGCCTGTTCCGCGACGCCGTCGGCATCAGCGGGTGGAAGAACTTCGTGCCGCTGGTCAAGAACACCGTGCACAAGCCGTTCCGTCCCATCGGCCTCTCCATCTTCGGCGTCCAGGTCGTCCTGTGGGCGGTCATGTGGGCCGCCACCGGTCGCTGGTGGATCTATCCGCTCCTGTGGTGGCTGCCCTGGATGACCGAGTGGCGCGTCATCAACCGACTGCGCTCCATCGCCGAGCACGGCGGCATGGAGCGGAGCCCGGACCGCAGGGCCACGACGCACAACGTGCGCCAATCGCTGCTCGCCCGCTTCTGGATCGTGCCGTACAACACCGGCTGGCACCTGGCCCACCACGTCGACATGGGCGTGCCGTGGCGCAACCTCCCCGCCTACCACGCCGAGCTCGAGCGGGCGGGTTACGTCACCGACGCCATCACCTACAAGAGCTACTGGGCGTTGTGGAAGGCGCTCTCGAGTGCCGACCCCACCACGGAGGTTCGGGCCACCAGCATCGAGGTCTGAGCGCGGAGGCGTCGCCCCGCCCGGATCGTGCCGACCGATGGACACGCCGCTCACTAGGGTGCGTCCGTGAGCGATCCACCGCTGCCGGTCGTGTTCGTGGGCCACGGGAGTCCCATGAACGCCCTCGAGCAGAACCGCTACACCCGGGTGTGGGCCGGCCTCGGCGCCCGAATCCCCCAACCGCGCGCGGTGCTGTGCATCTCTGCGCACTGGTACACCACCACCACGGCGGTCACGGCCATGGCCGCGCCACGTACCATCCATGACTTCTTCGGCTTTCCCGACCAGCTCTTCGCAGTCGAGTACCCCTGCCCGGGTTCCCCGGAGGTCGCAGCCGAGGTGGCCGAGGTGGCCGACCCGCTCTGGGTCGGCCTCGACCGCGACAGCTGGGGCATCGATCACGGCACCTGGTCCGTGCTGACCCACGTCTACCCGGACGCCGACGTCCCGGTACTGCAGCTCGCCCTCGACGCGCGGCAAGCCCTCGACTACCACTTCGACCTCGGGGCCCGGCTGGCACCGCTGCGCACCCGTGGGGTGTTGATCGTGGCCAGTGGGAACGTCGTCCACAACCTGGGTCGGCTCGACTGGTCGAACCCGGACGCAGCCTTCGACTGGGCGCTGCGCTTCAACGAGGCGGCACGCGACGTCGTCGTCGGCGCCCCGGGCGACGTGGCGAAGCTGGCCGAGCATCCCGACTACGCCATGGCCGTCCCCACGCCGGACCACTTCCTCCCCCTCGCCTATTTCGCGGGCCTCGTCGCCGCCGGGGCGGACGACGGGCGCCGGGCCGAGGTGCTCGTCGACGGGTATGCCTACGGCTCTCTCTCGATGACCTGCTTCACCGCGTAGCCTCCGGTTCGTCGCTCGGCCCGACATGGGCGTCCAGCCAGGCCAGCAGCGGAACCGTCGCGTGGAAGAGGTCGACCACGCGCTTCTTGGCGCCCGCCGTCGCGAGCCATCCCGCCGCCGGCCAGGACTTCATGGCGACCAGACCCTTGTGACGCAACAACTCGATCCGCGGGTGGTCCTTGGGATGGCCCCGCGGCGCGCTCTTCAGCGTCTCCATGGCGGTGACCTCGATCCGCGCCGCCCGCAGCGTCGCGACCAGCCCCTGGAGCCGGCGACCCGTCCGGTCGGCGGCCACCGTGGCGCGGTAGCGCTCGAGCTGGTCGGGAGCCATGTGGTACGTGCCGGCACCCGCCAGCAGGCCGTCGGCGGAGAACTGCACGTAACCCTCGCCGATTCTGGCCGCAATGGCCGTCTTGTAGGGCGACTTGTCGCGGCTGAACCGCGTGTCGCGGTAGGGCCGGAACAAGCGCGGTTGACCGAACTCGCCGGCCAGCTCGGCCAGGAGCGCCTCCATGGGTCCCTTCACGTCGCGTTCGTAGACGTCTTGGTGGCCGCGCCAGTACGCCTTGGAGTTGTCCGCTTCGAGCCCCTCGTAGAAGGCGAGGGCACCCTCGGGCCACCCCTTGAACCCCGTCATCGCCCCATCATGCCCCGCCGATCGGCGCCCAGTCGCCGTCGGACCTAGGGCTGCATCGCGATGTGGTCCGTGCGCACGATGACGCGGATGCGCACCTCATCTTGTCTCCGGTTGGGGTACGAGTCCGCGCCGAGGTACTTGTGGGCCAACCAGTCGATGTGGTCGTCGGCGCCCTCCGTGGTGATGTCGATCACGGTCCCCCTGAACGCAACCACGTTGTAGGCGTCGTCGGGATCGATCACGGTCGCCGCGACCCGCTGGTCGTGCTCGATGTTGCGCGCCTTGACCCGTCCCCTCGCCGTGTTGAACACGACGTTGTCGCCGTCGAGATCGATCCAGAGGGGACTGATCTGGGGCGAACCATCGGCGTTCAGCGTGGAGAGCGAGGCCAAGACGGGGCGCTCGATGAGCTCGCGAGCCTTGGGGGACAGGACGGCGGCCATAGCGGGATCTCCTTCGTTCTCGAGCTGTCGTCATGAGGGTATGGGGACGCCACGCCCGGCGGTGCGCCGCCGGTGGCGGTGCTCGTACTCGGAGTCCCAGCTCGTACTCGGAGGCGCAACGTGCGGCGAGGCCGCTCCTCCCGCTGCGGTACCTCCCGCTGCGGTACCTCGACACGCCAGGACCCTCTATAGCCTTCGGCGGGTGCACACCTTTGGTACAGCGCCGGAGCCGGCGCGGCTGGCTCCTGGCGGCCACCGCCGTGGTCTGGGCGGTGGCGGAGGTGCGGCAGAGCATCAAACGCCGGCCCGAGGGGGTGACGGCCCCCAAGGGCAGCGCGCTGTACGTGCGGGGCTTCGGTGCCATCGGGATCGTCGGGGCGATCGTGGCCGCGCACGACGTTCCCGCGGCAGCCATCCCTCCCGGTATCGCCTGGGTGGCGCTCGTGCTCTTGTGGTGCGGCGTCGGCCTTCGGCTCTGGAGTTTTCGGACGCTGGGCCGGTACTTCACCTTCACCGTCCAGACGAGCGCCGACCAGCCGGTGATCACCGACGGCCCCTACCGTGTGGTCCGGCACCCGAGCTATGCCGGAATCCTCCTGGCCGTCATCGGCGTGGGCCTGTTCATCGGGAACTGGGTGTCCTTCTTCATCTTGATGGTCGCATTCGGCTGCGGCATCGTGTTCCGCATCCGCGTGGAGGAGCGCGCCCTGTTGCAGGAACTTGGTGAGCCCTACCGCGCCTATGCGGCCACCCACAAGCGGCTGGTGCCCTTCGTCTGGTGACGAGGTTCCCCGACCGAGACGGACGGGGTGCCGTGCGTTCAGGCCGGCTCCACGCCGAGCGCCCGGCGTAGCACCAGTGAGGCCTCGCGCTGGGAGCGCTTCGAGACCGCGGCCGTGGTGACCAACGCCGAGCCGTGGAAAGTCCCCGGGAACGAGTGGAGCTCCACCGACACTCCGGCCTGCATCAGCCGGAGGGCGTAGATGATCCCCTCGTCGCGCAGCGGGTCGTTCTCGGCCGTCGAGATGTAGGCGGGGGGCAGGTCCGCGAGGTCGACGGCCCGGGCCGGCGCCGCCGTGGCCGGCATGTCGGCCGCCCCCCACAGCTCGCCCAGATACGCCTGCCAGCTCTGGACGGCGAGGGGACGGTTCCACAGCGGCGAATCGACGAACTCCCGCATGGACGGCGTGTCGAGCCGGTCGTCGAGCTCGGGGATGTGCAAGATCTGGAAGCAGACCGGCGGACCCCCGAGGTCGCGGGCCAGCAACGCCGTCGCCGCGGCGAGCCCACCCCCTGCGCTCGCGCCGAGCAACGCCACTCGAGCGGGGTCGACCCCCCACGCGTCGGACCGGGCGTGGAGGAACGCCAGCGCGGCGTAGCAGTCGTGGAGGCCGGCCGGGTAGGGGTGCTCGGGGGCCAGTCGGTACTCGACCGAGACGACGACCGCTCCGGTGTCGATCGCGGCCCGGGCCGCGCCCGCGTGCTCGGCCTCCACGCTCCCGATCACGAAGCCACCACCGTGGATCATGACGACGCCAGGCGCCCGCGCCCCAGCCGCCGGCGGGGGCGGCCGGTAGACTCGTACCGCCACCTCCGGGTCGTCTTGCCAACCGGGCACCGTGAGGTCCTCGATGTGGAGGGTCTCGACACCGGGGACGTCGACCTCGATGGCGACCAGGATCTCCTCGAAGGCCTCGCGTGCCGCCACGGGGTCCGAGAGGTCGATCACCGGGAGCGTGTGGACCAACGCCGCCAGTTCAGGGTCCATCATCGCGGTGCTCCCCCGGTGCTCGAGGCTTACTTGGGCTGCATGCGGATGCCGGCGTCGATGCGGATCGACTCGGCGTTCATGTACGAGTTGGACAGCAGCTCGACGGCCAGCGTCGCGAACTCGCTGGCGCGGCCCAGCCGGTGGGGGAAGAGCACGTCTTGGGCCAGCTTGCTCTTGAAGGCCTCCGAGCCCTCCCCCGCGCCGTAGATCGGCGTGTCGATGAGACCGGGCAGGATCGTGTTCACCCGGATGCCGACGACGGCCAGGTCGCGGGCCACTGGGAGGGTCAGGCCGACGATGCCGCCCTTCGACGACGAATAGGCGGCCTGGCCGATCTGGCCGTCCTCGGCCGCTACCGACGCCGTGTTGACGATGGCGCCGCGCCCGCCGTCGTCATCCGGCTCGTTGAGGCTCATCTTGGTGGCGGCCAGGCGGATGCAGTTGAAGGTGCCGACCAGGTTGATCTCGATCACCCGGCGGTACTGATTGAGGTCGTGCGCCGACGCGTAGTCGCCGTCCTTGCCGATGGTGCGGGTGGCCCATCCGATGCCGGCACAGTTGACCAGTGACTTGAGCGGCGCCATCTCGACGGCAGCCTCGACGGCGGCGACGACCTGTTCGGTGTTGGTCACGTCCGTCTGCACGAACAGCCCGCCGATCTCCTTGGCCAGGGGTGCACCAATGTCCTCCTGCAGGTCGGCGACCACGACGTGGACGCCGCGCAGGGCCAGCAGGCGCGAGGTGGCCGCGCCCAGGCCCGACGCCCCTCCCGTGACGATCGCCGACGTGCCGTTCAGATTCATGTTCGCTGGGGTCTCCTTCTGCGTTTCGAGGGCTGCCCGCCCGAGGATAGGTGCGCTGCCCGCCCGAGGATAGGTGCCGGCGCGGCCCCGGTCACATCTGCTCGGGCGCCTCGATGCCGAGCAGCGAGAGCCCCTGTGCGAGCACCCTCGCCGTGAGGTCGCACAGCGCGAGCCGCGATGTGCGCACGGCCTCGTCCTCGACCAGCACCCGGCAGGCCTCGTAGAAGCCGGTGAACGTGGTGGCCAGCTCGAAGAGGTAGGTGCAGAGCTTCGACGGGCTATAGGTCACCGCGGTCGCCTCGACCGCGGCCGCGAAGCCCAGCAGCTGCAGGGCGAGCGCGCGCTCTTGGGCCTCGCCGAGCAGTGGGACCGCCCCCGGCACCGGCGGCGCCACCTCGGCCCGGCGGAAGATGGAGCGGATGCGGGCGTGCGCGTACTGCAGGTAGGGGCCGGTGTCGCCCTCGAAAGCGAGCATGCGGTCCCAGTCGAAGACGTAGTCCCGGACGCGCTCGGTGGAGAGGTCGCCGTACTTGACCGCGCCAATACCGAGCGTGTGGGCGACGGCAGCCTGGCGCTCGGGCGAGAGGTCGCTCGAGCGCTCCTTCATCGCGGCCGCCGCCCGGTCGATCCCCTCGTGCAGCAGGTCGATGAGCCGATCCGAGCCGCCGCTGCGGCTGGCCAGCTTCTTGCCGTCGGTCCCGAGCACCAGGCCGAACGCGACGTGCACGGCGGCGTCGGCGTCGGGCAGGTACCCGGCAAGCGTCGCCACGGCAAAGACGAGGCGCAGGTGGAGGGACTGCTCGGCGCCCACGACGTAGAGGAGCCGGGTCGCCGCGACACGACCGGTGCGGTCGCGCACGGTGGCCAGGTCGGTGGCCGGGTAGCCGTATCCACCGTCGGACTTGCGCACGATGAGAGGCAGCGGCTCGCCCTGGCGGTTCTCGAACCCTTCGGGGAAGACGCACAGGGCGCCGTCGTCCTCCACCAGCAAGCCCTCGGCGTCGAGCTCGGCGACCACGACCGGCAGGAGTGGGTTGTAGAAGCTCTCCCCCAAGACGTCATCGTCGGTCAGCAGCACGCCGAGCAGGTCGTAGACCTCGCGGGCGTGACGCATCGACTCGGCCACGAAGATCTCCCACAGGTGGAGGGTCTCGGGGTCGCCGCTCTGCAGCAGCACGACGCGCCGCCGGCTCCGCTCAGCGAAGGTGGGGTCGCCGTCGAACTGGAGGCGGGCGGCCGCGTAGAACTCGTTGAGGTCGCGGACGCTGAAGGACTCGGCATTCTGCGCCCCGTCGACGTCGAGCAGGTGCTCGATCAGCATGCCGAAAGGAGTCCCCCAGTCACCGATGTGGTTCTCCCGCCGCACGTCGTGGCCGAGGAAGCCGAGCACGCGCGCCAGCGCGTCGCCGATCAAGGTGGTGCGGAGATGCCCGACGTGCATCTCCTTGGCCACGTTGGGCGAGGAGTAGTCGATGACCACCGTCTCGGGGTGTGCCACGCGCTCCACTCCCAGCCTGACGTCGGCCGACAACACCGCCACCTGCGCCGCCACGAACTCCTCCGACAGCGTCAGGTTGATGAAGCCCGGGCCGCTGACCTCCACCTCCGAGCAGATGTCGTCCAGGCGGGCCGCCGCCACGATCTCGTCGGCCAGCTGGCGCGGCGGCCGGCCCACCTCCTTGGCCAGGGCCAGGGCGCCGTTCGCCTGGAAGTCGGCGCGGTCGGAGACGCGCAGCACGGGATCCGCCCCAGGCACCACGGTGTCGAAGGCGGCCTGCAGGCGTTGGAGAAGGACGCTGGAGGCGTCGGGCATCCCTCATTCTCGCACGCGGGGCGGCGCGCGAGACCCGGGCGCCGCGGGTCAGTCCGCCGGTGCCCCCATGGCGCCGTCGAGCAGCCCGTAACGGGTGTACGGGCCGAAGAAGCCGTGCTCGAGCAGGCCGTAGCCCACGTGGCCGCCGTAGGAGAACTCGGCCACGTTGTCGACGATGCCGTACTGGGCGATGCCCCGCACCTCGTCGACGGGGAGGACCAGGCCCTGGGTCACCGGTTCGGGCCCGTGGTACATGCCGTGGCGCCAGTCGGCGTCCATGCCGTACCCGGTCCCGACGGAGACGAAGTTGGCCAACAGCGGCGTGCCGGTGATCTCCAGCCCGGCTTCGGGGAACCGCAGCACGGAGTGGTCGATGACGCGCGTGCCCGGGACGAGATGGTGTTCGTGCTCGGACCGGCCCAGTTCCTCGACGGGGCGCTCCGGGTCCACCCACACCCGTTCTCCCTGCACGAGTGGGCGCTCCCCGTCGTCGCGCTCGTGGCAGATGTACATGATGGAATGGTCCGCGAACTGCATCGGGAAGTAGTTCCACATGCCGGCCATGACGTTCTCGCCCTGGCGGATGCCGTCGGGCTCGGGTTCGCCGACGGGGCGCACGCCCCAAGAGCGGTCGCGCGTCCCCCAGCAGTGCTCGGGCGTGACCGCGACGTTCGTCCCGCCCACCGAGAGGGTCCCCGACCAGCGCCCGGTCTGGGCCAGCCGCTGGGTGTCGAAGACGACACGGCCCTTGCTGCGCAGGTACTGGCGGGGCTCGGCGACGGCGGGGATGTGGCCCTCCCACGTCACGTCCATGGCGACGCTGTGCTCGGTGGGCTCGACCACCAGGCGCAGCCGACGCAGGGGCTCGAGCACCTCTATCCGGAAGGGTCCGACCGAGAGGTCGCCCCGGTCGACGAGGGGAGCCGAGGTGCGCACGATGTACTGCGAGTCGCCGCGGCGCACGTCGACGAAGGCGTCGACCACGCCGAGGTTGGGGTACTGGCCGTAACCGAAGATGGCGAACCACGCACCGGAGCTGGGGTGCATGTTGAAGTAGTAGCGGTCGTAGAAGTTGCGATCGCTCGTCGCCGGATGCGCGATGAACTCGGCGGCCTGATGGACGGGATAATCGTCGAAGGAGGAGACGGTCACCGTGGTGCGCTCAGCAACACGCGCAGCCGGTGCCGCACCCGCCGGCGACCGGCGCGCCGCACATGCCCCCGCCCTCCGGCTCGGCCGCCCGCCCCACGGTGGCGAAGACGGGGAGGAGCCGCCGCGCTCCCCGATGCCCGTCCGGACAGGTGGCCGGCGCGTCGGCGTCGGCCATGCGACGGCGCTCGTCGAAGACGGCGTGACGGGTCGAGCAGCGGAATTCGTAGACGGGCACGGTGGTGGACCTCCGCCGGCAGCCTACGCGACGCCGGCTTCGGCTCCGCTCCGGCTCCGGCTTACGGCTCCGGCTCCGGCTTACGGCTCCGGCTTACGGCTACGGCCGTGCGAAGCCGTATATGGGTACGCCGTTGTAGGAGTTGGAATCGGCCGGCAGGAAGGGCCCGTCGAGCGCGACGGACAGGTAGCCGTCGCGACCCGGCCCCGAGTCACCGCCGACGGTCATGATGGAGCCGTCGGGCCAGACCTGCGTCACGATCCCCACGTGCACCGAGGTGGCGGCGCTCCAGGGCCCGGTCCCGTAGAGGACGGCGTCGCCCACCGCCGGGGTCGCCGTGGGCGGCAGGTCGGCGCCCCAGGTGGCGGCCCAGTCCCAGATGTCACCCGTGAAGGCGTAGCGCGGAATGGGCACGCCCGCCTCCTCCCACGCCCAGGTGGCGAACAGCGCGCACCACTGCTCGCACGGGCCGTACGGATTGCACCAGGCGCCCTGCGACGAGCTGGGGTCGGGCTCGATCTGGGACGCGACGGCGGCGGCGATAGCGGCCGATTGGGGGAACATCGGCTCGGGTGTGGGTGTCATGAAGCTGTACTGCCAGGCCTGGGGGTCGAGCAACCAGTACCCCGTCCCGTGGTTATTGCCGATGATGGCCGAGATCTGCGTCGCCGTCGGGTCGAGCGAGAGCCCCCCGAAGGCCTGGGCGTCGCCGTAGGGCAACACGACGCCGTTCGCCGTTGCCAGCAGGTAGCCGCCTCCGTCGGACGACGCCACCATCCCCACCACCGGGTCGGGCAGGTTGGCATTGCCGCCCGAGCCGTAGAAGCCGGCGTCGCCGAAGGTGAAGACGCCACCGTCGGCCGCGACCAGCCAGTACCCCTTGCCGTCGGGCGTCGCCGCCATGCCCACGATCGGCGCGTTGAGCACGATGCTGCCGGTGCTTCCATAGAAGCCGGCGTCGCCGTAGCTGAAGATCCCACCGTCGGCCGCGACGAGCCAGTACCCCTTGCCGTCGGGCGTCGCCGCCATGCCGACGATCGGCTGGTTGAGTGGGGTCGAGCCCATCGACCCGTAGAACGCCGCGTCGCCGTAGGCGAAGACGCCGCCGTCGAGCGCGCCCAGCCAGTAGCCCTTGGCGTCTGGCGTGGTCGCCATGGCGACGATCGGGCCGTTCAGCGGCAGGGCCCCGGCGGAGCCTTCGAAGGTGGCGTCACCGAAGGCGAAGACGCCACCGTCCGCACTGGCCAAGAGGTACCCGGCGCCGTTCGGGGTGGCGACCCCCGAGAAGACAGGTGAGTTGAGCGGTTGGGGCAGCGTGGGGTCCAGGTTCGCGCTGCCGAACCCGATCATGCCCGCGTCGTCGTAGACGTGGGCTTGCGACGCGGCGCCCGCCGGCCGCGCCTGCGTGATCCCCGTCCCGACGGCGAGGACCACCGGGACGAGCACCGTCGCCATGGCCACCGTCACCAGAAAAGGAACGAGCGTCACCGCGCGCCGGCGACCGCCGGCGCGCCCGCTCCACCCCCTCGCGCCTCCGCAACCGCGCACCGCGTCGATTCTGCACACAACACTGCGCGCCGGGAACCAACAATGCGGTTACGAACTCGTTACGACTTGGCCCAAACGCCGGTGTCGGGCCGCAGGCCGGCGCGGCGGTCCGTTCGGGGCGGGCGGGACGACGCACCGCCGGTCCCGTCTGCCGTTGGGCATTCCCGCAGCGGACGGGCAGAATGGGCGCATGAGCCCGGACTCCCCCACCGCAGCGCACCCCGACACGTTCGGCGCCAGGACGACTCTGGCCGTCGGCGACCGGGACTACGAGATCTTCAACATCTTGGCCCCGGCGCTCGCCGACCGGCACGACGTCGGCCGCCTGCCCTACTCGATCAAGGTGATCCTCGAGAACCTGCTGCGACACGAGGACAGCCCGCACGTCTCCGCCGACGACATCGTGGCCGTGGCCGCCTGGGGCGACAACTCCGAGGGTCACGGTCAGGGCGCCGGCGACGCTGCCCACGAGATCGCGCTCACCCCCGAGCGCGTGCTCATGCAGGACTTCACCGGCGTACCCGGCGTCGTCGACCTCGCCGCCATGCGCGACGCGCTGGCCCGGCTGGGGGGCGACGCGACGCGGGTGAATCCGCTCGTGCCCGTCGAGCTCGTGATCGACCACTCGGTCATCGTGGAGCGCTCGGGCGAACCGGACGCCTACGACCGCAACGTGTCCATCGAGTACTCACGCAACATGGAGCGCTACCAGCTGCTGCGCTGGGCGCAGGGCGCGTTCCGCGGCTTCCGGCTTGTCCCCCCCGGGACGGGCATCTGCCACCAGGTGAACCTCGAGTACCTGTCCCGCCTCGTGTTCGCCACCGACGACGGGCGCGCCTTCTGCGACACCCTCGTCGGGACCGATTCGCACACGACGATGGTCAACGGGCTCGGTGTGCTGGGCTGGGGCGTCGGCGGCATCGAGGCCGAGGCGGCCATGCTGGGCCAGCCCCTCTCGATGCTCCTGCCCCCCGTGGTCGGCCTCCGCATCTCCGGGGAGCCCAAGCCCGGCATCACGGCCACCGACGTGGTGTTGACCGTGACCGAGCTTTTGCGCGACCAAGGCGTCGTGGGCGCCTTCGTCGAGTGCTACGGACCCGGCGTCGCCGCGCTGCCCCTCGAGACGCGGGCCACCATCGGCAACATGAGCCCCGAGTACGGCGCCACCTGCACCATGTTCCCCATCGACCAGGTCACGATCGACTACATGCGCTTCACCGGGCGCGACGAGGAGCATCTCGCCCTCGTGGAGGCCTACGCGAGGGCGCAGGGCCTCTGGCACGACCCCTCCGCACCCGAGCCGGTGTACTCCGAGCGGGTCGGTCTCGACCTGGGTGACGTGGAGCCCTCGCTTGCCGGGCCCTCCCGGCCGCAGGACAGGGTCGCGCTCAGCGTGGCCGGCGACGCCTTCCGGGTTGCGCTCGACCGCGCCCCCCGCACGGCGAGCACGGAGCCGGCGGCGGCGGCGCACCATCAGATGACCGACGGCGACGTCGTCATCGCGGCCATCACGAGCTGTACGAACACGTCGAACCCACAGGTCCTCGTCGGCGCCGGGCTGCTGGCCAAGAAGGCGGTGGAGCGGGGTCTGCGCTCCAAGCCCTGGGTGAAGACCTCGCTGGCCCCGGGGTCACGCGTCGTCATCGACTACCTCGAGCGCGCCGGCCTCATGGAGCCGCTCCAACAGCTCGGCTTCTATCTCGTCGGGTACGGCTGCACGACGTGCATCGGCAACTCCGGCCCGTTGCTCACTGGGGTGACCGACGCCGTCAAGGAAGCCGACCTGGCGGTGGCGGCGGTCCTCTCGGGCAACCGAAACTTCGAAGGGCGGATCCACCCCGATGTGCGCATGAACTACCTGGCGTCGCCACCGCTCGTGGTCGCCTACGCGCTGGCCGGCACGATCGACACCGACCTGACCGTCGACCCGATCGGCCACGACGACGAGGGCAATCCGGTGCTCCTCTCCGAACTGTGGCCCTCGATCGAAGAGGTGAGCGCGACCATTCGCGCCTCGCTGACCTCCGACATGTTCCGCACCCGCTACAACGCCGTCTTCGACGGCGACGAGTACTGGCAACACGTCCGGACCGAGTCGGGCCAGACCTACGCCTGGCAGGACGACTCCACCTACGTGAAGAACCCTCCGTTCTTCGCGACCATGACCATGACACCCGCCCCGGTGACCGACATCGCCGAGGCGCGCGTGTTGGTCATGGTGGGCGACAGCGTCACCACGGACCACATCTCCCCGGCTGGATCCATCGGTCCCACGACGCCGGCCGGGCGCTACCTGACCGAGCACGGGGTGCCGCGCGAGGACTGGAACTCCTACGGCGCGCGGCGCGGGAACCACGAGGTGATGATGCGAGGCACCTTCGCCAACGTGCGCCTGCGCAACCGGCTGGCCCCGGGGACCGAGGGCGGGGTGACCGTGCACCTGCCGGAGGGCACGCAGACCTCGATCTACGACGCCGCCATGCAGTACGCGGCGGAGGGCGTGCCGCTGATCGTGCTGGCGGGCCGCGAGTACGGGACCGGCAGCAGTCGTGACTGGGCCGCCAAGGGAACGGCGCTCCTCGGTGTGCGCGCCGTCATCGCCCAGAGCTTCGAGCGCATCCATCGCTCCAACCTGGTCGGCATGGGTGTCGTGCCCCTGCAGTTTTACAAGGGTGACTCGGCCGAGAGCCTGGCCCTGAGCGGGCACGAGCGCTTCTCCGTCGCCGGCCTCGACGTGCTGAACAAGGGTGAGCTGCCCAAGGAGCTGACGGTGACCGCCACCGCGGACGACGACTCGGTCACCGAGTTCCGTGTCATCGTGCGTGTCGACACCCCCATGGAGGCTGAGTACTACCGCCACGGTGGGATCTTGCAGTACGTGCTGCGTCAAATGGCCGGCTGACGCTCGAGGGCCGCCGCCACGTCTCGTCAGCCCGAGATGACCGATCCGGACAGGGCGACGAATCGGCGCACGATGCCGTCGCCGGCCCGGCTCACGTGCGCGACGTCGGAACTTCGGATGAAGACGCCGGGCGGCAGGTGGGGACCCCAGTGGGCGACGAGGCTGGCCGTCACCTCCACATGGAACTGCAGGCCGTACGCCCGCTCGCCGACACGGATCGCCTGGTTCTCGTAGGCATCGTTTCGGGCCAGTCGCACGGCGCTCCCAGGGAGGGAGAACGTGTCGCCGTGCCAATGCACGCACGGCAGCGGGGTCGGAGCAGGCCCGAACACGGGGTCCTCGATCGCCGCCGTCGTCAGGTGGACCTCGCCGACGCCGCATTCGGGCGCTGGCCCCGGTGTCACGTCGGCGCCGAGCGCGGCGGCCAGCTGCTGCGCCCCCAGACACACGCCGAGCACGGGCAGTCCGGCACCGACCGCCGCCCGCAGGAGCACGCGTTCGTCTTCGAGCCACGCCAGGTCGTCGTGCACACTCATCGGGCCTCCCATGACGACAAGCCCTGCCATCCGCGCCACCTCCGCCGGGGGAGGAACGGCTTCTCCCAGGTCCGTGCGCACGACCGTGAGGCCGGCGCCCGCGTCACGGACGGCGGCGGCAACCGAACCCGGCCCCTCGAACGCCGCGTGCTGCAGCACCACCCATGGGTCACCGGCGCCCATAGCGCTCAGGGGATGAGGGTGACCCGGAAGAGCTCGGCCGAGGAGCCCGCAGGAAGCCCGGCCTGCTCCCCTTGTGCCCTGGCCCATTCGTGGATCCGTTGCGTCAAGCCCTCGGGGTCACCGATCTGGCTCTTGTGAGACAGCAACGCTGCCACCTTGCGCTCGACGGTGGCCGTCGTCTCCACCGCGACGCCCGCCCGCGGGTCCCACGGGCTCATGACCCACAATTCCCCGCGCTCCAGGGTTCGAGCCCCTCGTCCTCGAGCAGCTCGGGGTGGGCGAACGGATTGCGGGCGTCGGGATAGACCGCGCAGACGGCGGCCTCACCCGCGGCCAGGTGGTCCGGGTGGCTGGCGTAGATGGCGTCCCAGTTGCGCTCGGGTGATTGGGTGATGACCCGTTCGGGCCGCACCTGGCGGATGACCCGGCTGATGTCGCGCCGCAGCTGCAGGCTGGCCTGCACCGTGCCGTCGGGATGTCCGAGGAAGCGCACGTCGTTGACGCCCACCACGGCGGCCGCGGCCCGCTGCTCGTCTTGACGGAGCGCCGCCATCTCGGCCCGCGACATCGTGCGATCCGATCCGCCGGCTTGGCCGTTGGTGACGATGCAGTAGGTGACCTCGACGCCCGCCGAGGTGAAGGCGGCGACCGCTCCGGCCGCTCCGAAGTCGACGTCGTCGGGATGGGCGGTCACCATCAGGACACGACGGATCCCGTCGTCGGGAGACCACAGCGGGAGGGGGGCGACCTCGCTCAGAGCACGCTCTCTTCGACTCTGGGCTCCCACGCCGCGAGGTCGGCCAGCCGGGGGTCGTTGGAGAACATCTCGACGATCGGGATCCGCAGGCCGAGCCGTCGCTGGACGACCTCCATCTCGACCAATTGGTTCCACAGGGCGAGGCTCACCACCACGCCGGCCCGGCCGGCCCGGGCCGTACGGCCGGAGCGGTGCAGGTAGGCCTTGTGGTCCTCCGGCGGGTCGAAGTGGAGGACGCCGTCGACCCCTTCGATGTGGAGGCCGCGCGCCGCCACGTCGGTCGCGACGAGGACCGAGAGCTTGCCGTTCGAGAAGTCGGCCAGCGCCCGCTCGCGGTTGGCCTGGCGGAGATCGCCATGGATGGCGGACGCCTTGACGCCCTCCTTGCCCAAGTTCTCGACCAGCCGGTCGGCCCCCCGCTTCGTGCGCACGAACACCAGGGATTTCTCCTGGTTCCGGCAGATGGCTGCCGCGACCTTCACCTTGTCCATCTGGTGCACCTGGAGGAAGCGGTGCTCCATGAGCGTGACGGTCTGCGTGGCGGAGGCAACCTCATGGAAGACGGGATCGGAGAGGTAGCGCGTGACCAGGCGATCGACGGCACCGTCGAGCGTGGCCGAGAACAACAGCGTCTGGTGGGGCTGGTCGAGCCGGCGCAGCACCCACTCGACCTGGGGCATGAACCCCATGTCGGCCATGCGGTCGGCCTCGTCGAGCACCAGGGTCTCGAGCCCGTCGACGGCGATCTCGCCCCGGTCGCCGAGGTCGATCAGCCGGCCGGGCGTCGCGATCACCAGTTCGACCCCTTTGCGGAGCTTGGCGACCTGACGGTCGATGTCGGCGCCTCCATACACGGCGACGGCTCGCAGTCCCAGCTTCTTCGCCAGCGGGGCGAGTACGTCGTAGACCTGCACCGCGAGCTCGCGCGTGGGGAGCAGGACGAGGGCGAGCGGCCGGGCCGGGCGGGCAGCCGGAACTGGACCTTGCCCGTCCCGGGTCGCCTTGGCCCGCTGGAGGAGGGGCACGCCGAAGGCGAGCGTCTTCCCAGAGCCTGTCTTGGCCTTCCCGCACACGTCGCGGCCGGCCAGGGCGTCGGCGACGGTCAGGGCCTGAATTGGAAAAGCGCTGACGATGCCTTCATCAGCCAGCGCTTGGGTGAGTTCTGGTGAGACGCCGAGGGACTCGAAGGTGCGGGCGGTCTCGTACGTATCGTCGCCGGAGACACCGTCTCCGTTCGCGAGCGAACCGGCATGCGCGCCGGTCAGGGCATCAACGGTCATCGACCCGCTCTCTCTGTTGTTCGGCGGGGCCGTGCGCGCCATCCAGAGGAGTCAGAGTCGGCCCCGACTCACCGGCCCCTGCCGGTGGTCGCACACCTATTGTACCAGCACAGGAACGTTCTCACGCGGACGCCTGTGCCAAAGTGAGCCGTTCTCATCCACCAGCGAAGGAGCGCGACCATGGCCAAACTCGAAGCGGGCGCCACCGCCCCTGCATTCACCCTGCCTGACCAGGACGGCGAGCCAGTCAAGCTTTCGGACTTCAAGGGTCAGCGGGTCATCGTGTACTTCTATCCGGCCGACGACACGCCGGGCTGCACGAAAGAGGCCTGCCAGTTCAACGAGAACCTCCGCGCCTTCGCGAAGGCGGGCGTCACGGTGCTCGGGATCTCCCCCGACAAGGCGGAGAAGCACGTGAAGTTCCGCACCAAGTACAAGCTGAAGTTCCCTCTCCTCACCGATGCCGACAAGAAGGTCATGGAGAAGTACGGCGCATGGGGCGAGAAGACCATGTACGGCAAGAAGACGGTGGGCACCATCCGCTCGACCTTCTTGGTGGGGCCCAACGGCAAGGTGCAGCGGGCCTGGTACAACGTCCGTGCCGACGGCCATGCGGCCAAGGTCCTCGAGGAAATCGGCGAGGGCTGAGGGGCTCGTGGGGCAGGGGATCAGCGAAGTCCTGACCTTCGCCATCGGGGTGGCCGTCAGCCCCCTGCCGATCATCGCGGTGATCCTGATGCTCTTCTCGCAGCGCGCCCGTCCTCGGTGTCGCGTTGCTCGCGCTGGCGCGCCGTAGTTGGCGGAAGCGCCCCGCTCCCGGGAGAGGAGCCGGCCCTACCGACATGGATGGCGAACGTGGAAACGCTGTCGCCCGCCAAGGCCTTCGGGCCCGGAGTTCTGCTCGCCGGCGTCAACCCGAAGAACCTCATCCTTACCGCAGGAAGTGCAGCCGGCCTGGCTCAGCTCGGTCTGTCGACCTCGGACGCGGTGGTGGCAACGGCGGTCTTCGTCGTCATCGCCAGCCTCACCATCGCCGGCCCGGTCGTGTACGCCGCGGTGGGGGCGCGCCGGCCAAGGCCGCGCTCGATTCCGCCAAGGCCTGGCTGGCCGCCCACAGCGCAGCCGTCATGGCGGTGCTGCTCCTGGTCTTCGGCGTCGACCTCATCGCGAAGGGCCTGCCCCCCCTCACCAGCTGAGCTCGCCTCGCTTGGGCCAGACCGTCAGTGCTGGTGCGCCGGGCACCAGTAGGTGGTCCGGCCTCCGACGACCTCGCGACGCAGCTCGGCACCGTCGAGCGGACAGCGGCCGCCGGGCAGTCGCTCCGCCATGAGGTCTCCGGTGTGGGAGCCCCCTTGGCGTGACAGCCGGCGCAGGGTCGACCGCACGCCGCGGTGCAGGGTCCGCAGCTCGTCCTCGCTGAGTGGCGTACGCCGGCCCGGCGCCAGGCGGGCGCGCCAGAGGATCTCGTCGGCCAGCAGGTTGCCCACGCCCGCCACGCGCGCCTGGTCCATCAGCCGCGCCTTCAGCGGTGCGGCCGTCCCGTTCCGTGCGGGCCCGATGGCGAGCGCGGCGCGCAGCTCGCGCAGCGACAGCGTCAGCGCATCGGGCCCGAGCCGCCCCTCGTCAGGAGCGATCTCGAGCGACCCGAATCGCCTGGGGTCGTGCAGCTGCAGGTTTCCGCCGTCGCTGAAGGTGATGCGGGCGCGCACCCACTTCTCGTCGAAGACACCGGGGCCGTAACGGAGACGGTCGAGGGCCTCGTGCCCGTCGACCACCAGGCCCCCCGTCATGCCGAAGCGCAGGCCCAGGGTCGGCCCCTGCGTGGTGTCGAGCAACAGGAGCTTCCCGCGCCGGCGCGCTGCGCTGAAGGAGTGGCCGACCAGCGCCGCTCGCAGTCGCGCCGGAGTCGTCCCGCCACGGCCGTAGCGGGAGTCCACCATCCATGTCCGGACGATCGGCCGGTCGAGGGCCTGCTCGGCGAAGGCCCGGTAGAGCTCGACTTCGAGGATCTCGGGCATCGCCGCACGGTATCGGACCCGGCGGTCTGGCCGAATATGGTGGGCTGATGCCACCCGAGAAGCCGCAATGGGCCGAGCTGTTCACCGAGGTCGTCACCTCCGGACTCTGCACCGGGTGCTCCGCGTGCGTCATCTCTTGCCCCTATGACGTCCTCGGCTATGACGACACCGAGGGCGTCTACAAGCCGTTCCACGTCGAAGCCGACGGCGGACCCGACAACTGCACCCACGGCCTGAAGGGCTGCACGCTGTGCACGCGGGCCTGCCCGCGCTTTCGGGCCTGGGAACCTGACATCGAGACCCACCTCTTCGGCCGCCCCCGGACCGACGACGAGGTCGCGGGCATCGCCCGCCGGACGGTGCTGGCCCGGGCGGCGGACGCCGTGGTGCAAGGGATCGGTCAGGACGGGGGCCTGGTCTCCGCGCTCCTGATCTGGGCTTTCGAGCACGACGTGATCGACGCCGCCCTCGTCTCGGGTCTCGAGGGCGACGGCACGACGTGGAAGGCGGTGCCCACGGTGGCCCGCAACCGGGCAGACGTGCTCGCCACCGCCGGATCGCGCTACACCTACTCGGCCAACCCGATGGCCTACCCCGAGGCGATCGCCGGCGGGGCGGAGCGCATCGCCCTGGTGGGCATGGGCTGCCAGGCCTCCGCACCGCCCGTCATGGCGGCGCGCAAGGCGGGCAAGATCGCCCGCCGTTTCACCCTCTCGATCGGGCTGCTGTGCTCCAAGACCTTCGACGACGCCATCTTCCCGGAGCTCTTCGAGGCCAAGTACGGGTTGGCCCGGGCGGAGATCGCCAAGATGAACATCAAGGGCGTCTTCCAGGTGTGGATGAAAGACGGCAGCTACCACGAGGTGCCGCTCAAGGAGGCGCACGCCTGGACCCGGGAGGGGTGCACGACCTGCCCCGACTTCGCGGCCGAGCACGCCGACATCTCGACCGGCGGTATCGGCGCCTTCGGTGACTGGACGCTGACCCTGGTGCGCACCGAGAGGGGTGAAGAGCTCTTCGACGCGATGGAGGCGGCGGGCGTGATCGAGACCCGGCCCATTGAGGACGACCCGGGGGCGGTGACCCTCCTCAACAAGCTGAGCCGGATCAGCCGGAAGCGCTGGCCGGCCACCGCCGTGCCCATGCCGGCGCGCCTGCCCGCCTCCGCGCCGGCCTCCTGACGGACGCGGATGAGCGCGCTGCGGACCGACGAGTTCGCCGCCCATCTCGGGATCGAGGTGGAACGGCGGGCGGGCGGCCATACGGTGGCCCTTCTGACCACCGAGGCGCGTCATGCCAACCCACACGCCACGGTCCACGGCGCCGTCTTCTACGCGGTCGCCGGTGCCGCGGTGGCCGCGGCGGCGAACGACGACGAGCACTCGGGCATCATCTCCTCGGTGCTCGTCGAATACCTCCGGCCCGCCGCCATCGGCGACCAGCTCTACGCCGAGGTGCAGCGCGAGGTCTCGACGGACCGGGAGGACATCTTCACCGGCACGGTGCGCCGCGGCGAGGGGGGCGACCTCCTGGCCTGGGTGCGCGCCCGGGGAACGCGGCGGACGCGGCCGGACTGACCGGTCCTGCGTGCGAGCTGCTCGTCGTGGGGGTGTCGGGCCGCAGGAGTCAGCCGTCTGTCCTTGCAATCGCCGTCGGATGCTTCGGTTGGTAGAGGCCGACCTCGCCGCCGCCCGGGAGCCGGATCTTCGTCACGGACCCCCACCGCGCTTCTTCGACCTCGGAGCAGACCACACCACGATCGGCGAGCGCGGCCATCTCGGCCGCGAGATCGTCACACATGAGGTAGAGCTCGGCGCCCGGTGCCGGAGCCGGGTGCACCGCAGCCTCAGCTGGGGGCAACGCGAAAAGCAGCCAACCGCCACCGGCGTCGACCGACGCAAATCCCAGCACTTCCGCGAGAAAGGCCCGATCGGCATCGGCGTCGGTGCTGTAGACGACGAGATGGGCACCAAAGACCACACCCCATTGTGCCCTGATTCGATCTGGAACCCGAGCTTCGTCGGACGGCAGTCGGCGTTCGTCATGGACCGTTCGGGCGTTCACGGTTCTCTGACAACTCGGGGTCACAATGGCGCGATGGCAGCCACGACCGCGGCCGAGTTGGTCGACTCAGCGAACCTGGCGGGAGACGGGAACGCCCTGCGGGCGCGCCTCGCGTCGGACGGATACGTGTTCGTCCGGGGGCTGCTCGATCCGGACCTGGTCCGTGTCGTCGGGACCACCGGACTCGGTTACCTCCAGGACGCCGGGTGGACGGCTCCCGGGGGCGACCCCGTCGTGGCGGAACCGTTGCGGCCGATCCGGGCGGTCAAGATGCGCGACGCCTTCGGCGACCCCGGGTACCGGCGGATCATCGCCGACCCCGGGTTCAACGCGATTCCGTTCACTTCTCCGCTGGCCGATCTCATGGCCCGGATCCTGGGTCGGCTGGGCTTCTGCTACCCCCTCAAGATCCCCAGGGTTGTGTACCCAAGCCGAATGGTGCCGCGACAACCCGGCAATTTCGTGCACAAGGACTACGGGTCGGTGCAGGACATGTTCACGTGCTGGGTTCCCCTTGGCGACGTCCCACGCTCCCTCGGCGGACTGGCCGTGCTGCCCGGTAGTCAGCGGACCTCTCGCGTCTCGCACCCTCCGCTCACTCGTCTCGAACCCGGCTGGCTGACGACGGACTACCGAGCCGGAGACGTGCTCGTCTTCCACTGCCTGACGACTCACGCCGCACTGCCGAATCGCGAAGGGCGAATGCGGTTCTCCGGCGAGTTTCGCTGGCAACTCGCCGACCAGCCCGCTCCGCGGCGGATGGTCATCGGGCCCAACGGCCGCGAGATCGGCTCCCTGATGTTCCGCCGCACGTCATGGTGGCGGTCGGTCACCCGCGGCCTCGTTCTCTCCGAGGCCGGGGGAATCGATGAAGGGGCGGTGCTCCCCGCGCCTCCCTCGCGGTTCGTCACGTTCGAGAACTGACGCGCGGGCGCATCCTCACGCCGAGGCCGCCGTCGTTGCCGCGCTCGCTCCGGCGAACCGGCCGAACATCGTGCTGTCGCCGATGGAGAGTCCGCTGGCGTACCCGAACGAGCACACCCCCGCGGTGGTGCGCCCCGCGGCGAACAGCCCCGGGATGGCATTGCCATCGATATCGAGCACGTCCCCGCCGACGCTCGTCTCCAACCCGCCCAGCGTGAAGGGCGCGTACGGCGCCGGCCCGATGCGCAGATCAACGGCGCCGATCGGCGGCACGAGTGGGCGGACCCACGCCGGGCCTTTGTGAAAGAGCGGGTCCTCCCTCGCCGCCGCGTGACGGTTGTACAGATCCACGGTGGCCTGGAGCGAACCGTCCGGCAGGCCGATCTCGGACTCGAGCTGCTCGGCCGTCTCGCAGACCCAGGTGGCGGCGAGACCCATCCAGTTCACCTCGTAGGACGCCTCGTCCACGATCAGGTAGACCTCGCCGTCCTGTTCGTAGAGGGCAGATTGGCCGACCCGCCCCATGTAGGTGTCTTCGTTGATGAAGCGCTGCCCCTTGCCGTTGACGAGGATGCCGTGGATGAGCGTGCGCGGTGGGGTGAGCGGGAGCGAGACTTCGCCGGCGTACATGTTGCGCACCGCGGCCCCGATGGCCTGTGCCATGCGGATGCCCCGCCCGTCGTCTCCCTCCGTGCCGACCTTGAAGGTGCCGCGCACCAGGGGCGGACAGTGGCGGCGCAGCATGTCGTCGTTGAAGATGAAGCCGCCGGCCGTCAGCACCACACCCCGACGAGCCCGCAGCGACACGGTCTCGCCGAAGCGCTGCGCCTGCACACCGACGACCCGTCCGTCGTCGACCACGAGCCGGTCCACCCGGGTGTCCGCCGAGACGGCCGCGCCGGACCCGGTGGCGGCGGCCACCAGGTGTTGCATCAGCAGCCAGCCGGTCGACCGCTTCGTCTTGGCCAGGTGCCCGCGGGGAGCGGGCCGGGCGATCTCGTTGAACGGGTAGGCGTCCTCGCCGCCCGAATACACGAGGCCCTCGGTGCCGGTCGGCGCCATGGAGGTCTCCGCGCAGAACGTCGGGTCGAAGGGCACGCCACGCGCCACCAGCCAGTCGAAGTGGCCCAGGCTCTCCTCGCAGTAACGGGCGATCTTGGCCTGGTCGGGGTCCGGACCGCAGGCCGCCATCATGTAGCGGTACATGTCGTCGACGCTGTCCTCGAACCCACACGCGGTCTGGATCGGCGTGCCTCCACCGAGGTAGACGATGCCCTCGGCCAGCGCGGCGGCCCCGCCCGGGCCTCCCGTCCGCTCGGTCACGAGGACCTCGGCTCCCGCCTCGGCGGCGCTGAACGCGGCGGTCGAGCCGGCGGCGCCGAAGCCGACGACGATCACGTCGGCCGTGTGGTCCCATCTTTCGATCTTCGCCGCCTCGCACGGCGTCACGTCGTTGGGCTCGCGCACTTCGTCCTCCCCGGTGTCGCCGAGACGGTAGCCCCTGCCGTCGGCGCCCCCGGCACGTCCTACCCTGCGGGACGTGCCGAACTCACCCGGAACGCCGGCGGTGCCGACCGAACTGGAGCGGCTCAGCCCGGGCTGGACGGCTGCGCTCGCGTACCGGCTCGTCCCAACCGTCACCACGTGGCGCCTGACTGGCCCCGACGGGTCGGTGCGCTTCGCCAAGGTCGACACCGCGGGCGACTATCCCACCCTGCGCGGCGAGTCCGAGCGCATGATTTGGGCCGCCCCCTATCTCCCGGTCCCAACCGTGGTCGCGCTGGAGCAGCGGGGCAAGACCACCATCCTCTTGACCGAGGCGCTGCCCGGGCGTGACGCCACCGATCCCGGCTGGCGCGCCGACCTGCCCGGGCTCGTCCGCGCGCTCGGTCACGGGCTGCGCGCCTTCCACGACGCCGTCGGGGAGGAATGGTGCCCCTTCCGTTTCGACCTCGAGCGCGCCGTGGACCACGTCCGGCGCCGGGTCACCCTGGACGACATCGACCCCGCCGGCTTCCACGAGGAGCATGCTCACCTGAGCCCAGCCGGAGCGCTGGCCGAGCTGGAGGCGACCCGGCCTGCCGAGGAGGACCTGGTCGTCTGCCATGGCGACTACTGCCCCCCCAACGCCTTGCTCCAAGCGGGCGCGGTGACGGGATACGTCGATCTGGGCGAGTTGGGCGCCGCCGACCGCTGGTGGGACGTTGCCGTCGGTGGCTGGAGTGTGGGCTGGAATTTCGGCGAGGAGTTCGAGAACCTGTTCTACGAGAGCTACGGCGTCGCCGCCGACCCCGGCCGTATCCGCTTCTTCCGGCTGCTCTACGACCTCGCGTCCTGAGCCGCCGGGCTCGAGCCACCGGGTGCCGCAGCGATCAGCTGGCGCGCCCGGGTGAACACGGCGTCGAACATGGGCTCGGTGAGTTTGCCGGTGAAGGTGTTCTGTTGGCTCGGGTGGTACGAGCCGAGCAGCGTCAGGCCGGACGGGAGCGGGCTCTCGGCCTGGTGGCCGAAGGCCGGGCGAGGCCGAAGCCCGTAGTGTGACGCGACCGCCTGCCAGGCGAACTGGCCGAGCGCGACCACCACGACGGCAGAGCGCAGCAGCGACAGCTCGCGGGCGAGATACGTGGCGCAGGCTTCTCGCTCCGAGGGTTCGGGCTTGTTGGCGGGTGGCGCGGAATGCACGGCCGCGGTGACATAGGCGCCGATCAGCGAGAGCCCGTCGCCCCGCGCCGTGCTGGTGGGCCGGGACGCGAAACCGGCTCGGTACAGCGCTCCGAACAGCCAGTCCCCCGACCGGTCGCCGGTGAACATCCGGCCCGTCCGGTTGCCACCGTGCGCCGCCGGCGCGAGTCCGACAATCACCAGCGACGCCTGCGGATCGCCGAACCCCGGAACGGCGCGGCCCCAGTACACCTCGCCGGCATACGAGGCCCGGCCGGTCCGCGCCACCTCCTCACGCCAGTGGACGAGGCGTGGGCAGCGCCGGCACGCCACCACGTCGCGTTGCACCGCGGCGACGGAGTCCTTCGGCACCCGGTTGGCCGCCACAGCGCAGAGCCTACGATGGTCGTCCGTGCCCCCGTCCGCCCGATCCGCCCCCGCACGCACGACTTCTCGGCGCGGCCGTAAGTCTCCCCCGACCACCGCGGTGCTCCTGGTGCGCCACGGATCGACCCCCACCACCGGCAAGATGCTCCCCGGGCGGGCCGGCGGCCTCCACCTCTCCGAGAAAGGACGGGCGCAAGCCGAGGCGGCCGCCGAACGCATCGCGACACTGGCCAAGGCGCCAACCGCCGTGTACGCGTCGCCGCTGGAGCGCACCCGAGAGACCGCCTCGCCCATCGCCCGTGCCCTCGGCCTGCGCGTGCGGTCTGCGCCGGGTCTCGTCGAGGTCGACGTAGGCGAGTGGACCGAGGAGCCCCTGGCCCGGCTGTACCGGGCCCGGGAGTGGCCCACCGTCCAGCGGTGGCCCGGCGGGTTCCGCTTCCCCGGCGGCGAGTCGTTCGCCGAGATGTCCGTGCGCGCCCTGGATGCCGTGCTCGGGCTCGTCGCCGACCATCCGGGCCAGACGATCGTGGCCGTTTCGCACGCCGACCCGATCAAGGCGATCGTGGCGGCGGCGGCGGGGGTCCCGATCGACTTGATGCAGCGCCTCGTGATCTCCCCCTGCTCGATTTCGGCGATCCTTTTCACCGCTGGCGGTCCCGTGGTGCTGTCGGTGAACTCCACGGGGACTTTGGACGAGTTGGTGCCCTCGTGAGGGCGAGTCGGCCGCGATGAGCGACGAGTTCGATTTCGACGCGCCGGATCACTGCACGGTCGGGGTCATCGGCGAGGTGGGGCAGCGCCTCTTCCTCTTCTATTGTCGCCAGGGCCTGAGCGAGACAACGGTCAAGGTCGAGAAGCAACAGGTCGCCGTGCTCGCCGGCTACCTGGGCCGCATCGTGAAGGAACTGGGCCGCCCGGGCCATCTCCCCGAGGACCTCGAGTTCTACGGCACCGAGGAGTTCGAGTGGGTCGTCGGGACCATCGGCGTCTCCTACGACGAAGAGCTGGACCGCATCATCGTCGTCCTCGAAGAGCTGGGCATCGACGACGAAGAGGAGGACGAGGACGATCTCTCCGAGAGTGGGCGCGTGCTTCGTGTCGCGCTGACCCGTGAGCAGGCGGCCGCTTTCGCCATCCACGCCACGCGGCTGGTGGAGGCGGGGCGCCCGCCCTGCCCGCTGTGCTCGCTCCCGCTGGACCCTGCGGGGCACGACTGCCCCCGCACCAACGGGCACCGGCCACCGGTCACCTAGCCGCAGTGTCCGAGGCCAAGGTCGAGGAGATCCTCACCGAGGGTGAGATGGAGGTGCACGGGCGCATCGCGGGAAGCTCGAACGCCACGCTGCTCGTCACCTGCCGGCTCGACGGCGAGGAGCTGCTCGCCGTGTACAAACCCTCCAAGGGAGAGCGCCCATTGTGGGATTTCCCCGGCGGGCTCTTCCGGCGTGAGGTGGCCGCCTACGTCCTCTCCGAATGGCTGGGCTGGGGCCTGGTGCCCGAAACGGTTGAGCGCGCCGAAGGTCCCTTCGGCCGAGGCTCGGTACAACGGTTCGTGCACGAGGACGGGACCTCCCACTACTTCACGCTGCGCGATGATCCGCGGTGGCATGCCACGCTCATGCGGCTCTGCGCGTTCGACGTCGTGGCCAACAACGCCGACCGCAAGAGCGGCCACGTGCTCCTCGCCGAGGAACGGCTCTGGGCCATCGACAACGGCCTGTGTTTCAACCGCCACGACAAGCTGCGCACGGTCATCTGGGACTTCGGTGGCTGCCCGCTCGAGGCGGCCGTGCAGGAGGACCTGGCCCGGCTGGCGCACGCCGGTCCCCCGGCCGCGCTCTGCCAGCTCATCGAGCCTGCGGAGGTGGCTGCCACCCTCGACCGCGTGGCGTGGCTCCTCAGCCTGCGGGCACTCCCCGAGCTGGTCGACGACGGCGGCTGGCCGCCGTATCCCTGGCCACTCGTCTGATCGTCTGCACCGGCGACGCTCGGCCTTCAACCCCAGTTCAAGAGGTGGAGCTGCACCCCTAGAATCTTGACTAGACGCATGACTAATATGAAATCGCTATGAACACCTGGCGACGAGGGTGACTCGGCGCCAACGCAGGAGGGGGCAGCGTTCGTGACGGTTGACCCATACATCGTTCTCGGAAGCGCCGTGGTCGGCTTCCTCGTCGGCATGACCGGGGCGGGTGGTGGCGCGCTGATGACACCGATGCTGATCCTCCTGTTCGGGGTAAAGCCCTCCACCGCAATCTCGAGCGACCTGGTGGCTGCCGTGCTGATGCGGCCGGTGGGCGCCGCGGTGCACATGGCCAAGAAGACGGTGAACTACTCGCTGGTCGGCTGGATGGTCCTCGGCTCGGTCCCCGCCGCCATCTTCGGCACCTATGCCCTGCACCTGCTGGGCAACTCCAAGTCAGCCGAGAACAACGTGCAGCTCATCCTGGGCGCTGCCCTGCTCGTCGGCGCGGCCGCCATGGTCTTGCGCTACGGGCTCGACCGTCACTCGGGACAACGCCGTCAGGGGCTGATCGGCGAGCTGGTCGTCCGACCCCTTCCCACCGTCGCCATCGGCGTGCTGGGCGGCTTCGTGGTCGGGATGACCTCGGTGGGCTCCGGGTCCTTGATGATCGTGCTGCTGTTGTTCCTCTACCCGGTGCTCGGCGCCAACCAGCTCGTCGGCACCGACCTGACCCAGGCCGTCCCCTTGACGCTGGCCGCTGCCCTCGGTGCCCTGGCCTTCGGGCACATCGAGTTCTCCGTGACCGCCTCCATCGTGATCGGCAGCGTGCCGGCCGTCTTCGTCGGATCGCTGATCTCCTCTCGGGCGCCGGACCGCTACATCCGCCCCGTCATCACGTTTGTGATCTTCGCGTCGGGCCTCAAGTACGTCGGCCTCAGCACCACGGCGCTGGGCTGGACGCTCGGCATCGTGCTCCTGGCCGCCGGTGTCATCTGGCTCGCCTACGTTCGGCCTCGGCGTGCCGGGCTCGGGCTCGCCGGCACGCCGCCCGAGCCGGCGGGCACTGATCCGGTCCCGGGCCCGGCCGTGGGCGAGCTGGACAGAGCGAAGCTCCCCCAGTAGCCGCACCGCTCCGTAGAGGGGTGCGGGTGCTCTCCCTGACCACGTTCGTCCCGGGTGTATACGGATCCTTCCGCAATAGGGTGGGTTGACGAAGGATATTAGCCTTAACCTTCTGTAACGGGTGGGGTTTTTGAAGGTTTCATATACATCCGGACAGAGCGTGCCCGAAGCCGTGCGCACGTCCGAAGCCTGCGCAGGACCGGCCGCGCGGGGGCAACGGCCCGGTCAGCGGGGGTGAACGACCCCGGTCAGGGGATGTGGTAGCCGAGGTTCTCTAGCTCGCCCGTCACCTGTTGGGCCACGACCTGTCCCCCTCCGGGCGTCAAGTGCGTTCCGTCGGGGGTCCGCACGTTGACGACCTGACCGGCGGCGTTGGTGATGAACGCGGTGTAGCCACCCTGGGCGGTCCCGAGCACCTTGTCCGTGGACAAGAAGTTGACCGGCGGATGGGCCCGCGCCGCTTGGCGTTGAACCACGGCGTTGAGGTCCGACATCTGAGCGCTGAGGCCCGGGTTCTGCATCGGCGGCATGCCCACCCAGATGACCGTTGCGCCACCGCTCTCGGCGATCTGCATGAACTGCGCCACCCGTTCGGCGTAGAGCGTGTTCCACTCTGGCGAGGTGTAGGGCACGTCGGGCGGCCCCAAGAAATCCTGCGCGTCGTTGGCGCCGATCATGACGACCACCACCTGCGGATTCGTCGCCTTGAGATCGGCCTGCAGCTCGGCCGGCCAGTTGAAGTAGTCGGGCCGGGTAAGCCCCGTGCTGACGCGGCCGTCGAGCGCCGCGCTGACGACTCCGGTCTGGGCAAGGTCGGGCTGCAGTGCATCGCCCAGGTCCAGGCCGATGGAGTCGCCGACGATCAGGACCCGCAGCGGGTGGGCCGCCGTGGGCAGCTTGGGGTTGGGAGGCGCCGTCGTCGGCGTCGTTGAGCTGGCGTCGCCATTCCCGTGCGCCGAGCCCGACCTCGAGTGCGACCCGACGGCTGCCGGGACGCCCGGACGTGGCCCCGCCGTCGTAAGCCCCACGGCGCCGCCCGTCAGTCCGTTCGACCTGCCTGTGATCGAGACGAAATGCGAGAGCTGCAAAGCCCGGCTGAGCGCGGCGACGGGACCCGTCACGTCCAGGCTGGCCGTGCGCCGCGTGCCCACGGGCGATACCTGGGCGTTGTGTTGCAGGGTGGGCGCGTAGAGCAAGAACCAGAGCGCGAAAGCAGCGGCGCCGAGCCCCAGAACGCGCCACCACGGTGCGCGCACGCGGCCGTTCTCGGGCACTACGAGCTCGCGATGCGGGTGCGCCCGCCACTGCGGCGACGACTCCCAGTCCACGTGGTCCGGCGGCGTGCGGGCGTTGGTCATCAGAAGCGGTAGTAGATGAAGGGGGCGACACCGACCGGACCGAAGGTCGTGATCCCGAGCAGGGCGAAGCCCAGCAAACCGACCTGCACCACGGTCCTCTGGCGGGAGAACGCCGCCTGCAGGCGGCCCACGCTGAGGGGCGGCACGAACTGGGAAGCGATGGTGCCCAGGACCGTGACGACGAGCAGCGGCGTGACGAGCGGGGACGCCTCGCCCCACCCGCTCAGGACCCGGCCGAGCACGGAGAAGGCCTGCGACATGCCGCTTGCGTTGAAGAACACCCACCCCAAGCAGACGTATTGGAAGGTGAGGAACCGCTGAACCCAAACCCGCACCGGGCCGCCCGGCACTGGAGCCAGCCCCCGGCGCATTCGGCTGGAGCGCCGCAGGTGCCCAAAGCTCTGCCCGATCCCCATCAGGGCCCCCCAGGCGACAAACGTCCACGCCGCGCCGTGCCAAAGGCCGCCCAGGATCATGGTGATCATGATGTTGCGGATCGTCTGCGCTTGGCCGTTCGCGCTGCCCCCGAGCGGGATGTAGAGGTAGTCGCGCAGCCAGCGCGAGAGCGTCATGTGCCAGCGGCGCCAGAAGTCCTGCAGGTTGCGAGCCGTGTAGGGCGCGTCGAAGTTCTGGGGGAACTGGAAGCCGAGCAGCAGGGCGAGTCCGATGGCGATGTCGGTATAACCGCTGAAGTCACAGTAGATCTGCACCGCGTAGCCCCAGGCCGCGAAGATCGCCTCCAGAGCGGAGTGCTGGGTCGGTGAGGTGAAGACCGGTGTCACGATCGCGCTCGAGACGTAAGAAGAGATGACGACCTTCTTGAACAGGCCGGCCAGGATCAGCCAGAAGGCGCGGGAGTAGTCGATGGAGTTGGCGTCGCGACGGCGGCGGATCTGGGGCAGGAGCTCGTTGCCGCGCACGATCGGGCCGGCGAGGAGGTGGGGGAAGAACGAGATGTAGACCGCGAAGTCGAGCGGCTTGGCGGGCTCGAGCGCTCGCCGGTAGATGTCGACCACGTAGCTGATGGCCATGAACGTGAAGAACGAGATGGCGATGGGCAGCGCGACCTGCAAGAGCGGGACGGCTCGCCCCAATCCGAGGGCGTGGGAGAAGTTGTCCACGTTCACCGAAACGAAGCCGTAGTACTTGAACCAGCCGAGGATCCCGAGCAGCGCCGCGACCGACACCCCCATGGCGATGCGCCTGGTCCGCTCGGTGCGCGTCGCCGCGACCCAGGTCGCCCCGGAGTAAGCGACCACGCTGGTGGCCAACAGCAAAAGGCAGTAGCTCCACCCGACCCAGCCGTAGAACACGTAGCTCAGGCCGATCATGGACAACTTCCACCACGCCGCATAGGGGTTGAGCAGCCAGTTCACCGTGAAGGCGACGGCGAAGAAAATGGCGAAGTCGATGGTGGGAAAGAGCATCAGGTGCGATCAGCGGACTGCGCCGAATGTACCGCCGAAGGTACGGCGCGATGGTGCACACCCGCTGCACGCTCCGAACCAATTCTGACCCGACCTGGCCGGCTGTTCGACTGTCGGAGGGCCCAGGTCCCGCGCCCTCTGCACCGAGAAGGTCGGGTCCGCGAGGCGACGGGGCGTTCAGCCCTTGGCTTTGAGCTCCTCGATCAGTGCGGGAAGCACCTTGTGCACGTCGCCCACGATCCCGAGGTCGGCCACCGAGAAGATGGGCGCCTCCCGGTCCTTGTTGATGGCGATGATGTTCTTCGAGCCCTTCATGCCGACCAGGTGCTGGGTCGCACCGGAGATCCCACACGCCATGTAGACGGTCGGCTTCACGGTCTTGCCCGTCTGGCCGACCTGGTGCGAGTAGGGCACCCACCCGGCGTCGACGATGGCACGACTGGCGCCCGCGGCACCGTGCAGAAGCTTGGCCAGCTCCTCGATCATCGCGTAGTTGGCCGCGTCGCCCAGGCCGCGCCCGCCCGAGACGACGACCGCCGCCTCGTCGAGCTTGGGCCCGCTGCGCTCCTCGACGTGGCGCTCGACGATTTTGGCCGTGTTGGTCGCCGCAACGTCGTCGGGCACCGGGGCCGCCGCGACCGAGGCCGCCGCGCCGCCCGACGGCTCCGCCGCGAACGACTTCGCCCTGATCACGAAGATGCCCGGGCCCCCATCCGTGAAGTGGGCCGTGACGATGTGGCTGCCGCCGAAGACGGGGTGCTGGCTCGACAGCCCGCCGTCGCTCTCCACCAGGCCGGTGACGTTGGTGAGCACCGGCCGGTCGAGCTTGGCCGACAGCCGCCCCGCGATGTCGCGCCCGTCATAAGTGGCGGGGAAGAAGATGGCATCGGGCGCGTTGCCGCCTTCGATGAGTGCGGCCATCGCGCCGGCTACGGGCACGCCGGGCAGGGCGCCACCGAGGTCGCCGACGTCGTAGAGCGTGGTCGCGCCGTACTCCCCGAGCGGCGCGGCCAGCGCGGCCGCGTCCGATCCCCAGGCCACGGCCTCCACGGTCGAGGCGACCGACCGGGCCTCGGTCAGCAGCTCGAGCGTGACCGGCGTCGGACCCGAGTCGCCCACCTCGGCCAGCACCCACACCTTGTCGATCGCCATCTTCAGACCACCTTCAGCTGTTCGAGGAAGGCCACGACGCGCTGCGCGCCGTCGCCCTCGTCCACCACGATCTCGCCCGCGGCGCGGGCCTCGGCGTCGGAGACATCGGTGATCTCCTCGCGTGCGCCCGCCGCGCCCACCTGCGCGGCGTCGATGCCGAGGTCGGCGACGGTCAGGTTGTCGACCGGCTTGGACTTGGCCGCCATGATCCCCTTGAAGGAGGGATACCTCGGCTCGACGACGCCGGCGGTGACGGTGACGACGGCCGGCATGGGGCACACGACCTCGTCGTAGCCCGCCTCGGTCTGCCGCTCCACCTTGACCGAGTCTCCGTCGACCGAGATGGCCTTGGCAAACGTGACCGACGGCAGCCCCATCAGCTCGGCCACCTGCACGGGCAGGGTGCCCGTGTACCCGTCGGTCGACTCGGTGGCCATCACGACGAGGTCGGGGTTGGCCCGCGCGATGGCGGCCGACAGCACCTTGGCCGTTCCGAGCGCGTCGCTACCGGCCAGCGCGTCGTCGCTCACCAGGATCGCCTTGGCCGCGCCCATGGCGAGACCGGTGCGCAGGCCGGAGGTCTCGCCCCCGGGCGCCATGGAGACGAGGGTCACCTCGTCGCCCTCTCCCGAGGCGAGCTGGAGCGCCATCTCGACCCCGTAATTGTCCGAGTCGTCCATGATGAGCTTGCCGGACCGGTCGAGGGTCCGGGTGTCCGGATTGAGTGACCCGGGCGTGGCCGGATCGGGGATCTGCTTGACGCACACGACGACGTTCATGGCCGACCATCTTTGTGGACCCGGGCCGTTCCCCGCCATTCGGCCCGGCGGCAGGCCCTTTTTCGGAGCGGCCCGGCTCCTTTTTCGATGCCCTCGGTTCCTTGGAGTGCCTCAGTCCCCGTGGCCGCCGGCAATGGCGAGCGCGTCATCGAGGCGGTCGGTGATGACCGCGTCCGCCCCCCACGCCACCATGTTGCGCAGGTCGTCGGGCGCGTTGACGGTCCACACGTTCACGGCGAGCCCGGCGGCGTGGGCGCGCTGCACCAAGGGGGAATCCACGGAGGTGACGAAGGGGTGCACCGCACGGAACCCGGCGTCGACGGCCTCGGCGAGCGCTCGCTCGGGTTCGGTGGCGAAGCCCCAGAGCATGCCGAGGGCCAGGCGCGGGTCGGCCGCCTGCACCGCGCGCAGCGTCGGGACCTGGAACGACGACACGATCACCCGATCCGTCCAACCGGCCTCGTCGATCGCCGACGCCACCAACGCAGCCACGGTCTCGCTCGGGGTCCCAGCCGGGATCCTGGGGTGCGTTCTTGATCTCGACGTTGACCACCATCCCCTCGCAGACGGCCAGGGCGTCGGCCAGGAGCGGCACGTGGGCCGGCAGGTCCGCCACACCCAGCGCGGCGATCACGCCGAGACCCGGGATCTCGGCGTCGTGGTGGACCGCCAGCGCCGCCGTCGGCGGTGAGGCGCACGTCGAGCTCGACCCCGTCCGCCCCCAGCCGGCGCGCCTCGGCGAACGCGTCCAGCGTGTTCTCCACGAAACCCTGTGTGCAACCCCTGTGAGCGAAGACGGCGGTCATCGAAACCTCTGCTGGCGCCGGCCACACCAATACCGCGCCTCACGCCCCGAAATTTCATCAAAACTCCTTGCGAGGGGCTCGGCGGACCATTACCCTTCAGTCGTTATCCCGCTTTTCACTGACGGACACCTTTTGGGTCCGATCATGTGAAAAGGATCACAATGCTGGTGGAGGCACATTCCGATGGCTCTCATGTGGAACCGGACCGTCGACTGGGACGCGGACGACTGGCGGCGCTCGGCCGCCTGCCGCAACACCGAACCGGACCTCTTCTTCCCCGTCGGCACGACCGGTCCCGCTCTCGACCAGATCGAGGCGGCCAAGCGGGTCTGCCGTACGTGCGAGGCGCTCGAGCCGTGCCTCGACTTCGCCCTGGCCACCAATCAGGAGTCCGGCGTCTGGGGCGGCACCTCCGAGGAGGAGCGCCGCAAGCTGCGCAAGGCATGGCTGGCCGCACGCCGCTCACAGCGCGTCGCGTTCTGAGGGTCTGAACACACCGACGACGCGGGTCCACGGTCCCGCTCACCGGGGCGCCCGGACCGGCACCGAGATCGCCACGCGGGTGCCGCCCCCCTCGGCCGCCGGCACCGCCTCCATGGAGATCGTGCCCTCCAACTGACTGACCACAAGGTCGCGCACGATCGAGAGACCGAGGCTCGTCGTGCGCTCGATGTCGAAGCCCTCCGGCAGCCCGAGCCCGTCGTCGCGCACCTCGACGCGCAACTCCGAGTCCTGCGTTCGACAGCGTGAGGTCGACGTGGCCCACCGGCGCGTCGCCCGCCCCGCCGCCTGCCCCCTCGAGCCCGGCCGCCCCGTCACTGCCTCCCGCAGCCTCGGGATCGAAGGCGTGCTCGACCGCGTTCTGCAGCAGCTCGGCCACCGTCACCGCGAGCGGCGTGGCCACGTCGGCCGCCACGTCGCCGAGGTCGCCGTGCACCGCGATCACGACCGGCTGCGACGACACCACCGAGTCCTCGGCCATCTGGACCAGCGAGCCGACGATCTCGGCGAAGGGCACCTGGTCGCTCGGGTCGCGCGAGAGGATCTCGTGCACCAGAGCGATGGAGCGCACCCGGCGCTCGGCCTCGTGCAGCGCCACCCGTGCCGCCCGGTCGCCCACCCGGCGCGCCTGGAGGCTCAGCAGCGACGAGATGGTCTGCAGGTTGTTCTTGACGCGGTGGTGCACCTCGCGGATGGCGGCGTCCTTGGAGAGCAGCAGCCGGTCGAGGCGCCGCACGTCGGTGACGTCGCGCAGCAGGATCATCGCCCCGGTCACCACGCCGTGGGAGAGGAGCGGGATGCAGTGGACGAGCACGATGACGTCGGGGCGCCGCTCGACCTCCTCGACCACGGGACGACCCGTGGCGAGCGCCCACTCGACGGCGGACTCCTCGATGTCGAGATCCCCGAAGCGCCGCCCCTCGGGCTGGGTGTAGATCCCCATGCGGTGGAACGCGTTCATGGCGTTGGGCGATGCGAACTCGACCCGCCCGTCGGCGTCGACCACGACGACGCCGTCGCCGACCCGCGGCGCCTCCTCGGTGCCGACGTCCTCGTCGGGGAAGGGGAAGGCGGACTGCGCCACCATGTCGGCCAGGCGCTCGAACACGTCGAGGTAGGTCCGCTCGTACATGGAGGTCGGACCCTTGAGCGGCGCCAGCGAGACCCGCAGCAGGGCGCCGATGATCCGGCCGTCGAAGCGGACCGGGATGTTCTCCACCGGGACCACGCTCGCCCAGGATCGGGTGGTGGATGCTGCCGCGCACGATCTCGCCCGAGTGCAGGCACTGGGCGACCAGGGTCCACTGGGACTCGTTGACGGTCTGGCCCACCAGGTCCTGTTCGACCAGGGTGGGCCGGTTGTTCGGGCGCATCTGCCCAGCACGACCAGCTCGGGGTCCTCCTCGGCCACCGAGGCGCCCGGCGCCGAGCCGTCGCACCGCCGCCGTCGCCGCACCGCGTCCGCGGCGTGCACCGGCACGAGCAGGAGGAGGTCGGAGAAGGAGAGGTCGGCCAGCACGCTCCAGCTCCCGAGCAGTCGCTGCAGGTGCTCGAGCTCCTCGGGCTTGAGGTCGGTGTGGCTCTGGGCGAGCTCGGCGGGGGTCGGCATCAGGCGACCGTCCCCGTCGCGGTCCCGGCGTCGGCGCGCCCCGACACGACCACGGGGTAGGGGTCGCGGCCCCGGTAGCCCTGCAGCACGTCGACGCCCACCGACGCCAGCAGCGGCGCGCAGGTCGTCGGCCCGGTGGGCCACGTGGTCGAGGTGGTGGGCGTCGGAGGCCGTGGTGAGGGGCACCCCGCGGGCCACGAACCGCTCGAGCAGCGGCCGGCGCGGGGTACTGCTCGCCCGCCGGCTTGCGCCAGCCCGAGGAGGAGAGCTCGGCCGCCATGCCCGACGACGCGGCCGCCTCGGCCATCCGGTCCCACCACTCGGCGGGGGCGTCGGGCACGTGGCCCGCCACCTTCATCAGGTCGGGGTGGGCCAGCACGTCGCAGGTGCCCGACGCGGCCAGCTCCTCCAGGGCACGCGTGTACGCATCCCAGCAGTCGTCGACGTCGCGCACCGACCACTCGGCCATCGAGACCGGGTCGTCGAGGTCGTCGAAGCGCCACGCCCCCACCCAGTGCACCGAGCCCAGCAGGACGTCGAAGGGGTACCCGGCCAGCAGCGCCGCCACGGTGTCCATGCGGTCCTCGTAGTAGTCGACCTCCAGGCCGATGACGACGGGCAGCCCGGCCTCCTTGGCCTCCTGGGCGCACGCGACGTAGGCGTCGAGGTCGGCGGTGGCGTGGAACTTCCAGTAGTCGGCCATCGACTCGGCCAGGGCCGGGCGGCACCCGCTCGTCGTCCCAGAAGCCGCCGAGCAGGGCGTCGGCCTGGCGGAACCGGAACAGGTGCTCGGTGAGGGCCAGCTCGGTCACCCCGACCGCCTGGGCCGCGCGCAGTACTCGGCCAGCTGCTCGACGCGCAGCGGCGTGTCGTGCTCGTGGTGCGGCCAGAGGTGGAGGTGGTAGTCGAGCACCGTCAGTCCCCGCCATCGGTCCGGCCGTGCACCGTCGGCCTCAGCCGGCCCGGCGTGGCGGATCAGCGTCACGCCGTCGCGGATGGTGGTGAGCACGCACACGACGCGCGGGTCGTTGACCACCTTGTCGTTGAAGGCGCGCAGCGCCCGCGCCGCCTCGTGCGGGTGCTCGGCGCTGGCCAGCACCGCGCCGCGCTGCAGGGTGTTGTCGACGACGATCAGCCCGTGGGGGGCCAGCTTGGGCAGCACCGCCTCGTAGTAGGCGTCGTAGGAGACCTTGTCGGCGTCGATGAAGACCAGGTCGAAGGGGCCCTGCAGCTGCTCGAGCGATCGCAGGGCCGGCCCCTCGATCACGCTGATGCGGCTCTCGAGGCCGGCCGCGGCGATGTTGCCCCGGGCCGTGACGGCGTGGTGGGGGTCGACCTCCAGCGAGATGATGGACCCGCCCGGCGCCAAGCCGGCCGCCATGGCGATGGACGAGTAGCCGGTGAAGGTCCCGATCTCGAGGACCCGGGTGGCCTGGGCGGCGAACACCAGCATCTCGAGGAAGCGGCCCTCCTGGCGGCCCACCATCATCCCCCACAGCTGGCGAAGTCCTCCCGGGTCGAGGCGTCGACCGACGGCCAAGAAGGCCGGGGGCGCCGTCGTGTGCGCCTCGGCGTAGAGCTCGACTTCGGGATCGATCATGCGGGGCCATGGCAACGATGGTAGGCGGCCGCCGGCCGCCCGTCACCTCCCAGACCTGCGCGCCCAGCCGGAGCAGCCCGCCCATGTCGTAGATGTCGGCGTCGAAGAACGGCACGGTGACGAGCACGTCGGGCGCGCCCTTCAGCTCGGCCTGCTGCTCGGCCTCGCGGCGGGCCACCACGCCGAAGTTGATGAAGCTCTCGGCCACCTCGCCGATCACCCGGGCGGCCACGACCGGGTCGTCGGTCAGGCCCTCGGCCAGCTCGTCGGCCCGGCGGCTCATGGACAGGGCCAGCTTGTCCGCCTTGGGGTCGCGCAGGTACTCGGGCAGCACCTTGTTCAGCACGATGGCGCCCGAGGTGCAGCTGGCGCTTCGTCAGCTCGGCCGAGAAGAACTCCGCCTCGCGGACCGGCGTGGCCTCGAGGGTCGAGACGACCATGAAGGTGGTGCGCCGGTCCGAGAGCAGGCGGGTGACCGCCTCGGCCCGCTCGACGAACCCGTCGTACATCGACTGGAACAGGATGAAGAACTCCGAGATGTCGGCCAGGAACTGCGTGCCGAGGATCCGGTCGGCCACCTGGTAGAAGGGCCGCGACGCCATGTTCACCAGCCGCGACCGGTAGGGCACGATCAGCCAGCGCAGCAGGCGCGAGCGAGAAGAAGTCGGCCATGCGCTGCGGCGCATCGAGGAAGTCGAGCGCGTTGCGCGTCGGCGGCGTGTCGACGACGATCAGGTCGTACTTGCCCTCGGTGTGGATCTCGTAGAGCCGCTCCATGGCGATGTAGTCGTGCGACTGCACGAAGCGGCCCGAGATGTTCTGGTACAGCGGGTTGGCCAGGATCTGCTCGCGGGTCGCCTCGTCGGGCGCGTGGCGTGCGGATGAGGTCGTCCCAGCTCTGCTTGGTGTCGAGCATGGCCGCCCACAGCTCGCCCCTCGGGTGGGCCGCCGCCTCGGTGAACACGTCGTCGGGGATGCGGACCTCGTCGTTCCCGATCCCCTTCAACCCGAGCGCGTCGGCCAGCCGGCGGGCCGGGTCGACCGTGAGCACCAGCACCCGGCCGCCCTGCTCGACCACCGCCGTGGCGGCCAGCGCGGCCGCCGTCGTGGTCTTGCCGACGCCGCCCGGTCCGCAGGCGATGACGATGTCCTTGGCGGCGAGCAGCTGGCCGACCGTCTTGGGCGCCGGTGCGCCCGGCGCGCGCGTCACAGCCCGAGCTCCTCGCCGAGCGCGTGGGCCACCTGGCGCGTGGTGCGGACGCCGAAGCTGCGGGCGAACAGGTAGGGCAGGAGCAGCACCGGGCACGTCCTCGGAGAGCCCGGCCCGCAGGCGCTGCAGGTGTGCCGAGCGGGTGCGGCGCATGGTGACGGCCAGCCGGGCCGCCTCGAGCACCGGCGCCACGTCGCCGCCGGCCCGCTCGGACAGCACGCGCTCGGTGTCCGGGGCGCGCAGCTGCTCGAAGATCTCCTCCTCGCGCTGGCCGAAGAGCTCGGGCAGCACGCGGTTGACGACGACGGCCGACAGGCGCACCGTCGTCTCCTCGCGCACCCGGGCCGGCCAGCTCGAGCGTCTCGGTCACCGGCATCTCCTCGGGCGTGCACACGGCGACCAGCCCGGTCTGGCGCGGGTCCGAGAGGATCTCGAGCATCCAGTCGGTCTGGCTGCGGATCAGCCCGACCTTGACCAGGTCGTTGATGGCCTGGGGCGCCGCCAGCTGGCCGATGATGTGGCCGCTGGCCGGCGCGTCGACCACGACCAGGTCGTAGTGGCGCTCCCGCACCTCCCAGCAGAGCTTGCCGACGGTGAGGATCTCGCGCACGCCGGGCGCGGCCGTCGCCACGAAGTCGAAGGCCTTGGCCAGCGGCCCGATCCGTCCGACCACCGGGATGCGCAGGTGCAACTTGAGGTACTCGCGCAACGACGCCTCGGTGTCCATCGACATCGACCAGACGCCGGGCGCGATCTCGCGCGGCGTGAAGTCGGTCGGGGGCGCCTCGAAGAGCGCCGTCACGTCGCCCTTGGCGTCGACCTCGCAGACCAGGACGCGCTTGCCGTGCTCGGCGGCCAGCTGGGCCAGGCCGGCGGCGACCGTCGTCTTGCCCACGCCACCCTTGCCGGTGACGAAGACCAGCCGCAGGTCGAGCAGGTCGCGGGCCGCGCTCACCGCCCTGCTACCTGCCCGCCGTCACGGACGGCCTCAGGGCGCGCCGAACCCGACGCGGCGCTCCGCGGAGGGCGCCCCCACCTCGACGTAGGCGACCTTGACCACGGGGATGCCGACCCGGCGGCCCTTCCGGTCGGTCAGCCAGAGCACGCCGTCCCCGGTCTCGAGCAGCTTCTCGATGCTCGGCGACGACCTTCGTCGCGGTCGGCATCGTCAGGCATCTCCACCTCGAGCTCCTTGGGGGTGTGGGTGATGCCGATGCGCACGTCCACCTGGTCTCACTCCTCTCGCGGGCCTCGGGGCGTTCCGCCGGGCCACCTGGACGTTACAGCGACGGGGCAGACTGCTGGACATGAGCGGCACGCCGCTCGCCCGGCGAGACGGAGCGCAGCGCCCGCTGGGCGGCGACGATGGCGGGCTACGTCGGGCCGGTCCGCCTGGCCCACGCCGACTCGCACGCCCGGATCGGACCGGCCGCCGGATCGCCCGGCCGACGGCGAGCCCGACCGCGCGCTGCCGAGCGGGCTGGAGGAGCGCGAGGAGCTCGAGGACGTCGCTCCTCGCGCCCGGGGCGACGCGCGCCTCGGGCGCCGGCAACCGGGCGCGGCCCGAGCAGGCCGACCTCTGGCGCACCTGCTTCGAGCGCGACCGCGACCGCATCCTGCACGCCACCTCGTTCCGCCGGCTGGCCGGCAAGACGCAGGTCTTCGTCTTCCCGCAGGACCACCAGCGGACCCGCCTCACCCACGCGCTCGAGGTGGCGCAGGTCGCCACGGCGATCGCCCGGGCCTGCCGGCTGAACGTGGCCCTCACCGAGGCCATCGCCCTCGGCCACGACTGCGGGCACGGGCCCGGCGGCCACGCCAGCGAGGACGCGCTCGACCCCTACGTGCCCGGCGGGTTCGACCACGCGCCCTGGGGGGCGACGGTCTCGCTGGCTCCCCTCAACCTGTGCGCCGAGACCGTCGACGGCATCGCCAACCACAGCTGGTCTCGCCCGGCGCCGTCGACCCCCGAGGGCGAGGTGGTCAGCTGGGCCGACCGGATCGCCTACGTCTGCCACGACTGGGAGGACGCCGTGCTGGCGGGCATCGTGGCCCCGCGCCAGCTCCCGGCGACCGTCCGCACCGCGTGCGGCGAGCGGCGCAGTGCGCAGCTGGACGCCTTCATCACCGGCGTCGTCTCGGCCACGCTGCGCACGGGCCAGGTCGGCATGGAGGAGGAGCAGGCCGAGGCGCTGGCCGCCTTCCGGGCCTGCAACTACGAGCGCATCTACCTGCGCGACGCGTCGTTGCGCCAGGGCGACGCGGTGATCAGCGTGCTGCGGGCGCTGGTCGAGCACTTCTCGGACCGGCCCCACCTCATCGCCGACCACGCCGCCTCGCCGTTCGAGTCCGACGTCGTCGCCGGGAGCCCGGAGGCGTTGCGGGCCGCCGTCACCTACGTGGCCGGCATGACCGACCGCTTCGCCTTCCGCCAGGCGGTGGCCCTCCTGGGCTGGGACCCGGCCAAGCTCCCGGCCGGCGTCGACGCCTGAGCCGCCCGGGCGCCCGCCTCAGGCGGGGCGGTCGGGAAAGGCGGGCGGGCGCTTCTCGGTCAGCGCCGCCACCCCTTCGGCGAAGTCGTCTCCCTGCATCATCTCCGCCATGCGCGCCGCTGCCTCGCCGACCGACGACGCCACGTCACCGTGCAGGTCGCGGTAGAGCTGCACCTTGGTGACCGCCAGGGACGACGGGGCGATCTCCGTGGCCAGCCGCCCGGCGTAGGCGTAGGTGTAGGGCAAGAGCTCGGCCGCGGGCAGCGCCCGGTTGACCAGCCCCAGTTGCTCGGCCTCCTCGGCCAGCACGACCCGGCTCGAGAGCAGGAGGTCGGCAGCACGGGTCACGCCGATCAGGCGCGGCAGCAGCCACGACAGCCCGTACTCGGCGGGGAGGCCGAGCCGCCCGTGCGACGTGGTGAGCTTGGCGCCCCGCGCGGCGAACCGGAGGTCGCAGTAGCAGGCGAGCACCAGGCCGACCCCGGCCGCGGGCCCGTTGACGGCGGCGATGATCGGCTTGGGGATGCCGAAGTGGTAGGCAAAGTCGGCCTCGAACTCGGGGCTGACGCCGTAGCCCGGCGTGGCCACGTCGTCGCCCAGGCCGGGGTCGTAGGCGCCACGTGCGACATGGCCCTCGAGCGCGCGTGCGTCCGCACCGGCGCAGAAGCCGCGACCCGACCCGGTGACGACGATGACACGCACCGCCGGGTCCATGGCCGCCCGCTCCAGCAGGGCCCGGTACTCGGCGTGCATGCGCCCGGTCCACGCGTTGAGGCGATCGGGCCGGTGCAGGGTGACGGTGGCGACGCGGTCCCGCACGTCGTAACGGGTGACCTTGAGGTCGGCGAGCTCCACGTCAGTCCAGCGTCGTGTAGCGGGTCAGGTGCAGCGTGCCTGCCTCGGCGGCGCGCTCGAACTCGACCTGTAGCGGGTGGCCTTCCACGACCCGCTGGAAAGCGGCGGCGTTGGCCTCGGAGGCCCACAGGGTGACGACCAGCCAGTCGTCGCCGTGGCGCGCCGTCGTGCGCCGCAAGAAGCCGGGTTGGTTCGGCACGAGCTCCGTCTGCATCCTGCGGTCGAGCCACAGGAATGCCTCGTCGGTGATCCCCTCGGCCAGCCGAAACGTCGTGACCTCGACGATCGACACGGATCAGGCCTGGACCAGCATCAGCGGGTTGCCCTCGGGGTCGGTGATCCCGGCGAGCGTGGGGCCGTTCGGGACGTCGAAGGGCTCGGCCACGATGGTCGCACCCAGCGCCACCGACTTGTCGAGCGAGGCACGCAGGTTCGCCACCTGCACGTACAGGGTGACGCCGGACCGCTCACCGCCGCGGATGTGTCCCCCCGGACCGGGCTCGGGACCCCCGATGCCGGCCGGGATGTCCATGATGAAGCCGTCCCCGATCCTCCAGTTGAAGAGGTCGGCGTAGAAGGCCCGCTGACGCTCGGGGTCCTTGGCCTCGATCTCCCAGTGCACCACCGGCCGCGCCCAGTCCTCTGCCATGGCACCTCCTCGCGCCGGCCTCACAGTATCGAGGCAGCAGGGGCGGCTGCCGGGACGCGAGCCGGCGAGGGGTCGGCGCGGGACACCACTCCTGTCACGTGCGAGCGATTCTTGGGAAGAGGTTCGATGGCGGAGATGACGGCAGCGAGGCGGGACGTGCGACGCCATGAATTGTGGTCCTCACCGCGCCGTCGCGGAGTAGAGTGCGTGATGAGAACCGGGCCCGGCGAGCTCGGAGCGCGGAGTGTCGTGAGCCTTGGCGACACGGGCGACGCGACGCAGGAGGGGAGAACGAGTTGACGCACTGGACACAGGTCCTGCTGAACGTTTCTGTCGTCGAGTTCGTCCTGCTTGCCGCGCTCACCACGCTCCAATGGGCCCGCCACCGGATCCGCGGCGCAGGGTGGGTCGCCCTCTCCTTCGCCCTCCTCGGCGGGGTCTCCTTGGCCGTCAAGATCGATCCGGGTCTGATCACCAACCAGCACGTGGCCAAGTGGCTCATCGCGCTGCTCTTGTTGGTGCCCTACTGCCTGTTCCGCTTCGCCGCGTCGTTCCGCACACCGAGCCGCACGGTGCGTGCCCTCGCCCTCGCGGTCACCGCCGGGATGGTGGCCTTCACCTTCTCGCTGCAGTACTTGCCCACTCGGGGCTCCCCGCTGCCACCGGGCTTCCTCGCCTACCGCGTCTGTTTCGCGGTGGCCTTCGGCTTCTTGTTCACCTACGTGGTCGGCCGGTTGTTCGTGGCCGGACGGGGTGAGCCGCCGCTCGCCGCAACTCGGATGCACCTGCTCGCCATCGCCGTCGCCGGGCTCGAGGTCCAGGTGGTGGTGGCGGCCCTCTGGCTGCAGGGGCCCGTGGTGAGGCTGGTCACGCTGGCTCTCACCGTGGTGATGGGCGTCCTGTTCCTGATGGCCCTGGTGCTCCCGTCGTTCCTGCGGGTCTTCTTGAGCCGGAAGGAGGACGAGGCGTTCCGCCGCGCCATCGGCGAATTGGTGTCCGCCGGCGACTCGCGGGACGTGGCCGAGCACCTCCTGCCGCACGTCTGCGCGCTCGTGGGCGCGTCGGAGGCCGCCCTCCTGGCCAGCGACGGCACCGTGGTGGCGCGCTACCCGGCGTGGCTCGACCGTGGGGGGTCCGACCCGTGGGACATGCATCCCGATTCCGCCGGTGGGAGGGACCACCGCATCACCGTGCGGACCCACAGTGGCACGAGCCACGCGCTCGCCGTCGACATCAGCCGCTACATGCCCTACTTCGGGAGCGACGAGTTGCGCAAGCTCGACGAGTTGGCGAGCATGGTCGGGCTCGCCATCGAGCGTTGCGAGATGGCCGAGCAAATGGCCTTCCAGGCCTCTCACGACGGCCTCACCGGTTTGGCCAACCGCACCTTGTTCATGGACCGGTTGGAGGAGTCCTTGAGCCACGTCGGGCGGCGCCGCACCGCCGTGGCGGTGCTCTTCATCGACCTCGACCGCTTCAAGCTGGTGAACGACCGGGCCGACCACTCCACCGGCGACATCGTCCTCAACGAGGTGGCCGACCGGCTGACCGCCATGACCCGCGGGGTCGACGTGGTCGCCCGTTTCGGTGGCGACGAGTTCGTCGCGTTCGCCGAGGTGGACCACGAGGCGGATGCGCTGGACATGGCCGAGCGCATCCGCCGCGGCCTGCGAGAACCCGTGTCGATCGGCGCGGCACATCTGCTGGTGACCGCAAGCATCGGCGTCGTCGTCACGACCGACTCGAACACCTCACCGGCCGCGTTGCTGCGCGACGCCGACAACGCGATGTACGACGCCAAGCGGCTGGGCCGCGACCAGGTCGTGCTCTACCGCAGCAATGCCCGCGACGTGGCGAACCTCAAATGGGGGCTCCGTCCCACCCGCGCCCCGCAACTCAACGCAGTGTGAGCTCCCGCCGGTAGACCCGGGCCGGGCCGAGCGCAGCCAGCTTGGCGGCGATCGCCCGGAAGCATCGGGCGGTCTCGCTGTCCGGATCGACGGCCACGACCGGTCGGCCCTCGTCCCCGCCCAGACGGACGGCGCTGACGAGCGGCACCTGCCCGAGGAGCGGCACGCCGAGGTCGGCGGCCAGGGTCTCACCACCACCCGAGCCGAAGACCTCGTAGCGCGTCCCGTCGTCACCGGTGAACCAGCTCATGTTCTCGATCACGCCGCGGACCGACAGCTTGAGCCTGCGGGCCGCAAACGCAGAACGCTGGGCCACGCGCTGCGCGGCAACCTGCGGGGTGGTCACGACGACGATCTCGGCCCGGGGCATCACCTCGGCCAGCGTCAGGGCGACGTCACCGGTGCCCGGCGGCATGTCGACGAGGACGAAGTCCGGCTCGCCCCAGTAGGCATCGGTCAGGAACTGCTGGATCGCCTTGTGCAGCATCGGTCCCCGCCAGATGACCGGCTGGTCGTCCGGCACGAAGTAGCCCATCGAGAGGCACCTGACCCCGTGGGCCGACGTCGGGATCACGATGTCGCCGATGATGAGCGGGTCGCGCTGGGTCCCCAGCATCTTGGGGACCGAGAAACCGTAGACGTCGGCGTCGAGCAGCCCGACGCTGTGGCCGGCCTGGGCCAAGGCGATGGCCAGGTTCACCGTGACCGTCGACTTGCCGACGCCACCCTTCCCCGACGACACACCGATGACGCGCGTCGTGGACTCGGGGCCCAAGAAAGCGGGCACCGGCGCCGCATGCCCGTGCCCGTGGCCGTGGCTCGGCCCGGCGTGATCATCACCCTGCGCGGGGCCGCCGTCTTCGGCCTGCGGCTGGTCGCCGAGCATGCCGGCCCTCAGACGCTGACGGAGCCGGGCGCGTTCGGCGTCGGTCATCACCACGAATTCGAGGTCGACCTCCTCCACGCCCGCCACCGACAGCGCAGCCCGATGGATCTCGTCGGCCAGCTCGTCGGTGCCGGGCCACGCGGCCACGGGGAGCGCCACCTCGATCTGCACGCGACAGCGACGCGGGTGCACCGCCCGGACCAGGCCGAGCTCGCCCAGCGTCAGACCCAGCTCGGGGTCCCGGACCGCCTGCAACGCAGCCTCGAGTTCGGATTGATCGACTGCCATGCGCTCCTCGTCCCGAATGGATCGATTCGACGGTCCACGCACGGGAGGCGCAGCCGCGTCGCCCCAGTTGAAAGGGCTGATCCCCAGGTACACTACCGAGCGTGAGCACCGCTCCGATCACCGCGGAGCCCGATCGACCGACCGGCGCGGACGACGGCCGGTTCAGCGCCGCCGTCGCTGCCGTTTCCGCCGCCTTCGGCGATCCGACCCGCCGCGACATCTTCCTCCACGTGCGCGCGCAGCCCGGGGCGACCGCGACGGAGGTCGCGGCCACCTTTTCCCTACACCCCAACGTGGCGCGCCACCACCTCCAGCGCCTGGTCGACGGGGGCTACCTCCGGGTCGAGACCGCGCGCAACGCCGCCGGGGCCGGCCGACCCTCCAAGCGGTTCTACTGCGTCGAAGAGGAACTGACCCTGGGCCTCATGCAACGCCGGGACGACCTCCTCATGCGGCTGCTGGTCGAGGCGATGCAGCGGCTCGGGCCAGAAGAAGCGGAGGCCATGGCGGCGCACGTCGGGGAGGAGTACGGCCGTTCCCTCGCGGCGCGCATGACCCCGAGCGAGGGTCAGCGCACCGTGCGAGCGGCCATGCACGTGGTGGCCGAGACATTGACCGCGCACGGGTTCGCCGCCCACGCGGAGGACCGCGGCGAGACGACGGCGGTCGTCGCCGAACAGTGCCCGTTCGGAGACGCCAGCAGCACCAACCCGGTGCTGTGCGCCGTCGACCGCGGGATGATCAAGGGGTTGCTCGCGCAACTCTGCGGCACGGCGTCGCAACAGGCCCTCCCGGTGATCCTGTCGTCGCGGGCCCGGGGTGACGACGCCTGCACCGCCTCTGCCTGAGCCCCCCGCGTGGCTCGCACCTACCTCGACCACGCCAGCACGACCCCGCCGCGGCCCGAAGCCCTCGCGGCGTTGGCGCGGTGGCGCACGCTCCCCACCGGCGACCCCGGCCGGCTCCACGAAGAAGGCCGCACCGTCCGCGATGCGCTCGAGAGGGCACGGGCACAGGTGGCCGACCTGTTGGGCGTTGCGGCGCGCCAGGTCGTCTTCACCTCGGGGGGAACGGAGGCGATCAACGCGGCGGTGTGGGGTGCGTCCCGGGCCGCGCCCGGCGCGCCGGTGCTCTGCGCCGCCGTGGAGCACTCCGCCGTGCGTGACGCCTCGGCGCGCGCCGCACCGACCGAAGGGCTCGGGGTGGACTCGGCCGGTCGGCTCGACGTCGGTGCCCTGCGGGAACGTCTGCAGGTGGGCGACCTGCCGCGTCCCGCACTGGTCCACTGCCAGTGGGGCAACCACGAGGTGGGCACCCTCCAGCCGGTGCACGAGGTGGTCGGGCTCTGTCGCGCGGCCGGCGTCGCCGTGCACGTCGACGCCGCGGCGGCCTGCGGCCACGTCCCGACCGACCTGGGCGCGCTCGACGCCGATCTGGTCAGCGTCAGCGCCCACAAGCTCGGCGGGGTGCCCGGAGCCGGCGCGCTGATCGTCCGCCGGGGGAGCCGGTTCGATCCCCTCATCGTGGGCGGCGAGCAGGAGCGCGGTCGCCGGGCCGGGCTCGAGCCCATCCCCGCCCTCCTCGCCTTCGGCGCCGCGGCGGCGTCGCTGGCCTCGGGCGAAGACGGGGCCATGGGCGCAGAAACGGCGACCGCCCGGCGCCACATCGCCGCCGTCGTCGCCGCGGCACTGGGGGTGGGCGGCGTCGAGGTCGTCGGACCGGTTCCGCCCGAGGACCGGCTTCCCCACCTGGTCTGCCTCGGCGTGCACGGGGTCGAGGCCGAGCCGGTGCTCATCGGCCTGGACCGGGCCGGTGTCGCCGTGCACTCGGGCTCGGCGTGTTCCTCGGAGAGCATCGAGCCCTCGCCCGTGCTCGAGGCGATGGGGGTCGACCCGAGCCACTCGCTGCGGGTGAGCGTGGGCTGGACGACCGTCGACGCGGACTGCTCGGCCTTCGCGGACGCCTTCACCCGGGTCGTGGCCGAGTTGCGGTCGCTCCGGGGCTGACGCTGCGGCCGGATCGGTTCTCCGGTCGAGCCGCTCATCCGGTCGACGCGCTCGAGAACGCCGCCGGCACCGGCTCCCCCACCGCCTGGTAGGCGCCCACCACGAGCGCCGCGACCTGCGGCACCTCGGCGGCCGGAGGATCGTCGGCCAGAAAGTCGTTGAACTGGGCCACCGCCGCCTTCTCGTTGTGATCCTGATTCTCGAGCACCAGCCCGTCGAAGAGGTGGCCCTCGTAATAGGTCGGCGAGTCCTTCACCGCCGTCTCGATCTCGGCGCGCCCGATCCGCACCAACGCCGCGACGTGCGCGGCCGATCCCACGTTCCACTGCAGATACCCGGCGTAGGCCAGCGCCGCCGGGTTGGACGGGTCCTCGGAGAGCACCTTGTCGTAGAGCACCAGCGCTGCCTTGGTCTGTCCCTGGTTGTTCAACCCGAGAGCCTGCTGCAGCTGCTGTTCGATCAGTTGCGCCTGCGAGAGGGTCACGCTGCCCGACGACGCCTGGCCGGGTTGGCGGACTTGGACAGCGTGCACGACCAGGATCACGGCACCGGTGGCGATGAGCAGGCACGCCGCGACGATGCCGAGGACGCGCCACGCGGACGGCGATCGCCGTTCGGCTCCGGGGGCGGCCTGCGCCGGCTCCGGGACCGTCGGTTCGGGGTCCAACCCAGCGAGGTCGGCCTCCACCTCGGCCAGGCGCGCCGAGTCCCGCGCCACCAAAAGAGCGTGGTCCTCGTCGGACAGGTCGCCCGCCTCATGCTCACGGTCCGCGTCGACGAGGGAACGCCGGAGAAGATCGCGCTCGTCACTCAGGTACCAACGCTCGTCGCGCGGGGACCCGTCGCGCCGCTCGACGGACCCGTCGACCGTCACGCGACCCTCCCTTCGGTCTTCGGCGTGCGCTCCTCGGCCTTCAGGGCGCCGAACTGACGGCTCCTGCGCCAGAAGACGACGGCCACGGCCACCAGCGCGCCGGCACCGAGCACCAGGGGGATGATCCAGATCAGCGGGACCCCCCCTGCGTCGGGGGGCACCAAGAGGATGGTCTGGCCGTACTCGGCCACCAGCGTCTGGTCGATGTCCGCCGTCGAGCTCCCCGCGGCCACCATGCTCTCGATCTGGTGACGCACGGCGATGGCGGTCGTCGCGTTCGATTCAGCCACGGAGAGGTCGGTGCACGAGGGGCAGCGCACCGTGGCCTCGATGGCGGCGGCGCGCTGCGCCGTGGTCTCCGGCGCCGAGTCGAAGACGCCGCTGCCGATCACCAGGGCGACCGCGAGGACGACCAGGGGGAGAGCCACGCGGGCCCACAGGGGCAGGGCGATCTTGCGTTCATCCATTCGACGTCCGCGCCTGTTCCGCCCTGGCCGCCCGCAGGAACGAGTCGAGGTTCGCCTGAGTGGCCGGGCCGAGGAGCACGGCGGTGACCCGGCCCGACGGGTCGACGATGAACGTCGTCGGCGGCGCTGTCACGCCGTAGTGCTCGGCGATGACGCCGCCCGGGTCGCTGATGGCGGGCCAGAGGTCGCCGTTCGACTGCAGGAATCCCCGCGCCGTCGCGGTGGTGTCGTGGAACACCACGCTGACCATGTCGGCACCGTCCGCCGTGTGCGCCTGTTGGTAATGGAAGCGCGACAGGTTCGGTGCCTCCGCCTTGCAGGGGCCGCACCAGCTGGCGAAGAAGTTGATGACCACGTAGTGCCCCCGCAGCGAGGCGAGTGACACCGTGGCGCCGGAGCTCAGGTCGGTGCCCCTCAAGGCGGGAGCCGGCTGGCCGAGCAACGGGCTCTGGACGGCGGTTGCCTCCTCGGGCGTCCGGGTCGCCAGCACGATCCCGACGACGACCAGCGCCGCCAGGACGGCGCCAGCCACCCAGCGCGTGGGGTGGCGGCGGCGGTGCTCCGTCATGCCTGGCCGACGCTGGCGCCGCGGGCCACGAGGGCACCCACCGGCTCGGGCGCCACCGTCCCCCGCTCATGGTGGTGGGCCGGATCCGCGCCCGTCACCAACGCCGCGGACGCCGAGGCCGGATCGGTGGCACGCCGGCGCGAGCCGGGGACGAGCGCCAGCAACCCTCCCAACCCGATGAGCAGGCCGCCAGCCCACAGCCAGGCGACGAGCGGCTCGATGACCACACCGACCGCCACCGAGCCCTGCGGCAGGTTGTTGATCGCCTGGTTCCCCGAGGTCGATCCGAGACCGCCCACGGCGTCGAAGGTCAGGTAGACGTCGTCGAACAGGCCCGAGTCAATAGCCGGCGTCCCCACCACCGACAGCGCGCTGCCGAAGCTGGTCGTCGCCGGCGTGAACACGCTGCCATCGACCTTGACTAGCGCTTCTTGGGACGTCCGCGAGGGTGAGGTCACGGTGCGCAGTCCCTCGAATTCGAAACGGTGGCCGTCGTAGGTCACGACGCTCCCTTGGTGCAGGGCGAGCTCGGCTTGGTGGCGGTACGACGTGGCCGCGATCACCCCGACGGCGAGCAGCACCACCCCGAGGTGCACGATCATGCCGCCGTTGGCGCGCCCCACCAGACCCCGCCACCAGCCGACGTGGCGGGTGTGCGCGGCCCGCACCGAAAGGAACAGCGCGCGGGCCGCGGTGGCGGCGGCCATGGCGCCGAGGCCAAAGCCGATGAGCGTGGCGCTGCCGCGCAGGCCGAAAGCGACGCACAGCACCACCGTGCCCACGCCGATCCACACGGGAATGAACAGGCGGTGCCACAGCACCAGGCCGCTCATCTTGCGCCAGCTCAGAACGGGCGCCACGGCCATGAGGAACAGCAGGGTCAGCCCGGCGGGGACGGCAACGGTGTTGAAGAAGGGCGCACCCACGGTCACTTGTCGCTGCGTGACCGCCTCGTACAGGAGCGGATAGAGCGTGCCGAGCAGCACCACGAACGCAAAGCCGACGAAGAGGACGTTGTTGAGGAGGAAGGCACCCTCCCGGCCGAGTGGCGCGTCGATGCCCATCGGCGACCGGAGCCGGTCGCCGCGCCAGGCGATCAATCCGAACCCCACGATGACCACCACGAAGAAGAAGCCGATGAGCAACGGGCCGAGCGAGGACTCGGAGAAGGCGTGCACCGACTCGATGACCCCCGACCGGGTGAGGAAGGTGCCGAGGATGGTGAGGGCGAAGGTGGCGATCGACAACGACAGGTTCCACACCCGGAAGAGGCCGCGCCGCTCTTGGACAAGGACCGAATGCAGGTAGGCGGTCCCGCAGAGCCACGGCAGCAGCGCGGCGTTCTCCACCGGGTCCCAGCCCCAGAAGCCGCCCCACCCGAGCACCTGGTAGGACCACCAGGCGCCCAACACGATGCCCACGGAGAGGAAGGTGAAGGCGACCAGCGTCCAGCGCCGGCATTCGATCTGCCAGCGGTCCCCCACGCGGCCCGTGGCAAGCATACCGATGGCGAACGCAAAGGGGACGGTGAAGACGACGAAGCCCACGTAGAGGAGCGGCGGATGAATCGCGACCAGCGGGTTGTCCTGCAGGAGCGAGTTCGGTCCGAGGCCCTGCGTCGCACCGGGCGCGGTGACGAAGGGGTTCGCCGGCCCGACCATCAGGCCGAAGAAAAAGGCCGACACGGCGTAGAGGACCAGCGTGGCCCAGCGGATCACCGGGTCGGCGAACTGGGACCGGTAGCGCCACACGAAGATGGTGGTGACCACGGCGAGGATGAGGCCCCACAGCAGGATGGAGCCGGCCAGGGCGGACCACATCCCCGTGATGGAGTACAGCAACGGCGTCACCGTGCTGTTGTTCTCGGCCACGAACACCACCGTGAAGTCGTGGGTGACGAGCGCGTGCTCCATGGCGCCGACGGCCAGCAGGGTGCCGACGCAGCATGACAGGCGCCAGCAGCAAGCCGTCGCCGACCAGGCCCGCCGGGCCGAGCGTGGCGACCCGGTCGCCGGCAGGGCGGCGGGTGATGAAGCCGGCGGCGATGACGAGGACACCCGCGCCGCTCGCCACGAAGGCCAGCCAGATCCCGATGGTGCCGAGGTGGGCGTCGACCATCAGCAGGCCGGTCCGGTCGCCTTGACCTTCACCCGACCCGGGTACTGCGCGGTGTAGGTCGACGTGTGCTTGACGAGGATGGAGTTCGACACGAACTCGGTCGAGGTGGTGGTGGTGAAGTGGCCCACCACCACCACGGGGATCCTGGCCTGGAACAGCTGGGGCGGGCTCCCGGCGTTGGCCACGTGGACCACGTTGGACCCCTCGCAGATGCTGAAGTCCGAGCCGGTGGTCGTGGGGTGGATGGTCCCCGGGACGACCGTCCCCTCGAGTCGGAAGGTCTGGGTGCCGAGTGTCGCCCGCTGGGCGAAGGCCTGGTCCACCGTGTCGAAGTAGTCGAGCGAGCTCCCCAATCCCTCAACGAGAAGAAAGACGAAGGCGACGACCAGGAGCGCGAAGACGGCCAGGACCCGGCGGCTGGTCCGCCGTCGACGCGGCGCGGGCACGGCCGGCCCCAGACGGCCATCGGACGGCGGCGGGCTGGGAGGAGGGCTCGGCTCGGTCGTCGTCTCGGTCACGACTGCTCAGCGTGCGGCCGCGCGCCCTCTTCGGCAACCGGCCGCTCCGACATCCTCCACGCCCGCTCCCAGCGCCGGCGGCGCAGGACCAGGCTCACTGCGTAGAGAAACAGTGTCGCGAGCGCCACGGCGTACCCGGCGTCGACGTAGCTCACGGTGCGCCCCCGCTCTCGTGCGCCTCCGGGCTGCCCACGCCGACGAGCTCGGCATCCTCGCTCCACCGCTCGGCCAGGGAGACCTCGAGCTCCTGGTCGCCGACCGCGTCCTCGAGCACCTCGACCTGATAGCGCACCCCGAGCAGCCAGACGAACACGAGCGAGAACGCGATGAACGCCAGCAGGAATGTCCAGGACATAGAGGCGGAGGCATGGATCTGGAACCCGGGGTCGAGGAACGTGCCCCCCTGGTGCAGGGTGTTCCACCAGTCGACCGAGAAGTGGACGAGCGGCACGTCGATCGCGACGAGCAGGGCCGCCACGGCACAGCGGCGGGCCCGGATCGCAGGGTCGGCCGGCACGCGCCGCAGGGCGAGATAGCCGATCTCGAGGAGCAGCAGGAGGGCGGTCGAGGTCAACCGGGCGTCCCAGGTCCACCACGTGCCCCAGGCCGGCCGGCCCCACAACGACCCCGTCACCAGCGTCAGCGCCGAGAACACGGCGCCGACCTCGACGGCGGAGGCGGCCAGTCGGTCCCAGAAGAAGGAGCGCGTGCGCGGCCACAGGTAGAGAAGGCTGCCCGCCGTGGCAACGCCGCCGGCCCAATAGAGCGCCACGGTGGCGATCGGCGGATGGATGTAGAGCAGCCGAGCGAGGTTCCCCTGCACCACGTCGGGCGGCGTGATCCACAGACCCAGCCACACCGTGAAGCCCATGGCGACGACACCGAGGACACCGACCACGTCGAGCCAACGGGGTCGGGGGGGCACGCGCGCGGGCGCCTTCACGCCGTCTCCTGCAGCGGGCCGTAGAGGACGATGCCAACGACGAGGTAGATGACGGCGAAGGGGACCAGGATCTTGAGCCATTGCGTCCCCGACGAGGTGCTGCCGCTCAGCGCCGCCTGCCACACCTTGGAACCGGCGAGCAGGACCGGGGCCAGGACCGGCAACACGAGGAGCGGGAGCAGGGTGTCACGCACGCGCAGCCCGGCCGACAGAGCGCCGTAGAGCACGCCGGCGCAGGCGAGGCCGACAGTGGCCAGCAGGCTCGCCGCCACCGCGAGCCACACCACGCGCACGTGCACGTCGAAGAGGAAGGTCACGCCGGCCCACAAGACGACCTGGAGCGCGAGGAGCTGGAGCCCTACCGCGGCGGCCTTGCCCAGGAAGATCCCGGCGGGGTCGATGCCCGACAGGCGAAGGCCGTCGCGCGTACCCTCGCCGGACTCGACGGCGACGCTGCGCTGAATCGCCAGCACCGTCGAGAACAGCAACGCAACCCAGAAGATCCCCGGTGCGGCGTGGCGCAACGCAGCCTGGTCGGGCCCGATGGCGAACGCGAGGAGCACCAGGACGAGGACGGCGAAAGGGACCACCTGCCATAGCGCGACGCGCGAGCGTGCCTCGATCCGGAGGTCCTTGCCGGCGACCAGCACGGCGTCATGCCACATGGACGGCTCCGGCGGTGTCGGCGGCCGTGTCGGCTGCGGGCGTCGGCACCGCGGTCAGCGTGACGTGGCGACCCCCCGGCTCCTCACCCGTCACCCGCCCGCCCCCCATGGAGACGACGCGGTCGGCCAGGGGGACCGAGAGCTGGGGCTCGTGCGACGACAGCAGCACCGTGGCCCCGTCCGAGACCGCCTCGCCGATCAGCTGGCCGAGCAGCGCGCGCGATGCGACATCGAGGCCGGCGTGGGGCTCGTCGAGCAGCCAGAGCGCGGGCCGCCGCGCCAGCAACGCCGCCAGGGCGACGCGACGCCGCTGGCCCGCCGAGAGCCGACCGGCCGACGTCCTGCGCAGGCGCCCGGTCAGGCCGACGCGCTCGAGGGCCTCGTCGGCGCTCGAGACGGGAAGCCCTAGGGCCCGCGCGGCGAAGTGGACGTTCTCCGCCGCGCTCAGCTCGTCGTAGAGGGGGGCGGCATGACCCAGGAGGCCGACGTAGCGACGCACCGAGGTGTGGTCCGTGGTGAGGTCGACGCCGAGGACCTCGGCCTCGCCGGAGGTGACAGGCAAAAGCCCTGCACAGGCGCGCAGCAGGCTGGTCTTCCCCGCCCCGTTGGCGCCCACCACGACGACGACCTCACCCTGGTCGAGAGAGAGATCGACCCCGGCAAGGGCGGGGAAGCGGCCGGCGAGCGCGACCGCGACGCGAAAGTGGACAACAGTGGCCATGGCCTTCCCCACCATGGTAGGGGGGGTGGGTCCCGGGGTTCCAAGCGGGCCCCGGGGGTCAGGGCGCCGACCAGACCCAGGCGTAGGAGAACGGAACACCCCGATGGGACTCCCAACCGGGCTTCCGCCCGATCAGCTGCTCGTCGACCAGCCCCTCGTGGAGCTCTCGGGCCGTGAGTCCGGCGGCGCTGGCGGCCGCCAGGTGCTCGCCCGGCAGATGAAGATGCGTCTCGATCGCCACCGGTTCGCCCCCGGGACCGTCGAAGTGGGTGGGCATGCCGACCGCCATGAGGAAGTAGGGATGGATCCCGACGACCACGAAGGAGCCACCGGGCCCGAGCAGACGGCGCGCCTCGGCGTAGAGCGGCTCGACCTGCGAGAGGTGCTCGTCGACGAGCACGCAGGTGGCGAGGTCGTAGGCCCCCTCCTCCAGCCCGGTGGCCCGGACGTCGGCTTCGACGAGGCGGTCGTGCGCGCCGCGGCGTCGGGCCAGGTCGAGCATCTCGGGCGTCAGGTCGACCCCGTCGATCGGGAACTCGCCGCGGGTACGGAGCCATTGCGCCGTGCGGCCCGACCCACAGCCCAGATCGGCGGCGCGCGTGACGGAGCGCCACGGCACGGACTCGATGCGGTCCAATAAGGCCAGGTCCATCAGGTCCTCGACCGTGTCCTCGTACGTCGGTGCCCAGGCGGCGTAGCCCGCGCGCACCGCCAGGGTCGGATAGCGCCGCTGATCGAACGCGGCGAAGTCCGGCATCGGCGCCGGGTTCAGCGCATGTGCGCCAGCGCGTTGACCGGATCGAGGGAGGTGGCGGCACGGCCGGCCAGCTCGGCTCGGGCGAAGTCGCGCAGCGCGACCTCGTGCGCCACCAGCAGCTCCGCGCTGGCCCTCTCGGTGGGGTCGAGCTCACCGATTCGCTCGTAGAGACCGATGAACTGTCCCGTGATGCCCTCGAACGAGCCCATCACCTGCTCCCACGTGCTGTCACGAGAACCGTCGGCGAGGGCGTCGGCTGCGCCGAGCATCTCGGCGTCGGGCTCGGTGGAGATGCCAGCCTTCTCGAGCGCGGGCGCGACGGCCTCCTTGGTCAGGCGTTCGAGGGTCGCGAGGACGCGCATCTTGGCGGCGTGCTCGGCCTCGTGGCGCGCGTCGAGATGCTCGGCGAGACGTCCGAACAGACGCTCACCTAGCACCTCGCCCTGATAGGCCTGGACCCAGAGCTTTTCGAGCGCGTCCTCGGGCGAGAAGATCGGGTCGGGTGCGGTGCCGGTGTCGGTGTCGCTCATGTCTTAAACGATAACGGCGGCCGCCGGGCCGCGGGTGGTGGCGCGTCGGTGGACCGTCGGTAGTGTCGCCCCCATCGATGGTGACCGTCCTGATGCCGTTGCCGGCGTGCGACTTCGACCCCACTGAAGTGGGCGTGAGCTGGCAGGTCCTGTCGGCAGCGGGGCACGAGGTGCGCTTCGCCACGCCGTCGGGACAGCCCAGCGAGGCCGACGACCTGATGGTGACCGGCCGGGGCCTGGACCCCTGGGGCGCCATCCCCGGCCTGCGCCGCGCGACGGTGGTCGGCCGGGTCCTGCGGGCCGACAAGGCGGCGCGCCAGGCGTATGCGTCGTTGCGCTCTGACGAGGCATTCGGGGCACCGCTGCACTGGGGAGCGGCCCGGCGCAGCGATTACGACGCACTGCTCTTGCCCGGCGGGCACCGGGCCCGCGGCATGCGCGCCTATCTCGAGAGCCCCGAGGTCCAGCAGATGACCATCGACTCGTTCCGTTCGGCCAAGCCGGTCGGGGCGATCTGCCACGGCGTCCTGGTCGCCGCGCGTGCGATGGACCCGAAGACCGGACACTCGGTGCTCTACGGCCGGCGCACGACCGCGCTCACCTGGTCGCTGGAGCGCAAGGCGTGGGATGTCGCCCGCTACACGCGTTTCTGGGACGCCAACTACTACCGCACCTACCTGGAGGAGCCCGGGCAGCCGTGGGGCTACATGTCCGTGCAGCAAGAAGTGACGCGAGCACTCGCGGATCCGGCCGACTTCAAAGACGTGGAGCGCGACACGCCCGACCGGCGGCGCAAGACAAGCGGACGGGCCCGGGACACGCCGACCGACGCGCGTCCGGCGTGGGTCGTGCGCGACGGCACCTACGTCTCGGCCCGCTGGCCGGGCGACGCGTTCACCTTCGCGGAGACGTTCGCCGCGGTACTGGCCGAGCAAAGGTGACGCGAAAGGAGTGACGTCCGGACACGGCGAGGGCGGCCGAGATCGCCCCGTGGTCGGGTTCCCAGGATCGAGGCGTCCTTCGGCCCCCGTCGAGCACGAGGTCGAACGCCGCCGGCGGCATCACCGTCTCGAAGTACAGCTCCTCCGCGTCGCCCCACCGCGGCCTCCCACTCGGCCCGATACCGCAGCCCCTCGCGTCGGAGCAACCGCTCCCGCCGAACGTCGCGGCTGACCTCGAGGACCACGCGTACGGTGTAAAGGTCCGTCAGCTCCGGTCGCGCGCTGTAGGCGCCGTCGAGGATCACGATGTCGTTGGGAGCGGCCGTGATCTCCTCGTGGCGGCGGCCGTCGTCGGCCTCCCAGTCGTAGGGGCGCCACGTCGCAGCCTCGAAACGTCGCAGCCGCTCGAGCACCGCGCGCTGGCCCGGCCAGTCGATGACGAGGTCCAGCTTGGTACGGACGTCGAGAGCGTCCCAGTACTGGCCCGATCCGCCCCGGTAGAAGTCGTCGCCGTCGATGACCAGCGCGCCGGTGCCCCTGCCCACGGCAGCAGCCAAGGTCGACTTGCCGCTGCCGGAGCGACCGTCGAGCGCGACGAGGAGGGGCCCGGACGAGCATGACCCCAGGCGCTGTATGGCGACCACGAAATCGGCGACCGCCGCGTCCCGCCTCAACTCTTGCTGAGCCGCCCCAGGCCGAGGTCGTTGAGGAGGTTCGAGAGCTGCGTCGAAACCCAACTCACGTTGTCCGTGAGCAACAACACGCCAAAGACCACGAGGACGAGACCGGCCACCAGCTCGACCGCCCACAGCCAGCTGTCGGGTCCGGGCCAGCATCGTCGTGAGCCGACTGAAGGCCAGGCCGACCAGCACGAAGGGCACCGCCAGGCCGAGGGAGTAGGCGAAGAGAAGCAGCACACCACCCGACAGGGTCCCGTTGCGCGCCGCGAGGCTCAGCACGACGCCCGAGGACCGGTCCGATGCAGGGCGTCCAGGCGAAGGCGAACGCCATCCCCATCAGGGGCGCAGCCCACGCGCCGAGCTTGGAGGGGCGCACGTCGAAGCGGTGCTCGCCGGTGACCCGCGACACGACGCCGAGGGTGCCCGAGCCTGCGTTGGCCCACACGCTCGACGGGAGCGCGCCGAGCAACATGACCACCCCGAGGAAGACGATCACAGCACCGCTCACGTGGGTGAGCGTGATCTCGTGTGCATCGAGGACGCGGCCGATGCTCGAGGCCGCCGCACCGAGCGCGACGAAGACCAGGGTGAAGCCGGCCACGAACAGGCCGATGCCGCGCAGGACCGGGCGCAGCGCAGCCGAGGGTGTCACGCCCTCGCCGCCGGCCTCCAGCTCCGCCGCCGACAGGCCCGACACCATGGAGACGTAGCCCGGGACCAGGGGCAGGACGCACGGCGAGATGAAGGAGAGGATCCCGGCTCCGAAGGCGACGAGGGCGCCGGCCGGGTCGGCCGAGATTGCAGCGGGTGCGAGAGGAGCGCGGCGGCCCCCGGCTACCTGAGGCTCTTGCGGACCAGGTCCATGTCGGCCTCCACCATCATGGTGACGAGGCCGGGGAAGTCGACCTCGGGCTGCCAACCCAGCACCTCGTGCGCCTTGGCGGGGTCTCCGACCAGCAGGTCCACCTCGGCCGGACGCAGGAAGCGCTCGTCGATCACGACGTGCTGCTCCCAGTCGAGCCCGGCGGCTTCGAAGGCCAGCGCGGCACAGCTCGCGCACCTCGTGGGTCTGCCCGGTCGACACGACGAAGTCGCCCGGTCCGTCCTGCTGGAGCATCAGCCACATGGCGCGGACGTAGTCGGCGGCGTACCCCCAGTCCCGCTGGGCATCGAGGTTGCCGAGCGCCAGCTTGTCGTCGAGCTTGTGGGCGATGCGAGCCACGCCGTGGGTGACCTTGCGGGTGACGAACTCGAGGCCGCGGCGGGGCGACTCGTGGTTGAAGAGGATGCCCGAGGAGGCGTGCAGGCCGTAGCTCTCGCGGTAGTTCACCGTGATCCAGTGCCCGTACACCTTGGCCACGCCGTAGGGGCTGCGCGGGTAGAACGGCGTCGACTCCCGCTGAGGGACCTCGAGCACCTTGCCGAACATCTCCGAGGAGCTGGCCTGGTAGAAGCGGATCTCCGGGTCGACGAGCCGGATGGCGTCGAGAATGCGGGTGACGCCCATGGCCGTGGTCTCACCCGTCAGCACCGGCTGGGAGAAGCTGGTCTGGACGAAGGACTGGGCGGCCAGGTTGTAGACCTCGGTGGGCCGGTGGTCGCGCAGGATGTGGATGAGCGAGCTCTCGTCGAGCAGGTCGCCCGGCCACGAGCTCGATCTGGTCCTGAATGTGGGCGATCCGCTCGAAGTTCACGGTGCTCGAGCGCCGCACCATGCCGATCACCGTGTAGCCCTGGGACAGCAGGAACTCCGCCAGATAGGACCCGTCCTGGCCGGTCACGCCCGTGATCAATGCCCGCTTCGCCATCGGGATGAGACGCTAGTCGACCGGCATGGGCCCTTCCGAGCGCGCCTACAGTGCCGTCGTGCCGACGGCGTGCATGGTCTCCTTCCGCCTGGGCGGCGGCGACGGGGTCGCCGTCGAGGCCGCCAAGTGGGCCGTTGCGCTGGGCGTGCTCGGATGGGACGTGCGCACCGTCGCCGGGTCGGGCCCGGTGGACACCGTGCTGCCCGGGTTGGCCATCGACGCCCCCGAGCCCCCGACACGGGCCGAGGTCGAAGGCGCGCTGGCCGAGGCCGACCTCGTGATCGTCGAGAACCTCTGCTCGCTGCCGCTCAACCCCGGCGCGGCGGCCGTCGTGGCGGCAGCCTGCGCGGGGCGACCGGCGATCCTGCACCATCACGACCTCCCGTGGCAGCGCCCGCACCTGGCCCACCTCCCCCCGCCGCCGGACGACACGGCCTGGGCGCACGTGACGATCAACGAGCTCAGCCGAGTGGAGCTGGCGGCCCGTGGCATCACGGCGACGACGGTGTACAACACGTTCGACCCGGACCCCGCACCGGGCGACCGCGTCGGCACGCGCGGCGGCACTCGGCCTACCCGAGGGGGTCACGCTCTTGCTCCAACCGACGCGGGCGCTGCCCCGCAAGAACATCGCCGGGGCGATCGCGCTGGCCGAAGCCGTCGGCGCCACCTACTGGCTGCTCGGACCGGCCGAGGACGGGTACGGACCCGATCTCGACCGGCCTGGTCGCGCGGGCCCGCTGCCCGGTCGTCCTCGGCGAGCCCGAGGGCGGTTGCTCGGTCGCCGACGCCTACGCCGCCTGCGACGCCGTGCTGCTTCCCTCGACGTGGGAGGGCTTCGGCAACCCCTCGGTGGAGTCGGCGACGCATCGGCGCCCGCTCGCGGTGGGCTCCTACCCCGTGGCGGCCGAGCTGGCGGCCTTCGGCTTCCACTGGTTCGACGCCTCCGACCCCGCTCCGCTGGCGGCGTGGCTGCGCACGCCCGACGGACGCGTGCTGGCGCACAACCACCGCGGTCGCGGCGGACCATTTCAACCTGGCCGACCTCCCGGCGCGGCTCTCCGGAGTGCTGCGGACTGTCCCGGGCCTTCCCGCCCCGGTATGACCCGTTCGGTAACGTGCAGCCATGGCAGGTGCGATCGACAGCCGCTCCGAGGCGACTCACCGCGGAACAGCGACGTCACCAGCTCTTCGCGGTGGCGCTCGAGCTGTTCGCCCAACGGGGGTACCGCGCCACGACGATGGACGACATCGCCGAGGCGGCGGGCGTCACCAAGCCGCTGCTGTACCAGCACTTCTCGTCGAAGCGGGCGCTGTACCTGGAGTTGGTCGACTCCATCGCCCAGGACCTGCTGACCGCCATCGGACGCGCCGTCGTGCGGGCCGAAGGCCCGCGGCAGCAGGTGGAGCTGGGCTTCGCCGCCTACTTCCGCCTGGTGGTCAGCCACGAGGCCGAGTTCCGCCTGCTCTACGGGCGTGACCACGCGGACGACCAGGAGCTGGGCCGGGCGCTGCGCGCCGTCGAGGACGCGATCGCGGAGGCGATCGACCCACTGATCGACGCCGGCCTCGACGACGACCACCGCCGCCTGTTGGCTTACGGGATCGTGGGGATGGCGGAGGGGGCCAGCCGCCGGTTCATGGAGCAACGCCCCGGCTCCGAGGCCGAGCTGGAGGAGGAGGCCCTGAAGTTGGCGCGGCGCATGGCCGACCTGGCGTGGGCCGGGCTCCGCTCGGTGCACGCCGACTGAGCACACGCGACAAGTCGCGGAACCAGCGGCGGAGCTAGAGGAGCTCGATGAGCGACCGACACAGCCCCCACAGCTCGTCCACGCACGCCGCATAGACGTCGGCCTCCCGCCCGGCGGGATCGAGGACATCCTCGTCGTCGGACACCTCCACCTCGTCCAGGTCGAGAGCAGCCACCCGCTCGCCGAGGTCGGGCGGCGCCGCGGGGAGGTTGCGGCACAGATGTCGAATGGTGGCGGTCTTCACGGCGGCGTCAGGGAATTGGCGCCGGACGAAACGCACGTGGTCGGCCTCCATGACGACGACCAACTCAGCGTGCACGAGGTCGATTCCGTGGACCTGCCGGCTGCGGTGGCGGCGGAAGTCAGCGTCCGCGAGTTCGGGAAGACGGGCCAGCGCGGTGCGGGTCCGCGTTGCCCATCGGCTGCCCATCGATGGTGTGCGTCCCCGCGGTCACGATGTGGAGCGGGTCCCCGGGGCGGCCGTCGCGCAGGTGCTCGAGCATGAAGCCCGCCATGACCGACCGGGCCGCGTTGCCCGTGCACAAGACCAGCAGGTCGGTCATCGGGCGGTCAGCAGCAAGGCGGGCGCGTCCACGTCGAGCGCGTGCTGGGCGTGACGGGTCGCGCTGGTGAGGAACATGAGGTCCCCCCGCTCGGTGCGCTGTACGACCATGGCCGCGACGATGGCCATGAGGACGCCCCCGAAGCTGTCCAGCCGGGTGTCCCGGCGTAGTTGCTCCAGCGAATAGTCGCGCACCCCACCCCGGCACAGGGCGTCGTGGTAGTGGGCCAACAGCTCCGCCTCGTGGGACCGGCGGTCCTCGGTGCGCAGGCAGCCCCCGATGAAGTACGCCACGTCGAGGGACGCCCCGCCCCACGCGGCGGTCTGCCAGTCGACGACCACCGGCCTCGCGTGACCCGGTTGGAAGAGGAGGTTGTCGAGCCGGAAGTCGCCGTGGCTGGTCGTGCGCGGGCCCGTGTGCAGCCCGAGATAGGTCGGAAGGTGCTCGGCGAAGAGACGGCAGAGGTCGCGGTGCTCGGGCGCCAACGTCTCCCCGTAGCGCTCGAGAAACCCAGGCAGCAACGACGTCACCAGCGCGGCGAGGAAGCCGTTCGACTCCGGCGTGGCGCGGTTGAGCCACTCGCGCCCGGCGAGGTCGGGGTCCTCCCAACACGGCGCGTGCAAGCCCGCCATCTCCTCGAGGACGGCCGCTGCCACGTCGGGACGACAAGCCTCGATCTGGTCTCCTTGCACCGAGCGAGCAATGTCCTCGAGCAGGAGAGTGAACCAACCCGTGTCGGGTTCGACTTCGGTCACGTAGGCGGTCGGGATGCGGGTCGCCACGCGTGCGGCGACCTCCCGGTAGAAACGAACCTCAATTTCGTAGGCCCGGAGGGCCAGACCGGTGCCGCGGCTCTGGTCGTCGACCGAGGCGAACTTGCCCACCACGCTGGCCGGGCCAGACCCAGGCTCGTCGTAGGTCAACACGAAACGCGTCGTGTCGGCCATCTGGCCGGTGCCGATGGGCGCTGCGTCGAACGAGACCACCTTGGCGCCCTCGGCCAACTGGCCCGCGCCGGCGAGAGCCCCGGTCAGCCATTCGGGGGTGACGTCGGTGGCGCGGCGGAGAAGCACGGTCCGGCTCATGGGAGGCCGACACTACGAGAATTGGCCCGGCCCCCCGTGACCTGCGGCCGGGTCGCCGTGGGCTCCACCCGCGGGGATCCACCCGTGAATCAACCCGCAGGTTGACGCAGCAAAGAAGCCGAATCCGGAAACTGGTGGCATGACTCTCACCGATTACCTCATCGACATCAGCCTCATCGCCATCGTCCTGCTCCAGGTCAAGGGACGCCGGATCACCACGCGGGCCCTCCTGCTCCCGGTGGGCATCGTCATCTACGTCGCCTTCAGCTACCTGCGGGGTCTCCCGACCGCCGGCAACGACCTGATCCTCGTCCTCGGCTGTGCCGGCTTGGGCGCCCTGCTCGGCGGGCTCGCCGGCAGATTCACCTCGGTCCACCCGGACGGCGAGGGTTTCCCGGTCGCCAAGGCCGGGCTGGCGGCTGCCGCGCTGTGGATCCTCGGCACGGGCGGCCGGCTGGCCTTCCAGGTCTACGCCACCCACGGCGGGGGGGCCGCGATCGAGCGCTTCAGCGCCAGCCACAGCATCACGAGCGTGGCGGCGTGGACCGATGCCCTCATCCTGATGGCGCTCTGCGAGGCCGTGATCCGCACCGCGATCGTGGGGTGGCGCTCCTACACGGTCCGCCGCCAGGCCTTGGGGGCGGCTTCCGGCGCAGCGCCCCGCCCTCGTCCGTCCGTCCTGAGCGGCTGGCGGTCCATCATGGAGGGCAGTGAGCACTCCTTCTGAGGCCCCGATGCCCCCGGGAGGCTGGACCATCGGCGGCAACGCGGTTGCACTGGCCTCCATGGGGTTGCTCGTCTGGGCGGTCGTCAGCGAGCTCCATACGCTGGGATCCACCGGCCAGCGCGCCACCGCCGTCGCCCTTCTGGCGACGGCGGTGGCGTCGTGGCTCGCCTGGATGTACCTGTGATCCCGGCTGGAGTGGGCAGCCTTTGCGGCGCTGTTCGTCATGACGCTCACCGGCGGTGCCCTCGTCGGCTTCGCCCCCATCGCACTGGTCTTCCCGGGACTGGCCGTGCTCAGTGCGGCCAGTCGTTGGCCCATCGGCCTGGGCGCCCTGATCGGTGCCGCGGGGTGGTTGGCCGTGGTGGTCAGCGTGCTCGCCCTGGGCAGACCGTACGGCATCGTCCTGGGCGGGGTGGCAGCGGTCCTCGGCGGGGCCGTGGTCGGGATCACCCGCCGCCAAGCGGTCGAACGGACCGAGCAATTGGCGCGCATGGAGGTCGAAGTGGCCCGGGCCGAGGCCGAGCGAGCTCGAGCCGAGCTCCTCAGCGAGCGCAACCACCTCGCCCGTGAGATCCACGACGTGCTCGCCCACACGTTGGCGGCCCTCTCGCTCCAGCTCGAGGCCTTCGGCACGGTCGTCGAGGCGGAGCCGGGCACCAGTCCCGCCGTCCGCGAGCAGCTCCAGCGCACCCGCATGCTGGTGCACGAGGGGCTCGACGAGGCCCGGGGAGCGGTCCGGGCGCTGCGCGACGAGCCGGCACCGCTCGGCGAGCAGCTGACCGGGATCTGCGCGCAACATGATGCGACCTTCACCGAGTCGGGCCCACCAGTGCCGCTCCCCGCGCCGGCCGTGCTCGGCCTCTACCGGGTCGCCCAGGAGGCGCTCACCAACGTCATGAAACACGCGCCGGGCGCACCGACATCGGTTGCCCTGACGTGGGCGCCCGACGCGGTGTCGCTGCGCGTCGACAACGATGCCCCGACCCTCGCCGCACCCACGCCGCTGGCGCGGAGCGGTGGCGGCTTCGGCCTGCGCGGCATCGCCGAGCGCCTGGAGCTGTTGGGCGGCGAGGTCGAGTCGGGGCCGACGGCATCCGGTTGGCGCGTGAGCGCGGCGGTGCCGCTCGGCGCTGCCTCCGCGCCGGCGGCGCGCCAAGTGGCGGCGTCGTGAGGGTCCTCATCGCCGACGACCAGAGAGTCGTCCGCGAGGGTCTGGCAACCATCGTGGGGGGGTTCTCCGACATCGAGGTGGTCGGCCTGGCCGGCGACGGCCTCGAGGCCCTGGAATTGGCCGCCACGCAGGCGCCCGACGTCGTGCTCATGGACCTGCGAATGCCCCGAATGGACGGCGTCGACGCCACGCGGGCGCTGCGGGAACGACATCCCGCCATCCCCGTCGTCGTCCTGACCACCTTTGCCGACGACGAGTCCATCATGGCCGGCCTCTCGGCCGGCGCGGCGGGGTACCTCACGAAGGACGCGTCCCGCGAGGACATCCGGCGGGCCCTGGAGGCGGCCGTGGCCGGGCAGTCGGTGCTCGACCCCGCGGTGCAGGCGGCGTTGCTCAAGGCGGCACGGCAAACGCCGCTAGCGAGCCCGCACCGTGCAGCACCACTCCCCGACGGGTTGACCGAACGCGAGGCCGAGGTCCTTGCGTTGATCGCCGCCGGACTGTCGAACACGGAGATCGCGACACACCTCTTCGTGGCGGAGACCACGGTGAAGACGCACGTGAACCGGATCTTCGCCAAGACCAACAGCCGCGACCGGGCCCAGGCGGCGGTGTACGCCCATCGGCACGGCCTGGTGGCCGACGGGGTTGGGACACCGGACGGCGACGTGGCCGGGTCCGAGCGATCGCAGGCCTAGACGGGTCGGCCGTCGCCGAGAGCTCGGCGGGCGTCGGGGACCAGACGATCACGCACCGGCGGTCACGGCTTTGAGCTCGTCGAGCGACTCTCGCATGAGCGCTGACAAGTCCCGTTGATTGGATTCCTCGACCCAGCGTTCGAACGCCACCTTGAAGACGGCGATCCCCGCCTCGGCGCTCAGGCTCGCGGCCGGGTCCTTGACGCCGCGTCGGCGCAAGGCGTCGGCGAGTGCAGCGGCGAGTGCGGCGAGTTTGATCAGCTCGCGCTCGGCGCAACTCGGCGTTCGCAGTGATCACGGCCTGACGCTGCCGGGCGAACTCACGGCGGCCCTCGAAAAGCACACACGCGGCCTCGAGGGCCGCCTTGACCGCGTCGAATGGCGTCGCAGAATCAGGTGCGCCGGCGACGGCGCCCACGAACAGCTCTTGCAGCGCCGCCGCCCCTCCGAACAGAACTTCCCGCTTGTCGGCGAAGTGACGGAAGAAGGTCCGCTCCGTGAGCCGGGCACGCTCGGCGATCTCGGCCACGGTGGTGTTCTCGAACCCCCTCTCCCCGTAGAGCGCCATGGCGGCCTGCTCGAGCCTGCCGCGGCTGTCCGGTTCCCATCGAGCCATGAGCCAATCCTAGTAATGGGTGATGACAGCGGCTGACATAAGGCGTACACTGATGACAGTAACTGACATCGACCTCGCTTCGTGGGGGGCGGGGCGAACGAACTTTGGAGGTCCTCATGCGTGTTTTCGTCACCGGCGCGTCGGGTTGGATCGGCTCGGCCGTCGTTCCTGAGCTCATTGGCGCCGGTCATCACGTCGTCGGGCTCGCTCGCTCGGACGCATCGGCCGAGGCCCTCGCCGTCGTCGGCGCAGATGTCCTCCGGGGCACGATCGACCACCTCGACGTGCTGCGGGCTGGCGCTGCGGCGTCCGATGGCGTGATCCACCTCGCGTTCAAGCACGACGTTGCCTTCTCGGGGGACTTCGCTGGTCCCGCCGATGCCGACCGCCGCGCCGTCGAGACGTTCGGCGACGCGCTCGCGGGCTCCGATCGGCCGTTCCTCATTGCTTCGGGGGTGCTTGGGCTCGCAACCGAGGGCGTGGCGACCGAGCTCGACGGGCGGGGTCTCGAGCCCGCGGCGGCGGCGCTGGGCGGTGGTCTGCTCACCAGGAGGGGTACCGCGCAGCTGACGCTGGCGCTCGCCGAGCGAGGCGTCCGCTCATCGGTGGTGCGGCTTCCTCCCACTTGTCACGGCGCGGGGGACAACGGCTTCACGGCGATGCTGGTCGCGACCGCTCGGGACAAGGGCGTTTCGGGCTATGTCGGCGACGGCTCCAACCGCTGGCCGGCGACCCACCGCCTCGATGTCGCGCACGCCTTCGGCTTGGCCTTGGAGAAGGCATCACCGGGATCGGCGCTGCATGCGGTCGCTGAAGAGGGCGTCGCTCTGCACGAGGTCGCTGAGGTGATCGGGCGCCACCTCGAGGTCCCAGTGGTTTCTGTCTCCCCCGAGGACGCAGGCCAGCACTTCGGGTTTCTCGGTCCACTCGTCGCAATGGACAGCCCGGCCTCGAGCGTCATCACCCGGCAACAGTTGGGCTGGGACCCGGTGCACCCCGGGCTCATCGACGACCTCGACGCAGGCCACTACTTCCTCCAGCTGTCCGTGCGCTGACTCCCGCGCGGCCGAGCGCCACGGTCGTCAGTTGATGTGGATCCCCGAGATCGCCCGGCTGATGACGAGGCGCTGGATTTCCGACGTCCCCTCGAAGATCGTGTAGATCTTGGCGTCGCGGTGCCATTGCTCGACCGGGTACTCGCGGACGTAGCCGTAACCGCCCAGGATCTGGATGGCCTGGTCGGTGACCCACACTGCGTTCTCGCCGGCATAGAGCTTGGACATCGAGCCCTCGCCGTTCTCGAACTTCTTGCCCGTGCTGGCCATGTTGGCGGCGCGGTGCACGAGGAGCCGAGCGGCGTCGGTGTGCATCTTCATGTCGGCCAGCTTGAAGGCGATGGCCTGGTTCTCGATGATGGCCCGCCCGAACTGCCGGCGCTCCTTGGCATAGTCGAGCGCGTACTCGTAGGCGGCCCGGGCGATCCCGACCGCCTGGGCGCCGACGATAGGGCGGGACGCCTCGAAGGTGGCCATGGCGGCCTGGGTCGAGGTCTTCTTGCCCTCTTTGGCCCGGGCCAGGCGTACGTCGAGCTTCTCCTTGCCGCCGAGGAGGCAGCGCCCGGGGACGCGGCAATCCTCCATGACGACCTCGGCGGTGTGCGACGCCCGGATGCCCATCTTCTTGAACTTCTGCCCCTGGGAGATCCCGGGCGTGCCCTCGGGCACCACGAAGCTGGCCTGGCCGCGGCTGCCGAGCGAAGGGTCCACCGAGAGCACCAGCACGTGGGTGTTGGCGATGCCGCCGTTCGTGATCCAGGTCTTGGTGCCGTTGAGCACCCACTCGTCCTTGGCCTCGTCGTAGACGGCGCGCGACTTGAGGGAAGAGACGTCCGAGCCTGCGTCGGGTTCGGACACGCCGAAGGCGGCCAGCTTCACGTCCTCGGGCGACCCGAAACATTGCGGGATCCACTCGCCGATCTGCTCGGGCGTCCCGTTGGCAAAGATCCCTGCGACCGCGAGCGTGGAACCGAATATGGCCAAGGCGATGCCGGCATCGCCCCAGCTCATTTCCTCGTTCACGAGGCACATGAGGAGGCCGGTCGGATCGGAGAAGCACTGGGCGACGAAGTCGAAGGAGTAGAGGCCATTCTTGGCCGCCTCCTCGATGATGGGCCAGGGTGTCTCTTCCCGTTCGTCCCATTCACGGCCGGCTGGACGGACCACGTTCTCGGCGAACTCGTGGACCCACTTCTGGATCTGGAGCTGATCCTCGTTGAGCTCGAGCGAGTAGTCCGACATGTGCGCCCTCCTTCTGCCACCCCGGCGGCCGGGGCAATTCCCTTCGAGGTTACTCTACAGTAACCTCAGAAGTCTCTGACGGTCCAGCAGTGCCGGGGACCGACCTTGAACAGGGATTCTCTGCGACGTCAGCGACGAATGGCGGTGCCCGACGGGGTGTCCTCGACCGTCCAACCCCGGGCCACCAACTCGTCGCGTAGGGCGTCGGCACGGGCGAAATCGCGGGTGCGCCGCGCCTCGTCGCGTTCCGCCGCCAGTCGGCGCGACTCGTCGTCCACCTCGGCATCCGCCGAGCGCAGCGAGAGCCCGAGCGCGGCGGCCAAGACGGCGGCGGAGCGGGCGAGTCGGCCACCCTCGACGTCGTCACCGGCATCGGCGGCGGTGTGCGCCGCCGACACCAGCTCGAAGATGCCCGCCAGCGCCCCGGGCGTGTCGAGGTCGTTGTCCATGCGCGCCCGGAACGTCGCCGAAGCCCGGGGGTCGACTCCGGTCGCCGGTTCGGTCCCCTCGACCACGAAGCCGAATTCGGTCCGTTCCAGCAGGTCGGCGACGTCGTCGAAGCGGCGGGCGAGCCCGTCCAGCCGGGCCAGCGCCTTCTCGGCGTCGGCCAACGTGTCCGGCGTGACTTCGATGGGCGAGCGGTAGTGGGCCCGCAGGACGAGCAGTCGGTAGGCCCGCCCGTCGCACTGGTCGAGGAGGTCCGTCAACGAGGTGAAGTTGCCGAGCGACTTGGACATCTTCGTTCCCTCGACCTCGACCCAGCCGTTGTGCACCCAGTGCCGGGCGAAGGTGTGGCCGTCGGCGACCGCCTGCGCCCGCTCGTTCTCGTGATGCGGGAACGCCAGGTCCTGGCCCCCGCCGTGCAGGTCGAACCCGTCGCCCAACAGGTCGAGCGACATCACGACGCACTCGGTGTGCCAGCCCGGCCGTCCGGCGCCCCAGGGCGCATCCCAGGCCGGCTCGCCCACCTTCGCCTTCTTCCACAGGGCGAAGTCGAGTGGCGATCGCTTCTCGTCGCTGCTCTCCACCCGGGCGCCGGCCCGGAGCGAGTCGAGGCTCTGGCGGGCCAGGAGCCCGTAGCCCTCGACCTGGTCGACGTTCAGGTAGACGCCGTCGGACGTCTCGTAGGCCACCCCTCGGGCAAGCAGGTCACCCACGAGGTCGACCATGTCGGCGATGTAGGCGGTGGCGTGCGGGATGTCGTCGGGTCGCAGCACGCCGAGCCCGTCCATGGCCTCCCACCAGCGCGCCTCGAACTCGGTCGCCACCTCGGACTCGGTTCGGCCCTGCTCGGCCGCCCGCTTGATGATGTTGTCGTCCACGTCCGTCACGTTCGAGACGTACCGCACGTCCAGCCCCAGGAAGAGGAGGTAGCGCCGCAGGACGTCGAAGACGAGGTTGTAGCGCCCGTGCCCGATATGGGGCAGGTCGTAGACGGTCGGGCCGCAGACGTACATCGACACCTCGCCCTCGCGGCGCAACTCGAGCGGGTGGATCGTGCCCGTCGCGGTGTCGTGGAGGAGCAGCACCCGGGTACGGTAACCCGATCATGTCGACCCTCTCGACCGGCGCACCGCGCGTCCCCGACAAGCCGACGCTCGATGGTCTCGAAGGACACTGGGCTGCCACCTGGGACATCGACGGCACCTACCGCTTCGACCAGAGCGCCACCAGGGAGCAGGTCTTCTCCATCGACACCCCCCCGCCAACGGTGTCGGGTTCGTTGCACATGGGGTCGGTCTTCGGCTACGTGCAGAGCGACGCCATCGCCCGCTACCGCCGCATGCGGGGTTGGAAGGTCTTCTACCCCATGGGGTGGGACGACAACGGGCTGCCGACCGAGCGTCGGGTGCAGACCTACTTCGGCGTGACGTGCGACCCGTCGCTGCCTCTCGACCCCGACTTCGTGCCGCCCGAGGAGCCCGGACCAGAGGACATCGCCGGTGAGCCGGCCCAACTTCATCGCACTGTGCCACCAGTTGACGGCCGAGGACGAACGGGCGTTCGAGGCTTTGTGGCGGCGCATCGGACTCTCCGTCGACTGGACGCTGGGCTATGCCACCATCGACGACCGCAGCCGGCGCGCCAGCCAGCGCATGTTCCTGCGCAACCTGGCCCGGGGCGAGGCCTACTCCTCCGAGGCGCCCACGCTGTGGGACGTCGACTACCAGACGGCGGTGGCGCAGGCCGAGATGGAGGACCGCGAACGGCCGGGCGCCTACTACCGGCTGCGCTTCGACGAGATCGAGATCGAGACGACCCGGCCCGAGCTGGTCGCCGCCTGCGTGGCGCTGGTCGCCCACCCAGACGACGAACGCTACGCGGAACGCTTCGGGACCACGGTGCACACGCCGCTCTTCGGGGTCGAGGTGCCCATCCTCGCCCATCCCCTGGCCGAACCGGACAAGGGGTCTGGCATCGCCATGATCTGCACGTTCGGCGACGTCACCGACGTGGTGTGGTGGCGCGAGCTCGACCTGCCGACGCGCAACATCCTCACCCGCACGGGTCACATCACCGAGTCGCCCCCACCGGGTGTCCCCGACGGCGAAGCCTGGCACGCCATCGCGGGGCGCACGGTGAAGCAAGCCCAGCGCGCCATGGTCGACCTCCTGGCGGTGTCGGGCGACCTGATCGGCGAGCCACGGGCGATCACCCACCCGGTCAAGTTCTACGAGCGCGGCGACCGCCCGCTCGAGATCGTGACGAGCCGGCAGTGGTTCATTCGCAACGGCGGACGCGACGAGGCGCTGCGCCAGGCTCTGCTCGCCCGGGGAGCGGAGCTCGACTGGCACCCGCCCTACATGCAGGTCCGCTACGAGGATTGGGTGAACGGGCTCAACAGCGACTGGTTGGCGAGCCGGCAGCGCTTCTTCGGCGTGCCGATCCCGATCTGGTACCCCCTCGGCCCAGGCGGCGAGCCGGACTACGACTCCCCCCTCGTCCCTGACGAGGCCAGTCTGCCGGTCGACCCCACCACGGACACGCCCCCCGGCTATGGGGCCGGGCAGCGCAACGCCCCGGGAGGTTTCGCCGGTGACCCCGACGTCATGGACACCTGGGCCACCTCGTCGCTCACCCCCCAGATCGCCTGCCGGTGGGAGGACGACCCGGACCTGTTCGCGGCCACTTTCCCCATGAACCTGCGCCCTCAGGGCTACGAGATCATCCGCACCTGGCTCTTCTCCACCATCTTGCGCACGCACCTGGAGCACCACGTCGTGCCGTGGCAGCACACGATCCTCAACGGCTGGGTCCTCGACCCCGAGCGCAAGAAGATGTCGAAGTCCAAGGGCAACGTGGTGACCCCCATGCCGCTCGTGGAGGAGTTCGGCTCCGATGCCGTCCGTTATTGGGCCTGCAACGGCCGCCCGGGCACCGACACCGCGGTCGACACGGGCGTCATGAAGATCGGCCGCCGCCTGGCCATCAAGATCCTCAACGCGTCGAAATTCGCGCTCGGGCGCCTCGGCCAGGGTGCGCCACCGGGCGTCGAAGCGGCGCGTGAGCCGCTCGACCTCGCCCTGCTGGGCCAGCTGGCCCAGTTGGTGACCGCCGCAACGGCGTCGTTCGAGCAGTTCGACTACGCCCGCGCTCAGGAGGACACAGAAACCTTCTTCTGGTCGTTCTGCGACGACTACCTCGAGCTGGTCAAGACGAGGGCGTACGGAGAGGGCGACCCGGCCGGCACCGACTCGGCGCGGGCCACCCTGGCGCTAGCCCTTTCGGTCCTGACCCGGCTCTTCGCCCCCTTTCTCCCCTTCGTGACCGAGGAGGTGTGGAGCTGGTGGCAGCGGGGCTCGGTCCACCACGCCCCGTGGCCCGAGGTCGCCGAGGTCGGCGCGCACGCCGACGCGGTCCAGGACGTGCTGACCGTGGCGGCCGAGGTGCTCGGCGTGGTGCGCCGCGAGAAGACGGCCCACAAACGGTCCATGCGGTCGCGGGTGGCGCTGCTGAAGGTGACGGGTCCGCCGGCCACGCTCGCCGCGGTCGAGGCGGCCCGACGCGACATCACCGACGCAGGCGGGGTGGACGAGTTGGTTGTCGCGGTGGGCGACGCGCTCACGGTCGAGGTTCGGCTCGCCGACGAGGCCTGACCCGGAGGGTCAGGTGTCTGTGCCCACGTTCGACCTGGCGACGGCGAGGGCGCCGTCCAAGAAGTCCCCGACGGCCGACGTCGTCGCCTGGCAGCGCAGCGAGGCCAGCACGTCGAAGGCGTGCTGGGCCAGTGGCAGCTCGGCGTAGCCCACCGGCTGGCGCGAGACGGAGCGCAGGCGGTCGACGAAGATCCGGGCCGTCTCCACGGGGACCAGCGTGTCGTTGACGCCCTGGAGGACCAAGAACGGAGGGGCGCCGGCGTTGACCCGATAGGTCGGCGACGCGTCGCGGAAGAGCTCGGGGCGCTCCGACTCCTTGACCTTCATGACCTTCTCCTCGAGCATCTCGCGCAGGCCCGGCCCGAAGCGGGCCGATCCCTCCGGTGAGCCGGTCAGGTCCATCACCCCGTAGAAGGGGACGCAGGCCTGCACGCGAGGTGTCCCGCTCCTCGAACCCGGGCTGGAAGGCAGGGTCGCCGGCGCTGAGGGCCAGCAGCGCGCACAGGTGCCCACCCGCCGACCCCCCACTGACCGCGACGAAGGAGGGGTCGCCGCCGTACTCGGCGATGTTCTCCTTCACCCAGGCGACGGCGCGCTTGGCGTCGACGATGTGGTCCGGCCAGGTCGCCTTCGGGCTCAGCCGGTAGTTGATGGCGACGCAGACCCAGCCCCGGGCGACGAGCTCGTACATCATCGGCTTGCCCTGCTCGCGCTTGTCGCCGATCATCCAGGCGCCGCCGTGGATGTAGACCATCACCGGCGCGTGGGCGGGCGGGGCCAGACGGGAGCGGTAGACGTCGAGTCGGTGGCGGGCGCTGCCGTCGCCCCAGTAGTCGATGTCGCGGGTCATCTCGACCGCACGCCACCGGAACGGGATCGCCCGGGTCACGCGCCACCAGCGACCCCAGGTCGGGGCGGTCGGCTCCGTCGGCACCGGGAAGGCGGCGGAGCGCACCTCGTCGAGGGCCGCTGCCGTGACGCCGGCCGCCCGGCGCCCGGCGAGGCCCAGCCCGAGGAGCCCGACCCAGTCGAGGACCGCCAGGGCCAGGCCGAGCCAACCGGCCCAATTGTCGAGCGCGCCGAAGGCAATGAAGAGGGCGGTGGCGACCATCTGCCAGACGATGTTCTGGAACGCCAGCTCTCCCGCGATCCACGCCAGGGTGAAACTCAGCACGGTGAAGGGCTCCCGCCGGATGGGACGGTAGGCCAGCACGACGGCCAGGGCCCCGACGAGCGTGACGATCAAGAAGGCGTACGGCACGCCACCATCTTCGCCCGAATCGCCGGCTGCCGCGGGTCTCCCCTGGTCGGAGCGGTTCTCCGCTTGCCCCGGGCCGCCGTTGGTGTCAGCTTATGGACGGCGGGCGACGAGCAAGGAGTGTCGATGAGCCCCGAACGGCTGAGCGGTCTCGATGCGGGCTTTCTGTACATGGAGACGCCCACCCTCCACATGCACGTGGCCATCACGGCGGTCTTCGACCCCTCCACGGTTCCCGGCGGCTACTCGTTCCGCCGGATCCGTCAGCTCATCAGCGACCGCATCCCGCTGGCACCCGTCTTTCAGCGCCGCCTGGTCGAGGTGCCCATGCGCCTGGGCTTCCCGGTGTGGGTGGACGACCCCGAGTTCGACATCGACAACCACCTGCGGCGGGCCGCGCTCCCGACCCCGGGCGGCATGCGCGAACTGGCCGATTTCACGGCCGACGTCATCAGCCGCCAGCTCCACCGCGACCGTCCCCTCTGGGAGATGTGGATCGTCGAGGGCGTCGAGGACGGGAAGATCGCGCTGGTGACCAAGATGCATCACAGCACCATCGACGGTGTCTCGGGTGCCGAGCTGCTGGGCGTGCTCTTCGACCTGGAGCCCGACCCGCCCGCCACGCCGACGCTCACCCCGCGGCAGCTCGACTCGCGCATCCCCTCCGGGCTGCGAGATGGTCTCCCAGGCGATGATGGCCGGCCTGGTGGCGCCCTTCGACGTGGGGCGCATGCTGCTGCGCACGACGCGGCGCCATCTTCGGCATCCGCCGCATCCGCCAGGGCCTGACGGCCAAGGCGGCGCTGCCGTTGACGGCGCCGCGGACGTCCATCAACGTCGCCGTTCACGCCCGGCGCCGCGTCGCCTTCGCCGCGGCCAGCCTGACCGACGTGAAGAACTTGAAGAACGAGATGGGCACGACGGTCAACGACGTCGTGCTGGCCATGTGTGCCGGAGCGCTGCGCACGTACCTGCTGGCCGGTGACGAGCTGCCCGACATCCCCCTCGTCACGGTGGTGCCGGTCTCGGTGACGCCGGACGTGGCGGAGCTGAAGGGCTCCAACAAGATGTCGGCGATGTTCGTCCAGCTGCCCTGCCAGATCGAGGACCCGCTCGAACGGCTCCGCCTCATCCACGAGGGCACCAAGGGAGCCAAGGAGGAGCACAAGGCGCTCGGCGCGACGACGCTGCAGAACTGGGCGGAGCACGCGACGCCCAACGTCTTCGCCGCGGCGGCCCGCGCTCTACACGGGAATGAAGCTGGCGGACCGCCACCGCCCCGTGGCCAACCTGATCGTGTCCAACGTCCCGGGCCCGGACTTCCCGCTGTACCTGGGGGGCAGCCAGCTGCTCGGCATGTTCCCCCTCGGTCCGGTGATGGACGGCTTCGGCCTGAACATCACGATCATGAGCTACCGGGGTGTCCTGTACTGGGGACTCGCCTCGGACGCCCGCGCCGTGCCGCGCCTGTGGGACGTTGCCGCACGCGGTCCCGCACGCGTTGGGCGAGCTGATGGACGCGGCCGGGCTCGAGCCCGAGCCCTTCGACGTGCCCATCCACCTCGGACCCGGCATGCCGCCGACCGCGCACTGGATCCGTTCCGCGGCGTCCGAAGGGTCCGCGAGTTCGGAGGGTTCCGCGGCGCCGGAGGCGTCGGAGTCGACCGGTAGCGTGAGCGCATGACGGTACGAGAGCTCGGCCACCTGGTGCTCTACGTGCGCGACGTCGGGCGGTCGGCGGCCTTCTACCGCGACGTGCTCGGCTGGCGCCAGATCCTGCCCGAACCCGGCCAGGAGCCCGTCGGCGCGGCTGCGTTCTCGTCGGGCCGCACCCATCACGAGCTCCTCCTGATTGAGGTCGGCGCGGACGCCACGCCGATCCCCGCCGGCCGGCGGGTCGGGCTGTACCACTTCGGCCTCAAGGTCGGCGACACCGACGACGACCTGCGCGCGGCGCTGGCCCAGGTGCAAGCGGCTGGCGCCACTGTGGTCGGTGCCTCCGACCACACGGTGACCCACAGCCTCTACATCCTCGACCCGGACGGCAACGAGATCGAGCTCTACATCGACGTGCCCGGGGTGGACTGGCGATCTGAGCCGGCGCTCGTCGCCGCCCCCATACGCCCGCTCAAGCTCTGAGACCACGGGTCGGCGCGGGCCGGCGCAAGATCTGGTGCCTCGCGTGAGGATGGTGCACGCCGACGCCGAGGGCGCACTGGCGGCCGCCGAGGTGCTGCGCTCCGGCGGCGTCGCCGTCCTGCCGACCGACACCGTCTACGGCCTGGCCGCCCGACCGGGCGACGCGCGACGCGGTGCAGGCGGTGTTCCGGGCCAAGGGACGTCCCGCGGGGATGCACCTCCCGGTCCTGGCCGCCTCGGTGGCGCAGGTACGCGCCCTCGGCGTGAGCGTTCAACTCCGCCGCCGACGTCCTGGCCGACTGGTGGTGGCCCGGACCGCTCACCCTGGCCTTCGGTTTGGACCCCGGGCGAGAACGGCCCAGCTGGCTGGCCGGGCGCGACGAGGTGGCGGTCCGCATCCCGGACCACGACTTCCTGCGGGCGCTGCTGCGAGCGGATCGGCGTGCTCGTCGTCACCAGCGCCAACCCTCACGGCGCGCCGACCCCGCGCACGGCACGCGACGTGGCGGCCAGCCTCGGCCCCAGCGTCGACCTGATCGTCGACGGTGGGCCGCTGAAGGACGTGCCCTCGACCCTGGTCAACGTGCGCGGACCCGAGGCGGCCGGTCGAGCGCGTAGGGGCGATCTCGCAGGCCGAGATCGGCGCGCGCGCTGGCAGGAACACCGTGACGCAGACGCTGCTGGCGATCGAGACGTCGTGCGACGAGACGGCCGCCGCCGTCGTCGACGACACCTACGCGGTGCGCTCGTCGGTGGTCGCGAGCCAGATCGACCTCCACGCCGCGTTCGGCGGGGTGGTCCCCGAACTGGCCAGCCGGGCCCACGTCGAGACGATCACTCCGATCGTCGCAGCGGGCCCTCGACGAGGCCGGCGTGACGGGGAGCGAGCTGGCCGCCGTCGCGGTGACGTCCGGACCCGGTCTGGTGGGCGCGCTGCTGGTCGGCATCGCCACGGCCAAGGCGCTCGCGTTGGGCTGGGGCGTGCCGGTGGTGGGCGTCAACCACCTGGAGGGCCACCTGGCCAGCGTGTACCTGGCCGACCGCGACGTGCCCTTCCCCCAGACCGCCCTCCTGGTGTCGGGCGGGCACTGCATGCTCACCCGTTCGACCGGCGCCGGGCCGCTACGAGTTGCTCGGCGAGACCGTCGACGACTCCATCGGCGAGGCCTACGACAAGGTGGCCCGCTTCCTCGGCCTCGGCTACCCGGGCGGTCCGGTGCTCGACCGGCTGGCCGCGGCGGGTGAGGACGTGCTCGGCTTTCCCCGGCCCATGCTCGCCGACGGCTACACGTTCTCCTTCTCGGGGCTCAAGACGGCCGTCGTCAACCACGTCCGCGCCGACCCGGGCTTCTCCGAGACCGAGGTGGCGGCGTCCTTCGTGGCCGCCTGCATGGACGTGCTGTGCGCCAAGCTGCGCCGAGCGCTCGAGGAGTTCGGCGACCCGGCCGTCGCCATCGTGGGCGGGCGTGGCGGCCAGCCCGATCCTGCGGGCCCGGGCGCAGGCGTTGGCCGACGAGTTCGGCACCCGGCTGCTCATCCCCCCGCAGTCGATGGCCACCGACAACGCCGCCATGATCGGCGTCGCGGGCTGGCACAAGCTGGCAACGACTGGCCCGAGCGCATCCGGCTTCGGTCCCGAACCCGACCTGCGGCTGCGCTTCGCCTAGGTGCCTACGAGCCGGCGACGGCGCGCCGCTCGCGGCGCCGGCGAGCCCGCGAGCCGAAGGTCGCGGAGCGAGAGATCGAGGAGCACGCCGAGCGCCACGATCACCCACCCGAACGCGTCGACCCCTTTCCCGGGCGCGTAGACGAGGGCGTAGAAGAGCGTGGTGTACGGCAGGAAGATGAAGCCGAGCACGCCCTCCCAGCCCGAGCGGAAGGCGACGGTGAGGCGGTCCGTGAAGATCCAGAGCAGGAAGATCACCAGACGCGGCGAAATGGCGGCGAGCAGCGCGAGGAGGCAGCCCATTGCGCTCAGAGAGGTAGGCCGCCCGTGGCGGCGTTGGTCGACCCGGTGTCCTTGTAGGCGGCGATGGTGCGCTCGGCGATCCGCATCTGGTGGATCTCGTCGGCACCGTCGGCGAAGCGGGCCCAGCGGGCGTGCTGGAGCATGTTGGCCAGCGGGGTGTCGGTCGAGTAGCCGAGCGCACCGTGCACCTGCATGGAGCGGTCGATGATGCGGTTGAGGCTGTTGGCCACGAAGTGCTTGGCCATCGACACCTCCGTGCGGAAGTCCTCGCCGCGATCGATCTTGTAGGCGGCGTGGAGCACCATGAGCTTGCACTGGTACAGCTCCAGGCCGAGTCGGCGATGAGCCACTGCACGCCCTGCTTCTCGGCCAGGAGAGAGCCGTGCGAGTATCGGTTGAGCGAGCGGTCGACCATCATGTCGAGTGCCGTCTCGGCCTGCGCGATCCAGCGCATGCAGTGGGCCAGTCGGGCTGGCCCCAGCCGGTACTGCCCGAGGCGGTGGCCGTTGCCGCGACCACCGAGGATCTGATCGTCGTGGACGCGCAGGTCCTCGATGACGATCTCGGAGTGGCCGGTGGAACCGTGCATCGTCTCGACCTCGCGCACGTCGTTCCAGCCGTCCGCCGGGAGGTCGACCAGGAACGCCGTGTTGGCACCGCGCGAGCCCGGCGGGACGTCGGGCTCGGTTCGGGCCACGAGGATCGCGAACTGCGCCCGGCGCGCGTTCGAGATGAACCATTTGTGGCCGTTGATGATCCACTCGTCGCCGTCCTTCTCGGCCCGGGTCTGGATCAGCGTCGGATCGGAACCGGCGACCTCAGGCTCGGTCATGGCGAAGCACGACATGGCGGTGCCCTCGCACAAACGACGGAGGTAGTTGTCCTTCTGGGTGTCGGTGCCCCAGTGCAGGAGCGTGTGCATGTTGCCCTCGTCGGGGGCCATGCAGTTGAGGATCCAGGGCCCGAGGCGCGTCTTGCCCGCCTCGGCCTGCACCATGGCCAGCTCCACGTGCCCCAACCCCATACCACCCCACTCCTCGGGCATGTGGGGCAGCCACAGCCCGGCCCGCTTGGCCTCCTCGCGCAGCTCCAGAATGGTCAGGAGGTACTCGCGGCGCGAGGTCACCCTCGCCTCGTCGTCGAACCCCTTGACCGCCGGCTGCACCGTGTCGCGGATGAAGGACCGGACCCGGGAACGGATCTCTTCGTGCTCGGGGGCAAGGGTGAAATCGATGGCCATGTGCTCCTCCCAGTGTCCTTGACGTCAATAGAGGCCGACGACGTCGCCCTGTTCGTCGATGTCGATCCGTTCGGCGGCGGGGCTGTGGGAGAGCCCGGGCATGGTGCGCATGTCGCCGCTGATCAGATAGACGAAGCCGGCGCCCACGTTGGCCCGCGCCTCGCGCACGGGCAAACGCCAGCCCCGAGGAGCGCCCACCAGCGTGGGGTCCGACGAGATGGAGAGGTGGGTCTTGGCGATGCAGACGGGCAGGGTGCCGAAGCCGGCCCGCTCGTAGCGGTCGAGCTGGCTCGCGGCCAAGGGCTGGTAGTCGACTCCGTCCGCACCGTACACCTCGGTGGCGACAGCCTCGATCTTCTCGCGGAGGGGCGCCTCGTCCGGGTAGAGCACGTGGAACCGACCCGGTTCCGCGGCGGCCTCGACGACCGCCTCGGCCAGCTCCACCGCGCCCTTGCCGCCCTGCTCGAAGTGCGTGCACACCGCGGCGCGCACTCCCACCGACGCCGCAATCTCCCGGATGGCGGCGTGCTCGGAGGGGTAGTCGCCCTCGATGGCGTTCACGGCGACCACCGGCGTCACCCCGTGGCGGCGGACGATGGCCAGGTGGGCCAAGAGGTTGGCCGCGCCGAGCTGCACCTCCTCGGGGTTCTCTTCCAACATGGCGGGCGGCAGCGGGCGACCGGCCACCACGCGGTGCCGCCCCGAATGCAGCTTCATCGCCCGCACCGTCGTGACCACGACGGCAGCGTCGGGGACCAGGCCCGAGGTGCGGCACTTGATGTTAAAGAAGCGCTCCGCACCCATGTCGGCGCCGAACCCCGCCTCGGTGATGAGGTACTCGCCGGCGTGGATGCCGATCAGGTCGGCCACCACCGAGGAGTTGCCGTGGGCGATGTTGCCGAAGGGACCGGCGTGCACGAGAACCGGGGTGTTCTCGAGGGTCTGCAGCAGGTTGGGTTTGATGGCGTCGCGCATGATCACCGTCATCGCCCCCGCCGCCTTGAGCTGTTGCGCCGTCACGGGCTCCCCGTCCACGGTGTAGCCCACCACGATCCGGCCCATGCGCTCCCGCAGGTCGCGCAGGTCGCGCGCCAGGGCGAGCACCGCCATCACCTCCGAGGCGGCTGTGATGTCGAACCCCGTCTGCCGGGGGATGCCGTCCTGCTCAGCGCCCAGGCCGCTCACGATGTTGCGCAGCGAGCGATCGTTGACGTCGAGGACGCGCTTCCAGGTGATGGAGTACGGGTCGATGCCGAGCGCGTTCTTGTTGTAGAGGTGGTTGTCAAGCATGGCGGCCAGAAGGTTGTTGGCGGCCGTCACGGCGTGCATGTCCCCGGTGAGATGGAGGTTGAGGTTCTCGAACGGGACCACCTGGCTGTAGCCGCCCCCGGCCGCGCCACCCTTGATCCCGAAGGTCGGGCCCATGGACGCCTGGCGGATGCTGACGGTCGCGGATCGCCCGATGCAGGCCAGCGCCTGACCGAGGCCGACCGTGGTGGTGGTCTTGCCCTCGCCGAGCGGCGTCGGCGTGACCGCGGTCACCACCACGTACCGGGCTCGGGGGCGCCGGGCCAGGGCCTCGACGGCGTCGAGCCTCACCTTGGCCACGTGCGTGCCATAGGGTTCGAGCAGGTCGGTGTCGAGGCCCATCAGCGCGGCAATGTCGCCGATCGGACGCAGCGTCGCTCGGCGCGCGATCTCGATGGCCGGAGGAAGCGACACCGCCACCGATCATGCCAGACGACGCCGGATGCGGGCGTGGGGAGGGGGCGGGACCAAACCGACGAACGGCGCTACGCTCTGCGCCGACCCCCAGGGGACAGTTGGCCCGAGAGCCCCAGAGCCGAGCGGGAGTCGGTCCTCGCCCACCGCGGGTGGACGAGGCGGTCTGAAAGGAGCGTTGCCATGTCGAAGTCCGACGGCGTCTTCATCTACATCGGGACCTATGCCAGCGAGGTCGACGCCCGCGCCGACTACGACGTCGTGAAGGACCTGCACGCCATGGGCGCCGTCGGCACCTACGACGCAGCGGTGATCACGAAGGACGACAACGGCAAGGTCCACGTCAACAAGGATGAGACGACCACCCGTCATGGCGCGTGGGGGGGTGCCGGGGTCGGTGCCCTCGTCGGCATTCTCTTCCCGCCCTCCATCATCGGCTCGGCGCTGGTCGGAGCGGCCATCGGAGGGGTGAGTGGCCACCTGTGGAAAGGCATGTCGCGTGCAGACGTCAAGGAGTTCGGCGAAGCGATCGACGCCGGCGAGGCCGCTCTCGTGATCGTGGGCGAGACGACCATTGAGGCCTACATCGAGAAGGCGGCGCTCAAGGCGCAGAAGCAGGTGACCAAGGAGCTCCAGATCAACAAGAAGGATGTCGACAAGGCAGTGCAGGAGGCCGCGCAAGAGATCTCCTGAGCGGGCGTGGCCGGAGGCGTGCTTCCCGGTCGCTCCCGGCTCGGAGCGGTCCAAGCGGGACGTACCCGGTAGCGTTCCGGCCGCCTCGCACCGGCGCGCCTACGACCATGATCGTCCTCCACATCCTGTCCCTGTTCCTCGGCACCGTCGTGGTGCTCGCCATCCTGGGCTCGGCGCTCAAGACCGTGGTTCTGCCCCAGGAAGGCTTCCCTCGTCTGGCCCAGGCCGTCTTCGCGCTGGTGTACCGATCTGCTGGTGCACCGCTGGCGCACTGAGGATCGGGCTACGGCGCTTCGCGGGGCTGTACGCGCCGGTCTCCCTGGTCAGCCTGCCGCTGGTGTGGATGCTCCTGATGGTGGTCGCCTTCACCTTCGTGTTCTGGGGCACCGGCAGCCTCACCGTGCAGAAGGCGTTCGAGATCAGCGGCTCCTCGCTCACGACGCTGGGGTTCTCCAAGCCCGACGGGACCAGCCGCATCTGGATCGCCTTCATCGAGGCGGTCATCGGGCTCGGACTGGTCGCCCTCCTCATCAGCTACCTGCCGACCATCTTCTCGGCCTACAACGGGCGGGAGAAGGGCATCATCCGGCTGCGCCCGGTCGCCGGCGCGCCTCCGAACGCGACCGAGCTGCTGCAGTCGCTGCACCGCATCGGCTTCCTCGACAGCTCGGACTTCTGGCAGAACCAGGCCGACTGGCTGCTCGACCTGGAGCAGACCCACACGGCGTTCCCGATCCTCTCCTACTTCCCCGAGACCCAGCACCGACCACTCCTGGGTCGCCACGGTCGGCTCGCTGCTCGACGCCGCCGCGCTGGTCGTCTCGGCCTCGGAGACCGAGGCCGGAGAGGTCTTCGAGGACGTCGAGAAGGGTCCGCTGATGGTCCTCGTCTACGGCCTGCCGCTGATCGTGCGCATCGCCCGGGCGGCCAACGTCCCTCTGCCCGAGCCCACGCGGCTGCCCGAGGTCACGGCCCACTTCGGCGAGCCCGCACCGCCCATCAGCATCGCCCGAGCCGAGTACCTCGCCGCCATGGCCGCGCTGACGCCGATCCTCGTCCTCGATCCGGGTCGCGAGGAGGAGGGGTGGCGCCGATTCGCCTGGATCCGCTCCGCCTACGACCCCGCGCTGCGGGCGCTGGCGGGCCTGACCACTGCCTACCCCGCGCCGTGGACGACCGACCGCCCGGCCGAGGTCGGTAAGCCGCGCTTCCTGCGCCGGCGCCCGCTGCACGTCGACTGGTCGAAGGGCCTGGCCCTGCCGGGGCGGAGTCGCCGGTCGCCTGACGCGGGCTACAGGTGGCTGAAGCCGCCTGACTCCTCCCTCGTCATGGACACGCTGACGGGATGGCGGTCAAAGTGGGCGATGCTCTGCTTCATGTCCTCGAGCAGGAGCCCGGCCAGGTCTCGACTGACGCCCTGACGGACCAAGATGCGCTGGACCGAGACGTCGGAGACCGAGCCGGTCAGGGGGTAGGCCGGCACCTGCCAACCCCGGGTGCGGAGGCGGTCGGCGATGTCGTAGAGCGTGTAGCCCGGGTCCTCGCCCTCTCGGATGCGCCAGGTCACCGTCGGGATGCCCGTCAGGGGGTTGGAGTCGCACAGCAATTCGAAGGGGCCGAGCTCGACCACCTCCTCGGCGAGGAACTTGCCCGTGGCGTAGCAGGCGTCGTGGACGTTGCGATAGCCGTCCCGGCCCAGACGCACGAAGTTGTAGTACTGCGCCACGATCTGGCCGGCGGGCCGAGAGAAATTGATCTGGAACACGGGCATGTCCCCGCCCAGATAGGTGACGTGGAAGATCAGGTCGTCCGGCAGCTCCGCCGAGTCCCGCCACAAGACCCAGCCCACGCCGAGAGGCGCGAGACCGAACTTGTGTCCTGAGGTGCTGATCGACTTCACCCGAGGGACACGAAAGTCCCACACGACGTCGGGTGCACAAAAGGGAGCCAGGAAGGCACCGCTGGCGCCGTCGACGTGGATGTCGATGTCGAGTCCGGTCTCCTCGTGCAATTTGTCCAGGGCCTCGGAGAGCTCCAACACCGGCTCGTACGACCCGGTGTAGGTGACACCGAAGGTCGGCACCACCATGATGGTGTTCTCGTCGACCCGTTCGAGCATCTGCTCGACGTCCATGCAGTAGCGCCCGGGGGACATCGGAATCTCCCGCATCTCGACGTCCCAGTACTTGGCGAACTTGTGCCAGACGACCTGCACGGGTCCGCACACCATGTTGGGCGCATCGGTCGACTTTCCGGCGGCCCGGCGCTTCTCCCTCCAGCGCCACTTGGCCGCCATCCCGCCCAGCATGCACGCCTCCGACGAGCCGATGGCCGAGCAGCCGACGGGCTCTGCGGTGTGCGGCGCGTGCCAGACGTCGGCCAACATGTGGACGCACCGCCGCTCCAGCTCGGCTGTCTGGGGATACTCGTCCTTGTCGATGAGGTTCTTGTCGATGCAGAGGTCCATCAAGCGATGGACCTCGGGCTCTTCCCAGGTTTGGCAGAAGGTGGCGAGGTTCTGGCGCGCGTTGCCGTCGAGCATGAGCTCGTCGGAGATCGCCTGCACGACCTCTGCCGGCCGCATCTCCTGGGTCGGACAGTGCGTCGCGGGCAGCGGCCTCTTCTGACTGGGGTCGGCGTAGATCGTGTCGATCAATTCCTCCCGGAGGTTTTCTCTCTTGTGCAGCGGCATGACGCGGTCCCCTGTCGGCTCGTTCGCGGTTCGGCTGCGTACCGTACCGTTCAATCGAGCCGGGAGCGACTCCGGGTGAACCCAGGGTGAACGCGGTCTGCGACCAGACCGTAGAACACTACGTCGAGCGCGCCCTGGCGCGCTCGCCCGGTCAGCTCGCGAGCAGCTGCAGGTGTGATTGACCGGAGCGCACGCCCGTCCCGACACGACGGCCCGGGGCGGCGGCGGGCGGAGTCCGACGGGTGACGATCTCGGAACGGTCGGCCAACTTCGATCGCAGTTGGCGGAGCGCCTTGGTGTGAATCTGGCACACCCTGCTCTCCGTGACGCCGAGCACCTGGCCGATCTCCGTCAGCGTGAGGCCGTCGTAGTAATACATCATCAGGACGGTCTTCTCCCGTTCCGGCATGCCGTCGACTGCTTCAACGAGTGCCTCCTTGGACTCCTTGGCCTCGAAGGTGTCGACCGGACCCCACGACCCGTCCGGCAACGTCTCGCCCAGCGTCGACCGCTCGGAACGGTCGCCACCACGCAGTACCTCGTCGAGCGCCATCATGCCGACAGAGGAGATCTTGCGCAGCGCCTTGTGAAACTCATCGATGCTCATTTCGAGCTCGGCCGCGACCTCGGCGTCGTTGGGCGTGCGCCGCAGCGTCGCCTCGAGGTGCGTGAACGCTTGCTCCACGGCACGAGCCTTCGTCCTCACCGACCTCGGTACCCAGTCGATCGACCGCAACTCGTCGATGATCGCACCCTTGATGCGGGGAATGGCGTACGTCTCGAACCGCAGGTTGCGTTCCGGCTCGAATCGCTCGATCGCGTCGATCAGGCCAATGATGCCGTAACTGACGAGATCCTCTTCGTCGAAGTGCCGCGGCAGCCCGGCCAACACGCGGCCGGCAACGTACTTGACGAACGGCGAATAGTAGATGATCAGCTGGTTGCGCAGCGTCTGTTCTCCGGTCTGCTTGAACTCCGACCAGAGGGTGTCGATGCCCCTCTCAACTGACTCCTGCGCCGTGGAAAGCTGACGAGACGTCGATCCCACGTTTTCCCCCTCCCTCACTGACATCATCCGACTGATGCCATCGCCTCCTGAGGCCATTCGTCTGACCATGCGGATCTCGCTCGTTCAGGAGTACGCACACTCTAATTGGTCGCGTACTAGCAGGTCGGTGGCGTAATCGTTGCTGCTCGGTTGCAGCGCTCACGCAACCAACGAGCAACAAATTCGGGCCAGGCGGCGCGGCGCTTCCCTTTTCGCGACGCGACGTCTTCGCCACAAGGCGGAACTGTCCGTCCCAAGGCCGGCAACGCACATTTTCGTCCTCGCTGAACGCAGGCGCCGGTCAGCGGGCGGACTGATGGCCCGCTGATCCGCACACGGTTTCGTCGTGGGGCTTTCGTCTCATAGCCCGCCGAACGACACCCACCGGGAAGGCGCATTTTCGTGGTGCCGCGGGACTGGGGCAATTGCTCCGCTCCCGGAGAGCTGGGCGGCGACCCAGAACCAGCCTCCGAGCGATCCCCTCAAGGTTGGTATCCCCTCGACCGAGAAATCGACATGCGTGTGACCACCGTGAGGACACGGAGCACGAAAACTTGGAAAGAAGCGTGCGGCGCGTGAACCGTGTGGGCGACGTGGCAACGCGCGCTTCGGGACACCATCGCGGCGCGGGGAGCCCGGCAGCTTCCGGATGGAGCGCGGCCGCCGCCGGCCCCGAAGGTGGTGGCGGCGGCGGCGAGAGAACCATCGTCGTGGCCGAGGACGACCTCAGCTGCCGCAGCGCGCTGCGGCAGTATTTCGAGCGCAACGGCTACCGCGTGACCGAGGCTCCCGACGGTCCGTCAGCGTTGCGGGCCGTTTTCCAGCACTCGGCCAGCCTGGTGATCCTCGACCTCGGCCTGCCTGGCTTCGACGGAGCCGAGGTCCTGTCCAAGATACGACGTCACAGTTCCATCCCGGTGATCGTGTGCTCTGGCCGCGACTCCGAGGACGACCGCATCCGGACCCTCAATCTGGGAGCCGACGACTTCGTCGTCAAGCCGTTCTCCTTCGCCGAGCTCGAGGCACGGGTGCGGGCCGTTCTGCGCCGCGGCAGCGGGGAGCCGGTCGCGACCTTCATCCACCACGGCGACCTCATCATCGACCGCGACACCCGCACGGTGACCGTGAGTGACGTGGTGGTCCCCATGACGCGCAAGGAGTTCGACCTACTCGCCTTCCTGGCGGCCTCACCGGGCCAGGTGTTCTCACGGGAGGACCTTCTCGAACGGGTGTGGGGCTCAACCGAGGAGTGGCAGGGGCGTTCGACCGTGACCGAACACGTCCGCCGGGTGCGCCTGAAGATCGAGCCCGACCCGGACTCGCCGCGGTGGATCACGACCGTGCGCGGCGTCGGCTACCGCTTCAGCCTGCCTGACGCGTAAGGAGGGCCCTCCCTCGGGAGCCACCCGCACCCGCACCCGCACCCGCACCCGCATCTGAGCCGGCACCCGCACCTGGGCCCCCGTCCCACCACGGCTGCGCAATTTTTGGTCCAAAAGACCTATGGAGCCAGTTGGGCCGCGCGCCGACACTGACAACAACCACACTCCGGGCTCCAGAAAACACGAGGGGGGCAGGGGTGCCGCATCGCACGTGCGTGCGGAAGGACGAGGGGGATCTATCGCCATGAAGTTCGGCATCTCGCCGCTGCTCCATCGGCATCACGGTGGGCCTGGTCAACCCGGTGGACAACCCGCCGGGACGGCACTCTTGGCGGCCTCTGTCGCCGCTGATCGGGCTGGATCGGCGCACCGTTCGATGCGAGCAACGATCGCGGACCGGTCCGGCTCGAGTGCTGGTGGTGCGTGATCATGCCCGTCGACGTCTCCACCCACCCCGAGCGTTACCGCGACGACCTGCGAGCCGTCGATTCCAATCCCATGGTGATGCTCACGCCGGCCGCAACCGATGTTGCGACCCGCACCATCTTGCTGGCCGAAGACGACCACAACTGCCGCCGAGCGCTCCAGCACTACCTGAAGCGGTCGGGTTACGACGTGGCCGAGGCGGCAAGCGTGTCTTCCTCGCTCGACGTCGTCTTCCGCGACCCCGCCGACCTGGTCATCCTCGACTTTGACCTGGGCGGAGAGACGTCGGAGGTCCTCACAGACATCCGACGGAGCAGCATGGTGCCGATCATCGTCTGCTCCGGTCGGGCATCTGAACGAGACCGCATCAGCCTCCTCAACCTGGGTGCCGACGACGTCATCGCCAAGCCGTTCTCCTTCGCCGAGCTCGAGGCCCGGGTACGCGCTGTTCTGCGGCGCGGCAGCGCGGCACCCACGACGACGCTCGACCACGGGGAACTCGTGATCGACCAGGGCACTCGGACCGTGACCGTGGGCGATGTCGAGGTGATGATGACGCGGAAGGAGTTCGACCTGCTCGCCTTTCTCGCCGCCTCTCCGGGACGGGTCTTCTCCCGTGAGGAACTGCTCGAGCGGGTTTGGGGCTCCAATGGCCGGTGGCAGGGCCGGTCGACGGTCACCGAGCACATCCGCCGCGTGCGCCTGAAGATCGAAGCCGACCCGGAGAGCCCGCGCTGGATCAACACCATCCGGGGTATCGGGTACCGATTCTCGGGCCCGACGACATAGCGGAGGGGTCAATCGAAGGTCGCCCGGGGACTCCCCCGGGGCCTGGGACCTGCCATCCGACGTCGTGGACCGTCAGCGGGCGGCTTCCCAGGCGGCCCAGCCCGCCAAACCAGTCAGGACGACGGCGGTGACGATGCGCACGGTGGCGATGTTGACCACGCGCAACAAGCTCTGGCCGCTGACCACCGCCAGCCCGGCCACGGCCCAGAGCGCGAGCAGGGCTCCGACGCCGACCGAAAGCGCATCGTGGTAGTGCGCAGCCAGGTTGGCGGTCAAGATCTGCGTCAGGTCACCCCACTCCGCCACGAAGATCACTAGGAACGCGGTGACGGCGATGCGTCGGTGGGACGCCGTCTCCCGTTGGATCAGCCTCTCCTCGCGGCGCTCCTTGGCCGCTTCGCGCACTGCCAACACGGCAGCGGCGAGAAACATCGCAGCCACGAACGCCTCGAGGGCGCGGTGCGGCAGGAGGCGGAAGAGCACGACACCGACGGTGGTCGCGATGACGACGTGCACCAAGAAGGCGGCCGCCGCGCCCACCCAGACGACGGCGGGTCGGCCCCGAGTCGACATCACGAGCGAAGCGAACATGGTCTTGTCGGGGAGTTCGCCCAAGAAGATGATCGGGAAGACGGCGACGACGACGGCGAGCTGCACGGCCACCTTTCTTTCGGGGTCGAACGTAGCGTGTACGGCAGCGGGTGCCAGACGCAGGGCGCGACGCATGGCCCGGACCCGTCGGCCCGACGCGTGGCCCGACGCGTGGCCCGACGCAGGCCCGACGCGTGGCCCGACGCGTGGCCCGACGCGATGGCATAAGTTGTGCTTCAGACTTCTGTGGCGGTCAAGGTCGGCGGACGGGCGAGCCCGGGGAGTTGGGGAGGCGAGCACATGTTGATGGAACTCACCGAGGCACAGTGTGCCGAACTGCAGAGCCTCCTCGAGACCTCGCTCGACGATCTCAGCACCCAGATCGCCGGCACCGACAACGCCGAGTACCGAGAGGGGCTGCGCCGACGCCGCAGCGTGCTCGAATCGGTTCTCTTCCTGCTCGATAACCCGCCGCGGGTGAGCGACTAGTTCGTGGGTGGTCGACGAGGCCGGACACCCTTTTCATGACCTCGCCCAAGACGTCCCGTCGCCACGGCCGCACGGAGGCGTAGCCACATGAGCCAGAGCGAAGTGACGCCGCCGGACTGGATCGGGGAACTCGTCCGCACCCTGCGGGTGAAGCCCGGATCTCGGGTGACGTTGCCGAAGGACTTCGACCCGGGCTCCACGGAGGGCTTTGAGGAGAACGATGGCGCGCAACGGCTTGCGGAGAGCGTGCAGCTCCTGGCTGAGTACCAAGATCGCCTGGCCGCGCAGGACGCCCACGGCTTGCTCCTGTGCCTCCAGGGGCTCGATGCGGCCGGCAAGGACAGCACGATCCGTCACGTCATGAGCGGCGTGAACCCGCAGGGGGTGCACGTCAGTAGCTTCAAGGTGCCATCGAGCGAGGAGCTCCGGCACGACTACCTCTGGCGCTACGAGCAACTGCTCCCCGCCCGCGGCGAGATCGCCATTTTCAACCGGTCTCATTACGAAGAGGTGCTCGTCGTCCGGGTGCACCCCGAGCTTCTGCGATCCGAGCACCTGCCCCAAGATGCCACCGGAAAGGACGTCTGGAAGCACCGCTTCGCCGAGATGAACAACTGGGAGCACTACCTGACCGACAACGGAATAAGGGTGCTCAAGGTCCTGCTCAACATCTCGAAGGAGGAGCAGCGCCGGCGCTTCCTCCGTCGCCTCGACCTGCCTGACCACCACTGGAAGTTCTCGACGAGCGACATCCGAGAACGCCGCTACTGGGATGGCTACCAACGCGCCTTCTCGGACATGCTCTCGCACACCAGCACCGAGTGGGCGCCGTGGCACGTCATACCGGCGGACCACAAATGGTTCGCCCGCATCTGCGTCGGTGCGGTCCTGGTGCACGCGCTGGCGCAGCTCGATCCCCGCTATCCGGAGCTCACCGCGGATCAGCGGCGCGAGGAGCTCGAGGCGAGAAAGGAGCTCACGGCGGAGGAGCCCCCGGACCCCACGGCACTCGCCTGATCCGGGGAGCGGCCGTCAACCGGCCGTGGCCTCGCCCCGAGTTCGCAGCGGTCACCCGCGGTGCCTACGGCACTTGGTCGAGCAGGGACCGGCCCGTCAAGGCGAAGACCGTCTCGTCGTCGCTCTGACGCCACAGGTCGAGCAGCTCGAGCGACACGGGATCACACCCGTACCGCATCGGTCCCGAACCGTCCAGAATCGCATCGACGACGGCCGTCGCGGCCTGCGCCGGCGCCACCACGCGGGGGTCGGCATGCTCCTGCCGCAGGGCCGCCCCCACCGCGGCCAAAGCGCTGTAGTCAGCGAAGCGCCCAGCGTCCTGCTCGCCAGAGCTGAGCCGGAACATGTCGGTGTCGACGGGACCGGGGAGGATCTCAACGGTCCGGATGCCAAAGGGTGCGACCTCCACCCGCAAGCTGTCGCAGAAGGCTGACACAGCAGCCTTCGACGCTCGGTAGGCGGAGTAGAACGGCACGGCGGCGATGATCGACGACGAAGTGATGGTGCACACCACCGACGGCTGGTTGACCCGGAGCGTGGGGATGGCCGCCGCCGTCAAGGCCACGACCCCGAAGACGTTTGTCTCGAACATCCGGCGCCAGTCGTCGACGTTGGCGAACTCCACCGGGAGGTAGTCGGTGTCGATCCCCGCGTTGTTGACCAGCACACAAAGTTGCTTCGGCAGGTCGAATGTCGAGGGATCGGTCACGTCGAGCCGCCTGATACTGAGCCGACCCTCTGTCTCACCCTCCATGCCGGCGCCGGCGGAAGGGTCCCGCATGGTGGCCACCGTGTCGAACCCGCGGTTGGCCAGTTCGAGTGCGATGGCCCGTCCTATGCCGCGGCTGGCACCTGTGACCAGTGCAGTCCCGTGAATGTCCATGGGCTGATTCTTCCTCATCGACGGCTCGCCAGGGGTAGGGTCCGGCCGATGGGTGTGTACCAGGAGCAGGTCGTGCCCCGCATGGTCGAGTGGATGTGCGGTGCCGCCGCGATCGACCGCTGGCGGTCGCAAGCGGTCGACGGGCTCTCGGGCCGGGTGGTCGAGGTCGGATTTGGATCGGGTCTCAACGTCCCGCACTATCCGTCCGACGTGGAGGTTGTGCTCGCCGTCGAGCCGGCGGCGACGGCCCGGCGGCTCGCCCAGCGAAGAATCCGCGAGAGCCAGGTACCGGTCGAGTACGTCGGACTGGACGGGCAGGAGATCCCGCTCCTTGACGCTTCCTGTGACGCTGCGCTTTTCACCTTCACCCTGTGCACCGTGCCCGATCCGGCGCAGGCGTTGCGCGAGGTGCGACGGGTACTTCGGCCCGGCGGGGCCGTCCATTTCCTCGAGCACGGCCTGTCCCCCGACCCCGGCATCGCCAAGTGGCAACATCGCATCGAGCCGTTACAGCGCCGGGTCGCCGACGGGTGCCACCTCACCCGGGACTCTTCGGCCCTCGTGGAGGGAGCAGGGTTCGTGATGCAACGCAACGAGCAGCGCTATGTGCGCGGACCGAAGCCGTGGAGCTGGTTCACGATCGGGGTTGCGGTGAAGCCCGAGGGGTAGCTGGTCGAGGTCACCGATCACCAGGCACGCCGCCAAGGATCGGGATACTCGAACTGGGCGAGGGCCGAGGCTGGCGGGGATCGAAGCACATGGGAAAGGATGTGCGCCCAGATCCTCCGCAGGGGAGCCGGCTCATGTCCACACTGCTTGTCGACCAGCCCGAACAGGGCGTCACCCGGATCACAATGAACCGTCCCGAGAGGCTCAACGCGATGAACGCGGAGCTGATCGGCGAGCTCCACGACACGCTCTCGGGCATTGCTGGCGATCCTTCGTGTCGCGCGGTGCTCCTCACGGGCGCCGGCAGGGGGTTCTGTGCCGGTGTCGACCTCGGGGGCTACGGGAGCGCCCCCGGCTCCCACGGCGTCGGCCGCGTCGAGGCGAGCTTCGCCACCCAGACGCACATTGCGGCGCTGGTTCCGCGGCTGCGGTCGTTACCCCAACCGGTCATCGCAGCCGTCAACGGGCCGGCCGCGGGCGGGGGCCTCGCCTTGGCCCTGGCCTGCGACATCCGCATCGCCTCGGCCTCGGCCCGCTTTAACGTCGCCTTTGTCCGGATCGGCCTCTCCGGCTGTGACATCGGGGTGAGCTGGCTGTTACCCCGGTTGGTCGGCGCGTCACGGGCCTGGGAGCTGATGCTGACGGGCCGCATCATCGAGGCCGAGGAGGCGGACCGTATCGGCCTGGTGCTCCGGGTGGTGCCCGACGACGAGCTACTGGGCGCGGCACTCGAGACGGCCGGCCTCATCGCGGCCAACGCGCCGTGGGGGGTGCGCATGACCAAGGAGGTCATGTGGTCCCAGCTCGAGGTCGGCTCCCTGCAGGCGGGCATCGACTTGGAGAACAGGACCCAGGTCTTGTCCTCGATGACCGGCGACACGCAAGAGGCCGTGGCCGCGTTCCTCGAGAAACGAGCCCCGCGCTACGGGAACGAGGGGGCTGGAGCTCCGTAGCGGCTGCACGGCTGCACGGCAGTCCGCGGCCCGGCTGTGCGGCGGCCCGGGTGGCGCCTGCGAATCTCGGAGCGAGCGCGCCCCGAGCGCCCGCCTGGCTACGTTGGTCCATCTGATGCGGGGCCACTCTCACCAGACGCACGTCGCCGCGGGCCGGTGGTGGATGGCCCTAAGCGTGACCCTGGTTCTGGCCCTGGGCCTGGCTGGCTGCTCGGGAGGGAGCCGGCTCGGCCAGGCTCTCGCCGATCCGGCTCAGTCGGTGGCGCCGGCGCCGGACTACCCCAATGCGTGCGCCCCCGTCGGTGCCGACTCATCGAGCGTGTGCCTGCGCATCACGCTGCAGGCGATCGACGCCGCCCGGGCGGGCGAGGGCCTCGGGCCGATGGTCCTGCCGTCCGACTTCCCGTACCTCACGGTTGCCGAACAGGTCTTCGTCGCCGTCGACCGCGAGCGGGTGGATCGCGGGCTCACCCCCTTCATCGGCCTCAGCAGCACCCTCGACGCCATGGCGCAGCAGGGCGCCGAAACGGCGCAATTGCCCCGGCGACCCGGCCACCCCTATGCCTCCGGCGTGACCGAATGGATCGGTGCTGTCGACAACGGTCTCGACGCGGACTACCAGTGGATGTACAACGACGGCCCCGACAGCGGCCTGCCGGGGTGCTCGGACAGCCAGCCTTCGGGATGCTGGGTCGACCGCCACATCGTCCTCGACCGGTTCGGGTCACACGCACCTCGTGATGGGAGCCGGATTCGACGCGACCGGCGACACGTCGCCCGGAGACCAGGGTGGATCCTCTCTGGCGGCCATCTGGGCGGTCGACACCACCTGGTCGGGCTCCGCAGACCACACGCATCGTCCCTACGCCTACAGCTGGAACGAGGCCTTGGCCGCCACGTCGGCCGGGACCCTTCGGCCACTCCGTTCCATTCCCACCTCCGAATCAACGACAGGTATCCCCGATCCGCGCCACAACGTGACGCCCGTGCCCGACTACACGCGCGTGTGCGCTCCGAGCGGGCTCGACGATTCCTCCCCGTGCATCGCGGCGGTCCTGGCCGCCGTCAACCGCGCCCACGCGCTGGAGGGGGTCCGGCTCATGGTGCTCCCGTCCGGGTTTGCCCGACTCAGCGTGCCCGATCAGCTCTTCGTGGCCGTCAACTTGGAACGGGTGGACCGGGGACTACCCCCTCTCGGCGGGTTGACGACCGCCCTCAACCAGAACGCACAGGTGGGAGCGGTCGACGCCAACGACCCGCCCGACCCCGGGCGGGCGTACGCACTCGACGATGCTGAGTGGGCCGGCGGGTCGGCCAACGGTCTCGACGCCGTCTACGGGTGGATGTACGAGGACGGGCTCGACAGCGGCAACCTGGACTGCCTGCATCGCGGCGCGCCAGGCTGCTGGGGCCACCGCAAGGGCATCTTGGACAACTTCGGCTCGGGAGCCAACCTGGTGATGGGTGCCGCGGTGGACGCGACGGGCGACACGCACAGCGGAGACGGGGGTGGGACCTCCATGGCCGTCACCCTGGCGGTCGCGACCGCCCCGGTCAGATCCTTCACCTACAGCTGGTCGCAGGTGCTGGCTGCGCTGCCCTCAGGCTCGCCCTGAGCCTCTCCCGCGTCCCGACTCGTGCGCCATCACCGACCGCCGCAACACCCTCTCGAGCTTCCCGGACGGTCCCGCCCCACCGGAGCGGCGGCCCTTAGGGTGGCCGCACTCATGACGGACGAGGTGAGGAGGACATTGTGTACACAACTCTGGTGATCTCAGCCATTCTCGGCGTCGCGACCACCGTCGTCGCGTTCGCCGCCAATCGCCGCCTCTTCGCCGGGGACGGGGCAGTGGGTAGGGTCACTGTGCTCGAGGCGATCTACTACGTGATCGGGTTGTGCTCGCTCGGGCTCGGCTGGTACTTCAACGTCCGCTACACCAACCTGTACGGCCACCGAGCTTCGTACGTGAACTATACGAAAATGCTCTTCTCTAATTGGGCGGCCGATTCGGCGGCCCAGGACTACATCATCATGAACGTGGTCCTCCTGCCGCTGTGGACCATCAGCGAGGGGCGTCGCCGCGGGCTCAAGCTGGCGTGGATCTTCTTCATCATGAGCCTCTTCACGAGTCTCGCCTTCTCGGTGGCGATGTTCCTGGCGTTCATGGAACGCCAGCTGCGCTACAACCGGTCGCTCGTTCCCGCGTCCAGTACCGCGTAGCCGCAGTTGTAGCCCGGGATGAACGTGACGCCCGGCCCTCCGTGGCAGCCTGCCCCGCACAGATACAGACCCTCGACCGGCACCGGGTTGTCGGTCCATCCACGAGGCCCGGGGCGAAACGGGCCCATGAACTCTGGCTGCAAGAGACCGTGGCAGAAGTCTCCGCCGGTGCACCCGAACATCAGCTCGTAGGTGTACGCCGGGTAGTTCAACTGGCGCTCGACGAGGTCGGGGAAGTTCGGGGCCACCGAGGCGATCTTGTCCACGATCCTCTGGGCCATCTGGTCCCGCAGCCGGCCCTGTGCCTCACGGTCGGCACCGATCGGCAGGTAGAACGCAAAGCTGCTCGCCGCGTGCATGCCGTCGGGAGCCAGGCTTGGGTCATCGAGTGAGGGGATCTGGAGGTTGAAACTCGGGGAGCGGGGCACCTGGCCGCGGACACATCCCTCGAAGTCCTGCTGCATCTGCTCCGCGGTGCCGAAGAAGGTCACGTTGCGGCCGAGGTTGCTGCCGTTCAGGGCCTCGTAGGGCCCGCGGTATTCCGGGAGCCCCCGCAGAGCGAAGTGGGCCTGGAAGTAGGCCGCTCTGTGGTCGATGGCCGTGACCCGTCGGACGAAGGCCTCGGGGAGGGCATCGGCGTCCAGCAACTGGGTGAAGGTCGCGGTCGGGTCCAGGTTGGAGACCACGACCGGGGCGGTCGCGACCTCGCCATCGCCGAGATCGACGCCCTTGACGGTACCGCCCTCGACGACGATGGCCGCCGCCTTGACGTGTCGGCGCAGCTCGCCCCCGTGGTTCTCGAACATGCGGCTCAGGTGATCGGCGATGGTGCCGAGGCCGCCACGCACCTTCGACATCGTCGCGCCTCCCGGTGATGCCAAGGCGAAGGCGAGGCACAACGCACTGCCCGGTGAGTAGGGACCCCGGAAGGTGGAGTTGACAGAGAGGAAGCTGAGCATGCTGCGCACCGGAGCATGCTTCGCCTTGTCGGGCAGAAAGCGATCGACGACGTCCATGACGCTGCCGAACATGGCAGTGCGGATCGCCTCGCGCTCCGCCTCGTTCGTGGCGCTGTCCCACATCTCGTCCAGCGACTTCGGAGGCTTGCGCACGTCGAAGCGTCCGATGGCGCGAGCCGGTGCTTCGGCCCAAGCGGCCACCTCGGCCATGCCCAGCACCGCCTCGATGCCGAGGGTCTCACCGAGGTGCTCGAGCAGGCGCTCTGGATCCGAATAGAGGAAGATGGGCGGCCGGTCGTCGTCGTTGATGCTCGCCGACTGGACCTCCGGCTCGTAGATGGGGCACGACGCCAGGTCGAGATCCTCGTAGATCTCGTTCGGGACCGGGAATTGGATGGAGCCGGCCAGCTCGAAGCGGTAGCCGCGAATGAGCTCGGTCGTCGAGGCCATCCCGCCGATGAAGTGGTTCTTCTCCAAGCACAGCACTCTCATGCCGCCACGCGCCATGACCGCGGCGGCCGTCAGACCGTTGTGGCCTGCGCCGATGACGATGACGTCGTAATCCGGCATAGGAACGGGACTGTAGCGACCCGGCGGGCACCCTGCCGGGACGGGCTGCTCGAACACGCGGTGAGCGCGATCGGAGGACCAATCTCGAGGTCGACGAACCCGCGGTCACGCCCTCGGCACGAGGAAGCCAGTGCCGGGTGGAACGGGCAGACTCCGGCTTCACTTGGTCGGAATCAACCCTTGCTGCGCTCCTGACTCGCTCGTGCGCTCGCCGCCACGCTCGTCGCTCTCGTAGCGCTCCGCGCACCGGTCGGAGCAGAAGTACTGCCGCGCGCCGTCCCGCTCCCGCGAAGCGGGGGCATGAGCGACCTCGACCTGCATCCCGCACACCGGGTCTCGCGCGTACCGGTCTCCCGCTCCCAAGCGTTCGCGGTTGCGATAGATCCAGTACAGAACACCGAACACCACGAGGAAGAAGAGATTCAGATACGTGGTGTAGCTCCACGAGAACTGCGGCGGCGCAACGGAGACAGGCCGCATCGTCGGGACCAGTCCTGCTGCTCGGAAGATCGCTTCGGTGATCAGGCCGGCAGTCGACATGAGAGCCCAGAACACCACGAGCATCCGGAGCATGAGGCGCGTGCCGTAATAGCGGCGGTAGATCAAGAGGAGCGGGAAGGTGATCAGGTCCGCGAAGATGAACGCGATGACGCCCCCGAAGGCGATGCCTCCCTTCCAGAGCGACGCGGCCAGAGGCACGTTTCCGATGGAGCAGACAAAGCTGATGATGGCAATGAGCGGACCGACGACGGCGTTCTCGAGGCTCGTCCAGAAGCCGTGTCCCGTGACGAAGACCGCCTGCCACACCCATGTCGGCACCACGACGGCCAGGAAGCCGGCCACGGTGTAGCCGATGATCAGTTCACGCCGCACCATCGTCAGGTCGGACATGGTGTAGGTCGCGCTCTCGGCCCAACCCGCACTCGATCGCAGCCGAGTCGACAAGGGGCGGCTCTCGACCTCTGCGGTTGTGGGCGCTCGACTCGCGGGCGTGTCGACCGCCGCCTGAAGGCGCTCCCTCGCTTGGACCACGATACGGCCACGCAGCCACAGCGCACCGACGGTGGTCAGGAGGACGATCATGACGATGCCACCGATGAACTCGCTCACGGCGAATTGCCAGCCCATGAGCACGATGAGCACGATGCCGAGCTCGATGACGAGGTTGGTCGACGCGAACATGAAGACCATGGCGGCGATGTAGTCCGCGCCCTTCACGAAGAGCGACTTGGCCATGGCCGAGGCGGCGTACGAGCACGAGGACGAGACCGTGCCGTAGCCCGTCGCGCGGACGACAGCCGGCACCCGGTGATTGCCAAGCCGTCGTTGCATGGCGTCCCGGCTCACGAAGGACTGGACCGCCCCGGAGAGCCCGAACCCGAGTACGAGGGGCCAGAGCGTCACCCAGAACATGAAGAAGCCCTCGCGGAGCGACCGCCCGATCTCTAGCACCAAGGTCGTGGTGGTCAGCACGGGGATCAGGAGCGCACCAGACGCCCGATCGCGGCGGAGACCTCGTTGAGCTTCTCGGTTGCCTCGCCGCCCCCCTTGCGCGCCGCGTCAGACACGCAGTGGGCCAGGTGATCGTCGAGCAGTTCGAGCGCCACTGCTTGGAGGGCCTTGGTCGCGGCGGAGACCTGCTCCAGGATCTCGATGCAGTACCGGTCCTCGTCCACCATGCGTTGCAAGCCTCTGACCTGGCCTTCTACCCTGCGCAGGCGCTTCTGCACGGCGTCTTTGTTGTCGATGTAGCCGGGTCGCATGATCCTCCCTCTTCCTTAATACCCCCATGGGGTATCTGGCATACCCCCATAGGGTATCACGCGAAACCCGTGCACGAGCGGCCCAGCGCGGGCGCGGCCCCGGCATCAAACGGAGGAATGAGGCCTGGCGATCAGCCGCCGAGGATCCCGAGTTCCTCGTCCCGGATGCCCTTGGCCCGCGCCTCGGCGAAATTGTCGAGCCAGAGCCGCATCTCCTCGCTGCCGGTCTCGTCCGCCCAGCGCCGGGGCATGGCCGGAAACGAGTAGTCCGGAGGGAGCGGAGGTGGGGCCGGTTCGTGCGCCCGCCGCTCCATGGCGGCGTCGAGTACTGGCGCGAGCCGTGCGGACTTTGCCCGGACCTGCGCTTCGTCGCGCTCCTTGAAGGCCGGCAGCACTTCTCGACCGAAGAGTTCGAGTGACTCGCAGATGTGCTCGTGGCGGTTGTTGCCGGCCTGCAGGACGAAGATCACCTGGTCGACGCCCGCCTGCTCGAACCGCTCGAGATACTCGCGTACCTGCGCCGGAGTCCCGGTTGCTCCGCGCAGCCCGGTGCGATCACCGGCCGCCAGCTTGGCCCCCAGCCGTTCCTGGCGCAGGGCCGTCGCGATCTCCGGCGAGTAGCCCTGATCGCCGCGCCGCTGGAGGTACTCCGTCCAGACGTCGGTCGTCCCGGGGCGGTGCTCTCCGAACACGTAATAGTGCCCGAGGGAGTAGCCGAAGAAGTTCCCACCCTCGAGCCCGCGGTCAAGCGCAACCTTCTCGTCGGAGTGGCACATCATCTGCGTCACGCACGCAATGTTCGGATTGACGGCCAGCCCGACGGGGACACAACGGTCGGCCAGGGTCTGCTCGTAGTCCGACACCCACTTGTTCGCCTCCTCGGGGTCGATGAAGGCGAAGGTAAGGGCCCCCATGCCCTTCTCGGCGGCCAACAGGATCGTGTCGCGCCGGGAGCAGGCCACCCACAGCGGAGGGTGAGGCCGCTGCATCGGCTTTGGGACGACGTTGCGCGGTGGCATCTGAACGAAACGACCGTCGACACCGGTGAACGGAGTCTCGGTCATGCACCGGAGCGAGACCTGCAGCCCTTCGAGCCAGGCGTCACGCTTGGTCGCCGGATCGACCAGGAACCCGCCCAGCTCCGCTTCCGAGCCGGACTCTCCCGAGCCGAACTCGACCCGGCCACCCGAGACAAGATCGAGCGTGGCGACGCGCTCGGCCGTGCGGGCGGGATGGTTGTAGCCGGGCGCGGTCTGGATGATGCCGTGGCCCAGTCGGATGTCCCTGGTCCGTTGGCTGCACGCCCCGAGGAACACCTCGGGGGCAGACGAGTGGCTGTACTCCTCGAGGAAGTGGTGCTCAACCTCCCAGACAACGTCGAAGCCCAACCAGTCGGCGAGCTCGACTTGCTCCAAGGCGTTTTGCATCAGGTGGTACTCGCCGTCCTCGGCCCACGGACGCGGCAACTGGTGCTCGTAGAAGATCCCGAACTTCATGTCGCACCGACGGCGTGGAATTCGGCCAGGACGTCCGCCCCGTTGCTCCGGCGCTCGCACCAGAACTCGACCTCACCCAAGGTCGCTCGCCGGCCCTCGTCTCGCACCGGGCCGAGACTGTGGGCGAGCAGCGGATCCCAGAGCCGGCCGATCATCTCCGAGCCGGCATACCGGTGCCCGTCCCCGCCGATCCAGGTGCGGTCGCGCATCTCGGAGAGGGTCGTTCGCAGGTAGTCGACGTGCGGTGTCTCGTCGGCGCGGATGTGGGAGACGAGCCGGGCGGCCTCCCCGTCGCCCGCCACCAGCTCGGTGTCGGACATCCACGCCTCGGCCCAGGCGAACGTGTGGAAGGCCGAGATCTCAATGAAGAGAACCCGGATCATCAACGACACCATCAGCTCGAGTTCGTGGGGGAGGTCGGCCGGCAGGAGACGGGGGGCCTCGGCGCCGGGGCGACCGAGCCCGAATCCCATCCGGGCGAGCATGGCCTCGATGTCGAGCTCGTCACACGAGCGGTCGAATGCGATGTCGCGAGCGGCGAACCACATGTCCTTGTGCCCCGCTTCCTCCTCCCAGCCGGCTTCGTCGCGGCCGTGCGCCTCGAACAGCCCCCTCCCGAGGTGGTCGATCGCCGTCCCGCTGATGCTCTCGACGAAGTGTTGCTGGAGATCCTTCGGCTTCAAGAGGCGGATGTTGGCCCCGTACCCCTCGACGGTGCCGATGCGGGTCAGGGTTGCCATGAGTGGCTCGGGCACCCCGGCCCGGATCAGGAAACGCGCCTGTTCGACACTGGGGAACGATCGCTCCCACCACTCGATCGGGACGTCGATCAACTCGGTGGAGAAGGTCCGGCAGTTCTGCTCGGACCAGGCTTCGATGGCCGGCCGGCGGAACCTCGTCCGGGGTGAGACGTAGTGACCGCCTTCGTCGAACCCACCGTGGCAACGGACGCCTCGGGCGATCAGCGGTTCGGTGACCGGGAGGTCGGCCAGGAGCTCCTCTTCGCTGAACTGCACCTGCGCCGTGCTCATGTCCGGTCCCTCCCATCAAACTGTTGACTCATGGGTATATACTGTCCCGTATACAAATCGAGAGCAAGCTACTGCCCCGAGCCGAACGCCGCGCCGCAATCCTCCAGGGCGCGGCACGGGCATTTGCAACGACGGGATTCGCCGACACCTCCATGGAGGACGTTGCGGCCGCGTGTGGCGTCACGAAGCTCATCGTGTACCGACACTTCGGCTCCAAGGAAGAGCTCTACCGCGAGATCCTCGAACAGGTCTTCGACCACCTCGGTCAAGAGCTCCGGAGCGAACTGGCGTTGCCAAGCCGGAGCGGTCTCGGTCCCCGCACCCTCCTCACGGTGGCACGAGATGACCCTTCCGCGTTCACACTCCTGTGGCGCCATGCCGCCCGTGAGCCGCAGTTCGCCGCATACGCCGCCGAGCTCCGGTCGGTGTCGGCCGCAGTCGTGCGCCGATTGAGCGCGCTGGACTCGGGCGACGAACAGCTCGACGCCTGGCGCTCTCAGGTGCTCTTCGGGTGGCTCGTCGAGGCGACGCTCGTCTGGCTCGAGCAAGGTGACGCCGGGCGCGACGAGGATTTCGTGCACCAGACCTCGGCGGGGTTCAGGGCGCTCCACGCTGCCCTGACGAACGGCGCGTCGCGTAGCTCCCGCCGCTCGTCCTGACGCGTCAGCCGACAGCGGCCCCCGATGGCTCGACCCGACACCCGACGGATGCCGCAAGGTGGATCTGGTTCCGCCCGGCGGACTTGGCCTCGAAGAGCGCCTCGTCGGCTTGTTCGATGACCTCGAGAGCCGAGAGCGGCGAACCGGGTGTCCAGCACGACGCGCCACCGCTCAGCGTGACGATCGGAGGTACCGAAGGTCGGGCACCGTGGGGGATGGCGGCGTCGAGAACCGCCCGGCGGACGCGGTCGGCGCACACGAAGATGCAGTCACTGGGATCACAGTCCGGTATCAGCAAGAGGAATTCCTCGCCGCCGTAGCGGTACGCGCACTCCCCCGCTCGCACCACGAAGTCGATGCCGGCGGCGACGCGCCGAAGCGTCTCGTCTCCCGCAACGTGCCCGTAGCGGTCGTTGTACAACTTGAAGTGGTCGATATCGAACAGCGCGACGCCGTAGGAACGCCCGGACCGCAGCGCGCGGGCGTGGGTGCGGGCGACGTCCTCCTCCATGCGACGGCGATTGCCGAGTCCCGTCAATTGGTCCGTGAGCGACTGCTCCCGCAGCTCGAGGTTGACTCTCTCGAGCTCGGCCTGGGTCTTTGCCAATTCGGTGTGCAACCCGGTGACTCGCTCCGCTGCCACGAGACGGGTTTGCACCGCAAAGGAGTCGACCGGCTTGATCAGGTAGTCGTCGGCGCCGGAGCCCATACCCTCGAGCACGTGCTCGGGATGGTCGAGCCCGGTGGTGAGCACGATGTAGACGTAACTGTCGCTCCGCTCGTCCCGGACGCGTCGGCAGAGCTCAGGCCCGTCGAGCCCGGGCATCATCCAGTCGGTCAACAGCACGTCGATCCCTCCGGACGACAGGAGATCCCACGCGCTCGATCCTTCTTCGGCCACGAGGCAGTCGTGCCCCAGCTTCGTGACGATGGCCCGGAGAAGGAGGCGGCTGGTGGGATCGTCGTCGGCGACGAGGATCTGCACGTCACGCCCTCGCGGTCACGACCTGGAGCGCGTCCCGGACTCTCTCGAACTCTGCCTCGAGGTGTTCCACGAGCCCCGCGGCGTCACCGAGCTGTGCCTCTCGGGCGCGCCTCTCCAAGTCCGCGCAGAGGTCCACGAGCGCCGTGGCGCCCACGTTGGCGCTGGCCCCCTTCAGCGTGTGGACGGTGCGCTCGAGGGCGTCGCAGTCAGCCTCGCTGACCAGACGGGTGATCTCCGCTCGTAACTCGTCGCTCACGGAGAGGTACTCGTTGACGATCTCGGCCAGCGCCTCCCCCTGTCCGTCGTCGAGGCTCAGGAGCAATTCGATCTGCGAGGGGTCGAGAGGCTCCCGGGTGTCAGTGTGTGAGGACATGCGCTCCACCAGCCTTCGGCTCGAGGTCGGAGTTGGCGACCCATCGCTCCAGAACCGTGGAGACCGCCTCCAGCCGCACGGGCTTGGTGATGAAGTCGTCCATGCCCGCCGCCATGCAACGCTCACGGTCGCCCTCCATCGCGGCGGCGGTCATGGCGATGATCGGGATGTGGCCGTCGGAGCCCTCCAGCTGGCGGATGGCCGCCGTGGCCTCGTAGCCGTCCATCTCGGGCATCTGGCAATCCATGAGGATGGCGTCGTAGCCGCCTGACTGGAAGGCGCTCACCGCTTCGACGCCGTTGTTGGCGATGCTGAAGGCGTAGCCCATCTTCTCGAGGACCTTGGAACCCACCAGCTGGTTCACCTTGTTGTCCTCGACGAGCAGGATCGTTCCGGCGACCTTCGCGGGCTCAGGGCCCTCGGTTGCCGCGGTTGCCGTCGTCTCCGATGCCGACCCCGAGTTGAGGCTCGTGATCAAGCAGTCGAAGAGCTCCGACGACCTCACCGGCTTCGTCAGGCTGGCGGCGAATCCGGTGAGATGGGATTCTGCGGCCTCGAGGCGGTGGCCAGACGAGCTCAGCAAGAACAGCATCGTCTTTGCCGTCGCCGGATCGGTCTTCAACGCACGCGCCAGCTCGATGCCGTCCATGCCAGGCATGTTGAGGTCGATGACGCCGAGGTTGAAGGCCCGTCCGTCCTGAGCCGCCATCAGCGCGAGCTCCAGCGCCTGGAACCCGTCGGCCGCTTCGACGGCCTCCACGCCCCAGGAAAGCAGCTGCTGGCGCAGGATGCGCCGGTTGGTCGCGTTGTCGTCGACCACCAGGGCGCGTTGGCCTGAGAGGGTCCGCGGGTCCTCGCCCCCGTCCAACGCCGGCGCATCGTCCGTTCGGCGAAGCGACAGCTCGAACCAGAACGTCGACCCTTCACCCGGGACGCTGGTGAGCCCGAGCCGGCCTCCCATGAGCTGCACCAACTGCCGGCTGATGGTCAAGCCGAGACCGGTGCCGCCGTAACGCCGCGTGGTCGAGGAGTCCGCCTGCGCAAAAGCGCTGAACAACCTCTCCTGGTCCTCGGGGGCGATGCCCACGCCGGTATCGACGACGTCGAAGTGGAGGGCCACGCGTTCGGAGTTCTGGTGGAGAACCTTGACCCGGACGACCACCTCCCCCTGGGAGGTGAACTTCACGGCGTTCGCTCCAAAGTTGAGCAGGACCTGCCGGATCCTGGTCCCGTCGCCAAGCAGTACCGCGGGCACGTCCGGATGCACGTCGACCAGGAGCTCGATTCCCTTGCCGTGGGCTGTGCCGGCGAGGATGCGACCGACATCGTCGATCACACCCGGCACATCGACCGCGGACTCCTCGATTTCCAACTTCCCCGCCTCGATCTTGGAGAAGTCCAAGATGTCGTTGATGATCACCAGCAGGCTTTCCGCCGAAACCTTCACGCCGGAGGCAAGCTCAGACTGCTCATCGTTGAGGTTCGTCTGGAGCAGGAGCTCGGTGAGCCCGATGACCCCGTTCATCGGGGTGCGGATCTCGTGGCTCATTGTCGACACGAATTGCGACTTCGTCCGCGATGCCACCAGAGCGGCATCGCGCGCCGCGACCAGGTCTTTCGCGGCCTGACGAGCTCCGGTGACGTCCCCGCCGTTGAGCACGTATCCCTTGACGGAGGGATCGTCGAGGAGCTCGGCCGCGTTCCAGTCGATCGTCCGGTACTCGCCGTTGGCGTGGCGCATGCGGAGCTCGAGGACGGACCCGGATCCCTCGGTGTCCTCGCTGCTGAGCCCAGCGAGGTGCGTGAGAACCGCGGGCGCGTCGTCAGGATGCACGATCTCGATGAAGGGCCTGTCCTGCAGGTCGCCGGGCGGGTAACCGAGCACGCGCTCGGAGGAAGGGGTGATGTACGCGATGCGCAGGTCCGCTTCGATCACAGCGATGAGGTCCCAGGTCTTGTCGATGAGCGACCGGAAGCGGGCCGTCTTCACCGTGTGCGCCTCGCGGACGCTCAGGCCCAGCCGCACTCCGGCCACGACAAGTGTGAGCGTCGCCATGGCAATGGCGGGCTTCCCCACGTGCCCGATGCTGGCGATGACCAGGATCACCACGCCGATGGCGGCGCCGAACGCCGGCAGCTTGTACCCGGCGATCCTGTCGGTCCCGGGGTGTTCGATCTGGGCCGGCAGGATCCAGACCGCGATGGCCAGCAGCGTCAGTGCGATCGGCCACGCCGCGCCGTTGGCGACGTACCCGAACCGGCTCGTGGGCGAGAGCAGGTTGAAACCGTCACCGATCGCATTCGTCGCCAGGGCGACCCCTGCGAGGACGAAGAAGGGCCGGAAGCCACGGGGCAGCACGGTGGCGGCACCGATGGCGAGGGCGAGCAGCAGGATGTCTCCCAGGGGATAGTTCAGGAGCGTCACGGCCGCCAACGTGCCCCCGCCCGTGACCTTGATCACGGCGGCAACGACGAAGGCGGCCGACACGGCGGCAACCCCGAGACAGGCGATGAGCCCGTCCAACGAGGTTGCGAGCAGTGAGCTCCTGTTGCCACGGCGGATGAGCAACGCGAAGCTCGCGAAGCAAAAGAGGAAGAAGCACACGTAGAACGCGTCGGCGGCCGAGGGGACCGACGGTGACGCTCCGCCCAGAGATTCGACGGTTATCGCCACGTCGCCGAGTCCCCACGTGATGCAGGCCATCCCCAAGATGAGGGGGAACAGACGGGCCACCGGATTGCTCGATCGCCATGAACCTTCGAAGTAGCGGGCGATGCACAAGGCGCCCATCGAAAGCTCGAGAGCATCGACCCCCCACCCGTCGACCGGAGTGAAGTAGGCGCCGATGGGTCGGACGACGAGCGACACGACCAGGGCGACCACCAAGACGGCGGCGACGGCGAAGATCCAACGGACTCGGCGGGAGACCCCGTCTACTGGCCGGGCCTGCGGGGCGTCACCAGCGGGGAGCGGTGGCGTGGGCGGACGGAGTGGGTCGGCCCCGTGGTGATCAACGACTGCAACGGCCACACCCTTAACACGACAGAATCGAGTCCGACATTGAGCGGATTTTCGGAATCGACCGGGGGGCGGATCCATGAGCTCGGGCCTGATTTTCTGGCCGGAACATATTCGTGACCAGGCATTTGGGCCCTGCTGCCGCCGCCGAGGGGACCGGTCATCACTCAGGCACGAGAGGAGTCATGGTGGCGACGTTCGTACTCGTCCACGGGGCCATGCACGGTGGCTGGTGCTGGCGTGATGTGCACCGCAGGCTTGCGCAACACGGGCATAACGTCCTGTGTCCGACCCTCACGGGGCAGGGCGACCGTCGCTCAGGCATGACGCCTGACGTCGGGATCGCCACGCACGTCAGAGATCTCGACGAACTCCTGTGGTTCGAGGATCTGGCCGAGGTCCAGCTCGTGCTCCACAGCTACGCCGGGGTCCTGGCGGGACCGCTCGCCGAACGCGCCGGGCCTCGACTCTCGACGGTCGTGTATCTCGGCGCGTTCGTAACGACCCCCGGCGTGAGCCTCCTCGACGTCGAACCGCCCGCGGTCGCAGAGCGCTACCGGCGCAGCGTGCGAGAAGACGGTGACGGCTGGTACCTACCGCGGGCGACCGCTTTCCTTGAGCAATGGGGCATCAGCGAGCCGGCGCTGCGCGCCTGGGTGGAACCCCGACTCACCGACTTTCCGTTTCGGTGCCAAAGGGAACCGACCGACTTCGACCCCGGACCACTCCAAAGCCTGCGCAAGGTCTATGTCAATCACACGGACCCACCGCTGGCCAGCCTCCGACGGTTCTACGACGACGCGGTCGCCGCCGGTTGGGAGACACACGAGCTGCGTCGCGGCCATGACATGATGCTCACGGCGCCGGAGGAGACTGCGGACCTGCTCGAGGAAATCGCTGCCCGGGCCTGAGCGCCAGCCACGAAGGTGACGCCGGCACAGAGGCGGCAAACCGCTGTGAGCGCTCTCAGCCGGACCAGTCCGAAGGTGGATCGGAGGCCGGAAAGGACTCGTCCTCCTGTTCGTCGACGTGGTCCCGCTCGGTTGGGCTGGAGTCGTCGCCTTCGTCGGGATCGGTATCTTGGCTCACGGGCTCTCCCGTAGACACACACTACCCGGTGGGTCTCTGATGACCTTCGACGTTTGCCTGTCTGTGCACCAGGGCGGCACTCAGGCGAGGTCGGCGAGCCAGCCTGCAACGACCTCGCCAACCTCTGGTTCACTCTTGCGCAGGGAGTGATCCCCATCGACGAACACCCGCGTGACCGCTCCCGAGATGGCTGCCGTCTCTCGTTCGAGCTCGTGGGGCGCTGCGAAGGCGTCGCGCCGACCAGACACGAAGAGGCACGGCAGATGGAGGTCGGGGAAATGGGCGGTCCGAAGGCGCTCGGGGCGCCCCGGGGGATGCAAGGGGTAGCTGACGAGGACGAGGGCCGCCACGTCGAGGCCCTCGGCCGCGGCCATGGAACACATCCGCCCGCCGAAGGAGCGGCCGCCAATCGCAACCCGGCTGGTCGCAACCGACAGTCGCTGGGCGAGCGCCGCCGTCGCGTGGCGGATCGTTTGGATGCACACCCCTTCAGGGTCGGGGCGACGCCTCCCCTCGGTCCGCCCGGGGAATTCGACCCGCTCCACGCTGATCCCGACCGCCGTCACCGCAAGGTCGATGGCCACCAGACCGGAGTGATCTCGCCCGGCGCTGGCACCCGGCGTGAGCACGAGGCCGGCGGCTCGGGATGCGGTCATTGAGCCATCATTGCTCGATGGCCTCGGCGGCACCGTATTTGACACGCCTCGCCCAGGCCATCGGCCCGACCGGGCCGGCGCGACCGCTCGGAGCCAACGCCTGGATCGTGGAGGCAGCCGGGCGCAGGCTGGTCGTCAAGGTCGGTCCGGGCGCTCTCGACGAGTGCGACGGGCTACGACAGCTGCGTGACGTGCAGGGTGCTCCCCCCGTACCCGACGTCTTGGTGGCCGAGGACGATCTCCTCGTCACGACGGCGATCGATCAGACGGCACGCACCCCGGCTCACGAGGTCTTCCTGGGGGGAGCGCTGGCGCGGCTGCACAGCGCCCCCCTCTCGCACTGGGGTGGGGGCTCCTCGTGGATCGGCCACTGCCGCGTGGATCCGGCACGGTGGCCCGACGGCGCCGGGTTCTACGGTGCCCGCCTCAACCTGCTGTCGACACGGTGCGGGCTCGAGGATGTCGTGCGCCCCGTCGTGGCCAAGCTCGACGAGCTGCTCCCACCCGGCGGACCCGCCCTCCTGCACGGCGACCTCTGGTGGGGCAACGTGCTCTTCGGGGTCGATGGGAGATCGTGGCTGATCGACCCGTCGGTCCACGGTGGTCACCCCGAGGAGGACCTCGCCATGCTCGCCCTCTTTGGGCCGGTGCCCGAGCCCGCGCTCGCGGCGTACATGGAGTCGCGCCCGCTGAGCTCCGGCTGGAAGGAAAGAATCGAACTGTTCCAGCTCTACCCTCTTCTTGTCCATGCCGTGCTGTTCGGTGGTGCCTACCGTGCCCGTGCCGAGGAGGTGGCCCGGCGATTCGCATGACGACGAGCCGTCGAGCAACCGTCGATCGCCGGGAGGCGGTTCAGGCCGAGCGATCCGATCGGACGGCGAGTCGGCAAAAGAGGAAGCCTTCGTCCTCGAGGAGATGCACGATGTCAAAGTGCAGCGGGCTCGCCAGCTCTGCCCCGGCCAGCACTCTCGGACCATTGCCCGCCACGACGCAGGGGGAGAGCGTGAGGCAGAGCTCGTCGAGCAGCCCCGCGTGGACCACGTCAGCGTTCAACCCGGGTCCGCCCTCGAGCAACACCGAGTGGTAACCGGCGCCCCGGAAATGGTCGAAGATTCGGCCTGGTTCCACACTGGTAGCGCCGGCCACGACGACGTCGGCGACTTGCTCGCCGCTCCGCCTCTCTCCCGGATCGGCGTCGCTCGCGATGAAGACGATGGGACGTTCCTCGGCCTCGGTGAAGAAGGGTGAGGACCAGTCGAGGTTGCCCGATCGGGTGACCACGGCAATCGGGGGCAGGGGCGGTCGACCTTGGCTCTCGCGCCGCTTCCGTGCGTCGTCGTCGAGACGGGCTGGGCCATACGCCTCGGCACGCACCGTGCCCGCTCCGACCAAGATCACGTCGGCGTGAGAGCGCAGCGCCTGAAAGACCTGGCGATCGGCCGGTCCCCCCAGCATCCCGGAGCGCCCGTTGAGGGTGATCGCGCCGTCCAGAGTGGAGATCATGTTGCACCGCACGAAGGGCCGGTCCTTGCCGATCCCGGTGGGGATGGCATAAGCGCGGACCAGGTCCACGTCGCCAGCGGGTCGTGGGAGGAGAGCCCTCACGGGTCCTCGTCCCGCGCTCAGATCCCGGTTCGCTCGGTACGGACCGGAGCTGGGTCGGGGACGTGGGGCATCAGCGCACCGGGAGGGATCTGACCGAGTCGACCGGCCTGGAAGTCCTCGACTGCCTGCCCGATCTCGGCCCTGGTGTTCATCACGAAAGGCCCATAGTGCTCGACGTGCTCTCCGATCGGCTCGCCGCCGAGGAGCAGCACCTCCAAGTGGTGGGCGCGGGAGTCCTGTACGTCGGCCGCCCGGAGGGTCAGCCACTCGCCCGGCCCGAAGAGGACGAGCTGTCCCATCTGGGCCGGACGGCGCTCCGAGGCGAATTCACCGAAGCCGGCAAGAACGTACGCCAAAGCGTTGAAGCTCGGGTTCCAGGGCAACTGGAGCGCGGCGCCCGGGCTGACCGACGCGTGCATCAACGAGATCGGCGTGTGCGTCGACCCGGGGCCGGCCATGCCGTCGAGCTCGCCGGCGATGAGACGCACCAGGGCTCCGCCGTCGTCAGAGACCAGCAACGTGACGCCGTCCGCTTCGAGCGACTGGTAGGCGGGAGGGATCCATTTCTCGCTCGCCGGCAGGTTGACCCAGAGCTGGATGCCGTGGAAGAGGCCGCCGGAGACCACGAGTTCCTCCGGTGGCGTCTCGATGTGAAGGATGCCACTGCCCGCCGTCATCCACTGTGTGGCGCCGTCGGTGATGAGTCCGCCGCCACCGTTGGAGTCCTGGTGCGCGAAGGTCCCGTCGATCATGTAGGTGACCGTCTCAAAACCACGGTGCGGGTGCCACGGCGTCCCCTTCGGCTCGCCCGGTGCATATTCGACTTCCCCCATCTGGTCCATGTGTACGAACGGGTCCAGCTCGGCGAACGTCCGGCCGGCGAACGCACGACGAACAGGGAATCCTTCGCCTTCGTATCCGCTCGGGGCTGTGGTCACCGAGGCGACGCGCCGTTCCGGCGAAGATGCGACGGGCGCGGACAGCCGCGGCAAACTCGTCCAGTCAGCAACGGTCACTGCAGGCATGGTCACTCCTCAGGTTCGAAGGATGGGATCGCTGCCATATTGCGCCTCTTCTCCTTCGCCGACAAGCCGTGGACCCGCCGACCGAACATCCCGCCCACCGGGCGACGACTCTGGCCCGTCGCTGCCGTCGCGATCGGCAAGAATCGGCGGCACCCTTGAACAGTCGTCACCTGTCGGGCCATGATCATGGCCCCTGGAAGCAGGAGGAGGTTCGCGACCATGGCGAGCGAGGGGCTGCACGAGCCCGCTGAGCTTCTCGGCGAAGAGACGATCGACCACCATCGGGCGTTCACGTCGCTCATCGAAGAGCTCGAGGCGATTGACTGGTACAACCAGAGGGTGAAGGCCACGAAAGACTCGAGCCTGGCCGACGTCCTCGCCCACAACCGCGACGAAGAGAAGGAGCACGCGTCCATGACCCTCGAATGGTTACGCCGACGAGACCCGGTGCTCGACCGCCATCTGCGGACCTACTTGTTCACCACCGAGCCCGTGACCGAGGTCGAGGTCGAGGCCGAGGCGGGTGGACAGGCCGCAGGGATCAGCCCCGTCGGCTCGCTCAGCATCGGCAGCCTGAAAGGAAACGACTGATGGACCACCTCTACCGCGAGCTCGCCCCGGTCTCTGAGGCTGCGTGGGCGCAGATCGAGTCGGAAGCCAAAGGCCGCCTTGTCACCCACCTGGCCGCCCGCAAATTGGTCGACTTGGCGGGTCCGCACGGTTGGGACTACTCGGCCACCGACTTGGGCCGGGTCGACGATGTACCCGGCCCGACCGAGGGTGTGGCGGCGGCCCAACGGCGCGTCTTGCCCCTCGTTGAGCTGCGTGCCGGCTTCGCCGTGTCCCGCGAAGAGCTCGACGACGCCGACCGTGGCGCGGGCGATATCGAGCTGCCCGAGCTCGACGATGCGGTCCGGCAAATTGCGGTGGCCGAGAACGCCACCGTTTTCCACGGCTACGCCGCGGCCGGGATACTTGGCATCGCCGAGCGGACGTCGCACCCGCCCATTCCCATCGAAGAGGACATGGAGCAATACCCCAAGGTGGTCGCCCGGGCGACCGACGTGCTGCGGCGCACGGGCGTGGGCGGACCCTATGGACTCGCCATCGACCCCGACATCTACACCGGCATCGTCGAGACGGCCGAGCACGGCGGATACCTGCTCCTCGACCACCTGCGCCAGATCCTTGGGGGCCCTCTGGTCTGGACCCCCGGCGTCGAGGGCGGCGTCGTGCTCAGCCTTCGGGGTGGCGACTTCGTCATCGACTGCGGTCAGGACCTCTCCATTGGCTACAGCAACCATGACGCAGAGGTGGTCCGCCTCTACGTCGAGGAGAGCTTCAGCTTCCGGGTGCTCGAGCCCGACGCGGGGGTGGTGCTGCAGCGCGAAGGTTGACCGAAACAGACCTCTTGCGGGTCAGGCCGATGCGGCGCGAAACGCGGCGACAATCGATCCCATGTAGTCGCGTGCCGCCTCGAGCCCCACCGGTGGTTGCGTGACGATCCGGAAGTCGGTCACTCCAGCGGCGTGGAGCCGTGGCACCTGCTCCATTGTCCGGATGAGGTCCGGGTTCCCGTCGACGTCCTTCACGGTGCGCAGATTCCCGACCACACCGAGTTCGGACGGGTCACGCCCTCGGTCAGACACGGCGCGTCGCATGCGCTCGATGCCACCCTCGACGTCCGCAGCATCGTCACCCCAAGGGATCCAGCCCGATCCGTAGGCGGCAAGCCGATCCATGGAGCGAGGATTCACGGTCCCACTCGTCCAGATGGGCACCCCTCCGGACTGGGCTGGTTTGGGCATCTGGTGAATACCCGCAAACGAAAGTTCATCGCTCTCATAGTTCACGCGCTCGTTCCGCCAGAGCGCCTGGCACACCTCGATGGTGTGGTCGAGCAGGCGCCCACGTCCTTCGTAGGAGAGTCCTGCCGCCTCGTACTCCTCGCGTTGCCAGCCGACGCCGACACCCAGGTCGAGGCGGCCACCGGACAACACGTCGATGGTCGCAGCCATCTTGGCGAGCACGACCGGTCGCCGCAGCGCGGCCAACAGGATGTTGCTGGCGAAGCGCACACGCGTGGTCACCGCGGTCAGATGGGCGATCGTCGTGATGGGATCGAGCCAAGCCCCATCTGGACCGGTCGGCTGCTTGCCACCTCGTGCGCCGCCTTTGGCCGGGTCCTGGTACGCCTCCAGGTTCTCCCCGAAGACAACGTGGTCGGACATGACCAGACGGTCCACACCGGCCGCATCGGCCGCTCGGGCGCCGTCCACCAACGACGACCAGTCCTCACTCGAGGCCGTGCTGAACGTCTTCAACCCTGTCGAGAGTTGGGGTGCTTGGCTCATGACAGCATCCTCCGGTCTCTGGGTGGCGGACCTTGCTGCAACACCACGCCGTCGTCAGCGCGACGCACGAGACTCACGATTGCGGAGTCACGCCGCGCGCCAGGGCCTGCCAGTCGGGCAGGTCGAAGAACCTCCGTGCGTCAGGGAAAGCCCGCAGCGTGTTGCCCCCGTCGACTGTGAGCAGTTGACCCGTGACCCACGAGGACTCGGGGCCGGCCAGGTAGCGGATGGCATGAGCGACGTCGTCGACCTCACCGGACCGGTGGAGGGCCTGGAGGGAGAGGAACGCCGCGACTGTGTCATCTTTGGAGAAGAGCCCGGCCGTCGTCGGGGTCCGGGTCAGGCCCGGCCGTACGGAGTTCACCCGGATGTTCGCCTCCCCCAATTCATCGGCTGCGACACGCACCAACTGGTCGACAGCCGCCTTGCCGGCGGCATACGAGGCGAGGAATCGGGAAGAGAAGACGGCCGCAGTCGACGACACCGCCACGAACGATCCGCCGCCCGCCCGCACCATCGCCGGCGCCGCATACTTCAGGGTGAGGAACACCGGGCGAACGTTGGTGTCGACTTCGGCACCAAATTGATCGTCGCCATAGAGCAAGACAGGGCTATAAGAGCCTCCACCAGGCACGACTACCGCGATCTGCAACTTGTCGTCGTCCGACGCCGCTTCGACGGCTGCTCGGACGTCGCTGGCGCGCATCACGTCACACACGACGTGCCGGATCTCGAGGCCTTCTGAGGCCAGGGTGGCGCAGGCGTCCACCAACTTCTGTTCGGTACGGCCCGCAATGGTCACCGAGGCACCGTCGCGGGCCAACAATCGAGCGGCCCCGTAGCCGATGCCGCTCCCTCCGCCGATCACCAGTGCTCGGCTGTCCTGCAGCGTGTCCCCCATGGCGGCGTCCTCTTAGTCCGTGGTCGCTGGCGGGGTGGCATGCTCTTCGGTCCAGTCCACGACCAGACGACGAGCGGTAATCAACCATTGCCCGTCCGCACCGCGTCGGTAGGTGTCCTGATACCTAATCAACATCAGGTGGTCCGTTCCCCCTCGTGGTCCCGAAATTGAGATGGTGCGCCGTGCAGTACACCTCGCCGGTCGCCTTGTCGCCATCGAGGACACAGTGATGGTTCCCGACGAAATGGAACGTCTTGTCGTAACGGGCGATGCGTCGGGGAATCGTGCCCAGTTCGTCGTAGCCCGCGGCGCACGAGGACCGTCTCGACCCCATCGGGACTATCCCGCACAATCGTGAGGGTGGCGTCAGGGTGGAAGGCACTCAGGAACAGGCTTTGGTCCCGTCGATCCACGCCGGCCGCGTAGCGGTACGCCAGATCTCGAATGGCCAACCGGTCCGCCGCCTCCGTGTCACGATCGGTCACTGCCTCTCCCTCCACCTCGCTCGGTGATTCGCAGATCACTCCCGATTCGCCGGTCCGCCCGGGGCGTGCTCGACGGATCGGTCTCCGTGGAGTCGTCCGCCTGCCCTCAGCCCACCATCTGCAATCACTCCCCCGCTCGGGGACGGAGCCGTGCGTGGTCTGCAGGGTCCACGAGCCGTAGGGGGAACACCCTCAAGAGGCCGCCTCAGCGGAACTCGCAACGGCAACCCCGGGCGCCCGCCCGTCGACCGCAGCGCCGGCACGGTTCACGATGTCGGCGAGCTCTTCGCCCGAGATCGTCTCCTTCTCGAGAAGAGCGTCAACCACGGCATCGAGGGCGGCCCGGTTGTCGCTCAGTAGGTTCCGGGCCCGCTCCTCGGCCTCGCCGAGGAGGCGGCTCACCTCTTGGTCGATGACCTCTTGGGTACCCTCGGCATAGGGACGTTCCTGGCCGAAGGGCTGCCCGCTCAAGTACGAGGGTTGATCCGACCCGTAGCCGATCGGGCCGAGACGCGGGGAGAGTCCCCATTCCCGCACCATCTTGATGGCCAGGTCGGTCGCCGCGGCGAGGTCGTTGCCTGCTCCCGTAGAGGCCTCTCCGATGACGAGGACCTCCGAGGCCCGACCCCCGAGACGTACGGCCAGCGAATCGAGCAGGTAGCTCTCGGCGTAGAGGTGGCGCTCGTCGACCGGCAGCTGTTCGGTGACCCCGAGGGCTCGTCCGGCCGGGAGGATGGTGATCTTCGCCACCGGGTCGGCGTGCGCCGACAAGAAGGCGACGAGGGCGTGGCCGGACTCGTGGACGGCCACCGCATGCTTTTCCTCGGGGAGCAAGGCATTGGAGGCATCCCGACGTCCCAGGATGATCCGGTCCCTGGCCTCGTCGATGTCCCGGGCGAAGATCACGTCCCGCCCGTCCCGAACCGCGACGATCGCCGCCTCGTTGATCAAGTTGGCGAGGTCGGCTCCCGAGAATCCCGGGGTTGCTCGGGCCACCGCGCCGAAGTCCACGTCGCCGCCCAGGTGCTTGTCCTTGGCGTGGACGGCCAAGATGGCGGTCCGCTCGGCTTGGTTGGGCAGTGGGATTTCGACCTCCCGATCGAAGCGTCCAGGTCGCAGGAGAGCCGGATCGAGCACTTCGGGACGGTTGGTGGCGGCGATGACCACCACGCCGGTCGTTGGGTCGAACCCGTCCATCTCGGCCAGCAGCTGATTGAGCGTCTGTTCCCGTTCGTCGTTGGAGACGATGGAGCCGCCTCGGCGTTGACCGATGGCGTCGATCTCGTCGATGAAGATGATCGAGGGCGCTCGCTTGCGCGCATCGGCGAAGAGATCCCGCACCCGGGATGCGCCGACACCGACAAAGAGCTCTACGAAGCTCGAGCCGGTGAGGGCCAGGAAGGGAACCCCGGCCTCGCCGGCGACCGCTCGGGCCATCAACGTCTTGCCGGTCCCGGGAGGACCCACTAGCAGCACGCCGCGGGGGCCGACGGCCCCTGCTCGGGCGTAGCGCTCGGGGTGGCTCAAGAAGTCGACCACCTCGGCCACCTCGCGCTTGGCCCCCTCGTAACCGGCGATGTCGCTGAACCGGGTGGTGGGTTTGTCCTCGTCGTAGACCTTGGCCCTCGAACCCCCGAAGCCCATGATGCCTCCGGCCAGCTGTCTCGAGTTCCGTCGCCCGATCCAGATGAAGAAGGCGACGAACAAGAGGAGGGGCAGGAAGGCCAAGATGTCGCCGAGGAGAGCCGAGCCCTGGCCGACGCCCGTGACGTCCACGTTGTGCGCCTTGAGGGTCGGTGCCAGCTGAGTGTCGTCGATCGCGATCGGAATCTGGCTCGTGTAGTCGTCGCCCCCTTTGAGCGTGCCGGTGATGGCGCCGCCGGGATTGACCGATGCCGTGCGCACGTCGCCCGCGTCGACTTGGGACAAGAACTTGGAATAGCTGAAATTCTTCGTGGGCGTGCTCGACGAGTGTGGCAGGGACAGCAGGAGGAGCGTGATGAGGATCCCTACCGGCAAGAGCCACATCCGCCAACGGGGCGGGGGCGTGGGCGCCGGAGCCTTGGGCCGGTCGTTCGGCTCACCCGGCTTGGCTGTTCCGGTGGGATGGCGGGTCCTCAGGGTCATGGACGCTCCCTCTGACTCACAATGAAGGACATCTCGACACTAATCGTGTCGGCCCGCCAAGGCTCCCTCGCGATCCGACCTTCCGTCAGCTCCTGATCGCGTCGAGCGCTGCACTGGCGGACCGTAGAGCCGCCAGAGTGTCGGCGCTCGGTCCGCGGACCTCGTTCTTGGCCGCCTTGACCAAGGCCACCTGCGCTTCGAGCAGGGCATCCGGAACCTCGTCGACAACAGGAGCGGTGCTCGTCTCTCCCAGGACGGCACCCTTTGACGCGTATCCCCACGCCGCCGAGCCGACAATCGAGTCCTCGTACGCATCGCTCTGATCGGTCTGGTCGTCGAGCTCTTTCAAGACTGCCAAGAGCGATTGGCGACGGGCCTCTGTCGTATCCAAGAGGTAGGCCGCAATCGAGCGCTCGATTCGAGCAAGATCGGCTTCAAGGACCGCGTCCACGGGGGTCGTCGCTTCCTCGTTCGGGCTTTGCTTCTCGTGATCACCCAACATGGAGCTTGCACCTCCAGATTCGGCCTGCTCTTCGAGGACGATACGCGACCGGAGCCGAGAAGGCCGCAGAGCGCGATCACCATGGCGCAGAGCACGACGACAGGCTCATCTTCCCGCAGAGATTCTTGAACGATTGGCGCCGAACGTGATCAGCCGGGCACACCCGTCACACCCGCGGCCCGACACAGGCTGGGGGAACGCCATATTCCACCCTCAACAGCGTTTCGGCCCGTGTCGACCGGCGTCGTCAGCAGAGTGGTGCGCCCGCCTACCCAGCTGACACGGGAGTGTTTATTTGCAGTGCCGCTGGGTACGCGGGCTTGCAACAGGTCGCAGCGCAAGTGCGCTGATGCTGACTGGAGCTTCGATGGCACAGAGTCACCGTCACAGCCACTCGGATCGAACATCAGGCCCGTCGGGCCGCAGGGGGCTCTCTCGACGCCAGTTCCTCGCTGCATCCGCGGGTGTCGCTGCGTTCGGCGCGGTCGAGTGGACGCCCATATTCCAAGTCCCCGCTGCGAGTGCGCAAAACACGCTGCCCACTCCCCCGAACTTTCCGTCGAGCATTCCGCTCTACCAGCAGGCCTTTCAGAACTGGTCCGGCGAGATCGTGCTGGAGAATGCCTGGACCTGCGCCCCCAAATCGGAGTCCGACATCCTGAGCCTGGCCAACTGGGCCTATCGGGTGGGCTACGAGATCAGAGCACGGGGCAAGATGCACAACTGGTCGCCGCTGGTCATCCCACTGGACAGCAACGGCGCCAACCTCGTTCTGGCCGACACGACGCAGCACCTCACCTCAGTGGCCATCGATACCTCGGGATCACCGTCCACCGTCATTGCGCAGACCGGAGTGACCATGGATGTTCTCCTGCAGGATCTGGAAAATGCCGGACTCGGTCTCACCGCTCACCCAGCCCCGGGGGATATCACGGTTGGGGGAGTGCTCGCCATCGACGGTCACGGGACCGCCATTCCAGCCCAGGGCGAGACGCTCCTTCCCGGCCACACCTACGGCTCGGTGAGCAACCTCATCTTGTCCCTCACCGCGGTGGTTTGGAGCTCGGCCCATAGTCAGTACGTACTCCAACGCTTCGAACGTTCGGATCCGGCGATCCAACCCCTTTTGACCCACCTCGGGAGAGCATTCATCACGGAAGTGACTCTCCAGGTAGGTTCCAACACTCGTCTACGCTGCCAGAGCTTCACGGACGTTCCGGCCACCGCTCTTTTCGGGGCTCCCGGCTCGAGTTCCCAGACCTTCGACAGCTACGTGCAGCAATCGGGCCGAGTCGAGACGATCTGGTTCCCCTTCACCTCCGAGCCGTGGCTGAAGGTCTGGACGATCTCCCCTCAGCGACCACTGACCTCTCGAGAAGTGAGCGCTCCCTACAACTACGTCTTCGCCGATGTGATCCCACAGACGCTGTCCGGACTCATCAAGGAAATACTCGACGGCGACGTGGCCGTCACGCCCACGTTTGGGCAGGCCGAACTCGAGATCGTCACCGCGGGACTTCTCGGGACCCTGACCGCCGATATCTGGGGCTGGGCAAAGGACCTGCTGCTCTACGTCAAGCCCACCACGCTCAGGGTGACGGCCAACGGTTACGCGGTGCTGACGAAACAGTCGAGCATCCAGCAGGTCATCAATGACTTCATCACCTACTACCAAGGCCAGGTCACCGCCTATCAGGCGGACGGCAACTATCCCATGAACGGCCCCGTAGAGATCCGTGTGACCGGGCTGGACGATACCGGCGACGTCGAGATCGCTTCGGCCAGGTCCCCACAGCTGTCGGCACTGCGGCCTCGACCAGACAAACCCGATTGGGACGTGGCCGTCTGGTTCGACATTCTCACTATGCCGGGGACACCTTTCTCAGACCAGTTCTATCGGGACGTCGAACAATGGATGTTCTCGCATTACACCAGCTCCTATGCCTCGGTCCGGCCGGAATGGTCGAAGGGCTGGGCGTACACCGACACTGCCGCATGGTCCGATCCCACCATGCTGACCAGCACCATCCCGAACGCCATCAGCGCCGGACAGGATCCTGGAGACAGCTGGGCCACCGCGCTGGCCACCCTCGATTCGTACGATCCCTACAGGGTGTTCAGTAATACGTTCCTCAACTCCTTCATGCCCTGAGAGGGCGAGCGGCGATCGGATGCCTGGCTCCCAACGCCTCGTCGCCGACCTGATCGTTGAATGCCTCGAACGCGAGGGTGTAACGCACGTCTTTGGGATCCCGGGTGAGGAGAATATCCACCTCGTCGATGCGCTCGCCCGATCGCCGATCCGCTTCGTCCTCGTACGGCACGAGCAAGGAGCGTCGTTTATGGCCGAGATCTATGGACGTCTTAGCGGCAAGGCCGGCGTCTGTTCGGCCACCCTAGGCCCGGGAGCCATCAACCTCCTGCTCGGCGTCGCCGACGCAACGACCAATTCGACCCCGCTGGTCGCCCTTTCGGCCCAGGTGGGCATGAACCGAAGTTTCAAGGAGTCGCACCAAGGTGTTGACCTCGTGTCGATGTTCGCGCCCGTCACGAAATGGTCGGCCCTTGTCGCCACTCGAGAAGCCCCTCCAGAGATGGTTCGGAAGGCCTTCAAGCTGGCACAAACGGAGCGACCGGGTTCCGTCTATCTCGCGGTGCCCGAAGACATCGAGAGCGCCGTGGCACCGGAGGCGGCGAGTCCACTCGAGGTCAATGTCCCTCGTCCCGATGAGCCGTCGCCGAGCCAGGTCGCCCGCGCCGCCGCCATCCTGAAGGCGGCGTCCAATCCAATCGTCCTCGCCGGTCATGGCGCGGCGCGCGCTGACGCCTGCCCCGCGCTCATCCGGTTCGCGGAGAGGCTCGGGGTCTCGGTGGCCACGACGTTCCACGGCAAGGGAGTGTTCCCCGACGACCATCCGCAGGCGCTCGGCGCGATCGGGTTCATGCGTCACGATTATGTCAATTTCGGGTTCGACGAGGCCGACGTAATCGTCACCGTCGGCTATGAGCTCCAGGAGTTCGACCCGGTGCGCATCAACCCTCGGGGCGACAAGGAGATTATCCACATCCATCGCTTCCCGGCCGAAGTCGACCTCCATTACAACGTGGCCGTCGGACTGCAGGCAGACATCAGTCGCAGCCTCGATGCACTCGCTGCGGCGCTTGACTGTCACTTCGAGAACCCGACGGCGAACTTGAAGATCCGGGGCCTCTTGGCAAAGGAGTTGGCACAGGGCAGGACGGACGATCGTTTTCCCCTAGCTCCAGCTCGCATCGTTGCCGACACCAGGGCGGCAATGCGTCGCGACGACATTGTGCTCGTCGACACTGGTGCACTCAAGATGTGGATGGCCCGGCTCTACCCGACCTATTCGCCCAACACTTGCCTGATCTCAAATGGCCTGTCCACGATGGCGTGGAGCCTTCCGGGCGCCATTGGCGCCAAGATCGCCCAACCGGACGCCCGGGTGCTCGTCGCCACCGGCGACGGTGGCTTCTTGATGAACTCCCAAGAGATCGAGACCGCTCTCCGAGAGGGAATCGCGATGGTCGTTCTCATCTGGGTCGACAATGCTTACGGCCTCATCAGCTGGAAGATGGATCTCGAACTCGGCCACGAGGTCGACACGACCTTCGGCAACCCTGACTTCGTCGCCTACGCCAACAGCTTCGGGGCCGTGGGCTACCAGATCACTGCCCCCGATGAGCTCCTGCCAACCCTGCAAGAAGCCCTCGCCGACGACACCGTGTCGCTTATCGCTTGCCCAGTCGACTACAGCGCCAACATGGAGTTGATTCGTTCGCTCGGAGAGCTCGACGAATCGCTATCCTGAGCATGTCCCGATCAGGAGCATCGAGGAGCGGCTCGCCCAAAGTGGGTCCGGCGTGCTTTGCTGCCCCAAGGGATTCGGACCCGCGTCGCCACCCCGAGAACAGCGGGCGGCGAGGACCCACGGAGGTTGCACCATGCCTACTGACCCTGTCACACCGCCGTGGGCCATTCGCTCCTCACTGGTCGCCGTCGCCGACCTCGATCGGTCGGTCGCCTTCTACGGGGAGCTCGGTCCCTTCCTTGTGATCGCTCGCGAGGACGCGGTTGCGGTGCTCGGCGAACCATCTCCCGCATCCGTCACCCTCATCCTGCGTGAATCGCAGGGCACTCATCTGATCCGCCATGGCCAGCAGTCGCTGGGCCTCCGCTCGATCACCTTCAACGTCGGATCGCCCGGCGAGCTCGATCGGATCGAGTCTTTCCTGCGCGACCGTGACCTCTTCACCGTCCGTCGCCACGTCGCCGAAAGCGCAACCGAGCTCGTCCTCGGACGGGATCCGGACAACATGCCTCTGGCGTTCATCTGTTACGCCGAGGGCACGCTCGGACCTGAGTACTACCGAGCGGTGATCGATCTGGTCTATTCCATGGACGTCTGACCTGACCACGGTGGCCCGAGCGGCTGATCTTCTCGCAGACGCGGGCCTCGACGCCGACGAGGTACGCCTGGCCAAGAAGGCCCAATCGAGCAACTGATCCGTCGGTGTTGCAAGATGATGGGGCACGGCCCTAGCCCACTGCAACAACCCGAACGAGGAAGAGTTACGCGTGAAATCAATTGATCCGGTGGCCACGCCCTCAGGTCATACCCCTGAAGGCGGAGTTCTTGTCGGCAGCGCCAATGCGAGTCACCTTATGGTTCTCTTTGAGGATCCGCAGTGCCCTTACTGCCGCCAGTTTGAAGAGGTCAGTGGGCCTCTTATTGCTTCCCTTGTCGACGGTACTGTGCTTGCCGTCGAATACCGCATGCGATGCTTCCTTGGCCCAGAGTCGGTGAGAGCCGACAACGCGCTCGCTCTTGCCGCAGAGATCGGCCGCTTTGACGAACTCCGCCAAGCGCTCTTCGCAGCACAGCCGCGAGAGGGAACAGGAGGCTTTACGAACGAAGACCTCTTGGGTCTGGGTACCCACGTGGGTCTGACCGGGTCGGACTTCGTCGCGGGTGTGCGAGAGGCTCGATATGAGGAGTGGGTGCTGAGCCGAGAGGCCGCCTACCAAGCACAGGACCCGCAGGGAACCCCCGCGGCGTGGCTCGACGGCAATGCGCTTGATGCCAGAGTCCTCTTCGACAGGACCAAGTTGGAAAGTCGACTTCGCGCCTAGAACGCAACCTCAGCGACAACGTGCTGGTTGTAAACGAAGTTCCGGCGACGACATTGTCGTGGTAATCGGTAGACCTCGGGACAAGTGAGGGCGAGCTCCACCAGCAATACATCGCAGACGCCGTGGAGCGCGCACGTTCTCCCGGGGCCAACTGGACGGCATGACCGCTGCGAGTGCTAGTGGCGAGTTTCAGCGGTGCTCTAACTAACCCAAGCGCGTCAGGATGTTGCGGGTAATCCGCTCAATCTGCGGGTCACGCCCGGCCAACCCGTGGGCCCAGTCGGTCGACCCCGATGTGATCACCGTCGCGCCGGACTCGTTCACATACGCACCAAGCACCGCGTGGCCATGACGGATGCGTTCCTTCGCCTCGGGATCACGCGTCCCGAAGACGCGTGAGGCGATGTACTCCAACTCGCTGGGCTCGCCTGGCTTGGGCGGACGAGGGGCCGATTCGCGCGTGAAGTGCTGCGTCGGACACGTGCCGAGGATCTCGAAAGTCGACGGCGTACCGTCTTCGCCGGTCGGGTACGGGAGCCCGTCGCGGTAGGTGAACACGCACCCATCGCATTCGTAACCGACGACGGTCGCATCGGCACCAAGCACATCCCCATAACCCAGCCCGGTACCGTCGAAGATCCAGTGAGAGGCCCGGTGCACGGTATAGCCACCGAGGCCAGCGGTGACATTACGACCGATGCGGTGATAGCCCCCGCGGGTGAACGAGACTCCCGTCATGTGGTTCTCGGGACGACCGACGACCACGTCGGACCAGAACGTCGTCACCTCCGACTCGCGGTCGGTTCCCATCAGCGGGTCGTTCTTGAAGAAGCTCTTGTATCCCACCATCACGTCGTGATCGTCGCCCTCGATGCGTACCTGCCACAACGACGTGTTGCCCGAGAAGAACGCTGCATTGCCGCCGCGCGCGATGAGTGCCTCGACCGTGTCCCGCATTCCGCGTGACCAGTACTCGTCGTGGCCGATCGACAAGTACAAACTCGCTCCGTCCAACACTTCGGGGTGTGTTTCAAGATCGGCGTTTGTGCAAATACCTATTTCGAACCCTTCGCGTTCGGCCCACTCGATGAACGGCAGCTCCCAGTCGGGCCAACCAGCCGACCCGGCATAGCCCGATAGATGGTTGAGCTGGACGTAGCCGACGTGGGCAGCGTTCTGCGGATCAGGCGCACCGGTTCCCGTCACGCGGCGACCCTTGCCCGGCGGCTTGTACAGGTAGCCCGCCGCCATCGGCCGCTGCATCGCAACGCAAGTGCCACCCGTGTACAGGTTCGGCCCGCCAAAGTCGTTGTAGGCGTGCCATGTATTGGTCGCCAACGCGGCCACGATGCGTGCACCTGACGAGGGCCGCACGACGAAGAACGCGTAGCCACGCCGCACTTTTTCGTCAACCATGATCTCCATGACGACCTCGTAGTATCCCGATCGCCACGTCGGGTCGACGTTCAGCCTGAGTGCGACGGGCCAATCACAGCCTTTCGCGGAGGCGTGTTTTGGAGTCTCGTGGTCGTCGGTCGCTACCGCGTCAGAGCCGAACACGACCTCACGTCGCAGGCCTACCCGTGCCACCTCGACGCGCACGGGCCGGGCAGCGGACGACGACATGTGCAGACAAACCGTTTCGCCCGGGCATGCTGATTGCGGCCAGCAATACCCGGTGACCTCCTCACGCCGCATCGCTCGACCCTAACCCAGCAGGATCTGTGGCTCCATCGGTACCACTTGGAACTGCCGCATCCCTCGACCGGGACGGGCCGCAGGTGAGCGGCCCACGGTGGCGTGGCACGGCTCGAACGGCGCTGGATCACGCGGTGCTTCCTACGGCAGGCACACGTCTCGGGGTCTGGTCGGCTGAAAGCGGCGGGTCTATGGTTTGGTATGCGTGCTGCGGTCACTCTGCACATCGATGCTCCGCCGGACAAAGTCTGGGGGCTGGTTAGTGACATCACCAAAATGGGCGAGTACAGCCCGGAGGTGATCGAGGCCGAGTGGATCGGCGAAGCCACGAAGCCGGAGTTGGGTGCGCGCTACCGGGGCCACGTAAGACGCAACGAGAGCTGGCCCGTCTATTGGACCACGTGCGAGATCACCGAGTGCGAGCCCGGTAAGGTTTTCGAGTTCGCCGTCGTCATGCACGACCGAGTCGTCAACACGTGGCGCTATGAGTTCCACGCGGCAAACGGCGGCGGCACTGACGTGACCGAGTCATTCGATCTCGGCGACAACCTCTTCACGAGGATCTGGCGCCCAGTCGGCGGGTTCTTGAGGGAACGGCGCAACCAGCGCGACATGCTCCGGACTCTTGAGCGAATCAAGGCAGTCGCCGAGGGATCGTAGGGGCCGCCGCCTCGCTACACGTTTTCCAGGAAGACCCAGGTGCTCCCCGAGATCTTCGCCGACGAGCTTTCGCTCGATCCTCATGCGGTCATGACCGCAGTTCAAAGGCGGCGTCCGCCAGTGGCCGGTGCCACAAAACTCCGACCGGGATAGGAACCCGATGCGGGAGAGCGGCGTTCTCGGTCATGGTGAGGGCTCTCGACTTTCTCGGCAGTTGTACCGGCTTTCAGATTCGAGCGCGAATCGGAGGGAGTCGTCTCAGTCGTGGATCGGTGCGCCAGAAACCTGGTGATCGGCGTGGAAGAGCGCTTCGGTCAGCAGGTTGCGCACATGGCCGCCTCGGATCCGATACTTCCTCCGCCGGCCGTCGCGCTGGCCCTCAACGAGTCCGGCCAGCCGAAGCTTGGAGAGGTGCTGACTGGCCACGGTCGGGTTGCACCCCGCGGCGACCGCCAAGGTCGTGACATCTGCCTCCCCTTCTCGGAGCGCCCACAAGATGCGCACCCGGGTAGCGTCGGCGAGGAGCGAAAAGGAGGTCACAGCGGCTTTGACCTGTTGGTCGCTCGGCGTGTCCGTATGCCGAGGCCGGCCGGGCAGCCACCCCCACAACGCCAGGGATCAGATCGACAGTGAGCTCGAGGGCAACGCCGCTGGACGTAGGGCACTGCTGATCAGCCTGGCTATTCTCGCGCTCACCGCAGCGATCCAAGCGGGCGTCGTGGTCATTTCGGGCTCGGTCGCATTACTTGGCGACACGCTTCACAACTTCGCTGATGCGTTAACCGCAGTGCCGCTCCTCATCGCATTCAGGCTGGCTCGGCGAGAACCCACCAAGCGCTACACATACGGCTATGGGCGCGCAGAGGACCTCGGAGGCCTCTTCGTCGTCGCCATGATCACGCTCTCGTGTGCTGTGACCGCCTATGAGGCAATCCATCGTCTCGTTCACCCACAGGACATCACACACCTGTGGGCGGTGGCCGTGGCCGCCGTGATCGGCTTCGCCGGCAACGAAACGGTTGCCCGCTACCGGGTGCGGGTTGGCACGCGCATCGGGAGCGCGGCTCTGGTCGCGGACGGGATGCACGCCCGGACCGATGGCTTCACGAGTCTGGCTGTCCTCCTCGGAGCGGGCGGCGTCGCACTCGGATGGCATTGGGCCGACCCAGTCGTCGGCTTGCTCATCACAGTTGCGATCCTGGGTGTTCTTCGCTCTGCCATACGTCAGGTTGGAGCTCGACTGATGGATGCGGTCGACCCTCAGCTGGTCGATCAGGCCCGGGCATCAATCTCGAGCGTTCCAGGTGTGCGCGGGATCCGCGAGCTTCGCATCCGCTGGATCGGCCACACGCTCCGGGCTGAGGCCGACGTCACAGTGGATTCCTCTCTGTCCCTCAACGAGGCGCACGAGCTCGCGCATCACGCGGAACGTCATCTCCTGAAGAGCGTGAGACGACTCACCGCTGCGAATGTGCACGTCAGCCCAGCCGGGGTTCATGCGTAGACCCGCCAAGGAGCGTCCCGGATCGTCGCCGCAACGACCCAGACCTTAAGCCCTTGCCGTGCTTCGACCCTGCTGGATAGCGGGTGACGATTCCACCCCGGTTGTCCAACTCCGAGTAAGGCTTCCCATTGGTCTCGGCCTCGCGGCGGAGGTCGAGATCCTCCTCCAAGTGATCCATCCTGGACCCACAGCGCGCCCCAGTCATTGCCTGCTCGTGCTCACTCAGGTGTACGTCGTGCACCGTCCCTTGCCATCGCCAGGCCGGCGACCGTGCGCGCGATCAAACAAGTCGTTCATGTTCCGCGCCGGTATCAGAATACCCGAGGGTGGGGGGCTTGCCGCAAGGACCGCTGGTCTGCTCACAATGCAGGCCGCAAGTCGGCCCAAAATACGGTCAGGGCGGCTGACACTCAGAATGGCAGAGGCCCGAGGGGCTGAAGGGAGAGACAGACGGATGGGCGGTTACGTGCTCGGTTTGCGGGAAATCGAACACACCCACGCCGCGGTCGTTGGCGGCAAAGGCGCGCACCTTGGGGAACTCTCGCGGATCGAAGGCATCCGCGTGCCAGCTGGCTTCTGCGTGACGACGGACGCGTTCCGGCGGATCAAGGCGGAAGCGCCGTCGATCGACGAGCGGCTCGATCGTCTGACGGGCCTGAACGCAGATGACCGGGAGCCGATCCGCTCACTCAGCACCGAGCTCCGCCAGACCCTCCAAGGGATCACGATGCCCGACGATCTGGCGGCGGCGATCACCGGCGCGCTCGTCCGGCTCGACGAAAAAGCCGCCTACGCCGTCCGATCCAGCGCGACGGCAGAGGATTTGCCGACGGCCTCCTTCGCGGGACAGCTGGACACGTACCTGAACGTCGTGGGACCGGCTGCCATCCTTGAGCAGGTCGGCCGATGCTGGGCGTCGCTCTTTACCGAGCGGGCTGTGACCTACCGCATGCGAAACGGCTTCGATCACCGAAACACCCTCATGGCCGTGATTGTGCAGCAGATGGTCTTCCCGCAGGTGGCCGGCATCCTCTTCACGGCCGACCCCGTATCCGCCAACCGGAAGGTCTCCTCAGTCGAAGCCATCTTCGGCCTCGGCGAGGCCCTGGTCTCCGGCCTGGTGAGCGGGGACGTCTACCGGGTGCGGGACGGCGAGGTCGTCGCCAAGGCAATCGCCAGCAAGCAGCTTGCCATCCACGCGTCGCCCGCCGGCGGGACGCGAGAACAGGCGATCGAGCCGGAAAGACAGGGGCAGGCAGCGCTGACGGACGCACAGGTCGTGCGGCTCGCGCGGCTAGGCCGACGGATCGAAGCGCACTTCGGGCGCCCCCAGGACATCGAATGGTGCCTGGTCGACGACGGCTTCCACATTGTCCAAAGCCGGCCGATCACCACGCTGTTCCCTGTCCCCGCCTCCGCCGATCAAGAAAACCACGTCTACGTCTCCGTCGGCCATCAGCAGATGATGACCGACCCTATGAAGCCGCTGGGGCTCTCGATGTGGCAGCTCACGACGCCGCGGCCCATGTGCGAGGCCGGAGGGCGACTGTTCGTCGACGTCACGCGGGCGTTGGGCTCACCAACGACTCGCGCGGGCCTCCTCGAGGCTTTCGGAAGATCAGATCCGCTGATCAGGGACGCACTCGAGACCATCCTCGAACGCAATAACTTCGTCCGGTCGCTCCCGGACGAAGGCACCAGCGGAACGGTGGAGGGGATGCCCGCCCCGATCGAGACCGATCCGGCGATCGTCGCCGAGCTGATCGATCGCAACCAGGATTCCATCGCGACCGTGAAGCGCGACATCCGAACGAAGTCCGGTTCGGCACTGCTCGACTTCATCCTTGTGGACATCGCCGAGCTCAAGAGGATGCTGTTCGATCCACGAAGCCATCAGGTGTTCACAACTGCGATGGAAGCGACGCGATGGCTCAACGAGCAGCTGGAGGCGTGGCTGGGCGAGAAGAACGCGGCCGACACGCTCACGCGGTCCGTACCCCACAACATCACCTCGGAGATGGGGATGGCGCTGCTCGACCTCGCAGACGTGATCCGCCCGAAAACAGACGTGGTGGCCTTTCTGCAGCAGGTCGAGAACGATGACTTCCTCGACGAGTTGGTCAAGCTCGCGGGCGGCCGGGAGGCCCGAGACGCCATCCGGGCCTTCCTCGACACGTACGGCATGCGCTGCGTCGGCGAGATCGATATCACGACGCCGCGTTGGGGCGAACGCCCGACCAAGGTTCTTCCGATCCTTCTCGCCAACGTGAAGAACTTCGAGCCGGGCGCCGGCGATCGTCTCTTCGAGCAAGGACGACAGGAGGCGTGGAACAAGGAACAGGAGTTGCTGCAGCGCTTGCGGGCCTTGCCGGAGGGCGAGCGGAAGGCCGAGGAGGTCAAGCAGAAGATCGACCGGGTCCGTACCTTCATCGGGTACCGGGAGTATCCCAAGTACGGCATGGTCAGCCGCTACTTCGTTTACAAGCTGGCCTTGTTGGATGAAGCCCAGCGCCTTGTGCAGGCCCACCTGCTTCGCGAGAAGGACGACATCTTCTTCCTCACCTTCCAGGAGCTCCGTGACGTCGTGCGCACGTCCCAAGTAGACGACCGACTCATCCAACGGCGCAAGAGCGCCTTCAGCTCCTATCAAGCGCTCGCGCCACCCCGGGTTCTCACCTCAGAGGGCGAGGTCGTCTCCGGGGCGTACCGACGCGACGACGTCCCCGCCGGCGCCCTCGCCGGCTTACCCGTCTCCGCCGGGACCGTCGAGGGGAGGGCTCGTGTCATCCTGGATATGGCCGATGCCGATCTCGATGCAGGCGACATCCTCGTCACCGCCTACACAGATCCAAGCTGGACGCCCTTGTTCGTCGCGATCAGGGGCCTGGTGACGGAGGTGGGGGGCCTCATGACCCACGGTGCGGTGATCGCACGGGAGTACGGCTTGCCGGCCGTCGTGGGGGTGGAGCATGCCACCTGGCTGATCCGGGATGGACAGCGGATACGCCTGCACGGAACAGACGGGTACATCGAGTTCCTGCCCTAGGTGATTGCCACAACTCCACGACTGACCTGCACATTCTCAAATGATCGCTACCTGACCCGTGATAGCTACGTCAGCACTCTCTTGTGTCAGGACTTTTCTGAAGCTGACGGGTGATCTGAATCTGCCCGACGTGTTCGCGAGCGTGCCCGTAGTTGCCGATCAACCAGGTGAGACCTGTGCGCACCTGATCAGAGGGAAGCGTTGGTAGTGAAAGCTCTTCGATCATGCGACCGGCGTCAATCCGTGGCTCGAGTTCTCCGATCAGGTCGTCAGCCTCTTGTAGCAACCGAAGTATGTCTGATCCCCTTAGCCTCGGCCCGACGAACTCCGCATCTCGGTCTCGCTCGGAAGCGACGCCAGCAACGCATCGGAGGGTCTCGGCTTCGGAGCCGACCAGGTGTGTGATGATCGTCGCAATGGAGTTCATCCCCGGCATGGGTGCCCAGTTAAGGGTTTCGTCGTCGAGGCCATGCAGTTCGTCACGAAGCAATTGGTGAACTTCTCGGAAGAGCGCCAAGATGGTGGATTGGGCGCCGGCGTCCATTGGGGCGACGGGAACCGGCACGGATCCCATTCTGCACCGAACCACCGGTCGTTTGGGCTCAACCGCTGCCCGGTGTGACGCCTCGTCCCCGATCACCGTCTCGCGGCTAAACAGGCGGTACGTTGCCCGAGAACCGGTGATCTCGTGGAATCTGAAGCCACGCTGAAAGGATGTGCGATGGAAGCTGCGGTGCGCGAAACGCGGGTCCGGAGATTCGTCGACGAGGTCTGGAACGGCCGCAACTACGAAGCAGCTGCTGACCTCTATGGCGAGGCCTATGCCAATGGGCTGGGGACTGGCCCTGCAGCCCGGAGCGAGGTCATACGCCGTTACCACCAGACGTTCCCCGACCTGCGAATGGAGATCGACGAGCTCATCGTGGCCGGCGACACGGTCGTGCTCAGGGCCGCATTTCGTGGGACCGACACGGGTGGATATCTCGGACGCGCCCCGACGGGAAGATCGGTGGAGGAGTGGGCGGTCACCATCATGCACTTCGAGCACGACAGTGTGGTCAAGGAGTGGGTGGGCGCCGACAAGCTGGGTCTGTTCATACAGTTGGACGTACTTCACAATCCATGGCCCGACTAGGCCCGCTGAATCATGCCCCGGCACGCCGGACATTCGGAACCGCTTCAGGGGGCACTCTACGGGCATTGACGCCGTCCAGGAGTTCGGCCCACCTCGAGGACTCACGGTGGCGTGCGGTTTCGGACGCCTTGCACGCAATGCTGCGCCCAGCACGGACGTGTCCCGCATCCAGAGTGATCGGTAGCTCTGCGCACGCAGGCGCAGCCAGCATCCAATCTCATGCGGCTCTCCCTCCTCCCCGAGACGGAACTGACCAAGCAGGCAGGTTCACACAGAGATCTCGAACACCGCTGACGCAGACGTGATCATGCGACCGCCGTTGCCTTCGTCGTAGAGGGACAGCCGAACCCCAACTGTCGAGCTTGCGCCGCGCACGGCTTCGCCATCGACACGGAATGGACCCACCTTTCCGCGCGAGAGGAACATGACGTGCCACGTCCGCATTTGCAGGAGGTCGGTACCCACCAGGTCGGCGGCAAGATCGATCCCGGCGGTCTCCAGGAGGACGTGCTGAGGACCGAGGTGCAATGCGGCATCGGGTGAAGCGAGTTCCGCCACGAGTTCAGGCACTACCCAATGGCCGTCCGCCCGCTTCTTGCCGCCGAATACCAGCCAGAGGGGCGGAAGATCGGGCGAGTCGACGATGTCGAGCGGGTTGGGCTCCATCTTCTGGAGACCGTCGGGAACGCCATCCAACTTCACCCCCTGGCCCTCTGTGAAAGCGATCACGCGATCCGGATCGTCGGCGTCGACGATCTTGGATCTGCTGTAACCCAGACGCCTGCCCAGATAAAGGCTCTCGGATTCCACCACCTCAATCCGACGAACGTCGTGGGCGGGATCGAGAATCTGGCAGGAGTGGATGACCGGATTGGGCACCGTCTCGCGGTCAGAGCCGACGGCGCCCTCAGGCGAGCTGATGGACAACGGCGCCACCAACAGCCCACCGGAAGCGTTGCGCATGTCACGCCGAAGCGTCACCGTGTTGTCAACCTCTCCGCGGTCCATCGAACTGTGGCTGCGACCGATATATCGATAGCTCAAGAGACCGCCCCACCTGCGCTGTAGCTCGGCGGCGTACGCGACTGGGTCGTCCTTCATCTCCCGGATATCGCGCAACATCGCACCTCCAGACAATCGAGCGAAACCTGCGCCAGCGAGCGCACAGGGGAGCGCGGCAGAATTATCAATGGTCCAAACACCATCTCACGCCGGTTCGTAGGCGCGCTACACCCCATACGAGGGGCGACCAACCCGGGCCGGCGGCCGTGACAAGTTCGTTGCCGCACGGAATCACATGGGTGAGGAGACTCCAGGCTCAGGTTTGGACCTCCCACTGGCGGCAGGGTTTGGCATGCGCGAGGATCAGTGTCACTCGCGAGCACTGCGGCGGGCGCTGAACCGTCGTCAGAAGTTGCCCCTGTCCGTGACCATTGTTCGAGGTGACGTAGGGGGGCCATGACTCAGGCCGCCACTGGGCGAGCGTTCACACTCAAAGGAGTAATCGTGACGGTAAGCCCGAGTGAGCCTGGGACTGATATCACGTCGAAGCTCAGCGATCTCACGGTCGCGGAGGCGGTGAGTCGGCTGCTGGACCTTCTCGAGACGAAGAAGGTTCGAGTCTTTGCTGCTATCGATCAAGCGGCCGAGGCGCGAAATGTCGGTTTGGCGCTGCGCGAGACCTGGCTGGTTCTGTTCGGCGATCCCACTGCAGGAACCCCGGTCATGGATGCCGCGCCGCTCTCGGGCCTCGATCTCCCTCTCAAGATCCTGATCTGGGACGACGATGGGCAGACGACCCTCTCGTACTATTCCGCACATGTCATCGCGAGACGGTATCGGTTGACTTCGTCTTTGCGGGCAAACCTCGCCGTAATCGATTCCCTGACCGACGCCCTCGTCGCGAGATAGACCTGGCGGATTTCGGAGAGCTAACTGAGCAGGCAGCCACCCTCGAAGAGGGAGCCTTCCTTGCATGCGTCGACGTGCTGAGCGCTAGGGCGGCCGCGTTCCATGTGCCGAGTGGGTAGGGTCCGGTCATGATCGACGAAAAGGCGTTTCCGCAGCTCGACGAGGCCGACGTAGCGTTGGTCGGCAGCCTGGGCACCCGACGCCGGGTCGCTGAGGGCGAATATCTGTATCGGGAGGGCGATCTGACGTACGACTTCTTTGTCAGCGTCACGGCGGAGATCGACATCCTCGTGGGAGTCGACGGCGGAGAGCGGACGGTTGCCCATCATGGGCCGGGCCGCTTCCTGGGCGAGCTGAACATGCTCACCGGAATGCGCGTGTTCGTCTCCGCACGGGTCGCTGCAGCGGGTGAGGTCATTGCCGTCCCCCGCGAGAGCCTGCGCCAACTGATGGCAACCAATCCCCGACTCGGTGACACGATCCTGGCGGCGTTCATCGCCCGCCGTTCGATTCTGCTCGAGGAGGCAGCCCCGACGATCCGGGTGATTGGATCGAGGTTCTCGCCTGAATCGCTTCGAGTGCGGGAATTCCTCTCTCGCACGCGTATTCCCCACGAGTGGCTGGACTCCGACGCTGACCCCCAGGCGGAGAGCCTGATTCAGCAATTCTCCATCGGTCCGAACGACCTGCCCGTGGTAATCGTCACCGGATCGGTGTTGCGCAATTCGACGCCGGGTGAGCTCGCGAGCTTCCTCGGCCTCACGCTTGAGAACCTGCCTGAGCGCTGCTTTGACCTCGTGGTCGTGGGAGGAGGCCCAGCAGGCCTCGCGGCAGCGGTCTACGGGGCGTCTGAGGGGTTGAGCACACTCGGGATCGAGATGACTGCCCCGGGCGGTCAGGCCGGCACCAGTTCCCGGATCGAGAACTACCTCGGGTTCCCGATGGGTGTCTCCGGCACCGAGCTGACCCAACGCGCCGTGATTCAGGCGGAAAAGTTCGGCGCCCGGCTCACCGTGCCGTGCACGGCGGTCTCGCTCCGCAACCACGGCGGATACCTAGTCGTGAAGCTGAGCGACGGCAGCGAGGTTGCGGGCCGTGCAATCGTGGCCGCCACGGGGGCGGCCTATCGTCGCCTCGATGCCGGCCGCCTGAGCGACTTCGAGGGGAAGGGCGTGTACTACGCCGCGACCGACATGGAGGCGCGCCAATGCAGCGGTGCGTCGGTGGTCGTCGCGGGTGGGGGCAACTCTGCCGGCCAAGCTGCCATCTTCCTCGCGCAGAACAGTTGTCGGGTGATGATCGTCATCCGCGGCAACGATCTCGAGAAGAGCATGTCGCGCTACCTGCTCGAGCGTGTTGAGGCGGACCCAGCGATTACCGTACGCACCGATTCCACGATCTCGGCTCTCGAGGGAGACCAGACGCTTGAGGCCGTGCGGTTGCATCACGCGGATGGCGAGAGTGTCGTCGAGTGTGCTGGGCTCTTCTCCTTCATCGGTGCCGACCCGGCCTCCGAGTGGCTTTCAGGATGCGCGGCCCTGGACGACCGGAGATTCATCCTGACAGATGCGTCGCTATCCGCCGAGCATCTGGGCGCGGCCTGGGAGCCTCTGGACAGGATGCCTCTGCCCTTCGAAACCAGTCATCCGGGCCTCTTCGCCGTGGGCGACGTGCGTTCGGGCTCCATGAAACGGGTTGCTTCAGCCGTGGGCGAAGGGTCGGGCGCGGTTCGCGCGGTCCACCAGTACCTCGGCTTTGCTCATTGAATGTGATCTATCCGTTCCACGAGACCGCCCGGTCTGGGGGTGGGGTTGCCTACGTCGGATCACCGTGCACGATTGTCCACGGTCCGTCCTCATGGATCTGCTCGCGCACGGACCATGTGTGTCGCTCGTCCACGCTTGAGCGAATGCTTCCCTAAAGGGACCCGTGAGGTGCGTCCTTGATCACGACACACCAGCCGAACGCGGCGTAAACGCCAGACTGGGCGTCTCGGGCACACAATTGATTCCGGCCGCCACTTCTGCCACTTCGGGGCCTAGCTTCGCGGCCAGTAGCCCGAGGTGCTCGACATCGAATCCGTACACGTGTGCGGCATTATGGCCCACCATCTTGGTCACATCGTCGGAGTCAACGCCCGCGTACGTATGCGCGAGAGCTTCACGGCTGAAGGGAAACGTTCCCTCTTCGTGTGGAAAATCGCTACCCCACATGATCCGGTCGACACCGATAAGAGCACGATCAGCGGCGTCCTCACGAGTCATGAAGCTGGCCCCAATCCAACAGTTCGTGTCCCAGTATTCACTCGGCTTTTGCCCAAGGCGAAACGGATCAAGAAATGTCAAGGCACCGATGCTGCCTTCATCTTGTTTTGCCTGGATGTCGTCCATCGCTTGGAGCGTCGTAGAAACCCACTTCGATCCCGCTTCTGCCACCACAAACTTGAGACCGGGGAATCGGTCGAACACGCCAGACATGATGAGCGACCACAGGGGGCGATGCGAGTAGAAACTCGCTTCCAATACGAACAGCGCCAGTGTTGCGGGGTAGTAGCCCTCATTCGGAGATCCGCCTCCACCATGGACATTGATGACTACGCCCCGCTCTTCGCAGGCCCGCCACACTGGGTCGTAGACAGGTGAGTGCAGCGGCTCGATACCACTGCCCGGCGGCACTCCTGGGAGTAGAACTCCGCCCTTGAGATTGTGTTCAGCAACCCAGCCCACCTCACGAACTGCCTCCTCGACGTCATTCAGGAGCAACTGTCCGATGCCGGCGCGCCGACCGGGAAGTGCCGCGCACCATTCGGCTAACCACCGGTTGTGGGCACGCAGACCAGCAAGTCGCAAGGGGTAGTCGGTCGCTGATGGTGTCGGGGTCACCAGGCCGCTCGTCGGGAAGAAGGGCGGTACGGTGTTCGGGTACACCACTTCGCCCACTATTCCGTCGGCTTCAAGTGCCTTCTGACGTACTTCGGTATCCCAATTACGATTCGCGTCAGGCGCGGTCAAGTCCCGAAATGGATTTTCGTAAGCCGCGAGCCAGCGATCGAACTGATCGTGATAGCGGGCTTCGAGGTACGGACGGTAGGCAGGGAGGTCGGCGCCCGCATGGCAATCTGCAGAGATGACGGTGTAACGATCCATGCCGTGCTCCTCACCCCCAGTGACGGACACAACGAAAGTCTGTTGCAAACTCGACTGGGCGCCTGCGGCCACGAGCATAGGGCCTCGCCGGCGCGCTATTGGCGAGGATGTCGAGCCACCCAACCGCTCGACGGCGTGCCGGACCATGGCAATGACCTGGGCCTCCATCTGTTACATCGGTTGGAATAATCAGCAGCGCCCTACCGGTGCCACTCTCCATTGACGATGCCCTTCGCTCAAGATCGACGACCGTCCCGTGCCGCAACCACTCTTTCAGCCCTTGGCGCGGCGGGCAGGGACGCGATCGCCGCCCGACACCGTGCCGGTCCCGGCGACGATGGCGACGCGACCGGAGGGGTCGAACGAGCCCATCGTTTACTTCTCGATGACCCCTCGACGCTTGAGATGCCGTACGACGGATCGGCCGGCGTCGCGAAAGTCCTCGATCCGGTAGTGGGCAGCCCGTTCACCCTGGCCGGCGACGACCGCCTCGAACACGCGGGTGTGAACCTGCATTGTCTTCGCATGGCTGCGGTCGATGTACTGGAACGCCTGTGCCAAGAACCCGGCGTGGGCGCGCAGCTGTGCGCGCAACCGCCGGGAGCCGCCGGCGCGGTGCTCGACCGTCATGATCTCCGACACCAGCTTGAAGATCTGGTCTTTGTCGGTTGGCCGCGTCGCCCGCAGCTCATCGAGCAGCGCGCGTAGGGTGGCGATCGTGTCGAGGTCCTGCCTCGCGGCAAGGCGCTGCACAGCGAGACCGCTGAGGAGACCCATGATCTCGAAGTCGTCGAGGACTGACTGAGCGTCGAAGGGCTCCACGAAGACGCCACGGTGGTACCTGGTCGACACGATCCCGTCGCGCTCGAGCATCACAAGGGCCTCACGCACGGGTAGCCGGCTGATCCCGAGCGTCTTTTCCAGCTCGTTGTGGTCAATACGATCCCCGGACCCGAGCTCGCCGGTGAACAGACGCTCGAGGATGTGGTCGACGACCGCAGCGCTGGTTTTCGTGCGCACCAGGCGGTTGTCCGCCATCACCCGTCCTTCGATCCCGGCACCCGATAGCCGTCGCGAGTCAGAAGCCGGACCGGATCGCTGCCGTCCCAGTTCGCGCACGTTTCCGAGATTGCGTGAAGCTGTGCCAGGAAACCGGGCGTCTGCTCGACGATCTCTGTGTAGAACCCGAATGCGGCGACGGTGTCGACGTACGCCACGCGAAACCGACCACTGAGGCTCTCGGCCGCTATGCCGTAGCCCATCGCTTCGAAGTGCGCCTTCTTGGCGCTGTACTCCCCCGTGACAGTGGCGATCTGGTGGAAGGCGGAAGTCCCTTCACGGCTCCAGTCTCGGTAGAGGCTGGGTGTGTCGCAGTGTTGCTGGATGAGCTCGATCTGAACTGGTCCAGCCTGGGTGACCCCGACCTGGATCCGCAGCGTGCGCACGTCGCCGTCGCGGTAGATCAGCTTCTGGTCGATGACCGGCAGGACGTGAAACGGTCCGACACCGAACGCCTCGACCCAGGCCGTCGCGGCCGCGACGATGTCGCCAACCACGTGGCCAAGCTGCCAAAACCGGAATTCGCCCTCGGGCCATGGCTGCTCGAACAAGCGATGTGCCGGAGCGGTCATGGCGTCGACCGCACCCGCAGCAGCACCTCTTGAGCAACCGAGGCGACGAGCCGCCCCTCGGTGTCGTGGATCCTGCCGGAGGCAAGACCACGGTCGCCGACCAGCGCGACTGCCTCTTGGGTGTGAAGGTGCCAACCGTCGAAGCGGACCGGGCGGTGGAACCAGATGGCATGATCGAGGCTGAGCCCACTGGCTCGTCCGGGCCCGAATTCTTCTGGGTGCAGGCGAAAGAGCATGTCCATGAGGAAGAAGTCGCTGGCATAGGCGAGCAACGCCGCGTTCAGCGCGTGGTTGTCGCCGACATCACGCGGAAGGCGCATCCAGTGCGCACGTGGCGACACGGCGTTGGTTCCGGCGAGGAACGAAGGTGACTCCGGCAGACGGATTTCGACGGCTGGCGGCTGCTCGATCCAGTGCTGCCCACTGGGAGCCGCAGCGGCCCAGTCCTGTAGGAGGGGCACCTCCGCCGGCGACGGCGCAGAGCCGGGCGACGCGGCGACGTCGGGTCCGGAGCGGTTCTCACCGAACGAGACGATCGCCACGAGGAGTGTCGCCCCATCCTCCAGCACGACGACCTCGCGCGTCGCCATGGATCGGCCCTCGCGTACGCGGGTGACGGCAACTTCGACCGGCGCGCCCGGTGTGCCCGCCTGTACGAAGGCAGCATGCAGCGAGAGGACGTCCTTGTCCTCCACGGTGGCCGCCGCGCCGACCACTGCCTGGGCGAGGAGCTGGCCGCCGAAGACCCGACTCCGCATACTTGACATCGTCGGCTCCAGAGCGAAGCGGTCATCGCCCAGCGGAGTCAGCTCGATCGCCGCGATGAGGCCGTCGAGCGAGGCGGCGATCGCTGCGTCCAGCTCCCCTTGCGCGCTCATGGGCACCTCGCTACCCTACCTCGGGTGGCTCGTTTTGATCAAAGATCAGAACCGTGCTGAGCGGCGAAAGGATCCTCGTCACCGGTCCAGCCGGACGTATCGCCTATGGCATCGCGAAGATGCTCGCCGCACACAACGAGGTATGGGGCATTGCCCGTTTCTCCGATTCATCAGCCCGCGCGGAGGTCGAGGAAGTCGGTGTCAGAACCCGCACCGTCGACCTCGGAGACCCTGACTTCAGCGACCTGCCGTCCGATTTCACCTACCTGCTCCATATCGCCGCCGACTTCGGCGAAGACTACGAGCGTGGGCTCCAGGTCAACGCGGAAGGAACCGGCCTCCTGCTGTCGCACTGTCGCAACGCCAAGGCCGCGCTGGTGATGTCGACGCTCACCGTCTACAAGCCACACCCCGACCCGTTCCACGCCTTCCGCGAAGACGACCCGATTGGCGATCAACTGCTGCCGGCGCCGCAGCCCTACTCGGTCGTGAAAATCGCCGAGGAGGCTGTCGCTCGCTATTGCGCCCGTGAGTTCTGCCTGCCGATCACGATCGCAAGGATGGGCAGCGCTTATGGTGACCGTGGAGGCTTGCCGCTCTGGCACTTGCAAGCAATCGCGACCGGAAGCCCAGTCCTAGCGAGGTGGAGCCCGCTGCCCTACAGCCCGATCCACTACGACGACATCGATGCGCAGGTCGAACGGCTGCTGGCGGCAGCGACCGTTCCGGCGACGATCGTCAACTGGGCTGGCGACGTGCCCGTGACGGTACAGGAATGGTCGACGTATTTCGCCGAACTCCTAGGAGTCGAGGCCGAACTCCAGGTGAACGAGGTTCCCGGTGCATCCCGCGGATCCGTCGGCGACCATACCAAGCGATCGTCGATCACCGGTCCGTGTGTCGTCGATTGGCGCGATGGCTTCCGGGCCATGGCTGCCCACCACTACCCAGACCGCGTGCGATGAACCGCTACCGCTCCTCCGACCAGCTGCTCAGCGAGGCGGTCGACGAGGCTGGCCACGACGACTTCGGCCCCGGCGACTTCCGCGAGGGACTCGACAGGCTCATCCAGAGCCTCGAGGGCGAGAGTGACCTCGCGCCCAGCACCGACACGGCTGTCGAGGGCGACCTCCGCCGTCGACTGGTCAACCGTCTCGACGTCGAAGCGTGGTACGCCGAGCACCCCGAAGTCGGTAACGTGACGATCCGAGGCCCCATCGACATCAACGGTTTGCCCCGCACCGGCACGACTGCCCTGGCCGACATGCTCTCGCTCGACCCGCAGTTCCGGGGTCTGACCGGTTGGGAGCAGTCCAGGCCCGTCCCTCCCCCCGTCGCCGGGGAAGAGCTCGCGGACCCGCGCCGCCAAGCGTTCGCACGCATGCACGAGGCTCGCTCGGTGGAGCAAAGCGCGATGCACATCTTCGAGATCGACGCCACCATGGAGGACACCGAAGTCCTCGGGATGGCGTTCCACGGTCAGCAGATGACACTTCCCGTCCCTGGTTACCGCGCCTGGTGGCGACACGCCGACCTGACTGAGACGTACGAGTACCACCGGCGGGTGGTGAAGCTGATCGGCTCTCGGAAGGGTCCTGACCTGTGGCTCTTCAAGGCGCCGCACCACAAGTTCCACCTCGAGGCGCTGGCTCACGCCTACCCCGATGTCCGCTTTCTGATGACCCACCGCGACCCGGCCAAGGTGGTGCCCTCTTATACGAGCCTGGTGTCGACAATCTTTCCACCCGCGGCTGGCGAGCGCGATCTGCACGCACTCGGTCGTGAGGTGAGCAAGCACCTTCGCGAAGGCATGGAGCGCGCCATGGCCGAGCGAGCCTGCATCGGCGAGGATCGCTTCGTCGACGTTCACCACCGCGAGCTCCTCGTCGACCCGCAGGGAACCGTTCGTCGCGTCTACGAATCGCTCGGGCTCGAACTTGACCCGGTTGTGGCGCAGATGATCTTCCGCTGGCAGGACGCCCACGCCGTGGGGTCGGGCGGCACCCATCGCTACACCGCCGAACAGTTTGGCCTCACCATCGACCAGATCCGATCCGATTACGACTTCTATATCCGCCACTTCGACGTGGCGGTGGAGGGCTAACGACGCATGACCACACTCCCAGCCTGGGACGACCAGATGGAGGCGCTCAAGGGCGTCGCCGACGAGCTCCTCGCCACATGGCGGCCGGACGGCGCTACCGAAGCCGAGGTGCAGGACATGAACAAGCTGGCGTTGTCGATTCTCGCTTGCGGGTATCTGTGCCACGTGTACACCAACACCCAACGGCCGGTGTTCATGCCGCTGTGGAATTTCGCCTGCAATCAGGGAGGCCCCGATCCCGACTACATCTACCTTTCCGCCGAGATCGACGGCGCTGGCATCTACGAGCTCGCCGGTCGACGGGGCACGAACCGGTTCGTCGAGATCACTCAGGGCGCGCCGGGGATGATGCGGAGCGTGAAAGAGATGGAGAGAACAATGCGGTTCGCGGCGGTCACCCACGAGCTCGACGAGCTCACCATCGCCGACGATGGCTCATTCCACGTGATCCTCAGCGCCGAGCGACCGAAGGGCCACGACGGCGACTGGTGGCAGCTCAATCCCGAAGCCGGGAAGCTGCTGATCCGCAAGTGCGCCTGCGACTGGAGCAACGAGCTCGATGCCCAAGTGGCCATCAACCGCATCGACGATGGCGGCGAAGAAATGTCGCCGGTGGAAATCGCCCGTCGGTTCTCCGACTTGGGCAACTGGATCAAGGGGATGATTACCTTCGACATGGAGCTCGTTCGCTATTACGAGGAGCACCACGGGGTGAACGTCTTGACGCGCTCGCAGTGGATTCAGCAGGGTGGCGGACTCGCGACCAAGCAGGCCTACTACGACGGTATCCACCGCATCGCCGACGACGAAGCCCTCATCGTCGAGTTCCCTGTGCCCGAGCCGTGCCGCTACTGGCAGATCCTCGTTGCCGACGATCGTTTCGCGACCGTCGACTGGGTCAACCACCAATCCAGCCTCAACGACGTCCAAGCCCACGTTGATCCCGACGGATGGTTCCGCGGTGTTGTGTCGAAGCAGGACCCCGGCGTGCACAACTGGCTCGACAAAGCCGACTGGCCGTGGGGCATCCTCCAAGCTCGCTTTTACCAGGCCGACGCGTACCCCGAAACCAACGTCTCCAAGGTGCCAGTCGCCGACGTTTTCAAGTACCTACCTGTCGGTACGATGGCGGTCACGTCTGATCAGCGCGCCAAGCAGCTCCGCCTCCGGAGGACAGGGGCCCAACTGCGTCGCATTTGGTGAACCCTTGGTGAACCCGAACTCGATTGACTCGAGGGGTCCAACTTATGGATACCGGGAACGGCTCTGTCCACCGTGACCGGGTGCTTGCCACTCGGCGTTTGATGCGGCGATCACCGGGGCGGTGACGAACCTCGTTCCCGTCCCGGGGCGCATCGAGCCAAGGCGAGCGGCTCCGCCAACTCCGTGCCAAGTGGATCACGCGTCTCCTCTGGTCGGGCGATTCCGATCTGGTCAGCCGGTCGAGAGCGAGCAGCCGGCGGACTCAATCGACCTCGCCCGTCACCGAACAGCGAGATCAGGACGACCCTGATCGGCAATGTCTGCCGGACTCGATCGGCGCCTCCGGTTACGACCTCTCCTTCGCGCCTTCTGCCGCCAGGCGGTCCATGCTCGCCCAAGGGTGTAGGCGAACGCGCTCATGGCACCGACGAAGAAGCCGATGGGCAGGTTCGTCTCGTAGGAAACGGCGATCGCGACCCAGACGGTGAGCAGCGCTGCCACCACAGACAGCCCCATCGCGGCCAGCGGGCTATTGGTGAACGATCGGGCGGCGGCGGGTGGGCCGATGAGCAAGCTGAAAATGAGTAGTGAACCCACCACCGGGACAGCCATTGTGGTCACCAGCGCCACGACGACCAGAAAGAGCAGGTCCATCAACCGCGGGTTGATGCCCCGGGCTGCAGCGACGTCGGGGGCCACCGAGGAAAGCAACAGCGGCCGGTACAGAACGATGACGGCAACGATGCATACGACGGCGATCACCGCGGTCGGCCAGAGCTCGCTGGAGGAAACTCCCAGGATCTCGCCGAAGAGAAGGGCGAAGATCTCCGGCGCGTATTCGCTGGTTCGTGAGAGAAAAAGGTCACCGAGGGCCAGCATCAGCACGATCGTGAGGGCCGTGGCGACATCGCTTCGGGCCCGCCGACCGAGCCCAGCGATCATCCCCGCCCCGGCCAACGAGAACACGCCGAGACCGACGATGGTGTTCGCACCGATCAGGAAGGCTCCCGCCGCTCCGGCGAATGCCCCGTTGGGCAAGGAATGCGCGGCGAACGCTTCGCCGCGTAGAACGGTGAAGAACCCAACCACGCCGGCCACGATGGCCACGATCGTGGCTGCCTCCCAGGCGTTGATCATGAAGTTGGCGAACATCAGGGCGACCCGATCGGATCGACCGCCGCCCGGTCGTTGGCGCTTCCCGCCCGTCGCCGATCTGGACGGAGGCGGGAGACCAGGCCCGAGGCGAAGTAGAGGACGAAGATCACGGCAACGATGCAGAAGCTGACGGGCCAGCCGTTTCCGCCCGCCCACACGGTGCTGTCGTAGGCGATCAGGGTCCCCGTCCAAGCGGCGAACACCCCGACCCCAGCCGCCACGGCGATCGCGACGCCGGTCCGGGTCGCCAGCCGGAGGCTGATGGCGGCCGGTCCGATCAAGAGTGCCGTCGAGAGGATGGCTCCAATCGTGACTGCTGACATCGAGACGGCCAATGCAAGGGCCAAGAGGTAGCCGGCGCCGACAAGGCGGACCGGCACACGGCGTGCTGCGGCCAGCTCGTCGCTGACGGAACTGAGCAGGAGTGGACGGTATAAGACGGCGATCAGCGCGACCGCGACAGCGCCGAGCACGACCATGAGGCTCGTGATGCCAGGCGGCAAGGTGAAGATCGACCCGAACAGCACGTTCACGGTGGCCCCGGTCGTGCTCGAGGTGACGGTGTCCTCGTAGAGGAAGAGAGATGCCAAACCAAGCGACCCGCCGAGGACGATGCCCGTGGCCAGGTCCCGTCCCCGGGGCTTGCGGATACCGATCAGCTCCATCACGGCGGCGGCGACCACGTTGAAGGCAACGAAGCCGTACAAGGTGGAAGCGCCAACCAGGAAGGCGGCGGAACCGCCGGCGGTGCCGATATCGGAGAGGGCGTGGCCCGCGAACGACTGCCCCCGGACGACCGTGAAAACGCCCACGATGCCCGAGACGACCGCCGTGATGGCGCCGACGACCAGGGCGACCTGGACCGGTTCCGATGAGAAGAACCCGGGCTCGAACAACGTGGACCAGAACGATGCGACGAGCATCACGTCGCTCTGAACGGGTCGGTGTCATCCCAGTGGTGGGCCTGGTGCTCGGCGCCCGAGACCACCAGCACCCGGCCGTCGACGTGAATCACCTCGACGCGGTGACGGTAGAGCCGGCTGAGGGTGTCGGTTCTGACCACCTCGGCAGTCGTGCCCGATGCCGCCCGACCGTCGGCCAGGTAGACGACGCGATTCATGACGGGCAGCAGCGGGTTCATGTCGTGGGCAGACAACAGGATCGCGATGCGCTGGTCGGCTGCGATCCGCGCCAGGAGCTCGACCACCTCGGCAGCAGATCGGATATCGAGGTTCGCCAACGGCTCGTCGAGCAGCAACAGCTTGGGACGGCAGATGAGCGCCTGGGCAATCATGACCCGTTGTTGCTCCCCACCCGAGAGGTTTCCGATCCGAGCGTTTGCGAAGGAGGACGCACCGACTGCGTCGAGCATCTCGTCCACCGCAACACGACGCTTCGCGGGCCTCGGGATCCCGAAACGGTGCCCGTCGAGACCGAGCCCCACGAGGTCACGCGCCCGCAGTGGCATGTCCGGCTCCAGCACGATCTTCTGGGGGACATAGCCGATTTGTGGGTTCCGCCGGCTCAAAGCCCCACCCATCACCTCAACCCGGCCGTTGCTTGGCGCGACGAGGCCGAGGATGACGCGAAGCAGCGTGGTCTTGCCGGCGCCGTTCGAGCCTATGAGCCCGCAGAACGTACCGGACTCCAGATCGAACGACACCTGGTCGAGCACCCGACGTCCTTGGAACGACACGCTGACCTTCTCCACCCGGAGCACACTTTCGGCGGGACTCCCACCAGCGATCTCGTGGGTAGAGGGTGGTGCTCCGCTAACCACAGCAGCGTCCGTCGTCACCATCACAGGTGCTGAGTGGAAGCACCGGTGGCGATTGCCTTCTGAATTGCGTCAAGCTCAGCCATCATCCACGACTGGTAGTCGTAGCCGGGAACGGGCATCGTCTCGTACACCCCGACCACGGGCACGCCCGCGCTGAGCGCGGTCTGCCGGACCGAATCAGTCAGAGGATCGGTGACCTGCTGGTTGTAGCAGAACACCTTCACTTGATGCTTCGTAAAGAAGCCCTTCTCCAACGACACGTCTTGAGGTGTGGGATCGGTGCCGTTCATGATGTCAGCCTGGAATTGCCAGGGGGTCAGGTTGTTGATTCCCATGGCAGTCAGCAGGTAGTCGGCGACTGGCTCGGTTGTCGCAGCCGTCGTTCCCCCGTACTTGGCCTTGAAGGCAGCGATGGCGTTCAGCCAGGGACGCAGCGAAGCCACGAACTTGGTCTCGTTGGCCTTGAAGATTGCTGCATGAGCCGGTTCGAGCGCGGAGAGGTCTGATGCCAATGCTTCTGCCACCGCCGGCATCGTCCTCGGGCTGTACCACAGGTGTGGGTTCGGCGTGCTGTTCGGAAGTCGCAGCAGATGTTGCACGTTAATGACTTTCCGGGACGAATTGGGCGACGCGGAGGCAAGCGAGCCCATAAAACTGTCGTAACCAACTCCGTTCTCGATCAGCAGATTGGCACCGGCGATCTCCTGCGCGACGCTCGGCGTCGCCTCATATGTGTGCGGGTCGGTGTTGGGGTTCGAGTCAACTGAATAGACGTTCACGTATTTGCTGCCGATCTGCGACGCGACATTGCCGTACTCGTTCTCCCCTGCCACGATCGCGACCTTGTTGCTCGTGGTCGCCGCCGTGACCGGCTTCATCGACAGGCCCGATCCCGCGGTGAGCAGCAGTGCCCCCAACGCGACTGATCGTGTCAGCACTCCTGCGAACCTGTACATTGCCCTCGGTCTCTCTTCGTCGTCGTCGGCGCTTCGACGGGACTCGACCAACCCCGTTCAAGGCCTTTCTGTGCCCTCGCTGGGACACTTGTTTGGATCAGTTCTAAATAACATAGGACCTATTTGGAATGGTTGCAAATACATATCGCCAAGGCGCTCTATGGCTTGTTACTTATATAAGGAATAGCTAATGTGTTGGTGATGGTCGACACGAGGACGACGCCCGACGTACTGGCCGGGGCCGTCGAGCTGCTCAAAGCCCTGGCTTCTCCGGTTCGTCTCGCGACGCTCCTTGAGCTGGGCGAAGGACCTCGGTGCGTCCACGAACTTCAGACCGCGATCGAAGAATCCGGCCGCGAGGTCAGCCAACCACTTCTCTCTCAGCACCTCAAGGTGCTGAGAGACGCAGGCCTCGTCATCACTACGCGCCGGGGGACGGAGATCACGTACCAACTTGCCGACGCCCACGTCGGTCACATAGTCAACGACACGATCCGACACGCACAGGAGGAACACTCATGACAGCAACCCATGTCGAGCACACCGACCACGCCCACGTCCATGGGGACGGCTGTGGACACGTCGCGGTCCCTCATGGTGACCACGTCGACTACGTCCACGACGGACACCTCCATACGGCACATGACGGTCACTACGACGAGTGCGTATCCGACGTGCACACAGAGCATCTCGACCACGACCACACCCACGGCGAAGCATGCGGGCATGTGGCCCTCCCTCATGGTGACCACGTCGACTACCTCCATGACGGACACCGCCACGCCTTCCATGAAGGACACTGGGACGACCACTGATCCGCTTGACGTTGCAATGGTGACGACCACCGACGATGACGCTCTGCCGCGTCGAGTCCCCCAAGAACGCTCGACGCGGCAAAAGCGCGCCCTCGGGGCGATCCTCGATGCCTCCGACGGTTTCCGTTCTGCCCAAGAACTTCACGCCGAGCTCCTCGCCCGAGGCGAAAACGTTGCCCTCGCAACCGTCTACAACCAGGTGCGAGCGCTCGCCGACGCCGGCGAACTCGATGCATTACGAAGCGAGGACGGAGAAGCCCGCTATCGCCGCTGCTCCAGCGACCAGCACCACCACCACCTCGTTTGTCGTCATTGCAGCAGTGCTATCGAGGTCGAAGGCCCGGCGGTCGAACGCTGGGCGACACAAACCGGCAAAGAGCATGGATACGTCAACGTGACCCATACCGTCGAAATTCTTGGCACCTGCCCAAACTGCGCGAGTGGGTCCGACTAGCGAGAAGAAGCAGTCAGGGCTGCAAACAAGGAGAGTCGGCTATCCCCAGCACGGCGTGGTGACGGTCACGGGTGAAGGGGCGAGCCAGTGTCAAGGGCGATCAGGTCCATCTTGTCCTCGGGCCGAGCCTCTGCCAGGTACGCGTACAGACCTGCTTCGTCCTAGCTGAGACGGTAGAGCTTGGTCCCGTTCTCACCGAGAATCTTGCGGCGCGACTCCGGGCGAAGCGTGGTCATGGCCTCGCGCACGTGTTCGAGGGGCTTGGGCCAGAGAGCAGTGGGGTGGGGAAAGTCGGTCTCAAAGAGGATGTTGTCCTCGCCGACCTTGTCGACCAACTGCTGGAGATGCCCGCGCCCGGTCTCGAACCACATGGTGGAGAACCAGTTCGACTTGAAGTATTCCGAAGGAATGCGCCCGAGCGCGGCTGCTTGCACAGGCGCGTTCTCAGGCAGTTCCCAGTCCATTGTCTCGAGGATGAACGGCAACCAGCCGATCCCACTCTCCACGGATACCATCTTCAGCTTGGGGAAACGGTCGAACAACCCCGAGAAAATAGTATTGATCACCACCCGGGCATTCCCGATGAACAGCATGGACCCGCCGATGGCGGGCTTGACGAACTCGTCCTGGGACTCCCAGAAGTACTGACCGTAAAAGTTCATCGCCGTCAGGCTGGCTCCGATGTGGAAGTGGACCGGGAGCTCGAGGTCGGCGCAAACCTCCCAGAGGGGGTCCCAGGCTTTGCTGGCCAGGTCTGGGGCGCCGAGGTCCTGGGGGTCCGAGGTCATGTTGATCCCCCGCAGTCCGAGGTCTCCGATCCGCTGGGCCTCGCGCACGCTTTCATCGATGTCCCAAGCAGGCAGGATGGGCATGGGCAACAAACGGTTATTCGTGCGCTCCTGGATCTCTGCCCGAGAGTCGTTGAAGATCTCTACGCACAGTCGACGCAGCGCGAGATCCTTCACCTCGGCCAGAGTCTGGCCTCCCAGTCCGAGCGCGTTTGGATAAAGGACCTGATACTCGATACCCATGTCGTCGAGTACCTCGAGGCGGGCATCGACGTCCCACGCAGCAACATGGGCACGTTCGAAATCCCACTCGATCATCGATTCTAGAAAGGGGTGCTTCACTCCGTCTCGGTCGATGGTGCTCCCGCCGCCCGCCTTGCCAACTGGCGTCCCATCGATGACCCATTGACGCTCCCCGTCGACGTCCTCGACGTGCAGGATCTGATCCTTGTAGGCCGCAGGGGCTCGCTTCGTCCAGAGGTCCTCGACGTCGGTGAAGTGCGAATCGGCGTCCAGTACAGCCAGTCCCTCAAGCTTCTCGGTGTCAAGAGTCATTTGATCACGTCCCTCCAGACTTCGAGACCACGGGGCACGCACCCTCCACCTCGAAGGCTACTACTCATCGGTGTCGAGTCCCTCAGCTCATCGGTGTCGAGTCCCTCAGCGCGGTCGTCGGGCAACCGGAGAATCCTGGGCTCGGCGCTAACCCCCCTGGGACTGGCGTCCCGATCCGGGGGTCAATGCGATCTCCTGGTCCACCGGGGCGGGGTCTTGGGCACCGGAGTGCGAACCCGGCGGCGCCCGCGGCACGCCCACGGCATCGCGCGATGATTGGTCGGTGACCACTATCTACTACGACCGCGACGCCGATCCTGAGGCACTGGCCGCCGAAACGGTCGCTGTCGTCGGCTACGGGAACCAAGGCCGCTCCTGGGCGCTCAACCTCCGCGACAGTGGCTTCGAGCCCGTGGTGTGCGTGCGGCCCGATGCGACCCGGGAGCAGGCCTCCGCCGACGGCTTCATTACCCACGAGGTGGCCGAGGCCGGAGAGGCCGATGTGATCTGCATCCTGGTTCCCGACGACGTGGTTCCCCTGCTCGATGTCCAACCCGGGCCCGCCTCCTGCGTCATCGTGGCCAGTGGCTACACCCTCGCCTTCGGGCGGCTCGATCCTCCGGGGGATTCGGGGCTCGTGGCGCCGCGCATGCTCGGCCCCGAGGTGCGCCGATGCTATGAGGAAAGTGTCGGGTTCATCACTGCGGTCGGCGTGCACCACGATGCCACCGGTCGCGCCCTACGGCGGGTGCTGGCGGTGGCCCAAGCCATCGGTGGGCTCAAGCAGGGCGCCATCGCGCTGACCCCGATGCAGGAGGCGGTGCTGGACCTCGGAGTCGAACAGGTGCTGTCGCCGGCTCTCACCGCCGTGAACAACGCCTTCGTCCAGACCATGCTCGAGCATGGGATCCCCCTCGAGGCCATCGTCACCGAACTGGTGCTGTCGGGAGAGGTGGAGCGAACCTACCGGCTCCTGCGCGAGGTCGGCTACGCCGTGCAGTCTGAGTTCCATTCCCCGACCAGTCAGTACGGCCAGCTCACACGCCGAGGTCGCTACGACCATCTCGACTTCTTGACGACCATGCAGGCTACGGCCGAGGAGATCGAGAGCGGCCGCTTCGCTGACGAGTGGGACGCCGAGCGGGATTCGGGCTACTCCACGCTCAACCGGCTCAAAGAACAGCACGCGGGTGCCACCGTAAGGGAGTTCGAGGCGGATCTCCGCCGACGGCTGGGGCCGGGAGTGGTCGATCAGCCGGCCTGAAGCGTCGTAGGTCGGACCATCCTCCGTGGTGGGTTCAAGTCCCACCCGCCTGCCCGCACCCCAGTTCTGGCTTGTTCAGGTGTGAATCAGCGATCATCTTGGCCCTCGCGCGCGCTCGCGTTCTGGGCTTACCGGTTGGTCACGACGCGTGAGGGCCTCATGGTAGATCTGTGACAACTGCTGTCAGACTGTCGTGGTGGCGCAAAGCCTCCACAGGTCTCACACGGACGCACCGGAGCTACCGGAAGCCGCAAACGAGAACCGATGACGACGATTCGTGGCCGCACCCCGAGTCCCGGTGGATCGCGCCGCACCCGCCTGCGGGAGTGGCGTCAGGAGTCACTCTGGCTGTGGCCCGCCATCGCGGCTATCGGAGCCTGGGTGGCCGGAAGTCTCGCGGCAAGGTACTTCGGGAGCTTTCGCTTCGATGAAGGGCTGTTCCCAACCGATCTGAGCGACGCAAGGACGCTTCTGGCGACCATCGCCACGGCACTGTTGACCTTCACTGGCGTCGTGTTTTCCATCACGCTCGTCGCGCTCCAGATGGCGAGCTCGCAATACTCGCCGCGTGTGCTCCGGACCTTCGTGCGCAAGCCCATCACCAAATTGGCGCTGTCGACCTTCATTGCGACGTTCGTTTATGCGTTGACACTGCTGTCCAGGGTCGGTACGGCTGGCGCTGCTCATAGCGTTCCGCAGGGAGCTATCGCGCTTGCCTACCTGCTGGTCATGGCATCCGTTTTGGTGTTCGTCGTGTTCGTCCACTCCACCGTGCGGTCGATGCGCGTGAGTTATGTCCTTCAGGCGGTCTTCAACGAGACACTGCGGGCGATCGGCAATTTGTTCGCGCCCGATGCCACCTACCGGGAAGTGCAAGACCCCGAGATGCAAGCCTTCCCAATACGGATTGTCTTCGATCGTCCCGACGCGGTGCTCGACGGTGTCGACGCGCACCATCTCGTCGAGCTGGCCAGGCAGCACCAGTGTGTGTTGCGGCTCTGTGTCCCCGTAGGGACTTACCTGACACGAGGTGCAGATCTCATGGAGGTTCACGGCGGTGCCGATCCTGGCGCCCCAGAGATTCTCCGTCTGATGGACTGTTTCGCGGTGCGATCTCTGTATCAAGACCCCTGCTATGGAATCCGCCAGCTCGTCGACATTGCCATCCGGGCGCTGTCGGCTGCGATAAACGATCCGACCACTGCAGTGCAGGCGCTTGATCGTTTGCACGGGATCTTACGAGCCGTTGCCGATCGGCCCGACCCCGCGGGTGCCTTCGTGGATGGGTTCGACTCGGTCCGCCTCGTCGTGCCCGTCCCGGGATGGGACCGTGTGTTCGAACTCGCATTCACAGAGGTGAGCCTCTTCGGAGCGGGCCAACCTCAGATTTCACGAAAGCTCATGGCGATCTTCGACGACCTGTCGGCATGCGTTACGCCGGACCGCAACCGGGTGATCGAGTCCCGACGGGCCTGGCTCCGCACCGAAGTGGCACGCCGCGACAGCTCAGACGTGGGGCAGCTCCTCGACCCAGATGCGCTCGGCCTGGGATAGAGAACCGGAGACTCGGTGGTTACATGGACGGCACCGACCGCCTCTGAGTTCGGGCGATCAGCCCACCTCGGTTAGGGAACACTCATGTCGTCGATCAAGAGGTGAGGCAGTGCACGGACGGTTCACGGACCAGGGCTACCCGGCGAGATCGGTGAGGGCGGCGTCCGGGTTCGGCGGTGTGTGGACGAAGGCAGCAAGCACCGCAGCGGCGAGGCATGCGCCCGCGCCGACGAGGAGGGCGGCTCGAGGACCACCGGCCGAGGTAATCCACCCGGTCACGATGCTGCCGACCGGGGTCGTCCCGAGGTAGACGAAAACCCACAACGCCATGATCCTGCCTCGATACGCGCTCGAGCTATGCAGCTGCAGGGTCGTCGAGCACAAGGTGACGAAGCAGAACGCCGCGGCCCCTGTGACCAGCAGCGTGACGGACGCCACGGCGACGTCGGGAGCGGCGGCGGTGGCGGCCAGCATGACGCCGAAACCGAGCGCGGCGGAGAGGAGGTATGGCCGTCGTGGATGGTGGATCAGGCTGACCGAGAAGGAGCCGACGATGGCCCCGATGCCGAGCATCGTGGTCAGCAGCCCGAAGGTGCCGGCGCTGCCGTGGAAGGTGTCCTTGGCCAGCACGGGCAAGATGACCGGAAAGTTGAAGGCCAAGAGCCCCACGACCGACATCATGAGCAGAGGCAGCCAGAGCTGCTGGCGTCCCGCGGCGTAACGGAGCCCTTCTCTGACGCCTTGGCGTCCCGGCGGCGCGGGTCCGCCCGCCTTGCGGGGCCGGATCGCGATCAGGGCGGCGATCACGGCCAGATAGGACAGCGCGTTGAGGGCGAAGCACACCGTCGTGCCCACCGTCACGATCAGCACGCCGGCCAGGGCCGGGCCGACCACCCGGGCACTGTTGACCACGACGCCGTTGAGGCTGACCGCACTGGCCAGGTCGGCGGGCGGCACCAGCCGGCTGATGAGGGCCTGGCGGGCTGGCGAGTCGGCGATCTGAACCACACCCCCCGCCGCGCCGATCGCCACCAGCGCCGGTACCTTCGCCGCCCCGGCTGCGGCCAGCGCCCACAACAGCGCTGCCAGGAGGCAATAGAGGGTCTGGGTGACCAGGAGCAGCTTGCGCAGGTCCACCCGGTCGGCCACGGCACCGCCCCAGGGGCCGAACAGCAGGGAGGGGATCCCCCCGGCCGCGAGGACCAACCCCAGGTCGCGGGCCGAACCGGTGAGCTCGAGGACGAGCCAGCCGATGGCCGTCTGCTGGAGGAAGGTGCCGCTGGCCGAGAGCACTTGCCCGCCGAAGTAGAGGCGAAAGGGCCGAGAGCGCAGGGCACGGAAGGAGTTGCGCCGCCCGGCCGTGGCTGCCTCTGCTCCCGGTATTGGCCCGGCCTCGGGCATGGTAGCCAGTCCGTCACGGTCCATCGGGCATCACCGCGGAAGGTTCGTCGTCGGAGCGAGATTATTGCAAGCGTTGCTCCGCAAAGGCGTCGGGGATTTCCCGAAACCATGTAGGGAGGAGTAGAGACCCTGGGGGTATCGACGTCGGCGTCGCTCCGGTCTGCTGTCGTCCTGCCGAAAGTGGCGTCATTGCTCGCGCGCGAAGCGTGCTCGGTCGAACAACTGCAGACCAGCGGGCTTTTCCACCGTGGCTAACGGGGAGGGAGTGGACGGTGACCTCGGCGCCCGACAGCTCAAGACTCAGCGCGGAGGTGACGAAGGTAGGAGATGTCGAGACTTGGCGAAATTCGACGCAGCCGTCGTTTCGGCCTCGGTGTTGGCGCCCTCGTCGCCGTGGCCTTCGTCCTCACGTCAGGTTTACCGGGGGCAGCCGGTGCCACCGATTCGGGGTGGAACGTCATTACGAGTCCGAATACGGGACCATCGGAGAGCAACCTCCTCATGGGGAGTACGTGCACGAGCGCATGGAGTTGCTTCGCGGTCGGTGGTGTCTTCTCCTCGCTTGGGAACAACTCTCAGCCCGATGCTCTGATCGACACTTGGAACGGTTCATCGTGGTCGGTTGGACCCGACGTGGCTCCCCCTGGCAGCCAGGCCTCACTTCTGTGGGGCGTCGCCTGTGTCACCTCGTCGGATTGTTGGGCGGTGGGTGCTCAAGAGCCGAGCAACCAGAACGGTCCCGTGACCCTGGCCGAACATTGGAATGGCTCCGCCTGGTCGGTCGTGCCCACGCCAGCAGTGAACGGCTACCTCTTCTCGGTCGCGTGCTCGAGCACCTCGGACTGCTGGGCGGTGGGCAGCGGTCTCGATAGCCAACAGAACCCGCTCAACGGCATCATCGATCACTGGAACGGATCGCAATGGTCACAGGTATCACGGGCGTCCTCCGGTCAGCCCTATGACGAATTCGACTCCGTGACCTGCGCGGACAGCTCAGACTGTTGGGCCGTTGGCTACGCAGGGCCAAACCAGATCCAGTACAACTTCCTCCCTGGGGTGGCGCCGTCCCTTACCGGCGGGGCTGCGTTGGTCGAGCATTGGGACGGGAGTGCCTGGTCGATCGTTCCCACACCAGGCGTGTCGGCTCCTCTCGGTCAAGAACTGACTTCGGTGACGTGCACAGAGTCCTCGAATTGCTGGGCCGTGGGAACCACCATGGACGCGAATGGAAATCCTTCCTCTTCCCTCGTGGACCATTGGGACGGTTCGACATGGGCCACGACGCCAAGTCTCGATCCGTCTACACCGGCCAATATCCTCACCACGGTCACCTGTTCTGATGCATCCGACTGCTGGGCCACAGGAGCCACCGATGCCGCGAGCGGGCAGAACACGACGCCGACCCCGTATATCGAGAACTGGAACGGCTCGAGCTGGACGGTCGAACCAAGCCCAAGTGTCGTGGCCTTTGGCTGGCTCGGTGGCCTGGCCTGCGTGCGCGGGACCGGGTGTTTCGCGACCGGGTTCTCGGCGACCAGCCTGAACAACACAACGACGTTGCAGACTCTCATCGAGCAGCTGCAGGTGCCAGCGGCAAGCAGCCAGGGGATCCGGATGGTGGGCTCCGACGGAGGGGTCTTCTCCTTCGGCGATGCCGGCTTCTACGGATCCATGGGTGGCATGGCCCTCAACAAGCCCATCGTCGGGATGGCGGCCACGCCCGACGGTGGCGGCTACTGGTTGGTCGCCGCCGATGGAGGGGTCTTTTCCTTCGGCGACGCGCGCTTCTACGGATCCATGGGTGGCACGGCCCTCAACAAGCCCATCGTCGGGATGGCGGCCACGCCCGACGGTGGCGGCTACTGGTTGGTCGCCGCTGATGGAGGAGTCTTTTCCTTCGGCGACGCCACGTTCGACGGATCGACGGGTGGTACGGCCCTCAACAAGCCCATCGTCGGGATGGCGTCCACGCCCGACGGTGGCGGCTACTGGCTGGTCGCCGCTGATGGAGGGGTCTTCTCCTTCGGCGACGCCGCGTTCGACGGGTCCACGGGTGGTACGGCCCTCAACAAGCCCATCGTCGGGATCGCGTCCACGCCCGACGGTGGCGGGTACTGGCTGGTCGCCGCTGATGGAGGGGTCTTCTCCTTCGGCGACGCCGCGTTCGACGGCTCTGTCCCAGGACAGGGCATCGTGAGTCGGGTGCCCATCGCAGGGATCGTCGCCACTCCCGACGGTGACGGGTACTGGGTCGTCGGTCAGGACGGCTCTCTTTACTCCTATGGGGACGCAAACTATCTGGGCTCTCTCGTCGGAGTCCGCCTCGCGGCGCCGATCGCTGGCACGGCAGCCGCGTAGGGTTCGAAAACGTACCAACCCCCCGAACTGCGAAGATCTGGCGGTACGAGACACTTCTGGAACGGCCCTTGACGTTGCTTTCACAGCGTATAAGATTTTTTAACAATGGTGAAAGCGCCGACGAGGACGGACTGGCGCGAACAGAGGCGTCGATTCGCTCGGGGTTCCATTCTTGAGGCCGCGTGGTCTCTGGTCAATGAGTCGGGACTGGCCGCGATCACCATGCGGGATCTCGCGGATCGTGCCGGGATCACAGTCCCGACGGTCTATGCGTACTTCGACTCAAAGAACGCCGTCTTTGATGAGATGTTTGCGCAATCAGCACAGCAGTTCGCCACTGAGATGTCGGCCCCGTATCGCACCGACGATTCCCACGAGCTTCTCAGCACGATGGCACGGCGCTTTGTCGACTTCTGCCTCTCCGACGTTGGCCGCTATCAGCTCCTCTTCCAGCGGACGATCCCCGGCTTCGAGCCCTCTGCCCGGTCGTACGCCCACGCCGTCAAGGCCTTGGACAACTCCCGCCGCCAGCTGGCCGCCGTTGGAGTGAGTACAGATGTACAGGTCGACTTGCTGACTGCGCTCCTTACCGGCCTCGTTGACCAGCAGATTTCCAATGATCCCGGAGGCGACCGATGGACCCGCTTGATCGATGATGCCATCGAGATGTTCTTCACCCACTGCCAGCGAAGCGGTCAGCGTGCAAGAACTGCCTCGAGATCAAGATCCCGACAAGTACGTCGTACCACGCAGTGACAGTCGGCTTCGCTTCGGAGATCCGGAAATCGAAGCGATCACGGAAAGAGGAGGTGTGATGGCGAGCGCCCGACAAGGGAGGGTGACGATGCGCATCATGGCCCCAGCAGAAAGGATCTGGGCATTGATCGCGAACCTCGACCGTATGGGAGAGTGGAGTCCCGAGTGCTATCGAGTCACGTGGCTCGACGGTGCTACCTCGCCGGCTAAGCCGGGAGCACGGTTCAAGGGACGGAACCGTTGGGGCCCGGTGCGATGGTCCATGATCTGCCAAGTCAAGAGCGCAGAAGAAGGTCGCGAGATCTCCTGGGCGACCATCCAGCGGGGAAGAGAGCTCGTCAGTTGGCGGTACGAGCTGGTTCCCGACGGTGAGGGTACGATCGTCACGGAGTCTTTCGAAGTGCACTGGCTGCCTCCCATGGCCCGGGCGTTCGAAGACGTCGTTATGGTGAACCGCGACTCGGACCGCGAACAGGCCATGCACCTCACCCTTGAGAGGATCAAGGCGGCGGTCGAGTCCCCCGCTTAGATCTTGGCCGGCACCTGCTCGCCTCGGACCCGGCTCGCGTGACGCGAAGGACTGGCTCACCTGCCTTCACCAAAAGATCGAAAGCGGCACCGTTGCGCCGTCCATGAACCCAGCCCATCGCTGTATCCAGGGGCTACTCGACTGCGCCGTCCAAGGCCCGACTTGGAAACGCTCTGGCTCATCCATCGGATCGAGCATCCGTCACGCTCGGTGTGGCCCGCCCCCGACAGGTTGACGACTACCGTGACCAGAGTGTTGGTAGGGACAAGCTCTGAGCTTGAGAAAGTCCACGACGTCACCCACTGGGCGCCATGCGCACAGCGCGCCACGCTTGCCATATGGTGCGCCTCGCGCCGGAAAGACGGTCCTCTACGACGCAGAGATCGTTGCTCACGGCTCGTGTACCTCGCGCGGACGGCATCGCATAAATGCAGCCGGACTCTGCCGGGCGGCATCGCCTCATTCTCTACTTCACAGATCGAACTCAAGCCCACGCCGGCCTCCGTTGGAGAGCGATTGTGACCGTACGACGCCACAAGCTCAGAACTCAACCTGTCGACACGGCCAGCGGTCTTGCCGCTCCGGATTACGGTCGAGGAACGATGGTGACGTCACTGCTTCGACGATACGGAAGGATCGCCGCGATCGCCGCCTATCGGAGCGCCAGGGTCGGTTGGCACACCACGGCGAGCTGGCTTCGCCCTCAGGATGTCGACCAGTCAGGATCGTTTCCCCGTGAGTTTCGACTCGCTCTCGAAGAGCTTGGGCCGACATTCGTGAAGTTCGGACAGCTGCTGTCGACCCGCTCCGACATCACCCCTCCAAAGGTGCAAGAAGAGCTGTCGAAGTTGCGGGATCACGCTCCGAGCATCCCCCAAGCGGTGCTCGTCGCAGAACTCGAGCGGAGCCTCAAATCAGAGCCAAGCGACCCATTTGCGAACCTCGAGATCGCACCCGTTGCCTGCGGATCGATAGCTCAGGTTCACAGGGCGAGGCTTCACAACGGCCTTCAGGTCGCGGTAAAGGTACGGCGTCCCGGAGTCCTCACTGATATTGATGCCGATGTCTGGTTCCTGCGTACATTGGCTCGCCTGGTCGCGAGCCTCTCGTCCCGAGTACGGGCTTACGACCCAGTTGCAATCATCGACGAGTTCGCGGCGTTGCTGCGTGCGGAGACCGACTTCATCACCGAAGCCTCCAATATCGAAGCGGTCCGTCGCACGTTCGCAGTGAGCGATGCCGTCACGATTCCACGCGTGCTGACCGACATGAGTGGCGACTCCGTCCTCGTCATGGACTGGATCGAGGGCACTCCTTTGAGCGATCGGCAAGGCTTGGAAGAGGTTGGAGCGAGTCAAGCTGGGCTCGCTCGGGCGATCCTGCAGGCCTACGGAGTGATGATCTTTCAGTCCGATCGCTTCCACGCAGACCCGCATCCTGGGAACCTCATTGCCATGAAGGGCGACCGTCTCGGCCTGGTGGACTTCGGCGAGGTCGGTTCGGTCGAACCCGCTGAGCGGTCTGCCCTCGTAGGGATGGTGACGGCTGTGCTTGGTCGAGACGGCCAAGCCCTCGCGGCCGCCGTGCTCTCGGTCAGTCGGACCACGCGCACGGTCGACCAAACCGAGTTCGGGTCGCAACTTGCCCCGTTCCTCGACTCTGTTGCCGATGCAAGTCTGAAGGAACTGAGGCTCGGCAAAACGTTAGGTCGTCTTCTTCACCTTCTCCGCCATAATGGGATCGTGCTGCCTTCTGACCTGGCCGTCTTGATCAAGACGTTGATCGAATGCGAATCCACGACCAATGAGCTCGACCCTACGATGTCGATGCTCGACCTCATCGGCGAGCTGGGTGCCTTCGCGCCAACGCCTGGAGTGAATTCACCTCAGACATCCTTCAGCGACTCGGCGGACTAGTTGCGATGCGAAGTGCCTCTGGTTCGGCGGCAGGCAAACGACACCGAGCTTTTCTTGTGGCATTTCTTCGCAGAGACGCGTCGGGCAATCCTGGAACGTTCCTTAGGTGCACTTCGTTGGCCGCCGTGCTGGACCACACTTCACCACGGGCTGGATCTCCTGCTCAGATGCCGATCGTGTGCCTCAGTCGGGCGGCTTCGGTGGCACCAAAACGCCGCCTGGTACTCGAGAGCCAGCATGTCCATGGGGGTGAGGTCGCGGTAGCGTCACGATGAGTGAGCGAGGAAGGTTCATTCATCGCAAGCATCAACTACGTTCTGGTTGCGAAACGAGCCTTCACAGCCAGCTTGTCCGGCTTACCCGAGCCGAGCCATGGGATCTCGCTCTCCTCGCTGAGTACCTCGACTCGGGTGGGGACCTTGTAGGAAGACAGGTGCTTACGGGCCCGTGCCTGGAGGTCACCCACGTCAATGTTGTGTCCGGACCGCCGGCACGATCACCGCTGTCACCTCCTCTTCCATCTCCGGATGAGGTAACCCGAAGACTAGGGCATGGGCCACCTCGGGGAAGCTCTCGAGGACCAGCTCCACCTCCCGCGGCGATACGTTGGCACCACGAGACTTCACCATCTCGTAGAAGCGCCCGATGAAGTAGGGCCGGTTCTCGAACATGAAGCAGCGGTCACCAGTATGGAGCCACCCGTCCCTGTCGAAGACCTCTTCCCGCTCCTTCTTGTAGTAGCCCTGGGTCACCCCGTAGCCGCGAATGAGCAGTTCCCCTTCCTCCATGTCGGGTAGCTCCGCTCCGCTCTCGGGGTCGATGATCTTGCGCTCGATACCGTTCCAGTTTCCGACCGTCTCAGTCATGCCCCGGTGGCTGGGGATCCCCGGAACCGGGGTATTCAGCAGGGCGATATCGGAAGGACCGGAATCTAGTGCCGGACAATGGCGGAGGTCCCGACCCTGATAGCTAGGGTGCCGACGCATCGACTGGATCAGCGACGGCCAGGCCAGCACGGCAGTACAGCGCTCTCTCTCGACCATGTCGAGAGCCGCTCCAGGCTCAAATCGGTCGAGGCAGCACACGGTAAGGCCTCCTTGCAGGGCGCCGCCTAGCACCAGGAATCCCCCGATCCAGAAGAACGGGAAGGCATTGAATAGCACGGGACTGGCCGTCATCAGCGTCGGGGCGAGGAGCGCTGTGGTCCGCACCAGAGAGCTGTGCGTGTGCACTACCCCCTTGGGTAAGGCCGACGAGCCGGACGTGTAGACCACCGCAGCGAGATCAGCTGGCACAACCTGATCCTCAACGGCGGCCAGCAGTTCCTCGGACACCTCCTCTCCGCCCTGGCACTCGAACTGGTCGTCAAATGCCACCGAAACGGCCCAAAGCCGATCGGTGGAGCTGGTGATCCAGACCGACCGCAAGGACGGCATATCTGTCAAGAAAAGAGGCCGGGTGCCGTCGGCCTCGGCCAATCCGGGGACCGCCTCTTCCAGGAAGGCGTGCATGTCCTTCCCGAGCATGGTTGGTCCAGATACGAGCGCACTGATATCTCCGATGCGCAAAACGGTGCGCAGCTCGGCCGGCGTGTAGATCGTCGAAAACGGCACGACAAGGGCCCCGATCCGGCTGGCCGCGAGCCATGCCACCACCCACTCGAGGCTGTAGGTATAGAAGATCCCGACCCGAGTTCCCTTGCCAATGCCTGCTGCCAGCATCCGCTGCGCGAGACGACGAGACGCGAAATCGGCCTGAACGTAGGTCATGCGCCGGCCGGGTAGGACGATGAAATCTGTGTCCGGCCACCGTTCGGCCGCCCTGCTTATGCAACGGCCAAGGGTGGCTTTGTACCCAAGGTCGGGTGCTTCGACTCGATTACCCAACCGATTCCAACTCCAGTATCAAACCAGGGCACTCTGCACGATCTGCCGCGTGCGGATCGTAGGACGTGCTCGCGTCGGGCATCTCGAAGATCCTCTCTTGTGGTACCCCATCGTAGGTCGATCAGGTGGACTTTCGTCGAAAGATCAGAGGAGCTATCTCTTGGTGTCTACCACGAGGTTCAGAAATCAATTGCGTGCCGCTGAGTTGTCCCACCAGCCGGAAAGGTCGACCAATCAGCCAACTTGAGCTGCCAAGCCGCTGACGATGCGAAAAAACGAATCGGTGGGATCTTCGTTGGACCTCGATCACGGTCGATTCTCGTTGCCCAGACGCGGAACGGTCAGGGACTCCCGATACCTTTCTCGACGCCTTCACGCTGGTTCGTTCCGGTCGTCCGGGGCCGAAGAGGGGCGATCGTCTCGATCTCGTGCCGCCGCGGACCCGACCACAATGCTGGCGGAGCGTCAGTTACCAAGGCCAACGTGTAAGCAGCAGCCTCGTAGTTGACCCGCCAACCTAGGAAATCCGCCCACGCATCCTCGATGGGGCGATCGACCGGGAAGTCGACTTGGCGCAGGCGTTCGATGGCTTCAAGGAAATCCTCATACGAGAGCGAGATCCCGTCGCTGGGGTCGGCGTCCTCGGGGATCGGTATCCGTAGAGCCCGGGCGATATTGCCGAGGCAGGTGAAACCTCCGCGCAGACAGAGCCGGGCTTGGATGAGGCCGGACGCGTTGGGAAGGAGCGCCAGGTACAGTGCGGCGGCGTCGAGCACGGCGAGCTGCGCCGTGACCCACGACGACAGCGGGCGTGGCGAGCGGAACCAAATCAGCGGTGCATAGGTCGTGTGGCTCTCGGATACGTCTGCCGACCACTGTTCCCACGCCTCGAACAGCTCCGGCAACTCGCCCACGGCGGAAACACCACTGCCGAGGCCATAATGCGTGCGGGCCAGGAGCTCTGGGCCCCAAGAGGGCACGCCGGCTCTCGAGTCGAGCATCGTAATGAGACCCTCGCGGCGGTTGAAGGCTGCGTACAGAGTCGGGAGGTAGCCGATCTGGAGTGCAACTGTCCCGAGGCCAGCGAGCGCAGCGAGGGCGTCGAGTGCTGCCACTCCACTCGTGTGCGGAACGAGGTAGCCCAACGTGCACAGCGCCGAGCCGGCTTGCTCCATGGCAAGTCCCAACCCGCCGTTAACAAAGGGCCACATGAGCAGTCCAAACCCCAGCTGGTATAGCGCCAGCCAAGCCACGACCTGCCCGATGAGCTGTGCGGGAGCCAGGACGGCCAGAATCCGGTCCCGGCGCTCGTAGGAGCTGGTCTTGTCCGCAACGAAGTGGAACACGCTGCGGATGACGATGAAGACCATCACGGGAGTGCGGCTCCGAATTCGCCGCGGCACGACCAAGGTGCCAAGGACGCTCCACGCTGTGGCCAGCACGATGAATGCGCCGATGATCGCGGCCAGGACTTCGATTGCCATGCTTCAGCTTGGCATGGCGACCGGCGCCAATCCGCTCCGACATCGGTTACACCCTGGGCGTTTCCCGCATCACGAGGGGTGACGAGGAGTGACCGAGCGAGAGCTGACCCGTCGGGGCGCCCTATCGGCTGGCGATCCTGCGCCACGGAAGGGGTTCCGTTGGTTCGCGGACCGCCCGGACCACGAGGAGTTGGGTCGACCGGCAGTGGTGCAGGTGGTCGGGGGCACCTCTCAGGCGTTGACGGAAAGTGGTACGGATCGGTCAAATTGGCCTACTGAGCTGCGCCGTTGAATCACGTATTTCTGGTTGCGTCGACCCCTTCGAGTGGGCATGCTTGGACCATCGTTTGAGACGAAGGAGGATCCATGTCCCACGATCAGAATCTGACTCTCTACACAGCGGTGTATTCAAGCGTCACCGACGCCCTGGCCGATCTCGACGGGATCGAGCAGCTGCACAAGGACGAGTTGATCGGAAAGTACGACGCAGCGGTGATCGACAAGAAGAGCGGCAAACCCCACATCGCGAAACGGAGGGATCGGCCGAGCATCGAGGTCATCCCTGAGGCGTTCGGAGGCGGAAAGCTTCCACGCAAGGAGCTCAAAGAAGCGGCTCAGGAGCTGAGTTCTGACCAGGCAGGATTGATCGTGGTCGGGGAGCCAACAATCGAAAAGGCGGTTGACAAGACGATCAAGAGTGCTGCCAAAGTCGTGAAGCGCTCACTCGATGCCTCGGCCGGCGAGATCGCCAGCGAGCTACAGGAAGCCCTCAGCAGCTAGCGTTGATCAGCTGACCACACCGTGGAGAGCATACCCCGGCGGAACACCCGGGCCCGGCGATCAGCGACGCTTGCATTTTGGTTCCGCGCTCAGGTCACCCATTCCGTCACTCCCTCGATTTGAGAGATTGCCTGATGAGTGGCCCCGATCGACCTGAACGATTCGGAAGGCCGTTCACAGTGTCCCGTGTCCAACCGCTACCTCGCGAGGGTGGCCCTCAACCGGGCATCCCCGACCGGGTGTCAATGTTACGGGATGCCCGCCGAGTCTCGACCTTTACCTCGTGTGGTCCCGGTGTAGTTCGTGAATCACGAGCTCCGGACCCATGGTGAAGCGTTGGATGAGGCTGCTCAGCGAGTGAGGGAAGCCACTGGGTCGACCATTTCCTGACTGGTATCCGATGGCGTTCGGTGAGTTACTCCAAGCTCAGCCATCCCAGTGGTAGCGAATGTCCGGGGCGCCCTCCTCGTTCTTGCCGCTGGTCTGATCTATGGGAACAAAACCGTGGACCTCGTAGAAGTGTTGGGCTCGAACGTTGCTCTGAAAGGTCCACAGGTCCAGACCTCCCGGGAAGAGTTTCTTTGCGTGTCCGAGGAGTCGGGTGCCTGTTCCTTCACCACAGTGCTGCGGATCGACGTAGAGCTGCTCGATCCAGCCGTCCCGTAACGTCATCATTCCGACGAATCCAGTTTCTCCTTCAGTCAGCCAGGTCCCGCCGGTCGGTACGAGCACCTCTGCAACCCACCGATGCACCTCTTCGTCGGAATGAACGGGTGCTGGGATAGAAGGAACCGAAGCCCGCCGTGATCTGAGCCAGAGAGACGCGATGGCCTCCGCATCTGAGCCCACAGCCAGCCTCAAGTGGTCTGAGTGATCGCCCACCGACCGATCTAATCATGCGCGCCTACCCGCTGGTAAGGGCACGGACCCCGCTCGAGAACCATCGCATGGCGAGGGTCGGTGACGCTATGCGATCGAGGTCGGAAGGACTCGTGGGCAAGGGAATTCCTCGACGCTGTGCGCTCTTTGAGGAGTCTCTCCGGCTGATTCCAGCCCCTTTTGAACCGCGTCGTAGTCAAGACACGATTCACAGGAGGGGATCACGACCCAACTCGACCGGGTACTGACGAGCCAAATAGGAGACCGTTCGGCGGCTCGCCAGCAGTAATGATTTGTGTACGGCGAGTTATAACCGGAAGTTGTGGATGGCGATCTCCTGAAGGGCGCGACGTACCCTCCAAGTTGAGCAAACAACGATTCCGCCGGGTGAGACCGGCGGGGAGGGATACGCCAATGTTGAAACTAGTCCATGACGCCACCGCGAACGCGGTGGATGACCCCGAGTCCATGACGATCGGCCTCGACGAGCTGTGCCGGGTGGCCGCCCAGGAGATGCTGGCCGTGGCGCTTTTGGGCGAGCGACGGGCCTACCTCGACTCCCATGACAGCGAGCTCGACGCCGCCGGCCACCGTCTGGTGGTCGGCAACGGGTTCGCCCGGGCCCCGGAGGTGACCACCGGGGCCGGGATGGTCGAGGTGAGCGCCCCGAGGGTCGACGACCGCCGAGAGGGCGAGCACTTCAACTCGGCCATCTTGGCGGCCTACATGCGCAAGTCGCCCAAGGTCACCGAGGTGCTGCCGATCCTGTACCTGCGGGGGCTCTCGACCGGCGACTTCGCACCCGCACTCGGCGAGTTCTTCGGCGCCGAGGCCGGCCTCTCGGCCTCGAGCGTCAACCGGCTCACCGTGGCCTTCCAGGCCGAGCACGAAGAGTGGAGCAGCCGGGACCTCTCGGGTGTCGACTACGTCTACTTCTGGGTCGACGGCGTGCACTTCAACATCCGCCTCGAAGAGGACCGCCTGTGCTGCCTGGTCATCGTGGGCGTGCGCCCCGACGGGACAAAGGAGCTGGTGGCGCTGGCCGACGGCTACCGCGAATCCACCGAGAGCTGGGCCGAGATCCTGCGCTCGCTCAAGGACCGGGGACTGAGCGCCCCGGTGCTGGCCGTCGGTGACGGGGCGCTCGGATTCTGGGCGGCGTTGCGCGACGTCTTTCCCTCCACCCGCGAGCAGCGCTGCTGGGTGCACGTCACCGCCAACTGCCTCGACGCCTTGCCCAAGCGCCTCCATCCCGAGGCCAAAGACGCCATCGCCAAGATCTACTCGGCGCCGTCGCGCGCCGACGCCCTCGAGGCGGTCAAGGCCTTCGCCGACACCTTCGCCAAGTTCGGAAAGGCCACGGCCAAGATCACCGGCCAGCTCGACGTCCTGCTGGCCTTCTACGACTTCCCCCTCGAGCACTGGATCCATCTGCGGACCACCAACCCGATCGAGTCCACCTTCTCGACGGTGCGCCTTCGGACCAAGGTCACCCGCGGCGCGGGCTCGCGTCAGGCCGCTCTGGGCATGGCCTACAAGCTGCTTGACGCAACCCAGGATCGCTGGCGCCGCATCAACGGCCACGAGCTGGTCCCGCTGGTGCGCGCCGGTGCGACCTTCATCGACGGGAAGCTACAAGAGAGGAGTGTGACGACGACCGAAACCGACAGCAGCACCGGGTCCGTCGCCGCCTGATCGAGAGATCTCATCCACAACTATTGACAATGACTCGTGTACGGCGTCGAGTTGCTCTGGGCCGATCCGAGGAAAATTGGTACGGATTCGGACCGTCATGAAGGACCCTTCTTGTGGGCGGTCGTCGACTGTACGTCGATCGCCACCTCCCCCCGCTCCCCTCAAGCTCGCACCGTTATGCCCGTCTAACTCCAGGATCGCTCGATCCCGCCCCGGATACGAAGCGAGCCAAACCTGTGCCTCGATCCCGAGGGTCGGGGAGGGGCGGCGGCAATCTATCGGTTCAAGCACCGTCCTGGCGGACCCGCACACACTCCCCCGGTGGCCGGCATACGTGGAGACACCCTCTTGAACATGATGGTGTTCATCGAGACGTTCACGCTGAGCCGAGCCTGGTCGGACCTCAGCAAAGAGGAGTTCTTTTGGGAGCCCGTACCTGGCTCCCGGAGTGTCCGACGCCGCGGTGAATGTTGCACTCCCAATCCCTTCGGCACAGGTGAATACGCGTGTGAGATCGACGCTGGGGATTGGTGTCTCTCATCGGGGTGATGTCAGACGGCTCATTCGGAGCGGTTTGGAAGTAGCTCATCGAGCAGCGACTCGATACGAGCGTCGATCTCGTCACGGATGGGCCGGACCTCGTCGAGGGACATCCTGGCCGGATCGGGCAGCTCCCAGTCGATGTATCGGTTGCCGGGGTAGATCGGGCAGGCATCACCGCAGCCCATTGTGACGATGACGTCCGCGCTGGTGCCCATCTTGTCGGTGAGTTTCCTGGGCGTTTCGGTGGATATGTCGATACCGGCTTCAGCCATAGCGGCGACCACGGCGGGGTTCAGGGCCTCGCCAGGAGCCGAGCCAGCGGAGTGGACGACGACACGACCGCGGGCTTTCGCCGAGAGCAAGGCTGCCGCCATCTGGGAGCGCCCGGCATTGTGCACGCACAAGAAGAGCACTTCGGGGCGCTCGGTCGTCATGACTCCGCGCCCATCCGTTCAGGCACGAGGATCTCGCCTGCCTGCTCCGGGGTCAGCATGGGGTAGAAGACCAGGATCAAAGCCACGGCGAGCCCACCACCCAAGACCTGTGCGGCGATGACGCTCGGCGCCGACGACGGTGCGATGCCGGCGAAGCTGTTGGAAAACATGCGGCCGACCGTGATGGCCGGGTTGGCAAAGCTGGTCGAGCTGGTGAAGAAGTAAGCGGCACCGATGTAGGCCCCAACAGCAGCGGGCGCCGCATGGGAACGTCCCGAACGGGCCAGCGCGAAAATCACGAGGACCAATCCCAAGGTAGCGACGATCTCGGAGAGGAAATGTGCCGGTGAGGCGCGGTGTTCGGTCGAGAGTTCCAAGGCCGCTCGGGAGAACATCACGTTTGCCACCACGGCGCCGAAGACACATCCGGCCACCTGTGCAGGCAGATAAGCCGCCGCATCACGCCACGAAACGCCACCGAAGATGGCATCGACTAAGGAGACGACGGGGTTGAAATGTCCGCCCGAGACCGCTCCGAACATCAGGATAATCGCCGCCAGTCCGGCGCCCGTTCCGCTGCGTTCTCGAAGAGCTCCAGGCCCACGTTGCCAGCCGAGAGCTGCTGGGCGGCGATGCCAGAGCCGATCACCAGGGCGGCCAAGAAGGCGCTGCCGACGAACTCGGCCAGCAATCGTCGCCAAAGGGCGGCCGGCATCACAGATGGGTCAGCAACATGGCGTGGCCTCGTCTGCTGCGCAGCAGGTCCCGTCGCCCCGAATCCCTGTCTCGCTCGGGGCGTGCGCGAGCACCGTGTACACCTCCCACGGCGCGCCGTCGGGTCTTCGACCCAGACCTTGTCCTGAACGGCGAAGCAGCAGGTTGTCCCCATTTGCTCGGAGGCCGCCAGGCCCTCGTCCGTCAGCCGAGCGCTGGCTTGGACGACCTCGTCGGTGGTCGCGACTTCGACGCCAAGGTGGTTGAGCGCCCCACCGGCACCAGGATCACGGAGACCTGGCTGTTCGACCAGGACCAGCTTCAGCGGTGGGTCGTCGATGGCGAAGTTGGCGTACCCCGGTTCCCGTTTCGCCGGGGAAGTGGCGAAGAGCTTGGAGTAGAAGCCGACGGCGGCTTCAAGATCAGAGACATTGAGGGCGAGTTGGACGCGGGACACGGCTCCTCCCGATGTATTGACAGTTATCGATTGTTCAGTATGCTGATCATATAGACAGCTGTCAATGGGAGGATCGGTGCCAGCGAAGACAGCGCCAAAGACGAGGCCACGCGAATCCGAATTGTGCTGCGCGCCATTGACGGTGTCTTCGATGACGCCGCGGGAGGCGGAGGCCGCCGCGCCGGTGCTGGGGGCTCTCGCTGATCCCATTCGGCTGCGGCTGCTGTCCATCGTCGCCGCCGAAGGTGAGGTGTGTAGCTGCAACCTCGAGGGTCCACTCGGCAAGAGTCAGCCGACGATTTCGCACCACACCAGGGTCCTGGCCGAGGCCGGTCTGATCGTTGGCGAGCGGCGGGGCAAGTGGACCTGGTGGAGCGTCGTGCCCGAACGGCTGGCCGAGATGCGGCGCCTGCTCGGCGGTCCGTAGGTCACAGATAGCTGCGGATCCGTTCCAACGAGGCGCTCAGGCCTCTGCAGCATCAGTCACATAGATGAAGGTCTCGTGACAGTCGATGACAGTAACGAGGTTCCTTCCGGGGATCTGCTCCAAGCCGTCGGCCACTTTACTTTCAGACTTCGTTGCCCTTGTCTTCAAGGTCCGCGGCCATGGTGTCGTAGCCGGCACTCGTCAATATTCGGCGCAAGTCGACGAGTTGTTGTCCGTCGATGTCCTTGTCACTCGGACGCATGAAGACCTGGGTTTCTTGCCCGATACGGAACAGAAACATGTCGTCATGCTGTTGTTCGATGGATCCGACCGCCTCGAGCAAAGAGACGACATCGTGCCATTCGACGTTGTGGTTCGTCTTTTGCTGAAAGATCTGGAGCAAGGTGTCTCGATGATGGCCGCTGAGATGCTGGGGGCCTGAGATTGACGACATCGGGATCCTCTCGTCGTGGTGAAGACCTCAATGTAGCGAGACTCCCCGATTGGCGTGAGACCCGAAGGTCTCAGCCATTTCTCGGACGTGTAGTCCGTCCCGCGACGGCGAGGACGGTGCCGCAGGGAACCACAGGTCCGGGAGCCCACACAGTGCCGGTTCGCCCACACACCGCTGGGGCCGCACAAACGGAGCACCATTCCGAATAACCGGACAGTTACCCAGCTTGTGGCGCCTTTCCCGGCCGATGTGCCAGCAGCGCTAAACCCGACGCCGAGACGCCGAGCGCGACGAGGATAGCGAATGCAAACACGGTGTTGGGGATACTTGCACCTTGGTCGAGCGCGATTCCCGCTCCGACCACCGGAATCGAGAGTCCCACATAGAGCACGACGAGCAGTCTCGACGTCAGGGCCAGGCGGTCTTCGGGTGCGGCTGCTTCGAGCACGATGCCGGTGGTCCCCTTGAACACCGCACCCACCCCGGCGCCGATCAGCGCACCCGAGACCAGGAACAGCGCAAGGTTCGGGGTCGAGAGGCGAACGGAGGCCACAAGGAATCCCAGTCCTGCGAGCATGGAGGCGGTGCCAAGGGCGAGCACACGCGATGCCGCCAAGCTGATCGTTGCCAACTGGGAGAGCGCGCCACAGGTGAACACCAAAAAGAGCGTCGCTCCGGCCAGTGCGTGCGAGGTGCGCCCGAGGGTGTCTGCCAAGATGAGCCCGGTGAGCCCGGCGAAGAGGCCGCTCGCGGCGAAGGCGGCTAGGGTCCCCGCTGCTGCGGGGACGGGCAGTCTGGGCGGGCGTCGGGCCGGATGGTCCGCCGTGGCGCGCGTTGGCGTCCCCGTTTCGGGCACGAAGCACAGGCCGACCAGAGCGACGGCCCCAAAACCGAGGATCACCAGGTAAGGCAGGGTGAGCGGCCAACTCGCCCACTCCGCGAGACACCCCGCGATGAGGGGGCCGACGCCCAGTGCGCCGACACTGATCGATGTGCCGATGGTCCGAGCCCAGACCATCGACGCGCTCGGATCGGCGCGGAGGCGCAATTCGACCAGGTACGTGATCGCCGTCCCGGCGGCGAGCCCAGCCGCGACGCCGGTGAGCAAGCGCCCGATAAGCAGGACGGGCAGCCCCTTCCACGCTGCGAGAAGTCCCGCCGCCACCATCATGATCGCCACCGCACCGAGCATCACGCCACGGCGACCCACGCGGCCCGCGATGCGGTTCTCCGCGAGCAGCGCTGAGATGGTGCCCGCCGCGAAGATCGCATAGATCACCGTGATCGTGAAGGACGAAAGATGATCCTCGATCTTGTAGATGCCGTAGAGAGGACTCGGGAGCGTGGCAAAGGCCATGACGATCAAGAATGCGAAGGCCACCACCCAGAACCCCGACCGGTGCCGCGCGGGACTGGCCGGTGCAGGGGAATCCTCTGCCATGAGGTCTGGCTCTTTCGCCACCGCACTCACCAGACCTTCATGCCGCCGTCGACCACCAGGTCGATACCTGTGACGTACGCGCTCTCGTCGGAGACAAGGTAGAGCGCGGCGTTCGCGACGTCCTCGGCCTGGCCGAACCGGCCGAGGAGCGTCCGCGACGTCATTTGCCGGCCGAAGTCGGGGTCATCGAGCTCGCCTCTGGTGGAGTTTGTCTCGATGAAGCCGGGCGAGACAGAGTTGACGCGGATCCCGTGCTCGCTCCCCTCCATCGCGAGCTGGCGCGTCATCCCGATGATGGCCGACTTGTTGGTTGTATGCGCCAACGACGGGAGCAGCTTGAAGCTGAGAGATCCGTTGAGGGACGCCATGTTCAGGACCACGCCGTGGCTGGCCTTAAGATAGGGCCACGCTGCGCGGGTGAGGTAGAAGACCAGGTCGACCTCATCCCTACGGGCCGCCGCCCAGTCCTCGTCGCTGAAGTCCTCCAGTCGGTTGAAATGCGAGCGCGCCGCGAGGTTGTAGAGCACATCGATGCGGCCGAATCTACTGATCGCCAATTCAACGACCCGGTCGCACTCGACAGGTTCACTCACCCGGCACGGCTGCAACGACACCATCTGGCCTCCCGCGGCCTCGACCAGGGCAACCGTTTCTTCAGCAAGATCGACCGCCACGTCGCAGCCGACGACCAACGCGCCCTCACGCGCGAACGTCAGCGAGGTGGCGCGCCCCATGCTCCCGCCAGTGCCGGTGATGACGCAGACCTTCTCAGCGAGGCGGCCTGACATCTCAGTGCGCACCATGGGCTGCCGCGGCCTGCTTTTCTGCCTCTGCGACGCCCACCGCGTCCGTGTGCGTGGGCACCTCGCCGAAGTACCAGTAGATGACGTCTTGGGCCGGCGCGGCGAGTGGTGACGCCCAGTCTCGGAAGAGTTCGGTGACCACCGCCAGCGCCGTCGTCGGAACCGCGCCTGCGTGCGCGAGCCGCTCGATGGCGGTCCGGTGTGCAACCTGGGAGCGCCCCCCGACGGCGTCGGTGACGTACAACACGTCGTATCCGTCCTTCAGCGCTTGTACCGTTGCAAAAGAGAGGCAGATCTCGGTGTGAAGGGCGCCAATGACCAGGCGCTTACGGCCCGTCGCCTCAACGGCGCTGCGAAATACGGGATCCTCGAAAGCGTTCATCGACGACCGATCGATCGGCTCGACCCCATCAAGTTCGGACAGCACCGACGGAAGCGTGGGACCGTTGAACCCGAACCCGACACCGACCGTCGACAAGACGATCGGCATGTCGTACGCCTTCGCGGTCTTGGCCAAGAGCCGCGCGTGCAGCTCAACCATGTCTGCGTTGGTCTCCGATCGTATGACCTCGAACATCTCGTTCTGGTAGTCGATCAACACCAAGGCGCAATCCTCGGCCTTCCACACACCCAGATCGCTCGTCATCCTTAGACTCTCCTTTGTTCCAGCCATCCAGACCTTCTCGTCATAGCCTAGCCAAGTGTATTTGCGTTGGCAAGCAATTTTCTTCTTCTTCCTCCTTGCTTGCTGTACCGGATGCGCGGTCGGTTGTGTTGCCACCATGAGACCTGATCAGAGGGCTTGCTGCGAGCGTCGTGAGGACGTCTCGGCCAACGTCTGGACGCCGCCGCGTCATAGCCACCACGTCATATCTGTCAGATCGCGACCACCGCATCAGCGAAATGACGCACCGACGACGCCGCCAGATTTTCCGCCCAGGTGATCCTGGGTCGACGTGCCAGGGATCAGTTCGACGACGTTCACCGTGGGCCCCGGATGACCAAGTGAGACGTCGCTGAGCCGTCCGCACTGATAAGTCCATCATCACGGGCTGCGATCATCGCTCCCAGCTGATCATCACAGAGGGTGTCCGGCGCCGAACGTCGCCTGACTCGGACGTTGACGCCGAGGGCCTCTCGATCGCAAGAGTCCCCGAATTTCCTCAATGCCGCAGCGCAATCGATCTGGTTGGTCAAACGCGCATTTGGAGCACCTTGCAGAGGGGAAGCCGGACTCTTCATCCGTCTGGACACTTAATTTGCATTGGCAAGCAATCTTGCTTACGCTCGAAGGTGCGAGAGATCTTGGATGGCGCGAAGGGATAAAGGGTGGAGCACCATTCGGACCGTGTGCCAACTTCGTCAAGCCGACTGGCTGCCTGTCGCAGCCAGTTCCCCATGTGCTCGCCTGAACCACTCACTCCCTCGGAGGACGAACTGTGGCGGGCGTTCATGCGTGTGGTCATCGCGCTTCCTTCGTACCTCGATGCCGATTTGATGCGCGGAGCCGGTCTGACGGCAAGCGAGTACACGACCCTGATGAGTCTCTCTGAGTCTCCGAATCGAGAGCTCCGGATGACGGACCTTGCCAACGCCACTGGGTTGTCCGCTAGCCGGACGACCCGCCTCGTCGACGACCTGCAGGCGCGCGGCCTCGTGACGAGATTCGCCAGTCCCGCTGATGCGCGGAGCACGCTCGCGAGGATCGCGCCGAAAGGAAGGGCAAAACTCCGGTCGGCCTGGCCCGTGCATGTCGAGAGCGCCCGTAGCCGATTGTTCGACCACATCGACCCTTCGTTGCTCGAACCCCTCGTCGAGGCCATGTCGACTCTCGCGCTCGGACTCGAGGAAGTCTCGTCCCGAGGCACATAGCCGTTCCGTACTCGGAGGCCCGATATCCGAACTGCTGCCCCCTTGATTTCGAACCCGGTACCCTCACCTTGGCAGTTCGGGGAGTTCGTTTTGGTTGGAGGTTCGTGAAGTGCAGTTCGAAGACCCAGTTCCACGCCGTGGACCGAAGGGGCGGCCGCCAAATAGACCCTCGAGGATGCCAACTCATAGGTCGAAAATGGCCAGCCGAGGCGCCGGGCAGTGAGGGATTCCCGCGGTCAGACACTGCCAACTCCCCGGGCCTTCCGGCCGCCCGGGCTCCACCGAATCACCGCACGACCCGACAAGTGGGTTGACGAGGGCGGCGGTTCAGTGGACGACCCAGCTGTCCTCGAACGTTTGCGGCAGCTGGCGATTCCACCTGCGTGGGTAGACGTGTGGGCGTCCGCCGATGCCAATGCGTCAGTGCAGGCGACAGGCGTGGACCAGCGCGGTCGAACGCAGTACCGATACTCTCCAGCAGCCCGAGATCTTGCCAGCGACGACAAGTTCGCCCGCATGACACTGTTCGCAGCGGCCATTCCTGAGCTTCGCCTGCAGGTTGCGCGCGACATCGCTCGATACCGCCAGGATCCTCTCGGCGCACGTGTGGTGACCGCAGCCATCGTCAGGCTTTTAGAGCGGGGGCTGCTCCGCGTTGGAAGTGACCGATATGCCCGAGACAATCACACCTACGGACTTACGACGCTTCGGCGCAACCACGTCGATACGCGCGGTTCGACCATCACGTTCCATTTCATCGGCAAGGAACACCTCACTCACACCGTCACAGTTCACGACCGGGTGACGGCCAAGATTGTGGGCGCTCTTGTAAGCGCAGCGGGTAACGATGCGCAGCCGATCTTTGCTGTAACGGGTGCACACGGAACGCATCACGTGACGAGTGCCGCGGTGAACGCCTACCTCCATGCCCATACCCAAGCGCCAGCAAGCGCCAAGGTGTTCCGCACTTGGGGCGCCACGGTTGCAGCAGTTGCGGTGCTTGCTGGGGCCGAACCTCCTCCGGACGTCTCGGCGAGGTCGCGGGAGCGCCTCGCCGTCGGTGCGGCCGCGACCCTGCTGGGCGACACGACCTCCGTCACCCGGTCTTCGTATATCCATCCCGCCTGGATCGACGTTGGCCGCTCTGACCTGGTAGCTACTGCCGTCGCCGAGTCCTCCAATCGCGTCGGCACGCGTGCTGTGGCAAGCCTTTTTACCGATCCAGGGGTCCAGGCAGCGGTCCTTTCTGGAATCACCGATACGACCACGGAAGTTGTCGCTCGAGACGAGGATCGGAGAGTGTCTAGACCATGAAACATTCTGAGGTCATCGTCTGAACTGGGGCGACTCGAGTGTCGCCGCCGGGTGCTGGACCATCCGGGCCGTTACGAGACCCTGATCGGGCCACTTCTCGGCCGACATTACGGGCCGGTTGCCCGGTCGAGGTGGCGAATTGCCTCCGACCAGGCAAATCGCATAATATTGACGTCGAAGTTAAAAGCTTGACGATGTCTGCTCGGAGGTAGCCATGACCAACAACGCTGTCGACTTCCCCGTCTTCGATGCGGACAATCACATGTACGAGACGACGGACGCATTCACCAAATTCCTCCCCAAGCAATACGAGGGCCTCATCAAGTACGTCCAAGTCAACGGCCGCACGAAGATCGCCGTCCGCAACGCGATTTCGGACTACATCCCCAACCCGACCTTTGAGGTGGTGGGCCGGCCCGGTGCGCAAGAGGCCTACTTCAAGGAGGGGAACCCCGAGGGCAAGTCCCGGCGCGAGCTGATCGGCGAGGCGATGCGCTCGCCCGAGGGCTTCTTCTCCCCTGAGCCGCGGCTCAAGATCATGGACGAACTCGGCCTCGACCGCGCTCTGATGTGGCCCACGCTGGCCAGCCTCCTCGAGGAGCGCCTGGCTGACGACCCGAAGGCGACCCACGCCGTTGTGCACGCCCTGAACCATTGGATGCACGAGCACTGGACCTTCAACTACGAGGGCCGCATCTTCCCGACGCCGATCATCACGCTCCCTATCGTCGCCGAGGCGATCAAGGAGCTGGAGTGGGTTGTCCAGCGCGGCGCCAAGATCGTCCTCATCCGCCCGGCGCCGGTTCCGGGCTACGAGGGTCGCCGCTCGTTCGCGCTCCCCGAGTTCGACCCGTTCTGGGACAAAGTCGCCGAGTTCGACGTCGCAGTCGGCATGCACGCGTCGGACGACGGCCTCATCCGTTACTACAACCAGTGGGAAGGCCGGCACGACGGCGAGCTCCTCCCGTTCGCGGGGGGCAAGACGGCCTTCGCGGACATCGCGCACACTCAAAGCCGCGGCATCTTCGACACCGTGGCTTCGCTCATCGGGCACGGCATGCTCACGCGGCACCCGACGCTGCGGGTCTTGCCCGTCGAGAACGGCTCCGCCTGGGTGCGCCCGATCGTCGAGGCGCTCGCCCACTCCTACGAGCGCGAGCCCGCCCTGTACGACGAGGACCCACTCATGGTGCTCAAGCGCAACATTTGGGTTCACCCGTTCCACGAGGATGACCCCATCGGCCTGATCAACCTGATCGGCGTGGACCGTGTCGTCTTCGGCTCCGACTACCCGCACATCGAGGGCATGTCCGAACCGCTCAGCTACGTGAAAGAGCTCGACGGCCTGTCCCACGAAGACGTGGCCAAGGTCATGGGCGGTAACCTGGCCAACGCCATGAAGGTGCCCTTCGCCGCCTGAGCCTGAGTACGGCGATTGCTCGATTTCGCCCCGAAGAACTATTCGAGCCCATGTAACGGATCAAGAATCACTCGGATCCCTGAATCTGTCTGGAAGGCCAACGTCGACTGGATCGCGGAACCCGTTGCGGGTGACGAAGTCGGCCGTATCGGACCGCTCGATCCGCGTGAACGGTTTGCCTTCCTTTCTCTGATCTGGGACGCGTCGATGTTGGGTAGTTAGGCGTCAAGGAACTCCGCGAGATCGGCTGCGAACTCAGTGTGATGCTGGAAGAGAAAGCCGTGCGCCGAGTCCGGATAGATCTTGATGGTTGACTGCGGGATCAGTCCGGCTAATAGATACGAGTAGCGCGGGAGGATCATCGGATCGCTGTCTCCGTTCGCGATGAAGATCGGGACTTTGATTGCACTGACCTTCTGGAGCAGCGCATGGTTCGGGATCCCCCAGGCGCAGACCGCGTCGTATTGGCTTAGTCGTGTTTCCCAGGTTGTGTGCTTGTCCCGGTCTTCCCGCCTGGAGTACATGCGGCCCAGCGCCTCCTTGCCTGCTTGCTGGCTTGTGTCCGACGGCGCGAAAAAGACGCTCAGATACTCCTCGGGGCTCGTCTCCGGTGTGCCGACGGCTCTTATGACCTCCGGAGCCCAACCATGCATTCCGTCCGCGCCCTCCGGTGCTGCCGAGGCGAGAACCACCCTTCGCACTACTTCAGGCCTGGAGAGCGCGATCTCCTGGGCGACGAAGCTGCCGATTGAGAACCCGAGAAGATCGACCTGCTCAAACCCCATCGCAGCGATGAAGGCCGTGGCCCCGTGTGCCATCTCTCGTACTGAGTCCTGGGCAGTGCCTGATGTGCCGCCGACCCCCACGTTGTCGAACGCCACGACCTTGCGCGTCGAAGCCAACGCGTCTACGAGGGCGGGGTCCCAATTATCCAGGTTCCCCCTGAAATGCTGAAGGAGCAGTAGGGGTACGGACCCATCGCCTGTCTCCCGGTAGGTGTACTCCACGCCGTTCGTCGCGCTGACCCTCTGGTTCGGAACTCCGGAATAGGGTTTGGGCGTCATTCAGACTCTCCTTGCGATTTCGTTGAGCCCCTCGCAACAACTTCCCTGGGACTGCCTTCGTTCGATGTCGCATTGCGGCTCATGAAGTCGCTCCCCCGGACCCGCTTGTCCTCTCTTCCGCGAGAGCAGCCAACTCACTCCGGGCAGCGTGTGCGATGTCGGAACCAGTGTTGGCGTGTCCATTGATCCCCCATCCGCCGTCGGGCGACTCCGTGATGAGCACCCAGGTGCGCTCGGTCATTAAGGGATCGCTCGCGGCAGCAGCAACGATGTCAGTCAGTTCCCGCACGACCCCGAGCTGCTTGTCACGGTCCAAGACGCCAGCGGGCGTCAAGACCTGCACGCGGACGTAGTTGTCGTCACCGTCGACATTCGACAAAGAACCGGCGGGGAGGTCGTGGATAAAGGCCGCAGTGTTCTTTCGGAACAGGGACAATTCCGGAACTTTCTCCCACCGCATCACGGCGGCAGCCAAGTCTTTGGCAAGAGTGTGCTTGTCGCTAAAGGTTCCCTCCACCGAGTACACGTCGATCATGGGCACGGGCCTCTCCTATCGAATCAGTTAGGCGAGCACATGAAAGAGCGACAAGCGACGAGCGCTAACGGTGTGGTGCGTCCATCGGCTCTTGACGCCGTTCCCGGTATCCAGAGCTGAACCAGCTCACGAGCACGTCCCCATACAGGTCGGGTACTTCCTCCCATGCAAAGTGCCCGGCAAGCAGAAGGTCCATCCTGCTGGTGCGCAGCCGCTCGTGTAGAAACTCTTGGTTCGCCATTGGGACCAAGGGGTCATCGCGTCCGCACACGATCTGGACTGGCGTCTCGATGCTGGGCAGTTTCTCTGCCAGGTTGGGGAGCTCGGTCGGATAGCTGCGGACGTAACGGGCTGATTCGACGAACCGGTCGCCTGCGTACGATTCGAGGTAGTCGTCTCGGACTTCTTGGGGCAGAGGCCCGCCCGCCATGGCCTCGTACGTCGGCCCGAGGATCTCCTTGGAGTCGATCTGGCGGAACCCCTCCATGTCCGGCGCCTCGATGATGTCCTTCAGGGATCCGCCCACCTCCAACGGAACGGCAATGGCTCCACCGCCGACCACCAGGCTGCGCAGAAGGGCTGGATTGCTCGCGGCAGCCCACAGTGCGGCTGACGTACCGACATCTTGGGCGACCAGGTGCACGGGACCCAAGTCCCACTCCGTCACCAATTGCAATAGGAATGCCGCCATTGCGGAGGGTGACATCAAGTCGAATTGACGCTCGGACTGACCAAATCCTGGCAGATCGATCGCAATGAGGTGGAACCGCTGAGCCAGGCGATCCCATACCTTCCGGAAGGCGAGCAGGCTTTCAGGCCAAGGGCTTGTGAGGACCACCGTTTCGCTCGCCCCCTGACCAGCTTCGGCGAAGCGAATCTTGACGCCATCTGCTTCCCGGATCGCTAGATCCATCACCATTTGTTCACCCTTCGTGACGAACGTCGGAGCCGTCGACCCCTACTAGCACTTTGCCTGAGCGCCGCGCCGGTGCGCATCGCGTGTTCGTGCCGTATCTCTCTTGCACGGAAAGAGGCGGCTGGTCTTCGGGCACCTGACATGGCGTTCTGACCGCGACAGTCGTACAGACAGCCGTGCGATGCTAGGAGAGTTATCCCGGGATGGACGGCTGGCGGCCTTCGAAACCCTCTCGTCCTAGAAACGGTGGCACGAATTCGCGGATCGCGGTAGCGCGGATCGTCGGCTCCCCCGACGGGCTCAATGCCCAGAGTCGTGGAAACCCGCCAATCGGGTCAGCTCGACGCGTGAGTTGATGTCCAACTTGGCGAAGACATGACGCAGATGGCCGCTCACGGTGTGCTGGGAGACGAAGAGTCGCTCCGCCACCTCTCGGTTGGTCAGCCCTCGGGCGACCAGCCTCGCCACCGCCAGCTCAGAGTCAGTCATGGCGTCCCAGCCCATTCCGGGGCGCTGCGCCGCTACCAGGCGGCGGCGCACACCCAAGGCCCTGAGGCGGCCGCGCACCCGGCCGGCATCCCAGGCCGCTCCTGCCTGGGCGTACAACTCCAAGGCCCGGCCAAAGACCTCTACGGCTTGGTTGGTGTCGGCTCCGTCGACGCTCGCGACTCCCAGATCCTCCAGGGCCGCTGCACTGGCCAGAGGACGAGGACCGTCGTCGTAGAGCGTGACCGCTTCCATCAGGAGCTTAGGGTTGCGTTCAAGCAGGCCTCTCGCATGGGCGGCGGCGGCCGTAATCGATCGAATCTGAGGATTCATCCGCGCCCGGTTCTGGGCTGTGTCGGCGGCACGGACCGCGAGTTCGTCGTCGTGGGCTGCGAGTGCGATGTGGATCACGCGGGTCTCGTCGGCCACGTCCATCGGGAAGAGCGGCACGATGGACAGTCGTTCCTCTTCGCCGAACGTGCGGAGCCACTCGTGGGCGCGAGCGGCCTCACCACCTGCCATTTCCTGCAATGCGAGCACCCAGGCTGCGTGGTGACGCACGCTGGGGGCACTCTGGCCGAGCATCACTTGGGCAATTTCCCGGGCCTGGCGAGACAGACCCGGATCACCCATATGCATGGCGACACGTCCAAGTGCAACGACACCCGCTGCGTCCAAGACGCTGACGATGTGGGACGCCATGTCCACGGTGAGTTGCCCTTCGAGAGCGGCGGCGGCGTCGGCCAGACGGCCCAGCTGCAGGAGCTGCCTCCCACGCCCGGTCTCGAAGATACTGAGAGCCCAACCCTGCCGGTCCCGTTGGGCCGAGGCGACCCCTTCAGTCGACATCTGCAGGGACACATCGAGTTGATCGACCATCGTGAGCACGTCGCAGCGCCACTGGTAGGTGAGATGGCCCCGGGTGTCGTCGTTGGTACGAAGTCCGGTACGCAAAGCCCGCTCCACCATTTCGAGTGCTCCGGGGAACTCCCCGTCGGCATACATGAGACCGGATTCGGCGAGTTCCAATGCAAACCGCCCGGCAACGTCCGCGCTAGTTTGGACCGCGAGCGTCACCTCCTCGAGCATGGCTCGGGCGTCATCGCGACGGCCGGCTGTCACCAGGTTGTGGAAAAGCAGCGCCAGGTGCCGAACCCTGAGGTCGGGCGGGAGGCCGGGAAGGGCGAGAGCTTGCCGGCACTCCTCAGCACGCACGTCGGAGGATATGGCGAACATTCCCGCGATGCTGAGTCGGACCTCGGCTTCCTGCTCAGCCGGGAATACCTGATGGAGGGCCGTGTCGGCAAAGGCTTTCGCGTCCTCACCACGCCCGGCGGCGTGCAGCCAGACCGCGGTCTGAGCGACCAGCGGCCCTCGCAAAGGATGCCGCCAGGAAGCCAGGTCGAGGGCGCGCTGGCCCAGGTCGGCGGCCGCGCCGGGGTCGGTCGTGCCGAGCGCCTCGGCCGCCTTCAACAGCGTCGCAATGGCTAGCTCGTCACCAGGTTCGGCACTCTCAGCCAATTGCGTCGCCACCTCAACCGGCAGGGCTCCCCCGGCAAGGAGCACCGAGGCCGCCTGTCGATCGAGAGATCGAAGCACTGAGACAGCCACGCTGGCTCGCACCGCTTCAAGCGTGAGATCGTGTCGGAACATGAGTCGTCCGTCGGATTCGGCCAGCAGATCTGCGCGAACAAGTTCGTCAACCGGCGCCAGCAGCTCCGACGGGGACAGGTTGAGCATTGCTGCCACGTCGTCTAATGAGAACCTCCGTCCGAGCGCAGCCGCGACAGTCGCCACCTGACGAGCCGAATCTGACATTCGCTCCAGCCTCAAGCGCATGCTCTGACTCACGCGATGAGGCAACCGCCACTCGACCAACTCGAGCGCGTCCTGACTCGACGCGGACGAGTCCCTCTTCGCGCAGTCCCGAAAGGAGCTCGACGAGAAGGAAGGGGCTGCCGGCTGGCCGCTCCGCCATCTTCAGTAACTCGCTGTCAGGTTCCGCTCCCAGGACATCAGCCGCCATCTGCGCAACCCCAGCGTGGTCCAGCGGACCGAGAGCAATCTTGGCCGCTCCCGCGCCTTCTAGGAACTCCACCACGCTCCGAACCTGGGGAGAACCCTGTCCGGGGCGAAGAGCGACAACCCAGCCGATGGGTACCGTGACCAGACGAGATGGCAGGGCCCGAAGCGCCGCAGCCGTCCCGCTGTCGGCCCACTGAAGGTCATCGAGGCAGACCAGCAAGGGCCCCTTGAGTGCCGCCCCCTCGAGCAGCGCTTCGAGATCCTGCAACAGCCAATATCTCTGCTCGGGAGAAGCGTGCGCGTCGCCCAATGCCGTACGTTCAAGGATCGGAGAAGGACCGTCGAACAGCGCCTCCATCAGCACCGCCAGTTGGACGACGGTGTCGGCCGGGTCGGCTGCACCGTACCCGACCCGTATCGACAGGCGGCCCGCCATCGCGGCAACCTCTTCGAGAAGGCGGCTCTTGCCCATCCCGGCACCCCCCTCGAGCAGGACGACCCCGCCGACACCTGAGAGAAGCTGGTCCAGCTGCTGACCCAGGACCGTGAGCTCCGGGTCGCGGCCGCGGACCGTGTCGCTAGGAGCACTCTCGTTCGCTCGAAGGATCTGTGGTGCCACTGGCAGCCCCTCAGCCGATCATTGATGTCGTAAGACCAACATCGTATGAACTGGACACTGACCCTGCCTCTGGGGCCAGAAATGCCCGCCGGCCTGACGCCCCAAGGGGGGCGGCGGAGGTCCCGGAAGTGAGGGGCCCCTTGCCCGAGGTCCGTTCTTACCCGCCGCTTCTTCGTCGACCCGGGAGAGATCGCGCGTTCATGTGATGCGGCTGGCGGGCCCGTTGTGATCACACTGAGACTTCGACGAAGAGCCCAAAGGAGTTTCCTCATGGCAACCAGTCCAACTGTGGTCCTAGTTCATGGCGCCTTCGCTGACGCGTCCGGTTTCGCCGGGGTGATACGCGAACTCCAGTCCAAAGGGGTGGAGGTCAGGGCACCGATGAACCCGTTGCGGAGCCTCTCGTTCGACGCCGATGCCGTCGCCAGATACACCAACAGCATTGATGGGCCCGTCATCCTCACTGGGCATTCCTATGGCGGCGCGGTCATTTCGCAAGCCGCACCGTCGATCAAGAATGTTGTCGGCCTCGTGTACTTGTCCGCCTTCGCTCTTGACGAAGGCGAGAGCGCCGCCAGCATCCAGGAGCCCTACCCTCCATCGCTGGTGGGGAAGAACGTCGAGCCGACCCCCTATGACGCTCCCGGAGCGCCAGGTGGACCCGACCTGTTCATCCCCATCGGGCTGTTTCATGACGCGTTCTGCGCAGACTTGCCGGCCGAGGTCGCCGCCACCATGGCAGTGAGTCAGCGACCAGTCAGCGCGGCAGCCTTCACCGAGAACGCCACCGTCGCCGGTTGGAAGAAACTGCCGTCGTGGTACATGGTTTCAGAAGAGGACAACGCCATCCCTCCCGACTGCGAGCGCTTCATGGCCAAGCGGGCTGACGCCACAGTCGAGTCCGTAAGTGGAGGATCGCACGCCGCATTCATCGCTCAGCCCGGCGTCGCGGCAGGCCTCATCCTCAAGGCCATCCAGGCCACTTGAACAGCGATCGAACGGGCTGGCTTCACCGCCGCAATCCTGACGCCAACGGGGCTCCATGGGTTCACAAGAGATCCGATGGCTGGGCGCCAATCGGCCCCGGGTTGCGGTGTCGCGCCAATCTGTCGCGCCAATCGAGCCGGGGTTGCGGCCAGGATCAGTCTCGGCGCAGCAGAAGGGCCGGTTCCCTAGGACTGGCCCCGACCTGCGCTCAACTTGGTGGCGGGGGGAGGATTTGAACCTCCGACCTTCGGGTTATGAGACTTAGGTCAAGTGTCTACCGGGTACCTCGCTGATCAACGGTATATCTCTGAATCGGCTCGCCAGCTGGGACGATTACAGAATTGTTCGCCTGAGCTGCGAGGCGCCTGCTGACACGAAAAATCGAATCCGTGGGATTTTCGTGGGACGCGATCAGTCGCTCACCTCCTCTCATCGAGTTGCGCGATGCCGGTTTTGACCCCGCCTGAGGCGGCGAGAGTTTCGGCGGCAACGTGCTCGCTCGACTCATTGTTCTCGGAAGGAACCAAGGGGACCGCAGCCACTGGATCCTGACTGAGTATCGTCCGATGGTTTGCTTGCCTGTCCCAAGCAATGCCAACGACAACAAGGGCGACGGCCGCCCAGACCAACAAGATCAGCGTCGGGGCCAGGGTGTCCGCATCGTCGAAGTAGGCCACGCTTCTGATGATCTTCACTGCCTGCGCGAGAGGCAGAACGTCTGATAGATACCGCAGTCCGGTTGGCAGCAAGTCCGGCATCATCGTCGCCCCAGCCGAGGGGACGCCCAGGATCAGGATGTAGGTCATGACGACCGGAAGGAAGTGCTGCCTCAAGAAAGGAGCCAACCCGACCAACAATGCACCAATGATCACACTCAGGAAGAAGGCAATGACGAGCAGCACTGGCTTGTTAGGGAGCACGTCCAAGCTGATCGCCGTGGTATAAGCCGTCGTGGCTCCCACGGCGCCCATTACTGCCACCGCGACCAGACGGCGCTCGATAGACCAGGTCGGCGCCTTCTGAAGCAAGACAAGGACCGTGATGACGCCAACCATCACCATCGGAAAGGCGAAGAAGAAGATCCCCGTACCGCTGTCACCCGGAAGCAGGGGCACCAGGTCGACCGTTTGTGGCGGCGACGTCCGTGTTTCGCTGGCGATTTGTGCGAACACCTGTTGAAGATAGTTTGCGCTGATTGCCGAGGCAGCTCGAGCCACGTAGAGCTGCGGGCCTAATGACGGGACTTCCACGTAGGCCGCCGCCACCTCTCGATTGCGGACGGCGGCCTTCGCAGTCGAGCGTGACGGAAGCTGCCGGACGTTGAATCCTCCAGAATTTACGGCGTGGAGTTCCCCGCTTACGGCCCGAACCTGTCTCGTGCTCCCCACCACGGCAATGGGGACCTGGTGCGGTTGGGGCGCATGGAAGGCGAGCAAGAAGACAAACGGGAGGGCGATCGCAAAGAGAACCGGGAACCACAGGACTGATGCAACGTGGCGCGCTGACACGAGTGAGTCAGCAGGGGTGCTCATGGGACAGACCTTTCTGATCGCGTCGGGGAGCTATCCGACTAAGGCTTTTTGGGTCAGAGATCCGAGCTTCCGACCAGAGCTCCGGGCCTGTTCCTCGGCTTCCCGGCGCAACCGTGCGGCCACGTCCTTGAATTGATCCAGTGCAGGATTGACGCCAACGAGCGTGAACTCCGCCTCGACGACGTCGAGGTCTAGGTGCCACACGTCGGCCAGGATTCGTCGATACCAGCCCGTGGCGTGGTCCCATCCCTCGCGAGGAGTCCCGGCCCCATACGCGCCGCCCCGAACCGTCACAAGAACGGCTGGCGTGCTCTCCAGCAGTGGCTGTGCACCAGCTGCCATCCGGGAATCGGTGACGATCAGATCAACCCACGCCTTGAAGTGCTGCGACACTCCAAAGTTGTAGAGCGGTACGGCGAAAAGCATCGCGTCTGCTCCGAGAAGTTCGTCCGTCAGTTCGGCGGACAGGGCGAGGGCCGCTTCCTGCTCGTCGCTGCGGGACTCCGCCGGTGTGCGGTTAGCGGAGACCGCCATCGCCCAGCTCGTCGCCGGAAGCGGGTCGACACCGATGTGACGGCGAATGACTGGGTCTTCTGGGTGTGAATCTCGCCACTCCTCTTCGACCAGATCCGCGATGGCGCGGCTATGTGACCCTTCGATACGAATGCTCGCATCCAGTCTGAAAAGAGACATCACTCCTCCTTTGGTCTCCGGTCACGAATCGCAGGGCAGCAGCCGTCACGAATGCGACTCACGACGCTGGGCCGACGATTGCAATGGCGCCCGACAACGGTTGCGTGTAATTCGACGTAATCCCGAGTGGCCGATGCGGGTGACTACGACTGGTTGATGGCCACGTCAGACCCGGAACGGTGCGGCGTCGGGCTCTGTCTGGACTATCCAGGAGCCCTCCTTGCGGAAGCTGGCTGCAGTGGCATAGGAGTCCTCTTGGAACTGCAAGTAGGTGACCTGCCCATCGACAACCTTTGCGAGGATAGAGAAGGGTGACTTCACGACCTTGCCCAACGAGAAGGACTTGTACTGGAAGTCACCGAACACCGCGACGTTCTCGTCGGAGGCAAACATCGTGGTGACATTGAATGCCTGGTTTTCCCAGCGGCTGAACATGTTGCCAAGGTTGTCCAAGAACGCCTGTGGTCCGTGCGAGGTGCCGGTCCACGGCTCAATCTGTTTGAGTTCGGAGTTGTCGGTGTTGAGGGATATATAGGTGGCATCGGGCGCGACCAGTCGCTTGACAACTTCTGGATCCAGTAGATTCTGGAGCCACTCACCGACCACCTCGAGGGGTCTGGCACTCACGGTTTTCTCCTGTTCTTGTTAGCACCGAATATGGATGCGGTTCAGAGGGCGAATCGAATTTGCTCAGGCGGGTTAGCTAGAGACGGGCGGGACGGAGTGGACAACGGTCTTGGCTTCTTGGAATTCGGAAATCGCAATCGGCCCGCGGAGACGCCCTACCCCGCTCTGCTTGAAGCCGCCTTCGGCGAATCCGTCGTTGATCGCCGCCCACGTGTTCGTCCAGACCGTGCCGACCTGGAGACCACGGCTGACCCGGTTGCTTACGTTCAGATCGTTCGTAAAGACTCCCGCCGCCAGGCCCATCTCGCCTGCGTTGCCGCGCACAATGGCGTCGGCTTCGGTATCGAATACCTCGAAGGTGGCAACCGGCCCGAAGACCTCTTTCTGGACAATGTCAGTATTGACGTCGTCGACCTCGAGCAGACTCGGCCGGTAAAACGAGCCCGAGGCAAGGGCGCCTTCAGTGCAAGGACCACCTCGAACGATCGGCTTGGCATAGGCGAGGGCGGTCCTGACCACGCCGTCGACTCTGGCGACGTTCGGCTTGTCGATCAGGGGACCCATTTCTGTGTCTGGGTCGAGGCCATCGCCGACTCGAATGTGCTCCAGAATGTCGGCAAGTCGTGGGCGGACTTGGTCGGCCACTCCTCGCTGAACCAGAATCCGGGAGCCGGTCATGCAGAACTGGCCTGAGAATGTGGTGATTCCCGCTGCCAGCAATGGCACTACCAACTCAAGATCGGCGTCGTCGAACACGATCATTGGGGTCTTGCCACCTAGCTCCAGATTCAGGCGCTTCAACGTCGCCGCGCCCGACGCAGCGATGATTCGACCGACCGGGCTGCTTCCTGTGTAACTGATGACCTGTACGTCCGGCGAAGCCACGAGAAACGGAGCACCGGTATTACCCGACTCGGTGAATATGTTGACGACACCTCGAGGCAATAGCTCAGCCTCGGCAATGATCTGCGACACCAGGTTGGTGACCAAGGCGGTCTGACCCGGCATTTTGACGACCACGGTGTTCCCGGCCGCAAGGGCGGGACCAAGAGAACGGATCAGCAACGCAACTGGAGAGTTCCATGGAACGATTATCCCGACCACCCCAGCCGGCTCCGCATAGGTGCTGTACCACTGTCCCGGGGCAACCTCGGCAGCGATTCCGGTATCAGTCAAGGCCATAGCCGCGTTGTGGCGCAGCGTCGGGCTCGGGGACCCTCCCTCGAACAGACCCTCGGAGATCTTCTTTCCGTTCTCCTTGGTAACGAGCGTCCCCAGTTCCTCGGCGTGGGCCTCGAAACGCTCGGCCAAGCCACTGAGAGCCCGATTGCGAAGCGCTCGATCGCGCGACCAGATGGAGGCATCAAAAGCCCGACGGGCGGCGGCGATCGCGGACGCCGCCTCGACCTCACCTCCGTCGTACCACTGACCCAGGACTTTTCCTGTGGCCGGGTTGATCGACTCAGCAATGGTGCCCGAGTCGACCCATTCACCGTCGATCCAATGTTGGGCAATGTCAGTCACTTCATCCTCGCTCTTCGTACCGGTTGTGTGCGTTTGGCGCTGTTACTTGCGGTAGCTGCCATCTCGGAATTCGTCGGCGAGTCCACGGCGAGTGGGCTGCCAGCCGAGGACCGCACGTGCTTTGGCTGCAGTTGTGGCCTGATCGAGTAGCAGCACCTCGGCGAAATAGTCGCCGAGCCGCGCGCGTGCCTCGTCTTCAGATCCCCTAACCGCCCCTGGAGCCCCCACTGCGGTGGCAGCAGCCTCGGTCAGTTCCGCGACGGTAGGGTTCTGGCCGTTTCCGATTACGTACGTGCCCCGAGCAGTGTCGTCTTCCAGCACGGTTCGGAATACCACCGCAAGATCGGCGACGTGGACGGTTGACCAGTGCTGTCGTCCGGTCCCGAGCATGATCAGGTTCCCCTCAGGGTCTCTAGGGGAACCGAGCAGGACCCCAGGAACACCACCCCCGCCGTCGCCATACGCGACGCTGGACACGATCACGATGCCGCGCATACCCGCTACGCCCAAAATGCGCCGCAGCATTGCCGGCTGCCACGCCACCATTCCGGCGGGGTCAAAGGGCGACTCTTCTGTGATCGAGGTGTTGGATCCGAATGTCCAGAGTCCACCGATGTGTGCGTAGGGCTTGTCGTTGGCTCCGAACGCCTCGATCGCAGCATCGACCACCGCAGAGTCCAAGTTCGCGCTGGTCTCGTCTCCAGGGCTCGCAGTGTGAACCGCACCGTCGGAGTCGCTGAACAACTTGACGACGGCCGGTCGGTCGTAGAGATCGACCACCGCCGCGTTCGCGCCCCTCGAGGCGACAAGTTCCGCTTCGGTCGCGCCACGAACAAGCGCAGTGACCTCATGGTCGTGTTCCTGAAGTTCCGTGAGTATGTGCGATCCGATGAATCCGGTTGCACCGGTCAGTGCGATGCGCATGGTCATTCCTCCTTCGTTCTGCAAATGCCTGCAGTTAGCGGACCAGCAAGCGGAATAGTCCTAGTGCGAGCTCTCGCTCGACGTACACGTGCCCCTGCGGGGCCGCAGTGGTCGACAAGAAAAGCGATTGCCGATGGCGGGTCAAATCCCCGCGATCAGCGCGCTCAATACCGGATCGGTGTCAGGTCCCGCATCCGTTCGCTCGTCATCGACGTCTCCCTTTGGCTCACAAGGTTTCGGCCATTGTGAGGATGAGGGGCTTCGGTTGGCATCCAGGAAACCCCATAGTCCAGTTGCGCAAGTCCCACTCGCCCATCAAGAGCAGCGTTCTTAGCTTCATATGTCCTTGGTCCAGGGTGAGAGATGGCGGCCGACTCGTTTCGATGCGATGAGAGAGGTGACGTACTCGTTTGGCAGCAGCTGCAAGTGAGACGCGAGGGGTGGGGCAACGGCCATTCGGCAACGCGTCCGATTGCAATTCTGGGAGGGCGTCTGAGATCGCGTTCGACCACCGTGGGACAATCACCCTGATCGTGGGTGAACCGACGACGGGTGCCCGCGGTCGAGGCGGATCGACCGCACGACCTGGAACGTCGTACCGGGAGTGAAGAGGTCTGCACCGCCAAGAATCCCCGAGTACTTCTCGATGACGGGCGTTGCGGCCAGTTCTGTGGTCGCGTTGAGATATTCCCTCATTGCGGCCCAGGTATCGGTGCCGTGCCGAACGAAATACGGTGCGGAATCGACGACGTCGAGTGCCTTTCGTGCGCTGTCCTCGATGTCGGCCATGTATTGTCGGTGCAACAGAAGGTCGTTGCGTGTCCCGACCCGGGCCATATGACCGCTTATGAAGTGCTTCCACGGGTAGGTCAGCGCGTAGTGTGCCGCCTCGATATAGCCGGGTACGTCGTTCGCCAGGTTGCCATGACACACCGCCGCCCAGCCTGGGTTCACGATGTCGACAAGGATGAGCGCGGCGTGGCCCGGCAAATGGATAAAGATGTTGTCCGGCGAGTGATTGGAACCGTGCCAGGCCAGTTCGATGCGCTCCCCCCCGATCTCGAGGGTGAGGCGGTCGTGGAAGGTTTCTTCAGGTGCGGGCCTCGCGGGGTCGTCGTCACGCAGTAGAAGCTTGCGCGTCTCCTCGTGTCCGATGCGAGTGATCTTCAGGTCAAACAGCGAGGACGCCCCAGCATGATCAGCGTGGTGATGCGAATAGATGAGATACGTGACCTTGTTGCTGACGCCGTTGGCAGTGGCAATCTCATCGACGGCGCGCTGAATGTTGTGACCGATGCTGGGAGGTGCGTCGAACAGAACGACACCGTCGCTCGTCGTCATGAAAGCACACTGGTACATCCCGTCCGTGACCCGGTAAAGGTTTCCCTCAACCTGACCGACGTCGTAGCCCTGCCTGCCTACCGCTGGTCCGAACGCAGGCTCACGGTGCGCCGGGCCGACAGTCGACGCGTCGGCGGTCGTTGGGCGAGTGTCCGCATATGCCTCAGGCGGCCCGTCAGCCGGGCTCGCCCGGGCCTCGCCACCGTGGTCGCTCTCCACTGGATGGGACCGTAACGCCACGGGCGGGCCGTTCGAATCCTTGAATTCCCTTAGTCGTGGTCGAATTCTTCATTCTCCTGCACCAAACATCCGTTTTGAGCAATGATGTCCGTCCAGATGAGGGAAGGTTCGCCATCGGTTTCGTTGTCAGCAGCGCGGTTGTTCGGCCGGGAACGAGAGCGAGAGGTCCTCGACCGGTTGCTAGACGGTCGGAGCGGTGGCGTATTGGTCTTGCACGGCGAAGCGGGCGTGGGAAAGACCGCGCTGCTCGAGTACGCGGTCGGCGCTGGGCGGGAGTTTCGGGTCGCCAGGACGTCAGGCGTCGAATCGGAGATGGAGCTCCCGTTCGCGGCACTTCAGCAGCTGTGCTCCCCGCTCCTCGACCTTTCGGACCGGCTCCCTCAACCTCAGGTCGAGGCGCTCGGCGTTGCTTTTGGACTCCGCACGGGGTCGGCCCCAAATCCGTACCTGGTCGGCCTGGCGATCCTTGGCCTCTTATCAGAGGCCGCCGAGGAGCGGTCGCTGCTCGCTGTTGTTGATGACGCACACTGGCTGGACCGCGCGTCGGCACAGGCGCTCGCGTTCGTGGCTCGTCGTCTGTTAGCGGAGCGGATCGTCCTCCTGTTCGCCACGCGCCAGGTGGACGACGCATTCAGCGGCCTACCCGAGCTCCTCATTTCGCCATTGGGACATCGAGATGCGCGGGCGCTCTTGGAGTCGGTCTTGGCGGCTCCGCTTGATGAGCCCGTGCTGGAGAGGATTGTTCTCGAGACACGCGGGAATCCCCTCGCATTGCTGGAGCTGCCGAGAGGGCTGACCCCGGCGGAGCTGGCGGGCGGCTTTGGCTTGCCGGCCGCGGTGCCCCTCTCCGCCAGCATCGAGGAGAGCATCGCGCGCCGATTGACGGGCCTTCCAAATGATGCCCGTCGCCTGTTGCTCGTCGCGGCGGCTGATCCGGTCGGCGATCCCGCGCTCGTGTGGCGGGCGGCGGAGCTACTCGGAATACCCGAGTCGGCCGCAGACGTGGTCGAGTCGGAAGACTTATTGGTTCTGAATCCTCGAGTCGTGTTCCATCACCCGCTCGTTCGCTCGGCTGTATACCGAGCAGCCAGCAGCAACGAGCGGCGCGAGATCCATCGCGCGTTGGCAAAGGCGACCGATCCGGAACTCGATCCGGATCACCGCGCCTGGCACCGAGCACATGCAACCTCGAAACCCGACGAGAACGTTGCCGCTGAGCTTGAGGAGTCGGCAGCGCGAGCGCAAGCGCGCGGTGGTTTCGCCGCCGCGGCGGCGTTCCTGGAGCGAGCAACGGCTTTGACGCCTGATGAATCGCGAAGATCGGGGCGCGCACTTGCGGCGGCCCAGGCAAAGCTACTGGCCGGTGCGCTAGATGACGCTTTACGCTTGGTCAACACGGCTGAAGCGGGGGTCCTCAGTGAGTTCGACCAAGCCAAGGCGGGTTTGCTGCGCGGCCAGATTTCGTTTCTCTCGACGCGGAGTGGCGACGCCGCAGCATTGCTGCTCGATGCCGCCGAACGGTTCCGCGACGTCGATCCCGAGCTGGCTCGCGCCACGTATCTCGACGCACTCATGGCGGCCATCTACGCCGGGCCGCTGGCTGGACCGGGCGCAAGCCCAGCCGAGGTCGCAGAAGCTGCACGTGCTGCGCCGCCCGCGCAGGATCCACAAGGGCCGGACCTGCTTCTCGACGGCTTAGTCGCCCTTCTGAGCGACGCCTACCCGGTCGCCGTGCCGATTCTGCGCCAAGCGCCCCACGCCATCGTGGGCGCGATGTCGCAGACTGAGCAGTTGCGTTGGATGTGGGGGGCGACCGTCTCAATGCTCCACCTATGGGATGACGAAGGTTGGGAACGCCTGTCAGAGCGCCACGTTCAGCTGGTTCGCGAGACCGGGGCCCTGGGCGACCTCGCGGTCGCACTTGGTCACCGTGGCCAGATGCATGTATTCGCGGGCGAACTGGCGCTGGCGGCGTCTCTTCAGGAAGCCATCCGAGAGGTAACGGAACTGACCGGAAGCCCTCTCGCCCCGTACCACGGTGTTGGCCTCGCGGCGATGCGCGGTCGCGAGTTCGAAGCGAAACAATTGTTCGATACCGCTCGTGCCGAGGTGATCGGGCGCGGAGAGGGAGCTGGTCTGTCGTTCGTCGATTGGGCCGAATCCCTGTTATGGAACGGGCTAGGACGCTACGCGGAGGCATTGGCTGCAGCGCGCCGGGTGGTTGGTCATACCGAGCTTGTCACCACGAACTGGTCGATGCCCGAATTGATCGAGGCGGCCGTACGAGTTGGGGATTTCGAACTTGCCGCTGAGACCGATCGACGTCTGACGGACAGGAGTCACGCGAGTGGGACGGATTGGGCGCTGGGTATCGCTGCTCGTGCGCATGCATTGCTAGCTGATGATGCGCTCGCCGAGGACCTCTACACCGAATCCATTGAACGGCTCGCGCGCACGAGAATCGCCGTCGACCTAGCGCGTGCTCACCTACTGTACGGCGAGTGGCTGAGGCGCCAACGTCGTCGCCTCGATGCTCGCAGTGAGTTACGGATCGCTCACGAGATGTTCATCGGCTTCGGAACGGAGGCGTTTGCCGAGCGAGCATGGATTGAGTTGCGGGCGAGCGGAGAAACCGCTCCGAGACGAACTTTAGAAACGCCTGGCCAACTTACCCCGCAGGAGACGCAAGTCGCCCGCCTCGCTGCAAAGGGAAACACCAACAAAGAGATCGCTGCTCAGCTCTTCATCAGCGCGAGCACCGTCGAGTATCACCTGCATAAGGCGTTCCGCAAGCTCGACGTCAAGTCACGGAGGCAGCTCGCGAAACTCAAATTCTAGTTTCCTTCAAGCGCCGAATGGCGTGGAGCGCTGCATCGGTGTTTCCACCCCGCGGTGTTCAATTGGTGGCGGGGGGAGGGATTTGAACCTCCGACCTTCGGGTTATGAGGCCTTGGTCGACCGTCTACCTAGATACCCTGCGGATCAAGTCCATGGACCTGAATTGGCCTCTTAGCTGGCGCGATTGGCTCATCACCGGTCTGACCTGCAAAGCCACTGATGAGTCGGAAAATCGAATCCGTGGGATTTTCGTGGGATCGCACCTCGGGTGTTCTCGCTCGTCCCTACGACCTACTCTCGGCCAGCTCCGCCACCATTCGGTGCCGGCGGTTGTTGAAGAACGCCATAGACAGCGTCTTTGTCTCGTTTGGATTTCGAACAAACCGATCTCGGTTGTCGGATATGGCGGCGGGGGTGACGGAGCGGCGCGCACTATCGAGCATCTCGTGACATCCGCCGTCGAGGCGGGGATGATGCCCCTGCGCACAGTGTCGATCTTCCCGCAAGTCTTCGAAGCGTTCAACGACGAGCAACAGCCGAAGAATCCCTGGCGGAAATCATCCTGCGGACAGCCCTCGATAATCCTAGTGGTGGTCAGACGTGCTGGCGGCGGCTCCGAGCCAACGGTCAGCTTCCTCCTGCGGCGTTCCGAATCCGGGCAACGGCAGCTTCGCTCGGCCAAATCGAAGAGGAAGCGCTTTGATCCAGCGCGGACAAAGTGTCCCAGGCTTTCGAATAGCCAGAGCTCCGTTGCTCCACACAGCCTCTCGACGACCTGCCTCCTCCACAGCGAGTGCACGCGCCGCAGTGGATCCCCTGGCATCTCGGCGTCCATCGCGGTCATCCGTCATGGCGAGCAGCCGAGACCCACAGGTTCTCGCAGTGATCGTAGTCATACACCCTGGTCAGGAGATGTTCGACCAGGTTGTAGCCACCCGAAACCGCGGTGCCAAGCCACCGACTACGGATTTTCTTGGATGCGATCACCGGCGGCGGTCTTGAGACTGACGGTCAGAACACGGCGAAGCCGATCCCGACACTCGTCGGGAAAGGGCTATGTCGCCTGTCGGCTGAGGAGAAGGAAGAAATGACGAATTCCGCATCAACTGCGACCTCGGTCAGCTCCGCAGCCGAGGGTCGGCGCTGGCTCATCCTGAGTGTCATCGGAATCGCGCAACTCATGGTTGTCCTCGACCTCACGATCATGAACATCGCGCTGCCATCCGCACAGCGAGCATTGGGGTTCAGCACCGTGGATCGGCAGTGGGTTGTCACCGCTTACTCGCTCGCGTTCGGCAGCCTGCTGCTGCTTGGCGGGAGGCTCGCCGATCTGCTTGGCCGGAAGATGACGTTTCTCATAGGGTTGGTCGGCTTCGCTGGCGTCTCGGCGATCGGCGGTGCCTCAGTCAACTTCACAATGCTGGTCACTGCCCGGGCCTGCCAGGGAGCGTTCGCTGCTCTGCTGGTGCCCTCGGCTCTATCGCTGCTTACGACCACGTTCACGGAACCAAAGGACCGCGGCAAGGCATTTGGCATCTACGGCGCGATCGCGATAGCCGGCGGTGCGGTTGGGCTCCTGTTGGGGGGGTTGCTTACCGAGTATCTGTCGTGGCGGTGGTGCCTCTATGTGAACCTGCTCTTCGCCAGTGTGGCTTTCATCGGAGGAGCCCTGCTGTTACAAAGACAACCTGCTCCGGCCAAGCCAAAACTGGACATTCCCGGGGTATTGCTCGTCTCAAGTGCCCTCTTCTGCGTGGTGTACGGCTGCTCGAACGCGGCGACTCATAGCTGGCACACCCCGTCCACCTACGGTTTTCTCGTAGCGGGGGGAGCGTTGCTGGTGAGCTTTGCGCTCTGGCAACTCCGAGCGACCCATCCGCTCTTGCCACCTCGCGTCGTGCTCGACCGCAACCGCGGCGGCGCCTACCTTTCGATGCTCTTAGCCGGAGCAGGGCTGTTCGGCACCTTTCTGTTCCTGACCTACTACATGCAGCTGACGCTCGGGTACTCGCCCTTGGTGACCGGCGTCGCCTTCCTTCCGATCAGCATCGGCTCGGCAATTTTCTCCAACCTGTCCACCATCGTGCTGATGCCCAGGTTCGGACCCAAGCCTCTCGTCGCAACCGGCATGCTCATTGCAGCGGGCGGGATGGTGTGGCTCACGCGACTGGGCGCGCACACTGGGTACGTCGAAGGTTTGCTCGGCCCGCTGTGCCTGGTCGCAATCGGCATGGGCATGGTCATCGCGCCGTCGTTCAACACCGGGACCTTCGGCGTGGCGCCTCAAGACGCCGGCGTTGCGTCTGCGACCGTCACGGTGAGCCAACAGTTGGGGGCGTCGGTCGGGACGTCGCTGCTGAACACCATTTACGCAAGCGCCATCACGTCATATCTTGCCGCGAACGTTGCATCCTCGGCGGCCAGTCGCCGGACGGTGGCTGGGTTGGCCTTGGCACACGGTTACGACACCACCTTCCGTTGGACGGCCGGTGTCTTTGCCGCTGGCGCCCTCATCGGCGGCATCGTGCTCCGTGCCGGACCCTTGGTCCCAGACGCTCAGCAGACACGTGCTGCTGACACAGTCAGGACGACAGAACTCGGGCTCGATCCATCACCAGCCGGCTGATCTTGAGCACTTGACATCGTCCCGACTACGACACCAAGGCAAGGAGAACGAAGAGCGCAGGATCCCGGATCCTCTCCCGCCGGCCGAGACCTCGGTCCGTGCCAAGCGTATTCTCCTCCCGGCCATTTCCTGACCAGAAATGAAGCTTCGATCTGAGCGTGTTCGCTCTTGGTCGTGGTTGATCGCCGAGACCGCGGCCGTTATTGCAGTGGCAGCCGTTGCGGTGTTCGCACGCGCCACACTCGGACGCTCGTTCGCGGCGGCCATCGACGCAGACGGATACTGGGTCGTCGCCACCTTCGCGTTTGAGTTGGTTTCCATCATGACCTTCGCTCGCACTCAGCGGATCATTCTGCGCGAGATAGGTGGTCAGATCTCGATTCCGTGGATGGCAGCAACAGCGACCATCGGGAACGCGATTTCCTTTACGCTTCCCTTGATTGGGCCCGGAGCCGGTACCGCCTTCACCTTCCGGCGCTTCGTCAGGTTCGGGAGCGATCCGGCTGCCGCCATGTGGGCGCTGGGAACCGCTTGGATGCTCTCGTCTGTCGCATGGACGGTCCTGTTGATCGTCGGTGCGCTGGTGTCCGGCAACTTGGTCGCGAGCCTCGCCGGCGCTTTCTCGTCCGGTGTGATTCTTCTCGGCGCAATCGCGATGATCGTCGCCTTGAGACGGCCGGCACTTTGGCGATTGGCAAGCAATATGTCGCTGAAATATGGGCGGCTAGCGGCACACCTGCAAGGTCGCATGCCACAGACCACGGTCGGCGTGGACAACCAGGCTCTTTGGCGACTTCTCTCCTTTCGGATGCCAGGCAAGAGATGGGCTGAGGCGGGTGTCCTGTCGCTCATAAATTGGTTTAGCGGGGCAGCGTGTCTGGTCGCGGCCATCCTCGCCGTCAGAGCCCCGGTGCCGTGGAGCAAGGTTCTTCTTGTCTACGGGGCCGGAGCCACGGTCAGCAGCTTCAACCTGACTCCCGGTGGCCTGGGTGTTGTTGAAGGCGCCCTGACCGCCGGGCTCGTCGGGTCTGGGTTGAGCTCAAAGAGCGCTCTCGGAGCGGTGTTGATCTTCCGCACCGCGACGTTCTGGGTACCAATTGCCGCGGGCTGGTCTCTCTACGGACTCATTGACCGCCGAGTACGTCCAGGGCGGGAAGATTGACGAAATGGCCGAGGGCACAGGCGATGTTTGCCGGAGAACGTCTGTACTTGGTGGCGGGGGGAGGATTTGAACCTCCGACCTTCGGGTTATGAGCCCGACGAGCTACCAGACTGCTCCACCCCGCGGCGGAGCAATCACTCTACACCCAGCGACCAGAACGCACCACGGCGGTGACGAGCACGCCCGGCGCGAACCGCCCCGCTAGAGCGTCTGTGCCGTGGGAGGCGGCGGCGGCGGTGAGGCGGGGTCCGCCGCTTGGGGCGGCGGCGGGGGCGGAGGAGCCGGTGCGGAGGCATCGCCGGCGGGGGCCGCCGTCGGCGCGGCCGCGGCGGACTCGGGGGCCAGCGTCAGGGTGCCGTGCTCGGACTCGTGCTGCTGGAGGGCCGCCACCAGTCGCTCGATCTCGGCATCGGTGGACGGGGTGGTCCGCCCCGTCTTGGTGGCGTAGAAGGCTGCGCCGAGGTCCCGCAACATCCCGTCGGCCGCCTTCTTGGCCTGCGCCTCGTCGAGCTTCGCCTGTCCCTTGGCGGCCGCATCCTTGGCCATCTCGGTGGCCTGCGTCGCCTTGTCCTTGACCTTGTCGAGCAGCCCCATCGGCCTCTTCCTTTCGTCGCAGCGTTTTCCCGCTCCCCGTCATCATGGGACCCGCCGGCCCCGGCCGCAACCACTCTCTGATCGGTCGCTCCCCGGGTCGCCGACTTCCGGCGTCAGCCTGATCCGCGGGCCTCCGCCGAGGCCAGCGTGGTCGACGTCGACGAGGTCGTGGCGGCCCCCTTGGGCTGGGTGCTCGTCGGCACCGACGTGGTGGTCGACGACGTCGTGGAGGTCGTGGGTCTGGCCGCGGTCGTCGGGGTCGTCGTCTTCGCCTTCCCCTTGACCGGCGGCGCCGTCGTGGTGGTCGTCGTCGAGCTCGGCGCCGGCGTCCCGAGCACCTGTTGGGCCTGGCTGATTTGCTGGTCCATGGCCTGGATCTCGGACTGGAACTGCGACAGGTTGCCGGCCTTCAGTGCCGCCAGCGCGTTGTTGTAGTCGGTCTGGGCCGCCTGCAGGATCCCCGCCACCGCTGCGGGCACCGTGCCGGTCGAGGGGACCCCCGTTCCCGACGGCAGGGTCACCTGTGTCTGGAGCAGGTCCGAGAGCACGGCCGGCAGCGAGGTGTCGATCTGGACGTTCTTCCCCAGCACACCTACCACGTACTGCAGCTGCGGCTGAGGGTTGGTCGTGGGCGAGACGTAGAGCGGGCGCAGGTAGACCATTGAGTTCGCGATCGGGACCATGAGCGTCTCCCCGAGGAGGACCTCCGATCCCTTCTGGTCCAGCAGCGAGATGTCCTTCGACACCGTTGCGTTGGCCGAGATCTCGGCGTCCGCGTTGGCCGGGCCGTACGTTCCCTGGGGAACCTCGTAGAGATTCAGCTGGCCATAGTTCCCCGGATCCGACAGTCCGACCATCCACGCGGTGAGGTTGAAGTTCTGGCTCGAACTGGTCAGGCTCGCCTGCGACGCCGGGACGAATCCGTCCGAAATGGTGAACTGCTGGTCATTCGGGCTGGCGCTCGGCAACGAGTAGACCTGGTACTGGGGCGCCATACGGGCGGGCGTCGTCGAGATCAGCTGCCCCTGGTTGTTGTAGGTGTTCTCGGCGAGGAGCGCCTGCGACTGCGGGCCGGCGCCGGCCGTGGGCGAGAGTTGCCAGGCGTTGCTCGCGGCGTAGAAGCTGGACGCGTTCGTCAGGTGGTAACGGCCGTAGATGGCGGACTGAATGGAGAAGATGTCCTCGGGGTAGCGGAGGTGCGCCTGCAGCTCCGAGCTCATGTCGGACAGCGGCTTGAACATGTGCGGGAACGCGGCCGAGTACGCCTGCAGAATCGGATCGCTCGGATCCGCGTCGTAGAACGTCATCTGCCCCGAGTAGGCGTCGATGACCACCTTGACCGAGTTCCGCACGTAGTTGTAGCTCGAGGGCAGGTTGCTTCCGATCGCCACCTGCTGGGTGTTGGCGTTCTGCGAGTAGGGGTAGTTGGCCGTCGTCGTGTAACCGTCCAGCACCCAGTCGATGTGCCCGTCGTTGATCACGGCGTAGGGGTCGTGGTCGAAACTCAGAAAGGGCGCCGCCTTCTCGGCCATTGCCACCGGATCGCGCACGAACATGATCCGCGACTTGCTCGTGATCTGACTCGAGATCAGCAGGTTGAAGTCGCCCAGCCGCAGGGCGAAGGCCGCCTTGGTGAAGATCGACGACAGCTGGACGCCGCCGTTGCCCTTGTAGTGGCTCTCGACATTCGGTCCGTTGCTGCCCACCTGGTAGTCGACCTCGGCCTGCTTGGTGTTGGCCACGACGTAGCCGGTCTCGCCCAAACCGAAATAGACCGCCGGCTGGGTGATCGCCGGCATCCCGTCCGACGAGGTCGGCGGCACTTGCTGCACCGCGTAGACCGGGTTGTTCGAGGTCGTCTGATTGGCCAGGGCGACCACAGCCCCGTTGCCGTGGGTGTACTGCAGATGCGTGTTCACCCACGAAGCCGAGGGCAGATTGGAGGCCGAGATGTCGCGCACGCCGATGAGCACGGGCGTCTTCTGCGACGAGAGTATGTAGCGGTCGACGCCGAGCGAGGGGAACGCGTAGTACGACTTGATGCCCTGCTCGCGCTGGAACGTCTCCAATGAGATGGTCGGATCCGGGTCCCACTGCCGGATGTTGTCGATCGTCGGGCTGGCGAGCACGGTCTGGCTCGCGGTGATGGACGTGCTGGCCGGGAACTGGTGCACCTTGACGTCGTTCAACCCGTAGGCGGCGCGGGTGGCCGTGATGTTGCGCTGGATGTAGGGCGCCTCCAGTGAGCTCTGCGCAGGGTTGACCTTGAGCGCCTGCAGCAACGCCGGGTAGATGATGCCGACGACCAACGCCACGAAGGCCCAGATCCCGACCGCCAGCACGGGCAGCGTCCAGCCCTGGCGGCGGATGTTGAAGAGCAGGATGCCCGCGGCGAAGATCGACACGTAGATCAGCAGCGTCTCGGCCGGCAGCCGGGCGTGCACGTCCGTGTACCCGGCACCGTTGACGTAGCCGTCCTGTGCGTTGACGAGCGAGTAGCGCTGGAGGACGTAGCCCGCCGCCTTGTCCAGCGCGATAAGCGCGAGCAGCACCGAGATGTGGGCCTTCACCGGCGGTCGCACCCGCGGCAGGCCTCGCTGAGGCTGGATGCCGCCGTTGAAGTAGTGGAAGACGATCGTGACGGCCAGCGTCACGATCAAGATGGCCAGCGTCCAGTCCACCACGAAGGTCAGGAAGGGCAGGTCGAAGACGTAGAAGCCGAGGTCCATGTGGAACTGGGGGTCGGTGATCCCGAAGTTGCCGCCGTGCCGGAACAGGATCCAGTTGTTCCACTGCCCGATCGTTCCCGACGCGCCGATCAGCGCCAGCACGAAGGCGAGCGCCACGTAGATCCGGCCGGCATAGGGCCGCACGTATTGCTGGTAGCGACGCACCAGCTCGTCCTCCTGGGCCAGCACGATGTCGTGCCCCGCAATACGGTCGCACACCACGAGGTTCACCCACAGGACGGCGAAAAAGATCGCTCCGAACACGCCGAACAACCCCAGCTTGATCACGAGGAGTGTCGAAAAGACGTTGTGGTAGCCGACAGAGGAGAACCACAGGCTGTCCGTGTAGAGGCCCGCCAGCGAGCGGAGCGACACCAACAAGATGACAAGGACGACGACCAAGCCGATCACCCACCAGCGGGCCCGGTGGCGGCGGCGCGGCGAGGTGTCAGCGGTCAGGTCGCTGGGGATGCGCACGGGGGGAACCCTACCGTCCGTCACCCCCGCCCCAACTGCCAGGCGCCGGGCGCGCCGCGACAGTCAGGAGATCCCGTCCACCAGCGCGACCAGGCAGCGGCACCCGGAGTGGGCCGGCGGGTGGATGTGGCCGGTCGGGAACGTCTCGTTGGCGCTCACGGACCCGGCCAGCGCGTTATCCTCGCAATCCGAACAGCCGGCGGACGACGTCACGACCCAGCGCAGCTTGCCTTCTGCTCCGGCTGCGGCCACCCCCGCCGAGAATGCTTGCGTGGAGTAGTCACCCGTCAGGCGCTCCACCCGCTCGCCCCGCCACTCGCGGAATGCGGCCCCGACCCGGTCCGCCGGATCCCCCGTCCCTCCCTCGATCTGGCGTCGCAGCATCGTGACGATCACGTGCGCCAGTGCCCTCGAGGACTCTTCGACCGCGTCGCCTTTGGGAACGGCCGCCGCCCCGGCTCCCCCGAACACCGTCCCGGCGGCAAAAGCCTCGCCCAGATGGCCCCGAGCGGCCTCGGCGAACGCGACCGTGTGCTCGTCCTCGGGGCCCATCAGCTCTTCGCCCGTGAGCGACGGCGCGTTGCGGAGCCGGTCGAGCAGACGGTTCTGGTCGTCACCGAGGGCGCGCTTGACCGTCCGGCTGAGCCGCGCTGTCACCGGCGTCAACAACTCGTCGCGCCGCGCGATCAGTTCGTCGTTGGCCCCGGGCACCGGCTCGGACGCCGGGGCCTCTTCTTCTCCCACCGCATCCGCTTCTTCTTCGACCGCATCCGCGTGTGCCTCGCCCTTCGCTCCGGCGCTCGCGCGCCCGCGCGCTCCGGTGTCGACCACAGCCACTTCAGCGGTATCGGGCACCGGCTCCTCGGGCGGCGCCGCCGACCGGGTCCCGGCGCGGATGCGTGCGAAGAGCTCGTCGACCGACGGCGTGCTGCCGGGCACGCCGGCCTCGTCCTCCCCCGCCACGCCGTCGTGCCCGCCCTCGGCGGACGCCGGTCCCGCCGGTGGCGTCGCTCCCGTCGCGTCCTCCATTGCGTCCTGGTCCAGGGGCCCCGGCGTCCCGTGCACGCGGAAACTGTCGCCGACGGCGGCCGCAGCGGCCCGCGCCTCGTCGTCGGTCCGATCCAGATGGCCCAAGATCCCGTCCACCTTGTCGCGCACCCCGAGCACGGACGCGGCCATCTCGTCCCGCGCGGCGCGTAGCTGCTCGATCTGGATGCCGAGCCCGCGCCGTCGTGTCGCCAAATCGGCCAGCACGCGACGCCGCGCCTCTTGGACTTGTTCGAGCAGAGCCCGCCCTTCGTCCTTGGCCCGGGCGATGACCGCCTCCGCCTGTTCCACCGCCTCGGTGATGATCCGCTCACTGTCCACGCGGGCCTCCTGTTGTGCGTTGGCCACCAACAACTCGACCTCGACGACGCGTTCGGCCGCGGCGGACTCGGTGCTCGTCTGCAGTTCGTCGACCTGGCTCTGCGTGTCGCGCAGGAGCGTGGCCGCCCCCTCCTGGGCCTGGAGGACGATGCGGGCCGCCTCCTCGTGGGCGTGTCGGAGGATCTGCGCGCTGTGCTGGCCGAGTGACGCCGTCAGGGTCGCCTCGTCGACTACCGGATGGGCGGCCCGCTCCTCCGCCTCGGCCAGCGCCGTCCGCATCTCCTGCTCGCGCTCCTCGAGCGCCTCGAGGCTCCGGGCCACCGACTGGAGGTAGGCGCGCACCTCGTCGGTGTCGAAACCCCGGCGGACGATGGCGAAGGAGTGGCGTGCGATGTCCCCGGTCGCGATCCGGGCCGAGGAGATCGGGGGGCGGCCTTCGGGCATGAGCAGAGCCTACGGCGCGGCCTGAGCCGGCACAGGATTCGTCACGCCCGTGGGCACGTTGCCGCCCAGGCGCTTGAGGATGCGCAGCACCTGGTTCAGGTTGCTGACGGCGTAGACGTGGAGTTGCGGGTCGGCCTTGGACTCCGCGGTCGCCCGCTCCACCGAGGGCACGAAGAAGACGGTCGCCCCGGCCCGCTCCACCGCGATGGTCTTCTCGGCGACGCCGCCGACGTCACCGACGTTGCCGTACTGGTCGATCGTCCCCGTGGCGGCGACGATCCGGTTCCCGGTCAGCCGACCGCTACTCAGCTTGTCGATGATGCCGAGCGTCATGGCCAGGCCGGCGGACGGCCCGCCGATGTCCTGCGTGTGCACGGTCACCTTGATCGGGAACTGCCAGTCCAGTTGCGTCTGGGGCTGGATCCCGAGGTACGCCGTCGGCTTGGTGGGCGCGCCACAGCCCGTCTCCACCAGGCCCTTGGGGGGCGTCCCGAGCGTCACGGACTTGTGGACGATCGGACCGCCCACGAAATCGCCCACCTCGTTGATGGAGGACTCCTCCACGGTCAGCGAGACGGTCGTCCCCGGCGTCAGCCCGTGCAACGCGTCGATGAGCGCACAGTCCGTCGGTGTGGGAGTGGCGTTGACCGCGGTGATCACCTGGGCCACCTGCAGCTCCATGCCGGCGGGCGAACCGGGCTGGATCGCGTAGATCAGCGTGCCCGCATTCGTGGAGTGGACGACATGGCCGAGGTGGGTCAGTGCCGCCGCCGTGGCAAACGACTGGGCCTGGGCCATCTGCAGGTAGCCCTGGGCCAAGAACTGGTTCTCGTCGGGCGTGGGACCGAGCAGGTCGGGCGCCGAGACCACCTCGCTGTCCGAGTCGAAGTACTTGTACTGGAGGTAGTTGAGTGCGTTCAGCTGGGTGACGTAGACGTCGGTCAGCAGGATCTTGCCGGTCAGGGGATGGTTGGCCGTGGGCGGCACCTCGATGTACTGGGAGACCGGCGTCGCGTCCCCGGGCGTGATGACGTAGTAATTGACCGAGATGCGGGCCGCGATGAAGGCGGCGATGACGAGCAGGGCGAGGAACGCCAAGAAGTAGGGCCAGATGCGGTGCCGGTGCCGGCGCTGGCGCCGGGCCCCGCTGGGCGGCGACGATGAGACCCACGCGCCGGCCGCGGCCGGGCCGGCGTCCTTGGAAAGGGGGGTCGCCGCGGCTTCCCCGTCGGTGGTCGCGTCAGGGTCGGACATACTCGGGAGGTGAAGGACGATGTTGCCACGGATGCGGCCGCCGACCGCCGCGCCGAGCAGCGCCGGCGCCGGGTCACCCTGGCCGGCCACCGCGACGACGCGGCTCGGGCCCGGCGCGGACTGGACGATCCCGACCCCCGCGTCCAGGCCGCGGCGCTCGGTGCGCTGGCCCGCCTCGGTCGGCTCACCACCGCCGACGTGGCCCGGGCTCTCGGCGAGGGCGGGCCTGCGGTGCGGCGCCGCGCCGTCGAGACGGCCCTGGCCGTCCGTGGCGCCGGCTCGCGCTCGACGCTTCTCGCGGCGGTGACGAGCGCCCTCGACGACCCCGACCCGTTAGTCGTGGTGGGCGCGGCGTGGTTCCTGGCCGAGCGCCGCCAGCGGCCCGCCGTGCCGGTGCTGGTGGCGACCGCGACCGGCCATGCCGACGCCCGTTGCCGCGAGGCGGCCGTGGCCGCCCTCGGCGCCATCGGAGATCCCGCTGGGCTCCCCGCCGTGGTCGCCGCGCTCGACGACAAGCCCACCATCAGGCGGCGGGCGACCGTCGCTCTGGCTGGCTTCGACGACCCCCGGGTCGAGCCCGCACTCCAGACGGCGGCCGCGGACCGCGACTGGCAGGTGCGGCAGGCCGCGGCGGAACTACTCGCGTAGCCCTTCGGGTGACTCGCCGAGCTCTCTCGGGTGACTCGCCTCTAGCTCTCCTGGCTGAACAGCCGCTTGAGGCGGTCGAAGGACTCGAGACAGACGCCGGCACCTTGCACCACGCATTCGAGCGGCGTGTCGACCAGGTGTACCGGCACGGCGGTGGCGTCGGCCAGCCTCTGGGTCATCCCCCGCAGGAGCGCCCCGCCTCCGGTGAGGTGGATCCCCTCGAAGATAATGTCCTGGGCCAGCTCGGGCGGGGCCTCGCCCAGGCAGTCAGCCGCCGCCTCCACGATGGACCTCACGTTGTCCTCCAGCGCGTCCCGGACCTCGACCGGGGACAGGATCACCGTCTTGGGCCGGCCCGTCGCGACCTCGCGCCCGCGGATCTCGGCCTCCTGCTCCCCCTCGTAGGGAGAGGCCGATCCGATGGCCATCTTGACCGCCTCCGCCGTGCGCTCGCCGATCGCCACGCCGTGGCGGTAGCGGACGTAGGCCTGGATGGAGGCGTCGAAGTCGAAACCTCCGCAGCGCAACGCCTGCACCGCGACGACGCCCCCGAGCGAGATCACCGCCATCTCCGCCGTGCCTCCGCCGACGTCGACGACCATGTTGCCCATCGGTTCGTGGATGGCCAGCCCGGCACCGATGGCCGCCGCCATCGGCTGCTCGATCAAGAAGCTGGCCGACGCGCCCGCCCGGCGCGCCGCCTCCTTCACGGCGCGCCTCTCCACCGCCGTGATGGCGGACGGCACGCAGATGAGCACCTTGGGCCGGTTGATGCGGCTCACGCCGACCCGATGGAGCAGCACGCTCAGCATCCGCTCGGTGACCTCGAAGTCGGTGATGGCACCGCCGCGCAGCGGTCGCTCGGCCACGATGTAGCCCGGCGTGCGGCCGATCATCTGCCAGGCGTCGGTCCCGATGGCCAGCACTTCACGGCTGCGCGAATCGAGCGCGACCACGGTCGGCTCGTTCAGCACGAGACCCTTTCCCTTTGCGTAGACCAGTGTGTTTGCGGTGCCGAGGTCGATCGCCAGGTCGCGCGCCATGGGGCCACATGGTATGGACACCGTCCCGCGACGGCACTTCCTGGGCCGTTGTCGGTATCGTCGCCCAGGTGAGCGACACGCCCGAGGAGCCCGAAGAGGCCGAACCGGGCCCAGAGGAGGGTGCCGAGGGTGCCGAGGGCGCCCCGGAGGGAACCGATCCGCCGTTGCGCGGCTGGATCGATCCCGAGGACCGGCTCTGGCGCCACCCGAGCGAGATCGCGGCCCCGGGCCCGGAGGCGCCGGTGCTCCTCAACGCCCCGCAGGGCCACCCCTACCGCGGCGCGGTCATGGTCCTCATCGGTGTCGGCGCCGTCATGGCGGTCGTCGCCTGGGTGGTCGTCCTGCTCTCCCCCGCCTCGCAACGCCCGCTCCAGGGCGCCACCTCGGACACCGATGCCGCGGCGCCGCTGACGACGCTGGCCGGGCCGCAGAACGCGGTGCCGGCAGCGGCCCAGGCCGCCGGGCACTCCATGGTGGAGCTGCAGGTGGCCACCGGGCACGGCACCGCCGCGCTGATCGGCGTCGCCGTGGCCGAGGGCGGCCTCGTCGCCACCACGGCCGACCTGCTGGGGGGCGTCCGCCGCGTCGTCATGGTCGGACCCGGCGGCAAGCCGGAACCCGCGACGGTCGTGGCGACCGACCCCGCCTCCGACATCGCGCTGGTCGACGTGCCCGAGGACCTGCCGGTGGCGCCCTTCGCGGACGACTCCAACCTGAGCGGCGGCTCGCCGGACCTGACGCTCAGCTTCGTGTCCGCCGGTGGCAGGACCCTCGCGCTGCACTGCACGTCGGGTTCGGTGACCGCGGCCGGGTCGGCCATCGCGAGCGGGCCGGCCGGGGGCATGCCCTCGATCACCTCGTCACCCTCCGCGCCGATGGTCGCCGCCGGGGACCCGTTGTTGAACGCAGCCGGCGACGTGGTCGGCATCCTCTACGACCCCACCCCCGGCACGTCCCCCTTCGGCACCTTCCTGCCCAGCCAGCTCGTCGTGGGGGTGGCCGACGACCTCCGCTCGAAAGACCGGGTGGTGCACGGGTGGCTCGGGGTCTCGGGCACCAACACCCCCGACGACAGGGGGGCCAGGGTGGAGCAGGTCCAGCCCAACGGCCCGGCCGCGGGCCGGCTGCAACAGGGGCAGGTGATCGTCGCCGTCAACACCCTGCCGGTGCGGACCATGGCCGAGCTACGGGCTCGGCTCTACGTCCTGCCCCCCGGGGCCGGCATCGCCGTCTCGGTCCAGCAGGGCACGGGGACCAAGGTCGTGGACATCACCTTGGGCTCCTCCTCCTAGCATGCGAGGGTGAGCATGTTCGGTTCCAGCGACCCCGACAACCCGATGGGGGGTCTCCTCGGGGACCTGCTCAAGGTCATCGGGTCCGGGCCGGGAGCCGCCGACAGCTGGTTCGAGGCCGCACGCACCCTGGCCTTCGGCGTGGCCACCGACGGCGGGACTGACGAGTACCCCGACCCGCTGGTGCGCATCGCCTTCGAGGAGCTGGCGCGGGTGGCCGAGCTGCACGTGGCCGACGCCACGGGGATCGCGCTCGGCTCGGCCGGCGGGGTCTCTTTCGAGGCGGTCGGGCCCGGGCAATGGAGCTTCCGGGTGCTCGAGGCCTACCGGCCCGTGCTCAAATCGATGGTGGAGGCGCAGCAGCAGGGGGCGGCCGCGGTCCCCTCCTCACTGGACCTGACCGAGCTCGATCCGGCCGGGGCCGCCGGCCTCGGTGGACTGCTGGGGCAATTCGCGCTCACGCTCGGCCCCGTCTTCCTCGGCATGCAGTTCGGCTCGGCCGCCGGGCACCTGGCCCGCCGGGCCTTCGGGCAGTACGCCCTCCCGCTGCCCTGGCCCGAGTCCCCGACCCTGCTGCTCGTCCCGGGCAACGTGGCCCGCTTCGCCGAGGACTGGAGCCTGCCCCTCCAAGAGGTCCAGCTCTGGGTCTGCTTGCGCGAGCTGACCATGCACGCGGTGCTCACCCGGCCCGGCGTCCGGGCCTCGCTCATGACGCTGCTGGGCGACGCGTCCGCCCACGCCGCGGCGGCGCAACGCTCCATCGTCGAACGACTGGGCGACGGCCTCGGCGACCCGGCTGCGCTCGAGGAGGCCCTGGGCGACCCCGAGGCGCTGCTCTCGGATCTCATCACCCCCGAGCAGCGGAACATCTCGAGCGCCCTCACGGCGCAGACGACGGCCATCGGCGCCTACGTGGACCACATCACCGCCCGCATTGCGGAGACGCTGACCTCGTCCGCCGCCGCCTTGCGCGAGGCGTGGTACCGCTACCGGATCGAGGAGGGGAAGGGCGAGCAGGCCTTCGCCGGACTGTTCGGCCTCGACGTCGGGCAGGAAGAGGTCGACCGGGGCCGCGCTTTCGTGCGCGGTGTGATCGAGCGCGTCGGCGAGGACGCGTTGGGCCGCCTGTGGTCCGACGAGCTCGATCTTCCGACGCCGGCCGAGGTCGACGCGCCCGGGCTGTGGCTCGCCCGCATCGGGCTCTTGGACTGAGACTCCTGCCCGCGAAGTTTCAGCCGACCCGTTCGGGTGCCGGTTGCTCGAGCGTGCAGCGATGGAACGCAGTCGTCACGCGGGCGGCGAGGAGCAGCATCTCGGTGCCGCCGTCCCAGTGCGGTGCGATCGCGTAGACGTACTCCCCCACGGCCTCGTCGGAGCGAACCGTCGAAAGCAGGTCGGCGAGGTCCAACAGGTGCTCGACCATGGCGGGCCGCGCCATGTCCGACGGTGTCAAGGTGCGCACCAGCGCGGCCTCGTCGTCGGTCAGCCCGCCGATCAGACCTTTGATCTCCCTGACGACCGCTTCCTCGGGTGTGTAGGTGTCCCCCACGTCGTCTTCCCCTCCCACCGGCCCCGAACCCGTAGACCGTCGCTTGTTCGGAGCGCCATGCTTCCACCACGCGGGTGTCGGCCCAGTGGCGTGTCGGGGGCAGTTCGGGTGCCGTTGGTCGGGTGGCTCAGGACGCCTCGCCGTAGTCGAGAACCCACTCGAGCGCCAGCTGCTCCCGTTCGGCGTCGCGCACGACGCGCTCGCTGTTTCGGCGGAACTGAGGGTCGTGGGGGGGCAGGAGCACGAGCCGGGCCAGGACGCGCTCGCGGAACTGGTCGATTATCTCGGGCGGTCCGTAGTCCGACGTGACCTCCCAGTGCGGCGCGACAGGGCCCAAGTAGATGACGCGCACGTGCCCGATCGGCTCGATCGGCTCACCCTCTTCGACTGCGTCGTCCTCGGTATCCGGGGGCATGGCACCTCCTGGCATCGGCGTTGGGCGCCAGCGTAGCCCTGCGGGCCGCAGAGACGTTCTCCCTGGTAGAGCCCAAAATAGGGCTGGAATTCTTAAGAACTTCCTACGCCAATAACCTGTTTCCCGGCTGGCGGGTCCCTTAGAATGATGCGTGAAAGGGAGCCGAACAATGAATACCGATTGGATGGCCCGGGGGAAGTGCAAGGAAGTTGCACCCGACGTCTTCTTTCCAAATGACGGCATGGGCGTGCTGGTCGCCCAACGGATCTGCGCCGAGTGCCCGGTCTCCGAGTCCTGCCTCGAGTACGCGCTCGAGCACCACATCGATCACGGGGTGTGGGGCGGTGCGTCCGAGCGTGAGCGCCGTCGCATTCTGCGCCGTCGCCGCCTTTCACACGCCGTCGTCGCCCGCTAACACCGCGCCCGGGGCGCCGGACGAGCGGGGCGCGGCCACGAGGCGGCGCCGTTGATCTTCGAGTGTGTCGTCAACGTCAGCGAGGGTCGTGACGACGCCGTTCTCGGCCGGTTGGCCACCGCCGCCGCACCGGCCCTGCTCGATCTGCACCGCGACCCGGATCACCACCGCTCCGTCCTGACCTTGGCCGGACCCGCGGACGCCCTCACCACCGCCGTCCGGTCGCTCGCCGCGGCGTCCGTCGCCTGTCTCGACCTTAGGGACCACGCCGGCGCCCACCCGCGCCTCGGCGTGCTCGACGTCGTGCCCTTCGTCCCCTACGCGCCCGGCCGCGGTATCCCCGAGGACCTTGCCCGGGCCGTGACGCTGCGCGATGCGTTCGCCCGCTGGCTCGGTGCCGAGTTGGGTGTGCCGACCTTCCTCTACGGGCCCCTCCCCGGCGGCCGGAGCCGCTCCCTGCCCGACGTCCGCCGCCGTGCCTTCGCCGCCGGCGGCATGGTTCCTGACTTCGGTCCGGGGCAGGCAGACCCCCGCACGGGCGCCACCGCCGTCGGCGCCCGCCGGGTGCTGGTGGCCTACAACGTCTGGGTGTCCTCGCCCGAGGTGGCCCGCCGGGTGGCGCCGCTGGTGCGCCGCCCTGAGGTGCGCGCCCTGGGCCTCGCCGTGGGCGACCGGGCCCAGGTCTCGTGCAATCTGCTCGAGCCGGAGCGCTACGGACCCGCCGCGCTCCACGACGCAGTGGCGGCCGCGGTCAGGAAGGCCGGCGGCGAGCCCGAAGGCGGGGAGCTCGTGGGTCTCCTGCCGGAGGTGGTCCTGGCCGCCGTGCCGAGGGACCGCTGGCGTGAGCTCGGCCTCTCCGAGGACATGACCGTCGAGGCCCGGCTCGGCACCCAGATGTGAGAGCCAGGACCGGGCTTACGACGCTGCTGCGTCGCGGCGGGCCAGGGCGCGGGCCCGCCGCAGCCGGCGGCGTTCCCGCTCGCTCATGCCGCCCCAGATACCGAACTTCTCTCCATTGGCCAGCGCGTACTCCAGGCAGTCCTCTCGCACGACGCAGCCCCGGCAGACCTCCTTGGCCTCACGGGTGGAGGCCCCGCGCTCCGGGAAGAACAGATCCGGGTCAACTCCCATGCAGTTGGCCTGCAACTGCCAACTTCGTTCTTGGCGACCGTAGAGCGTGGTGACTATGTCCACTGGCACTGGTTCGCCCCCCTTCTTCGCCTCAGGTGGCATCGGTGTAGTTACAACGTTGTAGTCAGTTTTCCCCACCGGCACCCCGCGGCGCAAGGCCTAAATCAAAGGCCGGGCAAGAAACGTGAGCAATCCGAGCAGGCGAAGAGATGGAACAGTGCGTGAAATCCCAGTTGGAGCGGGCATTCGGTCATCCCTGTTGACCGACGACCGGGTCCCTTCGATGATCGAGGGCTGGCGCGTGGCCGCGCCGCCGCGGCTCCTCAGCCGGCGGGGCGCAGCACCCGTCGGTGCTGGAGGAAGTCGACCAGCACGTAGCCGCCCAGGGCGTCGGGCGTGGTGTAGAAGGTGCGCCCACCGTTGACCCGGGCGATCTGCTCCACGAAGGGGTAGTGCGTGCGCTGGAGGTCGAGGGCGAAGGTGTTGATCACGATGCCGGCCCGGGTGCAGCGGATGACCTCGGCCATGGTGCGGCGCAGGGTTTCGGGGATCGGCGGGTAATTGAAGAACACCTCGCCGTGGTCGTCGATGTGCGCCGTCGGCTCACCGTCGGTGACGACGATGATCTGTTTGGTGCCGTGCTCGTGGGCCAGCATGCGCCGGGCCAGGGCCAGTGCGTGCTGCAGGTTGGTGCCGTAGACGTAGTCCCACATGGCGGTGGGCACCTCGTCGGCGCGTATCTCGCGGGCGACCTCGGAGAAGCCGACGATGCCGAGATAGTCCCGGGGGAATTTGCTCGAGATGAGCGTCTGCAGCGCCATCGCCATGCGCTTGGCCGGGACGAAGTTGTCCCGCATCGGCATCGACATGGACAGGTCGATCAGGAGCACCGTCGCACTGCGCGAGAGCGCCTCGACCTCGACCACTTCGAAGTCCTCGGGTGTCAGCCGCACCGGCACGCCGGACCCTCCCCGGCGGATTGCGTTGTGCACCGTCGTGGACAGGTGCAGGTTCAGCGGGTCGCCGTACTCGTAGGCCTTCGTCGTCTCCTCGCGGTCGTGGCCCGAGCCGGTGCGCACGGTCGAGTGGTCCCCGATGCGGTCCTTGTTGATCTGGCCGAAGAGGTCGGCCAATGCCTTCTGGCCGAGGCGGCGCACGCCCTGGGGCGTCAGCTCGATCCGCCCGCCCTGCTGCTCGATCAGCCCGGCATCGGCCAGCGACTTGGTGAGGTTGGCCAGCCGGTCGAGCGCCCGGGCGGCGTCCTCGCCCATGTGCTGCTTCACCTGCTCGAGGTCGATCTCACCGAGGGCGGCCGGGGTGGAGGCCGACTGGAGCACCTCTTCCATGCGATCGAGCTGGCCCAATTGGGAGGCGAGATCGGTGGCCCGGTTCAGGGGCATGGAACCTTCGCCGTTGAAGTCGTAGGAACGCTGCCAGCCCGCGTCGGGCACGGCGCGCTGGAGGTTCTGGGCGAGACGCTCGACCTGCCAGCGCAGGTCCATGTCCTCGAGGACCGCCTCCATCAGCTGGCTCAGCTGGGCCTGCTGCTCGGGGCTGAGTGAGTTCCACACCGCCTGGGCGGCGGCCATGCGCTCGGCCAGCTGCTCGAGGAGCTCGTCGAGGGTCTGCGGGTCGCCCGGGAACATGTCGCCGTACTCCGCCATGAACTCCTCGAAGCTCGGGTCGAGCTCCTCGCCCCGTTCGCGCTGCTCGAGCATCTTGTTGAGGGCGTCGTAGGCATCACGCATGCGCGCCATCTGCTCGGGGCTCATGTTGGAGAGCGCCTCGGACGCGCCCTCGAAGAAGGTGTCGGCCATCTCCCGCCTGAGCTCCTCGACGAGCTCTTCGAAGCGCTCCCGGGCCTCGGAGGAGACGAAGTCGTAGTGCTGCAGGCTGCTGATGCGGCCGGCCGGGTCGTCGGGCTGGAGATCGAGCGCCATGCGCCGCTCCGTGGCCACGTCGTCGGTCACCTCGCTGCGCCGTTGGTCGCCGGAGGCGTGCGCTTCCTCCACGAGATCGTCGATGGCGGCGCGCTCGTCTTGCTCGATCTCGTCGAGCTGCCGCGTCAGCTCGGCCATGCGGCCGTCGGGGTCGCCCTCGGCGAGCATCTCCTGGCGACGGCGGCGGAGCTGGTCGAGGAGGTCCCGCAGCCCGGGGACTTGGTCGCCGTCGGCGGTGTGGAAGCCACTGCGGAGGAGACGACGCAGCGCGTCGTCGAGGTCACCGCCGGCGAGGAGGTCGTCGGTGAGCCCCGCCAAGAGGTCATCGGGGTCGAGGTCAGAGAACTCCTGGGTGCCGTCCCATTCGGAGTAGTCGTAGCGGGCGCTCATGGTTCGTGCCTTCTCTTACTTACGCCCGCGGTAGAGGGCGCGGGCGCCGGATGCGTCCTTGTTCAATCGCTTGGTCAGGTGCAGACCCTCGAGCAGGAACTCGAGGGAGCTGGCCATGAGGGCGGGCGACTCGGCTTCGGCCGCCTCGGGGCCGGCCAGCTTGCGCGTCGGTGGCTCGAGCTCGGGGATGTCGGCCAACACCTCGAGGTAGGCCGCCGACGGCAGGTCGTCGCCGACGTGCACGACGACCTGGTCGTGGAACGCGGCCACGATCGACTGCGGGTCGTCGAGGGTGACGCGGCGGCGGAAGACCGAGAGGGTGGCTGCGGCCACCAGCTGGGCCACCACCTCGTCCTCGTGGCCCTCCTCCATCGCCTCGACCTCGATCTTGCCCTGGGTCGAGGGCAACAGCGCGGAGAGGTCGCTGATCCGCGGCACCGCCACCGGCTCCCCGGTGCGCAGCGCGCGCCGGCGCCGCGGAGGCGACCAGGGTCTCGTAGTTGGCGATGGAGAGCCGGACCGAGACGCCGCTGCGCTGGTTGAGGTGGGTGCTGCGTCGGGCCAGCTGGCTGATCTCGGCCACCACCTCCTTCATGAACCGGGGGACCTGGACCGGTACACCGGCCGTCGGCAGGTCGGCCTCACCCTCCATGATGCGGACCTCGGTCAGCGTCTCGAAGGGGTAGTGCGTACGGATCTGCGCGCCGAAGCGGTCCTTGAGGGGGGTGATGATCCGGCCGCGGTTCGTGTAGTCCTCGGGGTTGGCCGTCGCCACGAGCATGATGTCGAGCGGCAGCCGGATGCGGTGGCCCCGGATCTGTACGTCGCGTTCCTCGAGGATGTTGAGCAGCCCGACCTGGATGCGCTCGGAGAGGTCGGGCAGCTCGTTGATGGCGAAGAGGCCGCGGTTGACGCGGGGGATGAGGCCGTAGTGCAGCGCGAGCTCGTCGCTCAGGTAGCGGCCCTCGGCGATCTTGATCGGGTCGACCTCGCCGATGAGGTCGGCGATGGAGGTGTCGGGAGTGGCCAGCTTCTCGCCGTAGCGCTGCGAGCGGTGCACCCAGTCGATCGGCGTGGCCTCACCGAGCTCGTCGACGCGGTCGAGGGCGAAGCGCGAGACCGGGTGGTAGGGGTCGTCGTTGATCTCGGAGCCGGCGATGATCGGTGTCCACTCGTCGAGCAGCCCGACCAGGGAGCGGATCACGCGGGTCTTCGCCTGGCCGCGCTCGCCCAACAAGATGATGTCGTGTCCGGCCAGGATCGCGTTCTCCAGCTGGGGCACCACGGTGTCCTCGAACCCGAGCACGCCGGGGACGAGGCTCTGGCCGGACGCGATGGCCTTGGCGGTGTGGCGCCGCATCTCCTCGGCCACCGAAACCGACTCCCACCCCGAGGCGAGGAGGTCGGCGAGCGGACCGGGGCAGGTCGTCGGGGGGCTTCAGGCCGCCGGGGGCCGGGGTCGCGGAAGGGTCGAAGTGCGGAGAGGGGCCGTCCATGGGGCGAAGCCTACGCCTCCGACTTGCGGGGCGGCGCGGCGCGTCGTTGGTGGCGACGACCGTCGGCGGTCGCTGGGCCAGCGTCTCGAGGGCCCCGTTCCGACGCTCGAGGCGGCACTCAAGTTGCAGCGGCGGACCGGGCGACACCCGGCACGCCGAGCACACCGCCGAGCTCTGTTACGCCGGCACGCTCCTCGAGGTCGCCGCGGCATGGCGGGCCAAGAGCTGGTCGGCCAGCGCACGCGCCGGGCGGGCCAGGGCGCGGTCGCCGCGCTGGGCCAGGGCGACGGTGCGGCTCAGGGTCGGACCGGTGAACGGGATGCCGACGAGCGAGCCGTCGCCGGGCAGCGCGATGGCCGGCACCACGGCCGCCCCGAGGCCGGCGGCGACGAAGGAGAGCACGCCCGCCATCTCGCCCCCCTCGCACACGAGGTGCGGCTCGACCCCCGCGTCGAGGCACGCCGCCAGCGTCACGGCGCGCAGGTCGTAGCCCTCCCGGAACATGACGAGATCGAGGCCGTCGAGGTCTCGCACCCGGACCCGTCGCCGGGTGGCGTAGGGGTGATCGGGCGCGGTGGCGAGCACCAGGGGATCGTCGAAGAGCGGCGTGGTGAGCACCAGCGGGTCGGTCACCGGGAGCACGACGAGGGCCAGGTCGACCTCGCCCGACGCCACCTGGGGCACCAGCTGGTGCGAGCCGCCCTCGACCACGGACAGGTCGATGCCGGGGTGGCTGGCGTGGAACTCGACGAGGGCCGGGGCGAGCGCGCTGGTGATCAGGCTGGGCGTGGCGCCGACGGCCATGCGGCCCCGGGCCATCCCCGAGAGCGCCCGGGCCTCGGCCCCCGTGGCCTCGATGTCGGCCATGACGCGTTGGATGAACGGCAAAAGCGCGCTGCCGTCGGGGGTCAGCGTGACCGGCCCCTGGCCGGGTCCGCGGTTGAAGAGGACCACCCCCAGTTCGTGCTCGAGCAGGCGGACCTGGCGGGAGAGCGACGGCTGGGCCAGATGCATCCGGTCGGCCGCCCGGGTGAAGCTCCGCTCCTCGGCGACGGCCAGGGCGTACGCGAGCTGATGGAGCTGCATTCTTCAGAGCCTATCACTCTGATTTCTATGTCATTTATGTCTTTGACGTCGTCTCTCGGCGGTCATATGGTTCCGCGGTGGAGCCCTGTGGCCGGCGACCGGACCGGCAACACCGGCCAGAGCGGCAGCACCGGCCACGGCGGCCGGCACTGAGGAGGAGCGAGTGACGACGACGGTCGAGAGCGCAACCGCGACCCCGGTTGCCATCGGGGCGCCCCGGGGCGGTCCCGACCAGCCGACCCTGCGCAAGGACCGCTGGTGGGTCGAGCCGGCGGTCACCGCCACCGTCCTGATCGCGTTCGTCGTCTACTCGACCTGGGCCGCCTTCGTCGGCAAGAACTACTACGCCGGCGCCGAACTGCACCGCGACCTGATCTCGCCCTTCTACTCGCCCTGCATCGCCAACAGCTGCGTGCCCGGCAGCCATGCCTTCGGGACGCTGGGCTTTTGGAACTTCTCGCCGGCGCTGCTCATCCTCATCTTCCCGCTCGGCTTTCGCCTCACCTGCTACTACTACCGCAAGGCCTACTACCGGTCGTTCTGGTTCTCGCCCCCGGCCTGCGGGGTGGCCGACGCCCACGGCGGCTACAGCGGAGAGACGCGGTTCCCGCTCATCCTCCAGAACATCCACCGCTACTTCTTCTGGATCCTGCTGATCTTCAACTGCATCTTGACCTACGACGCGATCATCGCCTTCCGCCAACCGGGTCTCGGCATCGGCATCAGCGTCGGCACGGTGGTGCTCTGCTTCAACGCCCTCTTCCTGTGGCTTTACAGCCTGTCGTGCCACGCCTGCCGCCACTTCTGCGGCGGCCAGGTGCGCTCGTTCGCCAAGCACCCGGTGCGCTACAAGCTCTGGAAGTTCGTCACGCCGCTCAACGCCAACCACATGCGCTTCGCCTGGGCCAGCCTCGTCGTGGTCGCTCTCAGCGACCTCTACGTGCGACTGGTGGCCAGCGGGACGATCCACGACCCGGGTTTCCACTTCTGATGGTTACCCAACCGAGCCAGGCCCTCGACTACGAGTCCCACGACTACGACGTCGTCGTCATCGGCGCCGGCGGCGCCGGGCTGCGCGCCGTCATCGAGGCCAAGGAGCGCGGCCTGCGGGTGGCGGTGATCTGCAAGTCGCTGCTGGGCAAGGCGCACACCGTCATGGCCGAGGGCGGCATGGCCGCCGCCATGGGCAACGTATGGACCGAGGACAACTGGCAGGTCCACTTCCGCGACACCATGCGCGGCGGCAAGATGCTCAACAACTGGCGCATGGCCCAGCTCCATGCCCTCGAGGCCCCCGACCGCGTCTACGAGCTCGAGCGCTGGGGTGCGCTCTTCGACCGGACCGCCGACGGCCGCATCACCCAGCGCGACTTCGGCGGTCACCGCTACGCCGCGGCTGGCCCACGTGGGCGACCGCACCGGCCTCGAGCTCATCCGCACGTTGCAGCAGAAGGTGGTCTCCATGGACACGGACGTGTTCATGGAATGCAAGATCCTGCGCCTCCTCCCCGACGACGACGGGCGCATCAGCGGGGCGGTGGGCTACATGCGCCCCACCGGCAAGATGGTCCTCTTCACGGCCAAGGCCTTCATCCTGGCGACGGGGTCGATCGGCAAGTCGTGGATGTACACGTCGAACTCGTGGGAGTCCGTCGGCGACGGCCACGCCATGGCCATCTGGGCCGGCGCCGACGTCATCGACATGGAGTTCGTGCAGTTCCACCCGACCGGGATGGTGTGGCCGCTGTCGGTGCGCGGCATCCTGGTGACCGAGGGCGTGCGCGGTGACGGCGGCGTGTTGCGCGACTCCGAGGGCACCCGCTTCATGTTCAACTACGTCGCCCCGATGTTCCGGGCCGAGACGGCGGAGACCGAAGAGGAGGCCGACGCGTGGTACGCGGACCACAACAACAACCGGCGGACGCCCGATCTCTTGCCCCGTGACGAGGTGGCCCGCGCCATCAACTCGGAGGTGAAGGCGGGCCGCGGCACCCCACACGGCGGCGTCTATCTCGACATCGCCTCGCGGCGCACGCCCGAGTACATCCGCCAGCGCTTGCCCTCGATGTACCACCAGTTCATGGAGCTGGCCGGCGTCGACATCACGGCCGAGGCCATGGAGGTCGGTCCGACCTGTCACTACATGATGGGCGGCGTACGCGTCGACGCCGAGACCGAGGCCGCCACGGTCCCGGGCCTCTTCGCCGCCGGCGAGGTGGCGGGCGGGATGCACGGCTCCAACCGCCTGGGCGGCAACTCGCTCTCCGATCTCGTCGTCTTCGGCCGCCGGGCCGGTCTGGGTGCGGCCGACTTTGCCGAGGCCCGCACCGGGACGCCGAGCGTCGACCCGGCGGAGGTCGCCTCGGTGATCGACGATGCCGTCGCCCCCTTCGGGCGCGAGGACGGCTACAACCCCTACGACGTCCACCATGAGCTGCAGGAGACGATGCAGTCGCTGGTCGGCATCATCCGCACCGGGCCCGAGCTCGAGGAAGCGTTGGCCAAGCTCGAGGACCTCAAGCAGCAGACGGCAAAGGTGCAGGTGAAGGGCGGGCGGGCCTACAACCCCGGCTGGAACCTCGCCACCGACCTGCCCTCCATGGTCACGACCTCCATGGCGGTGGCCCAGGGGGCGCTCAACCGCAAGGAGTCCCGCGGCGGGCACACCCGCGAGGACTACCCCGGGCCGGACCCCGAGATGGGCAAGCTCAACTTCGTGCAGCACCAGACCCGCGAGCACGGCTACCTGGCGCCGATCGCCATCGCGCCCGAGCCCCTGCCGCAGATGCCGGCGGAGCTGCGCGCACTGTTCGAGGAGGGAGGCTGAGCATGGCCGACGCCGAGAAGATCACCATGCGGGTCTGGCGAGGGGACGACGAGGGCGGCGAGTTCGTCGATTACGTGATGCCGGCCGTCGAGGGCGAGGTCGTGCTCGACGTGATCCACCGCGTCCAGGCGTCCGACGCACCTGACCTGGCCTGCCGGTGGAACTGCAAGGCGGGCAAGTGCGGGTCGTGCTCGGCCGAGATCAACGGGCTGCCGCGCCTCATGTGCATGACGCGCATGGACACGCTGCCCGAGGGCGAGCCCGTCACGGTGGCGCCGATGAAGACGTTCCCCATCGTGCGGGACCTGGTGACCGACGTCTCGTTCAACTACGAGGTGGCCAAGACGATCCCGCCCTTCGAACCGGGCCCCGAGCCCGCGGGCGGCTACCGCATGATGCAAGTCGACGTCGAGCGCGGCCAGGAATTCCGCAAGTGCATCGAGTGCTTCATGTGTCAGGACGTCTGCCACGTCATCCGTGACCACGAGGAGAACAAGCCCCGCTACGCCGGGCCCCGCTTCTTCATCCGCTTCGCCGAGCTCGAGATGCACCCACTCGATGTCAACGACCGCCGCGAGCTGGCCCACGACAAGGGGATCGGTCTGTGCAACATCACCAAGTGCTGCACGGAGGTCTGCCCCGAACACATCAAGATCACCGACAACGGCATCATCCCGATGAAGGAGCGGGTGGTCGACGCCCGCTACGACCCCGTCGCCTGGCTCGGGCGCAAGATCATGGGGCGCTCGAAGAAGACCGCCGAGGAGGCGGCCGCCGGCTGAGCGGGCGCCGGCGCGCGCCTAATCTTCGCCTCGCCATGGCTCGCTACCTCTCACCCGAATGGGTGCAGTCCTTCGACGCCGCGCTGAGCACGCTCGACCTGTCCGACGTCGTCGCCGCGGCGGGTGCCGGATCGCTCGCCGCCGCCGACGGCACGTTCAGCGTGGTGCAGGTGGTGACGGGCGTCCCGGTGGGTGAGGACGTCGCGACGGAGGCGGAGGTGCACGTCGTCTTGCGCGTGGCCGACGGCACGGCCCGCCTGGCCCTCGACCCCACCGGCGAGGTGACGGGCACGGCCACGATCGTGCTCGGCTACGCCGACGCGGCCGCCATGGCCCGCGGCGAGCTCGACCCCGCCGACGCGCTGGCCGCCGGACGGGTCCGCGTGCGGGGCGACCTGGCGGCGCTCGTCGCCGGCCAGGACGTGCTCGCGGCGGCGGCGACCCGGCTCGGGACGGACCTCGAGGGCCTGACGGACCCCGCCGAGCCGAGCGACCCGGCCTGAGCGCACCGCGTGGCCCGGACCCGCTTCTCCCGGTCGGCGCGCCCTCCCGACTTCGGCGGGCGTTACCGCGGCCACGTGTGCGTCGTCACCGGGGCCTCGGCCGGCCTGGGCGCCCAGCTCTGCCGTGACCTGGCCCGAGCCGGCGCGACCGTCGTCGGATTGGCCCGCAGCACCGAGCTTCTCGACGCCCTCGCCGCCGAGCTGCGCGCCTACACCCCAGCGTCGGCGACGGTCACCTGCGACGTGGCCGATACGGCGGCCCTGCGGCGAGCCCTCCAACGGGTGGCCGCCACCCAGGGCCCCATCGACCTGCTCATCAACAACGCGGCGCAGGACCCGGGCGTCCGCCTCGTTGACATCGCCGAAGAGGACTTCCGCCGCACCTTCGACGTGAACTTCTTCGCCCCGGTGGCCGCCAGCCTCGCGGTCATCCCGACCATGATCGAGCGCGGGCGCGGCACGATCGTCAACGTGTCCTCCGACGGCGGCCGCCTGCCTTCCCCCGGCCCCGCCGCCTATCCGTCGTCGAAGGCGGCCCTGTCCGCCTTCACCGAGTCCGTCTCCTTCCGGCTGGCCCCCAAGGGGGTGCGGGTCCACGTCGTCTACCCGGCGTTCATGGCCACCGCCCTCGGACTCGGCGCGCTCGACCGAGGTCTGCGCCGGCCGCCCCGGATGACGACCCGCAGCGTGGCCTGGGTCTCCCGCCAGATCCTTGCGCAGTCCGGAGGCTCCACGCTCGAGATCAGTGCCTCCAGGCTCATTGACGCGGCCATGGTGTTCCGCGCCGCAATGCCCCGGACATACCACCGCCTCCGCCGGAACTGGTAGGAACCCCGCTGCGAAGCAACCTCTGGGCGAACGGCGCGTGACGGAAGTATCCTTAGGGCACCGGCTCGCAAAGGTCGGGCCGCGGTAGGAGGGACGACGTGCATCAGCCGATCGACGACCACTTCCTTTCGAAGTACCGGGCTCTGCTGGACGCCGAAGACCTGGCGTTCGACGAGCTCGAGCACGCGTGCGAAGACGGTGACCGCATGCAGTTCAACAAGGACATGGTCGATTGGCAGATCGCCCTCGAGCACAAGTTCGTCTTCCTGGCGAACGCAGGGATCGAGCTGAAGCTGCCCGTTTTGGGCTAGTCGGTCCGTCCCGGCCGGACGTCCCGGCCGGTTCCCTTCATCGGCCGGCACGAGCGCATCCGGCGCGTGTCCGTGGGGCCTGACCAGGATGGCAGGATGGTGGGGTGCCGAAGTCATCCGAGAAGAGCCACTTCGCTTCCGAGACCAACGGGCAGCGCCGAGGGAAGACCCGCCTCGCGCCCGAAGTCGTTTCGCCGTCGCACCAGGTCAACGTCGCGTTCCCCTTCTCGCAGATCAAGGTGGAGGAGCCCAGCAGGGACCTCGCCGAGTTGGCGTCGTTGCTGCTCGATCTCATCGGGACCATGGCTGAGTGGGTGCCCGAGGATCACCTCGAGGAGCTGAGCGCACGCGCCCGGGTCTTGTACGACAGGTTGCGCTGAGGGTCTCAGCGCGGCACGCCGGACGGCGCGCGACTGAGGCCGATCGCGTCGGCGAGGTCGCGCATGGTGGCCTCGAAGAACTCGGTCGGATCGAGGACCGTGTTCCGCCAGTGCCCGAATACCTCCAGGCTGACGATGCCGACGATGGTCGTCCAGGCCTGCATGGCGACCACGGTCTTCTCGATGGGCAGCCCGGAGAAGAGCCCGTCGGCCACCGGCGCCATCGCCTGGCGCAGTCTGGCTGAAACCTCCCGCGGACGTTCGTCCATTTTGAGCCGGCCGGCCTCCGCTGCCTCGAACACCGGCTGCACCAGCGCCGCCGCCACGCGGGCGTAGGGCTCGACGGTGTTCCCGGGGGCCTCGTACCCGGGCACGGGGGTCCCGAAGATGAGCCCCCACTCGTGCGGGTGCGTGATGGCCCAGGTGCGCAGCCCCCGGGGCACGAACAGCCACCGTTCGGCATCACTTGCCCCGCCGCCGCTTCCCCGCGCCCGGCGCGCGGCCCGCTCCGCCTCCGCCGCCAGCGCTTCGTAGGCGTCGAGGATGAGGGCACTGAGAAGGGCATCGCGACCGTCGAAGTAGCGGTACAGCGCCGAAGGGGCCATCTCCAGATCCCGGGCGATCGATCGAAGAGAGAGCGCCGCCGCGCCCTCCCGGGCCAGCTGCGCCCGAGCGGCCGCCAGGATCTCCGTCGTCATCTCCTCGCGAACCCGTTCTCGGGCGGTGCGGGCGGGCGACATGGAATCAGTCTGCTTGCTCCAGGACGAGAACACAAGTACTTGACACGAACAGTGTTCTCTCTTATGATCGATGTTCATGACGATCCCGACCGCCGAGGAGGCACCGATGAGCGCCACCCCCACCCCCGAGCAGCCCGCATCCGCCCACTACGAGCGCCCCGACTGGTTCACCCGCAACGTCTTCAACCGGGTGCTCAGCGGCTTGACCCGCCTGGGGATCAGCGTCTTGGGCTCCCGCGTCCTCGAGCACCGGGGCCGGAGCAGCGGCGAGCTGCACCACACCCCGGTGAACCTCCTCACGATCGACGGCACGCAGTATCTGGTCTCCCCGCGCGGCGAGACGCAGTGGGTCCGCAACGTGCGCCACGCCGGGGGGCATCTCGTCTTGATCCTCGGCCACCACCGCCAGCTGTACACCGCGACGGAGCTCCCCGTGGCCGACCGGGTGCCCGTGCTCCGCGCCTACCTGCGCCGTTGGAAGTTCGAGGTGGGAATGTTCTTCGACGGCGTGAACCCCGACTCCACCGACGAGGAGTTCGCTGCCGTGGCCGCCCGCCACCCGGTCTTCGCGCTCTGCTGAGACCGTGGCCGGACCGGGAGCGCCGGAGCGAGGCATCATGACCACGATGGTCCGCTCCTCCGAGTCCGCTGAGACACCGCCGCCCCTTTCGCCCACCGACGCGCAGCTCGGCCATCGCAACCTGATCGCGTTCAACCGGGCGCTGACCCGCTGGGGCAGCCGGGGCGCACTGGAGGAAGGAGGCGGAGTCGTCCTGTGCGCAGGTGGGACCTGGCTCCCCGTCGTCGCCAACGGTGCGTTCCGCTCCGACGACGCCGTCGACGGCAGCCGGCTCATTGCCCGGGCCGACTCGTTCTTTGCGGGCCTCGGGCGAGGGTTCGGCGTCAAGGTGCGCGACAGCGGTGAGGACGAGGACCTGCGCCGTGCCTGCACGGTCGCGGGCATGGAGCGCTTCGGCGGACAGGTACCCGAGATGATCTGCCGCAGCCCGCTCCCCGAACCGACGCCGATCGAAGGCGTCGCGCCGCACTGGGTCGACGACGAGGCCGGTGTGCGTGACTTCGTCGCGGTCAACGTAGAGGCCTACGGGACCTACGGCATGCCCGCCGAGGTGCTCGTCGATCTCTTCGACGAACCGGCGCTGGTGCTCGAGGATGCTGCGGCCTCCCTCGTGGTGGCCCGACGCGACGCCGAACCGGTCGCCACGGCCATGACCTACGAGAGCGACGGCGTCGCCAGCCTGCAGTGGGTCGGCACCGTCCCCGCCGCCCGCACAGCAGGACTGGGCGCACTCGTCACCGTGATGGCCACGAACCTGGCCTTCGAGCACGGCGCATCGTCGTGCACGCTGCAGGCGTCGCCGATGGGCGAGCCGATCTATCTCCGGCTCGGCTACGAGACGATCTACCACTACGAGGAGTTCGTCCGCTGGCCGAAGCCACCCGGACGCTGAATCCGGCCGGGCGCCTCAGCGGGTGCCGCCGTCGAGCAGCCCCCGGACGTAGGCGGCCTGCCCGACGTGCTGGAGGCAGTCGTCGGCGATGCTGACGAGGCGCACGCCCAGGGTGACCGGGGGATCCCAACGGCGGTCCACCACTCGGTCCAGGTCCTCGGCGGCGATCCCCCGGAGCATCTCTTTGGTCCGGGCGTCCACCAGGTCGAGGTAGCCGAGGAGCACGTCGGGGCCTTCGGGCCGCATGGCCTGTACCTCGTCGGGATCGTGGCCGTACCCGGTGTTGGTGGGATCGGGATCGAGGCCGCAGCGCCGGGCCCAATCCCCGCTGACCCAGATCTGCTCCGTCCCGAGGAGCTCGGCCACGTGGTGGTCCTGCACCCGGGTGAGATGCCAGATCAGCCATCCGATCGTGTTGGCACCCGGTGCGGGTGCCCAGCACAACTTGTCTCGGTCGAGACCGCCGGCGGCGTCGGCCGCGAGGGGTGGGATCCGGCCGTAGATCTCGAGCAACAGCGACGCGGTGTCCATCCACCGCACCTTAGGGACTAGGGGCGCACCGCGGGGCGCCAATCAGGTGCCGCCGGCGATCTCCACGTCGGGTGACTGGATGTCGTAGCGGGCCATCGCCGTGTAGACCACCAGGATCGCCACGACCAGGGTCAGGACGAGTGCCGTCTGCCAGTCGCCGAAATTGGCGCCACTGAGGTCGTGCGGCTTGCTGAAGTAGTCGGCGAAGGATGCCCCGATAGGACGGGTAATGACGTAGGCGAACCAGAAGGCGAAGATGCTGTTCCACTTCAGGTACTTCCACCCGACCCACGGGATGAGGATCACGCCACAGAAGAGGAGGGCCGAGGCCAGATACCCGAGGCCGAGCGTGGTCGCGACGAAGTCCCCGACCGCCGTGCCGAGGGCGAAGGTGGCGAAGACGACGCACCAGTAGTACTTCTCCCGCCGGTTGGTCGTGATGGAGTGGATGTCAAGGGTGTGCTCGCTGCGGTTCCACAGATAGAAGACGGCGGCGAGCACCACGAGCCAGAACAGCGAGGTGACGGCGTAGGGCAGGCCGACGACGAGGTGCATGGTGTCGGCGACGCCCGTCCCCGCCGTCGCGATGGCGAGCGCCAGGAACCAATAGGGCAGCGCCGAGTAGCGCCGGGACAGGAATTGGAGGAACAGCGCGACGGCGAACATCGAGACCTCGACCACCGCACCGAGATCCTTTTTGTTGACGAACATGTCGGAGATCGCCTCACCGGCCGCCGTGGTGGAGATCTTGATCACCCAGAAGAGCGCGGTGACTTCGGGCACCTTGGCCGCGAGCGGCTGCTGGTTGAACACTCGGAGCAGTGAGCGCACGCTCGTGTGGTCTCCTCTCTGTTGTCTGGGGTCGGTGGCTCGAGCAGAACGGCGCGCCACCGGAGAGACGATGCCGTCGGGCGCAATGGTAACCCTGGTGCCTGCCGGATCACCGGAGGTGGGAGCCCGCCATCTGGCCTGGTCAGGAGAGGATTCTCGCCCTCGTCTCCGACCTCAGGATGAGGCTGACCGAGCGCGAAATTCATCCTTGGGTCGGAAGGACTCGGGCCTCCGGTCCGTTCGGTGTCCCTCAGGACGATCGGACCTCGACGGGCGATCCTCCGGCCGCCGCCGAGCGGTACGCGGCGTCGACCAGACGGTGGGCGACCAGGGCCTCGGCCAGCCCCGGTTCGGGTTCGCGTCCACCCGTCACCGCGTCGACGAAACAACGGTCCGCCTCGACGTAGGCGCGCACGGCGAGCCCGATTTCGTCGTCGGCCAGTGGCAGGTCGTCCACCCACGGTGGCGACGGGCAGGCGCGCACGTCGGTGCCCTCGCTCGTCTGCACGTGCAACGGGCCCCGGAAGTCGTCGTCCAGCCACACCATGCCGTCACGACAGAACACTTCGACCCGGCGTGTCGAGCCGCGGCTCAAGATCTCGTGCCACACGCTCGTGAGTTGCACCTCGAGCCCCGAGGCGAAGGAGAGCGCGACGGACGCCACGTCCTCTATCCCCTCGTGGCCGGCGTGGTTCGCCGTCCTTGCCGCCAGCGCATCAACCTCGCCGAAGCAGAAGCGCAAGATGTCGAGGTCGTGGATGGAGTGCTCGATCAGGCACCCCCCGCCGGACTGCTCGACCTCGGCCCGCCAGTGCGACCCGTAGAGGCCCTGGATCGGGAAGTACTGGTCGTCCCGGAACACCGCGGCCATAGGCGGACCCAGGGTCCCGCCCAGCACGAGGTCCCGCAGCGAACGGAAGACCGGGGCACTGCGCAGCACGAGGCCGCACTGACTGGCCACGCCGGCGGCGACCACGGCATCGACGAGCGCCGTGGCGCCGGCGAGGTCCCGGTCCAGCGGCTTCTCGCAGAACACGGCGCTTCCGGCGGCCAGCGCCTGGTCCACCGCGTCCCGGTGGGCCACCGTGGGCGTGCACACCCAGACGGCGTCACAGTGACGGGCGACCACGCCGGCGTCGGAAACCACGACGGCATCCTCGGCTCCGACGGCGTCGGCGAACCCCCGGGCGCGCCGCTCCCGTGGATCGTGCACGGCCACGATCGACGCGTCGAGAATGCCGCCGTCGATCATCGCCTTGAGGCCGAGACCGTGCGCCCAGGCGATGTTGCCCGATCCGACGAAGCCGATGCGCAACACGCACCGGACACTAGGCGTCCCCCCGGGGGTGGCGACCAAGGTTCAGCCGATGAGGCCCAGCTCCCTCACGTCGTTGCGCTCGGCCAACAGCTCGTCGGTCGTGATCTTGATGCGCTCGGTGGCGAAGTCGTCGTGGGTGAAGCCCTCGGCGACGGACCAGTCGCCCTTCCCGTCCGCCAGCACGGGCAAGCCGAACTGGAGGCCCTCGGGGGTGCCGTACTGGCCTGAGCTGGCCACGGCGACCGACAAGCAGTCCCCCTCGGTCGTCGGGGTCCGCAGGCCCACGACGGTGTCGATGGCGGCCGCGGCGGCCGAGGCGGCCGAGGACGAACCGCGCGCGTCGATGATGGCCGCACCGCGCTTCTGCACGGTCGCGATGAAGTCGCCCCGCAGCCACGCCTCGTCACCGACCACGTCGGCCGCGGGCTTCCCGCCGATGCGGGCGTTGGCGAAGTCGGGGAACTGGGTGGCCGAGTGGTTGCCCCAGATGGCCAGGTTGGTGACGTCGGCCACCGGGGCGCCGGACTTGGCCGCGAGCTGTGCCTTGGCCCGGTTCTCGTCCAGACGGGTCATGGCGAACCAGCGGTCGGCCGGCACCTCGGGCGCGTTGGAGCGTGCGATGAGGCAGTTCGTGTTGCAGGGGTTGCCGACGACGAGGATGCGGACGTCGGAGGCGGCGTTCTCGGCGATGGCCCGTCCCTGGGGCTTGAAGATGCCACCGTTCACGCTGAGCAGGTCGCCGCGCTCCATGCCCGCCTTGCGTGGGATGGAACCGACCAGGAGTGCCCACGAGGTCCCGTCGAAGGCCGTCTTGAGGTCCGACGTGGCAACGATGTCCGCGAGCAGTGGGAAGGCGGAGTCGTTCAGCTCCATCACGACGCCCTCGAGCACTTTCATGGCGGGCTCGATCTCGAGCAGGCGCAGCACGATCGGCTGGTCCTCGCCGAGGAGCTGGCCCGAGGCGATACGGAAGAGGATCGAGTAGCCGATCTGGCCGCCGGCGCCGGTGACGGTGACGTGGACGGGGGGCTTGGCCATGGGGAGTGTCTTCCTTTCCGACGGCGATGGGCTTAGAGACGGTCGACGATGGCGGCGGCGAACTCGGAGCACTTGACCTCGGTGGCGCCCTCCATGAGCCGAGCGAAGTCGTAGGTCACGACCTTGTCCGCGATGGTCGCCTCGAGCGCGTGCACGATGTCGGACGCCGCGTTGTTCCAGCCGATGTGCTCGAACATGAGCACGCCCGACAGCAGGACCGAGCCGGGGTTGACCTTGTCCTGTCCGGCGTACTTGGGCGCGGTGCCGTGCGTGGCCTCGAAGATCCCGTGACCGGTGACATAGTTGATATTGGCGCCCGGGGCGATCCCGATGCCACCGACCTGGGCGGCCAGGGCATCGGAGAGGTAGTCACCGTTGAGGTTGGTGGTGGCGATGACGTCGAAGTCCGATGGCCGGGTCAGCACCTGTTGCAGCGTGATGTCGGCGATGGTGTCCTTGACGAGGAGCTTGTCGCCGGCGTCCCCGCCGCAGTCGTCCCAGCCGACGGCGACGTCGGAGAACTCCTCGCGCACGAGCTCGTAGCCCCACTCGCGGAACGCACCCTCGGTGAACTTCATGATGTTGCCCTTGTGCACCAGGGTCACGGAGCGGCGCTTGCGGTCAAGGGCGTAGTTGATGGCGGCGCGGATGAGGCGCTTGGAGCCCATTTCGGAGACCGGCTTGATGCCGATGCCCGAGCCGTCCCGGATGGGCCAGCCCATCTCCTCGCGCAGGAACCCGGTCAGCCGGTCGGCCTCGGCCGTGCCCGCCTGCACCTCGTAGCCGGCGTAGACGTCCTCGGTGTTCTCCCGGAAGATGACCATGTCGACCAGCTCGGGGTGCAGCACGGGCGACGGCACGCCGGCGAACCAGCGCACCGGGCGCAGGCAGACGTAGAGGTCGAGGATCTGTCGCAGCGCCACGTTGAGGGAGCGGATCCCCCCGGCGACGGGCGTCGTGAGCGGCCCCTTGATCCCGATCAGGTGCTCCCGGAAGGCCTCGACCGTGTCGTCGGGCAGCCAGCTGCCCACCTCGTCGAACGCCTTCTGGCCGGCCAGAACCTCCTTCCACGCGATGGAGTGGCCGTGCTTGGCGGCGGCGGCATCGAACACCAGCTTGGCGGCGGGCCAGATGTCCACGCCGGTGCCGTCACCTTCGATGAAGGGGATGATGGGCTCGTCGGGGACGAGCAGCGTGCCGTCGTCGCCCATGCGGATGAGATCTGCCATAGGGCGATGCTACGGGGCGGCGCAGCGACGTCCCAATCGGTCGCCACCAATGGACAGTGCCGGTGCGCAATGAGCAGTGCGGCGGCGTCTCGACCGAGCTAGGTGGCGCGAGAACGGGAGCCGGCCGCCCCGGCCGACAGCACGCCGGCGAGGCGGGCGTACTGCTCGCTCTCCGGGCCGAGGATCTCGCCCACCCAGAAGAGCGTCCGCGTTCCGTCGACCTCCGTGCCCCAGCGCAGCATCTCCTCTATGTCGAGCCAGTCCTTGGAGCGGTCGAAGATGGCCTTGCAGACGATGAGGTGCTCGGGGGCGAGGATCGGGATGTCCACCGGGCCGAAGCGGACCATCCGGGCGCACTCGGCCATCTCGAGGTGGAAGTCCATGGTGGCGAAGAACACGTCGAGGTAGGAGCCGTCCCAGTCGAGCCTCGCCTGCCCGTCGAAGGCTATGGCGGCCCGATCCTCGGGTGTGATCGTCACACCCAGCCGAGCCAAGAGCTCGAGGACAGGCTCCGCCGCCGCGGGGGGCAGGGTCAGGTTGACGTCGATGTCGGTCGTCGCCCTCGGGTTGCGGTACCAGATCAGGGCGATGGCCCCCCCGAACTGGTGCCGCACTCCGGCCGAGTCGAGCAGCTCGTGGAGCGAGACGATCTTCCGGGCCAGATTGCCGAACTGTTCGTCCTTGCTCAACGCTCGGTCCCGCCGCCCGGCGACACCCCGGCCGAGCGCGCCGCCCGTAAGCGGGCCAGGGGCGGGAAGCGCAGGGGCTCCCGGGCGCGAGGAGGTCCGAAAGCCGACACCTGGGCGACCACGTCGAGGAGGTCGATGAGGGCGTCGCCGGGTTCCCGGTCGCCCGCGGAGGCGGTCCGTGGCGGCCGCGTCTCGAGTGCCGTGGCCATCCGCCGGGAGGACTCGACGAAGTGCTGCATCTCGGGGCTGCGGTGGCGCGGGGTGGGGCTGGCGGCGCGCGCCGCGCTGGCCCGCACCGCCTCGGCGTCGAAGGGCCGGATGGCCCGGCGGCTCGCCGCGGCCAGCACCTCGTCGGTCAGCTGCGTGAAGCCGGCCAGGGAGCGCGCCCGGGGGCCTCTGGGGGTATGGACCGACTCCCTTATCTCGAAGCGCCCCTTGGGACGGGCGACCACGTAGGCCATGCCCACTATGTTACCCACTAGAGGAGCCCACGGGGCGAGTGGTGCCACTACGAGCGGGCCTCGCCCGGCCACCACGAGAGAGCCGCGCAGGCTGGCCACCTTGGAAACCCCTATTGGATTGACCAAACTGACGTGACAGGAGGAAGCGAGCCATGGGAGCAGTCGGATTGGTGTTCCGCGCCGGGCTCCGCCGTCGCTGGCGGTCCTGGCTGGCCATCGCGGTCCTGATCAGCGTCGTCGGGGGGGTCGTGCTGGCCGCGGCCGCCGCGGGCCGCCGAACGGAATCCGCGTTCCCGCGGTTCGTCACGGCGCACGGATTCGACACCATCGTCTACGCCACCCGACCCGTGCCGGCGCTCGCCCACCTCCCCGGCGTCGCCTCGGCCACGAAGCTCGTCTTGCCCGATGCCGGGAATCCGACCTGTCGGGGATGCACTCATTCGATCAACGGCAACGACTTCGGCGTGGGGGTCGTGACGGGCGGGGGCCCGTCGCCTCTCACGCTGGTCTCGGGCCATCTTCCCGACCCGTCGCAACCCGACCAGGTGCTGGCCTCGTTCACGCTGCAACAAGACGACGGCGTCCACGTCGGAACCGTGATCCACGTCCCGTTCGAGGCGCCCTCCGAGGCCGCTGACTACAACAATCCGAACACGGGACTGCCCACACCGAAAGGCCCGCACCCTGCGCTCACCGTGGTCGGGATCGAGGCCAACGAGCTCGAGTTCCCCGCCGGGACCACGCCTGTCTACCTGCTCTACGCCGGCCCGGGGTTCGCCCGCTCGGTGCTCCCCCACACCGCGGTGCAGTACCAGTACGACGTCCGCCTTCGCCACGGTGCCGCCGGCCTCATCCGATTCGACCAGCAGGAGAAATCCCTCAACCTGGGCGGCACCAGTCCCAACGTGGGCTCCTCGAGCGAGGACGGGGTCGCGGCCACGATCGAGGCCTCCATCCATCCCCAGGCCGTCGGGTGGTGGATCCTCGCCGCCCTCGCGGCGCTCGTTGGGCTGGCGGTCGTGGGCCAGGCCCTAGCCCGTCAGAGCGCCGCCGAGAAGGAAGACCATCCCACCCTGGTCGCGCTCGGCATGTCACGGCGGCAGCTCTTCGCAGGGGACATGGCCCGAGACCTGGCCGTGGCGCTGGCCGGCGCCGGCGGGGCCGTCCTGGTCGCTACCGCGCTGTCCCCGATCGCACCGCTCGGCGAGGCGCGCCTGGCCGAGGCCTCCACCGGGATCGCCTTCGACACGCTCGTACTCCCGCTCGGTGCGCTCGCCACGGTGGCGGCGGTGCTGGCCCTCGGCATCTGGCCGGCGCTGCGGGCGGCGCGCCCGTCCCGGACCGACGACCAGGCCGCGGGTTCGCGCCCCTCGGCGCTCGTGGCGCGCCTGGTCGCCCTGGGGGCGCCGCCGACCGCGGTGATCGGCGTCCGTAACGCCGTGGAGCGCCGGTCCGGGGGGTCGACCGTCCCGCTGGGCTCCGCCCTCCTGGGCATGGTTTTGGCGGTCATCGCGCTCTGCGCGACGGGCGTCTTCGGCGCCAGCCTCACCCATCTCACGGCGACGCCGGCGCTCTGGGGCGACCCGGAGCAGGTCAGCTTCGATCCGGCGAGCGCCACCTTGATCAAGAGCCTGGCGGGTAACCCGGAGGTCATCGGGATCACCAAGGGCGTCGGCGCGGCGGACATCACGGTCAACGGGAAGATCGTCGGGAGCGTCGTGGGGACGGCGATCAAGGGCCCGCTCCTCTTTTCGACGGTCGTCGGCCATCCTCCGGTCGGCGACGACCAAGTCGGCCTCGGCGTCTCGACGATGCACCTGGTGGGCGCGCACGTCGGGTCGGTCGTCGACGTCACGGTGACCACGCATTCCGGGGCCCGGCGCACCGAGCCGTTCCGGGTGGTGGCCCAGACCTCCTTCCCACAGCTCGGGGGGTTCGTGAGCCTCGGTACGGGCGTCCTGATGACGACGGCCGACCTGGTGCACGTCGCCTGCCCGGCCGGTCCCCACTCGGCGACGTGTCGGCAGAAGACCGGAGGCCTGCAGACCGGCGGCGTCCGGGTGAGTTTCGCTCCGGGCCCGCGGGGGAAGGCGGCGGTGGACCACTACCTTGCGGCGTACGCCCCGATCACGACAGAGCCGGTCGCGCCGACGTCCCTGGTCAACTTCGGCGAGGCGGTCGACTTCCCGCTCATCTTCGGGGCGATGCTGGCCGTGTTCGGTGCGGCGACGCTCGCGCACCTGCTCGTCGTGAGCGTGTCTCGCCGCCGCCGAGAGGTTGGGCTGTTGAAGGTCCTGGGCTTCGTCAACGGCCAGGTGGTGTCGACGGTTTCCTGGCAGGCGACGACGCTGGCCTTCGTCGGCGTGGTGGTGGGCGTCCCCTTGGGGCTCGTTGTCGGAAAGACGGTGTGGAACACGTTCGCCAACGATCTGGGGGTCGTCCCGGTCACCGTGGTGCCCGTCCTGCTCATCGCGGGGATCAGCATCGGGGTGCTCGTGGGCGCCAACCTCATCGCGATCGCACCCGCATTGGTGGCCACGCGGTCCAAGCCGGGGGACCTCCTGCGGCCGCTGGACTGAACACTGTGTAACTGGGCCGACGAAACGTTCGAGGTTCGAGTCCCTTTTGTGGCCCGCCGGGTGAAGAGGAAAGAGGGGGAACGACCGGAAACGAGCCAAGCGCACGGAGCGCGCGCACAAAGCGCAGACGGAGACAGGCCGGCGCAGGGCAGCCGGAACGCCGAGCCAGCCAGCCGGCCGGCGGCGCCGGCGGAGCCGGCGAACGCCAGGAAGGCGGACGATGGGACGGGCCTACGGGAGGGCGAGGCGGACACGCGGAAGAGCTTGATGTCGTGGGAATCCCGAACCTCGGTCGCGATGGTTGGTGCGCTGAGAACGGCACTTCGGGCTAGCTGGTCAGTGGGGACTAGGGAACATTAGGTGCTGCGCGGGTTCTGTCTCGTGACTATGTGGGCACGCCGACGCCACCTAGGCTCCGAGCTATGCGGATGGGTGAGTTCGACAACGCTAGAGAGTTGGCCAGGCGGCACGCCGGCAGGATTGCGTTCGGTGAGCTAAGTGAGTGATAGTCATGCCTACTCCGATTGATCGTGTTCAGCTACAGAAACTCGTCGAAGAGGGAGCGCAACTCGTCGAGGTCCTGCCCCGGGACGAATACGCAGAGGAGCACTTGCCGGGCGCCATTCATTTGCCTCTGAAGTCGCTCACCACAAAGACAGCCAGCCGGCTCGACAAGACTAAGCCTGTCATCGTGTATTGCTGGGATGCGCTGTGCGACATGAGCCCGCGTGCCGCCTGGCACCTCGAACGATTGGGGTTCCCGGTTGTGTACGACTACTCGACGGGAAAGGCGGACTGGATTGCGGCGGGACTTCCGTCCGAGCGGCGAGAGCCTTCAGCTGCTCGCGTCACGACCGCCATGTTGAGGGAAGTTCCAACCTGTCTGCCCGACGAACCGGTGGCTGAGATTGTGCGACGCGCCCGGTCAGTGGGCTGGGAGATGGCGGTGGTCTTGAACGAGCATCGAGTGATCCTGGGACGTCTTCGCTTCTCCCGTGTCGACGTTGACTCGTTGCTACCCGTCTTTGAGGTTATGGAACCTGGACCCGTAACGGTGCATGCCGACGCCCTGCTCGATGTGACATTGCGACGACTGGCGGATCGGCATGTCGAGGCGGTCACTGTCTCGACACCTGACGGTGAGCTGCTCGGTGTGCTTAGGAGCACAGCCGCCGTCACTACTGCCGCTTTGGATTGAATGCCGCATCGCGCTCATCATGCCGAGCACGTGACCCACGCAATCGGTCGCGTGATGGCGGGCGAGTACGACTCTCCGACACCGCTCACGAAGCGACGGAGTCGGGACGCTCAGGCATCCGTCAAGGCACGCAAGCTGGCCGTGTCAGCGAGGGTGAAGGCATCGACCGAAGCAGCGCCCTGACGATGCTCCGGTGAGTGATGCTCACCGGGTGCGCCGTGCCAAGTGCATCGCGGCCGACCCTCGCCCGACGCCCACTCTGAGGGCCACCCGCGCCGCGGCGATCTCGGCCCGCCGACAGGCCGAGCCTGCATGGAGGGATGCGTGCGGCGGGGTGTCGTCGGACCCTAAGGACTTCGCGGCGACGGTCAGCCCAGCGATCTGGTCAGTCATGCTGTCGGTCGTCGCGAGCGCTTGCGGTTGTCGAAGGCGACGGCGTCGAGCTGGCGCTCGGGCAAAACACGACCGTACCCGTCTTCCGGCTTAGCTGTCGATGGCCGCTCGGAGCTCTGCAAGGCGGGCACGATTCATTGAGTACCAGACCCACTTGCCACGTCGGTCCCCCTGGACGAGACCCGCCTCGCTCAAGACCCTGAGGTGGTGTGACACCGTGGGTTGGCTCTTGGCCAAGGGCTCAACGAAGTCGCACACGCAGACTTCACCGTCAGGCGAGGCTGCGAGGATACTGAGCACCCGGAGTCGGACAGGGTCGGCCAGCGCACTGAACCCACTGGCCAGCTCGGTGGCATCCGCGGAGTCCAGCGGTGCGGCGAGTACCGATGCACAGCACTCCGTCGATCGGACCTTTGTAGCTGCCGGCTTGCCCACGGGTCTCCCATTCCATTGACATCTATCAATGTATCAGCAATACTCGATACATTGACTGAGGTCGATACTACAGGAGGTCACCATGTCGAGGGTCCAACTCGCACTGAACGTCAGCGACATCGACGAAGCCGTCGAGTTCTACTCCAAGCTCTTCGGAACCGAACCGGCCAAGCGCCAGCCGGGTTACGCCAACTTCGCCATCGCGGACCCACCGCTCAAGCTCGTCTTGATGGAGGATCACACAGCACGAGGTCATGGGACGGTCGGCGCCCTCAACCACCTCGGCGTCGAGGTCGAGACCACCAACGAGGTGACGGCAGCAACCGGACGCCTGAACGACACGGGGCTCGAGACCGAGGTCGAGGAGCAGACGACGTGCTGCTACGCCGTTCAGGACAAGGTCTGGGTCAGCGACCCCGACGGTGCGCCTTGGGAGGTCTACACCGTCCTCGCCGACGCCCCGGCCGAGACCGGAATTGCGGGCGACGGCTCGTGCTGTGTCCCCGAGGCCGTCGGGAGCGTTCCCGTGGCGGTGGGTTCGCCGCAGTCCTGCTCGCCATCCTGCTGAGCCACGGAGGCGATCGGGGAGCGGTCGATGAGGGACACTGTCTTGTGGCGGCGGCTGCTCGCCGAGTTCTTGGGCAGCGCTTTCCTGGCGGCCATCGTCATCGGCTCGGGGATCGCGGCGCAGAATCTTTCGCCGGGCAACGTCGGACTCCAGCTCTTCGAGAACGCAGCGGCCACGGCGACGGGCCTCTTCGCCATCATCTTGATGTTCGGCCCGATCTCGGGCGGACACTTCAACCCGATCGTTTCCTTCGTCGACGCCGGGTTCGGCGGCCTCAGGTGGAAGGACGCCGCCGCCTACTTGCCCTTCCAGGTTGTTGGGTGCATCTGCGGGGCGATCCTGGCCAACGTGATGTTCTCCGAGGCGGCGATCTCCATCTCGACCAAGCACCGGGCCTCGGGGCCCCACTGGCTCTCCGAGGTCATCGCCACCGTCGGCTTGATCCTGGTGATCTTCGCCTTGGCCCGCTCGGGACGGTCCCACCTCGCACCGGCAGCGGTCGGGGCCTACATCGGCGCTGCCTACTTCTTCACCAGCTCGACCAGCTTCGCCAACCCAGCCATCACGGTCGGCCGCATGTTCTCCAACAGCTTCGCCGGCATCGCCCCGTCCTCGGCTCCGAACTTCATCTCCGCGCAGGTCGTCGGCGGCGTACTGGCCTTCGGTTTGCTCAAGGGGCTGTATCCGGGCATCACCAAAGCCGAGGCGGCCGACGTCATCGAGCCGCACCTGCGCGGCGAGAACGACCTCGAGACCCGCTGACCCCCGACCTTTACCACATCCTTCGAAACGGACCCGCATGCATCTCGTCGTCATCGGTGGAAGTGACGCTGGCATCAGCGCCACGCTCAGGGCGCGCGAGCTTGATCCGACCACCGAGGTCACCGTCGTGGTCGCCGACGCCTACCCCAACTTCTCCATCTGCGGCATTCCCTATTACGTTTCGGGAGAGGTCACCGACTGGCGCAACCTGGCCCATCGCAGCCTCGACGACCTCAAGGCGACGGGGATGCAGGTCAAGCTCAACACCAGGGCTACGAAGATCAATGTCGAGGGTCGCCGGCTCCATGTGATCGATGAGGCGGGGATGGAGGATCAGCTCCCCTATGACCAACTCGTGGTAGGAACCGGGGCCGTCTCGGCTCGCCCGCCCATCGAGGGCCTGGTCGGCCCAGAAGCGCTCGGCCCCGCCGACGGAGTGCACCTGCTCCACTCCATGGGCGACACCTTCAGGCTGGTGCGCACGCTCGAGGACGCCCAACCGGCCAGCGCGGTAATCGTGGGGGCCGGGTACATCGGCCTCGAAATGGCCGAGGGCCTGAAGGCCCGCGGCCTGTCGGTGACGCAGTTCGAGCAGCTCCCCGAGGTGCTCCCAACTGTTGATCCGAGCCTGGGCGCGCTCGTCAACGCGGAGCTGAGGACGCACGGCGTCGCCGTGAGGACCAACACGACGGTCAGGCGGATCGCTCGGGCACCCAAGGGATCGGCGGCCCGCTTCCAGATCGACGCCGTCGAGTCGTCGGGCGCCGAGCTCACCGCCTTCGCCGACATGGTGTTGGTCGTCGTCGGCGTGCGTCCCGACACGGCGCTCGCCGTCTCTGCCGGAGCGGAACTCGGCATCAGCGGGGCGATCAGCGTGGACCCGGAAATGCGCACAAACCTCGAGCGCGTCTTCGCCGCCGGAGACTGCGTCGTGACGCATCACCGCCTGATGGGTCTCACCTACCTGCCACTCGGGACCACCGCTCACAAGCAGGGTCGGGTGGCTGGCGAGAACGCCATCGGGGGGAGTCGCGAGTTCGGGGGCAGCCTCGGGACCCAGGTCGTAAAGGTCTTCGACATGGCAGCAGCCCGCACGGGATTGCGCGACCACGAAGCGCTTGCTAGCGGCTTCGACCCGATGACTGTCGAGTTCGAGGCCGACGACCACAAGGCCTACTACCCCGGCAGCCACCGCATCCGGATGCGCTACACCGGCGATCGCACGACGGGACGGCTCCTCGGTGTCCAGCTCTTCGGTCACCGTCAGGCCGAGGTGGCCAAGCGCATCGACATCGCCGCAACCTCCATCTTCAACGAGATGACCGTGGAGGCCATGAATGACCTCGACCTGTCGTACACGCCACCCCTCGGGAGCCCGTGGGACGCGGTGCAGACGGGGGCTCAGGCCTGGGTGCGAGCGCAGGGATCGAACGGTGACCAGTCGGTGCTCGGTCGACGCCCATGAGAACTGGTGGCGCGTTATCAGCGAAAGGGGAGGCACATGAGTGATCACGAACCCATGACACCGCAACAGAGAGTGCAACTCAATCATGTTGTTAAAGCTCTGGATACCAAGTACCACGGCATCTTCGGCCACGAGACCATCGAGACGTTCGTGTTTGAGAGCTATGACGAGATCGCCAAAAGGGCCACCGTGACCAGGTGGCTGACCGTTACCGCCGAGAAGTTCGCCCGGCAGCGTCTCGAAGCGCTCGCCTTCATCCAGGATGGCTCCTTCAAGGCGATACCCGCCGTGCTGTTCCTGTGTGTGCACAACGCGGGGCGCTCCCAAATGGCACTGGGTTGGTTCAACCATCTAGCGGCAGGTCGCGCTATCGCATGGTCGGGTGGTTCGGAGCCGGGATCCGAGATCAACCAAGACGTGGTGAAAGCCATGGCCGAGGTCGGAATCGACATCTCCAAGGAGTTCCCCAAGCCATGGACGGATGAGTTCCTAGACGCGGCCGACGTCGTGGTGACGATGGGATGTGGTGACGCCTGTCCACTGGTGCCCGGGAAGAAATACGAGGACTGGGACCTCGAGGACCCGACCGGCAAGTCACTCGAGCAGATCCGACCCATCCGGGAGATAGTCAGGAGCCGGGTCGAGACCCTCCTCGCGGATATCCTTCCGGCGTTTCATCCATGAGGTGGGAAATACCGGGTGGTCAGATCGCGGCGGTGCGTTCTGATTCAGGTTCTGGTGCTACGAGAACGCCGCCCATAGCGTGCCTGCCCGCTTCCCACGGGTAGCCCCGAAGTACCGGAGTCTGGCCCCCCTTCCCGGCGAATCCCTAAGGCCTCGCCCTCCCGTAAGCCCGTCCCATCTCCGCCTTCCTCTCGTTCGCCGGCGCCGCCGGCTGGCTGGCTGGCTCGGCGTTCCGGCTGCCCTGTGCCGGCCTCTCCCCGCCTGCGCTTTGTGCGCGCTCGTTCCGTGCGCCTGGCTCGTTCCCGGTCGTTCCCCCGCTTCCCCCGGCCGGGTGTAGGTGAGAAGGAAAAGGGACGCTCCCAGAGCAGGGCGAAACCCCCGCGCTACCCCGGGTCGGCCGCCGCGGCCGGGCCCCACGGCGACGGGCCGGCGTGGCGGGACGTGCATCCCTGCCCTCGTCCAGGCCCCACGGATCACTCGTGTGATCGCACAACGCTGGCTCGGGTCCAGCTGACCCGGAGAGTCGGGCTGCCGTTTCGACGGTGACCGGCCATCAGCAGCCCGACCCTCGGGCGGGGCGCCCCGGCCGGGAATCGAACCCGGTGCAGCTTCTTAGTCAAGGAAGGGCAGACATCCAGTCCCAGGGCGCCTCTGAATAACGGTCTTTCATGAGCTGAGTCCGACCGATATCCTGGGACCCAGTCAAGGAAGGGCAGCATCGTGCGAAGGGGCCTTCGGGCCCCTTCTGCGCGTTCGTTACCCCCAATGATGCAGGAGCACTGGCCATTTCTCGTCGGCTCGGTCGCGCTCAGCCACTGATCGACGGTCCCTCGCGCACCCGTGACACGAAATAGGACGAGGTCGCCCTACGGGCTCGTGGTCGGCCCCAGTCCGAGCGCGGCGTAGATCTCGCGTGTCGCGCTCGAGGTGTTGAAGGTGTAGAAGTGCAGCCCCGGCACGCCGGATTCGAGGAGGTGGGAGCAGAGCTCGGTGGCGAGCTCCACCCCCTCCTTGCGCACCGCGTCGGACCCGCCCCGGTCGTCGGCGGCGCGGCAGGCGCGCTTCCATCCAGGCCGGCGCGGCGGCACCCATGCCGCCCAGACGACCCATGGTCGACAACGAGGTCACGGGAAGGATGCCGGGCAGGACCGGGGTGTCGACGCCCCGTTCACGCAGGTCGGAGACCAAGCCCTCGTACTCGGAAGCCTCGAAGAAGAACTGGGTGACGCCGAAGTCGGCCAGGGCGAGCTTGGCCGCGAGAAAGTCGCGATCGCTCGGCAGGTCAGGCGAGCGGGGATGCCCGGCCGGGTGCGCAGCCACGCCGACGGAGAAGCCGCCGATGGCGCGGGCGAGCTCCACCAGCTCCGCGGCAAAGGCCAGCTCGCCGGCGCCCGCGGTCGGATCCTCGGGCGGGTCGCCCCCCAGCGCCATCAGGTTCTCGATGCCCGCTTTGCGCAGTGAGACGAGGATGTCGGCCAGTTCCAGTCTGGTGTGCGCCACACAGATGAGATGGGCCATCGGGTTGAGTTTGGTCGTGTGCAGCATCCCCGACACGAGGTCGAAGGTGCGCTGGCGCGACTCGGCCCCGCCTCGGTAGGTGACCGAGACGAAGGACGGCTCGAGCGGCTGCAACTCGGCGATGGTCCGGGCGAGCGTGGCGAGCTCCTTGTCGTTCTTCGGTGGGAAGAACTCGAACGAATAAGTCGGTCCGGCCTCGAGCAACTCGGCGATCCGCGTCACGTCTCTACCCGCCCAAAGTCGTCCTCGAGCCGGACGATGTCGTCCTCGCCGAAGTACGTGCCGTGCTGCACCTCGATGAGGACGACGTCGGTGTCCCCCTCGTTGCCGATCCGGTGCGCGCCTTCCAGGGGGATGTCGACGGACTCCCCCGGGTGGAGCTCGATCACGGTGCCGTCCAGCGTTACCTTCGCCGTGCCCGCCACAATGAACCAGTGTTCGGCCCGCTTCGAATGGCGTTGGTAACTGAGCCGCTTCCCGGGATGGACGACGAGGCGCTTGACCTTGTGGTCGGACGCGTCATCATCGAGGACGGTGTAGTTGCCCCACGGGCGCTCGGAGTATTCCCGCTCACTCACCGGCTGTGTGCCTCCCTGGCCAAAGGTGGCGCTCTGTGGCTCACCTTTCGTCGTCGCTTCGTCACGTGTCCATCGGTCACGGCGCCGCCAGCTCCGCCGCTCGCAGCGCGTTGCGCAACAGCATGGCACGCGTCATGGGCCCGACCCCCCCGATGCGAGGTGTGATCCAGCCGGCCACCTCCGCCACGTCCGGATGAGCGTCGGGGATCAATCTCTTCCCCTCGAAGGTGGCGCCCGCCGACACCACGGCCGCCCCGGGCTTGACCATGTCGGGGGTGAGGAGATGGGGCCGCCCGGCCGCCGCCACGACGATGTCCGCCGTCCGCACGAGGGTGGCCAGGTCCTCGTGGTCGACACCGGTGTGCACCACCGACACGGCGGCGTTGAAACCGGGGCGCTTCAACGTGAGCAGGTTCGCCAGGGGCCGACCGATGGTGACCCCGCGGCCCAAGATCACCACGTGGCGACCCTCGACGGGTACGTCGTAGGCGTGGAGGAGCTCGACGATCCCGGCCGGCGTGTTCGGCAGCGGGCCTGGCGTCCCCAACACGAGACGACCGAGGTTGATTGGGTGCAGCCCGTCGACGTCCTTGGCCGGATCGACGGCGAGGAGGGCCTGTTCCTCATCGAGGCCGGCGGGCAGCGGCAGCTGCACGAGGAAGGCGCTCACCGCCGGGTCGGCGTTGAAGCGAGCGATAGCCTCCAGCACCTCTGCCTGGGTGGCGGTCGCCGGCAGGTGGACGCCGACCGAGTACATGCCGATGGCGGCGCAGTCCTCGTGCTTCAACGCGACATAGCGCTCGCTCGGTACGTCGTCGCCCACGAGCACGGTCCCGAGACCGACGTGCACGCCCTCGGTCTTCAGCTCCGCGACGCGGGCGCCCACCTCGAAGCGGATGCGGGCCGCCACCGCCTCGCCGTCGAGCAGGATGGCGCCCATCAGTGCCGGAAGTGGCGTTCGCCCGTCATGACCATGGCCAGGCCGGCCTCGTCGGCCGCCGCGACGACTTCCTCGTCGCGCACGGAGCCACCCGGCTGGACCACCGCCGTGACGCCGGCGTCGGCCAGGACGAGCAACCCGTCGGGGAAGGGAAAGAAGGCGTCGCTCGCTCCAGAGCCGCCTTTGGCGCGCTCCCCCGCCTTTTGCACCGCGATCTCGGCGGCGACCACGCGGGACGGCTGCCCGGCGCCGACCCCGACAGCCTGCCCGCCGGTGACGACGGCGATGGCGTTGGAAGTCGTACGGCCGCACACCCGCCAGGCGAGCACCAGGTCGCGCCACTCGTCCTCGGACGGGCTGCGGCGAGTCGCCGTGCGCCACTCGCTCCGGGGCGACAGGAAGGCGTCGATGTCCTGCACGAGGACGCTGGTGCCGAGGCTGCGCAGCTGGCGGACGGCCCGTTCCGGCGCGGGCCCCGAAAGGATGCGGGTGGCCTTGCGCCGGCTGGTCAGCTTCTCCAACGCCTCGGGCGAATAGGACGACGCGATGATGACGTCGGCCTGCGGGCCGGCCGCGATGGCGTCGGCCTCTGCTCCTCTGACGTCGCCCCCGATGGCGACCACCCCTCCGAAGGCGCTCTGGACATCGCACTCCAACGCACGCTCGTAGGCGGTGACGAGGTCGTCGGCCACGGCGACGCCGCACGGGTTGGCGTGCTTGATGATGGCCACGGCCGGCTGGCCGGCGTCGGCGGCCAGCTCGTGCACCAGGCGCCAGGCGGCGTCGCCGTCGAAGAGGTTGAGGTAGCTCAGCGGGTTGCCACCGTGCTGGACCATCTGGTCCCACCAACTCGTCGTCCCCGCCGTGCGATAGCGCGAGCCTCGCTGGTGCGGGTTCTCGCCGTAACGGAGCACTTCGGTACGCTCCAGGGTGAGGTGCAGCGTCCGCGGCAGGACCGCGCCCAGCTCGGCCTCCTCGCGATCGGCGACCGTGGCCCCCTCGAGGGTGTTGACCGGAGCGGGGCCGCCGGCATCGAGCCAGGCGACGATGGCGGCGTCGTAGGCGGCCGTGTGCGCGAAGGCCGCGCGGGCCAACCGGCGGCGGGTGGCGGGCGACAGGCTGCCCGAGGCGCGCAGCTCCTCGAGCACCGCGGGGTACTCGGCCGGGGAGGTGACGATGCCGACGTGCTCGTGGTTCTTGGCGGCGGCCCGCACCATGGTGGGGCCCCCGATGTCGATCAGCTCGACGGAGGGGTCAGAGGAGAACGGGTAGAGGTTCGACACCACCAGGTCGATGCCGTCGATGCCGTTGGCCTCCAGGTCGGCCAGGTGCTCGGGCTTGGAGCGGTCGGCCAGGATGCCGCCGTGGATCTTGGGGTGCAGCGTCTTGACCCGCCCGCCCAGCATCTCGGGCGAGCCGGTGACCTCGGCCACCTCGGTGTGCGCGATGCCGGCATCGCTCAGCGCGGCCGCGGTATTGCCGCTGGCCACGAGCTCCCATCCCAGCTCCGAGAGGCCCTGGGCCAGCTCGACCAGGCCTTCTTTGTCGTAGACCGACAGCAGGGCCCTCACGACGTCATCACCTCGTCTTCTCCTTTTCTTCTTGTCCTTCTAATTGTTGTCCTTTTCTTCCGCTTCCTGCTCCTCCGGCCCCGACGGCGGCCCCCACCGACGGCCGGGCGGGCCGCTCGATCTCACGTCCGGCCTCCAGCTCGCCGAGCGCCCAGGCCACCGTGGCCGGGTACAAGGTGCGCTCGACCACCTTGATCCGTTCGTGCAGGGTCTCCTCGGTGTCACCGGGCAGTACCGGGACCACCTCCTGCGCCAGGATCGGCCCGGCGTCCATCTCCAGGGTGGCCAGGTGCACCGTACAGCCGGTCTCGGGCACCCCGGCCGCCAGGGCGTCGCGCACCCCGTGCCAGCCCGGGAACGCCGGGAGCAGGGCCGGGTGCGTGTTCAGGATGCGGTTCGGGAATGCGGAGTGGATGGCTTCGGTCAACACCGTGCCGAAGCCGGCCATAGCCAACAGGTCGACCTGGTGCGCCACGAGGGTGGCCGCCACGGTGGTGGTGAAGCCCTCTCGGTCGAATCCAGGTCTGAAGCCCCCGTACGAGGCCCGGTCGACCAGCTCGGCGACGACACCGTGCTGCTCGGCCAGGCCCAGGGCGGCACAGGGCCGGTCCGACAGGACGACACTGACCGGGAGGCCCGCCTCGAACATTGCCCGCAGGATCGTCCCGGAACCCGAAACGAGGACCGCGAGACGCACGGAGTCAATCTAATGCGTGGCCGATTGACCCTGGGTGGTCGACTGAGGCTACGAGCCGGTCACCTTGACGATCCAGGTACAGGCTGCGGGGGCTTGCACCACAAGCGTCTGCGTCCCGATGCTGGACTGCGTCGTGACCGACTGTCCTGACGGCCCGGTCTCGCTGATGGCGGGCGTTCCCGTGGGAGCCGACCCGGCCGGACCCACGAACACCTGGAACGACGGACCAGCGGCTGGGGCAGGCGAGCATCTGAAGGCCCAGCCGATATTCCATGAGGCGGCCGTCGTCGTAAACGCGGTGCTGGTCCAGTTGCCCTGTTGCTGTGGCGAGAGGAGAAGGACGCGGGCGGGTCCGGCTGCGGCCGTCGACGATGTCGACGTTGTGGTGGATGTGGTCGTGGAACCGCCGGCGGCCGAGGTCGTCGTGGACTCGCCCCCTGCGGTGGACTTCGTGGATCCGCCGGCGGCGGTGGTCGTGGTGGCGGAGCTGCCTCCGGGGGCGGTCGTGGTCGTGGCCGTGCTGCCTGCGGCGGACGAGCCGGACGACGACGAGTTCTCAGGAGGGAGGGTGCCAGAGGTCGTGCTGCTGGTGCTCGGCGCGCCGCCGCCCGTGTCCCCGTTGATCCACATCCCGAAGACCGCCGCGAGCAAGAATGGCGGTCAAGAGCTGCCAGGTCTTCCAGGATCGTCGCTCCTTGAGCTTGAGCTCGCCTGGCTCGGGCGTGCCGTCCGAGGACGCCAATGGCGCGCCACCGTTGCCCACTGTCGTTGTCACCGACCTCGCCTCGAAGATAAGCAGCCCATTGGCTCAGGTCGAGATCCCGTTTGACCCGGCATTGGCGACGGTTGAGCGGGATGACTGGGCATAGAGGAGCTGATCGGCAAAGGCGACCAGGAAGTTGCGGTTATTGATGAGTGCGCGATCTGGTTCGTTCGAGGCATTCAACGAACCGCCGATGTTGTGAACGGAGTCCGCTGTCGTTAGTCCACGTACCACGACGCCCTGACCTGAGTTCTGGACGTAGAGCACAACCCGCTCGTAGTTCGTTCCTCCGGTGTCCATCTTCACCGGCACGATCCAGTAAACGATCGACCAGCTGCCGAACTGCTGCGATGTATAAGACATCGCCTGGCCGGTGATTCCACCGACGAGGGACACCTGCGTTATGTCGGCAAGCGCATAGCCGTGGAACGTGTAACAGGCTTGAACGCCGAAAGCGGAGAAGCTGGAAAGATCGGGAGTATTGATCACGTCGGCCACCACTTCGTCGTGGGTGGCAAGAGGGCCGCTTCCCTCGGACCGCATGACATAGCGATTCCATATCGAGGTGTCTCCGAATAGCGGTTTCGCCCATCCATAGGTGGTGTCATATTTCGCCGACCAACCCCGCGGTGCCACCGGGCCTTGGATGTAGGCTGTCAGTTTCGCCTCGCCCGAAACTCCCGCCACAAGGTTGTAGGCATTGAGTTCGACATCACTGATTCCGATGAAAAGGGCGGCCACCACCACGGCCACGACGGCTACGTACACCTTGGGCACTGCGAGCGTCATCTTGCGCTTCTGCGATTCTGTGGAAGAGCCGAAAGAAGGGACGGAGGCGGTGCCGTTGGGCGGCGTCGGAGGTCCGGACGACGGATCGATCGTCCCGTAAATGTGCATTCCGAGGGGGCGAATCAACAAGACCATGACGAGCACACCCACGCAGAACAGCACGAGGCCGATGAAGGGATGGAAGACGTTGAGAGCGATGGATTCTCCCCACTCCTTTCCGGCGAAAAAGATGAAGGTGATACGACCGAGGTTGAGCGCAAACAGGAGAATCATTCCGCCGGCGAGCCAGAGAACCTTGCGCACGATGGGACCGCGGACGACTGCGGCGAAGGCCGAGCCGACCAGCAGGAATCCGACCACGCCGTTCACACCCGAGCATGCAGACACGATGCTGAGCGTGAAAGTCGTGCCGTGGTGGTTGACCGTGAACAGGGCGTTATCAGATGAAACGGTCGGCGTGGCGAGGTGAGTCCACTGGGCGATCTTCTCCATGGCCACGAGGGTCACGTCAGTGAAAGCGTTCAGTACTCCCAGTAGGTACTTCTCGTAGGGATAGGGCCACGCCAGGAACAGGAAGGCGATCGCCAGCTTCTGACGCCACAGGACTCGGCACCCAAAGATGATGGCCACCGCGCCCGCAACGAAGATTGGAAGTGAGACGAGGTCCATTCGGTAGAACCAGTACAGGGCCGACATGCGGGCAGGCAAGAATTCATTGATGGCCACGGCGGTAAGGATCAGTGGGATCCCGATCGCGTAGTCCACTTGTCGGTCGTGGATCGGTGGCTCAGGTTTGAGGGGTCGGGAACGCACGGCGGCCAGGGCGAGCGCGATAGCCGGCACCAGGCTGATATAGGCAAGCGGCGTCTGCTGGTCGACAGTCTGCAGCAGCGTGCTCAATGAGTAGTTGTAGGCGATCAGGACAGCGGCGAGCAGCACACCCACTTGGATCCGCGTTCGAGTGGTCTGAGATGCGTCAGTCCAGCGCCGCTGCCACTTTTCTTGCCAACTCTTGCACTTGTCCCTCCAATTTTTGATCGTGGAGCCTCGGGGGGTAGGCGTAGGGACATACAGCGTTTCGGTCATGGACGTGCCCACCGTCCGGCTTGCTTGGCCTCTTTCTCCCGACAAATTGGACGAACACTCATCCGAAGCGACCGTTCACGTAGTCCGCAGTCCTCGGATCACGAGGATCGCTGAACAATTGTTCCGTCGGGCCTGCCTCGACGATGTGCCCCGGAGCCCCCTCGCTGTCAACCAAGAACAGCGCACAATTGCTCGGAGACCCGTTGAGCCTGTTGCATGTTGTGGGTGACGATGACGATGGTGAGCTCGTGGCAGAGCTCCCTGATCGTGTCCTCGATTACACCCGTCGAGATGGGATCCAGCGCCGAGCACGGCTCGTCCATGAGGAGCACCTTGGGCCGGACGGCCAGCGCCCGGGCGATGCACAGACGCTGCTGTTGACCGCCCGAAAGAGCCACACCGGCCTCGTTGAGGCGACTCCGGGCTTCCCGCCACAGCCCGGCCCGTTCCAGGCACTCCTTGACCAGGGCATCGCGATTGGCCACCTTGGTTCCCGAGAGCCTCAGACCAGCGAGAACGTTCTGTGCGATCGTCATCGAAGGGAAGGGGTTCGGTCGTTGGAACACCATGCCGATCTTCAGCCGAGTCTCGGTGACCCGCAAGGCCGGCCCGTAGATATCCACACCGTCTAGGCTGACGGATCCGGAAAGGGCTGCCGACGGCACGAGCTCGTGCATCCGGTTCAGGATTCGTAGGAAGGTCGACTTCCCGCAGCCGGATGGGCCGATCAACGCCGTGACGTGGCCGGGTTCCATGGACAGGGAAATCCGCTCCAGCACCTTGTTCGAACCGAACCAAGCGCTCACGTTCGAGGCGTCCAGACGTGACTGCGACGACCTGGTGGCCGGCGCTCCAGATGGTGGTGCCGTGACTGGCACGCCAGACTGTGCCTCGGTGGTGGTCATGGTCCCGCCCCGCGTCGGCGCAATCGTCTCGATCGCCTTCGCCCAAGGGCGCCGAGTCCCGCCAAGGGCACCCCCACGCCGAGTAGCGGAGCCACGTCCGCTCCGGTGGTGGCAAGACTGGATGCTCCGGCGCCGCTGTTGCCGGCACCACCTGTATTCCCGACTCCTGCGCCGCTCGTGGACACCGGCGCAGCATTCGAAGATGCCGACGCAACCGTCGTCGAGGTAGAAGTGGTCGGGGATCCGCTGGCTGAGTCAGTGGAGGCCGTCGACGCAGAGGTGGCGGCTTCGTCATCCAGCTCCGTCGCCACCTTGAGATCAGCGGCCACCATCGCTCGGCGTCGGGGGAGCCGATCCCAAGGTCTCCTCGTCCGACGTTGCCACCGGTCCCACGACGAACCGGATGTACTGGGCCACTTTCTGGGCCTTGGCGGCCGTCAGACCCGACGTCGGCACGACCAGGTAGCTCTCTACCATCATGTAGTTGTTATACGCAGTAGCGTTGTTCGGGTTGGCTGCAAATGTCACCAAGTTTGTAGCTGGGTCCATGGAAGCATCTTCTTCGGCCGACGCCGCCGCGGATTCACTCGGAGGTACGAACTTGCCCGCCGCGTTCTGAATGGCTGCAGTTGGAATGTTCCACGGGGTCCCCTGCGGCGCGCTCGCCCACACCGAAGCGAGTGGGAACACGTCACCCAGGTTCCACGAGCTGGCAGCCGATGGAGCATTTGTCTCCGCGTTGATGTTCAACTCTTTGCCGACTAGGCCGGCGTCGCCTCCAACAAACGCATGGACTCCGTGAAAGGGCCACGTCTCCGAGGGAGTGTCACTCTTGGTGAGTGCGTCGCTCGCCGGGGTTGTTCAAAGCGTTGTCGAGCAGTTCCTTGGAGGTCGGGTTGCTGTCCAGACAGTGCCAACAGCGCGGTGTTCTCGGCCGATGGCTCGAGGGTGGATGCCTGAAAGATACCACCGTTGGGGATCGGCTGGCCGTTTGCCTGCGACAAACGCGGATCGGACCAACCGGTCAGGCTAGATGGAAGCCCCTGATTCGGGGACACCGCCGAACTGGTGAGGTTGAAGGTGAAGAGCTGGCCTACCAGGGGTACCGTCAAAGGGATGTTCTGGCAGAGCGAAGCAGTCGAGTTTCCCGTGAGTCCCGCCGGATTACAGACGGCCAGCGTTGCTACCGCGACTGGCGTGGCGGCAAACGGCACGTAGGCGAATGTCCGACCGTTGGCCGTCGCGGTCGCCGCTTCGCTCGAGGTCAGCGGGCGCTCGGAGACGACGAAGTCTGCGTCGAAGCTGTTCGGTCCGTTGCCGACGAAGTCACTGATGGCATTGTCGAGATTCGCGTCGGTGTACGACGGATTCAAAGGAGCAAGGCCGGTGTCTGCCTTCAGCAGTACGTCTGTCACGGGTGTAAGGAAGGAGCCACCTTCGCCGACCAGCGACGTGGGATCGGTGGTCGTCCCCTCCGGCCGGGGTCGGAAGCGCGATCGCCAGCATTGCCAGTGCCACACAGCTCACACCGAGCAACCCGCCGAAGCGCCGGCCAGACAACCAGCCGGTCATCGAGATCCTCGGGTTTGGCGGTAAGTCTGCAGCCGCCGACGGCCGATCCATCCGGCGCCAAGAAGCAACACGCCGATGCCGATCAGCGGCAGTGGATCACTTCCTGTTTGGGCCATGGAGGTCGTTCCCGTGAGCGCGACGGTGGGATCAACACCACCTGCGCCGCCCGACCCCGAGCCGCCCGACCCCGAGCTACCGCTCCCCGTCCTTACGCCGGCAGCCAACGCCGCCGTCGCGCCCTTGCCCTCGGCCGTGTTGCCGTTGACGGTGGTGATTGGCGTTTCCCCGGGCGGTGCCGGGGGAGCCGCACCGTTGGTCACGCCACAGGTGGGGGTCGTTTGGCCGGCCTGGACTTCGCTGGGTGTGAGGTCGCCGCACGCATAGGCTTGACTTTCTGCCGCTGTGGGGTCGACTGCGCCGGGAACATTGGCGATGACCTGGTCGATGCCGTAGCGCTCGAGGGAAAGTCCCAGACTGGCGTATCCGAACTTGGGTGCTACCTGCTGACCCAGGGTGAGCACGTAGTTCACGAACTGGCTCATCGTGTCCCCCTTGGCGCTGGACCACCCCTTCGTCGGCGTCAGCAGGTAGCTGTAGGTCGACGGGTTGTACACGTTCGGACCCACTCCGTTGAAATCGAGTTGGTGCGTGCCGTTGGGCAGCTGTGTGGCGTAGGCCAGGGCTGAGGCAACGTCGACCGGCGTCGGCAAGGTGTATTTGCCACTCGCATTCTGAACCTCGGCAACTGCCTTGGCCGGGTTAGACCCCGTGAACCCGGAGTCGTTGGCGTAGTTGACCTGCACCGCGCCGATGGCACCGGCATTGTTCACCACGTTGGAAGCCACTGCCGATGTCGACTGCTCGTCGTAACCATTGCCTGGCGCCTCCCAGTTCGACCCAGGTGTCGTTGCTGAGATCGGGACACCACTGGGCGGCGCACCCAGCTCCGCCATGTTCTTGGCATACTGAGCCCAGACAGCGGGTTGCTCGTCGATGCAATACTCCTCCAGCACGAAGTTGGTCCCGGCGGGATCGCTCTCAGTTATGGGTAAAACAGGAAGATTCGGCAGCGTGACGCTGGCATTGGCCCCGTTCTGCTTCAGCGCAGGGTCATCCCAGTTCTTTATCTGTCCGGTCAGGAGAAGGCACGCGGTATAACTGGTGAGCTGAAGCGTTTGACTGAGACCCGGGACGTTGTACATGAACGCCACACCCGCAGCAGTGATCGGAACGAATTCGAAAGGAAACGACGGAGGGGTCGTTCCGACACTCGAGTTCACGTACCCGGTGTCACTGACCGCGTAGTCGACTGTTCCGTTGGTGAACTCGTAACGCCCCTGGCCAGAGGAGCTCGGCGTGTAGCTAACGCTGATGCTGTAGGGCGACTGCCCGACTTCGTCTGCCCAGTTGGTCACCGCCGGGGACGCGAAGGACGAGCCGTTCCCAGCGATGCTCGCCGCGGTGACGAATGATCGCTCGGGGGCGGCGGGTGGAGTTGCCGACGCTGTCGGCCACATGGTGGAGGTAGTGGTCGTCGAACTGGTCGTCGTCGAACCCCCGCTGCCGTCGGAGGGAGCGCCGCCGGCCGCCGCAGCTACGCCTGCCAGAGGGCCGATGACCGTCAGCGCACACAGTGACGCCATACCGACGAGCGCAGCCCTCTTCCACCTTCTTGGCCGAGTGCCCTGCCGGGAACGGCCCTCGAGAGCGGAGGTCATCTGAGATTTCACGGGGGTTGGCTCCTTTGAGAGTTGGTGGCACGCACGAAGCAGGCGCTGGGGCGGGTGCTGCGGCTCACGAGGTCGCATCACGCCTCGCTCGCAGATTGACGCCGACGCCGCAACCGAGAGGGTCGCTGTTTGGAAGATCTCGATCCGAGCACCCGGGCCAGGGTGAACAGAGTCAGGACCAGGGTCATCAGGACGAACGCCGCGCCCCACCCAACGGAGATCGCCTTCGCCGACGGCTGGAACACTTGCTCGTAGACCCGGAGTGGCAGGTCATCCTGGTTCCCGTGGAACGGGTTCCAGTTGTAGTGAGGACCTCCGCCCGCCGTGAACAACACTTCGGCCGTCTCGCCGGCGGTTCGGGCAACACCGAGAATGGCCGCGGTGATCAGACCGGCGCGCGCCGTGGGCAGAACGACACGAAGGGCGACCCGCCATTGTGGTGCGCCGATCGCCAGCGCTGCTTCTCGGAGTGAACCAGGCACGACCCTGATGACCTCGAGAGCTGCTCGGCAGCAGACCGGAAGCATCATGATCGAAAGGGTGCAAGCAGCGACGAAACCGGATTTTCCGTTCACGCCGTGAGGCACGACCCAGATGAGATAAACAAAGAGGCCCGCGATGATCGACGGGGTGCCGGTCATAGCATCCACGATGTTACGGACCAGGCGGGCGAGCACGCTGCGGGACTCAACCATGTAGGTGGCGGTAAGAAAGGCGATCGGCACCGAGATCATGGTGGCGATCGCAACTTGCTCCAAGGTGCCGACGATCGCTGCGCCCACCCCGTAGGCATCACCCGATTTGCCTCCCGTCATATCGTTGACGAGGAACTGCGGAAAGCTGGCGAACACCACCGGCGCACCCTTTGCCACGACATAGAAAACGACGGCGAGCAACGCCACCAGGGCGATGACGGCACCCGTCCAAATGGCGACCGTGGCAAGGCGGTCCTTCATGATGAGAATGCCGTGGCGACGCCACACCAGGACGCCATAGATGACGTAGCCGACAACGGCCCAGCAGAAGACGAAGCCGAACCCAGCGAACGAGACGGCGGTCAGGCTGAAGACCAGCCAAACCAACGCCAGCGCGGCGATCGTGCTACCGACGAGATCCATCACGGTGTCTCGGTCCACGCGCCGACTCCGATTCGGACGATCGCGCTGGGCCTGCTCGGCGATCACCGGACGTGAGGAGAGGTCGGTCATGTTGCCTGACCGATCGAACGACGTGCCACGAGCCGGCCGCCTAGGCTGAAGAGCAGGGTCGTGGCGAACAGCGTGAGCCCGGCGAGAGTCAGTTCGCTTTGACTGTGGATGTCGGAAACCGGAAACGTATCGGCGATCTGCTTGGCGATGTCCCCATTCCCCGGACCGAGGATGGCCTTGCTGACTTCGTTGTTGCTGGAAAGGACGAGCACCACCGCCATGGTCTCGCCCAAAGCACGGCTGATGCCCAGGAGCGCGCCGCCGATGACGCCGTTGCGAGAAAAGGGCAGGATGACGTCGGTAATGGTCCCCCATCGCGTCCCCCCCAATCCGAGCGCCGCTTCACACGCGTCCCGAGGAGCTTGCGCCATGACCTCCCGGCTGACCGAGGCCACGACTGGAATGATCATGATGGCCACGATGAGGCCGCACACGAAGACCGAATCGGCGTAGTTGCCCGGCTCTGACGTACGGAAGATGGGGATGAAACCGAGATGCTCTGCGATCCAGGCGACCGGCGCGTGCACATAAGTGTTCAACGCCTCCAGGCCCCAGAATCCGAAGACGATGCTCGGCACCACGGCCAGCAGATCGACCAGCCCGGTCAGCCATCCATGGAGCCGGGGAGGGGCGTATTCGTTGATCATCAAGGCGATCGACAACGCGATGGGAAGAGCAACGGTGATGGCGATGACCGCAATGAGCACTGAGCCGACGAGGATGCCCAGCACCCCCGGGTGGATCGGGGTGGACCACACCGTCCCGGTAAAGAAGTCCAACTTGAATGTCTTCAGTGCCCACCAGCTGTGCACGGCCAGGAAGGCGAGGATCGAGAGGAAAATGACGAGCACGATCGCCCCGCTGGTCGCCAAGAGAGCGCGGAAGGCACGATCCATGCCGGTCAAGCTGTGCTTGAGTACCAGCGGGGTCTCGTCGACCGACTCTGCGTCCACCAGGGCCTCGGGTGGCGTGGCAAGCGTCACCATGGGGCGTGCCTCACTGTCAGCCCCGGGTACGTCACGTCCTGAAAGAGATCGATCAGGGTAACCCCGCCACGCAACGTCACGCTCACCTCGTTACCCCGCCCTCGAGCCGTAGAAGGCGGTGGCGCCGTAGTTGAAGATGCCGCCGTCGGAGGCCGCCAGCCAGTAGCCGTTGCCATCGGGGCCAGTGGCCAGGCTCACGACGGGCTGGTTCAGGTGGATCGACCCGGTCGAGCCGTAGAAGCCGGCGTCGCCGTAGTTGAAGATGCCGCCGTCAGAGGCCGCCAGCCAGTAACCCTTGCCATCGGGGTTAGCGGCCAGGCTCACGATCGGCTGGTTCAGGTGGATCGACCCGGTCGAGCCGTAGAAGCCGGCATCGCCGTAGTTGAAGATGCCCCCGTCCGAGGCCACCAGCCAGTAACCCTTGCCGTCGGCGGTGGCAGCCATGCCCACGACAGGTCGGTTGAGCGGCATGCCTCCGGTCGAGCCGTAGAAAACGGCGTCGCCGTAGTTGAAAATGCCGCCGTCGGAGGCCACCAGCCAGTAACCCTTGCCGTCGGGGGTGGCGGCCATACCCACAATGGGTCGGTTCAAGTGGATGCCCCCGGTCGAGCCGTAGAAAGCGGCGTCGCCGTAGTTGAAGATGCCGCCGTCGGAGGCCACCAGCCAGTAACCCTTGCCGTCGGGGGTGGCGGCCATGCCCACGACCGGTGCGTTCAGGTGGATCGACCCGCTCGAGCCGTAGAAGCCGGCGTCGCCGTAGTTGAAGATGCCGCCGTCGGAGGCCACGAGCCAGTAACCGCCGCCGTCCGGGGCGGCGGCCATGCCCACGACGGGTCGGTTCAACCGACTGCCGCCTGAAGCACCGGCACTTGAAGTGGCGACCGAGGCGGCTGGAGTAAAGGAGATCGTGACGCTCAAACCCGTGAGCGGTGTGTTGTCGGTGACATCGGTCGCGGTGAAGATCACGCTTTCGACGGCAGTGTCCGTAACGGTGAAGGTTGCAATGCCGTTCGAACCGGTGATGGCAGTCGACGGAGACACGATGGCGTGGAGTGACGTGGGGACAAGAGCCACGCTTTTGCCGGCCAGTGGCAGCCCGTTGCCATCATTGAGGATCACCTCGACCGTGGCAGTGGAGTGGCCGTCCGCCGGCACCTTCGTAGCGCTGGCAACGACATCCGAATCGGCGACGGACGGTGCCGTCGGCGGGGGCGTGCCGAAGGTGACCTCGACCTCCTCCCCCACCAGCGGCAGGGTGTCCGTGGTATCCGTGGCCCGATATCGAACCACTTCCGAGGTCGCGTCGGTGACCTCGAAGGTCGCCTGGCCTGCGGCGTTGGTCGCGACTCCCGAGGCCGGAGCGACCACCGACGAGCCGTTCAGCGCAGTCAGTTCGACCATGTCACCGGGTACCGGGTTCTGGTTGTGGTCTTCGAGCGTCACCGTGACCGTCGACGCCGACGTGCCGTCTGCAGGCACACTGGTGGGGTTGGCCTGAACTGTCGACTCACTGACCTGGGCGACACCAGCAAGGAACGTCACGGTCTGCGTCTGATTAACGGTGACGTTATCGGTGGTGTCGGTCGCCGTGTACGTGATCGATTCCGCGGTGGTGTCATCCGCGACAAATGTGATCTCTCCGCTTCCGTTCGTCGTGGTGATCTCGACACCGCCGGACGCTTGTCCGGGAACCACGCGACCCGTGACCGAGGGATTCGACGTGCCGGTGACGACTCCGGCGACGGTCACCGTCTTCCCCGCGAGAGGGTTTCCGAACTGATCCTCTATCGTCACGGTGAGCGAGGCACCGGAGACGCCGTCGGCGGGGACTTTCACCGGCGACACCGACATCCCCGACGTAGAGGCGGACACAGCGGGCGCCTGAAAGCTCACCTGGGTTGTGGCCGTCAGTGCAAGATTGTTGTCCGACGTGTCGACAGCTTTGAACGTCACCGTTTCGGCGGTTGGGTCACTCACCGTGAACGTCGCCACACCGTTGGATCCGGTAGTTTGCGAGCTGGGCGTGACCACCGCAGTGGCGGACGAAGAACTGAGCGTCACGGTCTTGCCGCCGACGGGACTGGCACCGTCGAGGAGGGTGACGTCGACGCTCCCAGACGTCTGCGAAACGCTGCTGGTCGAGGTCGCCACGATCGGTGTCGTCGTCGTCACAGTGGATTGAGAGGGTGAGACGACGAGGCTCCCGAAGGTGACGCTGACACTCTGGCCGGTCAAGGGAATGCCGTCGGTCGTGTCCGTGGCCGAATAGGTCACGGTCTCGGCGGTGGTGTCGGACACCGTGAAGGTGGCCTGACCCTGCGCGTTGGTGGTGTCTGACCCGGTTGACGCCGGAGCGATGGTCGAGTGACCGCCACCCTGTGTGAGCGTGACCAGTTTTCCGGTGATCGGCTCGGAAGGCGTGCCCTGGTCCTTCAGGGTGACAGTGACGGTGGTGCTGCCACTCTGCGGAACCTCCGAGCTCGCGGCTGCGATGGACGAGTTGGCGGCAGATGCCACCGGTGCCGCGAAGGTCACGGATGCGGTCTGGGTCACTGTCACGTTGTCGGTCGTGTCCGTCGCCGTGTACGTGACCGGTTCGGCAACATCGTCGCCAACAGCGAAGACCACCTGCCCGTTGGCGTTGGTCGTTCCCGTGGACGCGACGGCGCCGTTGACCTCGATGGTGGAGTGGCCAGAGCCCTGCGACAGGGTCACCGATTTCCCACTGCCCACCGGATTCTTGTTGGTGTCCTTCAGCGTCACGGTGACCGTGGCCGTGTTGATCCCGTCTGCGACCACGGTGGCGGGGCTGGCGACCACAGTGGAATTGGCGGCCGAAGTCTGCGCGATCGTCGGTGCCGACCCGTCACCCGGATTGTCTCCCAAGTCCAGCCCGTCGCCGACCACGATGTTGAACGGTGCCGAAAAGAGGTGGGGGTACTTGAACCCGTTCCCCGATTGTGGGTCCGCCGCGAAGATGCCGATGACGCACTGGTTCGGTGCCACGTCGCACGTCCCGACCATCGTGGGCAAGCCGAGGTTCGTGTCCGGAAGGTCGTAGACCTGGTACCCGGTGTCAGTGAACGAGCCGTCGTCCGTCTTCGATACGCTCACATCTTCGGTCGCCTTTTCGCAACCACTCGCGTCAGTCGGCAGGTTGGCGACGAGACCACCTGGGTCGATGCATTCCTCGACGGAGAAATTGCCCGTCGGATTTCCGGTCGTCTGGCCGGGCACGTTGTTGGCGACGAGGTTGGCGTTGCTCAGCACCGGGTTTGCAACGCCACTGATCGTGATTGCCTGACCGCTGGAATAGGGCGTGTCCGCTGTCACGGTCCCGATCGTGCTGAGAGTCGTGTAGCCGTCGGCGCTGGTGAGCGTGGAGGCCTGACCGGGCGTGACACCGATGAAGGCGATCAAGCTGGACAGCACGGCCAACAGCGCCGCCAAGGGCACGAGGGCCAATGCGCGTGGGCGCCACGTCGATTTCCCCTGATTGCGCCAGAGCCGAGTCACAGTCAATGGCGGCCCTCGGGCGCGGACCGGCGGAGGAGACGAAAGGTGCTTCCGAAAATCAAAAGGATCGCGCCGACACCGAGGAGCCACGGCCACAGGGTCGGACCTCCTGTGTCCGCCAGCGTGCCGGGGGGAACGGAAACCCCAGCCGACGCGCCACTAGAGGATGTGCCGGCGGAACTTGAGCCAGCACCACCCGACGAACTCGGGGTGCTCGCGGACGTTGCCACGCCTCCGCTGGTGCTCGTCGACGCGACTTGGAACGGCGCCGAGAACAGGTGCGGCTTCGTAAAGTCGAGCTGATTCGAGAAGATCCCCAGCACGCATTGGTGCGCCATGTCACACAGCGTCCCGTTGGAGACGCCGAGGTCGGTTGGGTCGGGCAGGGCATAGATCGTGTATCCCGTGTCCAGCACGCTTCCGTCTTGCTGCAGGCTCGCTCCGACATCAACGGTCGAAGGCTCACATTCTGTGAGCTTCGTCGGTAGGTTGGCCTCCTCCCCGCCGGGGTCGGCGCATTCGAGAATCTTGATGGCCACGGCTCCGCTCGGAAATCCTGCAGCCTCGAGAGAACTGCGGCTGAGCGTCGAGTTCGGCTCAACCGACACCGTGACCGATTGGTGGTCGGCGAGTGGGCTGGTGGCAACCGAGCTGCCGACCTTGAGCGTCACCGTGCCGTTGGACAAGGGCGATGCACCCGCGTGAGAAGCGAACACCCCGACGATGACGGACGCGACCACGAAGACCGCCCCGAGAAGTTGCAAACCCGACGCAACGGGGCGTCCGGGTGAACGGACTGATCTGCCTGGGACCTTCCCTCTTGAGGTCGGCGCGATCATCTGATTTCTCTCCACTGTTGCGGTTACCGGAACTTCGCGCATTTTCTTTCCGTTTTCTTTCTGTTCTCTAGCTCGCTGCCCTCCGCCCTGAGGGACAAGCGAGGTCGCTGCGGACCGACACCGAGGGGTGCCCGGCGATTTGATCGCTGGACACCCCTCGGATCGGGGTACTTCATACCGCTCTCTTGGGGACCGGGGTGGACTGTCCAGCCCGGCCTCGCTTGGTTAGTTAACCCTCCTGTTACTCCCCTGTCTTCTCAGCTCCCCACGTTGCCGACCGACATCACAGGCGCTTGGCCGGGGAAGTAGATGGTTGGTGTCGTGCTGCCCGTTCCCGCAACCAGAGCCGAGTTCAGCACGATGGTGCTGCCGCTGACCGACTTCACGGAGTCGCCGCCCGAAGGGATGGCCCACGAGTCACCGGACGGAATGTTTACTGTCCAACCTGGCTGAACCACTTCTTGTCCAGCAGTCGCAGTGCCGGTCAGACCAGTCGGCGCTGGGTTGGTCAACGTGATGGTGGTCCCGTCCGAGGAGATCGAGGAGATGGCGAGGTTCGCATCGCACGACCCGTTGACGCCCCCGGCCGGCACGTTGTCCGCCGGTGTCTGGCTGGCGGCCGGGAGTTCCGGAGTGGTGTCCGTCAGCCGGGAGAATGCGTACGTACCGTTGATGAGATTGGTGAGGTCAGTGTCGAAGTTCCCTCCGTCGATGTGGTCGGTCCCCTTCTGGAAGGCCGAGTTTGAGTCGCACATCCAGTTGAAGAACCCGCCCGCCGACGCCCTGACCGTGGTCGGAAGGTAGTAGTTGAACAGCGTCCGGGACGTCGGGAACACGTTGGACCGCTCGTTCGCGATGCTGACCTTCTTGGTGTTCTCAGTCAGGATCTTCTCGGTGAAGGTGCTCGGGTCGCCCGACGGAACCGCGGTCTCGATGCTGGTGACCTCGGCGTTGGGATTGCTGACGTACGCCCCGTAACTCATGGAGTAGAGCGACGTAGCGATGTCCACGGCCTGGTCGGCCGCATCGCCGGGCCAGTTGGCGTTGGCGAAGTCGCCGATCTGGTTGGCGTCATTCTCGAGCGACGTTTCCGGGTTTGCGGTAAAGCTAATACCGACAGTCGCACCCTGATTTGCATCAGGGTCTTTGCCCGAAGCCGCATTCTGGTCCACGTCTTTACTGCTGACGGTGCCCGACCCGCCGCCGCAGTCTGAGCTCGGGGTCGGGCTGCCGATTCCCGACTGGGCGAAGTTGTAGAACGTCGAAACGGTTCCCGAGCCGCTGTTGATCCCGATGATGCGGATGGGGACGCCGATGGGCGTGCCGTCGCCGAGGGGGTTGCCCCCCAGGTTGGTCAGTTGGCCCCAGTCAGTGATCTGGCTCTCGTTCGGCGTGCTGCTCGGACCGTGCTGGCAGAACAGACGGTAGGCGACCGAGGTCGCACCGGTCCCACCGCCGATGGCGGTGTTGTCGATGTCGGTGAAGGGCGTTCCCGAGCACGCTGGACCGCCCCCGGTGCCGCAGTTGGTCGGGTCGGTCGGGAGCCAACCATCGGCGACCGGTCCGATCGATCCTGAGTCGGGGAACGCGGTGCAGGTCACCGCTCCGTTCGACGCTGCGTAACTGGGGTAGTGCCCGGCACTGGTGCACTGCGGGTCCGTCTGGTTCTCGTAGCCGGTTGCAGCGCCGTAGAGCGCCGGGATGATCGACTGGAAGTCGACGGCCACGACGGCGTCCTTGGCAAACCCCACTCCCACATCGCCAGGGCAGGTGTCTGCCGTGTCGGGCCGTGACGCACGAGCGTAGTCGACCGTCGTCCCGGACGGCGGGTTGGGACTACCTGCACTGCACAGCTCACTCAGTCCGTTGCCCGAGCCAACGTCGTTGATGCCCTGGAGTTCTTCGGTGCCCGAGAAGTTGTCGGTTTCGTCGGACTGTGTGTTGTTCGGGTTCACACCGCTGTTTTGGGCCGGCGTCTCGCAGGTTCCGTTTGGGCTCGCGTTGTCCGTGCACGAGAACGGGTTGATGCCGGCTTGCGAGTAGAGGTCGCTGATGGACTGCATGACGAACAGCGTCGTGTCCGATCCCTCGGAGTTGTCCACTTGGTTGGTCGGCTCGGCCCCTGTTGTGGTGTTCACGGGCAGCCAGTTGGGGTAAAGCCCGAACCCTGCGACCGGAGCGCCGGACGTGCCAGGGTAGGCGGGGATGGTTGCGGCGGAAGCCGCTCCCGCGCCCACGAGGAGCGCGGCAGCCATAGCTCCCGCACCCAACGTTGAGGCGAGCGCAAACCTGCGTCGCAACTTGCGAAGTTCCATGGTTAGTTGTCTCTCCTTTTGTTGGTTCCCTCAGTACTGAATGAAATGTCTCGGTTGATCAGCTCGCTCTTTCCCTGGTCCCGGGTGCCGGTCTGCCCGACACCCGGGTTTCAAGAGAGTGCCTGATTGCGCCTGTTAGGCGACCTGCTGCTGCCGCCGGCGACGGCTGCGGATCGTGAAACCGCCGATCACTGCGAGCGCGGCCAGCGGTAGGCCGATCGCCAGCGGGACCTCGGGCGTTCCGTCTCCAGGATTCAGGCCCGTCTCGACCCCGCTACCGAAGTCGGATTGCTCGTCAACCTGGAACGGAGCCGAGAAGAGGTGAGGGTAGCTGAAGCCATTCCCCGACTGCGGGTCGGCGCCAAAGATGCCGATGACGCACTGGTTCGGTGCCACGCCGCACGTTCCGGTCATGGAGGCCGAGCCGAGCGTCCCGGGGTCCGGGAGGTCGTAAACCGTGAACCCCGAGTCGCTGAACGAGCCGTTGTTCGTCTTCGACACGCTCACGTCTTCTGTCGCCTTCTCACACCCGCTCGCGGCGGTGGGCAGATTGGCAAGGATGCCACCGGGGTCCGTGCACTCTTCGATGTAGTAGACGCCGGTGGCGCTGCCGCTCGGGTTCGACCCGCTGCAGGTCGGTGCGATGAACTGCCCCGGAACGCAGGCATCGCCCAGGCTGGTGTTGCTCAGCGTCGAGTTCGCGATGCCAGTGATCGTGATCGTCTGACCGCTGGAATACGGCGTCCCTGCGGCGACGGTACCGATGGTATTCAACGTGGTGTTGCCGTCTGAACTGGTCAGCCCGGACGCGCCGGCCGGTCCCGCGCCCAGGCCGATCGCAAACACAACGCCGCACAGTGTGGCGGCGCCAGAGACGGCGACAGTCTTCACGACATGCCGAATGGACATACAGGTGGCTCCTTCGTTGGGGTCCGATTCTTTGGATCTGAAACGAGAGACACCGACCGTCGGCGCTCCAGGACAACACGTTCTTTCTCTCATGGGGTAGGGCCGCGGTCAACGTAAGGAGCAGCTAAGTGCCCAGGTGACGCGGAGAAATAACCTTCGGGTAACCCTCCCGTGACGGAAGGCGTATTCCCTCACGACCTCTGAGCAATCGTCACGATCCGGCGCACCGGCCAGGTCGGCGATCGCCGGGGGTGTCGCCCTCTCGGAGCGATTCGGGACGACCTCCGCCCGCCGATCCCAGACAGGTCGGTCCGTGTGTAGTCTGCCGCCGTGCGGAATCGCCGGTCATGCCTCTTGCTCGTCGTGGTAACGGGCCTGACAGTGATCGCAAGCGCGTGCTCGTCACCCGGCAGCGCATCCACGTCCCCTGCGAGAACCACGCCCACGTCATCGGCGCGAACGACGACGAATACGGGACTGTGCAAACTGGTGCCCCCGTCGATAGTCGCAACAGCTCTCGAGCAGAGCATGAATTTTCCCAAGACCCTTACTCGAGGTGGAACGACCGAGTGTGCATACATTGCCGTGCGCGCCGACCAACGCGGCCGTGATCATTCGTTACGACACCGATACCAGTGTCTCCAGATTTGTCGAGTACAGAACTTCGTTCGAACGGCGGGGCCTGAAGTTGGGTCCCATCAACGGTCTCGGGGACCAGGCCTACTACTTCGCCGATCAGGCCGAGCACTCGACCGTGACCACCGTGGTCCTGCTGAAGGGATCCCTCCAGGTGTTGGTCACGGGGACAGCTGCTCTCAATCCGATCGGTTCGATCGCGCGATTCACGTTGGAGGTGTACGAGGCGAGGCACACAGCGTCTCCGTGAGTCCCAGGCAACGCAACTCGTCGGAATTGATTGACCGTCCCGCAGACCGGGGCAGTTGCCCTGTTCGTGCCGTTTCGCCTCAAGCACCTGCGTGAATCGACCGCCCGGTTCCACCAAACCTTTGCCGGCGGAGCACCCCAGCAGCTGACTGGCACACTCCTACTCAGACCAGAGCGCTGGCCAGCGCTTCTGATTTCACACCCGAGAGGGCGCCAAGGAATAACACGATCACGACGCCTGGCCTCACGAGACGCGGGTAACTCAAGGGAATTCTCGATGCCGCCCTCCTTTTCAGACCAGAAGGCGGCGCACGTCGACTTGGCGGCCGACTAGTGCACCCGCGACCGCTTGGCCCGGCGAGCCAGACCCAGAAGGCGACGTCGGCCCAAAATGCCGACGGCGACCATAGCGACTCCGGCGAGAATGAGCACCGGAGTGTCCTCACCGACGCCGGTAAACGCCAGTCCGGAAGAACCGCTGCCGGTGTTGCCAGTCGACGAAGGACTACTGACGACAGCAGCCACTGATGTGGTGGTCGTCGTCGTGACCCCGGCGCTCGTGGAGGGACCCGTCGTCGTCGTGGTGGAAGCTGTGGTCGTCGTCGAGGTTGTGGTTGTCGAAGAACCAGTGGTGGTCGCGGGATCGGGGGTCACCGAGCAGCACGGTGCGGTACCGGTCGCCGGAAGGGCGGCACTGTAGGTGGTGCCATCGTCGAGGTACGACCACGTTGCTTCCACGGTCAGCGAAGTCGGACTTCCCAGGCACGAAGCGGGGAAGCTCAGCGCGTAGGTGTTCGCCGTCGTACTAAACGTTGTCGTGACGCCACTACTCGCGTCACAGGCCGCCGTATCGGCGGGGCTCGTCGTCACGGCACCGACGAACTGGTCAGAAGAGACGCTCTCGCTCGCGCTGTAGGACGACGTCGTCGCGCCGTCGGTATAGAGAGCCCATTTGATGATCGAACCGCTGTTGGCCCAATTGGGATCGGTCGTCGGATCGGTTGCCGCACCGACTGTCAAGGTCAGCGTGATCGTCGTCGCCGTATAGTCGTCACTCACTTGGGCGATGCAGACGGTACCGTTCGACGTGGTTGGACACGGAGCGATCGTCGTGGGGGCGGATTGACTGGCGGTTGTCGCTCCAACTGAGGCCGTCCCGCCCAGAACGGCGGCGAGGAGCGCCAGGAAAATGACGGTGCGGAGACTCCATCGTGCAAGCTTCATGTCGGACCGGCCCCTCGCTGCTGCGCTTGAACCACCGAAGTTACCCATCGGCTGGTGACCTAGGGGGAGACAGACGGTGAACTTTCCGCGACATTGGGAGCGGACCGTTCTTGGAGTTCCCGTCAAACGGACAGTGCACATACACAGCTGGAGTGACGCTTTGCCCATCGAGCCTTTGCGAACAGCTTGTAGGAACGTCCCGTTAGGTGGCAGGCCGCAATGCACGCCAACCAATCGCCAAACTTGCTTCGGCAAGCCAGGGTCTCGGTGGCTCTCGTCAAGCCCTTGGGCAGCGCTTCTGACAAACGTGGGTCCGCGGTAGACGCAACCGCGAGAACTATCGAGTGGCGGGTTCTCGCGGAGGTTGACGTCTGACCCTCTTCGTGGAGGCCGAACAAGCAACCCTATTTCGTTGAGGTGGTCGAGTTCAGTGGGACGAGCAAGACCGCCAGGTGTGACATGGCGACCTCGTCCCGATGGGCGTGGAGCTCCAGATGACGAGCGCATTGGGATCCCTTCACATTTTCGCAATCTCCGCCATGTGGGGATCGGCGTCTCATGGGCAACGCATCCCGACCCTCGCTCCACAGCGCAGCGCGGGTGAAAAGTCGTCAATCCGACCACAAATCCCAAGCCCAGGGGGATCTTGACTCAGGTCGACGGCTAGATGTTCCGACAAGACATTCGTCCCGTACGGGCGGAAACGGCGGGGATCTGGTGCTCTGTCAAACACGAACCGGGCTCAAGCGGGCACCCCGGCGCGCCAATCCCACGTCACTGGGAGGGGTTCGGTGCTGTGGTTGGGTCGGCACGTCGTTGCTCATAAGGTCGAAGGCACGCTCATGGTCCGGATCCGGGTTCTGGTCGTCGCCCTGGCAACCCTCGCTGTCGTCGGCTGGGTGCCCTCATTCGGGGCACCTGCACCGTCGCAGGCCGCAGCGACGACCACCAGTATCTCGACAAGTTGGATCGGGATCGCCGCCACGCCAGACGGTGGTGGCTACTGGGTGGCATCCAACAAAGGTGACGTCGAGCCCTTTGGTAACGCGGCATCGCACGGGGACTTGATGGGTAGCACCCTCAACCAACCCGTTGTCGGCATCGCAGCGACCCCCGACGGCGATGGCTATTGGCTCGATGCGGCAGACGGTGGGATCTTCACATTCGGGAACGCCCGGTTCTTCGGATCGACTGGCTCCTTGCGTCTCAACCGACCGGTCGTCGGCATGGCCTCCACCCATGACGGTGGCGGCTATTGGCTGGTGGCATCCGACGGCGGGATTTTCGCCTTTGGAGACGCGGCCTTTGAGGGATCGATGGGCTCCCGCCACCTCAACGACCCCATCGTGGGCATGGCTCCCACCGACGATGGGAAGGGGTACTGGCTGGTGGCGTCCGACGGAGGAATCTTCGCATTTGGAGATGCGACCTTCGAGGGATCACTTGGGTCGAGCCCTCTCACTAGTCCGATCGTCAACGTGACACCGACACCCGACAACAACGGCTACTGGTTGGTGAGCCGAGACGGCAACGTCTACGGGTTCGGTGATGCCCGCCACAATGGATCCCTGAATGGATGGTCGGCTCCGGTCACCTCTATGGCAGCCACGCCGGCCGGAGGTTATTGGGTCTTGACAGCAGAGGGAGCGGTCCATCCGTTTGGCTTCGCGACGGATGACGGCTCGCCGGCCACCGGCCGAACAGCTACGGCTCCACCCTCGAGTGGGGCCGCGGCGGCGATCTCGAGCACCACATCTGTGAATCCCGGCGTCTCGCTTATCGACACCATCACGTCGTCTTCGGTCCAGGCCCTCTCTCCGTCGAGTGGAACGGCTGGTGGAGGTGAAAGCGTCCACATCACCGGCAACGGGTTCACCGGGGCGCTCGGCGTCTACTTCGGCAGCAACGTCTCGTCCGACTTCACGGTCAATTCGCCCACTTCAATCACCGCTGTGGCGCCTGTTGGAGCGGGTACCGTTGACGTCCGCGCAGTGATGCCGAATGGCACGACGAGCACGGGCAAGGGGGACCGATTCACCTACGTGCCCACCGGACAGCTGCCGATCACAACGCAGGGTCAGCACCTCGAGATCGGCGGGGTGCCCACTGTGTTCACCGGCTACAACGCCTACCAGCTGGCCACCGATTGGGGAACCAACGCCGGCTGTGGCGGGTCCAGTGCCGCCCAGGTCGACTCGTTCTTCGCATCACTCCCTCCTGATTCCCTGGTGCGGTTCTGGGCCTTTCAGGGTACGATCGCCACTAACGTCCACACCGGTCAGCTGGACTGGGTGCCTCTGGACAACGTTTTTTATGAGGCTGCGAAGTACCACGTTTACCTGATCCCAGTGATCAGTGACCAAGGGGGCGGCTGCGACGATGGCCACTGGCAGGATCCGGCCTGGTACTCGGGCGGTTTCCAAGACGTGTACGACTCCGCTACCGGCTCCTATGGGAGTGGCCTCACACCGTTGTCCTATTGGGACTACATGAACGCCTTGGTGAGCAGGTATGCCGACTCGCCCGCTCTCGGCATGTGGGAGCCGATGAGCGAGGCGGAGGCCTCGACCTGCACTGCGGAATTCGAGCCAAACAACTGTGGGGGACACCAGACCTGTCCGGACGAGGCAGCCGCCGCCAACGCACTGAATTACTTCTTCACCACAGTCGGAGATCAGATCCACCTCCTCGATCCCGAGCACCTCGTCGAAGCGGGCTTTCTTGGTGGCGGGCAGTGCGGCACGGCCGGCAGCGATTACACCAGCGTAGGGTCGTCCCCAGGCATCGACGTTCTCAGCGTCCACGATTACTACGGCCCAGTGCCGCTGGGGGGAGATCAGTGGAACGGGATGGCCATGCGATTCGCCCAGGCCAAGACGCTGAACAAGCCTATCATCACCGGTGAGGCCGGAATCGAAGCCGGAATCGGGCAAGGAGGCTGCGTGAGCTTGCAGCAGCGCGCGAATGATATGGCGGCAAAGATGAGCGCCCAATTCGCAGCGGGAGACAGTGCGTTTCTTGTGTGGGACTGGCTTCCCGCCGCATTGGGGTCATGCAGCTATAACACTGGGCCGACCGATAGCTCGCTCCTCAACGCCATCGCTTCTCCGCCATCCAGCTGACCCAGTTCGACCACCTGAAGTCGCTCAGAGGGCGGCGGGAAGAAATCTCGTCAGAGTGCTGAAAAGCAGGTAGAGGCCAGCCGCCCACAACGGAACGAGGATAAGCCACCTCTCCGTTGCACCGAACCAAGCAGCGACACGACGGTACGACAGCGCGAGGAGAAGCAGCAGGCACACCTCGAGCCCGACGGCCGGAAGCAGGGGCCAATTCCAGCTAGCGATGGCGGGATTGACCACGTGGTACGTGAGGTGCTTGACCGCCGGACTGGCCAGCGGTTGCTTGAGCTTCCCCACGACCACCAGTCGTTGCGTCGAGGAGAATTCCGGATTGCACGTGGTCAGCGTGATCCTGTTGTCCCCGAAGTAATTGAGGACTCCAACGTCGCTCGGCGAAACAGCCTGGGGCGTCCCCGACACCACGTATGTCAGGCTCTGGCCGAACGTGGTGGTGAGGATGATCCGGTCCCCCGGCACGAGCCGCCCCAGGCCATTGAACGGGGCCCCGTACGTAGTCCGATGGCCGGCGATGGCAACGTTGCCCGCCTGTCCAGGCATCGCGGTTCCGATGTAGTGACCCGGTCCTTTCGATAGATCGGACTCCGTTGTCCCTTCCACGACGTACTGGTCCACGCCGATCGCCGGAATCCGTATCTCCGCGACCACTTTCCCGTCGCCCGGGGAAGGCACCCGGGTGGCCGCGGAGATCAGAGTCGATTTTGAGGCGTGTGACCCGGCCGCATGCTGCGCCGTCAGTGCGTCAAACTCTGACTTGAGCTGGCTCTGTGCGTGGCTCTGGGAGATGGATGTACCCCATAGCTGCCACACGACGAAGAGCAAAATGATGGCGCCGACGTTGCGGGCCCAGGTAAAGACGTGGAACCACGGGGACTCCACGGGAGTTGCGCGACCGGTGATCAGGTCCTGTTCTGCCTGAACTCCATCGGCCGCCGCCGTCAGAGGTTCCTGGTGCTCCACGGTGGCCCGATCGACCACTGCCGTCGCCGCCGAGACCGGCGTCGTCAACAGTTCCGCAACCTTTGCGATGGGTTCGACTCGGGCTGCAGTGGGGTCGCACCGGGCGGCCGAAGGCTCGACGGAGATCGCGCCCGGTTCGCCCGGGTGCGCGAGTGGCTCCAGGGGTACGACGATGTCGGCGCCGATCTGGGGAGGACTCGTTATTGGAACACCTGCCGACAGAGTCGCGCCATTGGAGCGAGGCGTCAGTCGCGACGGCGCATGGGCCTCAGGAAGACCGGCGGAGATTCCTCGTGCCGCTTCCGAGGCCGCTCGGACAATTCTGCCGATTGCGACCTCATCGGAGGGCGCACCATTTCCCGCTTGCCAGATGAGAACCCAATCGACATCGGGAATATCTCCCGGCAGGTCTTTCGACACTCCGGCGCGCGCCTCGGACACAATTCGCTGGACGAACTCCGCACACAGAACCCAAGCGTCGAGGCGCACGTCGCTCCAGCGCTTGGAGACATCTTGCGATTCGAGGCGAGGGGTCGTCACAGCCACTATGCCTTGATGGGGGATGAGGGCTCAGGCGGAAGTCTGACTGACGAGCCGGACCGCAGTCCTGCGGTCTGGTTACGGATCACCTCCCGAGCGTAGGCCACGAGAACGGTTCGATTTTGCTCTCTTCCTATTCCCGCCTAATCCGCTCGGTGGTTCGGACGACCATAGCGCGCTGATTCCGCTACCACGGCTCGACAAATCGGCGGTGCTCATGTCGCGCTGGCGGGCAGGATTCAGTAGAGGTTCAGCCAGCCGATCGCCCCGTGTCGGTCAGCACTCGGACGCAACCGCAAGACCACGTAGACCCGGGTCACATCGGCCAGCGAGCAACCGCGATACCGGTGCATTTTCCGACCTCCAAAGGCCGCAAAGCTCTCGAGGTGTCGATGACGTTGGAGCAGCTCGCCCGCGGGTTGAATATCTCTGGCGAGCTCGGAGTCAGCCTTGCCGCTGCAGACCTACTCAAGAGTAAGATACCTGGTGACACGCAACAAACAGCTGAAAGTTGATCGCCCGTCTCATGCTGGTCACGAACAGTTCACTCAAGACTGCTCCTATGAGTGACGCCTCCATGCGCTCATCCGCCACATATCCGATCTCGGCGCGCCTGGGCGGCTTATTGCCCGCGGACCAGGTCGGCATCGGCGGTCCTGTCACCGCACGACGTGAAGAACTGAGCGATACATCGTCCATGGGCTTGCTTCCGCAACTGATCGATGTGCTGCTCGCATTCACCGAGGGACAGAGCTCGTTGTCGCGCAAGATTCGAGACGCAAGGCTCGAGTACTCGAGTGACTCGAGCCCCGCCGTCGAGAAATATCCGCAAGCGGGAACCTCTCGCTTTGAGCCTCTGCGTTCGATCGTGGGCACTTGCCTCAATGCTTCCGTCGAAGTACTCCAAGCCCCAAGGAGCAACGTGGACTTTGGTATCGGACCGCCGTTAACCAATGGCTTCGGTAACGGTTCTTTACCCGATCCCAGAGTTCGAGTTTCTGCCGCGCCTACATGTGCGACGCCTTCAGTCGCGGCGGCACCATCAACTCCGCCAGCGGCGATCGTGGCCCGTAGAGACACCCTGGCCGAACTTTCAAGCAAGGCCCCTGTCCCGACCGATGAGCACAACTCAGCGCGATCCGCTGAGCCGACCACGGCCCGTTTGAATCGCGACTACAACTTCTTCGATGAGCTCGACGCCAGACTGGCTCATCTACAAGGTCAGAAGATCGATCCGGAGATTGGTGGCCTCGCAACGTGATCGCGACGCCGAAACGTAGTCGATCAGTCGGCGACGAACTGGTCAAGAGCCGTCAGTCCGTACTGACCTTCGACGTGTCACAGTAGTGAAGATTTGACGAACTTCCGTTAAACGCTGCTCAGTTCTCAACCCTCACCGAACTCACATACCACCCACCCGTTGCCTGGGAGACGATGATTTCGTAGATCGGGTCCGTTGGCGACGCGCCTCCCGGAGGCCCGAAGGTGCACACAATTGGTGTGAATGAAGTGCTGCACCCACGGTCTATTGCCAGTCCGCTGGCATAAGGCGCCGCAAAGAGCGCCGTGACGGCCGCCGGTGTCGCTACCGTGAGCGCCGCAGGCTTGTTCCCCGTCGACCAGCTCGTAACGAGTGCGGTGGCTGCAGCCTGGGCGGCGGGCTGCAACGCGGTTGGCAGGGCGAGTGTGGTGGTGGTCGTCCGAGATGCAGTTGCCGACGTCGTTGTTCTTGCTGCCTGTGTCGGATGTCCCACTCCGGTGTGATCGAGATAGACGAAGATAAGTGCGAACGCGCTCAGAGACAAGGCGACGAACACGACGCCATAAGCGAACTTGAGCGAGTTGCTCAGCGTCTGTGGGCTGCGGCGCTCAGCCGCTGGGGATGACTGGCCGTCGGTGAAGTCGGCTACGGCCCGCATCGACACCCGAAGCCGCTCCCGAGCGACTGCGGCGTCGTCGGCGTCCGTTGTCTGCCCGGTCGACCCGGTCGCCACCTGGCACGTGACGTCTGCCGTCCGCGGTCGGCCGAGAGCGGAAGGTATGACGGAGGTCGATCCTGGATCGGGGCGAGACTCGGGATTCATTGAAGGGCCTGGAGCCGGTGCGAACTGATCCCGGGGCGGGTCGTACGATGTCTTACCCCCGTCCATGACTAGCAGCGTTGGCTTCCCATCTGCGGAAAAAAAGCGGAACTCGTGGGCTCCGTAGGGATCGGGCCGCCACTCTGTGGTTTGATCCACCACTGCTCAGGCCACCTAGGACTCCGGGGCAGCGGCTGCGGGAGACGTGACGGACGGGGTTGACATCGCGATCACTCAGCGTTGCTGTTGAACGAGCCGCGGATCAAGCCGGCGATGGAAACTTTCTTTTGCCGCGTGACGTAGGTGACTCCCGTCTTACGAAAGTATGAACGGGAGGCAAAACCTTCGAATTCCGACTTGTAGATCGCACCGAGACGCGGGTAGGAAATGGCGCCATGAGCACCACATTTCTCGATTCGGTGTTCGGTGGCCTCGAGGCTCTCCGAGACGCGAATCTGGAAGCTCCGATCTCAGACATTACCGACCAGCGGCAGGCCGACGCGGCAGAAGGGGGCCTAGCGCCGGGAACGGAACTCGAATGGGCCAACTCTGAACTGCATACGATCGCTAGCACCATCGAGGAGTTGCAGCGTCGGCTCGAAGAGGCCAACGCTCGGCTGTCCAGTGCTGCGAAGATAGAAACGACGGAAGTCGAGATAGGTCGACTCTTTGTCGAGGCGCAGCGGTTCTCCGAAGCTTCCTTGTCCAAGCTCGAACTTGCGATTTACGAAATTCTGCATGAAGTCGAGGCCAAGGCAAAACAGATCCTGGCTGAAGCCACCGCTGAGGCCCACGAGATCCGCCGGCAGGCGCAGCAAGCTGTGTTTGGGTCGACAAAGACCGCCGAGGGCTTGCAGGCGGCAATTGCTGGATTCACCACGGTGAACAACGAGTTGCTCAAGGAACTGGGTGCTCTGAACGGCATGATGGCTCCAGCCAGCGAGCGCGTCATGCTCCACTTCGATCCCTCCTCGGGCGTGCCCGAAAGCGCCTGAACGAGACCATCGAGACGCTCGCACTGCGCGTTTCTCTGCAAGCACCGAAGATGGTGAAAAGTGCCTTGCAAAGGCAAAGAATTCCCTCCGCGGATGCAGGTGTACCACAGGACTACCCCTCGGAGAAGTCGCCCGACGCTTCGTTCAGGTCTAAAGAGGCACAACCCGGGGTCTCACCCCGTGCTATTGATCCCTTCAACATCGGGTCGTTCGACCTCGTGCGCAAGTTCGTAGAGCACGTCGTGGCCAAGAATCGATCGGTGGTTCCCGGGAACGGTTGCTCGTCGGGAAACGTTGACTGGGATGCGGTGGAGATGTTCGTCGCTGACTCCCACTCGTTTGAGCAGGCTATCGGACGGGCCGTTGTCATTGCCGATCAAATGTGCAAAGGGGTGTTCGATGACATCGACAGTGGTAACTCGTCATCCTTACTCCCGACCGAGGGCGCGTTCTTTGCCTTCAGCCTGGCCGATGCCGCACCTGATTTTGGAGATGAGAGCCGTTACCGGACGAAGATGGCGAGAAGGGTAGCCAGGATCTTCGGGATCCGGCGGACGCCGGTAACCCTAGCCATCTCGCTGCTCCTCGTAGTGCTCTCGGTCACCCTCCACCAGGGGACGCAACACGGCTCGACAGCGAACGCCGCATTGGTACCCCTGCCCGTTGCCGCCGCTCTTCCGGCCGGTGCGCCTTCTTCACACGTCGGCGTACCGCTGCGCTCTCATGAGGTCTTTTGGTTCGCTCCTCACAACCAGAGTGCGGCCTCAACGTGAACCCGACGTCGACGGCCGTCCACTTCAGCATCGACGTCAATCCATATGAAAACCCGAGTGAATCGGCACCCGGCCGAAACGGCAATCAAGGTCACGCCCTGTCGACTCTGATCACTCGCGCAAAACCGGCGTGTGAACGGAGCGTCCTTGCTGTGACCAGCTTCGATCAGAGAGTGTCGCCTGTCGGCCAGGTCGCCGGATACCCACGGACGACCCGACTATGTCGTGCCTCACGATCAGGCCCGACCTGAATATGGAGTCGGTCGTGAGATATGGCAACCAATACCTCGTACTCCCGACGGAGCCCAGTGATTGCGTCGATGCCGTCTTCACGCGCACGGTGGCCGCGTAGAGACCATGACCTTGACCCAAGGCGGGGCGAGGTAATGGAACACACGGTCGATTCTACTCTGATTGAAGAGGATGACGGCGTCGTGCGTCTGGTCGAGACTCGCAACGAGGTGCCCCCCATCCCCCGATCTCCCAAGAAGCGCCTGAACGCTCCAGGCGATCGGCGGTCGGCGTTTTACCGCATCATCAGTGAAGGGCGCATCGTCTTCTTCCTCGCGTTCAGTATCTACTTGGTCGTCGCCTTACTGCTGGATTTCAAGTACCGCGCCTATCCACCCGACGCTGTCTCTCGGATGGCCAATGGGTTTTACGTCCTCTATTCCGACGACCCTCACCTGGCCGCGGTCGGATTCGTCTGGGAGCCACTCCAGTCCATTGGCGACATGGTGGCCTTACTCGGGAACCATCTCTGGCCGGCTCTTTCGCGTAATGACATGGCCGGAAGTCTGGTCAGTGCGCTCGCAATGGCTGGCGCGGTCTTCCAAATGTACGCCGCACTGCGGGAGTGGGGTGTGAGCCGCGCACCTCGAATCGTCCTCACCGCGTTCTTCGCCCTAAATCCCATGATTCTGTATTACGGCGGCAACGGGATGAGTGAGGCTCTTTATCTCTTCACTCTGATCAGCTCCACGCGCTATTTGTTGCGATGGATGCGCAATCGGGATCTTCGTTCCCTGGCCTACAGCGCCGTGGCGCTCGGTTTCTGCTATTTGACTCGCAACGAAGCTGCCTTAGCCGCGCTTCTGGGAGGACTTGCTGTGGGAGTCGTCAGCTTTTGGCGAGCTGAGGGACGCCAAGCGTCCCGCCTCAGAACGGGGCTATCGGATTTGGCGATCTTCGGCGTCCCCGCTCTCACCGCCGCCGTGGGTTGGGCCGTTGTCAGCTACGTGATCATCGGACAGTTCTTGGATGGAGGGGCTCTTTCCGTGCGCCTTGCACATCAACGGCTTCAGAGTCACAGCTCTCTGCACGACCGTGTCCTCTATGAGGTCCACGCCATCTACGCGCTGGCGCCCTTCCTGCCCATCCTGCTCGTGGTCGCGGTTGTCGTGGCCTTCAAAAAGAAGGATCCTCGGATCTTGGCGCCTGTGGCCGTGCTCGGAGGCGCTTTAGGCTTCGATATGATTTCGTACCTGAGCAACGCCATCGACAGTGCTCTTCGGTACTGGATCGCTGTCCTTCCGCTCGGCATCATGCTCCTCGGGTCTCTGGTAGCAGCACTACAGACGCCTCGCCGAGCTCCCGGTACCGTCCCCGTCCGAACCTGGTCATCGCGCACTCACGTGAGGGCTCTCGGCGTACTGGCTGCGCTCTTCCTTGTTCTGGCAATCATGATCCCGACCACCGTATCCACCGGGTCAGGCATGTTGAATCCTCAGATTGGCGTTGAGGAATCCCAGCAAATCGGCTTTATCTTCAACCCCCGCCTGGAGGCCAACCACCGCGAAGTGTATCCATTCGCCCTCGCAATGGGGGGCTACTTCGAAGGCCGCCACCTCCCTGACGGAGACGTGCTCGTCGACAATGGCGACGCCTCTGGCTGCGTTGCACAGATGATTGTAACGAGTAGCCAGCCTAAGCTCTTCGTAATTCCGAACGACCGGAACTTCCGACGCGTCCTGGCCGACCCGATCACCTTTAACACCCGTTACATCCTGGTACCCGACCCAACCTCAATAGAGCCCGGCGCAGTGAACATCATGTACCCCAGTTTGTGGAGTACTGGAGCCGGGTTCACCAAGATGGTGCACCAGTTCACAGCACAGTCCACATCGGCGTGTCCCGATTTCCGTCTTTTCCAAGTACTCCGTCATTCCAATCAGGTGACGTAGTCGAGATGATCGCGGACCACTTGATCGCCCGCGATCGCGAGATCCGACAAGTCTGCCAAGGATATAGGTAGGGCGAGGCGGCTGGCCCCGCGTTGGAGCTCATGGCCGGCCCCCAACTGGAGAGTCGCCGCTGCAGGTCAGCGGCCCGCGGCGGGGGCGACAACAGCAGGTGAACTTCGCGACCTGCGCGGAAAATCTTTGCGAAATGATCGAGTGCGCCTGTAGATAGAGCGACCCCGCCGAGCAGAATCTGGAGATGCACGACGACACTCTCCACTATCGATTCGCTGACGCTCTCCAACTCACCATGGGTCATCTCACGATGACCGATCGCCGCTTACTGTTCTATAAGGATCGGGATGATCCTCACATTCAGCCTCGGCAGGTATTGAACTACGCCGCCATGACAAAAATGAAGTGCCACTACCTCGGAGGCAGAATGAGACTCGTCAAGGTGACCATGTCAGATGGCGAGACGTGGCATATCGTTTTAAACCGTAAGAGTGTGAAGACTATGAAGAAGTTGGTTCGCCGAAGATACCCTCAACCGCAGCGACCGGTACCTTCGCGATCACCTCGTCCCGAGCTTGCAAGACGGTGATGTTGCCTAGGCGCAACACTCGCTCCGCGAACCTTGCACCTTGTCACTGGGTTGCTTCGCCGACAGGTAGGCCCTAGCGAACCAAGAGCCCGCTCTGCCTTGTCTGAAGCTGGAACGACGGGTAGCCCAACGATTGCCGCCATGCCGCCGCTCAGGTTTGCCGGGTCGCCACCTCGGCCAGAGCCTCGAGAGCCCGACGGGCCGTGGCGTCCCAGGTGAACCATCCAGCGCGGACCAACGCCCCCTGCGAGAGGCGGCCACGCAGCGTGTCGTCAGTGAGTACGTGTGCCAGCGCTTCTGCGAAGTCCCCCACCCCTTCCGGCGTGCGGCAATCCACCAAGAGGCCTGACTTGCCGTCGAGAACAGCGTCCGTGTGCCCGGCGATCGCGGAGGCGACCGTCGGCGTACCGCAGGCTGCCGCCTCGGTGAGCGACATCCCCCAACCTTCGCGCTGTGACGTGCTCGCCACCACCCAAGCTCGCCGGTACCACGATACGAGGTCGTCGTCACGAACCCGACCCGGCATGTTTACCCAGTCGGCCACTCCAAGCTGGGCTCGGAGCGCCTCGAGTGCCGACCGCTCGCTGCCTTCGCCGATGATCACTGCCTGCAGGTCGGGCACCGAGCGCTTCGCCTGCGCCAGAACACGCAGCAAGATGTCGAAGCGCTTGACCGGCACCAGCCGTCCCACGGCTACCACCAGCGGCGGGCCCGAGCGCTGGCCGCCCGGCGTGTAGCGCGCGTCGACGCCGGGCGGCGCAACGGTGACACGGTCCCGGGGTAGCCCGAGCATCTCGACGATCTCGGTGCGCGAAGACTCCGAGAGCGTGACCACGCGGCTCGTGCGGTAGAGGCGTGGGGCCAGTCGGCGCTCCACGGCATCGCCGCCGCGGGCCAGGGCCGGGGGCAGGACCATGCCCCACATCTCGGCATGGACATGATGCAGGAAGACCACACGCGGACCGCGATACCACAGCGGTGAAAAGAAGGGCATGCCGTTCCAGATCTCGACGAGTGCGTCTCCGGGACGGTGGCCCATTCGGACGCCCTCCCAGGCCGTCCCGGGGAAGACGGTGTAGCGTCCGGCGCGCCGCACCACCCGGTAACCGTTGCGCGTAATGGACTGCGGGGCGCCGCGGACCGCAGATGTGCGCAACGTGACGTCGATCCCGGCCGCAGCCCAGCGCGAGGCGACCATGTGGGCGTGCAGCTCTGAGCCCCCGGCCTCGGGATCGCCCAGGTCACGCCAGGAAATGAAGTGGACCCGCCGAATGTCGGCTTCCCCGGCGACTGCCGCCAGCTCGTGCACCGAGGACCGTGCGAACTCCGTCCCGCGCCATGGCTCCAGGAGTCCGGCCGTGGCCACCGGCTGCGGGTACTCGGCCATCGTAGGAGTGGTCATCGTGACGCATCATCCTGGGGGGGTTGTGGAATGAACGATCGGCCGGGCCGGTCGAGGAACGTTCGCTCATTGTCCCCGAACCTCGAGATCAGATGACGGGCCAGTCTCCTGGGGATCGCCTTGAAGCCGCACTGCGCGTCGACCACGGGGGTGAAAGTCTGGCTCATCAGAGGCCATCTTCACGACCTTAGGTTGGCGCCCACAAGCAATAACTCATCGTGCCATGGAGAAATAACCTCTCGATCGCCCCAAGTTCGCGTTAGAAGGAGTCAGGCGCTCGGCCACCGGAGCCGCGGCTTTTACGGTGCCCCGCTCTGAGCGTCCTTTAGGCCCCTTTTTTCTTCTCTCGTTCCGCCGGAGTCAGGCCTCTGCACCCGGTACTGCCTCATTCGCAAACGTCAAAGACGCTTTCGGGTTGCACGGGAGCCCACCGAACCGCCATCGGGATGCACCTTGATCACCTCACGACACCAGGCGAAGTCCTTCAGGTGGACCCGAGCCGGTGTTGCTGTCGGTGTCGCTGTCGGTGTCGGTGTCGAGGCCATGGGTCGTCTTTTCCCAGAAGGACGGGATCACCACCAGTTGCCACATCGCCTTCACGGCGGCGATGGACATCATGACCCAATAGATGGGCACCAGCATGGCTGCTAGTACCAGACCCTCTGGTCTGGTGTGACGCGCCGTAAGGACAGTCAGGTACCACAGGACGAAGTTCCCGAAGACCCACAGGACCAAGCCCACGTAGTACACGGGAGCCGGGAAGATCTCCTTCACGAACAACGGTTGGGCGACGAACCACAGGAGGGTCATGATCCAGAAGAAGGGATTGGCGACGGCGAGGATCGGGGTGCCCCCTACGAAGACCCATAGGTGACCGACGCCCTTGAGGCCGATCTCGTTCTTGAGCCGACGAGGAGAACGGACGTGGATGAGGAACGTTTGCAGATACCCCTTGTACCAACGGGAGCGTTGCTTGACCCAGTTCACGAAATCGCTGTTCGCTTCCTCCAGTGTGGTCGATTCGAGCACTTTTATCTGATAGTGCTCGCGGAACATCCGGACCCCCAGATCGCAGTCCTCCGTGACGTTGTAGGGGTCCCATCCTCCGAGAGCACGCAGGGCGCTCCGTCGGAAGTGGTTCGACGTCCCGCCAAGCGGAATCGGTGCGTCCAACGTCACCAGGCCGGGAAGGAAGAAGGAGAACCACATGGCGTACTCAACGGTGAACCACCTGGTGATGATGTTCTGAGTTGCATTGCGGTACGACAGCTGTGCCTGCACGCATGCCACTTCGGGGCCATGCCGACGCAGCGCGAGGGCCGCTCGACGAAGCTGGAGGACGTCGGGCCGGTCCTCGGCGTCGTAAACGGCCACGATGTCCCCTCGTGCCAGCGTGAGACCAAAGTTCAGCGCCTTGGGCTTGGTGCGGGGTTCGGCGGGAGGGATCACCACCAGCTTGAATTGCGGAGGAGGATGAGCGGCGCGCAGTGCGCCCAATGTCTCCTCGTCGTCCTCCTCGACCAGGAGGAGCACCTCGAGGCGATCGGCCGGGTAGTCCACCTGAGCAAGATTCTCGATCAGCTTGATGATGACCGAGGCCTCGTTGTACACCGGAAGAAGGATCGTGTAGGAGGGCAACTCGGCTTCCGGGACGCTGAGGGCTTCCTCGTCGGTCACGATCTCAAGAGCATTCGTCATCGAGGACCGCGTGAAGAGGAAGGCGCGGTAGACGACGGCGGTGAGGTAGAGCAGGGTGAGGACGGCAACGATCGCAGTCAACGTGAAGCGAGTATCGAGCTACCAATCCGATGACGATGACGATCAACAGTCCAAGAAGGAAGTTACGCTGCCCCCGCGACACAAGCCTACGGGCGGATAGCAGGGGCACTCGGTCAGCAAACCCGGAGATGCTGGCGTCGAGTCGCATCTCGGCCTCAACCTCACCCATCGCGACCGGCTGCACCGCCGAGGACTCTACCCAATGGCAAACTCTGGTCGGAACAATTGCCTGGCGTTGCGGAACCTCTAGATGGTTAATCCGTTCATCACGCTCGCGCCTCATGCCCCTCGATCCAGGCCTGGATCCCATGGCGCGAATGACACACAAGTAACCGCCGCCCAAACTTCAGGTGAATCCGGATTTCGCGGTACATCGGTGGCACTAGATTGGCGCAAGTGGCTGGCACAGGTTTGAATCGAGAACGCGTCCGGCCATCCTCATGGTGTCGCCGTAGCCGGATCATCAATCGCGAGCAGGGCAGCCCCTCCTTGATGCACGACCTATGGGACCCTTGAGGTGAGCACGAACGGGACACACAACGTGACCGACGCCGAACCATCGAACCCCATCGAGGTAACCACGAATGGGACGCACAGGGTGCCAGACGTCGAACCACCGGACTCCATCGATGAGTCGCGAGAGGTCCTTAACGGAGCGTCCGTAGACGAGCGCTTGGACGCGCTGCTGCAGACGATCCGGACGTGGGATTGGCGGACGTCTCCCGTGGCAGCGGGTCCACGCGCGCCCGAAGCGGCAGCACCGACGTCCACCGCTCCAGTGGCCGCACGTTCACCCGCGCGCGAAGTGGCGGTATCGACGCCCATGGCTCCCGTTGCCGCGGTTTCACCCTCAGTGGCGGCGTCGACGGTGTCACCTCCTACGACGCCTGCAGCCGCGCCCGCTCGCGAGGAACCGGAGCCACCTACCCGCCCGTCCCCGGTCCAGAGCATCGGGGACACACAACCGGTCTTGGTGGGACAGCCTCGTCACGCCAAGTTTGAGCCAACACCCGAGGATCCCGAAGACACACCTGACTTAACGACGTCATTCTTCGATCCATCGACCCGCGCCCGAGCGCGATCATCCCCTCGTTCGCTTGCGGTCACACCCCCGGTTCAATGAGGCGCTTCTGGGCCTAGGCGCCGTAGTGGTTGTCTTCCTCATCATTGCGGGCATCCGGCTCGTCGCCACTGGGAACACGGGTTCGGGTGACCCGTCGCCGACGACTGCCGTGACGCGGCCTGCGTCACATCCTGCCCTTCATACCCACGTCGTGGTAGCGATTAGCGCAGCGGAGCTCGCACAGTACGACGGCTACGCCGACGGTCTCCAACATGCCAATACGGTGACGAGCAAGGCAATCGTCGGCGCGGGTAGCGCACCGACGACGACCCAGTTGGGGCCGGTGATCACTGCCTATGGATCCGCCCTGAACGTGTACGACTTCCAGCTCCACTTCATCCAATGGCCCGCCTCGATGCAGAACGCGATCGCGAGCGACCACGCGCAGATGAAAGCTCTCATGAGTTTTTTGCAGTCGTTCAGCATCGTCGAACCCACTGGAGTAGGTCCCTGGCTGTCCCAGTTCCACGATCGGACGGCCTCGGCGCAAACTGCGGACAACCAAGTCCGCCAGGACCTCGGATTGCCCGATTCGTCCTCGTTTCCCTAGTTCCGGAACAACTCAGACGGATGATCCCGCGGCGGGCGCGATCCTACTCTTCGCGGCGTTCAAGATCAGGCGCACCACCACTCCAATGATGGCGAGGTCGAGCAGCATCTGTGCCGAAACAACGAGGCGCGCCGTGTCCGTCCTTGGGGTGATATCGCCGAACCCGACCGTCGAGAAGATGGTGATGGTGAAATACAACGCCTTGACGTGGTCGAGGGGTTGGCTGAAGGTGGATGCCGCACTATGGGACATCGCCAAGTAGATGGCCGAGAAAGCGACAAGGAACAGGACGACCACGATGCCGAGCGCCTCGACGGCCCGCAGTTCCGGGAGCTGTGCGACGGCGATGCGGCGAATCTGCCAGGCGAACACCGCACCTACCAGCGCGATGTCGGCGCCGAGGCGGAGGAGGGCCCGCAATCCCGACTCGCGGCCAATCGGGAGCACGAAGAACACGCCGAGGATGAAAATTGCGGAGAGGGTGATGATGGCGCCAGAGCGGAGGATAGCCAACCGGCGCTGGTGCTGCTCCAGCTCGGCCAGCCGGACCGGCGCCGCCGTAGCGCGATTGCTTCGGCGCCCGCCCGTTGCTCCGAGGTTCGGTCCCCCGCCCGAAAGCCCAGAATCCACGGGACAAAGCTAACGAAGTGTCCGCTCAGCAGGGCGGATCGTTGCCATCAGGGGAAAGCGGTGCTCGCTTGGGCCCCCATCCCCGGCATAGGTCCAATTTCTCCGCGCATTTCGTCGCCTAAAGGTGTCCGCGTCTGACGGGCGCCCCACGTTGAGAGCGGACAGGGATGGCTCGCTCCTCGCGCTCTCGCTTTCAAGCAGTTCGAGCCTGACCCATCCACCCGGCGATCACGACCGGCTCACGGAACCTCCCACAGATCAAAGTCCTCGGTTGCTTCCTGTTTGTCCGCTCCGTGAGAGGCCGTCCGAGGCATCTGCATCACACCGGGACGTCGCCGGGCCAGCAGGTTCGTCACTGCGCCGGATGACGAGTACGAACAGGACGCGAACGGAAGATGAACTATTGGTGACGGCAGAACTTATCCGCCCAACGTCGGTTGATCGAACCGCTGGATTCTTTGAGAATCAACGAAGAGGTTCTCCAGACAGCGCTGAGTCATGCGCCCAGGGTCGGCTGGTCACGCGGGGGCAACCGTACGGCGAGGGAGGGTGGGTGAAAATAGCCAGTTCGCCCTTGGCCGACCTCAGAGCTATGCCGGCGGGCACACGTGCGCTATTGGTGATGGGTGTCCTGCTCGTCACGGCAGGTATTTGGGCTCCCTCGCCCGCCGGGGCCACCTTCACGGGTGCCACAAACGGGAACGTCGCCTTTGCCTCCATCTGCGGCCCAACCATCGGGCAGGCGATCTACAGCGTGAACCCAGCCGGGAGCCCTCCGCCCACGTACACGTGCCCCGGCGGGACGTCCCCGAATTACACCCAGTCCACCGCGGGGAGCATCGATTCAATGCCCTACTTCTCCGCACAGGGGACAACGCTCTACTTCTCGAGCAATCGCGCGAGCGGTAGTTTCGCCATCTACCAGGTGCCGTACCCAGCAACGATTTCTGGCTCCCCTGGTACCCAAACCGACGGAGCCGTCCAGCTCACGTCGCCAGGCTCTAGTAACGACTATGCGCCGACCGTCTCAGCAGACGGGAGTGAGTTGGCGTTCATTCGCTGCAATTCGGGCACGACGTCCTGCGCACTCTATGTCCAGAGCCCCATCGCCACCGGCACGCCGACGCTTGTTCCGACAATAGTGGCTCCCCTGCTGCCGGACTCCGTCAGCGGAGCGGCCAGCCGACCCGAGATCGACCCCGCCGACCCGAGCCAAATCCTTTACGTGGGCACGGACAACCACATCCACCTGGTCAGCCTGACCTCTGCGTTCACCGAGCGCGACCTGTCGAGCGAGTCTGGTATCTCCAGCGGCCAGATTGACGAGTATCCAGACTGGAACGCGGCGGGAACGAGCATCGTCTTCGACCGTTCCCATTCCGTGTACGTCATGTACGGCGTCAACCCGACGGCTGGAACCGCTTCTGCCTGCGCACTTTGGGGTTCGAGCGACCCGGGAAACGAAATCGAACCGACCTTCTCCCCGACCGATACCGCGACGTCCTCCTCCACGACTTGCAACCCTTCGGGGAACACGTACGTGTGGACGACTCTCGGCAGTGGCAGCAACATCGTTTTGGACATGGGTCACGTCGCCACCGGCCCTGACTCGGTCGCGAGCCTGACGCTCAACAAGACCAACAACAGCCAGCCGGCGTGGCAGCCGATCCCGCTTGGGGCGCAGACCCCGGAAGTGTCCATGGCGGTCCTCCTTCCCGGGATCGGGTTCGCCCTTCTCGCTGGCGCGGTCCTCCTGGACCGGCAGCAGAGGCGCAAGCGGCGGACAGCGGGCACCCGCTAACCACTTCGAAAACAGTTTGGGTAACCGGGAGCCGACGCGCTTCGAAATGGTCGGGGCTTGCTGGGAGTGATTTTGGGCGCAGACGGCTGCTCGGCCATCCACGCCCCTCGGAGCTTCGCCGATGGGGGTGCGCAGCCTGCCCGGGTTGCCGCGCAGAGTTAATCCGCCCGTCACAAGACCTTCGCGCAACGCGAACCCGGCGCGGTCAGGATTCCCCCATGGTTCGCTGCGATCGCCCGCGCCAGCAAAGCCGGGCCGGTCGCGTCCTGCGCCTGGCGGGGGTCGGTCTGACGGGCGCCCTGTCCCTGTCCTCCGTGTCCTTCGCCGCCGCGATCCTGCCGGCGGCCGTTGCCGGAGCCAGCAATCCGGCCTCCCTGAACTGCGGCACGCTGGTGATCAGCGGTACCGACGGCAACAACTACCAGTTCAGCGAATTCACCACCGGGAACGCGTCTCGTTCAGGCTCCGACGCCAGTGGCTCGGTCGCCTACGGCGGTACCCTCAATACAAGCAGCGGCTGGACGACCGCCCAGAGCATCAGTCCCTCGGCGAGCCAACTCACGACCCTGGTGGGTGGGAGCGAGACCGGCCAGCTCGTCGTCCAGAAGGGCAGTGCCGTGATCGCGGGCACTGCCGGTGGACCGGTGTTCTTGAACCAAACGGGCGCGACCGAGACCGTTGACGGCGGCGCCAGTACCCTGCCCTTCAGCTTCTCCTCCATCGGCTCGGCGCTCACCACTTGCTCGAACAACTACGGGCCCAATGCGAGCACCACGACCGGGACGGTCGCCGGCGTCGGCTTCTCGTCGCCTGACACCCAGGTCCTCGGCTTCTGGGGCACGGGAAGCGTGAACGTCTTCACCGTGACCGCCGACCAGCTGGCCGCGGCAGAACGGCTCGACTTCAGCGTCCCGGCCGGCTCCACCAACCTCGTCCAGGTGCAGATCTCGACCGATCACTCGACATCGCTGAACCTGTCGGGGATCAGCGCGGGCATCTACTACGGGTGCCCGAACACCACCCCCACGCCGACCAACTGGACCAGCGGCAACTGCGGCAGCCAGCCCGGCGCCGGCGACAACACCTCTGCAATGGGTCAAGAACGCGACAACACGGTCTGGAACTTCGCTCCGAGCGTCTTTACGACGGGCTACGCACTGACCATCGGGGCCTGGCAGGGCTCCGTGGTCGCACCCGCCGCGGCGGTCACCCTGGCGAACGGCGGGGCCTTCGAGGGGAGTATCTTTGCCGCCTCCCTCTCGGGCACCGAGCAGAGCGACTTCGACCCCTTCGGCTACGGCCAGCCGATCCCCAACACGGTTGACCCGCTGCCCGCCCTGTCGGAAGGACTGCCGATCACCATGGGCGGCCTCGCCCTGGTGGGTTTCGCTGGACTGCTGGTGCAGCGAAGTCGTCGCCAGAACCGGGCTGCCCGAGCGCACCTACCTATCGCCTGAGCATCTCCGGGTCGGACCGGCTCCTCCGGTCCCCTCGGTCGGACAACGCCCTGAGCCTCAGTGATTGGGCTTTCGGCGTCACCGAGCCTGGCCGGTCGATCACCTTTGGTCGGGCGGGGGTGTTAGCCCCCACTTCGGCATCGGTACTAACGCCCTCGCCACCGAAACCGAAACAGACAAGAATCAACCGCGGAGCGTGCGGGCGAGCGCCTCCAGGGGGTCACGCTTGTCTGCGCTCCTTGACGTCCCACGAATGGACAAAAGGGAGGGATTCATATGAAGGATTCGAGCCTGAACCGCTGGCTGTGGTTGATCGGCTTGGTGGCCGCAGCGTTGATTTTCGTCTCGTTCGGACCGCTCTCGAGCGGTTCGCCGGGAGAGAACGCGTCGGGCATCTCGGTGGCGCACTGGTACAACACCCACGTGAACCAGCAGTGGCTCACCGTATGGCTCGTCGGCTTGGGCCTGTTCCTCCTCTTGGTGTACCTGACTCAACTCCGCGCCGTGCTGGTCCAAACGGGCGGTCAGCGGCTGTGGCCCAACCTGGTTTTCGCGTCGGGGATCTTGCTCGTGGCGGGGATCATCGTGGCGGGCAGCTTCGAGATCACGCTCATCCTGGCGTCGCACAACCACCAGTTCGCGGTGGCGCACCTCGTCAACTTCTACTCCGCCAACAACGAGATACTCTTCCTCGCCGGCCTGGTCTTCATGACCCTCTCCACCGGCCTCGCCATCCTGCTCAACCGCGGCGCAGCAGCTCTGCCCAAGTCTCTCGGGTGGTACTCAATCCTGGTGGCCGTGGTTGGCGCGGCCGGCCCCGTCAGTTTCTTTGCCCTCCTCTTCGGCCTGCCGATCTGGCTTCTGGCCACCGGCATCGTGATCGCGGTGAAACAGTCAAGAGGGGCGCTCGGTGGCGACACCGACGGCAGCGCACCCGTCCTGTCCTCGCCTGCGGAATCGGTCGTCGTCTAGGACGGACCGCCGCGGCCATCGTGCGAGTGGTTCAGGCGAGCCCCCGCACGATGGCCACCATCTTCTCCCCGCACTCGGTCGGGTTCTGCGCCACCGCCACGCCGGCGGCCGACAGCGCTTCCATCTTGGCCTGCGCCGTGCCCTGGGAGCCCGAGATGATGGCGCCAGCATGACCCATCTTGCGACCGGGGGGCGCGGTGACGCCGGCGATATAGGCAGCCACGGGCTTGGTCATCGACGCGGCGATGAAGTCGGCGGCGCGCTCCTCCTCGGAGCCACCGATCTCGCCGATCATCATGACGGCCTTGGTGTCGGGGTCGGCCTCGAACGCGGCCAGGCAGTCGATGAAGTTTGTCCCGGGGACCGGGTCGCCCCCAATGCCGACACAGGTCGTCTGACCGACGCCCTGCTGTGAGAGCTCGTGGAGGGCCTGGTAGGTGAGCGTGCCCGATCGCGAGACGATGCCCACTGGACCTCCCGCCAGCGCTATGTCGCCCGAGGTGATGCCGATGTTGCACTTCCCGGGGCTGATGACCCCGGGACAGTTGGGACCCAAGAGACGGGTGCCGGGGAACTCTTGGACCAGGCGGTTGTAGGCCACGGCCTCGTCCTGGGCCGGGATGCCCTCGGTGATGCACACGATGAAATCGATCCCGGCCGCCGCTGCCTCGATGATGGCGTCGGCCGCGCCCCGCGGCGGCACCGAGATGAACGACGCCGTGGCGCCGGTCTCCTTCACCGCCTCGGCCATGGACGCGAAGACCGGGATGCCCTCGATCTCCTCGCCGCCGCGCTTGGGGTTGGTGCCCCCCACGATCTTGGTGCCGTATGCCTTGTTGCGCAGGCCGTGGAAGAGGCCCTGGCTGGTCGGGCTGATGCCCTGGATCACGACCTTGGTGGTCTCGTCGACGAAGATGCTCACGTTCTCTTTCCTCTCGGGGATCTGCTCGGCGTGTCGGTCTGGGTTGTGGTCGGCCCGGGCCCCTAGCCCTTGGCCAGGGCGACGGCGTGGCGGGCGGCGTCGAGCATGGTGGGCTCGGCGATGAGCGTGTCCGACAGATGGTCCGCCAGCAGCGCGCGGCCCTCCACGGCGTTCGTGCCGTCGAGGCGCATGACCACCGGCGAGCTCAGCTTCACCCGGCCAATGGCCTCGATGATTCCCTTCGCCACCTCGTCGACACGCGTGATGCCGCCGAAGATGTTGACGAAGATGCTCTTGACCGCCGGGTCGGCATTGATCACCTCGAGCGCGGCGGCCATCACGTCGGCGTTGGCCCCGCCCCCGATGTCGAGGAAGTTGGCCGCCTGCCCGCCAACCTGGGTCACCACGTCGAGCGTGCTCATGGCGAGTCCCGCCCCGTTGGCGATGATGCCCACGGAGCCGGACAACCCGATGTAATTGAGCCCCTTCTCCTTGGCCATCTTCTCCCGCGGATCGACATCGGAGTCGTCCTCGTACTCCTCCCACTCGGGATGCCGGAAGGACGCGTTCTCGTCGAGGGTGACCTTGGCGTCCAACGCGTGGACCTTGCCCTCGGGGGTAAGGATGAGCGGGTTGATCTCGGCCAGGTCGCAGTCGCCCTCGACGTAGCAGTGGTACAGGCGCACCAACAGCGTCGCCGCCTGCTCCCGGGCCTCGGGGTCGAGGTTGGCCCGGTCGACCCACTCACGGGCCGTCTCCTCGGACAACCCCGCAACGGGGTCGACGTGAAGCTTGGCGATCGCGTCGGGGTTGGTCTCGGCCACCTCCTCGATCTCGACACCGCCCTCGGCCGAGAGCATGCCGAGATGGAGCTTGGCCGGCCGATCGAGCGTGAAGCTGGCGTAGTACTCCTTGGCGATGTCCGACGCGTGTTCCACCCAGAGTCGCTTGACGATGTGGCCCTTGATGTCGAGCCCGAGGATGTTGCCGGCGTGCAGGCGCACCTCGTCGGCGTCGGCCGCAAGCTTCACCCCTCCCGCCTTGCCCCTGCCGCCGACCTTGACCTGCGCCTTGACCACCACCGGGTAACCGGCGGCGTCTGCTTGCGCCACGGCCTCGTCCACCGTGTCGGCGACCCCGCCAGGAGAGGTCGGGATGCCGAAGCGGGCGAAGTACTGCTTGCCCTGGTACTCGTAGAGGTCCACTTTGGGTGCTGTCTCCTTCGTCGGTGGGGTCGGTGTCGCGATGTTGAGTGCTGCGTTGTCGTCAGGCCGGGGCCGGACGGCCGCGGGCGCGGGCGCTGCCCGAACCACGGGACGAGTGCAGGGTCAGGCCTCGAGGGCCTCCTCCCGCGCGTCGAGGGCCTCGCCCAGCCACGACCCGATGGAATCGAGGGGTGCCCCCGGGGTGAAGACCTGGGCCACGCCCTGCTCTTTGAGCACGGGGATGTCAGCCTCGGGGATGATTCCGCCCACGATGACGAGCACGTCCCCGCGGCCCGCGTCCGCCAGCAACTTGATCACCTTGGGCACCAGGGTGAGGTGGGCGCCCGAGAGCAAGGAGAGTCCGATGGCGTCGGCGTCCTCCTGGATCACCGCTTGCACCACCTGCTCGGGCGTCTGGTGCAGACCGGTGTAGACGACCTCGAAGCCGCTGTCGCGGAGCGCCCGCGCGATGACCTTGGCCCCCCGGTCGTGTCCGTCGAGGCCGGGCTTGGCCACGACCACCCTGTAGGGACGTCTCATGCTGCTCCCAGGATAGGGAGACCCCGAGGCGGGGCGCCAGACAGGCCGGCGGGGGAGCCGAAGCCCCCCGCCGGACACTCGGCGACATGGACCCTCAGCCGGCCTGACCGTCTCCGGCGATCTGCACCATCCAGGCCTGGTCACGCCGCCGCAGCGGCGCGCCATAGACGACTTCGGTGCGGGTCAGCACGTCCCAAGGCGCGGCGCGGGGCTTCCGTAACAATCGGTCGGGAGGAGAAGCGCCGAGCGTGAAGGCGAGTCCGATCAGAGCGCAGGCCACGATGGTCGGGACCAGGAGCAGCGTGCAACAGATCGCGTTGCGCACGATCGATCGGGCGAGTCCGATTGGACGCCCGTCCGAGCGTCTGACGATACGGAGCCCCGTCACGTGGAAGCTGACCGTACGGCCCTTGCTCCACTCGATCACGCTCCAGACCAGCCATCCCACTACCAGCGTGGCGACAACAAGGAGAGCGGTCAGCCCGAGGGCCTTGATGCGGCTCCCGAAATCCGCCGGTCGCCGCTCAACTGCCGAACTGGAAGAACCCGTCATGTCGAGATCCGTCCCTACCAACCCCCAACCGCCGCCAGCCTAGGAGCCATTCGCGGCACGTGCCCAGGCCAAGGGGAACCCTATGCAGGTCATGCGCATATTTATGCGTCGAGATCCCTGCGCCGACTGGCCTCTATTGGTGTATATGGTCCGCGTATACAGCCGACAATCGTCCACCTGAGCGGCCGGACGTCGCATATCCATTCGTGCATGTGCATACGTCTGTTCGACGGCCGCCGGATGCCGCCGGCTCGAACCCTCAGACCCGGCGTAGCGGCGTGGCCGACAACAGCAGGTTCTTCTTCCCCACGCTCTCGAAGTCGACCGTCGCTTGGGCCCGGGACCCTTCGCCCTTGGCGCTCACGACGACGCCGTGGCCCCAGTGGTCGTGCATCACCTCGTCGCCCGCCACCAACCCCAGGTCCTCGGCGCCCGTGCTGCCCCGGGCGCCGGCCCTTCCCCCGCCGCCCCCACCGGTAGCCGCCGACCGGGCGGCCAGCGGGACCGCGGGGCGAAGGTGGCCCCGGGCAGGTGCTCCTCGGCCGACAAAGAGTCGTAACCCGTCCCGCGCCGAGGCGACCCGAGCCCGACGTCGTCGATCAGGTGCGCCGGCACCTCGGTCACGAAACGGCTCGGCATGGCCGGCTGCGTGCGGCCCCAGGTCGTGCGCGACCAGGCGTGGGAGATGGCCAGGTGCTGGCGGGCCCGGGTGATGCCGACATAGAACAGACGGCGTTCCTCCTCGAGCTCGCTCGGCTCGGCCAGGGAGCGGAAGTGCGGGAAGATCCCCTCCTCCAGCCCGACCACGAAGACGGCCGGATACTCGAGGCCCTTGGCGGTGTGCAGCGTCATCAACGAGACGCGGGTGCCGTCGCTGTCGAGCTCGTCGGAGTCCGCCACGAGCGCCACGGTTTCCAAGAATCCCGTCACGTCCTCGAAGTCGCCGGCCTGGGTCGCCAACTCGGCCAGGTTCTCAATCCGTCCGTCCGCCTCGTGGGTGTGCTCGGCCACCAGCTCGGCCAGGTACCCGGTGCGATCGGCTACCAACTGGACGAAGTCGGCGGGGTTTATCGTCTGCACCAGCGGGCGCAGCTCGGCCAGCGTCTTGGACAACCGCTCGGCGCCGCGCAGCGCCTTGCCCGTCAGCCCGGCCTCGGCGGCACGGTCGATCGCCTCGCTGAACGACACCCGCTCCACCTGGGCCCAGGCGCCCAGGCGCGCCACCGACGTGTCGCCGATGCCGCGCTTGGGGACATTGACGACGCGCCGGGCGGAGACCTCGTCGTCGGGGTTGGCGAGCACCCGGATGTAGGCCAGGATGTCCTTGATCTCCCGGCGGTCGTAGAACTTGGCCCCGCCCACCACCTTGTAGGGGATGCCGCTGAACTTCATCGACGTCTCCAGCGGCAGCGACTGCGCGTTGGTGCGGTAGAAGACGGCGAAGTCGCCCCACGTCAATCCCTCGGACGCGTGCAGGCGCAGGATCTCGCTCGAAACCCACGCCGCCTCGTCGCGCTCGTCCTCGGCCCGGTAGCGCTTGACCGGTCCCCCCGTGTCGCCGACGGTGAAGAGCTCCTTGGGCTGGCGCCCGATGTTGTTGGCGATGACGGCGTTGGCCGCATCGAGGATCGTCTGGGTGGAACGGAAGTTCTGCTCCAGCATGATCGTGGTGACATTCGGGAAGGCCCGCTCGAACTCCAAGATGTTGCGGATGTCGGCGCCCCGCCAGCGGTAGACGGATTGGTCGGAGTCACCGACGACGCACACGTTGCCGTGCGCCTGACCCAGGAGCTTCACGATCTCGTTCTGGGCGTGGTTGGTGTCCTGGAACTCGTCCACCAGGATGTGACGAAAGCGCTCCTGGTAGGACGCCCGTACGTCGTCGCAGGCCTGGAGCAGATTGGCCGTGACCATCAAGAGGTCGTCGAAGTCGAGGGCATTCGCGGCCAACAGGCGCTCCTGGTACTGCACGTAAACGTCGGCGATGCGCTTGCGGAAGGGGTCGGGCCCGCTGCGCGCGTCCTCGCGGAACGTCTCGAAGTCCACCAGCTCGGACTTGGCCTGGCTGATGACCGCCTGCACGGCGCGCGAGGGCAGACGCTTCTGGTCGAAGCCGAGTTCGGTCGTGATCATCTCGATGAGGCGGCGCGAGTCTGTGTCGTCGTAGACTGTGAAACTGGAGCGGTAGCCCAGCCGGTCGGCGTTCATGCGCAGGATGCGCAGGCAGGCCGAGTGGAAGGTGGAGACCCACATCTTCTCGGCGGCGGGGCCGACCAGGTCGGCCACGCGGTTGCGCATCTCGTCGGCCGCCTTGTTGGTGAACGTGATGGCGAGGACGCCCCAAGGCGGCGCGTCCCCCGTCGCCAAGAGGTGCGCGATGCGCCGCGTCAGCACGCGCGTCTTGCCCGAGCCCGCGCCTGCGATGATCAACAGCGGTCCGCCCCGGTGCTCCACCGCGGCGCGCTGGGGCAGCGTCAGGTCGTCGACCAGAGCGGAGGGCCGGCCGGCGAACGCTCCCGATGCGACGGCCGAGCGCTGGCGCCGGCGGCGACCGTCGTCGGCACCCTGTGCGGTCGTGTCCGCCGCCCCGGATCCGGTACCGTCCTCGTCGGTCACGGCGGCCACCGCCGCTGCCGCAGCCGCGCCCACGCCCTCGTCGGAGGTGTCGGAAGGGTCGAAGAGCTGTCCGCTGCCCTTCGCGCCGTGTGCCTGTTCGCCGCTCTCCGGCGCCACGATCACTCCCACTCGATGGTCCCGGGCGGCTTCGACGTGACGTCGAGCGCCACCCGGTTCACGCCCTCCACTTCGTTGATGATGCGGGAGGCGATGCGCTCGACCAGGTCGTAGGGTAGCCGGGCCCAGTCCGCTGTCATCGCGTCGTCACTCGTCACGGCCCGGATGACGACGGGATAGGCGTAGGTGCGGCCGTCGCCCATCACGCCGACGGTGCGGACGGCCGGCAACACGGCGAAGCTCTGCCACAGCTCGCGGTACAACCCGGCCCGGCGGATCTCCTCGACCACCACCGCATCGGCGTTGCGCAGCATCTCGGCCCGCTCGGGTGTCACCTCACCGATGATCCGCACCGCCAAGCCCGGACCGGGGAAGGGTTGACGCCACACGATCTCGTGGGGCAGGCCGAGCTCCTCGCCCACGGCGCGCACCTCGTCCTTGAAGAGCAGGCGCAGCGGTTCGACGAGCTCGAAGGCCAAGTCTTCGGGCAGGCCGCCGACGTTGTGGTGCGACTTGATGTTGGCCGCCGTGTCACTCCCGGACTCGATCACGTCGGGGTACAGCGTGCCCTGCACGAGGAACCGGGGCGGCTCGCCTTCGCCGCCTTCGTCGCCGTCGCCGTCGCCACCGGCGGCCCCGGCGCCCATGTCTCGAGCCACCTCCTCGAAGATCCTGATGAACAGCTCGCCGATGATCTTGCGCTTGCGCTCGGGGTCCGTCACCCCGGCCAGCGCCGTGAAATAGCGGTCGGCCGCCTTCACGTGGACCAGGTCGACCTTGAACTGGCGCCGGAAGGTGTCCTCGACCTGGTCCGCCTCCCCGGCCCGCATCAGACCGGTGTCGACGAAGACACAGGTAAGGCGGTCACCCACCGCCTTGTGGACCAGTGCGGCCGCCACGGCGGAGTCGACCCCACCCGAGAGCGCGCACAGCACCCGGTCGCCACCCACCTGGGCCCGCACCGCGGCCACCTGCTGCTCGATGATCGACACGTGCGTCCACCCCGGCAGGCAGCCACACACGTCGATCAGGAAGTGGTCGAAGACCTCGCTCCCTCGCTCGGTGTGCACCACCTCGGGGTGGAACTGCAAGCCGAAGAGCCGGCGCTCGGAGTCGTGCATGGCCGCGACCGGCGCGCCGGGGCTGCTCGCCGTCGCGACGAACCCCGCCGGCACGTCGGTCACCGCGTCGCCGTGGCTCATCCACACCGTCGAGGTCGTCGGCCAGTCGGGGCAGAGGGGCGAGGGTGCCGTCAACGACAACGAGGTCCGCCCGTACTCGCCCGCACCGGTGCGCGCCACGACCCCACCCAGTTGCAGCGCCATGAGCTGGGCGCCGTAGCAGAGGCCCAGGATCGGGATCCCGAGCTCGTAGATACCGGGATCGATGGTGGGCGCCGGCGTCTCGTAGACGGACTTGGGGCCGCCGCTCAAGATGATGCCCTTGGGAGCACGGGCGCGGATCTCTTCCACGGTGATCGACGCCCGGACGATCTCCGAGTAGACATGCGCCTCGCGCACCCGGCGGGCGATCAGTCGGGCGTACTGGGCCCCGAAGTCGACGACGAGGACGGTGTCGGTCACCGAGACTGGCTCGTGCCGGGCGGGCGCACTCGGCTCAATGGCCCATCCCGACGCCCTGGGAGCGCTGGAAGAACTTGCCCTCCGTCTGCAGCGACGGGGCGACCATGACCTCGGCCTTCTGGAATTCCTTCACCGCTTCGTAGCCGCACGTGGCCATGGCCGTACGGAGCGCGCCGAAGAGGTTCATGCGGCCGTCGTTCTCGTGGGCCGGACCGAAGAGGATTTCGCGCAGCGACCCACGCACCGAGGTGCGCACCCGGGCGCCGCGGGGCAATGTCGGATGGAAGGTGGCCATGCCCCAGTGGAACCCGCGCGCCGGCGCCTCAACGGCCGACGACAGCGGCGAGCCGAGCATGACCGCGTCGGCGCCGCAGGCGATGGCCTTGGCGATGTCGCCCCCCTTGGACATCCCACCGTCCGCGATGACGTGCACGTAGACACCGGTCTCGTCGAGGTGGCGCATGCGGGCGCCCGCCACGTCCGCGATGGCGGTGGCCTGGGGGACGCCCAACCCGAGGACACCACGGGTGGTGCAGGCGTTGCCTGGGCCGACCCCGACCAGGACGCCCACGGCCCCGGTGCGCATGAGGTGCAGTCCCGCCTGATAAGACGCGCAGCCACCCACGATCACCGGAATGTCGAATTCTCGGATGAAGCGCTTGAGGTTGAGCGGTTCGGAAGTCTTGGACACGTGCTCGGCCGAGACCACGGTGCCCTGGATCACCAGCATGTCCAGCTCGGCGGCCAAGATGGCGGGGGCGAGCGCTTCGGTGCGCTGGGGCGTCACGGAGGCGGCCGTCGTGATGCCGGCCTCCTTCATCTGGCGGATGCGCGCCGTCACCAGCTCGGGGACGATCGGCTCCTGGTACATCTGCTGCATGCGGGCCGTGGCCTTGTCGTCGTCGAGCTCGCGGATCTCGTCGAAGAGCGGGGTCGGGTCCTCGTAGCGGGTCCAGAGGCCCTCCAGGTTCAGGACCCCCAGGCCGCCGAGGCGACCCAACTCGATGGCCGTGTGCGGGCTCATCACCCCGTCCATCGCCGCACCGAGCAGGGGCAGGTCGAAGCGGTAGGCGTCGATCTCCCAGGAGATGTCCACGTCCTCGGGGTCCCGAGTCCGCCTGCTCGGGACGATCGCGATGTCGTCGAACCCGTAGGCCTGCCGCCCCGATTTGAAGATGCCGATCTCGATCTCAGCCAATTTGTTCGCCCTCCGGCATTCGTGGGGCCGGTACGGCCACGCACCACACCGGCATGTCTCTTCGACTTAATTGCGAACGCCGGGCCGACGCGCCGACGATCCTTCATCCTACTCCGTGGGTGCTCCGCCTCAGGCTCTCCCCGAGACGTCCTCGCGCCCGAATTCGTCTTCGGGCGGACCCGGCACCCGCCGTCCGCCTGACCCGGCGCACTCGGTGGACCTGACCAGGGAAGGCGTGACCGGTACGCCTAACGTGCGGGCGTGGCATTACTGCACCTCCTCGCCGCCCATTCGACGGCACCGCCCGAGATCATCTTCGTGGTGATCGCGTTCGGCTTCATCATGACGATCCTGCGCTATCGCTCCCGGGGTGGCGGGGGTGGGGGCAGAGGTCCCTTCGGAGGCCGCGGCGGTCCCTTCGGCGGCCGGGGCGGCCCTTTCGGCGGCGGTCCCTTCGGCGGAGGACGCGGTCGCGGCTGGGGAGGTGGGGGTGGGGACTCCGAGGAGTCCAACCCCCCGAGCGATCTCTGAGCCGGCTGCCGTCATCGGCGCGAGACTCACCGCATGCCCGACCAGGACCCCGCCGCACGCGTCGCCCGCGGCATGCACGCGCTCCTGGGTCGCCGGGACCGTGAGCTCGCCGCAGGCGCCCGGCAGGTCGGCTGGAAGATCGGCTTCAACACCGCCGCCATCCAACAGCACTTGGGACTGACCGATCCCGTCGTCGGCTATCTCCTCGAGAGCGGGGTGACCCCCGGTGGCTCCACCGTCAGCCTGGCCGGCTGGAGCGCGCCGGCCGTCGAGGTCGAGCTGGCCATCCGGGTGGGCGACGACGGCGGGGTGGGAGGGCTGGCGCCCGCGCTGGAGCTGGTCGACCTCGGCATGCCCTTCGACGACATCGAGCCCGTCCTCGCCGGCAACATCTGCCATCGCGGCGTCGTCTTCGGTGCGGAGGTTCCCGGCGTGGATCCCTGGGCGACACGGGTCAAAGTCACCAAGGCGGACGCGGTCGTGGCGGAGGGCGATCTGGAGGAGGACCCCGCTACGACGGTGGCGTTCGTCCGGACCTTTCTCGCCGCGCACGGCGCCGCACTCGAGCCGGGGCACCGCATCATCGCGGGCTCCATGGTCGCGCCGATGGCGGTCGCTCCCGGTGACGAGCTGCACGTCGCCTTCGGACCGCTCGGCGAGCTGCGGATCGCCTTCGCGCCGTAGCACCACGCCGGGCCGGCGCGCCCTTTAGAACCCGTTCGTCCCCGTCAACACGACGCTCAGCAGCTCGTGGACCATGCGCGCCGTGGCGCCCCAGATGATCTCCCCCGCCACCTCGAAGAACCACACCGCGAAGGAATCGTCGTCGCTGCCGGGGATCACGCGCCCCGGGATGCTCCAACGTTCCTCGTGGAAGATCCCGGGATCGGCCACCTCGGCCAACGACACGTCGAACACCCGCTCCACCTCGTCGGGGCTCGCCACCACGTGGGGCCGCGCCGCGACGGTGGCCAGCACCGGCCTGATCAGCGACCCCGACACCATCGTCAGCACGGGGTGCATCCACCCGACGACCTCCACCAGAGCCGGGTCCAAGGCGACCTCCTCGAACGCCTCGCGCAGCGCCGCGGCGACCGGGTCCTCCCCCTCGTCGAGTCGCCCACCCGGGAAGCTGACCTCGCCCCGGTGTGTCCGCATGCTCGACGAACGACGCGTCAGGATCAGGCGCGTTTCGCCGTGCTCCTCGAACATGGCGGCCAGCACGCCGGCGTTGACCCGGCGCACCGCCGGCGCGTTGGACTCGTTGACCACGACCGCAGGCACCAGGACCTGGTCCGAGCCGATGTCATCGGGCGGCGCTCCGTGCTGGCCCACGGCGACCAGGGCGCCGAGGACCCGGTCGATGCCGATGCCGCTGCGATCGGACGGGAGGACGTCCGCCCAGGGTGCGGGCGGCCCGAGTCGCCAGGAGGGCGGACGCGGGATCACCTGGGGCGGGAGCGAACGGGACATCGTGGCCACGCTACTGGGGAGGGGCCGACAGCCTCGCTACGCTCCAACCCCATATGACGTCTCCGGCGGAATTGCAGGTGCAGGTCGACGAGATCGAGTGGTATCACACCATCGACCTCGGCGACGGGGTGGTCACCAAGGGCAAGGGCGTCCAGGAGACCATGGGCGAGATCCTTCCCGACGTCTCGGGGCGCAACGTCCTCGACATCGGTGCGTGGGACGGGAAGTTCTCCTTCATCTGCGAGAAGAGCGGTGCGAGCCGCGTCGTTGCGCTCGACCACTACGCCTGGGGTATCGACTTCGTAGCCCGAGGCGCCTATTGGGCCGAGTGCATCCAGAGCGGGACGTTCCCCGACCAGTCGCGGGACGAGACCGATTTCTGGCGGTCGGACCTGCCGGGGAAGCGGGGCTTCGACCTGGCCAAGGCCGCGCTCGGGTCGCAGGTCGAATCGGTCGTGGCCGATTTTCAAACGGTCGACCTGGACGAGTTGGGGCAGTTCGACGTCGTCCTCTACCTCGGTGTGCTGTACCACATGAAGGAGCCGCTCACGTGTCTCGAGCGGGTGCGCGCCGTCACCAAGGAGGTGGCGGTGATCGAGACGGAGGCCCTGCACCTCGAACGCCTCGAGCACGAGGCGCTGATGCAGTTCTACGCCGGCAGTTCGCTGCGCACCGACTTCGGGAACTGGTACGTACCGACGATCGAGGCCTTGCACAACTTGTGCCGTGCGGCCGGCTTCTCCGAGGTCCGCACGATCGTCGGGCCTCCTGCGCCCCAGCCCGAGCCGCCGCCGGAGCTGAACGTGCGCATCGGGCGGCGGATCGCCGGCACCCCGCCACCCCCGCCGTCGGCGCCCAGTCAGCACTACCGCGCCGTCGTGCACGCGTTCGTCTGAGTCGCGGCGTGGCGTCCTCCCCTCCCCTGCTGGCCGGGCTGAAACGGGCCTGTCGGAGGGGAGTGTCGCGGCTCCGAGGTCAGCCAGCCGACGCGACATCCACTGCGGCCCCTCGCCGCCCCACGTCCTTCGCCGACTCGGGTCTCATCGAGGACCTTCCGAGCCGGGTGTTCCTGCGCGGGATCTTCCACCTGCTCTTCGGCCGGGAGCCCGACCTCAGCGACGACGGCGCGTACGTCGCGGAGTTGGAGAGCGGCGTGCTCAGCCCACGCCAGCTGGTCGAGTGGCTGGTCGACTCCGCGGAGTGGAGTCACGCCGCTCCGATGAGCGAGTTCGGTCCATCCCTCCACTACGGACGCGGCGTGTTCATCCGCAGCCTGCCCCCGGCGAGGCGCATCCTCGACATCGGCGGCGCCGCCGTCGGCGACCCCTCCGGTGGCCTCGTCCTCATGGGCTATCCCTACCGCTTCGACGAGCTCGTCGTCGTGGACCTGCCGAGCGAGGACCGGCACGCGATCTACCGGGACGAGGGCCGACCGACCTCCGCCGAGACGCCAAACGGCCCCGTGACCTACCGCTATCACTCCATGACTGACCTGAGCGGCTTGGAGTCGGCGTCCTTCGACCTCGTCTACAGCGGCCAGAGCATCGAGCACGTGACGCAAGCCGACGCCGAGCGCGTCCTGGCGCAGGTGCGCCGGGTGCTCCGGCCGGGTGGCGTGCTCGCGCTCGACACGCCCAACAGCAGGCTGACGAGGCTGCAGCAGGAGGCGTTCGTCGATCCCGATCACAAGTACGAGTACGCGCACAAGGAGATGGTCGCCCTGCTCGAGGACAACGGCTTCGTCGTCGAGCGGGCGCAGGGGATCAACTACGGCGGAGAGTCGGTTGTCCGCGGGGTCTTCGATGCGACCGAGCTGGCCACCAAGCGGGGGCTCTACGACGCCATCGAAGACTGTTACCTGCTGGCGTACGTCTGCCGCCGCCCCGCCGCCTGACCCTCACCGTCTGCCGGCCGTCGGCTCCGTGTCCGGCGCGGCCGTGTCAGCCGAGGCAGTAGTAGATGCTCACCTTGATGAGCACCGCGGGCTGCCCCCGCTTCGGCGGCACAGCGAGGCACCGCGCCGCGATCAACTCGGTGCTCGGGATCGCCCCTGGTGAAGCGATCAGCACCAGGTGGAAAAGTCCTTGGGCGATCATTGCGCGCGTCCGGGCAGCCGACGGGGACGGGGTGGTGCCGGTGTAGCCACCGAGGGGGAGCACCTCCTCACCGGTGGCGTAGATGTACGGTGCGGCCACGGCCGAGGTCTGGGCGGCCATGAGGTAGGGCGCGCCGCGGCGCACGGACTCGATCGTGGCCAGGCCGGGGGGCGAGGGCTGGGGGGCGAACACGTTGCGCACGACAGTGGTGACGAACTGGGGCTGGAAGGGCGTGTCGAAGGGACCGAGCGACTGGGCCACCACCGAGGCACTCGCGACGGCGGGAATGAGGAGGAGCGCGGCGCCCGTGCATGCCGCGGCCACCGTGCTCGGGGCACCCCTGGATCCGCCGCCGCCGCTGGGGCGGCCGAGCGCGGCCCACGCCAGGAGCGCCACCGCGGCCAGGCCCAGCACCACGGCGGCGGTGGCGAGCCAGGGCGGGAGTCCGGTGCCGTCGGCGGGGAGGAGCCAGACCCCGTAGCCCACCGTGACGAGCACGGTGCCCGCGGTCACCGCCAACGCAGCCCGCTCGCGCCGGTGCTCCCAGGCCAAGGCGCCGCCGATGCCGAGGAGACCGGCGATCGGCGGTGAGAGGGCGCCGGCGTAATACGAATTCATCGTCGTGCTGATGCTGAACACGACCCCGAACAGGACGAGCCAGGTTCCCCACAACAACGCGCCGGCGCGGAACAGGTCCGAGCGAGGCCGACGCCACCTCGCGACCAGGACGACACCGCCGGCGACCAGCGCGGCCGGCAGCAGCCAGCCGGTGTCGCGGCCATAGCTCCCGATGAGCAGGCGATTCCACGCGGGCGGCGGTTGGGCCTCGGTGAACAAGGGGGTGTGGAGCGTCTGGCTCAGCACCTCGTTGGGAGACGACTCCCCGACCCGGGAGAACCCGTTGTAGACGAAGACCTGGTGGTAGATGGAGTTGGTGGTGCTGCCGTCCGCGTACGGGCGCTGCGACGCCGGCGTGAGCGCGACGAAGGTCATGTACGACAGCGAGATGACGGCGACGGTCGCCCCCATCGCGGCCAGCCGGCCGAGCCGCGCCGCGATACTGCCGCGCCCCGCGACCGCGTAGGCCAGCCCGAGCGCGGGCAGCACCAGCCAGGCTTCGATCATCTTGGCCTGGAAGGCCAGTGAGACCCAGACCGCTGCCATCACCGCGCTGCGCCAACGCCCGGCGACGACGGCAGTCACGGTCGAGTCGGCCGCGAGGACCAGCAAGAGGATCATGAGGCTGTCGGGGATGTTGCCCCGGTTCAGCGTCATGGTGGCCGGGCTCGCGGCCAGCACCACCGCGGCCGCCATTCCCCCCAGCGGTCCGACCAGACGGCGCACCGCGTGGTAGAGCACGAGGACCGTGAGCGCGCCCTCCACGGCCTGCGGCAACATGAGCGACCACACGTGGAAGCCGAAGAGCCGGACCGACAACGCCTGCACCCACATCGCCCCGGGCAACTTGTCGACGCTGATCGTGGCGGCCGGGTCGAACGACGCGAAGACGAAGTTGTGCCAGCTTTGCGCCATGCTGCGCACGGCGGCGGCGTAGTAGATCTCGATCGTCGAACCGATCTGCCAGCTGTAGGCGAGTGCCGCCAGCGCCGCCACCAGCAGGAGGGTGGGGCGCGCCCATGCCGGCTGGTCGGCGGGCGAGCGCCAGAATTGCAGTCGCCGGCTCAGGGGCACGGTGACGGGCTCCGGCGGCACGACGACCGGGCGGTGCAGCTCGTCGACGACGCCGGTCTCGGTCACGGCTGGCCGTCCATCCGGGGCACGCTAGATCAACGAGCGGTCCGCCGGACGTCGGACACGGCGTAGGCGCCAGGACGCGCCGTGACCGGGCCCGAAGGCCCGGCCACGAAGCCCGACACGCACTCAACGTTAGTGCGCAGAGTCCCGGAAAACGCGCACCCCCCAGCGGACTGACGCGGGGGTGCGCGACGGATCTACATCATGCCGCCCATGCCGCCCATCCCGCCCATGCCGCCCGCCATGGCGGCGGCCGCCGCAGCGGCGTCCACCTTCTCGGGCTTGTCGGCTACGAGGGCCTCGGTGGTGAGCAGCAGGCCGGCGATGGAGGCTGCGTTCTGCAGGGCGGAACGGGTGACCTTGGCCGGGTCGATGATGCCGGCCTTCACCAAGTCCTCCATCTGACCCGTCGCGGCGTTCAGCCCGTTGTTGCCCTTGGCCGCCTCCACCTGCGCGACGACGACGGCGCCCTCGAGGCCGGCGTTGAAGGCGATCCAGCGCAGCGGCTCCTCGAGCGCGCGGGCCACGATGCGGGCACCCGTCGCCTCGTCGCCGTCGAGCGTCTCGGCCAGCTCCTCGACCGACTTGCGGGCCCGGATCAGCGCGGTGCCGCCGCCGGCCACGATGCCCTCCTCCACCGCAGCACGGGTGGCGGAGAGGGCGTCCTCAATCCGGTGCTTCTTCTCCTTGAGCTCCACCTCGGTGGCGGCCCCGACCTTGACGACGGCGACGCCACCGGCCAACTTGGCCAGACGCTCCTGGAGCTTCTCGCGGTCCCAGTCCGAGTCCGTGTCATCGATGGCGCGCTTGATCTGCGCCACGCGGCCTTTGACCTCCTCGGACGAGCCGGCGCCTTCGACGATCGTCGTGTCGTCCTTGGTCACGATGACCCGGCGGGCGGACCCCAGCAGGTCAACGGTCGCGTTCTCGAGCTTGAGGCCGATCTCTTCGCTGATGACCTGGCCGCCGGTCAGCACGGCCATGTCCTGGAGCATTTCCTTGCGGCGCTCACCGAAGCCGGGCGCCTTGACCGCGACGGAGGTGAAGGTGCCGCGGATCTTGTTGACCACGAGGGTGGCCAGCGCCTCGCCCTCGACATCCTCGGCCACGATCAGCAGCGCCTTGCCCGACTGCATGACCTTCTCGAGCACGGGCACGAGGTCGTGCACCGCGCTGACCTTGCCGTTGTAGAAGAGGATGTACGGCTCGTCGAGGACAGCCTCCTGGCGCTCGGCATCGGTCACGAAGTACGGCGAGAGGAAGCCCTTGTCGAACTGCATGCCCTCGGTGAGCTCGAGCTCGATGCCGAAGGTGTTGGACTCCTCGACGGTCACCGTGCCGTCCTTGCCGACCTTGTCGATGGCGTCGGCCAGCACGTCGCCGATGGCATTGTCGGCCGCCGAGATGGAGGCCACCTGGGCGATCTCGGTCTTGCCGCCGACGTCCTTGGACTGCTTGGCGATGCTGTCGACCACGGCGGCGACGGCCTTCTCGATGCCCTTCTTCAGCCCGGTCGGGCTGGCGCCGGCGGCCACGTTGCGCAGGCCCTCGGAGATGAGCGACTGGGCCAGGACCGTCGCCGTCGTGGTGCCGTCACCAGCGACGTCGTTGGTCTTGGTCGCGACCTCCTTGACCAGCTGGGCGCCCATGTTCTCGAACGGGTCGTCCAGCTCGACCTCGCGGGCGATGGAGACGCCGTCATTGGTGATGGTGGGGGCGCCGAACTTCTTCTCGATCACCACGTTGCGGCCCTTGGGCCCCAGGGTGACCTTCACGGTGTCGGCCAGCTTGTTGACGCCGGCCTCGAGCCCGCGGCGGGCGGCCTCGTCAAACTTCAGGATCTTGGGCATGGGTGAATCGAACTCCTCTCGAGTTCCTCGTTGCTTTGGGGGTTATTGCATGAACATTGCGGTGCCGCCGCGCCGGCCCCGGCTCACCGGGGCGGCGGGCACACCATGGATCAGGCCAGCTTGGCGAGCACGTCCCGGCCGGAGAGGATCAGCAGGTCCTCGCCCTCGACCGTGATCTCGGTGCCGCCGTACTTGGAGTAGACGACCGTGTCGCCGACCTTGACGTCCATGGGGATCAGCTCGCCGGTGTCCTCGGAGCGCCGGCCCGGGCCGACGGCGATCACCTCGCCCTGCTGGGGCTTCTCCTTGGCCGTGTCGGGGATGACCAGGCCGGACGCGGTGAGCTCTTCGGACTCGCCGGGACGGACGACGATCCGGTCATCGAGGGGGTGCAGCTTCATCTGAACAGGCCTCCTTGGCACTTCGTTAGCACTCGCGGGTTGTGAGTGCCAAACATAGCGGACCTCTCACGAGCTGGCAAGGGCGGCGGGGGCGGGGGCGAAGGCACCGGCGTCACCACGGGCGCAAGGCTCTAGGGATCGACGGGACGGACCGAGAATCAAGGGTGCGGCGAGCGCCGGGACGAGGAGCGACGATGGGTGCGATGCGGCGGAGAGGGAACCGGCACCGGAGGGCCGGAGCGGGCGCCCTGCTGCTGGCGTCGGTCCTGCTCCTCGGCCTGGCGGCCGGACCGGCCTCCGCCAGCGGGAGGTCGGACGGGCTGGCCCAGGCGCGGAAGGCACTGCTCGTCCTCTCCGACATGCCCGCCGGGTGGACGACGGCGAAGAGCCCGAACAACGCGAACAGCAACGTCGGGAACAGGCAGCTGGCTCGGTGCATCGGTGTCGCCACCTCGCTGATCGCGGAGAACCCTCCCTCGGTCAACAGCAAGCAGTTCCAGGACCAGGCGGGGACACTGACGGTCAATGACAACGTCAGCGTCTTCCCCTCCACCCAGAACGCCGCCGCCGAGTACGCCACCATCACCAACCCGAAGACCCCCCGGTGCATGACCGCCCTGGCGTCGGGCCCCCTCAAGACGCAACTCCTGGGCAAGCCCCCCAAGGGCGTCAGCGTCGGCACGCCGCTCGTGTCGCCGACGGCCGCCGCCGCCTTTGGGACCGGCGTCGCCGGCTACTCGCTGAGCGTTCCGTTCTCGACCCACGGCACGATGGTGAACGTGACCGTCACGAACCTCTTCGCCGTCAAGGGCCGGCTGGGCCAGCAGGTCACCTTCACCGCCATCGGCCTCCCGTTCTCGATCGCGCTCGAACAGCACCTGGCGTCGGTGGCCGTCTCTCGTCTCTGAGCGAGCACCAGAGGGCGACGCGTCGTGGAGCCCAGCCGGAACGGTTGCACACGGCGCTGCGGGCGCAGGCTCGCTACGCTCCCCGGGCGACCGACGCGCGGCGAGGGAAAGAGGTGGCACCAGTGAGCCCGAACGGCCAGCCGGACCACTGGTGGCAAGGGGGGGTCTTCTACCAGATCTATCCCCGTTCGTACGCCGACTCGAACGGCGACGGGGTGGGCGACCTGCCGGGAATCACCGCGAAACTCGACCACCTGGTCCGCCTCGGGATCACGGGCGTGTGGCTCTCGCCGGTGACGTGCTCGCCCAACCGGGACTGGGGGTACGACGTCTCCGACTACCGCGACGTCGACCCCGCCTACGGGACCCTCGACGACCTGGACGCGCTCGTACGGGTGGCGGGCGAGCGCGGCATCCGGATCCTCCTGGATCTCGTGCCCAACCACACCAGCAACCAGCATCCGTGGTTCGTCGACGCGGTGCGCGGACGAGACGCGGCGCACCGCGACTACTACGTGTGGGCGGATCCCAAGCCCGACGGGAGCCCGCCCAACAACTGGATGAGCATCTTCGGCGGCCCGGCCTGGCACTTCGACCAGGCGAGCGGGCAGTTCTTCCTGCACAATTTCGAGGCGGCCCAGCCCGACCTCGACTGGTGGAACGAGGAAGTTCGGCGCGAGTTCGACGACATCGTGCGCTTCTGGTGGGACCGTGGTGTGGCGGGATTCCGGATCGACGTGTGCAACATGATGATCAAGGACAAGGAGCTGCGCGACAACCCGCCGGCGACCGAGGACGACCCGCTCGACCAGCAGGTCATGGGCGTGCGCGCCGTCTACAACACCGACCGCCCCGAGGCCCATGACATCCTGCGCCGCTGGCGCGCCATCGCGGACACCTACGAGCCCGAACGTCTGCTCATCGGTGAGACCAACGTGGAACAGCTCTCGACGTTGGCGCAGTTCTACGGGACCGGGCGCGACGAGCTGCACGGCGGTTTCAACTTCGTCTTCATCAACGCGCCGTTCGAGGCCGTCGCCCTGCGGACGGTCGTGGAGGGCACCGAGGCGTTGCTCCCCGAGGCGTCGTGGCCGATCTGGACCGGTTCCAACCACGACGTCGCGCGACTCGCCACCCGCTGGGCGGACGGCGACCCGGCCAAGGTCAAGGTGGCCCTGCTCATGCTGCTCACCCTCCGCGGCACGCCCTTCCTCTACCAAGGTGACGAGATCGGGCTGACCGACGGGCCTATCGAGCGGGAAGACGTCCTCGACCCGGTGGGCACGCGCTTTTGGCCCTATTACAAGGGCCGCGACGCGGAGCGGACGCCAATGCCCTGGGAGAGCGGGCCCGGTGGCGGGTTCACGGAGCCGGGCGTGCGCACCTGGCTGCCCATGGCCGACCCGGCGTGTTGCAACGTGGCCGACCAGGAGGGCGACCCCGCCTCGGTGCTCGAGCTGTGCCGTCGGGTCATCGCGGCGCGCGCGGGCAGCGACGAGCTCGCGCTCGGTCCCTATCGATCGCTGCCCTCGTCCGAGGGCACCTGGGCCTACCGCCGTGGTGAGGGCACCACGGTGCTCCTCAACCTGTCCGACGCCCCGGCCACCTTCGAGGGCGTGGACGGCACCGTCACCGTGGGCACCGAGCACACGCTGGAGGGCTCGAGCATCGAGGGCGCGCTCACCCTCGGACCCTGGAGCGGCGCCGTGGTGGCGCGCTGAACGGCGGGTCTGGCCTTTGTCCGGCCCTCAGCCCCCCGGCGGGCGGTAGAGGGTCTTGCGCTTCGCCGCGGCGTCCATCTCGTCCGCACTGAGGAGCACGACGGTGCGCGTCGTGACCCCGCCCGCCGCGCTCACGATCAAACCGACGGCGGCGGCCGAGACGTTGTCGGGCATGTCGACGAGGACGTAGGCGTCGTTGTGACCGAAGGCGAAGTAGAAGGCCTCGACCTTGCCGCCCTGCTCCTCGATGGCGGCTTTGGCGGCCGCCACCCGGGCGGAACCCCCTTCGGCCTTGACCCCCTTGATGCCCTCGAGGGTGTACTTCACTTCGACGAGGTACTTGGGCATGGACGCACCCCCTTTTCCGGTGTCCCCCACCATAGGGACCCCGCGGTCGCCTGTCACGTGGCCGGGACCCGGCCTCGCCGGTCGCCCCTAGCGGTTCACCGGCGACATGTCGGCGTAGCGGTCGCCCTTGGCGGGCGCCACGGTGTCGAGCACGGCGAGGTCCTCCTCGGTCAGCTCGACGTCGAGAGCGGCGACGTTCTCCTCCAGATAGGCCACGTGTTTGGTGCCGGGGATCGGCGCCACGTCACGTCCCGCCGCGTGCACGAAGGCCAGCGCGACCTGCCCGGGGGTGCAGCCCTTGGCCGAGGCCAGCTGGTCGACCACCTCGACGATGGCGACATTGTCGGCCAGGTTGTCGCCCTGGAAGCGCGGCTGGTAGCGGCGGAAGTCGGCCTCGTCGAGGTCGTCGAGCGAGCGCAGCGTGCCGGTGAGGAAGCCCCGCCCGAGCGGGCTGTAGGGGACGAAGCCGATGCCGAGCTCCCGCAGGGTCGGCAGGATCTCCTGCTCGGGGTCGCGCGACCAGACGGAGTACTCGGTCTGCAGCGCCGAGATGGGGTGCACGGCGTGGGCCCGCCGGATGGTGGCCGGCTGCCGCCTCGGACAGGCCGAGGAACCGCACCTTGCCCAGGGTCACGAGCTCGGCCATGGCCCCGACCGTCTCCTCGATCGGGGTGTCGGGGTCCACGCGATGCTGGTAGTAGAGGTCGATATGGTCGACACCCAGCCGGGACAGTGAGCCGTCGCAGGCCCGGCGGACGTACTCCGGACGACCGTTGACGGCGCGCCTCGCCGGGTCGTCCGGATCACGCACGATGCCGAACTTGGTGGCGATCACCGCCTCGTCGCGCCGACCGGCCAGCGCCTTGCCGACGAGCAGCTCGTTGGTGTACGGCCCGTACATGTCGGAGGTGTCGAAGAACGTCACCCCGAGGTCGAGCGCCCGGTGGATGGTGGCGATGGACTCTTCGTCGTTCCCCGGGCCATAGAAGTCGGACATGCCCATGCAGCCGAGCCCTTGGCGGGACACCATCAGGCCCTCGGTTCCGAGTGCGATCGTTTCCATCGGCACCGGACTCCTCTCTCTCGTCGGTAGCGGATCGCGTGACGGGCCGGCCGGGGTCTGGTCCGGTCCGGCCGAGTCCGATCCCCGTTCACCCTAACGGCGGCGCGCCGGCGAAATGTCTGGCCGTCTCAGGGGGCGGCTCTTTGCTCAAGGGACGGGACGGCTCTTGCTCAAGGGACGGGACGGCTCTTGCTCAAGGGACGGCTCTTGGTCAAACTCTGCACAAAACCGTTGAGCATTTTGAGAAAGGCTGGCGGCGGAGCCGGCGGAGCGCCGGCGAAGCGCCGGAGCGCCCGTCGGGGAGCGTCAGCTGCGGCCGGCATTGGAGGTGATCGCCTCCGCTCGCACGAAGGCCGCACACCGGCGGTCGGCGGCCATGACGCGGTCGAACTCCGCCCAGTCCTCGTGGGTCCCGCCGGCCGCGGCGAAGACCGACCGGATGGTCGCGGGAACGTCGAGGCCGAGGTCGGCGCCGTCGTCGGGCCCGACGAGGCGTACCGGTCCCGAGACGGCCACCCAGTCCCAGCCGACCTTGAACACGAGCGTCGCCCGGCGGTTGCGCCGAAGGAGCTCGAGCTTGCGGGTGCCCCCGTTCAGGACGGCACCCACGCCGACCGATCCGTCCACCGGGTCGGCGATGACGCCTGCGCTCACGACCGACGCGTGCACCGTCCCGTCGGGGCGAGCGACGGTGAAAACGGCGAGGTGGTGGTCGGCCGCGGCAAGCCGGGCGACGTCGGTGAGGTCGGTCATGCCCACATCCTGACTCACCGCGGCTGGTTGGCGCAGCTCGTCGCGGCCCTCGGTCCCGAGGTGCACACCGAGCCGCCACACCCGCTCGGTACACCAGTCCTTAACGCCGCCGACCTTCCTCGACCGCCATGCCGGCCGCAGCCAAGGCGTCGAGCCGTTCCCCGTACGACGCGGTGTCGACGTCGTAGACCCACATGACGAACGCATCCTGCCCGGTCACCGGGTAGTAGTTCTTGCGCACGCCCACGGGGGCGAACCCGAAGCGCCGGTAGAGCGCCTGCGCGGGCTCGTTGTTGGCCGCCACCTCGAGCGAGATGTGCTTGACTCCGTCGGCGCGCAGGGTACGAATTGCGTCCACGATCATCGTCGTCGCCACGCCCGAACGCAGGAAGGCGGGGGCGGTGGCGATGGTGGTCATGTGCGCCTCGCCGCCGACGATCATGAAGCCGATGTAGCCCGCCATCTCGTCGCCGTCCCACGCCCCCCGGTACAACCGACCCTTGCGCAGCGCGAGCTCGGAGGTGAAGACCTCCGGAGACCACGGTTCGGGAAAGGCGGCGCTCTCGATACGAAGCACGTGGCGCAGATCCCGTCGCTTGAGCTTCTCGATGCGCACGGTCACGACAACACCGCCTCAGGCCCGCTCGGCCCGAGCGAAGTTGCTCCGTGCGTCCGCCTCACGCAGGTAGAGGGGAACGACGCCCGCGGGTTCAACTGGCGCTTCGCCCGCCTCGAGGCGGGTCAGCGCGAGATCGAGCAGCGCCGCCGGGGGCGGGAACGACAGTCCCGGCGTCCGGGTCTCAACACCGGGCACTGCATCGAGGGCCGCGGCGTAGCGCAAGGAGCCATCACCCACCGCCAGCACACGCTCGCCGACCAGCCCGTTGAGCGCAACCACGAGGTCGGCGGGCGCGAACAGGCCCGGGGCGACCGGCTCGGCCGTCACCACCCCTTCCCCGCCGAGCTCGCGCACGCTCGCGAACACCTCGCCCCGACGCGCGTCGACGCAGGCGAGGACGAGTCCACGGTGTCCCGCCCTTCCCGCCCCCGCCGTGAGGACGTCGAGGCTGGTCGCCCCGATCACACCGATTCCCAACGACTGCGCCAAACCCTTGGCGGCGGCGACGCCGACCCGCAAGCCGGTGAAGAGCCCCGGGCCGACGTCGACGGCCACGACGCCCAAGTCGGACGGGCCCAACCCCACCTCGGCCAGCAAATGCTCCAGCGCCGGGGTGAGCGTCTCGACGTGACGGCGCCGGCCCGTGAGCGCGAACTCCGCTTGCACCCCGCCGGGAGTCCGCACGGCGACGCCGACCGTCTCGGTCGCCGTCTCGATCGCCGCGATCGCGGGCGGCGCCACTCGTGGCGCGGCCTTCACGAGGATCTCCCCTCGGGCACCGGCTCCAGCTCCAGCCCCGCCGCGACCTCGTTCGCCCGCTCCTCCCAGCGCCCCCGCCCCACGATCGTCACGGCGCGCTGCGACGGCGCGCTGGCGACGTCGGGAACGACGAGCGTCACCTCGAGGACGCTCTCCCCCAATGCCCGCGCGGCCAGATCACCCCACTCGACGAGGGCCACCGCGTCTTCCTCGACCATCTCCGCCAAGGCGAGGTCCGCCACCTCGCCCACCGAGCCGGTGCGGTACACGTCGGCGTGGATGAGGCTCGCGACGGGACTGCCCGCACCGCAGCGGTAGTGGCGCACCAGCGCGAAGGTCGGGCTGGTCACCGGGTCCGAGACGCCGAGCTCGGCGGCGAAGCCCTGGGCGAAGACGGTCTTGCCGGCCCCGAGGTCGCCCACCAGGAGCACCACGTCGCCGGCACGGCAGAGGCGGCCCAGGCGCCCGGCCAGCGCCCGGGTTCCATCGGGCGAGTCCGTGGTCGTCTCAATGGGCCAGCGCCTGTTGCTCATGTCCGTCCCGCCGCCATCAGTCGCTTGGCCCGCACGAGGTCCGCCCGCATCTCGGCCATGGCCTCGCCGCCAGCCCGCAGCACGTAGGCCGGGTGATACGTCGGGACCAGGCTGGCCCGGCCGCGTTCGAACACCTGCCCGCGTAGTTCGCGGATGCCGCGGGTGCTCTCAAGCAGGAGCTTCGTGGCGAAGTTACCCAGCGTGACAATCACGGCCGGGTCGATGAGCGTGATCTGCTCGGCGAGGTAGGGCCGGCAGGCCTCGATCTCGTTCGGCGCCGGGTCACGGTTGTTGGGCGGGCGGCACTTGACGACGTTGGCGATGTAACACTGGGCGCGGGTCAGTCCGATCTCTTCCCACATGAGGCGGTCGAGCAGCTTGCCGGAGCGTCCGACGAACGGCTCGCCGGCCAGGTCCTCCTCACGCCCCGGGCCTTCGCCCACGAAGAGGAGGTCCGCTCTGGGGCTGCCCACGCCAAAGACGACCTGGGTCCGCCCCTCGGCCAGGGGGCAGCGGGTGCACGTCGACGCGGTGAGGCGCAGCTGCTCCAGGACGTCGACGTCAGGCACCGGGCACGTCAGGACGGTTGACCAGCACGCGCGGCATGCGCGGACCGACTCCGCACACCACCTCGTAGCTGATCGTCCCCAGCATGGCTGCCCAGTCGTCCGCCGTGATGACCGCGTCCCCTTGGCGGCCGAGGAGCACGACCTCGTCGCCGGGGCGCACGGCGTCGTCGTCGCCGCAGTCGACGACGATCTGGTCCATCGTCACCATGCCGGCCAGCGGCCGGCGCACCCCGCCGATGAGGACCTCGTAGCCGGCGCCGAACAGGGCGCGCGGGACCCCGTCGGCGTAGCCGATCGGCACCGTGGCCACCCACGAACGCGCCGGCAACGGACGCAGCCGGCCGTAGGAGGGGCGTTCCCCCGGCTCGAGCCTGCGCACGGCGACCACGCGCGCCTTGAGCGCCATGGCCGGGTGCAGTCGGTCGCTCCCCGCCTGCGCCACGAAGGCCGCCTGTACGGCGGGACCCGGCAGGTAGCCGTAGAGGCCGAGGCCGCAGCGCACCATGTCGTGGCGCGAACGGGAAAACGCGACGGCGCCCGCGGTGTTGGCGGCGTGCAGCACGGGGGCCTTGATGCCCGCCGCGGCCAGGCCGGCGACGAGACGCTCGAAGAGGTCGAGCTGCCACTCGGTGTAGGCGCGGTCCTCGGGTTGCTCGCCGTCGGCGACGGGCAGGTGCGTCCAGATGCCCTCGAGATGCAACATCGGCTCGCGCGCCACCGCGGCCGCGATCGCCAGCAAGGCCACCGGGTCGGCACCGACCCGGTGCATGCCGGTGTCGACCTTGACGTGGACGGCGACGGGCCGGCCCGCGGCCCGGGCCGACGCCGCGCAGGCCTCGATCGCCTCGAGGGAGTACAAGGTCGGCGTGAGCCCGTAGGCCAGCGCGGTGTCGACGGCGTCGGAGCCGCACTCGCTCAGCAGCAGCACGGGCGCCGTGATGCCGTGCTGGCGCAACTCCACCCCCTCGTCGGCCAGCGCGACGGCGAGGCACCGCGCGCCCCCGGCCACCGCAGCCCGGGCCACCGCCGGCCCGCCGTGGCCGTACCCGTGGGCCTTGACCACAGCGCACAGATCGGCCGGCGCCGCCAGACGGGCCAGCACCGACGCGTTCTGGGTCACGGCCGCCAGATCGATCTCGGCCCAGGCCGGCCGCGAGCGCCCCTGCGCCATGGTCACCTCGGCGTCCTGGTCGGCCGCGTCCGGGGCGACCAGCCGCATCGGCGCGCCCTCAGCCACGGTCGGTCTCCGGAGTCAGATTCTCGTTCTGGTTCCGGTTCTGGCTCTGGATCTGGTTCTCCGCGTGCGGGCGAGCCACGAGGGTCGAGAGCACCTCGGCCACCAGGGGGGGCAGGTCCCCCGAGACCAGGCCCTCGGGCGGGCCGAGCGATGCCGCCCGCCCGTGCACGTGGGCGGCGATCGCCGCCGCCTCCAGGGCCGGCAGCCCCCGGGCCAAAAAAGCGCCGATGATCCCCGACAGCACGTCGCCACTGCCAGCGGTGGCGAGGGCCGGGCCCCCGGCCGCGCTCAGCAGCACGTCGGGTGTCAACCCGCCTGGGCGGCCCACTGCGGTCAGCGAGCCCTTCACGAGGACCACCGCGCCGGTGGCCTCCGCGAGCCGCCGCGCCGCCGCCAGCCGGTCCTCCCCGGGAGGTGCGCCGGCGATCCGGGCGTACTCCCCGTCGTGTGGCGTGAGGATGCTCGGCGCGCTGCGCTTCTCGAGCAGCGAGCGCGCCGTGGTGGTGTCGCCCAGCGCGCGGAGCGCGTCGGCGTCGATCACGAGCGGGACCGGGGCAGCCGCGATGACGGACCGGATCTCCTCGGCCACCGCGTCGCCGGTGCCGAGCCCGGGGCCAACGACGATGGCCTTGCACTTGGTGGTCGCTTCCAAGAAGGCCTCGGCCCAGCCTTCGGCGGGCAGCTGCATGCGCACGGCCTCCGTCGGCCAGGCGGCACTCGGGTTCCCGGGGCTGCCGAGCCGGATCATGCCCGCCCCGGCGGCCATGGCCCCGCGCGTGCACAGGATGGCCGCGCCCTCCATGCCGGCCGAGCCGGCCGCCACGCCCACCGCGGTCGTCCACTTGTTGACCTGCCGGGGCCGGGACGGGACCGCCCTCACGTCGGCATCAGAGACCAGCAGCGCGCTCGGGGTCGGGAACCCGATCCCGATGTCGGCCACCTCGACCGTGCCGCTGAGCCGTGCCCCGTCCGCCTGCAGCAAGCCGGGCTTCAGCGCGGCGAACGTCACCGTGCGGTCGGCCCGCACGGCGTCGCCTGGTGCCTCGCCCGTGTCGGCGTCGACGCCGGACGGGATGTCGATCGCGAGCACTGCGGCTCCGGGCGGCGCCGCGGGCGCGTCATAGCTGCCGCGGAACCCCGTGCCGTAGGCGCCGTCGACGACGAGGTCGCACGGCGGCAACGCGACCCCCCGTCCGAGGTCCTCCGCCTCGAGCACCGAGACCCGGGCGCCCCGACGGGTGAGGACGGCGGCGGCCACCCGGCCGTCCGCGCCGTTGCTGCCCTTGCCCGCCACCACCACGACGCGCCGCCCGTAGGCGCCACCGAGCAGGCGCAACGCGCCATGCGCCACCGCCGTGCCGGCGCGCCGCACGAGGGTCGCGTGCGAGACCGTGGCCAGGGCCGCGGCGTCGGCGGCCCGCATCTCGTCGCGGGTCAGGACCGCACGCACGACGCGGACTGCTCCGCGACGACGAAGGCGATGGCCACGCCGTCGGTGTGGGTCAGCGAGAGATGGAAGCGGGCGGCGCCCTGCGTGCCCGCCAGCTCGGCCGCGCTGCCGTGCAGCAGGAGAGAGGGGGCGTTGCGGGTGGCGCCGGGACCCGACGCCCGGCACACCTCGACGTCGGTCAACGCGAAGGAGCCGATGCCGGTGCCGAGCGCCTTCATGACCGCCTCCTTGGCCGCGAAGCGCGCCGCCAGGCTCTGGGCGATGTCGGCCGAGCGGGTCGCGTCGGACTGCTCGGATTCGGTGAAGCAGCGCGCCGCGAAGCCGGGGCGACGGTCGAGCACGCGGCGGAAGCGGGCCACGTCGACTGCATCGACCCCGACGCCGACGATGCCCGCACCGGCGACGTTCCCGGCCTCGCTCACTCGACGGTCACCGTCTTGGCCAAGTTGCGCGGGCGGTCCGGGTCGTGCCCGTGCAGCCGGGCCAGCCGGTAGGCCAGCTGCTGCAGCGGCACGACGCCGATCACGGGGGCGATGAGCGGGTAGGCGGACGGGACCCAGAGCACCTGGTCCGCCACGGCAGCCGACTCCTCGTCACCGTCATCGGCCACCAGCACGACGGTGGCGCCACGGCTGCGCACCTCGGCGACGTTGGACAGCATCTTCTCCCACAACGGGTTGCGGGTCGCGATCCCGACTACGACGGTCCCCGGCTCGATCAGTGCGATCGGGCCGTGCTTGAGCTCGCCGGCCGGATAGCCCTCGGCCCGCAGGTAGGCGAGTTCCTTCAGCTTCGAGCGCGCCCTCGAGCGCCACCGGGTACCCGACGTGGCGTCCCAGGAAGAAGAAGTCGCGGGCGTCGGTCAGCTTGGCCGCCACGTCGTCCACGTCGCCCGCCCGCGCCAGGGCTTCACTGACGAGTCCCGGCAGGACCTCCATGGCGTTGAGGATCTCGTTGGTCTCCGACGCCGGCTGGGTGCCGAGGATCTGGGCCAGGTACAGACCGAGCACCTCGAGCGCGACGATCTGGGCCAGGTGGCACTTGGTGGAGGCCACGCCGATTTCGGGCCCGGCTCGGGTGTAGAGCACCCCGTCGGCCGCCCGGGCCATGGAGGAGTCGACGACGTTCGAGACGACCAGCACCTTGGCGCCGAGGCGCGCCGCCTCGCGCACGGCCTCGGAGGTGTCGAGCGTCTCGCCCGACTGGGAGACACCGACGCACAGCGTGCGCTCGTTCAACACCGGGTCGCGGTAACGGAATTCGCTGGCGATGTCGACCTCGACCGGCACCTTGACCCAGTGCTCAATGGCGTATTTCGCCACCAAGGCGGCGTGGTAGCTCGAGCCGCAGGCGACGATGAAGACCTTGTCGATGGCACGCAGGTCGGCGGCGCTCAACCTCATCTCGTCGAGGATCAACTCCCCGTTCCTCCCGCGGCGGTCGAGCAGCGTGTCGGCCACCGCATCGGGCTGTTCGTGCATCTCCTTGGACATGAAGTCGGCGAAGCCGCCCTTCTGTGCCGCCTCGATGTCCCACGTGATGGTGAGCTGCTCGGGCTCGACGGCAACCCCGTCGAGCGTGGTCACCTCGAGCGAACCGGGCCGGAGCACGGCGAGCTCGTCGTCGGCCAGGGCGAAGACCCGGCGCGTGTGCCCGATCAGGGCGGGGATGTCCGACGCCAGCAGCGCCATGCCGTCGTGCAATCCGAGCACGAGCGGCGTGGAGCGCCGGGCGGCCACGATCGTGTCGGGTTCGTCGGCCGAGACGGCGGCGATGGAGAAGGCGCCGCGCACCCGGCGCAACATGGAGCGGGTCGCCCCGGGCAGCGAGGCCCCGCCGGCCATCTCCTGCTCAATCAGGTGCGCCATCACCTCCGTGTCGGTGGCCGACGTGAGCGTGTGCCCGGCCGCCTCGAGCTCGGCGCGCAGCTCGGCGTGGTTCTCGATGATGCCGTTGTGGACGATGGCCACGCGCCCCGTGCAGTCGGTGTGCGGGTGGGCGTTCTCCGCGGTGGGGCTCCCGTGCGTGGCCCAGCGGGTGTGGCCGATGGCGGCGTGGTGGCCCCGGGGCGCGTCGGCGGCCAGCTCCGCCAGCTTGGCCACCGAGTTCGTCCCGCCGGCCGCCCGCACCCTCCAGACCGCACCGGCCGGGCCGGCACCCTCCCCTTCGGCATCGACCACCAGGGCGATCCCCGCCGAGTCGTAGCCGCGGTACTCGAGCTGGTGCAGGGCGCCGAGGAGCAGTGGAACCGCGTCGGCCTCCCCGGTGACGCCGATGATGCCGCACATGGTGACCCAGGCTACCTGGGGCTACGAGGGTACTTGTGGCTCGCTCTGCCCCAGGGCGGCCTCCACGACACCCGCCAGCTGCGCCGCGACCGCATTGGCCTGGGCCTCGTCGCGCGCCTCGACCATGACACGCACCTTGGGCTCGGTGCCGCTCGGCCGCAGCAGCACCCGACCATCGTGTCCGAGCTCCGCCTCGGCCTTCACCACCGCCTCCCAGACCTCGGCGCAGTCGGCCAGGCGCTCTGGTTGCGGGATGGGCACGTTCACCAGGCGCTGGGGCACCTTTTCGACCAGGCCGTGCGACAGCTCGGCCAGGGGGCGGCCGGCCCGCAGCACCAGGTCGGCCAGCGCGATGCCGGTCAGGATGCCATCGCCCGTCGTCGACAGGGAGCGGAAGATGATGTGACCCGACTGCTCCCCACCGAGGCTCAGCCCGTCGGCGTCGAGCGCGGCCAGGACGTGGCGGTCGCCCACGTCGGTCTCGAGGACGGTGATGCCGCGCTCCTCCATGGCGAGGCGAAAACCGAGGTTGGTCATGACGGTCACGACCACCGTGTTGGCCGCGAGTCGCCGCGCGCGGCGAGGTCGAGGGCGAAGAGCGCGAGCAGCACGTCTCCGTCGACGATGGTGCCGCGGTGGTCCACGGCGATGACCCGGTCCGCATCGCCGTCGAACGCGAGTCCCAGGTCGGCCTCGCGCTCCACCACGGCCAGCGACAGCTCGCTGGGATCGGTGGAGCCGCATTTCTCGTTGATGTTGACCCCGTCGGGCGTATGGTGCAGCGCGATCACTTGCGCGCCGAGATTTTCGAACACCTGGGGTGCGATGGCGCTGGCGGCGCCGTGGGCGCAGTCGACCACGATGCTCAGGCCAGCCAGGCGGCGGCCCTCCGTCGTCGCGGCCAGGTGCTCGGTGTAGAGCTCCACCGCCTCGGGGTCGGTCGTGATGTGTCCCACCGCGTACCCGGTGGGCCGCTGCGGCGAGCGGTCCGGGTCGGCCAGGATGGAATCGAGCTCGCGCTCGATCTCCCCCTCGACGTCGGTCGGCAGCTTCGTGCCCAGGCGGCTGAACAGCTTGATGCCGTTGTCGCCGAATGGGTTGTGCGAGGCCGAGATGACCGCACCGGGCGCCTTGCGTCGTTCGGCCACCGCCGCCACACCGGGGGTCGGCAACACACCGAGGTCGACGACGTCGGCCCCCTCGGTGGCCAGGCCGGCCGAGAAGGCGGCCTGGAGCAGCGGTCCCGAACGCCGGGTGTCGCGGCCGACGACGAAGACGGGGGCGGGAAGAACGCGGGCGGCGGCACGCCCGAGGGCCAGCGCCAGCTCGGCGGTGAGCTCCTCGTTCGCAACCCCGCGCACGCCATCGGTGCCGAAGCGGGCCTGCGCCATGCGTCGCGCTACCGCTTGGAGTACTGCGGCGCCTTGCGGGCCTTCTTCAGGCCGTACTTCTTCGACTCCTTTTCCCGAGCGTCGCGGGTAAGGAGGCCCGAGCGCTTCAGCGGCCCGCGCAACTCGGGGTCGACCTCGCACAGGCTGCGCGCGATGCCGAGGCGCATGGCCCCGGCCTGACCGGAGACCCCGCCGCCGTCGATCGTCGCCTCGATGTCGTAGGCCTCCGCGGTGTTGGTCACCCGCAACGGCTCGGTCACGAGCATGCGGTGCGTGGCCGAGGTGAAGTACTGCTCGAAGGGAACCCGGTTGATCGTGATGGCGCCCTGGCCGGGACGGAAGCGCACACGCGCCACCGCCTGTTTGCGGCGTCCGGTGGTCTGGCTCAGTGGTGTGGGCATTGCAACGGTGCAGTTCCTTCCTGTACGCGGATCAGCCGGCGCGGCGGGCCGCGGGCAGGTCGAGCGGCTCGGGCTTCTGGGCGGCGTGGGGGTGGTCAGGGCCGGCGTAGACCTGGAGCTTGGAGAGCATGTGGCGCCCGAGGGTGTTCTTGGGCAGCATGCCGCGCACCGAACGACGGATCAGCTCGGCCGGCTGCTCCTCGAGCAACTCGGCGTAGCTGGTGGAGCGCAGGCCGCCGGGGTAACCGCTGTGGCGGTAGGCCAGCTTGGCCTCGGCCTTGCCCGAGGTCAGGACGACCTTGTCCACGTTGACGACAATCACGTGGTCGCCGGTATCGACGTGGGGCGCGAAGTAGGGCCGGTGCTTCCCGCGCAGGATGGCCGCAACCGAGGATGCCAGGCGCCCGAGGACAAGGCCGTCGGCATCGACGACGTACCAGGTTCGCTGGATCTCGGTGACCTTCGGTGAAAATGTGCGCACAAGACCGATCTTTCGCTTCCGCGTGGTAAGCCGACCGTTCCCCGGAAACGGGTCCCGGGGCCGGGCTCAGTGGCTCGCGCCGGCGCTGCGAGCCGTCTCGACAGGATAGGGCCTCTGAGCAGGGGGGGCAAGCCGCCAGGGTGCGGGCCCATCAGCCCTCTTCGCCGTAGGCCACCCGCACCAGGCACAGGCCCTGCGCCGGCGCCGGCCGGGGGCCTCGCTCGCGTGTGGCCGCCCGCAGGCGCTCCAGCAGGCCGGCGGCGCTCTGGCGCCCCCGGCCCACCTCGACCAGGCTGGCCACCAAAGAACGGACCATCTGGTGGCAGAAGGAGCTCGCCGCGATCTCGAAGCGCAGCAGCCGGGCCTCGCCACCACCGGCGGCGTCGGCCGCCTCGGGGCCTTCGTCGACGCTCCAGCGGGCCATGGTCACCCGGCGCACGATGGGCTCCGAGGCGGCGGTCTTTGGGGGTTTGCGGCAGAACGAACGGAAGTCGTGGCTCCCGAGCAGCACGTCCGAGGCGGTTCGCATGGCGCCCAGGTCGAGGGGGTCGCTCACGTGCCAGGCAACGGGCGCCAGCAGCGGATCGGGGACCGGCGCGTTCCAGACCAGGTAGCGGTAGCCGCGACCCGTGGCCGAGCGGCGGGCGTCGAAGTCGGGCCCGACCTCCTCGGCCCGGCGCACCACCACCTCCGGCGCGACCTGGCGGTTCAAGGCCCGGGCGAGGCCGGGGCCGTCGTAGGAGAGGGCCGGCAGGTCGACGTGGACGACTTGGCCCCGGGCGTGCACACCGGCGTCGGTGCGTCCGGCGCAGGTGATGACGGGGGGCTCGCCCATTCGGGCGGTGCGTCCGAGTGCCTGGCGCAGCGCGCCGGCCACGGTCGGGACGCCCTCGGACTGGGCGGCGAAGCCCCGGAAGGCCGCTCCGTCGTAGGCGATCAGCAGCCGCCAGCGCTGCGTCGCAGCGCCGGCGTCCGAGTCCACCGTCAGACGAACTCGATCCGTGCCATCGGCGCGTTGTCGCCGGGGCGCGGGCCCAGCTTGAGAATGCGGGTGTAGCCGCCGGGTCGGTCGGCGTAGCGGGGCCCGAGCTCCTCGAAGAGCTTGTGGGTCATGTCCTTGTCGCGGACGAGGGCGACCACGTTGCGATGGTTGGCGACGCCGCCCTTCCGCGCCGCGGTGACGCACTTCTCGGCGACCGGACGCAGCGCCTTCGCCTTGGCCTCGGTGGTCACGATCGATTCGGCCGCGATCAGCGAGGCGACCAGGTTGCCCATCATGGCCTTCTGGTCCGCGGAGCTCCCGCCAAGCCGGCGGCCGCGCCTCGGAGTTGCCTGCATGACCGCTCAGTCCCTCGTGCGGAGCGACAGTCCGCGCTCGTCCAGGCGCTGGACGACCTCGTCGGCCGACTTCTGGCCGAAGTTGGTGATGGCGAGCAGGTCCTCCATCGTGCGCTCGACCAGCTCGCCGATCGTGTTGATCTGCGCCCGCTTCAGGCAGTTGCGGGGCCGCTCGGACAGGTCGAGCTCCTCGATGCGCAGGTCGAGGTCGGGTGAGCCGCTGGACATCGTGTTGGTGTCGCCCAGCTCGAGTCCCTGCGGGGCCTCCTCCAGGTCGGCCACGAGTGACACCAGGTTACGCAGGGTGTCGCCGGCCGAGGCCAGCGCCTCCCGAGGTGAGATGGTCCCGTCCGTCTCGATGTCGAGCACCAGGCGGTCGTAGTTGGTGGACTGCTCCACCCGCACCGGCTCGATGTCGAAGGTGACGCGGTGCAGCGGCGAGAAGATGGAGTCGATCGGGATGACGCCGATCGTCGAGGACTTCTTGTTCTTGTCCGCCGAGGCGTAGCCACGCCCGCGCTCCACCGTGACGTCGACGGCCAGGCGGCCCTTGGCGTTGATGGAGGCGATGTGCAGGTCGGGGTTGAGGACCTCGACGTCGGCCGGCAGCTGCAGGTCGGCCGCCGTGGCCTCCGCCGGGCCGCGCACGTCGAGGCGCAGGGTCACCGGCTCGTCGGAGTGCACCCGGACCAGCAGGTCCTTGAGGTTCAGGATGATGTCGGTGACGTCCTCCTTGACCCCGGGCAGCGTCGTGAACTCGTGCAGCGCCTCGTCGAAACGCAGCTGGGTCACGGCGCCGCCGGGGATGGACGAGAGCAGCGTGCGGCGCAGCGAATTGCCGAGCGTGGTGCCGAAGCCCGGATCGAGCGGTCCGATGGCGAAGCGCTGCCGGTTGTTCCGCTCCTCTTCGACGACTTCGACGGTCGGCCGTTGGATGATCAGCATGGTGGGTACTCCTGTTGCGGTGGGGTCGGGCGAACGGCTATGGGCTGGGTTACTTCGAGTAGAGCTCGACGATGAGCTGTTCTTGAATGGGCTCGTCGATGTGCTCACGCAGCGGCGGGTTGAGGACGGAGACCGAGAAGCCGGCATCGCCGGTCTCGAGCCAGGCCGGGGTCTGGCGCTCGAGGGTGTCCATGTTCCGGCGGACCAAGAAGTTGCCGCGGGTCGCTTCGCGCAGCATGACCTTGTCGCCCGTGCGCACCCGGTAGCTCGGGATCGTCACCCGCCGGCCGTTCACGCTGACGTGCCCGTGACGCACGAACTGGCGGGCCTGGCGGCGGCTCGCGCCCCACCCGGCCCGGAAGACGACGTTGTCGAGGCGCAGCTCGAGGTTGCGCAGCAGGTTCTCACCGGTGATGCCGCCCTGGCGGGTGGCCTCCTCGTACATGTTGCGGAACTGCCGCTCCAAGATCCCGTAGATGCGACGGGCCTTCTGCTTCTCGCGCAGCTGGGTCAGGTACTCGGAACCCTGGCGCATGCGGTCGCGACCATGCTCGCCGGGAGGGTAGGCGCGGCTGTGCCGGTCTGTGACCGCCTCGGAGACCGGGCACTTGAGCGAGTAGCAGCGCTCGCCCTTCAAGAACAATTTGGTCCGCTCGCGCCGGCACAGGCGGCAGACGGGTCCGGTGTATCGAGCCATGGGGTGGGCTTCCTCTTCCTCTTCGACCTAGACCCGGCGTCGCTTCTTGGGGCGACAGCCGTTGTGGGGGATCGGCGTCACGTCCTTGATGCCGACCACCTCGATGCCGACAGCGGCCAGCGACCGGATGGCGGTCTCGCGGCCCGATCCCGGGCCGCGCACCAGGACGTCGACCTTGCGCACGCCGTGCTCCATGGCCCGCTTGGCGCAGGCCTCGGCGGCGAGCTGGGCGGCGAAGGGAGTGGACTTGCGCGAGCCCTTGAAGCCGACATTGCCGGCGGAGGCCCAGGCCAGCACGTTCCCCTCGGGATCGGCGATGGAGACGATCGTGTTGTTGAATGAGCTCTTGATGTGGGCGACGCCGTAGGAGATGTTCTTGCGCTCCTTGCGGCGGGGACGCCTGGCGCCGGGCTTGGCGGTCTTGGCCACTACTTCTTCACCTTCTTCTTTCCGGCGACGGTCTTCTTCGGGCCCTTGCGGGTACGGGCGTTCGTGTGCGTGCGCTGCCCGTGAACCGGCAGGCCCTTGCGGTGCCGGATGCCCTCGTAGCAGTTGATCTCCATCTTGCGCTTGATGTCCTGGGAGACGTCACGGCGCAGGTCACCTTCGACCCGGAAGTTCGTGTCGATGAAGGTGCGGAGCTTGGCGACCTCCTCGTCGGTCAGGTCGCGGACACGGGTGGACGGGTTGACGTCGGTCGCCTCGCAGATCTGTTGCGAGAGCGTCGGGCCGATGCCGTAGATGTAGGTGAGGGAGATCTCGAGCCGCTTCTCGCGCGGGATGTCCACTCCGGAAATTCGGGCCATGTGTCGTCCTCTCCCTAGCCCTGCCGCTGCTTGTGGCGCGGATTGTCGCAGATCACCCGGACCACGCCGCGGCGCCGGATGACCTTGCACTTCTCACAGATCGGCTTCACGCTCGGCCGAACCTTCACTTGACTCCCTGTCCTTACTTGTACCGATAGGTGATCCGACCCCGATTGAGGTCGTACGGAGTGATCTCCACCTGCACCTTGTCCCCCGGAAGGATGCGGATACGGTGCATCCTCATCTTCCCCGAGCTGTGCGCCAGCACCTTGTGTCCGTTCTCCAACTCGACGCGGAACATGGCATTGGGCAGTGGCTCGACCACCGTGCCCTCTAGCACGATGGCGTCTTCCTTGGGCTTGGGCAGGTGACTCCTCCTGGGTCTGTTCTCGTGTGCTGCCCCGACCGCACCGGTGGCGCGAGGCCGGAACGGGGCGAAATCGGGCGTGGCCCCCGGACAGTCCGTCCCCGCGGGGGCGAACCTGAGCCCAGGGCCAGCAGATGAGTTTACCGCATCCTGAGAGGTTTTCCACCCGGGGCATCGATTCGCCCTGGTCGGGCCGGGGGCCCGCTCCCGAGCCCAGGTTGCGGCGGCAGGCCGGAGGCGGGTTCCCGGCGACCTTTCAGTCTACCGGCCAAGCGCCGGGGCGAGGCCGGGACTGACCCAGTCGCCGGAAAACGGCACGTCATTCGCCTAGGGCAGCGTGAGGACCTCAGGACCGTCAGCCGTGACGGCGATGGTGTGTTCGAAGTGGGCCGACAGGCTCCCGTCGGCGGTGACCACGCTCCAGTGGTCGTCGAGGAGCACGGTCTCGGGAGAGCCCGCGTTGACCATCGGCTCGACGGCGAACACGTTGCCCGTCTTGAGCGTGGGGCCCCGGTTGCCGGGCCAGTAGTTGGGGACCTGGGGCTGTTCGTGCATGGCCGTCCCGATGGCGTGGCCCACGTACTCCCGCACCACGCTGAAGCCGGCCCCCTCGGCCACCTGCTGGACCGCCCGACCGATCTCGTTGAGGGCGTTGCCCTTCGTCATCTGCTCGATACCGGCCCACAGGCTGCGCTCGGTCGCCTCGAGCAGCTTCTGGGCCTCCTCGGAGATCGTCCCGATGCCCATGGTGAAGGCGGCATCGCCGTGGTAGCCCTCGATGATGGCCCCGCAGTCGATGGAGAGGATGTCCCCCTCCTCGAGCACGTAGCCGCCGGGGATCCCATGCACGATCATGGAGTTGGGGGAGGTACAGATGACAGCCGGGAACCCGTGGTAGCCCAGGAAGTTGGAGGTTGCACCACGACGATCCAGGACCGCGCGGGCCACCTGGTCGAGCTCGGCGGTGGTGACGCCCGGCTTGGCGGCGGCGCGTGTGGCCTGGTGCATCTCGGCGACGACCTTGCCGGCACGGCGCATCTTCGCGATTTCCTCCGCGTTGCGCCTCACGAGAAGGGTCCCACCTCGTTCTTCTTCTGCAGCTGGCGCAGGTTGTCGATGGCGCTCACGACTCGCCGGGTGACGGCGTCGGGCGAGCCGGTCCCGTTGACCTCGGCCAGCAATTTGCGCTCCTTGTACCAGTACAACAGCGGCGCCGTCTCCTCCTCGTACAGGTTGAGCCGGCGCTCGATCGCCTCCTCGGTGTCGTCCTCGCGCTGGACCACCTCGCCGCCACAGACGTCGCAGGTCCAGTTCACGAGCGGCGGCGCCGCGGTGGAGTAATTCGAACCGCAGTCCACGCAGACCCGGCGCGAGGCCAGGCGCTTCATCACGAGGTGGATCGGGACCTGGAGGTCGATCACCAGGTCGAGGCCGGCGGGATCCACGATCTTTTCCAGCGTCTCGGCCTGCCCCGTCGTGCGGGGGCACCCGTCGAGCACGAAGCCCCGGCCCTGGGTGTCCCGCTCGGACAGCCGCGCCCCCACCATCTCCATGACCAGCTCGTCGGGGATGAGCTCGCCCTGGTCCATGAGTGCGCGGGCCCGTTGGCCGATCTCAGAGCGCGACTTCACCTCACTGCGCAGCATGTCGCCCGTCGAGACGTGCGGCACGACGTAGTGATGCGACAGGCGGACGCATTGCGTTCCCTTGCCGGCCCCCTGCTTGCCGAGGACCACGAGTCTGACCCCGGGGATCACCGGCGCCTACTTGAGGAAGCCCTCGTAGTTGCGCATCATCAGCTGGCTGTCGATCTGGCGCATCGTCTCGAGGGCGACACCCACCGAGATCAGCAACGTCGTCCCGTAGAAGGGGAAGCGGTTGAGGTGCCAGAGCGCCATCAGGAGGGAGGGCACCACGGCGACCGAGCCGAGGAACAGGGCTCCCACGACGGTGATGCGGCTGAGGATGTGCGCGAAGTACCGCTCGGTGGGTGGGCCGGGCCGTATGCCCGGGACGAACCCGCCCTGCTTGCGGATGAGATCGGCCTGCTGATGGGGGTCGAAGGCGACGTACACGTAGAAGAACGTGAACATCACGATGAGCAGGAAATACGCCGCGATGTAGAAGAAGCTGGTCGGCGTCAGGCTGTTGCGCACGAAGTTCTGGAACCACGCGGCCGGGATGACGTTGGACAAGAGGACGGGGATGTAGAGCACCGAGCTGGCGAAGATGATCGGGATCACGCCGGACTGGTTCACCTTGAGCGGGATGTACGTGGAGCTGCCGCCGTACATCCGGCGCCCGACCACCCGCCGGGCGAAGGTGACGGGGATACGGCGCTGCCCCTGGTCCATGAACACGATGAACACGAGCAGGACGATCGAGACGATGATGATGATCGAGAACTTGCTGATGCCGCCCTCCTCGTAGATGGCCTTGAACCCCGTGGGAATGGCGGCCACCACGTTGGCGAAGATCAGGATCGACATCCCCTGGCCGATGCCCCGCTGGGTGATGAGCTCGGCCAGCCACATGACGAAGGCGGTGCCGGCGGTGAGGATCAGCACCATGAACAGCGCCAGCGGCCAGTTGAAGGTGGGGATCAGGTCGACGCTCGTGCCCAGGAGGGCCGAGTCATGCCCGTGGAAGGCGTAGACGAGGCCCGAGGACTGCATGACGGCCAGCGCCACGGTGAGGTACCGGGTGGTCTGGGTGATCTTCTTCTGGCCGACCGCACCCTGGTCGCGCCATTCCTCGAGCTTGGGGATCACCGTGGACAGCAGCTGGATGATGATTGAGCTCGTGATGTAGGGCATGACGCCCAGGCCGAAGACGGCCAGGCGCACCAGGGCGCCCCCGCTGAAGAGGTTCAGGAACCCGAGCACGCCCGAGGCCGAGGCCGAGCTCTCGAGTCCCTGGAGGCGCGCCCAGTTGACGCCGGGCACGGGGACGTTCGCCCCGATCTGGTAGAGGGCGATGATGGCCAGCGTGAAGACGACCTTGTTGCGAAGGTCGGGAACCCTGAAGATGTTGGCGAGCCGAGAGAGCATGGCGATCCCCTCAGAGCCTGCCCGATGCGCCCACTAGCGGTTCATCAGGGCATTGCCCGAGGCGGGCGGGCGCCCATGGGCGTACGGGAGTGGCACCCGTTCGACGCTACCGCCGGCGGCGGTGATGGCCGCCTCGGCCGCCTTGGAGAAGGCATGGGCGGAAACCCGGACGGGCCGGCTGAGTGACCCCTGTCCCAGGATCTTGACCAGGGCCTTGGGGCGCACCAGACCCGCATCCACCAGGGACTCCACGGTGACTTCGTCGGCCCCGAGGGCGTCCAGCGCAGCCAGGTTGACCGGTGTGTACTCGACCCGGAACGGGTTGGTGAACCCCTTCAGCTTGGGGATGCGCTGCATGAGAGGGAGCTGACCGCCCTCGAAGCCGGTCGGCACGGTGCTGCGGGACTTCTGCCCCTTGGTCCCTCGGCCGGCCGTCTTGTGGCCCTTACCCCCCGTGCCGCGACCCACGCGGCGCTTGGCCGTGGTCGCCCCGCTGGGCGGCGCCAGGTCGTGGAGCTTCACTTCGACACCTCCTCGACACGGATCAGGTGGGGCACGCGGGCCAGCATGCCCCGGATCTCGGGCCGGTCGGGCAGTTCGTTGGACTGCCCGATGCCGCGCAGGCCGAGCGCACGCAGCGTGCCCCGGTGCTTGGGCTTGGTGCTGATGGCCGAGCGGGTCTGCGTCACGAGCAGGCGTGCCTCCCCCGGCTTCTTGGTGGTGCTCGGTGCCATGGTCAGCGCGTCTCCGCCGCGAAGAGGTCCGTCTCGCGCTTGCGCTCACGGTAGGCCCGCAGCACGCCACCGGGCGTCACCTCGTCGGCTGCCTTGCCGCGCAGCTCGGCCACGTCGTCGGGACGCCGGAGCTGCTTGAGCCCTGCGATGGTCGCGTGCGCCACGTTGATGCCGTTCGACGAGCCCAGTGACTTGGCCAGGATGTCGCGAATGCCCGCCATCTCGAGGATGTGCCGCGCCGCGCCCCCGGCGATGACCCCCGTCCCGGGTGCGGCCGGCTTCAGCAGGACCCGACCCGCACCGCTCTCACCGATGACCGGGTGGACGATCGTGCTGCCGGCCAGCGGCACCTCGAAGAGGTTCTTGCGCGCCTCTTCGATCCCCTTCTGGACCGCCAGCCCGGCCTCCTTGGCCTTGCCGTAGCCGAGACCGACCTTGCCGTTGCCGTCACCGACCACCATGAGCGCGGCGAACGAGAACCGCCGGCCGCCCTTGACGACCTTGGCCACCCGGTTCACCTTGATCGTTCGCTCTTCGTACTGTGTGTCGACCATGCTCAGAACTCCAGTCCCTCGGCCCGTGCCGCGTCAGCCAGGACGGCGACACGACCGTGGTACACGAATCCCCCACGGTCGAAGACCACCTTGGTGATCCCGGCCGCCTTGGCCCTGCTCCCGAGCAGGCGGCCGACCGATTCTGCGCCCGTCACGTTACCGCCACCGCTCTTGCCCAGTGACGCGCGGAGGTCGGGCTCGACCGAGGACGCCGCGACCAAGGTGCGGCCGGCGGTGTCGTCGATGAGCTGGGCCGAGATGTGACGATTGGACCGGTGCACAGCCAGCCGGGGGCACTGGGCGGTGCCGTTCACCTTGGCGCGCACACGTTGGTGGCGTCGGAGGCGCAGGCGGGTGCGGTCGATGGTGCGTGCCATTACTTCGCGGCCTTTCCTGCCTTGCGCAGCACTCGCTCGTTGGCATAGCGGACTCCCTTGCCCTTGTAGGGCTCGGGCTTACGCAGCTTGCGGATGTCGGCGGCCACCTGGCCCACCTTCTCCTTGTCGATGCCCTTGACGATGATGCGCGTCGGGACGGGCACCTCGAAGGTGACCCCCTCGGGCGCGTCCACGAGGACGGGGTGCGAGTAGCCGAGCGCCAGCTCGAGCGAGCTCGGGCCCTTGGCGGTGGCGCGGTAGCCCACACCCACGATCTCGAGCTCCTTGGTGAAGCCGTCGGTCACCCCCGAGACCATGTTGGCCACGAGCGAGCGCGACAAGCCGTGGAGGGCACGGTGCCGCCGCTCGTCGTCGGGCCGGGTGACCAGGAGCGTGTCGCCCTCCTGGGCAATGGTGATGCCCTCGGGGAGCTCGCGCTCCAGGGTGCCCTGGGGCCCCTTGACGTTTACCGTGGCCCCGCTGAGGGTGACGGTGACGTTGGAGGGGACGGCGATGGGCGAACGTCCGACGCGCGACATCAGGCCTCCCCACGTCTCTCGGTCAGGCGACTACCAGACATGGCACAACACCTCGCCCCCCAGGTGCTTGCGGCGCGCCTCGGCGTCGGTCAGCAGCCCCTGGCTGGTGGAGACCACGGCCACGCCCATGCCGCCGAGCACCCGTGGCATCCCGTCGGCGCGCGCGTAGATGCGCAGGCCCGGCTTGGAGACGCGCTTGATCCCGGCGATGGTCCTCGTGCGATCGCCGGAGTACTTCAACGTGATTTCGATCGTGGTGCCGGGCTTGCCGACGTTGGTCTCGACCGTGTAGCCGGAGATGAAGCCCTCGCGCTCCAGGACGGAGGCCAGAGATTCCTTCAGCTTGGAGCCCGGCATGCGCACGGTGTCGAACATCGCCGAGTTCGCGTTGCGGATCCGGGTGAGCATGTCCGCGATGGGGTCGGTCATCGTCATGGCGGCCTACCAGCTCGCCTTCGTGACGCCGGGCACCTCACCCGCATGCACCATGACGCGCAGACAGATTCGGCACAGACCGAACTTGCGGTAGACGGCCTTGGGCCGTCCGCACCGCTGACACCGGGTGTAAGCCCGTACCTTGAACTTGGGGGTGCGCTGCTGCTTCTCGATCAAAGCCTTCTTCGCCATGTTGCTACCGGGTCTCCTGTCGGAACGGAAAGCCGAACGCTGCGAGGAACGCTCGTCCTTCCTCGTTGGTGCCTGCGGTCGTGACGATGGTGATGTCCATACCGCGGGTCGTGTCGATCTTGTCGTAGTCGATCTCGGGGAAAATCAGCTGCTCGGTCACTCCGAACGTGTAGTTGCCGTGTCCGTCGAACGACCGGGGTGAGAGACCCCGGAAGTCGCGGATGCGGGGGATGGCCAGGCTGAGCAGGCGGTCAAAGAACTCCCAGGCCCTGTCGCCGCGCAGGGTCGCCTTCACGCCGATCGTCTGACCCTCGCGCAGCTTGAAGCCAGCGATCGACTTCTTGGCCCGGGTCACGACCGGCTTCTGGCCGGCGATCACCTCCAGGTCGCGCTGTGCTCCCTCGATGAGCGAGGCCTGCTGGGTGGCCCGGCCCACGCCCATGTTGATGACGATCTTCTCCAGCCGGGGCACTTCCATGACGTTGCGAAGCCCCAGCTCGTCCTTCAAGCGGTCCCGCACCTCGGACAGGTAGCGCTCCTTGAGGCGGGGGCGCGCGGGCGTGCTCGTCGTGCTCACAGCACAGCCCCGCATTTCTTGCAGATGCGCACCTTTTCGCCGTCGTCCTCGAAGCGGTAGCCGGCCCGGGTGGGTTTGTCGCAGCTCTTGCACATCAGGGCCACCGTCGAGACGTGGACCGGCATGAACTTGTCGATGACACCACCCTGCTGGGTGGCACGCGTCGGCTTGGCGTGACGCTTGGCCACGTTGACCCCTTCGAGGATGACGCGCTCGCGCGAGGGGATGGCACGCACCACCTCGGCCTTCTTGCCCTTGTCCTTCCCGGACAGGACGATCACCTGGTCTCCCTTATGGATTCGCATTTAGAGCACCTCCGGTGCGAGCGACACGATGCGCATGAAGCGCTTGTCGCGCAGCTCGCGGCCGACGGGCCCGAAGATGCGGGTCCCGCGCGGCTGCTGCTGGTCGTTGATGAGCACGGCTGCGTTCTCGTCGAAGCGGATGTAGCTGCCGTCGGGACGACGCTTCTCCTTCTTGGTGCGGACGACCACGCACTTGACGACGTCGCCCTTCTTGACGGCGGCACCGGGGATGGCGTCCTTGACCGTGGCCACGAACACGTCGCCGATGCTGGCGTAGCGCCGACGAGACCCACCGAGCACGCGGATGCAGAGGACCTCGCGTGCGCCGGAGTTGTCGGCCACCCGCAGCCGGGATTCCTGCTGGATCATCGGGCCCGCTCCACCACTTCGGTCAGGCGCCAGCGCTTCAGCTTCGACAAGGGACGGGTCTCTTGGACCCTGACCCGGTCACCCACCTTGGCGCTGTCTTCGGCGTCGTGGACGTAGAGCTTCTTGGTGCGCTGGACGGTCTTGCCGTACTTGGGGTGGCGGACCCGCTCGACCACGGCCACGACCACGGTCGAGGACATGGCGTCGGACACCACGACGCCTTCGCGCACCTTGCGCCGGTTCGGGCGCGAGCCGCCCTGTTCGTGCGCTGGCCCGCTGACCGCAGGGGCGGCGGCGGCGGTGGCCCGCGCCGCTTCGGGGTCGGTGGCCGGCAGCTCCTTGGCCGCGTCGGCCTCGACCGCCTCGAGGGCCTGCCACGCGTCCTCGGCGGCGGCCCTGGCCGCAGCGGGGACGGGCACCGCAGCTTCCTCGTCGGTGGCCGGCAGCTCCTTGGCTGCTTCGGCCTCGACCGCCTCGAGGGCCTGCGCCGCGTCCTGGGCGGCGGCCCGGGCCGCCTCCAATGCGGCTTCGTCCGCCGGCGTCTCGTGCCCTGCGTCTTCGTTGTCTGGGGTCTCGTCGGCCATCAGGCCTCATCCTCTTCGTCGTCGTCCAGGTCGTCGCTGTCGTCTATGTCGCTGTCGTCGATGTCGTCGATGTCGTCGATGTCGACGTCGTCGCTGCCTATGTGATCGTGTTCGTGGTCGTGATCCTCTGCCTCGGCGGCGGCCTTGGCGGCGACCTTCTCCTCCCGCTCGGCGTCCTCGGCGGCGAGCTTGGCCCGGGCCGCCTCGTGCTCGGCGGCGGTCGGGGCGACGTAGGCTCCCTCGGCCTCGAGGATCTCACGGGCGCGCAGCACGGTCAGCATACGGGCCACCTCGCGGCGCACCTGACCGATGCGGGCCGGGTTGTCCAGCTGACCGGTGGCGAGCTGGAAGCGCAGGTTGAACAGCTCGCGGCGCGACTCGCCCAAGCGCGACGACAGTTCGTCGCCGTCGAGCATGGAGAGGTCGTGGGCGGTCGGCATCAGATCGCCACCTCGGCGTGGCCGTGGGTCCCGGGACGCACGACGAAGCGCGCCTTGAAGGGCAGCTTCTGAATGGCGCGCTCCATGGCGGCGCGGGCCAGGTCCTCATCGACGCCAGCCAGCTCGAAGAGGATGCGCCCGGGGTGCACGACGGCCACCCACAGCTCAGGATTGCCCTTGCCCGAGCCCATGCGCGTCTCGGCCGGCTTCTGGGTGACCGGCTTGTCCGGGAAGACCCGGATCCAGACCTTCCCGCCCCGCCTCACGTGGCGGGTCATGGCGATACGGGCGGCTTCGATCTGGCGCGCCGTGAGCCAGCCCGGCTCCAACGCCTGGATCCCGTAGTCGCCGAACGTCACGGACGTGCCGCCCTTGGCCACACCGTTGAGGCGGCCCCGCTGGGTCTTGCGGTGCTTGACCTTCTTTGGCATCAACATGTCAGTCCGCATCCCTCCGGAAGTGCGGCGCCTCGTGGTGCTGGTGGCGGTTCTGGCGCTCCATCTCCTCGTCCTGGGTCAGCTGACGCTCGAGCTCGTCTGGCTCGGTCGGCGACGGCAGCAGGTCGGCCACCGCCGTCTCGGCCTCTTCTTCGGTCTCCGCCTCGGCGCCCTCGACCAGCCCGGTCTCGGCGACCTCCTCCTCGGCGACCGTGTCCGTCCCGTCGGTCGTCGCGGCTTCCTCTTCGGCCTCACCGGTCGAGAAGCCCTCGGCCCGACGGCGGCCACCGCCGGCGGTGATCAGCCGGCGCGGCCCGCTCTGGCCCGACGTCTCCCCGACGGCCATGGCGGCCTCGCGGGTGATCTTGTCCTCGATGGAGACCTTGTAGGGCAAAATGTCGCCCTTGTAGATCCAGACCTTGACGCCCACCCGGCCCGAGGTGGTTCGGGCCTCGCGGAAGCCGTAGTCGATGTCGGCCCGCAGGGTGTGCAGGGGCACCCGGCCCTCGCGGTACTGCTCTTTGCGGGACATCTCCGAACCGCCGAGACGGCCCGAGCACTGCACCTTGATCCCCTGGGCGCCGGCCTTCTGCACCGTCTGGATGGCGCGCTTCATGGCCCGCCGGAAGGCGACCCGTCGCACCAGCTGGTCGCAAATGCCCTGGGCGATCAGCGCGGCATCGAGCTCGGGCTGCTTGATCTCTTGGATGTTGAGCTGGATCCGGTTCTGCAGCCCGGTGATCTCCTCGAGATGCTTCTTGAGCCGGTCGGCCTCGGCCCCGCGCCGGCCGATGACGATGCCGGGCCGGGCGGTGTGGATGTCGACGCGGAGGCGGTCGCGCGTCCGTTCCACCTCGATCCGGCTGACCGCAGCCGCCTCGAGCTGTCTCATCAGATAGTCGCGGATCTTCCAGTCCTCGACCACGAAGTCGCGGTAGTGGCGCTCCTCGAACCAGCGGGACTTCCAGTCCGTCGTGATCCCGAGGCGGAAGCCGTAGGGGTTTACCTTCTGGCCCATCTAGTCCTCGACCTTCTCGTCTTCGCCGGTGTTCTCGTCTTCGCCGGTGTTCTCTACGTTGCCGGTGTTCTCTTCGTCGCCGGTGCCCTCTTCGTCGACACCGCCGTCCACCGTGTCCGCCTCGGTGACCTCAGGCGCCGCGTCCGCCACGGCGGCCTCGGCCAGCGCCTGGTCGGTGAAGTCCTCCTCACCGTCCTCGTCCTCCGCCTCCTCCGCCGCGGCCTGCTCCGCCGCGGCCGCCGCCTGGGCGGCGCGGCGGCGCGACAGGCGCCCAGAGAGGTCGGCCCGGCGGCGCGAGGCGTCGACCCGGCGGGACCGGTTGGCGCTGACCGCCTCCAGGCGGCGGCGGCGCAACTCGAGCTGGTCGGCGGGCAGCCGGCTCACGATGATGGTGATGTGGCACGTCCGCTTGCGGATCCTGGTGGCCCGTCCGCGGGCCCGGGGCCGCCAGCGCTTCATGGTGGCGCCCTCGTCGGCGTAGCAGGCCGAGACGTAGAGATCCTCGGGGTTCTGCTGGTCGTTGTGGGCGGCGTTGGCGACGGCCGAGGTCAGGACCTTGCCGATGATCTCGGCGGCCTCGCGCTCGGTGCCGGTGAGGATCTCGGCGGCGCGCTGCACGTCCTCGCCGCGTATCAGGTCCAGGACCTGACGTGCCTTGGAGGCCGACATCCCGCAGTAGCGGTGCACCGCCCGCGTCCCGGGTCGCTCGTTGGTCTTGGTGGCGGTCATCGCCGCGCCCCCGCTCCTGGCCGGCGTGGTACCGGAAGGTACGCGTCAGGGCGAACTCGCCCAGCTTGTGGCCCACCATCGACTCGGTCACGTAGACGGGGACGTGGCGGCGGCCGTCGTGGACCGCGATGGTGTGCCCGACCATGTCGGGGATGATCGTGGAGCGGCGGGACCAGGTCTTGATGACCTTCTTCTCGCCGCTCGAGTTCAAGACGTCCACCTTCTTGAGCAAGTGGTCGTCCACGAAGGGTCCTTTTTTCAGGCTACGCGGCATGGCTCCTCAATCCCACCTACCGCCGCGCGCCGCGGGTGCGGCGTCGGCGCACGATCATCGAATTGGACTTCTTGTTCCGGGACCGGGTGCGGCCTTCGGGCTTGCCCCACGGCGAGACCGGGTGCCGGCCACCGGAGGACTTGCCCTCGCCTCCGCCCAGCGGGTGGTCCACCGGGTTCATGGCCACCCCGCGCGTCTGGGGCCGCTTGCCCTTCCAGCGGTTGCGGCCGGCCTTGCCCACCTTGACCAGCTCGGCCTCGGCGTTGCCCACCACACCGAGAGTGCCCCGGCAGTCGATGGAGACGCGCCGCATCTCGGTGGAGGGAAGGCGGAGGGTGGCGAAGGCGCCCTCCTTGGCCACGAGCTGGACGCTCATGCCGGCGCCGCGCGCCATCTTGCCGCCGCCACCGGGGCGCAGCTCGACGTTGTGGATGGTCGAACCGACCGGGATGTAGCGCAACGGCAGGGCATTGCCGGGCCGGATGTCCGCGCCCTGGCCGCTCTGGAGCTTGTCACCGACCTTCACGCCGGCCGGTGCCAGGATGTAGCGCTTCTCGCCGTCCGCATAGTGCAGGAGGGCGATGCGGGCGTTGCGGTTGGGGTCGTACTCGATGGCCGCCACCTTGGCCGGGATGCCGTCCTTGTTGCGGCGGAAGTCGACGATCCGGTACTGCTGCTTGTGCCCGCCGCCCCGGTGGCGCGACGTCTTCCGGCCGTGGTTGTTGCGCCCGCCACTCCCGGGATTGGGCGCGAGAAGTGACTTCTCGGGACGATCGCGGGTGATCTCGGAGAAGTCCGAGACGGTCTGGAAGCGCCGTCCGGGGCTGGTGGGTTTCCGTGAGCGAAGGGGCATGGCGATTCCTGATCAGCGATCGAAGAGGTCGATGGAGTCGTCGGGGTGCAGCGTGACGATGGCGCGCTTGGTGTCGGGGCGCTTGCCCTTCACGTTGGTGCGCCGGTTGCGCGTCGCCTTCCCCTTGCGGTTGAGCGTGTTGACGTTGGTCACCCGCACGCCGAAGGCCTGCTCGACGGCGTGGCGCACCTCGATCTTCGTGGCGCGGGGGTCCACGATGAAGACGTAGACGCTCCGGTCCATGAGCGCGTAGCTCTTCTCGGAGACGACGGGACGGATGAGCACCGACATGGCGTCACGCATCGGTGTCGGCCTCCTCGCTCCCGCCCTCGTCGCTCCCGCCCTCGATGCTCGCGCCCTCGGTGCTCGCGCCCTCGGTGGTCTCGGCCTCGGTTTCGGGCTTGTCCGCCCTGGCCCGCTTGGTCGCCCGCGCCCTCGGCTTGGCCGGCGTCGGCTCTTCGGCCTTGGCCTCCTCGGCCGCCGTCTCGGCCTCCTCGGGCGCCGTGGGCGCTTGGGCCTCGCCTTCCTCGACCGTGTGGGTGCCGGAGAAGTCCGAGGGGGACCCGGGCAGGGTGCGCTCGGAGAAGAGCAGCCAGTCGGCCCGCAGCACGTCGTGGGCCGAGAGCTCGCCGAAGGTCGTCGTCTGCGCCTCAGGCAGGTTGGCGAAGGAGCGCTCGACGTCCATCTCGTTCTGGGCGAGCACGACCAAGACCGAGCCGCCCAGCTTCAGCTTGCGCAAGATGGTGGCGGCGTCCTTGGTCTTGGGAACGCTGATCTTCCAGTCGTCGATGACGACGATGCGCCCGCTCTCGGCCCGGTCGCTCAGCGCCGAGAGCAGGGCCAGCCGCACCATCTTCTTGGGGGTGTGTTGCGCGTAGCTCCGCGGCTTGGGGCCGAGGGCCACGCCGCCGCCGCTCATGGAGGGGGAGCGGCTCGAACCCTGTCGGGCCCGCCCCGTGCCTTTCTGGCGGAACGGCTTGGCGCCGCCCCCGCGCACCTCGGCCCTCGTCTTGGTCGAGTGGCTGCCGGCCCGGGCCGCCGCCAGCTGGGCGGTGACGACCTGGTGCAGCACGGCGCGGTGGGGCTCGAGGCCGAAGACGGTCGGCTCCAGGTCCACCGTCCCGAGGTCGTGCCCCGCCGCGTTGCGCCGGAGGGCCGTGCGGGTCACCAGCGCCGGGCGTTCCTTCTCGATCCGGTGGCGCAGCACCGAGCCGGTGCGCTCCGTCCCCGTGCCGGTGGCCGTCATCGCGCCCTCCCGGCCTTGGTCGGGGTCTTGACCGAGTTGCGCAGGACCACCACACTGCCCCGGGCGCCGGGAACGGCGCCCTTGACGAGCACGAGCTCGCGCTCCGCGTCGGCCGAGACGACCTCGAGGTTCAGCGCCGTCACCTGCGAGCCGCCGAGCTGACCCGCCATGCGGGTGCCCTTGAAGACGCGCGAACGGCGTGGCGCAGGCGCCGATGGCTCCCGGCACGCGGTGGCTGTGGTGGTTGCCGTGCGAGGCACCCTGGCCGCTGAAGTTGTGCCGCTTCATCCCCCCGGCGAAGCCCTTGCCCTTGCTCACCGCGATGGCGTCGACTCGCTCGCCCGCTTCCCACAGGTCGGCGGCCAGCTCCTGGCCGACGCTGTAGTCGGCCACGTCGTCGAGGCGTAGCTCGACCAGGGCCCGTCCCGGGTTGACCCCGGCCTTGGCGTAGTGCCCGATCTGCGGTTTCGACAGGGTGGAGTTGCGCCGGAAGCCCCACGTCACCTGCAGGGCGGAGTAACCGTCGGTCTCGGGCGTCTTGACCTGGACCACGCGCACGGGCGCGACCTTCAACACCGTCACCGGTACGGCGCGGTTCTGGTCGTCCCAGACCTGGGTCATGCCGACTTTCTCGCCGACGATCGCCTTGCTTGCCACTGTCCTCTCCCTGCGCTGGTCGGTTTCCCGTGCGCATGCCAACGCTCCGCCCGGGAAACCCGAGCGGAGCGCTCGAATGGTTCGGCGTGAGGTCCCGGCCGGCGCCGGCGATCACGCACGTCTCTTGTCGGTCGCAGCACCGCAGTGCCGCCGCTTCGGCACCAAGGTGCCGTTTTCATTGCCTCTGAGCTGCCCCGTTGGGCAGCGCGCGAGGTTACACCATGGCCCTGCCCCCTGCCAGGCGTCCGGCCGGGGAGGTGGGGCCGTCAGGCCGTCTGGATCTTGATCTCGATGTCCACCCCAGCCGGGAGGTCGAGCCGCTGCAGCGAGTCGACCGTCTTGGGCGTGTGCTCGATGATGTCGACCAGGCGCTTGTGGACCCGCATCTCGAAGTGCTCCCGCGAGTCCTTGTACTTGTGCGGCGACCGGATCACCGTGTAGCGGTGCTTGTCGGTCGGCAGCGGCACCGGCCCGAGGACCTTGGCCTGAGTCCGCAGAACCGTCTGGACGATCTTCTCCGTGGACTGGTCGAGGATCTCGTGGTCGTAGGCCTTCAGCCTGATGCGGATCTTCTGCTTCGGGCCGTCGGCCATGGGTGCGCTGCCTGCTCTTCCCGGTCGTGTCGCGCTTACTTGAGGATCTCGTCGACCACGCCGGACGCCACGGTGCGACCGCCCTCGCGGATGGCGAAGCGCAGGCCCTTGTCCATGGCGATGGGCTTGCCCAGCTCGACCGTCATCTTCGTGTTGTCGCCCGGCATGACCATCTCGGTGCCCTCGGGCAGCGTGATGGTGCCCGTCACGTCCGTGGTGCGGAAGTAGAACTGTGGGCGGTAGTTGGTGAAGAACGGCTTGTGCCGGCCGCCCTCCTCCTTGTTCAGCACGTAGACCTCGGCGGTGAACTGGGTGTGCGGGGTGATGGAGCCCGGCTTGCACAGCACCTGGCCGCGCTCGACGTCCTCCTTCTTGGTGCCCCGCAGGAGGGCGCCGATGTTGTCGCCGGCGCGGCCCTCGTCGAGCAGCTTGCGGAACATCTCGACGCCGGTCACCGTCGTCTTCTGGGTCGGGGCCAGGCCGACGATCTCGACCTCCCCGCCCACCTTGATGATCCCCTGCTCGACCTTGCCGGTCACGACCGTGCCCCGGCCGGTGATGGACATCACGTCCTCGACGGGCATGAGGAACGGCTTGTCGACGTCACGCTCGGGCTCGGGGATGTACGAGTCGACCGCGTCCATGAGCTCGACGATCTTCTCGCTCCACTCGGGGTCGCCCTCGAGGGCCTTGAGCGCGCTGACCCGGACGATCGGGGTGTCGTCGCCGGGGAACTCGTAGGAGCTCAGGAGCTCGCGCACCTCCAGCTCGACGAGCTCGAGCAGCTCCTCGTCGTCGACCATGTCGGCCTTGTTCAGCGCCACCACGATGTAGGGCACGCCCACCTGGCGGGCCAGCAGCACGTGCTCACGGGTCTGGGGCATGGGGCCGTCGGCGGCCGAGACCACCAGGATGGCGCCGTCGATCTGCGCCGCCCCGGTGATCATGTTCTTGATGTAATCGGCGTGGCCGGGCATGTCGACGTGCGCGTAGTGGCGCTTGTCCGTCTCGTACTCGACGTGTGCGATCGTGATCGTGATCCCGCGCTGCTTCTCCTCGGGCGCCTTGTCGATGTCGTCGAACTTGGTGAACGAGGTGTTGGGGTTGCGTTCGGACAGCACCCGCGTGATCGCAGCCGTGAGCGTCGTCTTGCCATGGTCGATGTGACCCATGGTTCCGACGTTCACGTGTGGCTTCGTGCGCTCGAACTTCTGCTTGGCCATCGCCTCGCTACTCCCTACTCCTGGTCGGGGCCACTTTGGCCCCGACGCTGTCTTTCTCTCTCTGCGGTTTCTCTCTGTGCGGTCTGTCTCTCTGCGGTGCGCGCGGGTCTCCGGAACCAGACCCGGTCCGGACCTACTCCCCATGGGCCCGGGCGATGATCTCCTTGGAGATCGACTCCGGAACCTGGTTGTACGAATGGAACTGCATCGTGTACGTGGCGCGACCCTGGGTGCGCGAACGCAGGTCCGTAGAGTAGCCGAACATGTCGGCGAGCGGTACAAGCGCCTTGATCACGTGGCTGGTGCCCTGCTGGTCCATGCCCTCCATCCTCCCGCGCCGAGAGGAGAGGTCGCCGGTGACCGCGCCCAAGAAGTCGTCGGGTACCGTCACCGTCACCTCCATGACCGGCTCCAGCAGCACCGGGCTGGCCGCCCGGAGCGCCTTCTTTATGGCCATGGACCCCGCGATCTTGAACGCCATCTCCGAGGAGTCCACGTCGTGGTAGGACCCGTAGGTCAGCGTGACCCGGACGTCGACCGTCGGGTAGCCCGCCAACACGCCGGAGGTGAGAGCCTCTTGGATCCCGGCGTCGACCGAGGGGATGTACTCCTTCGGGATGACGCCGCCGCTGATCTTGTCGATGAACTCGTAGCCGCCGCCGGGCCCCGTGGGCTCGGCGTTGATGACCACGTGGCCGTACTGGCCCCGGCCACCGGTCTGGCGCACGTAGCGCTCCTCGATCTTCTCCACCGGCTTGCGGATGGTCTCGCGGTAGGCCACCTGGGGCTTGCCGACGTTGGCGTCGACCGAGAACTCGCGCAGCATGCGGTCGACCAGCACCTCGAGGTGCAGCTCGCCCATGCCCGAGATCACGGTCTGGCCCGTCTCCTCGTCCGAGCGGACGCGGAAGGTGGGGTCCTCCTCGCTCAGCGCGTAGAGGGCGCGTGACAGCTTGTCCTGGTCGGCCTTGGTCTTGGGCTCGACGGCCACGTGGATCACGGGCTCGGGGAATTCGAGCGCCTCGAGCACGATCGGGTGGGCCGGGTCGCACAGGGTGTCGCCCGTCGTCGTGTTCTTGAGGCCGACCACGGCCATGATGTCGCCCGCGAAGACGGCGTCCTTGTCCTCGCGGTGGTTGGCGTGCATCTGGAGGATGCGGCCGACCCGCTCCTTCTTGCCCTTGGTGGAGTTGGTGACCGAGGCGCCCTTCTGCAGCGTGCCCGAGTAGACCCGGATGTAGGTCAGCTTCCCAACGAAGGGGTCGGTCATGATCTTGAAGGCCAGGGCCGAGAAGGCGTCGTGGTCGTCGGCCTTGCGCTCCTCGATCTCGTCGGGCTTGCCCGGCTTGTGGCCCTGGGTGGGCGGCAGGTCGAGCGGGCTGGGCAGGTAGTCGACGACGGCGTCGAGCATGGGCTGGACGCCCTTGTTCTTGAAGGCGGACCCGCACAGCACGGGGACGACGGCCGCGGCGAGGGTGGCCGTGCGCAGGGCCCGGCGCAGGTCGGCGCCGGTGATGGGCTCCTCGGCCAGGTACTTCTCCATGATGGTGTCGTCGAAGTTGGAGACGACGTCGATGAGCTGATGCCGGGCGTCCTCCGCCTCACTCGCCATCTCCTCGGGGATCTCGAGCGTCTCCCACTCCTCGCCCATGTCGCTCTTCCAGACGAGAGCCTTCTTCTCTAGGAGATCGACGACGCCCTTGAACTCGGACTCGACGCCGATGGGCAGCTGGATCACCGCCGGCAGCGCATCGAGGCGGTCACGGATCATCTGCACCGTGCGCTCGAAGTCAGCGCCGATGCGGTCCATCTTGTTGACGAAGCAGATGCGCGGCACGTTGTACTTGTTGGCCTGACGCCACACCGTCTCGGTCTGGGGCTCCACGCCCGCGACCGTGTCGAAGACCGCCACCGCGCCGTCGAGGACGCGGCAGGGAGCGCTCCACCTCGACCGTGAAGTCGACGTGGCCGGGAGTGTCGATGAGGTTGATCCAGTTGTCGCGCCACGAGCAGGTGGTGGCGGCCGAGGTGATCGTGATGCCGCGCTCCTGCTCCTGGACCATCCAGTCCATGGTGGCGGCGCCTTCGTGCACCTCGCCGATCTTGTAGTTGCGGCCGGTGTAGTAGAGGATGCGCTCGGTGGTCGTGGTCTTGCCCGCGTCGATGTGGGCCATGATCCCGATGTTGCGGGTCTTGGCGAGCGGAAAATCGCGGGTGGCGTTGGCGTCAGCCATAGTGCGGTGCGGTCCTTGTGACGGGTGTGACGGGTGTGATGGGGAGGCGATCCACTACCAGCGGTAGTGGGCGAAGGCGCGGTTGGACTCCGCCATCTTGTGCATGTCCTCGCGGCGCTTCACCGAGGCCCCGATGTTGTTCGAGGCGTCGAGGATCTCGCCGGCCAGCCGCTCGGCCATGGTCTTCTCCCGGCGCTGGCGCGAGTAGGTGGTCAGCCAGCGGATGGCCAGCGTGGTGGCGCGCCGGGGCCGAACCTCGACGGGCACCTGGTAGGTGGCGCCGCCGACGCGGCGCGACTTGACCTCGACCTCCGGGCGCGTGTTCTCCACGGCGCGCTTGAGCGCGGCGACGGGGTCCCCGCCCGACTTCTCGTGCACCTGCTCGAGAGCGGTGTAGACGATGCGCTCGGCCAACGTGCGCTTGCCGCGCGAGAGGATCTTGTTGACCACCTGGGTGACGAGGACCGAGCGGTAGACGGGGTCCGGGGCGAGCTCCCGGCGGGTGGCGGGTCCGTTGCGGGGCATCTGACTCAGGACTCCTTCTTGGCGCCGTAGCGGCTCCGGGCCTGACTGCGCTCGCGGACGCCCGAGGTGTCGAGCGCGCCGCGCACGACCTTGTAGCGCACGCCCGGCAGGTCCTTCACCCGGCCGCCACGCACGAGGACGATGGAGTGCTCCTGGAGGTTGTGGCCGACACCGGGGATGTAGGCGGTGATCTCGACGCCCGAGGAGAGACGGACGTGGGCCACCTTGCGCAGCGCCGAATTCGGCTTTTTGGGCGTGGTCGTGTAGACGCGCGTGCACACCCCCCGCCGCTGGGGCGCGCCCTTCAGGGCGGGGGTCTTGGTCTTGGTCACCTTGGCCTCCCGTCCCTTGCGGACGAGCTGGGCGATTGTGGGCACGCGCTACCTCTCGATACAAAATTGTGGTCACCCGTGCGTGGCGCTCGCGCGCTGGCCGAAGCCGCACAGGCAGGAAGTGAATTATAGCGGCTGCCTGGGGCTCCGACAATCGCGCGCGGCCCGAATTCGGGGCCCGGCCGTGATTCTGGGACAGGCCGCCGCCCCGGTCCGGGCCGCCCTGGTCCCGGCGAGAGCCTCGGCCCGCACGCAATCGAGGGCCCGTGCCGGGGCGTTAGCCTCACCCTCATGGAACACTCCATGGCCGAACGCCTGGCCGACCTGGCCGAACGCAAGAACGAGGCCCTGCACGCCGGAAGCCCGAGGGCGGTCGAGCGCCAGCACGCCAAGGGGAAGCTGACCGCCCGGGAGCGCATCGAGTACCTGCTCGACGAGGGGTCGTTCCAGGAGCTCGACATGCTGGCCCGCCACCGCGCCCACGGCATGGGGCTCGAGGACAACCGGCCCTACACCGACGGCGTGGTGACCGGCTTCGGCACCGTCGACGGCCGTCGGGTCTGCATCTTCAGCCAGGACTTCACCGTCTTCGGCGGCGCGCTCGGCGAGGTGTTCGCCGAGAAGATCCACAAGGTGATGGACCTCGCTGCGTCCACCGGGGTCCCGATGATCGGCCTCAACGACGGCGCGGGGCGCGCATCCAAGAAGGCGTGGTCTCACTGCACTCCTACGGGGGCATCTTCCACCGCAACGTGTCGGCGTCGGGTGTGATCCCACAGATCAGCGTGATCCTGGGCCCGTGCGCCGGCGGCGCGGTCTACTCGCCCGCCATGACCGACTTCATCTTCATGGTGCAGGGCACCTCGCACATGTTCATCACCGGCCCCGACGTGGTGAAGACGGTCACCGGCGAGGACGTCACCCTCGAGGAGCTGGGCGGCGCCATGAGCCACGCCACCAAGTCAGGCGTCGCCACCTTCGTCGCACCCGACGAGAAGGCGTGCCTCGACGAGGTGCGCCACCTCCTGTCGTTCCTCCCGTCCAACAATCTCGAGGAGCCGCCGATCGAGCCGACGGGCGACGAGCCGGACCGGGTCGTGTCCGAGCTCATCGACTTCTTGCCGACGTCGCCCAACCAGCCCTACGACATGAAGAAGGTCATCACCGCGGTCGTCGACGACGGGGAGTACCTCGAGGTGCACCGCCACTGGGCCATGTCGATCACGTGCGGCTTCGCCCGGATGAACGGCCGTGTCGTCGGCATCGTGGGCAACCAGCCGGCCGTCCTGGCCGGCGTGCTCGACATCGACTCGTCCGAGAAGGCCTCACGCTTCGTGCGGACCTGCGACGCCTTCAACATCCCCCTCCTGACGTTCGTCGACGTGCCGGGTTTCATGCCCGGCACCGACCAGGAGTACGGCGGGATCATCCGCCACGGGGCCAAGCTGCTCTACGCCTACTGCGAAGCGACGGTGCCGCGGATCCAGATCATCACGCGCAAGGCCTACGGCGGTGCCTACGTCGTCATGAACTCCAAGTCCATCGGAGCGGACCTCGCCTTCGCCTGGCCCTCGGCCGAGTTGGCGGTCATGGGGCCCAACGGCGCCGTCGAGATCGTCTACCGGCGGGAGCTGGCCGAGGCGGCCGACCCGGTGCGGCGCCGGGCCGAGCTGATCGACGAGTACACCGAGCGCTACGCCAACCCCTACATCGCGGCGGAACGCGGCTACATCGACGACGTGATCTCGCCGGCCGACACCCGCGCCGTCATCTGCCGCAGCCTCGACATCCTGGCCTCGAAGCGCGAGGAGCTGCCAAAACGCAAGCACGGCAACGTGCCGCTGTGACGCTGCCCGTCGACCCCGAGTCGCTCTCGCTGCGCCAGCCGCCGCCGCCCGATCCGGCCGTCCTGGCCGCCATCGCCGCCGCCGTGCAGCTGGCCTGGCCCCGGCCGGCACCGGCCGACGCGAACGACCCGGTGCACCAACCCTGGCGTTTCAGCGGGCGTTGGTGGCACAAGCCCGTGCCGCTGCGGCGCGGCCGACCCTGAGCGCGCCGCTGACCGTCTACGTCGACGACTGGCGCCAGCGGGCCACGGTGCGCGACCGGGCCGACTGCTGGTCACACCTGCTGTCCGACAACCCGGCTGAGCTCCATGCCATGGCCGCCGCGCTCGGGATCCCGCCTCGGGGCTACCAGCGCCACCGCCGTTCACCCGCCCTCAACCACTACGACGTGCCCGAGAGCCTCCGGCTCAAGGCCATTGAGCTGGGCGCCGTCCCCGTGACGTGGCGCGAGATGGCCCGGCTCACACGTGCGTGGCGGCGCGCTGTCGTTCGGCCAGCACCACCAGATCCTCCATGATGCGGTCGAAGGAGTAGTCCTTTGGTGTGTAGACCGACGCCACGCCCTTGCCCAGCAACAGCTCGGCATCTTCGGGCGGGATGATGCCGCCAACGACGACGGCTGCCGTGCTGCCGGCGGCGCGCAGGCGGTCGAGCACGTCGGGCACCAGCTCCATGTGGGAGCCCGACAGGATGGACAGCCCGACGATGTCGACATCCTCGTCGCGGGCCGCTGCCACGATCTGCGCCGGGGTCAACCTGATGCCCTGGTAGATCACCTCGAACCCGGCGTCGCGGGCCGCCACCGCGATCTGCTCCGCGCCGTTGGAGTGCCCGTCGAGCCCCGGCTTGGCCACGAGAAGGCGGGGCGGGCCGCCCGTGCGCTCGGCCAGCACCTTGGTCCGAACCCTGACGGCCGCCAGGTCGTCGCCCCAGCGGCCCACGCCGCCGCTCACGCCGGTGGGGGCCCGGAACTCGCCGAACACCTCGCGCAGCGCGGCGGCCCATTCCCCCGTGGTGCCGCCGGCGTGGGCCAGCGCAATCGTGGCCTCCATGACGTTGCCCTCCGGCCCGTCGACGCCGGCCACCCGGCGCAGCTCGTCGAGGGCCTGGCGCACGGCCGTGTTGTCGCGGTCGGCGCGCCAGCGCTCCACGTCGGCGATCTGCTCGGCCTCGACCCGGTGATCGACCTTGAGGATGTTCTCGAACTCCCCGTCGCCGAGGAGCGGTGAGGGCGCCGTCTCAGTGAAGCAGTTGACGCCGACCACCATCTGCTCGCCCGTCTCAATGCGCCGCACCCGCTCGGCCTGGCTGCGCACCAGGCGCCGCTTGAGCTCGTCGATCGCCTCGAACGCCCCGCCGAGCTCCTCCACCTCGGCCAGCTCCACCGAGGCGGCGTGGGCCAGCTCGGCGGTCTTGGCCTCAATGACCTTCGAGCCCTCGAAGATGTCGTCGTAGTCGAGCACGTCGGACTCGAACGCGAGGACCTGCTGTATGCGCAGCGACCACTGCTGGTCCCACGGCCGCGGCAGACCAAGCGCCTCGTTCCAGGCCGGCAGCTGCATGGCCCGGGCCCGGGCGTCCTTGGACAAGGTCACCCCGAGGGTCTCGAGGACGATGCGTTGCACGTTGTTCTCGGGCTGCTGCTCGGTCAGGCCGAGGGAGTTGACCTGCACGCCGTAACGGAAGCGGCGCAGCTTTGGGTCCTCCACGCCGTAGCGCTCGCGACAAATGCGGTCCCACAGCCCGGTAAAGGCCCGCATCTTGCAGGTCTCCTCCACGAAGCGGACGCTGGAGTTCACGAAGAAACTGATGCGGCCGACGACGGCCGGCAGCTCGTCGGGGCGAATCTTGCCCGACGTGCGCACCCCGTCGAGCACGCCGATGGCGGTGGCCAGCGCATACGCGATCTCCTGGGTCGGGGTCGCCCCCGCTTCTTGCAGGTGGTAGCTGCACACGTTGATCGGGTTCCACTTGGGCGCCTGGTGCACCGTGTAGGCGATGGTGTCCACCGTGAGGCGCAGGCTGGGACCGGGCGGGAAGATGTAGGTCCCGCGACTCAAGTACTCCTTCACGATGTCGTTCTGCGTCGTGCCGGCCAGCCGGGCGGGATCGACCCCCATGTCCTGCGCGTGGGCCACGTAGAGCCCGAGCAGCCAGGCGGCGGTGGCGTTGATCGTCATGGAGGTGTTCATGTCGGCCACGGGGATCTGGTCCAGCAGCTCCTCCATGTGCCCGAGGTGGGCGACCGGGACCCCGACCTTGCCCACCTCGCCGGCCGCCTCGGGGGCGTCGGGGTCGTACCCAGTCTGGGTCGGCAGGTCGAAGGCGATCGAGAGCCCCGTCTGTCCCCTCGCCAGGTTGGTGCGGTACAGCTCGTTGGAGGCGCGCGCCGTCGAATGTCCCGAGTAGGTGCGCATCACCCACGGCGCGTCACGCTGCGGGTCCCTGGCCATTCAACTCACCTCCAGACGAGTGGGGCGCGCCACCATTCTGCCCGCCTTTTCCACCCGCCCGGAGCGACTAGCGGCTGTAGTCGTAGAAGCCCTTCTTGGTCTTACGGCCGAGCTGGCCCGAGGTGACGAGGCGGCGCAACAGCGGTACCGCGGCATAGTTGGGATCGCGGTACTCCTCGTAGAGAGCATCGAGGATGGCGAGCGAGGTGTCGAGGCCGACGAGGTCGAGCAGCGCGAAGGGGCCCATCGGGAAGCCGCAGCCACCCTTCATGGCGGCGTCGATGCCCTCCTTGGTGGCCACCCCCTGGTCCAGCAGGCGCACCGCGTTGTTGAGGTACGGGAACAGGAGCGCGTTCACGATGAAGCCGGCCTGGTCCTTTACCTCCACGGGATCCTTGCCACACCCGCTGGCGAAGTCGACGGCGGCCGCCACCGTGGCGTCGCTGGCGGTGATCGGACGCACTACCTCGACGAGGACCATGGCGGGCGCCGGATTGAAGAAATGGATGCCGCACACGAGGTCGGCCCGGCCGGTCGCCATCGCCATCTCCACCACCGGCAGGGTGGAGGTGTTGGTGGCGAGGATCGTCTCGGGCTTGCAGATGCTGTCGAGCTCGGCGAAGAGGTCCTTCTTCACGGCGAGATCCTCGACGACCGACTCGATCACCAGGTCGACGTCGACCAGCTCGCCCAGGTGGGTCGTGGCGCGCACGCGGCCGGCGATCTCGGCCGCCTCGGCGTCGGTCCGCTTTCCCTTCTCGACCTGCTTGGCGAGCGCCTTGCCGAGGCCGGCGACCATGCCGTCGGCTGCCGCCTGGCTCCGACTGCGCAGCACCACCTCGTGACCGGACGCCGCCGCCACCTCCGCGATGCCCGAACCCATGATTCCCGAGCCGACGATTCCAACCCGTGTGATCGACATAGGACCGTAGGCTACCGGCCGGTAACCACGGGCGTCGAAGCGGACCCCCGTCGCTCGGCGTGCAAGAGTGGCGCATGAGGACGAGCGGCACGCTGGCCCTGGTCGGGGGCGGCGAATGGAACGAGGGGTGTACCTTCGACGCCGCCCTCTTGGCGGCCTCCGGCGGGGCCGACGTGGTGGTCCTCCCGACGGCCGCCGCCTACCAGCACCCCGAGCGAGTCGTGCTGCGGGCGGCCGAATGGTTCGGCCCCCTGGGCGGCCAGGTGGAGGGGTTGATGGTGGTGGACCGGGCCGCGGCCGAGGACGCCGGGATGGCGGCCGTCGTCGCCGGCGCCCGCTTCATCTACCTCTCCGGCGGCTCGCCGCTGCACGCACGCGCCGTGCTGAAGAAGTCCGCCGTCTTCGAGGCGCTCTGCGGAGCCCTCGCCGCCGGTGCGGTGGTGGCGGGTGCGGGAGCGGGGGCCATGGTGCTCACCGACCCGATGGTCGACCCCCGCGGCGGTGCGCTGACCCTCGGGCTGGGCCTGGTCGACAACCTCACCGTGGTCCCGCACTTCGGCGACGAGCACGACGACGCCCACGGCCAAAAGCTCGAGCGCACGGTGGCGATGGCGCCGGCCGCCCTGCCGGTGGTGGCCCTGCCGGCCCGCACGGCCCTGATCAGGGACGGGGAGGGCCGCTGGCGGTCCGAGGGAGCGGGGACGCCCGTCGTCTTCGTGGGCGGCGCGGCCACGGAAGGGCTGAGTGCCCTGAAGGGCTGAGTGCTGGCGACCGGGGAAGGGTCCGGCGCGGCGTATACGTAACCTTCCAAAACTACGGTGGTTACAGAAGGTTATGTCCTCTATCATTCCGTAACGAGGCTAATTACGGAATGTTTCATATACACCCGCGCCGAGGAGCCCCGGGTCCGGTTTGCCGACGGGTGCCGCCGGCCGGCGGCCCGGCGGAACGGGGCGGCTCTCAGCCAATCAGTCCTTCTCTTCGATGGTGACGCCCTCGATCACGACCCGCTCGGTCGGCGTCCCGGAGCGGCTGCCGATGCGGTCGATGGCCGACACGACGTCGAGCCCGTTGACGACCTCGCCGAAGAGTGAGTAGAGGGGCGGGAGGCGGACCCCGTCGGGGCCGCTGATCACGAAGAACTGGCTGCCGTTGGTGTTGGGGCCCGAGTTGGCCATGGCGAGGGACCCGAGCTTGTAGCGCCCGGCAGCCGGCAGCTCGTCGGCGAAGCGGTAGCCCGGGCCTCCCGAACCCGTCCCGGTGGGGTCGCCGCCCTGGAGGACGAAGCCCGGGATGATCCGGTGGAACACGACGCCGTCGAAGTAGTGGTAACGGGCCAGGAACACGAAGCTGTTCACCGCCTTCGGCGCGGCCAAGGGATCGAGGGCGATGACCATGGTGCCGTGCGTGGTGGTCATGGTGGCCACGTACCGCTTGTTCACATCGATGACGGTCGGCGGTTCCTCGTCGAACTTGCGCTGCTGGGGGCTCGAACCGTCGACGGCGGGCGGGGTGGGAGTGGCCATGGCGGGGGCGTCCTTACGTTTGGTGGATCGTGACGGAGATCATGCGCTGGGTGACGTCGGGCGGGACACCCGAGGTCGATCCTTGCTCATTGATGGTGTCGATGACGTTCATGCCCGACGTCACTTGGCCGAAGAGTGCGTAGGTGTTGGGCAAGCTCTCGCCCTGCGGCCCGGCCACGATGAAGAACTGACTTCCGCCCGAATGCGGCTCGCCGGTGTTCGCCATGGCGACCGAACCGAGGGGGTACTGCGTGGTCCCGCTGGCCGCCTTGGGCGGGTTCTCGTCCGCGATGGTGTAGCCGGGTCCGCCGGTGCCGGTGCCGGTGGGATCGCCGGTCTGGTCCATGAAGCCCGGGATGACCCGGTGGAAGATCACGCAGTGGTAGTAGCCCTTGTCCGCCAGGAACACGAAGTTGTTCACGGTGGTCGGTGCGGTCTTGGGGTCCAGCGTGATGACAAAGGTCCCGGCCGTCGTGACGACTGTTGCCGTGTACGTCTTCGAGGCGTCGATCGTCATCGGCGGAGCCGCCGCGTACTTCTGGGTGTTCACCGTGGTCTTCGTGCTCGCAGGGCAACCGGCCTTGACCGCCACCTCGTTGGCCTGGGCCTGCAGCTTGGCGTCGGTGCCCTTGGTCGCCGTCGTTGTGGTGGTGGCGGTGGACTTCGAAGCCGGCTTGTTGTTCCGAGAAACAAGGAAGGAAATGCCAACGATGACCCCGGCGACCACGACCACGATGGCCACGTTGCGGATCTGACGGCGGCGCTTCTTCTGCTTGGCCTCGGCCGCCAGGCGCGCCTCCCTCGCGGCGCGCTGGCGGGCTCTCTTCTCGCTGGGCACGGCCCGAGACCCTACCTAATGCCCGGGGGATGCCTCGGGTCGCCCACCGGGGCCGGCAAGGGGCGGCGCGCGCCACGACGAGGACCGGGGCCCGGCCTCGGGGGGAGGCCGTCCGTGCACAAGTCTGTAGCCTCGTGCGGGTGCCGCTGGTCGTCCAGAAGTTCGGAGGGACCTCGGTCGGCGACGCCGACAGGATCCGGGCCGTCGCCGACCACATCGCTCGCACGCGTCGGCAGGGCACCGAGGTGGTGGCCGTGGTCAGCGCCATGGGGAAGACCACCGACGACCTCATCCACCTGGCCAACACGGTCAGCGCCACCCAGCCGCCGCGGGAGTACGACATGCTCGTGAGCACCGGGGAACGGATCTCCATGTCACTGCTGGTCATGGCCCTGGCCGGCCTGGGCGTGGACGCCGCCTCCTTCACGGGCAGCCAGGTCGGCATCATCACCGACAACGACCACACCAGGGCCAAGATCATGGAGGTCAAGGGCGAACGCATACGCGAGGCCCTCGCGGCGGGGAGAGTGCCGGTCGTGGCCGGATTCCAGGGCGTCTCGGTCGAACGCGAGATCACCACGCTGGGGCGAGGCGGTTCCGACGCCACCGCAGTGGCGCTGGCCGCCGTCCTCCACGCCGACGCCTGCGAGATCTACACGGACGTCACCGGTGTGTTCACGGCCGACCCCCGGATCGTGCCCGAAGCACATCGCATCAACCGGATCTCGTTCGACGAGATGCTCGAGATGGCGGCGACGGGCGGGCGCGTCCTGATGCTGCGCGCCGTCGAGTTCGCCCGCAACCACAACGTCCCACTGCACGTTCGCAGCAGCTTCACCTGGGAGCCGGGCACCTGGGTGGTGGAGGAGGATGCAGACATGGAAGAAGCCGTCGTGACCGCCGTGACCCACGACACCTCGGAGGCGAAGGTGACCGTCAGTGGGGTCCCGGACCGTCCCGGCGTGGCCGCCCGTCTCTTCCGGGCCCTCGCCGACAAGTCGATCAACGTGGACATGATCGTGCAGAACACCTCCGCCCACGGCACGACCGACATCTCCTTCACCGTGCCGACGGCCGACCTCCCGGTGGCCGTCGAGACGGCCCAGGCGCACGCCGACGATCTGCGCGCCTCCGGGGTCACCGCGGACTCCGATGTCGCCCGGGTGTCACTCGTCGGTGTGGGCATGAAGTCGCATCCAGGCATCGCCGCCACCATGTTCGAGACGCTGGCCGACGAGGGGATCAACATCGACATGATCTCGACCTCGACCATCCGGACCTCGTGCATCGTGGCCGAGGACGACGTCGAACGCGCCGTACGCAGCCTGCACACGGCCTTCGCCCTGGGCTGATGGCGAACAAGGCGTCGGCCCGGCGCACCCTGTGGCTGCTCCGTCACGCCAAGGCGGTGACCGACCCGCCCCCCGGCGGTTCGGACCGCGACCGCGTCCTGGCCCCGCGCGGGCGCCGCGACGCCAGCGCGCTCGGGCGCCTTTTCGCCGGGCACGGAGAGGGGCTGGGGCCCGACCTCAAGGGTGTCCCGCGGCCGGCGGTGGCGTTGGTGTCGCCGGCCGCCCGCACGGCGCAGACGGCCGACTTGGTGCTGGCGCACATGGCGCCACCACCAGAAGTCCGCCTCGAGGAGGAGCTCTACGGCGCCGATCCGAACGAGGTGATCGTCGTGTTGCGCACCCTGCCCGACGACGCCGTCGCCGCCATGGTGGTCGGCCACAACCCCACGACGCAGTCCCTGTCGCAGGGGCTGCTGTCGCCACGCGACAAGAAGGGCCTCTCGCTGGCGGTCCGGGCCGGCTTTCCCACCTGTGCGCTCGGCGTGTACCGCTTCAGCGTCGACACCTGGGAGGACGTGGCGCAGGGCCGGGCGAGGCTGGTGGCGTTGATGACGCCGTCCTACTGACACGCCGCGCGGACCTCGCTCGCCTGTCTGCCGAGGGTGCGACCCTGGAGGCGCAGGCGCTACCCCAGGAGGCGGAGGATAGCGGCGTCGCCCTGGCCGCCGCCGCCGCACAGCGCCACGGCGGCGGTCGAAGCGCCGCGCCGGCGCAACTCGAGCAGCGCCGTGAGGGCGACCCGGGTGCCCGACATCCCGACGGGGTGACCGAGCGCGATGGCCCCGCCGTTGACGTTGACCTTCTCCTCGTCGATGCCGAGGTCATCCACCGAGGCGAGCCCGACCGCGGCGAAGGCCTCGTTGATCTCGAAGAGGTCGATCGAGGCGAGTTCGACAGCCGCCTTTGCCGCGGCCTTCAAGATCGCCCGCGAGGGTTGGGAGAGCAGCGAGTTGTCGGGGCCGGCCACCATGCCGTAGCCGACGATCTGACCCAACGGCGTGACACCGAGTTCCTTGGCCTTCTCGGTCGACATCACCACGACGGCCGCCCCGCCGTCGGAGATCTGCGACACGTTGCCCGCGGTGATCGTGCCGTCCTTGGTGAACGCCGGCTTCAGCGCGCCCAGCGACTCGGCGGTCGTGCCCGGACGCACACCCTCGTCGGTATCGACGAGGAGCGGGTCACCCTTGCGCTGGGGCACCTGCACCGCGACGATCTCCTCAGCCAGGCGCCCCTCCTTGGCGGCCGCCGCCGCCTTCTCGTGGCTGGCCGCCGCGAAGGCGTCTTGGCGCTCGCGCGAGATGCCGACCTTCTCGTTGTGCTGCTCGGTCGACAACCCCATGGCGATGTGGTCGAAGGAGTCTGTGAGGCCGTCGTACATCATGGAGTCGACCAGCGTCGCGTCACCGAGCCGGAAGCCGGCGCGCGCACCGGGGAGAAGATGCGGCGCCTGGGTCATGGACTCCATGCCGCCCGCCACGACGATCTCGGCGTCGCCGGCGCGGATCATCTGGTCGGCGAGGTAGATCGTGTTGAGACCCGAGAGGCACACCTTGTTGATCGTGTTGGCCGGGACCGACATCGAGATGCCCCCCTTGACCGCGGCCTGGCGCGCCGTGATCTGGCCCTGCCCGGCCAGGATCACCTGACCCATCAAGACATAGTCCACCTGGTCGGGCGACACGCCGGCACGCTGCAGCGCCTCGGCGATGGCGAAGCCTCCGAGGTCCATCGCGCTGAACCCCGCCAAGGCGCCTGACAGCTTTCCGATGGGGGTCCGAGCCCCCGCGACGATGACGGCCTCAGCCATTCCCTGCACCTCCGGTTCCCGATGGTCTGGTTACCAGTCGGAAACCACAGTGTAGGGGCCAACTATCGTCGGGTCACATGAGCGACATCCTCCGCGCTGCCCTGGCCGGCGCCACCCCTGATGAACTGGCCGTCCTCCCGATGCCCGATTCGTACCGTGGGGCCGTGGTCAGGCGGAGCGAGGTCGACCTGTTCGAGGGGATGGAGTCCGCGGACAAGGACCCCCGCCGGTCCCTGCACGTCGAGGAGGTGCCGCTGCCCGAACTGGCGCCCGACGAGGCGTACGTGGCGGTCATGGCGTCGTCGATCAACTTCAACACCGTGTGGACGTCGATCTTCGAACCGTTGCCCACCTTCGGCTTTCTCGACCGTCTCGCCAAGGAGGGTCCCTGGGCCGCACGCCACGCGCTCGACTACCACGTCGTGGGGTCCGACGCCGCGGGCGTCGTGCTGCGGACGGGCTCGCTGGTGCGCAACTGGAAGGTGGGCGACAAGGTCACCGTCCAGTGCAACTACGTCGACGACCAGGACCCGTCGGCCCACGACGACTCCATGCTGGCGGCAAACCAGCGCATCTGGGGCTTCGAGACGAACTTCGGCGGCCTGGCCGACATCACCGTGGTCAAGGCGAACCAGCTCATGCCCAAGCCGGCGCACCTGAGTTGGGAGGAGGCGGCCATCAACGCGCTGTGCAACTCGACCGCCTACCGAATGCTGGTCTCCCCCAACGGGGCCCGCATGAGCCAGGGCAACAAGGTGCTCGTGTGGGGCGCCAGCGGCGGACTCGGCAGCTACGCCGTGCAGCACGTCATGAACGGAGGCGGCACGCCCATCGGCGTCGTCTCCTCGCCCGAAAAGGTGAAGCTGCTGAACGACCTCGGCGTCGAGGCCGTCATCGACCGCAAGGCGGCCGGCTACCGGTTCTGGTCCGACGAGTACACCCAGGACGAGTCCGAATGGCGCCGGCTCGGCAAGGACATCCGATCGCTGGTGGGCTCCGAACCGGAGATCGTCTTCGAGCACCCCGGCCGCCAGACCATGGGCGCCTCGGTCTTCGTCTGCAAGCGGGCGGGGACGATCGTCACCTGCGCCGCCACGTCGGGCTACATGATCGAGTACGACAACCGCCATCTCTGGATGAAGCTCAAGACGATCAAGGGCTCGCACTTCGCCAACTACCGCGAGGCCTGGGATGCCAATCAATTGATCTACGACGGCAAGGTGCTCCCGCCACTCTCGGCCGTGTACCCGCTCGAACAGGTGGGCGAGGCCGCCTACCAGGTGCACCACAACCTGCACGAAGGCAAGATCGGCGTCCTGTGCGTGGCGCCCACCGAGGGCCTCGGCATCGACGACCTCGAGCGGCGGGCCAAGGTGGGCGAAGACCGCATCACCTTGTTCCGGCGGCACGGCGCGTGAGCGATCCCCTCCTTACCGAGATCGACCACGTGGCCATCGCCGTCAACGACCTCGAGGCCGCCATCGCGTGGTACGCCGAGGTGTTCGGTGCCACCGTCGACCACCGCGAGCGGGTCGAGCGCGACGGGGTCGAGGAGGCCCTCCTCAAAGTGGCCGACTCCTACGTGCAGCTGCTCACCCCCATCAGGGACGACTCCCCCGTCGCCAAGTACCTCGCCACCAAGGGCGAGGGTCTGCATCACGTCGGGTACCGGGTCGACGACTGCGGGATCGCCCTACAGGCGGTCAAGGACGCGGGCGGCCGGGTCATCGACGAGGAGCCACGGCCCGGCTCGCGGGGAACGACGGTGGCCTTCGTACATCCGAAGACGTCGTTCGGGACGCTGATCGAGCTCGTGGAGGAGTAGGCGTCGACCTCCGAAGCACGGTGACGGGGTCAGCCCGAGACCATTCGGCCCACCCAGGTGGCGCGGCCGGTCTGCTCCAACCAGTCGTCGTACTCCGCCGGGCGCCAGCGGGCGTGCCAGGGGTCGCCTTCTTCGAGCACCGTGTCGAGGGGGTCCACGCCGGACGGCGAAAGCGCGACGGCTGATTGTCTCCAGCTGTCCAGCAGACGCAGGCCGAACTGCACGACGTCCGGCCGGGTCTCCGAGAGGTCGTGCTGTTCGTGCGGGTCCGTCGCGAGATCGAACAACATGACGTCGGGAAAACCGTGGTAGCTGTCGTGGAAGGTCCGGATGCACATCCAGTCGTCGTACCGAACGGCCCGCTCCGCGGTCCAGGCGCCTTGGGTCAACACCAGGTAGTCCCGGCCCGTGAACATCCCGGAGGCGAGTGACGACCGAAAGGACTGACCGTCCCATCGGCTCGGAACGCTGCCCCCGACGAGCTCGAGCAGGGTCGCGGCAACATCAACCTGGTAGTGGAACGAGTCATCGACTCCGGCGGGGAGACCGGGCCACCGCACGACCATGGGAACCCGCGCCACGTGGTGGTCGGCGGTCTGGTGATCACAGTAGATACCGAGCTCACCGAGGGTCTCCCCGTGATCGGCCGAAATGATCACGCCGACGTCGTCGTCGATCCCGAGAGCGGCGAGCCGCGCCAGGATCAGGCCGACATGGTGATCCACGTACCGGACACCGGTGTCGTACCCGTCGAACATCCGGCGGACCTGCGCCATGTCGTCGGCGACCAGTGGCTGGCGGGGGAAGGCGTCCCAGCGCGCATGGGGACCGAAACCGGTGATCTCCTGCGCGGAGTGCGGTCCCGGGAGGCTCCAGTGATGGGCCCGCACGTCCTCGTCGAGCCAGCTGGGAACGGGCATCCCCGCAAACGGGTCACCAAAGGAACCGGGAGTTCGATACGGCGTGTGGGGATCCCACATGTGGACGTGGAGAAACCAGTCCGGACGGGTCGCGTTTCGATCGAGCCACTCGAGGGCGACACCGGCGACTTGATCGGCCGTCTCGAGGCCACGTGTCCCCAGGTTGTACGACTCGTTGAAGCCGGCGAGAAAATGGTAGGCCGAATGGCGCTCGGGGAACGTGCTGATCGAGGCGGTCCAGAAGCCGACCTCCTGCATCTGGCTCGCCCAGGTCTCCGCGGCATCCCTACTCCGAAATCCCCTCTCGCTCCCCTCGGGAAAGGGGGACACGGCCGTGCCGCCGTGCCCGGCAACCCCATTGTGGATCCCGAAGCGTCCGCTGCTCAGGGCGGTCCGTGACGGGAGGCAGGGGAGATCGGACGCGTACACGTTGTCAAACCGGACCCCCTCTGCCGCAACGGCGTCGATGGCCGGGCTGGTCGGCCGCTGATAGCCGTAGCAACCGAGGTGGTCAGCTCGAAGCGTGTCGATATCGAAATGGATGATTCGCATTGCCCGTCACATTCAGCGACCTGCGGATCCAAGGTGCAGAAACCTGCCCGACCAATGGTACCCGCTGATCCTCGGTGAGCTGGCCACCGTCACGGTCACGGGGACGCAACAGCCCTATGCGTGGTGCGGTGTCTGAGCGGTCAATTCTGCAATTAGGTCGTTGAGCCTACGGACCGCGGGCAGCCCCGCCGTCACGACCTCATCCATCGGATCGGGTCGCCCGGCCAGCTGTCCGCTGAGCCATTCGGAGAGCATGGCGTCCAGGTACAGCACGATCTCGGGCCGCGCCTCGGCCAGGTTCGTCTGCTCGGCCGGATCGAGCCTGACGTCGTAGAGCTCGGGCCAATCTCTCGGATAGACGCCCGGGTCGACGCAGCGAATGAACTTCCACTCCGCCGTGCGCACACCGCGCTTCGCTTGCCACGTGCATTCACTCAGGAAGACCTCATCACGATGAGCATGGCTCTTGCCCTCCATCAGCGGCCGGAGGGAATGCCCGTCGAGACCCGGTGCGACGGGCATCCCCAGGAAATCGAGGACCGTCGGCTTAATGTCGACGGTCGACACCAGGGAGGAGATCTCCGAGGCCGGCACCACCCCGGGAGCCCAGATGATGAGCGGCACATGCACGACGGAGTCGTACAGTCCCGCGTGATCGAACCATGCGTCGTGCTCGGTCATGTTCTCGCCGTGGTCACCGAACAAGACGACCATCGTCTGGTCCAAGACCCCGACTCGCTCCAGATAGGCAAAGAGTCGCCCGATCTCATAGTCCAGGTACGCCACCTCGGCGTCGTAGAGATCGGACACGTACGACAAATTGGGAAGGTAATCGAGATGGTTGTACAGGTTCTGTGCGAAGAGGGGATACGTCGGCCGGCTCTGCAGCTTCGCCGCGACGAGCGGGTCCTGATGCAGCGACGACGACCTGGTGTAGCGGTGCTTGTAGGGCTGGGGTGGGACGTAGGGAATGTGCGCGTCCCAAAAGTGCAGAAACAGGAAGAACGGCTCCTTGTGGTGTTCGTCCAACCACTGGGTCCCGATGTCGACGATGACCGAGCCCGGCGACCGAGAGCGGCCCGGAGGCGGCATGTAATCGGTGTAGCCCCGCATGAACCAGTCCTTCATCGCAAAGAGATGATCGACTGCGCCGGTCGCGTAGTCGGCCTGCCGGAAGATGGTCGGCAACCACGACACGGCCGCGTCAAGGCGAGCCGCGGGGTGAAAATGCGAAACGATGCTCGTATTGACCCCGAATCGTCCGGAGAAGATCGCCGTGTGAGAGGGCTGCGTCGGAATGTCCGACGCAAAGGCGTTGGTGCAGAGTGCACCCTCCCGGGCGATACGGTCGAGGTTGGGAGTGAGACCTCGCTCGTGACCAAGGCATCCGAGACGATCTGCTCGCAGTGTGTCCATCGAAATAAAGATGACGTTCACTTCGGTTCCTTTACGCCTTGACCATGCCCTCGTTTGCGACATAACGCGTCGGTTCAACTCGGGTATTGTTCGTTTTCTTTCACCTTCATTCACGCGATTTTTCGGCCAATCCGCTCGTACTTGTCCTTCGACATTTGTCGGGTTTCGTTTCGTTCATTTACCCCAGCTCACCTTGCATTTCACGCTTGGGCCATCATGGGATTCGACACGTGCCCACGCCCGTCGCCGTCGTCGCCGTGAGCCGGAGGACCGTCGGCGGCGCCTTCCCCGCCACGCTGCAAGAACCTTCGGCGCCACCCCCTCCGACGTCGGTTCATCTCGAGCGTCGAGACCTTCGAAGAGGAGAAGACCAGGTCGACCCAGGTGTCGGCCGGGACTTGGGCCAGGTCGAACTCAGCGCGGTGGACCTGAGCTCGAGGCTTGCGCCGGAGCCGTGGATCTCCACGGAGCGACCGCGTGCGCCCGAACCGCCCACCCCGCGGGCGCGACGCGAAGCCAGGGCAATTTCGTGTTCTCCCCCTCTTCTCACTGTCTGAATGATAACGGACGTTGCGAGGGACGCAAAGCGGTACTTGGGGTTTTGTTCGAAAATGATCACGACGAAGCGACGGGATTTATTGGGCGTTCAATTGCTCTGGTGACGTCGCGACAGCCGCATTCTGTGGTACACAAACGGGATGCATGGATGCATGCCGAGACCGCCCAGATCAACACGAAGACAACGGCTGCTGACCCTGCCGGTGGTCCTGGCGGCGGGGGGGCTCCTGGCGTTCGGATGTTCGTCGGGAGGTGGCCCCGCACCCTCGGCCCAGGCCAGGAATCACCACCCTTCGCGCCCGTCGCCCACTCCGGCTGCGGCGCGGTCAACGAGCACCACTGGCGCGCCCAGCACGACGGTCACCACGGGCGCTCCCCCAACCGGTCGCGCCAGTGAAGTCGGACAACCCCCGGCCGTTCCCGCCGAGGGCGCATATCTCGGCGCGTGGGTCAATCCGAGCCCAGGCCACTCGGAGATCTCCCAGCTCCCCGGCTTTGCCGCCTCGGTAGGTCGAACTCCCAGCATTCTGAGTCTCTACACGGCTTGGGCCAAGCCCGCGCCGATTGCCCACATGCAGAAAATCGTCGACCAGGGTGCAATCCCCCTGGTGTCGTGGGGATGTGCCTCGACCGCGGCCGTGGCCTCGGGCCAGTACGACCAACTGATTACCTCGTACGCCACGGCCTTGAAGGCCTTCGGGCATCCGGTGCTCCTCCGGTGGTTCTGGGAGATGAACCTCAGAGTCGCCAAAGACGTCGCGTGCATCGGTTCGAACGGACCAGCCGGATTCGTCTCGGCTTGGATACACGTGTGGAACATTTTCCACCAAGTCGGAGCGACCAACGTCTCCTTCGTGTGGTGCCCGGGAATCTCAGGGGGGCAGATCGAATCGGCCCAGTATTTCCCCGGTGCGGCCTACGTTGATTGGATCGGGGCCGACGGCTACGACCGCAAAGACCAAGGTGCCCAGGCATTTGCCCAGGTTTTCGGCGCCTGGTATTCGGCGTACGCCGCGTACGGCAAACCGATGATGGTCGGTGAGACCGGCGCAACCGCGACCGACCAAGCCGCCTATCTCCAGGGCATCGGCAGTGCGCTGCCGTCTCAGTTTCCCGATATCAAGGCACTGGTGTACTTCGATGCACCAGGTCCCGCTGATCTGTGGGTGCTGACTCCCGACGGCCTACAAGCGTACGGTCAACTCGCGCGCAGTCCCTACTTCTCTCCCTGAGGGCGCACGTCGGCGGGCGGCATCGAGCTCAGACATCGACCGGTTCCACCGCCACCTCTTCTGGTCGAGGGAGGGGTCGAAACGCCTCGGTCATTCGATCAGTCACGACCGGTCGCGGATTGAAGCTCAGGAAGCACTCGAGACAGTAGTAGTGCTTGAGGAGCACGAACACGTAGCGGAGCGGCAGCCAGACCAATTCCTTCCCCTTGCCGTAGTAGAGGGTCCAGCCGATCATGAGGGCCAGCGGAGGTACCGCCCGAAAGAGGAGAATAAACACGATCCGCGCAAGATTGACGTGGCTGGTCGGGTCAAAAAGAGCCTCCGCAATTATGTACACGAAGATCGTCAGGTGCAGAGGCGCGAGGAATCGACGCGCGGCCTGGCGGGTGGCGAAGAACCAGAATCGCGGTCCGGCGAAACCCGTGACGACGGGAAGGAACCGGGAGTAAGCCATCGTCCCGCCACGGTTCCAACGGGTCCGCTGGGTTCGTAACTGCCGCTGCGTGTTGGGAACATCCTCGTACGAACGCACCCGCGTGTCGATTTGGACCCGGTATCCCAGGCGGACGATGCTGTAGGTGAAGTCGACGTCTTCGCCGTACATCCCGTCGACAAACCCACCGACCTGCAATGCGGGCTCGCGACGAAAGGCGGTAAAGGTGCCCGGCACGCAGCCGACGCCGTCGACGATGTCGCTCGCGGGTCGAACAAAGCCGAATCCGATGATCAGTTCGAACATCCGCATGCGATCGATCCACGTGTAGTAAGGCTCCTTGGGCAGCGTGAAGGCACCGACCAGCCCGATCTTCGGATCGGCCAAGAAGTACGGAACCGAGTAGAGGAAGCAGTCCTCGTGGACGGTGCAGTCGGCGTCGACCCGGTACACGTAGTCCGCGGTGCAATGGCTGAGTGCCTTGTTGAGTGCGGCCGACTTTCCCAGGTGACCGCCGTGGATGATTTCACCCGTTGCGTACTCGAACTCGGCCATCGTGTGCTGGGCCAGGATGACCGTGCTATCGAGCGATCCGTCGTCGCAGAGGATCACCTTGACTGGTCCCTGGTAACGCTTGGCGGCGGCGTCGATCGACTTCAAAAGTCCGACGATGCACAGTTCCTCGTTGAACGCCGGCGTGATGACCTCAACCGGTGGTCGTTCGTTCGTCGGTTGGACTGGGCGGTGATGTACGAGTCGGACGATTCCCATGAACATCGTGATGAAGGCCAGCAAATATGGCCCACAGGCAAAGATGATCGCGCTCGCGACGAGAGGGTTGTGTCCGAACTTGGAAATCAAGAAGGTTGCGGTGAAGGCCGTGACCGTCACCGCGGCGACCACGCAGGCGACGAGGATCCAGTCCGCGTGCCAATCGTGCCCTCGTCGCAACGGCAATGGTGTCTTCTTCGGAAGTTGGAACGAGGTGAACGAAACCCGGAAGAGGACGATGCCGGCTATCAAATATTGAATGAGCAGACTCACAACCGGTGTCGGACCCAAGGGCAGTTTGGTGACGATCACCACCAGGCCGAAGATCGCGTCGGCAACCGCCGAAATAACCAGGAACACGAGCACGTTCAGCAGGATGATCATCCGCCGGGCCACAGACGAATGGAAGGAAACGGCGAACGCGACGCCGAAGGCGATCACACTGACCTGGAACACGGAGAGCAGCGACTGGGCGTACGGATCGACGACGCTCGGGTTGTGGATCACCGAGAGCATGAGCTGGCTCACCACACTGTGGTACGCGTCCGTGAGGTTTGGTGACTTCAGTCGGATGAGGATGACCGAGACCACGAAACTCACCGCGATGAACAATCCGCAGCGCGCGTAGCTCGGTCGCAAGGGCGGTCGCATGATGACACGCGCTCCTTCACCCTTGTCGGACTCGTCATAGTTGCGGGTCATCGGCTTGAGGACCACGACGGTGAGAATCAGGGCATCGAGGCCGAGGAGGGCGAGACCGTGCAGGTCGACATGCGTCGTGAGGGCGAGCACGGAAGGGTCAGGCCCTCACGGTGGCGCTCATCCCGGGAAGCAGGCCGGGCACGGTACGGCTCAAGATGACGGTGACGTCGTAGGTGACCGCAGTGTTGTCACGAGTTGGGCTCAAACCGATCTGCGTCACGACGCCGGCCTCGGTGAGATTCAACGCGGTGAAGTAGACGGAGACCGTTTTCCCGACCGGTGTGTGAGAAATCTCGTTTTCGGGCACCTGGGAGAGCACCTGCTGGTGCCCACCGATGACTTCGATCAATGGCTCACTCCCCCCCGTGTTGGTGCTGGAGCCTTGGGCCGTCGGCTGGGAGGGAAAGAGCGAGAATCCCGGAGAGGTATTGGTCGGAAGCGCGGCGGGAGCCTGGTACTGCGTCACGCCGGTGGGACCGACCACCTCGCCGGCGGCGCCGAACACCTCGGAGACAACGCCGGAGTTGGGGGCAGTAAGGGTGGCGTTGCTCACCTCCTGCTCGATGGTGGCCACCTGCGTTTGTGCCTGGTTCAGATTCGCCTGGGCCTGAGCCTGGGCCGAGGCACTTCCCGGGGACGTCTGGAAAGCCGACTGAGAGTTGGCCAGGTTGAGTGCCGACTGGTCGGTGTTCACGGTCGCCTGGGCGGTATCGATCGATTGCTGCGACTGTGCTTCGACGACGGCGAGCTGCGATTGGGCTTGCGCGACGGCCGACTGGTCCTGCGAGTCCGTCTGTTGCAACGTCTGGCAATGCGCGTAGGCCTGCTGAGCCGCCGTCTGGGTCGGGTTCGACGGCGGCACCGGCCCGTTCGGACAGGCCTGGGTGTACAGCGCGAGATCGGTTGTCGCTTGGCTCTCCGCGGTTGTCAGCGCGGTCTGCGCAGCCGACACGTTCGCCGCCGTCGTACCCTTGGTCGCGTTCAGATTCGCCTGTGCGTTGGTCAGCGCAGTCTGGGCCTGTGCCGCCTGAAGCGAGTCCTGCTCCACCTGCCCAGAAGTGAGCGATGGCGCACCGGCCTGCACGAGCGCCTCTTTGTCCGCTTGCACGACCGCCTCTTCGTCGAACAGCTGAGCCACCAGGAGTGATGCGTCCTGCGTCGCCAGCACCTCACCTGCCGTTACGGTCTGGCCGACCTTCACCTTCACCGACGTCACCTTGGCCGTGTCGGCAAAATTCAAGTCATAGGTCTTCGAGGTCGACACGACAGCGGGGAAGGACGCCTCCCCAGAGGTGATCGACTGGACGGTCAGGACGGTCGCGACCGCGGCCAACAGCAGCAGCACGAGGCCAAACACGATCTGCCGCCGGGATATGTGCATTCGACCGGGGTCGCGTTCGCTCAGCGGTCCGAGCGCACCGTCATCGGAGGTGACGAGGGAGGCATTCATCCCCCGAATTTTCTCGGCCTTCTCGCTCCTCTCGACCTTCTCGACCTTTTCGACCTCGTCGGTCTTCACGGTGCTCTCGACCTTCTCGATCTCCTCAGTGGGATGATCAGTGATCACTCGGCGCCCTCCCGATCTCAGAACTCACGTGAGTTGTCCCCCCGGTCATCACCGTGCGGACGGCATCCTTTCGACGCCGTCGCTGATCCTGCGTCCACGTGACCGCCATGTAGAGTCCGCAGAGAACCAGCAACCCGGAGCCGATGATCACGGCATCGGTGCCGAACCCGCGCTCGCCTCGGAACGCACCAGCCAAGAACGCAAAGGGATCGAAACCCGTCCCTCTGGCGCCGGACGATGCCGGCGCGGACGGATCCGAGGGCGGGGGTCCGGCAACCGCCCGTAGTCCGAACGAGAAGGCGGCGACCGGTGGCAGATCCGGCGTCCAGGTGAACCCGGATATTCCCGGGAACCGTAAGGGCATGATGGTCGCGCTCGTCGCGGTGCCGTTCGAGCCTGCGTTGTCTGCATCTCCGCTGTAGACCGCCGTGATGGCGTTCGCACCCATTGGCAGGTCTGTCGCGGTGCAGGTCGATGAGACGTCGAGGGCGATGGATTGGCAACCGGTCACGGGCGCGCCCTTGTCGTAAAAACTGACCGAACCTCCGTTGTCGCTCGCCTGCACGTTCGCGGTCAGGGTGACTTCCTGCCCGGTGACGGCGGCGCTCGGAGTGGCTTCCACCGTCGTAGTGGTCGGGGACCGGTTCGGTCGGAAGAACGAGTCCCAGGAGAGCGACCGGAAAGATTGCATCCCCTCCGAATCGAGGGGATACTCAGCCAGATTCCCCAGGGCATCGAAGTAGAGGATCCCTTTGAGCAGTGGGAACTCGGTGGCTACCTCGGCTTGTATCTGGTTCAAGTACGACTGCTGTGCCCCCGAAAACGCCGCTGTCTCGGTGATCATGAGAGGCTTTCCGAAGTCGGCAAATGTTTGGTACCACTGCGCAAACCGCTGGGAGAACACGCCGGAAGTCGGAATGGACGATCGCACGTATCCGTCTGCAGTTATCCAGTCGACGTAGGCCGCACCTGGGTAATAATCGATCCAATCGTGGTCAGTTCCCGAGGCGCCGACGTTCCAGACGAACGCCACGTTCGACGCCCCGGCGGCCACGAAGAGATCGTGGATGTGCCGGTAGGCGTCGATATAACCCTGGGGGCCGAGACTCGAGATGCAGGCGGCGTAGCTGGTTCCGCCGGGAAAGTTCGGCTCGTAGTACCAGCGCAGAAAGATCGGCGCTTTGAGCGCCGCCAACTGGTCAGCGAAGGCCGTGATCAGTGCGTCGTCGTCTCCGGCGATGATGTTGGCGTCGGTATCGCCGCATTCCCAATCGATCATGGGGATCGCTCCCGTCGCGCGCACTTGCTGGATCTGCGCGTCCGGAGTGAGCTGTGTCCACGGCTGGTAGATGTGCACCACCGAGAGCGGCCGGTCCAGAGAGGCATTGAAGGCTGGCAACAAGTGCAGTTCCTGGCCCAGCGACGTGGTGCTGTAGTTGGAACCCCGAAGTGGATAGGGCCGGATGTAGGCCCCCAGGTATGCCGTTCCCGATCCGGGAATCGTCGGGAGCCCAGAGGAGCCGGCGCCGGGCGAGACCGAAACGTACGTGGGCGGCGCCACCGCGGGCGTATAGCCCGCGTCTCCCTCGTACGTCACCGTGATGCGGTTCTGTCCGGGCGAGAGGGAGGAGGTCTCGCACCCGCCTGCGTTCAAGACGGGGACGTCACCACAGCCCGGGATCGTCGTGCCGTTGTCCGAGAAGTCGAGACTGCCACCGAGATCGGAGGGAGCCAGCCCGGTCGTTATCTTGACGACCCCTGACTGGCCCACGACACCCGGCGTGGCGGTCACCGAGAGGGCCGACTGCTGTCGAGACAGTTGGAAGCTCGCCAGTTGGGACAGGTCGTCGAAGGACGCGATGCCGTCGCCGTTCAACTCGTACTGCACCGCGCTCGTCCTGTCGGGGGCGTCGAAATAGACCAGGCCTTTGAGCCTTGGGAACAGCGTGGGCAGGTCGTTCGAGACGTGCTGCAGGTACTGGCCCTGCGTGCCCCGAACAGCGCCGAAACTGCTGATGATCAGGGGCTTGCCGCTGCCAGAGTACTGGTCGTACCACTGCTGAAACGTGGCACTGAACGGATCCTGCGCGCTGGTCGAGCGGCTGTAGAAACCGTCGGCACCGATCCAATCGACGGAGGCGTCGCCCGGATAGTAGTCGTCCCATGCTGTCGAACCCTGTCCCTGGGTCGCATCGACCGACCACACAAAGGAGACGTTGCTCGCTCCTGCGGCGGCGAACACATCGTGGATGTGCTGGAACGCAGCCCGGTACACGGTGGCGGGATCACGCGATGCCGGCACGTTGAGGAGGCAGCTCTGCGCAGACGCTGACTGCTGGTCATTCGGGTCGGGATACCAACGAAGGAGGATCGGGATATGCGTTGCCGCCAATTTCTTGGCTGCCGCGTCGATGAGCGCATCGTCCTTTCCGGACGCCACGTTCCAGTCGGAATCACCACAGTTCCAGGTGATCATCGGGATGGCGCCCAGCGCCCACGCCTGATCGATCTGCGTCACCAACACGGAATTGCTCCAGTTGAGGTAGATCGAGGTGATGGACAGGGGACGGGCCAGGCTCGCGTCGAACGATGGCGCATTGGCGAGCTCTATTGGAAGGGAGAAGTCCCCTCCGGTCGGATTCGTCAGGGTCATGGCCTGCCCGCTCGGGTCGACGAACGCCCCGAGGTAGGCCTGGCCCGAGCCGGGAATAGGTGGGGCTTGGGGCTGAGCCTGCTGCTCGCCCGGGCTCGACGTGGCCGGTGAGGACGAGGCGTCCGGCGAGGCAGCCGGCTCAGGGCTCGGTCTCGATGACGTCGTCGTCGAGAGCGCAGGAGACGGCGTTCCGCTGACCGGCGGGGTTGCGGCGACCACGGTCACGGTGACCGGGGGCGAGGTCGAGGGTGCGAAGGCGGCGTCTCCGCCGTAGACGGCGACGATGCTGTGCGCCCCCGTACTCAGGTGTGACGTCTGACAGCTCGGCGCCGTCCTGATCGGGATGAAGACACAGCCCTTGATGACCGTGCCGCCGTCCAGAAAGCTGACGCTCCCGCTGTTGTCGTCGGCATCAACCGATGCACGCAACGTGAGGGTCGTTCCCATCGGGATCGAGGACTGCGATGACGAAACCGACGTGACGGTTTGGGCCCGGCCGGGATGGAAATACGGGGCGGCCGCCAAGCCCCGGAGCGATGTCGATCCGGCGGCGTCCAATTGATATTGGTCGCCACTCACCACGTCCGGGGCGTCGAAGTAGACGAACGCTCTGATCAGCGGATAGTGCGCCCGCAGCGCAGAAAGGATCTCTCCGAAGTACGCCGATTGTGATCCGGCGTCGGCTCCGGCTGAGGAGATCATCATGGGCTTTCCAGCAGCAGAGAAGGCCGAGTACCACGACTCGAACTGGGGAGAGAACACAGCCGGCTGAGGTCTCGCGCTCGGCATTGGGACACCGTCGGCCGCGATCCAATCGACCAGCCCTGCACCCGGGTAGTAGCTCGCGAGGTTCGGATCTGCCTCGACGGAAGTGGCGACGGACCAGACGAACGCCACGTTGGTCGAGCCGGCCGCTTCGAACAGGCTGTGGATGTGCTGATAGGCGGCGACGAACCCGGACGCTCCTTCGGTCCCCAGGCATGATGCCGTCGCGGGCACGCTGGTCACATTCGGGTCAGGGAACCACCGGAGAAGGACGGGGACATCCGCCGCCGCCAAGGCCCGCGCCTCCGCCGTCACGGCCGCGTCGTCCAAGCCGGCGGCGACATCTGCGTCGGTGTCGCCGCAGTCCCATGTGACCATCGGGATGGCGCCCCTTGCGGCGACTTGGTCAAGCTCGGCCACGTTGACCGGTTCGTTCCAGTCCTGGAACGTCGAGACAACGGACGGTGATCTTCCTACTTGGTCGTTGTACGCGGGCAACGAAGCAAGTTCAGACTGGAGACTGGCAGTCCCTCCCGTCGGATCGCTCGAGCTCAGCCCGGTTCCCGCCGGATCGACAAAGGCTCCCAGGTACGCACTTCCTCCACCCGGAACGACGGGCGGTGGTGGAGTCGAGGCCTGACTCACAGGGGCCGCGGAGCCCGGTCTTCCGCTGCTCCCGAGCAACAACACGAGCGCCACGGTCGAAGCCAGCGCGACGGCCAGCGCAACCGGTACCAATCGACGCCTCACCCCGGGTGTCGCCGACGTGTGTGCGCGGCCTTCATTGCTCCTTCGACCACTGACTTCGACTCTGGGCCAACAGTGCGGGGCCAAAGACATGACGGCCGTCCGCAGCGATGCGACTCAGCTGCAGCGAAGCGGAGACCAGACGAAGCCCTTCGCCCTCGGCGGGGTAGGTGGACCTGCGTGTGGTCAGCGGGAGGGGAACCCCAGTTGACACGGGATGTGACTTTAGTCATATCAAGAGCAGAAAGTCATGGGTCGTTTGGACAACCGGGACGCAATTCAGACCAAGGGTGGTCGAACCGTCCACTGACATCGGCCGGCCACCCTGCCCGCACCCGCAGTTGGGCGCCGCTGCCGCGCCGGGACGAACTGCGTCGTCCCGGGATCCGAGATTGACCGACCCCGGCCGGGTCTCCGCCGCGCCGTGAACCTCGAGGCCCTCTCGCCACGGATCACCACCACGCTCGGCCCACGAACCTGCACCCGCGGGCGTGACAGTGATCGCCGACGTCGACGTTTCCGTGTTCGTCGACCGTCGCGTCAAGAGCCACGCGACGACGTGAAGGCCTCGCCTCGCTCCATCCGATGAGGCGATGTCGAAGTTCTGTCCATCCACACTTCTGGTCGAACTCGTACGAGCTGAACGCGTCTTCAACCATGTCATCGATCGCTGAGGCGAGACTCCCGGCGCTGATGTGGATTGCAAGCAGAGAGTACGACCGTTACACGAGGCGCGCCCGGCGACAAAGGGCGCGTCGTCGGAACGCGAACTCGAAAGGAAATTCTTCGTCATGAAATGTTTCCCACTTCCCTTCCGTGTCGCCGCGCCTTAACATCGCAGCCGGGAAGAGGGGAGCGGAACAACACCCGCAAGCCTCGATGGCTCTGTTGTCACGGAGTTGTCAAAGAGCAATTCGGAGGCCTGCGGATGGACAGCACTGCAACCCGTCATCGGTTCTCGGAGCACGTCGCAACGGTGAGCGACAGTGCGCCGACAGCCGAGGCCACCGGGGCGTACAAACTGAGCCATCTGCGTGCGTTGGAGGCTCAGTCCATCCACATCATGCGCGAAGTCGCAGCCGAGTTCGAGCGGCCCACCCTGATGTTCTCGGGCGGCAAGGATTCCGTCGTCATGCTGCATTTGGCGCGCAAGGCATTCTTCCCAGCCCAGCCGCCCTTCCCCGTGCTTCACATCGATACGGGCCGCAACTTTCCCGAGGTCCTCGATTTCCGCGACCGGACGGTAAAGAGGTACCGCCTCCGGCTCGTGGTCGGCAAGGTGCAGGACGATATCGAGGCCGGGCGCATCGTTGACGAAATGGGTGCTCGCGCGACTCGCAACAGGCTGCAGACGCCCACGTTGCTGCGAATGATTCGCGAACACGAGTTCGACGCGCTGTTCGGTGGCGCCCGTCGCGACGAGGAGAAGGCGCGCGCGAAGGAACGTGTTTACAGCTTCCGTGACCAGTTCGGGCAGTGGGATCCGAAGAACCAGCGACCCGAGCTGTGGAACCTGTTCAACGGGCGACACCACAAAGGTGAGCACATCCGGGTCTTTCCGCTGTCCAACTGGACCGAACTCGACGTCTGGCAATACATCGCCGATGAGCAGATAGAGGTACCCACCATCTACTTCGCGCACGGCCGCAACGTCTTCGTGCGCGACGGCATGCTGATGTCTGTCAGCGAACACCTCGAACCCGACCATGGGACCGAGGTGTTCGAGGCGCGGGTGCGGTTTCGTACGGTCGGCGATGCCGACTGCACCGGCTGCGTCGAGTCGCCGGCCTCCACCGTCGACGACATCATCGAAGAGGTCGCGGTCACCAGGCTCACCGAGCGCGGCGCCACCCGGGCCGACGACAGGATCTCCGACAGCGGCATGGAAGACCGCAAGCGGGAGGGCTATTTCTAATGACCGAGCTCCTGCGTCTCGCCACGGCCGGATCGGTCGACGACGGCAAGTCCACGCTGATCGGCCGCCTCCTGTACGACTCGAAGGCCATTTACGAGGACCAGCTCGACTCCATCCGCCGCACGAGCCAGCGGCGTGGCAACGCCGAGACGGATCTCTCGCTCCTCACCGACGGCCTCCGAGCCGAGCGCGAGCAAGGCATCACCATCGACGTTGCGTACCGGTACTTCTCGACGCCGAAGCGAAAGTTCATCATCGCCGACACACCGGGGCACACCGAGTACACGCGCAACATGGTCACCGGCGCCTCGAACGCGCACCTGGCGATGATCCTCATCGATGCTCGCAACGGCATGGTCGAGCAGAGCCGCCGCCATGCCTTCCTCTCCCATCTTCTCGGGATCCCCCGCCTGGTCGTGTGCGTCAACAAGATGGATCTCGTCGACTGGGACCGTGGGCGGTTCGAGGAGATCAAGGACGAGTTCATGAGGTTCGCCACCCGGCTCGACGTCCGAGACGTCGCGTTCATCCCCCTCTCGGCGCTGCGCGGCGACAATGTGGTCACCGCCACGGAAAACACCTGGTGGTACGAGGGCCCGCCCCTCCTCAGCCACCTCGAATCGGTCTACATCGCGAGCGACGAGAACTTCATCGATCCCCGCTTCCCCGTGCAGTACGTCATCAGGTCGCACGGTTCTTCCGACACCGACTTCCGCGGCTACGCCGGAACCGTGTCCAGTGGGGTCTTCCGCCCGGGCGACCCCGTGATGGTCGTGCCCTCGGGGGTGACCACCACCATTCGGAGCATCGAGACGGCGGACGGCGCGGTCGAGGAGGCCTTCCCCCCGATGGCCGTCGCCCTGACGCTCGCCGACCCGGTCGCGGTGGCGCGGGGTGACATGATCTGTCGCCCGAACAACCAGCCCCGCCTGACGCAGGAGATCGAGGCCACGGTGAGCTGGATGGACGCCCAGCACACGCTCGACGTCGGCACCCCGCTCTTGCTCAAGCACACCACCAAAGTGGTCCGGGCCACCGTCCGGGCGATTCATTACAGCATGGATATGAACGGCCTGCACCGGGACGAATCCGCCAGCGAGCTCGCCCTCAACGACATCGGTCGTATTCGGCTGCACACGACAGAACCGCTGGCGATCGACGACTATCAGGTCAACCGGGCCACGGGGAGCTTCATCCTGATAAACCCGAGCACCAACATCACCGTGGGCGCAGGAACGGTGAAGTTCGCGGCCCAGCCCACCCCGAGCCCCAACGTGGTGCGCCACACCGGCACGCTGACGGCGGAGGAGCGCTACCGCCATCTGGGCATGCGCGGCGCCACGGTGCTCTTCACCGGTCTGTCCGGCTCGGGCAAGTCAACGCTGGCCGCCGCGGTGGAGGAAATTCTCGTCAAGCGGGGCCGTCCGGCCTTCATGGTCGACGGGGACAATCTCCGCCATTCCCTCTGTAGCGACCTCGGCTTCTCACCCGAAGACCGCGCGGAGAACTTGCGGCGGGCGGGTGAGGTGGCGCGGCTCTTCGCGGAGGACGGGACGGTCGCACTGCTGTCGCTGATCAGTCCGTGCGCCGAGGAGCGTCGCAAGCTCCGACAGGTCCACGCCGAAAGCGGACTGACCTTCCTCGAGGTGTACGTCAACACCCCGCTGGAGGTCTGCGAGCAGCGGGACCCCAAGGGCCTCTACGCCAGGGCGCGCGCGGGAGAACTCCCCGACTTCACGGGCGTCGACGCCGTCTACGAGGCGCCGAAGTACCCCGATCTCGAGCTCACCCCGGAGTGCGGCGAGATCATCGACCAGGCCCTGCGGGTGGTCAGCCTGCTGGGCGAGATGAAGCAGCCCTAGTCCCACCACGACCGAGAACATAAGAGAGATCATCGTGATCAAAGTTGGAATGGCCGCTGCAGTGGCCCTGGGAACAGGTGGGCTGGTTCTTCTCGCCGCCTCTCCTGTCGGCGCGAGCCCCACTGCGACGACCGTCGACCATTGGGGTTCCTTCTTTGGTGACGAAAACCACGCGAACGACGACGAGATCAAGGTTCCGACCCCGATGACGCTGCCGGGCAAGGTCGCCGAAGTCGCTACCTCCAACTCGAGCGAGTACACGCTCTTGACCAACGGCACCGTGTACGCCTGGGGCCAGGGCGACCATGGGGAGCTGGGCAACGGAGCAACCACCAACTCCTTCACCACTGCGGTGCAGGTCGAATTCCCGGCTGGCGTCACCATCGCCTCGCTTCCCACTGACGCCATGCCGTACGACACCGCATTGGCGGTTGACACAAACGGCAACGTCTGGGGATGGGGGTGGAACGCATCCGGCGAGTTGTGCCTGGGCGCTTCGGGTGAGCAGGTCGTTCCGGTCGAATTGCCCCGCCTGAGCGATGTGACCGCCATTGCCGGGGCGGGTGACCACGCGCTTTTCGACGCGAACGGCACCGTCTACGCGTGTGGAGGCAACAACAGTGGCGACCTCGGTGACGGTTCGACCACCGGCAGTTTCACGCCGGTGAAGGTCGTCGGGCTTCCGGCTACCGGCATCGAGACCCTCGTTGCCGCCTACGAGGACTCCGGTGCGCTCACCTCGACCGGCGCGTACTACGACTGGGGGCTCAACAGCGAAGGGCAGCTCGGTGACGGATCGCTCACGGCGTCCTCCACCCCAGTCCTCGTGAACCTCGACCACGCCGTGGGCCAGGTTGTGCAGGGGGGGTCGATCGGGACCAATGGCCAGACGCTGGTCAGGCTGACGAACGGAAACCTGTGGGCCTGGGGGGATGACCAACGCTCGCAACTCGGAGACGGTGGGACCGGCTATCAGAAGAGCCCCGTGAGGATCCTCCTGCCATCCGGCGTCCACTTCGTGACGCTCGCCACGGGCGCGGTGACGTCCTACGGCATCACCCCCGGAGGAAATGTGTACGCCTGGGGGGGGAACGGCTCGGGGCAGGTCGGGTCCGGAACCGGCTCCGGTATTGCCGCGACACCCGTCCTCGTCGATTCCGGCGCCACCCTCATATCCGCCACCGCCAACAACGTCGCCGTCGGTCGTTGAAGTCCTGAGCGAGGGGAGATCTCGTGAACGTCAAAAGATTGGCAGCGGTCGTCCTTGGGTCGGCTGGGCTGGTGCTCCTCGCGGTCTGTCCGGCCGACGCCAACCCCAGCGCCACGACCGTCGACCATTGGGGTGGCTTCTTTGGCGACAAGGATCGCGGCAATTCCGGCGAGCTCAAGTCTCCGACGTCGATGTCACTGCCGGGGAAGGTCGCCCAAGTCGCATCGTCCAATTCGAGCGAGTACGCGCTGTTGACCAACGGGACCGTCTACGCCTGGGGCCAGGGCGACCGTGGTGAGCTCGGCAACGGCAAGGAGGCAAACTCCTTCACCACCGCGGTCCACGTCGAGTTCCCTGCCGGGGTGACGATCGCCTCGCTTCCCACTGACGCCATGCCCTACGACACCGCGATGGCGGTCGACACGAACGGCCATGTCTGGGGATGGGGCCTGAACTCTGCCGGCCAGCTGTGCCTGGGCGCTCCGGGCGAACAAGACGTCCCGGTCGAATTGCCCCTGAGCGGCGGCGTGACGGCCCTTGCTGGGGCGGGCGACCATGCGCTCTACGACGCCGCCGGCACCGTGGACGCGTGTGGCGGCAACCACAACGGGGACCTCGGAGACGGTTCGACCACTCCGAGTCGCACGCCGGTGCAGGTCATCGGGCTCCCGGCCACTCCGATCGACACCCTCGTTGCCGCGTATGAGAACTCCGGTGCGCTCACCTCCACCGGCGCGTACTACGACTGGGGACTCAACAGCGAAGGGCAGCTCGGTGACGGATCGCTCACGGCGTCGTCCACCCCGGTCCTCGTGACCCTCCCCCATGGCGTGAGCCAGGTGGTCCAGGGGGGGTCGATCGGTGTCAACGGCCAGACACTCGTCAAGCTGACGAACGGAAGCGTGTTCGCATGGGGAGACGACAAACGCGCCCAACTGGGTGATGGAGGGAGCAGTCCGTACCAAGAGAGCCCCGTGAGAATCCTCCTGCCGTCAGGCGTGTATTTCGTGACGCTCGCCACGGGTGGCCAGACGTCGTACGGAATCACCCCGGGCGGAAACGTGTATGCGTGGGGTGACAACGGTTCGGGGCAGCTCGGGATCGGGACCGGCTCTGGCCTGTCCACCACGCCGGTGCTGGTCGATGCCGGTGCCACGCTCATCTCCGCCACCGCCAACAACGTGGTCGTCGGCCGCTGAGGCCGCCGGCTAGCTGTAGCGGAGGCGTTCCTCGAGGAGCTCGACGACCTTGGACACCTGTTCGGACAGGGTGCCCGAGCCCGGCCCGAGCCTCAGGTCCGGCTGCGCCGGTGTTTCGTAGGCCGAGTCGATGCCGGTGAAGCCGGGCAGCTGTCCGGCCCGGGCCCGCGCGTACAGGCCCTTGGGGTCGCGCCGCTCGCACTCCTCGAGCGTCGTGTCGACGAAGATCTCGGCGTAGGCGAGCCCGGCCTCGTCGTGCAGGCTCCGGATGAGCCTGCGGTCCTCCTCGAAGGGGCAGATGAGCGCAATGAGCGCCAGGGACCCCGCCTCGGCGAACATGCGGGCCACCTCTCCCGCTCGGCGCACGTTCTCGGTGCGGTCGCGGTCGGAAAAGCCGAGGTCCCCGTTGAGACCGTGGCGCAGGTTGTCGCCGTCGAGGAGGAAGGCCGACCGGCCGCTGCGCACGAAGGCCTCCTCGACGCCCGAGGCCAGCGTCGACTTGCCCGCCCCCGACAGGCCCGTGAACAAGATGGTCGCGCCCGCGTTCCCCAGCGCGGCGAAGCGATCGGCCCGGGACAGCCGCCCGCCGTGGCGCACGACGTTGGGGCTGGCGTGCGTGCTGGCGATGACCCGGATCACCCCCGCCCCGACGGTGGCGTTGGTCACGGGGTCGATGACGATGAAGCTCCCGGTCGTGCGGTTGGTGGTGTAGTCGTCGACCAGCAAGGGCTCGGTGCTGCGAAACGACACGCGTCCGATCTCGTTGAGCGAAAGTGTCGTCGCCTCTTCGTCGCGGTGGAGGCCGTTCACCTCGAGCCGGTAGTGCAGCGACTGAGCCGTCGCCCGCACCGTGCGCGTGCTGTGCTTGAGAAAGTAGCTGCGGCCCTCGGTCAGCGAGGAGCGCTCGTCCATCCAGCACACCGTCGCCTCGATGTCGTGGGAGACGGTCGGCCGGTTGTTGGGACGGCACAAGATGTCGCCGCGCGACACTGCGATGTCATCGGTCAGTGTGATCACCACTGCCATGGGGGGGAACGCCTCGGCCACCTCGCCGTCGGCCGTCTGGATGGAGGCGATGCGCGACGTCGTGCCCGAGGGCATGACCAGCACGTCGTCGCCCGGCCGCAGGACGCCGCTGGCCACCGTGCCGGCGTAGCCCCGAAAGTCGGGCGCATCGGGCGTCTGGCTCCGGATCACGTACTGCACCGGGAAGCGGGGGTCGATGAAGTTCTCGTCGCTGCCGATGTAGACCGACTCGAGATGATTCAGCAACGGTGACCCGTCGTACCACCACATGTTCTCGGAACGCTGGACGACGTTGTCACCCCGGAGCGCCGAAATAGGGATGAAAGTGATGTCGTGCACGTTCAGCCGGGCGGCGAACTCCATGAAGTCGGTCTTGATGCGCTCGAAGCGGTCCTGCTCCCAGTCGACGAGGTCCATCTTGTTGACGCAGACCACCATGTGGGGGACACCCAGCATGGATGACAAGAAGGCATGCCGCCGCGTCTGTTCGATCACACCCTTGCGGGCGTCGATCAGGATCAGCGAGACGTGGGCGTTCGATGCCCCCGTGACCATGTTGCGGGTGTACTCGGTGTGCCCGGGGGTGTCCGCGATGATGAACTTGCGCTTGGGCGTGGCGAAGTAGCGGTAGGCGACGTCGATGGTGATGCCTTGCTCGCGCTCGGCGCGCAGCCCGTCGGTCAGAAGGGCCAGGTCGGTCTCGGGGTGCCCGCGCTGCTCGCTCGAGCGCCGGATCGCCTCGAGCTGGTCCTCGAAGATGCCTTTGGCGTCGTAGAGCAGGCGGCCGATCAGCGTCGACTTCCCGTCGTCGACCGAGCCGGCGGTGGCCAGGCGCAGGAGCTCGGTCACTAGAAGTAGCCCTCGCGTTTGCGGTCTTCCATGCCGGCCTCCGAGATCCGGTCGTCGGCTCGCGTCGCGCCTCGCTCCGTCAGTCGGGTACCGGCCACCTCGGCGACGACGAGGTCGATGGTCTCGGCCATGGACTCGACGCAGCCGGTGCAGTCGGCGTCGCCGACCGTCCGGAAACGGACCATGGCCTCGTAGACGGGCTCGTCCTCGGTCGGGCGCAAGTGTGCCGTGGCCGCCATGAGCATGCCGTCGCGCTGGAACACCTGGCGCCGATGCGCGAAGTAGATGGGCGGCACGTCGATCCCCTCCGCGCGGATGTAATTCCACACGTCGAGCTCGGTCCAGTTCGAGAGCGGGAAGACCCTGATGTGTTCGCCTTTGTTGTGCCGCGCGTTGTAGATGTTCCAGAGCTCCGGGCGCTGTTTCTTGGGGTCCCACTGCCCGAACTCGTCGCGGAAGCTGAAGATCCTCTCCTTGGCCCTGGCCTTTTCCTCGTCCCGGCGGGCCCCGCCGAAAACGGCGTCGTGGCGGCCCTCGGCGATGGCGCGCAGCAGCGTGGGTGTCTGCAGTCGGTTGCGCGTCGCACCCGGCGCGGTGTCTTCGACGGTGCGCCCGGCGTCGATGTCGTCTTGTACCCGGGCCACCTCGACCCGGACGCCCAGGGCGGCGGTGTGGCGGTCCCGGAACTCGAGGACCTCGTCGAAATTGCGCCCGGTGTCGATGTGCAACACCGGGAACGGCACCGGGGCCGGCCAGAAGGCCTTCTTGGCCACGTGCAGCATGACGATGGAGTCCTTGCCCCCCGAGAACAGCAGCGTCGGGCGCTCGAACTCAGCCGCCACCTCGCGGAAGATGTGGATGGCGTGCGCCTCGAGGGCCCCCAGGTGCGACAACCGGTAGTTGCCCGCGCCGGGCTGCGGCGCCGGTACCCGACCGCCTGACCCGCCCGAATCAGCCACCATCGGTGGTGTCGCCAACTGATGCTCTCCCTGGTCCCCCGTGTACCAGGAGCAGTTTAGGCGCCCGCTTCGGCCGCTCCGGAACCGGTCTCCTCGGGGGCCGGGGTGCCGTTGCCCTCGATGGGGTTCCCGTAGGCGTCCTCGGCCGTCGGCGCCGCCCCCAGCCAGCTGGCGTCGATGGAGGAGTCGAAGGGGTCCTCGCTGATCCCTTCGCCCATGTCACGCAGCCAATTGGCCAGGTCCTCGGTGTCCGACTCGCCTGCGCCCATGGCCCAGAAAGGCATCGCCTCGGCGTCGGGCATCTCCAGGCGGATGTCCCGGTAGTGCTCCATGCCGGATCCCGCCGGGATCAGCTTGCCGATGATGATGTTCTCCTTGAGCCCGAAGAGCTGGTCGCTGCGGCCCTCGATGGCCGCCTCGGTCAGCACCCGGGTCGTCTCCTGGAAGGAGGCGGCCGAGAGCCAGCTCTCGGTGGCCAGCGACGCCTTGGTGATGCCCATGAGCTCGGGCCGCCCCTCGGCGGGCGTCTTGCCCTCCTCGACCAGCTCGCGGTTGACCTCGGCGTAGACCTGGTTGTCGACACGCTCGCCCGGCAGGAACGGCGCGTCGCCCGGCTCCGCCACGAGGACCCGGCGTAGCATCTGGCGCACGATCAGCTCGATGTGCTTGTCGTGGATCGACACACCCTGGTCGCGGTACACCTTCTGGACCTCGTCGACGAGGTACTGCTGGGTCTCGCGGATGCCCTTGACCTCGAGCAGCTCCTTGGGGTCCTTGGGACCCTCGACCAGCGCGTCGCCGGCACCCACCTCCTGGCCCTCGGTGACCTCGAGGTGCGCCCGGGATGCCACCAGGGTGGAGTCCTCTGTGCCGTCGTCGGCCACCACGGTGATGCGGCGACCGGTCTCGTCGTCCTCCACCCGGACGACGCCGGAGTGGTGAGCGAGCACGGCGGCGCCCTTCGGGGTACGGGCCTCGAAGAGCTCGACCACGCGGGGGAGGCCGTGGGTGATGTCCTCACCGACGACGCCACCCGTGTGGAACGTCCGCATGGTCAGCTGGGTCCCAGGCTCACCGATCGACTGGGCCGCGATGACGCCGACGGCCTCGCCGAGCTCGATCATCGAGCCGGTGGCCAACGAGAGCCCGTAGCACGCCGCGCACACACCCTGAGGTGACTCGCAGGTGAGGACGGAGCGCACCCGGATCCGGTCGACGGTCTCGTCGTCGCGCATGGCGGCGATGTTCTCGTCGTCGAGCAGGGTGCCCGACGGGTACACGGTGCCGTCCGCCAACGTGACGTCTTCGGACAGAAGGCGGCCGAAGGCGCGCGTCTCGAGATAGTTGCGGTGGCCCGGACCGTCGGGGGCCACGCCGTCGATCCAGATGCCCCGGGTGGACCCACAGTCCTCGATCCGGATGATGAGCTCCTGGGCCACGTCGACGAGACGCCGGGTCAGGTAGCCCGAGTCGGCCGTGCGCAGGGCGGTGTCGGCCAGGCCCTTGCGGGCGCCGTGGGTGGAGATGAAGTACTCGAGGACCGACAGGCCCTCCCGGAAGGAGGACTTGATCGGGCGGGGGATCATCTCACCGCGCGGATTGGAGACCAGTCCCTTCATGCCGGCGATCTGGCGGATCTGCTGGGAGTTCCCGCGGGCACCCGAGTCCACCATCATGTCGAGCGGGTTGAAGGCGATCGTGGCCAGCTGGGACTCCATGGCCCGCCCCACCTCGGAGTTGGCCGAGGTCCAGATCTCGATCTCCTTCTGGCGCCGCTCGTCGTCGGTGATGATCCCGCGCTTGAACTGCGTCTCGGCCTTCTCGGCCTCCTTCTCGTAGCGGTCCAGAATGGCCTGCTTGTCGGGGGGCGTCTGGACGTCGTTGATGGAGATGGTCAGGCCGGACTGCGCGGCGAAGCGGAAGCCCAGCGCCTTGATCCGGTCCAGGCTCGACGCCACGACGTGCTTGGGATAGTTGGCCGAGAGCTCCTCGACGATCTGCCCGATGGGCGTGTTGCGCTTGCCCACCACGTCGTTGACGAACGCGAATCCTTCCGGCAGCGCCTCGTTGAAGAACACGCGACCGGGCGTCGTTTCGAAGCTGAGCACGCCGGCACCGTTGCCGGCGAAGTCGTCGCCAGCCACACCGTCGTCGAGGGCGTCCTCGACCTCGGCTTGAACGGGAGCGACGAACCCGGCCGCGGCAAGCCGCTCCGCCAGCGAAGAGCCCGGCGAGGGGCGCAGCGTGATCGGAACCTGGAGCTCCACGTCGCCGGCGTCGAAGGCCGCCTCCAGCTCGTGGAGGTGGCGGAACACCCGGCCTGCCCCAACGCCCTCCTCGACCCGCAGGGTGAGGTAGTAGGCGCCGAAGACCATGTCCTGCGTGGGCACGGTGATGGGGCGACCGGTGGCCGGTGAGAGGATGTTGTTGGCCGAGAGCATGAGCACACGCGCCTCGGCCTGGGCCTCAGCCGACAGCGGCAAGTGGACGGCCATCTGGTCGCCGTCGAAGTCGGCGTTGAAGGCCGTGCACACGAGCGGGTGGACCTGAATGGCCTTGCCCTCGACCAGGACGGGCTCGAAGGCCTGAATGCCCAGGCGGTGCAGCGTCGGGGCACGGTTCAGCAACACCGGGTGTTCCCGGATGACCCCTTCCAACACGTCCCACACCTGGGGCCGGCGACGCTCGACCATGCGCTTGGCCGACTTGATGTTCTGGGCCAGCTCGGCGTCGACTAGGCGCTTCATGACGAACGGCTTGAAGAGCTCCAGCGCCATGAGCTTGGGCAGCCCGCACTGGTGCAGCTTCGAAATTCGGGCCGATCACGATGACCGAGCGGCCCGAGTAGTCGACCCGCTTTCCCAGGAGGTTCTGGCGGAACCGCCCTTGCTTCCCCTTCAGCATGTCCGACAAGGACTTGAGCGGCCGGTTGCCGGGACCAGTCACCGGGCGACCGCGGCGGCCGTTGTCGAACAGTGCGTCGACGGCCTCCTGGAGCATGCGCTTCTCGTTGTTGATGATGATCTCGGGCGCGCCGAGGTCCAGCAGCCTCTTCAGCCGGTTGTTGCGGTTGATGACGCGGCGGTACAGGTCGTTCAAGTCGGACGTCGCGAAGCGGCCACCGTCGAGCTGCACCATTGGGCGCAGGTCGGGCGGGATGACCGGCACGGCCTCGAGGATCATGGCCCGGGGGTCGTTGATGCGCCGGCCGTGGTCGTCACGCCGGTTGAAGGCGGTGACGATCTTCAGGCGCTTGATCGTCTTCTGGCGCCGCTGCGCCGACAGGGGCCGGCGACCGTCCTTGGCGTCGATCATGTCGCGCAGCTTGATCTCTTCGGCGTCGAGGTCGATGCGGTCGATGAGCTTGAGGATGTACTCCGCGCCCATACCGCCCTCGAAGTACTCGTCGTAGCGCAGACGCAGCTCGCGCCACAGCATCTCGTCCTCGATGATCTTGCGGCCGTGGAGGCTCCGGAACTCGTCCAACGAGCGCTGGGCGATCTCGATGTCCTCTTGGGCCCGCTCCCGGACCGTCTGGATCTCCTTCTCGACGGCACGCTGGCGCGCCCGGATCTCGGCGTCACGGGCACCCTCGCCCTCGAGCTCCTTCAGCTCGTCCTCCAGGGCCTTGAAGCGACGGTCGATGTCGAGGTCGCGCTTCTTCTCGATGTCCGAGATCTCCTCGGCCATCTCGTTCTCGAGCGACGGCAGGTCCTGGTGCCGCTTCTCCTCGTCGACCCAGGTGACCAGGTTGGCCGCGAAGTAGATGACCTTCTCGAGCTGCTTGGCCTTGAGCTCCTCACGCGGCTCGGTGCCCATGAGCAGGTAGGCCAGCCACGAACGGGTGCCGCGCAGATACCAGATGTGCACCACGGGCGCGGCGAGCTCGATGTGCCCCATGCGGTCGCGTCGCACCTTGGAGCGGGTGACCTCGACGCCGCAGCGTTCGCAGATGATGCCCTTGAACCGCACCCGCTTGTACTTGCCGCAGTAGCACTCCCAGTCCTTGGTGGGACCGAAGATCTTCTCGCAGAAGAGCCCGTCCTTCTCCGGGCGCAGCGTGCGGTAGTTGATCGTCTCGGGCTTCTTGACCTCGCCGTTGGACCAGCCGCGGATGGAATCGCCCGTGGCGAGTCCGATGCGCAGCTGATCAAAGGTGTTCACGTCCAGAGCCATTAAGAGAAGCTCCTCTCTGCGGCACGCCGCTCGTCTTCTTCGTCCGAGCCGCGCTCGTTGCGGCTGATGTCGATGCCAAGCTCCTCCGCGGTGCGGAATACGTCCTCGTCCAACTCGTGCATCTCGATCTCACGACCGTCGACCGCGAGCACCTCGACGTCGAGGCAGAGGGACTGCATCTCCTTGATCAGGACCTTGAAGCTCTCGGGGATGCCCGGCTCGGGGATGTTCTCGCCCTTGACGATGGCCTCGTAGACCTTGACCCGGCCCAGCACGTCGTCCGACTTGATGGTCAGGAGCTCCTGGAGGGCGTAGGCGGCGCCGAAGGCCTCGAGCGCCCACACCTCCATTTCGCCGAAGCGCTGGCCGCCGAACTGCGCCTTCCCACCCAGCGGCTGCTGGGTGATCATGGAGTACGGCCCCGTCGAACGGGCGTGGATCTTGTCGTCGACCAGGTGGGCCAGCTTCAGGATGTAGACGTAGCCCACCGAGATCGGGTTGTCGTAGGCCTCGCCGGTCCGGCCGTTGTAGAGCATGGCCTTCCCGTCGGTGTGTATTTGCACGTCCCCGTTGGCCGAGTCCGTGTTGAGCCGCCCGAAGACCTGCTTGATGGTCGGGTGCGACCCGGCGTCTTCGACCTCGTCCCAGTGGGCGCCGTCGAAGACCGGCGTGGAGACCCAGGCCGCCGGCTCGGTGCGCGGCCGCGTCTTGCGCGCCGCCCCGTCGCCCTTGGCACTCGTGCCCACGTCCTCGTTGACCGCCACGCCCTCCCAGCCGTGGCGGGCGGCGTAGCCGAGGTGCGACTCGAGCACCTGGCCCACGTTCATCCGGCTCGGCACGCCGAGCGGGTTCAAGATGATGTCGACGGGGGTGCCGTCGGCCAGGTAGGGCATGTCCTCGACCGGGAGGATCTTGGAGATGACGCCCTTGTTGCCGTGGCGGCCGGCGAGCTTGTCGCCCTCGGAGATCTTGCGCTTCTGGGCCACGTAGACCCGCACCAACTGGTTGACCCCGGGCGGCAGCTCGTGGGATTCCTCCCGCGAGAAGACGCGGACGTCGATCACCTTGCCGTACTCGCCGTGGGGCACCTTCAGGGACGTGTCACGGACCTCGCGGGCCTTCTCACCGAAGATGGCGCGCAGCAGCCGCTCTTCGGGCGTCTGCTCGGTCTCACCCTTCGGAGTGACCTTCCCGACCAGGACGTCGCCGGGCTCCACCTCCGCCCCGACGCGGATGATGCCGCGGTCGTCCAGGTCGGCCAGGATCTCCTCGGACAGGTTGGGGATGTCCCGGGTGATCTCCTCGGCGCCCAGCTTGGTGTCACGGGCGTCGACCTCGTGCTCCTCGATGTGGATGGAGGTCAGGACGTCGTCGCGGACCAACCGCTCCGAGAGGATGATGGCGTCCTCGTAGTTGTAGCCCTCCCAGGGCATGAAGGCGACCAGCAGGTTCTTGCCCAGCGCCAGCTCCCCGTTGTGGGTCGACGGGCCGTCAGCCAGCAGGTCGCCCGGCGACACGCTCTGTCCCTCGTTCACCAGGGTGCGGTGGTTGATACACGTGTTCTGGTTGGAGCGTCGGAACTTGGAGAGGCGGTACACCTTGCGCCCGAGCGCGGTGCCGTAGCGGTCCTTCTGACCCGAGGCGTACTCGACGGCGATGGAGTCGCCGCTGATCTCGGTCACGGTGCCGTCGCCCTCGGCGAGGATCACGTCGCCGGCGTCGCGGGCGGCACGAGCCTCGACCCCGGTGCCGATGTAGGGCGCCTCGGGCATCACCAAGGGCACCGCCTGCTTCTGCATGTTGGCGCCCATGAGAGCCCGGTTGGCGTCGTCGTGCTCGACGAAGGGGATCAGCGCGGTGGAGACCGACACGATCTGCTTCGGCGAGACGTCCATCAGGTCGACCTCGGACGGTGGCACGAAGTCGATCTCCGACGTCGTACCGTACGAGCCGGCCACGGCGCCCATGCGCACGCCGGTCCCTTGCGGGCCGCGGCGGACCAGGACGCGCTCCTCGGTGAGGCGTCCTTCGGCGTCGACCGACGCGTTGGCCTGGGCGATGACGTGCTCCTCCTCCTCGTCGGCGGCCAGGTAGCTCACCTCGTCGGTGACCTTGCCGTCCACCACAGTGCGGTACGGCGTCTCGATGAAGCCGTACTCGTTGACCCGGGCGTAGGTGGCCAGGGCGCCGATCAGGCCGATGTTCGGGCCTTCGGGGGTTTCGATCGGGCACATGCGGCCGTAGTGCGAGGTGTGGACGTCACGGACCTCGAAGCCGGCGCGCTCACGGGACAGGCCGCCCGGCCCCAAGGCCGAAAGACGCCGCTTGTGGGCCAGGCCCGACAGCGGGTTGTTCTGGTCCATGAACTGGCTCAGCTGCGAGGTGCCGAAGAACTCCTTCACCGCGGCGACGACGGGGCGGATGTTGATCAGGGTCTGCGGCGTGATGGCCTCGACGTCCTGGGTGGTCATGCGCTCGCGGACGACCCGCTCCATGCGCGACAACCCGACCCGCACCTGGTTCTGGATCAGCTCGCCCACCGAACGGATGCGGCGGTTGGCGAAATGGTCCTGGTCGTCGATGCGGTAGGTCGACTCGCCGTCGGCCATGTGCAGCGCAAGGTGCAGCATGTAGGTCGCCGAGGCCAGGATCTCCGAGGGGCTGAGCACCGACTGGTTCGGAGCCGGCTTCTCGATCTCGATCCCGAACAGGTCGCTCAGCCGGTCGATCTCGGGGCCGAGCTTGCGGTTCAGCTTGTAGCGGCCGACCCGGGTGAGGTCGTAGCGCTTCGGGTTGAAGAAGGCGTTCTCGAAGTAGACGCGGGCAGCCTCGGCCGACAGCGGCTCGCCGGGCCGGGCGCGCTTGTAGATCTCGAGCAACGCCTCCTCACGCGACGGCGCCAGGTTGCGCTCCTTCTCCCACTGCCCCTCGAGGAAGTCGAAGTGGCGCACGAAGCGGTCCAAGAAGGCCTCGTCGCCGTACCCCAGGGCGCGCAGCAGGACGAACAACGACAGGCGGCGCTTGCGCGCGACGCGGCAGCCGGCAGTGACGTCCTTGCCCGGCTTGGCCTCGATGTCGAGCTCGATCCACTCACCCCGATACGGGTGAATGGTCCCGGTGAAGACAGTCTTGGCGTCGCGCCCGGGCTGGAAGATGACACCTGGCGAGCGCACCAGCTGTGAGACCACGACGCGCTCGGTGCCGTTGACGATGAAGGTGCCGCGGTCGGTCATCATCGGGAAGTCCCCCATGAAGACCGTCTGCTCCTTGATCTCACCCGTGGTGGCGTTGAGGAAGCGGGCCCGCACGAACACGGGCGCCGCGTACGTCATGTCCTTCTCCTTGCACTCCTCGACGGAGAACTTGGGCGGCGGGCGCAGGTCGGCGTCGGTCGGGTCGAACTCGAGCTCCAGGCTGAGCTGGCCGGTGAAGTCCTCGATCGGGCTGATGTCGTGGTAGGCCTCGGCCAGGCCCTTGTCCAGGAACCACTGGAACGAGTCGCGCTGGATGGCGATCAGGTCCGGAAGTGGTAGTGCTTCGTTGATGTTGGCGAACGAGACGCGTTCGGGGCTGCGGGACCGTGAGGACAACGGTCAACTCCTCCCAGGTGAAAAGCGGCGGGTGGGGGCGGTACTGCGGGTCAGGGACGGACGAGGACGGGGACGGCGGATCAGGGGTGCCAGGGCGCGCGGCGAGACCCGGGAATTACGGAACTCAGCACACGGAGACGCACGGCAACCGTGTATCTTATCGCGGGACGTGCCTGGATACAACCCTTCGGCCGCGCAGGCCTGGCGGGCAGGGCCCGGGGTCCTGACAGGCTACGAAAGCCCTCCCCCGCAGTCAAGGATCCTGCTCGGAGGGCCGGGCGGCTGCACCACCCGGCCCTGACCAGGGACTACTTGACCTCGACGGTGGCGCCAGCCCCCTCGAGGGCGGCCCTGGCCTTCTCGGCGTCCTCCTTGTTGGCCTTCTCGAGCACCGGCTTGGGGGCGGCCTCGACCAGGTCCTTGGCCTCTTTGAGGCCCAGGCTGGTGAGGGCCCGCACCTCCTTGATGACCTGGATCTTCTTGTCGCCGGCGTCGGTCAGGATGACGTCGAACTCCGACTTCTCCTCCTCCTCCGCCGCCTCGCCCCCGCCGGCCGCGGGGGCCGCAGCAGCCACGGCCACCGGGGCCGCCGCCGTCACGCCGAAGCGCTCCTCGAAGTCCTTCAGCAGCTCGCTCAGCTGGATCACCGAGAGCTCGGCGATCCCGTCGAGGATCTCTTCCTTGGTCAGGGTTGCCATCTGGGTGGCCTTCCTTTCTGTTCCTACGTCGGTTGTGATGCGGTCTGGTCCGGGCCGGACGCTCGATCCGGTGCTACTCGGATGCCTCGGCGGCAGCGGCTTCGGCCACGGGCTCTGCTGGTTCGTCGGCGGCAGCGTCCTCGGCCGGCAGGGTCTCCCCGCCCGCCTCGCGTTGCTCGATCAGCGCCGAGATGCCGTAGGCCAGGTTGCGCGGCAGGGCCTCGAGCAACCCGGCCATCTGCTGCATCGGCGCGGCCAGCGCACCAGCCAGGCGGGCCAACAGCACCTCGCGGGGCGGCAGGTCGGCCAGCGCGGCCAGATCGGCTGGGGAGAGCAGCGACCCGTCGGCCAGCCCGCCCTTGATCACGAGGAGGGGGTTGGCCCGGGCGAAGTCGCGCAGCGCCTTGGCCACGGCGCTGATGTCGCCCTGGACGAACGTCAACGCACTGGGGCCGCTCAGGTACTCCGACAGCGGCTGGTACTCGCTGCCGTCGATGGCGCGGCGCACCAGCGTGTTCTTGAAGATCTTGTAGTCGCCCCCCACCGTCTCGAGGGCGGCCCGGAGCGCCGCCAGTTCGGCCACCGTCAGGCCCCGGTACTCGCTCACGATGGAGGCGGAGGCCGCGCCGATGCGCGTCTTGACGTCGTCGACCACGGCCACCTTGTGTGCCATCTGCGCGTTCTGCGTTGCCATCGTGTCCTCCACCGGGCTTCGACCGCCCAGAAGCGGGCCAGGATCTCCGGTGTGCGACGGCGCAAGTCGGCGGCAGCCGACGTGCAAGGTGTCGCCTCGTCAGGCCGGCCCTTTCGGGCCGCTTCGGCACCCAGGGGTGCACCGGAGGTCTCTGGCGTTCGGATTCGGTGCCCTCCGCCGGTCTGGTGGCGGGCTGTTCGAGAAACTGTAGTACGGCTCGACGAGCCGGTTAGGCCGGGACGGCCAGCTCCTCCTCGCCGAAGCGGGCCTTCACCGGGTCGATGCGGACGCCGGGGCCCATGGTGGTCGAAACGGTGACCGACAGGAAGTAACGCCCCTTGGCCGCAGGGGGCTTGGCCCGCTGGAGCTCGTCGAGGACGGCCCGGATGTTGGCGATCAGCTGTTCGCGGGTGAACGAGGCCTTGCCGACCCGGATGTGGATGTTCCCTACTTTGTCGGTGCGGTACTCGACCCTGCCCCCCTTGAACTCGGACACCGCCCGACCGACGTCCGTGGTCACGGTGCCTGTCTTGGGGTTGGGCATCAGACCGCGGGGCCCGAGCACCCGGCCGAGCGTGCCGACCTGTCCCATGAGGTCGGGCGTGGCGATGGCCACGTCGAAATCGAGGAAGCCACCATTGATCTTGGCCACCAGGTCGTCCGCGCCGACCACGTCGGCACCCGCCGCACGGGCCTCGGCCGCAGCCTCACCGGCCGCGAAGACTGCCACCCGCTCGGTGCGTCCCGTGCCCGAGGGGAGCGAGAGCGTCCCGCGTACGATCTGATCCGCCTTGCGCGGGTCGACGCCGAGGCGGACGGCCAGTTCGACCGTTTCGTCGAATTTGGCGCTCGCCAACGACTTGGCCAGGTCGACGCCGTCGGCGAGGCCGTAGAGCGCCTCCCGGTCGACCTTGTCCAAGCTCTCCTTGTACTTCTTGCCGTGTTGGGTCATTCGTGTCTCCTCGCGCCGCCGGCCTAGCCCGCGACCTTGATCCCCATCGACCGCGCCGTGCCGGCAACCTGCTTCTTGGCTGCCTCGAGGTCGTTGGTGTTGAGGTCCTTGAGCTTGATGGTGGCGATGTCGGCCAGCTGGGCGTCGGTGACGGTGCCCACCTCCTCGCGCCCGGTCGTCGCCGCCCCCTTCTCCAGCCCCGCCGCCTGACGGAGCAGGACGGGGGTGGGCGAGGTCTTCAGCACGAAGCTGAACGAGCGGTCTTCGTAGATGGTGATCTCGACCGGTACAACCGTGCCCCGCATGCTCTCGGTGGCCTGGTTGTACTGCTTGCAGAACTCCATCGTCTGGACTCCGTGGGGGCCGAGGGCCGTGCCGACTGGCGGTGCCGGTGTGGCCGATCCAGCCTCGAGCTGGATCTTGACCACGGCGAGCACCTTCTTCTTGGGTGCCATGTCTGTTTCTCCTTCTTCGGTCTCTGTGTCCCGGCGCCTAGAGCTTGGCGACCTGGCTGAATTCGAGTTCGACCGGCGTCTCCCGGCCGAAGATGTTGACCAGCACCTTGAGCTTGAGCTGGTCCTCGTTGATCTCGGCGATCTGGCCCGAGAAGTCGGCGAAGGGGCCTTCCTTGACCCGCACCGTCTCGTCGACCTCGTACTCGAGACGGGGCCGGCTCCGCTTGGTGCTCGTCTCGGTGCCCTCGACCTTCACCTGGAGGATGTTCTCCACCTCACGGCGCGAGAGCGGCGTCGGTTTGGTCCCCGGTCCCACGAAACCGGTGACGCCTGGGGTGTTGCGGATGGCGCCCCACGTGTCGTCATCGAGGTCGCACCGCACCAGCAGGTAGCCAGGGAACACCTTCTTCTGGACGGTGACCTTCTTGCCGCCCTTGAACTCGACGACGTCCTCCATCGGGATCACGACCTCGAAGACGCGGTCCTCGATGCCGCGTGAAGCGACCACGTTGCCCATGTTGGAACGCACCTTGTTCTCGTATCCGGAATAGGTGTGCACCACGTACCAGCGGCCCGGACGATCGTACGGGCTCTCGACCGGGACGATCTCCTCTTCCTCGTCTTGACCCCAGCCGCCGAGCTCGTCCTCGGCCAGCGCTTCCTGCCCGTCGGTCGCGTCGAGCACCAAATCCGGCTGGCCCGGCGCGGCGGACGTCTCTTCGACGACGGCTTCGTCGATCGCCTCGAGCAGGGCCTCTTCGACGATCTCTTCGGCGATCTCTTCGACGATCTCCTCTGCCGCCTCTTCGGCCACGACCTCTGCCACCTCTTCCTGGACCGCTTCGACCACCGCGTCGTCGGCGATTGCCTCGAGCTCGTCCTCGTCCTCGGCCGCCACCTCCGCAATCAGCTCTTCGGTGGTCGACGCACTCATGGCGGCCTCTTCGGGCGGCGCCTCGGCCTCCTCGCGCTCGGCCTCGAGCGCGTCCTCGACATCCTGCTCGTCACCGATGACCAGTGCTTCCTCTGCTTCTGAATGCGTCATGTCGCTCATGGGTGCCTACTTGGTGAAGAGAAGCGTGATGAGCTTGCCGAAGGCGAGGTTCAGCACGAAGATCAGGCTGATCATGATGATCAGCGTCGTCAGCACCACCGAGGTGTAGTTGATGAGCTCGGCCCGCGAGGGCCACGCCACCTGACGCATCTCGTCGCGTACCTCACGGACGAATTGGACCGGCGTGGTGCGTTTCCGGCCCGAGGGGCCCTTCTGTGTCCGTGGCGCCGTCTTGGTGCCCGCGGGCGCGCGCCGGGTGGACGGAGACCCATCGGCCTCCATCTGACCTTGGCGCTGCATCATGCGCTTGGTCTCGCGGTTCACTTTTCTCGCCTCACATACGTCTCGTACATCGTTCTCGGGTGATTACGTCCGGGGCAGGGCAGGAGGGACTCGAACCCCCAACCGCCGGTTTTGGAGACCGGTGCTCTACCAGTTGAGCTACTGCCCTCGGTGGGGTGCCTTCGGTTGCCCTCAAGCAGGTGGTTCTTCCCCCTGACCTGGGGATCGGCCTTTCAGAGTAGCACCGGCGGGCTGGGGCAAGCTCAGCGGGTCTCCTTGTGGAGCGTGTGCTTGCGGTCCCAGCGGCAGAACTTCTTCATCTCGATCCGCTCGCGGTCGTTGAGCTTGTTCTTGGTCGTGATGTAGTTGCGCCGCTTGCACACCTCGCAGGCCAGCGTGACCTGGACCCTCTTCTCGTTCTTCGGCATGTCCAATCCTTCCTGGTCGCGGCCCGGGACTCCGTCCCGAGCTTGGTAGCGGCGGCGGGACTCGAACCCGCGACAACACGATTATGAGCCGTGTGCTCTGACCAACTGAGCTACGCCGCCAGGGCGAGCCCCCTGTCGGAATCGAACCGACGACACCAGCCTTACCATGGCTGTGCTCTGCCGACTGAGCTAAGGGGGCGCCGCGGCTACCTTCCGCGCGCAGTCAATGATAGCCAGGGCACGGCGCGCGATGCCTCCGCTCCCCCGGTTTCGGCCACTCAATACTACCATCGGCCGATGCGGATCCGACTGGCCGAAGTGGCCGACGCGGAGGCCATGCGGGTCATCTACAACGTGGAGGTCCTCGAGACCACCAACACCTTCGACATGGTGCCCCGCACCAAGGCCGAGCAGGAGGCGTGGATCCACGAGCACCGTGGCGTCCACCCGGCCGTGGTGGCGGCCGAGCCCCGCGACCCGGGAGTGGAGGGCCCGCTCGGGGCCAACGGCGAGATCGTCCTCGGCTTCGGCTCGCTCTCGTCCTACCGCGAGCGCTCCGGCTACTCGGCCACCGCCGAGAACTCGATCTACGTCGACCGGGCGCAGCGCGGGAGGGGGGTGGGGAAGGCGCTGCTCGCCGAGCTCCTCGTCCTGGCCTCCGCCCACGGCTTCCACTCGGTCATCGCCCGCATCGCGGGGCACAACGAGACCTCGCTCGCGCTGCACCAGGCTGCTGGCTTCGAGCTGGTCGGTGTGGAGCGTGAGGTCGGGCGCAAGCATCGCCAGTGGCTCGACGTCGTCGAGCTCCAGCGCCTGCTGTAGCTCTCCGGGCCGGAAGGGCCCCTTCGGGCGAGCGGATTTAGGACTCGAGGACGGCGCTCTGGCCGTGGTGGGCCGGGAGCGCGGGCAGGCGCGAGCGATCGATCCGCCACGACGTCGTCCAGTGGCCGAGCGGGAAGATGGCCACCGCCCACAGCACCATGACGGCGAGGACCATGGTCGCCGGGTCGGTGTGCATCAGCTCGTTCAGCAAGTCGGTGCCACCGGTCAGCCCGATGAAGGGCACCACGGCCGACAGACCCAGGACGGCGTAGAGCAGGCGACCCGTCACCACGGGCGCCATGATGATGATCCCCCAGGTGAGGTACCAGGGCTGTACAACGGGGCCGAGCAAGACGAAGGTCATCATCGTGATGCCGAGGGCACCGAGCAGGCCCAGGCGCTCGCGGTGGCGCAGGCAGTAGAGGGCCACGGCGGCGGCGGCGACCAGGCCGATGGCCCGGGTCAGCGTGAGCACACCACCGAGGCCGACGCCGATGCCGACCACGTGCGCCGACCCGCTGATGAGGAGGCCCACGGCCGTGGCGGGGGCCATCCACGAGCGCACGGTGCCGGGCGTGCCCAGGTTGGCGATCCAGCCCCAACCGAGTCCGGACACCAAGGAGAGGACCGCCATCACCGCCAGGGTGATCAGGCCCGACCGGATGACGATGCGGGTGAGCCGGCGCCAGTCCGCCGCCGGGCCGGCCCAGTCCCACGCCACGTAGACGATACCCATGGCCGCGGGCACCTTGATGGAGGCCGCCAGCGCGCACAGCACGACACCCCAGACCGGGTGGCGGGAGCGCGCGGCCGTGACGCCGGCCAGGAGCAGGCCCACCATGATGGCGTCGTTGTGGGCGCCGCCCACCAGGGCCAGCAAAGTGAGGGGGTTGAGGACGGCCAGCACGAAGGCCGGACCGGGGTCGCGGCCGAACGACCGCGCCAGCTTGGGGATGCAGTAGGCGATCAGTGCGACGCCCGCGACCGACTGCAGCCGCAGCAGCAACACCGTGATCAGCGCGTGGTGCAAGCTCAACGAGGCCGACCAGCCGGCCAGCATGAGGAAGAGCGGGCCGTACGGGGCGGCGGTGTTGATCCACAAAGGATTGACGCCGATCACGTAGGGTCCCGATCCCAGGGTCCCCGGGCCGTAGTGGTACGGGTTGATGTGGTGGCTCATCATCTCGCCCTGCGCGGCGTAGGAGAACACGTCTTGGCTGAAGAGCGGCGCCACTGCCATGAGCGGCACCAACCAGAGGGCGAGCATGTAGGCCAACTGGCGGATCGGAACGCCGGGACGAGCCCGCAGCGTCTGGTACAGGCCGAACCACACGCGGACGAAGAGGATCATGCCTCCGTAGACGGCCACGACACCCGGGAGCATCAAGACGGTCGTCGGCCACGTGGCCTCGCCGAAGAACCAGGTCCCTCCCATCTCGAGCTTGAAGGGCGAGCTCGGCAGCGACGCGCCCACGCAGATGGAGACGACGGCGATGAAGCCGAGGAGTGCGGGCCGGCGCAGGAAGGTCCAGTCGTCCGGCTGGCCCGAGTCCGCCTCGATCCGCTCGGTCAGCGTCAGGCCGTGGGAGAAGCGAAGCCGAGCGGCGTCAGTCCGCATCGAGAGGCGGCGCAGGCGCGCGCCCACCCGGTCCAGTACCGGTGGTGCAGGAGACATCGCGCTTTCGTCCACGGAGGTCGGTCTCACTTGTCGTGTCCGGCAACGGCCCGGAGAAGGAAACCCCTGGGGGGAGGGGCCTGCAATCGATCTGAAACAGCATTGTAACGGCGGGCCCGAGCCTGGCAAAGCCCAGCGCACCCAACCGCCGTTCTGGGGTTGTGCGTGGGCCGGGGAGGATTCGAACCTCCGTAGGTGTTAACCGACAGGTTTACAGCCTGTTTCCTTTGGCCACTCGGACACCGACCCGCCGCGGGCGAGATTACCGCGCCCGACCACCCCGGACCCGACGGCACCGCCGGTACGCTGAACCCATGCCCACGTTTGACATCGTTTCCGAGGTCGACATGCAAGAGGTGCGCAACGCGGTCGACCAGGCCAACCGGGAGGCCGCCACCCGCTTCGACTTCAAGAACACCGACTCCGCCATCGAGCTCAGCGACCATGAGCTCGTGCTGCGCTCCTCCACCGAGGACCGGCTGCGCGCCCTGCATCAGGTCTTGGACGAGAAGCTGGTCCGACGTCAGGTCTCCTTGAAGGCGTTCGAGGATGGCAAGATCGAGGAGGCCCAGAAGGGCACCGCACGTCAAAAAGTGGCGATCCGGGCCGGCATCTCCTCGGAGCACGCCAAGCGCCTGAACAAGTTCGTCAAGGACCTCGGTCTCAAAGGGGTGTCGTCGCAGACCCAAGGGGACCAGCTCAGGATCACCGGCAAGAAGCGCGACGACCTCCAAGAAGTGATCGCCAAGTGCAAGGCGGAGGACTTCGGCATCCCGCTGCAGTTCAACAACTTCAGGGACTGATCGGCCGCACGGGGCGGACCGGCAGGCCTCAGTGTGGTCCCGGGCCGGTCGTCGCCTGTTCTTCCTCTTCTTCTTCTTCGTGCGTGAGGTGCTCGTCGAACTCGCCGAGCTCGATCTTGAACACCCGGTTGAAGACGAGCAGCTTCGCCACCCAGAAGATCGCGAACGACATGACGTTGGCGAAGAGAACGAGCAGCGTCAGCTCGGCGTGATCGAGGTCCAGAGCCACGCCGATGTGGTGGGCCAGCGCCGCTCCGACGATGGCGAAGGCGATGCCCAGCCCCGCCATGGTCCAGAACGGGACCACCTCCTTCATGAAGTGGGACCGGCCGTGCTTGCCCCAGGCCCATTTGCGATTGAGCCAGTAGGAGGGGAACGTGGCCACGACGTTGCCGAACACGGTGCTCGGCACCTCGCTCCACAGGCGGAGCACGCCATAGACGATGAAGATCACGAAGAGCGACACCGCCGACGAGATGACCGAGACCATGCTGTAGCGGAAGATCTTCCGTCCCTCGTGGGTGTGCAGCCAGTCGTAGAACGCCTGGAGGCGCGAGATCACGGCCACCACCCTAGCCTGGGCACCAATTCATGCCCTGTCGACCGCCTCTGCATCCGCTGTGAACAGGCGGTTGGAACGGGCGATCTGACCGAACCAGTGGGCGCTCGGTTTCGGCCGGCGCTCGAAGGTGCCCGGCGCCACCGCCACCAGACCGAATTTGGGGCCATACCCCAGGTGCCACTCGAAATTGTCCAGCAGGCTCCACACGAAGTAGCCCCGCAGGTCGATGCCCTCCTCCAGGCAGGTGTGGGCGCTGCACAGGGCGTCGGAGACGAAGGAGATGCGCTCGGTGTCGTCGGCCGTGGCGATCCCGTTCTCGGTCACGACCACGGGTCGACCGCTCACGGCAGCGGCTCGGCGCACGGTGTGCCCGACGGCCTGCGGCCAGCGCTCGTCACCCATCTGGGTCAGCGGGACGTCGGGATCGTTGGGGGCCAGGCCATCGGGGCCGAAGCGCATCCGCGTGTAGCACTGCACCCCCACGAAGTCGTCGCGGTCGGTCGCCCGGAGGAAGACGTTCTCGAGCATCTCCTCCGCGGCGTCGCGCAACGCCTCCCCGCCCTCCTCGGCGGTGATCTCGGCCATGGAGAGCGTGAGGCCCACCGGGAACTCCCCGGGGCCGGCGCGCAACGCGTCGACGGCCAGGCGGTGCGCGCGTACCATCGCCTCGTTCACGACGCCGTAGCGGGCAAAGTCCTCCTTGACCCCGGGCGGGTACTCGCCCTGGAAGTACCCCATGACCGCCACGACGTTGGGCTCGTTGATGGTGCAGGCCCATCCGATGAGGTCGCCGAGGTGCCCGGTCGCCCGAGCGACGAAGCGGGCGAAGCGCTCGGGCGCGTCGGGCGCCTCCCAGCCGCCGCGCCGGGCCAGCCACAGCGGCGACGTGAAGTGGTGAAAGGTGACGACGGGGATGATCCCGTGGCCGTGACAAGCGGCGCAGATGCGCCGGTAGTGCTCCAGCGCCGCCAGCGAGAACTCACCCTCCGCGGGCTCGATGCGAGACCACTCGAGCGAAAAGCGGTAGGCGGTGAGTCCCATGTCGGCCACCAGCTCGATGTCCTCGCGCCAACGGTGGAACGAGTCGCAGGCGTCGCCGCTGGGCTCGCGGGTGCCCGAGGCGGGATCGTGCTCCCAGGCCCACCAGTCGTTGTTCACGTTGCCGCCTTCGATCTGGTGTGCTGCCGTGGCGACACCCCAGACGAAGCCCGCCGGGAAGACGAGCTCGTTGCGCGCGGGCTGTGGGGGAGCCGGGGTCACGCCGCCGCAGGGTAGCTGCGGTCGCAGCCGCGTGCTCGGTGCTCGATGTTCCGGCGGCCTGCGAACATGGGCGCATGAGCGCCTCTTTGGACTTTCTCGTCGATCTGCTTGACCTCGAGCCGATTGAGGTCAACATCTTCCGGGGCATCCAGCCCAACGAGGAGCGTCAGCGCGTGTTCGGTGGGCAGGTGGCGGGGCAGGCGCTCATGGCGGCGGGGCGCACGGTCGAGCACGGAGGGGTGCATTCGCTGCACTCGTACTTCCTGCGACCGGGGGACCCGGCGGTGCCCATCCTCTACGAGGTCGACCGGATCCGCGACGGCAGGTCCTTCACGACCCGGCGCGTCGTGGCCGTTCAGCACGGTCGCGCCATCTTCAACCTGGAGGCCTCCTTCCACGACCTGGAGGCGGGCGTGGAGCATCAGTTCCCCATGCCCGCCGTGCCCGATCCAGAATCGCTCCCCCCGCTCTTCGACCGCCTCCAGCCCTGGAAGGAGGAACTGGCCGAGTGGTTCGAACGGCCCCACCCGATCGACCAGCGTCACATCGGTGACCTCGCCTGGCACTCGCGCGGCCCGGGCGAGCCGTGCCAACGGCTCTGGATCCGGGCCGACGGGGAGCTGCCCGACGACCCGTTGTTGCACGCCTGTGTCGCCACCTACGCCTCGGACATGTCCCTCATCGACACCATCCTCGCCCCCCACAACGTCCGGTGGGGCGACGAGGACTTCATGAGCGCCAGCCTGGACCACTGCATGTGGTTTCACCAGCCCTTCCGGGCCGACGAGTGGCTGCTCTACGACATGGACTCCCCGGTGGCGACCCACGGCCGTGGCCTCGCCCGGGGCTTCCTCTTCGACCGTCGGGGAAGGTTGTGCGTCTCACTCGCGCAAGAAGGGCTGACCCGCCTCTTGCACAAGAAGGACGGCGGGCGCCGGTAGTGCCGGTTCAGCGCACGTCGATGGGCGTGTAGTCGCGGGGCTCGGAGCCGATGTACAGCTGGCGGGGTCGGGCAATCTTGGAGTCCTGGTCGAGCATCTCCTGCCAGTGCGCCAGCCACCCCGATGTGCGGGGGATGGCGAAGAGGACGGGGAACATTTCGAGGGGGAAGCCCATGGCCTGGTAGATCAGGCCCGAGTAGAAGTCGACGTTCGGATACAAGCGCCGCGAGGTGAAGTACTCGTCGTTGAGCGCGATCTCCTCGAGCTTGAGCGCGATGTCGAGCAGCGGGTTCTTGCCGGTGACCTCGAAGACCTCGTCGGCCGTGCGCTTGATGATCTTCGCCCGCGGGTCGTAGCTCTTGTACACGCGGTGCCCGAAGCCCTGGAGACGCTGGCCCCCAGTCCCGGCCTTGACCGTCGCGATGAAGTCGGGCACGTTTTCGATGCTGCCGATGTCGGTCAGCATCCGGATGACGGCCTCGTTGGCGCCGCCGTGGCGGGGACCGTAAAGCGCGGCGGCGGCCGCCGCGGTGGCGGAGTAGGGATCCGAGTGTGACGACCCCACCACCCGCATGGCCGTCGTGGAGCAGTTCTGCTCGTGGTCGGCGTGGAGGATGAACAGGACATCGAGCGCGCGGGACAGGACGGGGTCGGCCTCGAACCTGGGCTCGGCGACCTTCCAGAGCATCGAGAGGAAGTTGGGGGCGAAATCGAGGGAGTTGTCCGGGTAGACGAAGGGCATCCCGACGCTGAAGCGGTGCGCGGCGGCCGCCAGCGTGGGCATCTTCGCAATCAGGCGGATGATCTGCTTGTTGCGGGACTCGGGGTCGAAGATGTCCTTGGCATCGAGGTAGAAGGTCGACAGGGCGGCCACGGCCGAAACCAGCATCCCCATCGGGTGGGCGTCGTAGTGGAACCCCTCGAGGAAGCGCTTGCGGACGTTCTCGTGGATGAAGGTGTGGTAGGTGACGTCGTGCTTCCAGGCCACGAACTGCTCCTCGGTGGGCAGCTCGCCGTGGAGGAGAAGGTACGCGACCTCGAGGTAGGTCGAGTGCTCCGCCAGCTGCTCAATGGGATAGCCGCGGTAACGCAGGATTCCGGCGTCACCGTCGAGATAGGTGATGGCACTCTCGCAGGCCGCCGTCGACATGAAGCCGGGATCGAAGAACCAAATCCCGGGGAGGAGCTTCGCCCATTCCTCGGCCGCGACCCCGCCGTTGACGATAGGAATTTCCATGGACTCGCCGGTGCGATTGTCCGTGATCGTGATGCTCTCGGCCACGTGCAGAGCCCTCCAATTCCTGAATTCGTGCGTCCACGATCCTATGACCAGGATTGGGGGCGGTCGACACGCGACCCCCCTGCCCGCGCCAGGCGGTCGCTGTGCTCAGGTGGCCGGGGCCACCTGGAGTGGCTGCTGGAACACCGTATTGTCCGTTTGGGTCTGCCCGGGCGGAAGCAGGACCTGGACGGTGAGCACGTAGGCGGTGCCCGGCTTGACGGCGAAGGTCACCTGCGGCAGGGCCGCCGTGGCGCCGAAGACGAGGGCCGTCGTCTCGACTCGGGTTGCCGTCACCCCCGACGACTGGTTCGCCAGAGAAAGGCGGATCGAGGCGTGCGGCTCGTTCAGTGTCCCCTCGTTGGCCACCACCACCGTCACCTGAATCTGTGCGGTCGGACTCAGGACCGACACGCTCGAGGGCCCGCCCTGCGGCGTCGGCAGAGCCGATGGGTTCAGCCGCACCGTGCGCAGGACCACGTTGTGCGTCGGCGCCAGGGTGGGCGATGTGGCGATGAGATCGAGTTGGGCCGCGACGGCACCCACCTGCCAGCGCTGCTGGCTGGTCACCCAGACCGACGCGGGAAGGCTGCCGTGACCGGGCGTCGTGGCGAGTGACCTCCGGACCGAACGGTAGAGCGCATCCGAGTGGGCCAGCAGTGCACCCGCGGCAGCGATGCGGTTCGTGGCTGCGGTCACGGACAGGAGCGCGGTCGGGGTGGTGCGAGCGGACGCGTCGGCCGGCGAGCCGGTGACCGTCCCGGGCTGCAGGCCGAGGAATCCGTAGACGGCGGCGCGCAGTTCGGTCATGGACTGGGATCGCTCGGCGAAGACGTCGGCGAACCGGGTCGCCACGACGCCCAACGGGGTGGAGGTTGCCGCGAGGTTCGCCCGCGCCGCCTGCAGGGAGGTCTGCTGGACCGCGCTGTCCAGGCCGGCCTGGAGGCCCTGACGGGTCTGCCTCGGCAGGCCGTTCATGAGCGCGCGCACCTGCGAGGAGGTCGCGTTGGACTGATCGGCGACGACCGCCCCCTGCGCCGCCAGCGAGCGGTTGGAGTTTGCGTCGTAGTCCTGCGACTGCCTCGACACCTGGGTGAGCCCGCCGATGACGAAGGCGAGCACGATCGCCGCGGCCAGGAGCAGAATGACCGACCCAGCCGGTGATCGACGGCGCGCGCGGCGGCGTGGCCTGCGTGGCGACATCGCCCCAGGAAACTACAGCGGTGACTGCTGCGTTACACCGCGAGGAACGACGAGTCCGGCGTTTCGCCCGCCGTGGTGAGCGTGCTCGCGCTCGAACGCCACTGCACCGTGGGGGCGATGGCACGGACGTCCACCCGGTCGCGATAGCGCTCGACCAGCTGGAGGATGCCCGAGATGACCTCGTCCGTGAGCAGGTGCGGCTTGAGGCCCAGGTCGAGCAGCTTGGTGTTGGCGGCCTTGAAGTAGTGCTCTTCGTGCTCGACCCGAGGATTGGACAAGCCTTCGGCGATGTCGACCCGTGTCGGACACGCTCGCTTGACCGCCTGCGCCATGTCGCGGACGGAGAAGGACTCGGTGAACTGGTTGAAGACGCGGAACTCGCCCTGCTCGGCCGGATGTTCGAGGGCCAAGGTCACGCAGGCCAGTGTGTCGCGGATGTTGAGCATGCCGCGCGTCTGACCGCCCGCACCGTACACGGTCAGCGGGTGGCCGGTGACCGCCTGCACGCAGAAGCGGTTCAGGACTGTGCCAAAGACGCCGTCGTAGTCGAAGCGGGTCGCCAGGACGGGGTCGAGGTCGGTCTCCTCGGTCGACTGGCCGTAGACGATCCCCTGGTTCAGGTCCGTCGAACGCAGGCCCCAGACCCGGCAGGCGAACATGATGTTGTGGCTGTCGTGGACCTTGGAGAGGTGGTAGAAGGAGCCGGGCTGCTTCGGGTAGGGAAGCACGTCGGTGCGTCCCTTGTGCGTGATCTCGATGAATCCCTCCTCGATGTCGATGTTGGGATACCCGTACTCCCCCATCGTTCCCAGTTTGACGAGATGGATCGAAGGATCGGTTTCGGCAATGGCGTACATCACGTTCAGCGTGCCGACCACGTTGTTGACTTGTGTGTAGACCGCGTGCTCGCGATCGATCATGGAGTAGGGGGCCGAACGCTGCTCACCGAAGTGCACGATGGCGTCCGGCGCCGCCTCGCCGATCACCCCGTAGGTGAATGCGGCGTCGGTCAGGTTGCCGATCCGGACGTTGATGGCGCGGCCGGAGATCTGCTCCCAGCGCGTGACCCGGTCCACCAGCGATGCCATGGGGACCAGGCTGTCGACCCCCATCTCACGGTCGTACTCGCGGCGCACCAGGTTGTCGACGACGGTGATCTCGTGACCGAGGGCCGAGAGGTGCAGCGCAGTGGGCCAGCCGAGGTAGCCGTCTCCTCCGAGAACCAGAATCTTCATCCTCACCCTTCGCGTCGCTCGGGATCCGCTTTGTTACGGAGTCATGTCAGTCTCATCATGGGGCAGGACCCTGAATCCAGCCTGTGTGCAGCCTGTAATTGGCTTGAGACCAGGGATTTTGCTTGGGCGGGCAGCATAAGTCACACGGATTCCGCGTTGGTGGATCGCTGAGCCGGCCGGCTCAGCCGCCGGTCGCACCCCACAAGGCGCGCCGCAGTCCCGAGGCCCGGGTGATCGGACGGCCGATGGCGGCACGGATCGAGTCCTCTGAGCCGACGAGGATCAGTCGCTCCTGGGCGCGGGTGACCGCGGTGTAGAGCAGCTCGCGGGTCAGGACCCTCGAGCTCATCCCGGGCACCAAGAAGGCCACGGTGTCGAACTGCGAGCCCTGGCTCTTGTGGACCGTCATGGCGTACACCGTGTCCACCGCGGCGAGGCGGGCGGGACTGACCTCGGAGATCGTTTGGCTCCGTTCGAACGCTGCCACCAGCCGGCGATCGGCCGCTGCGACCACGACACCGGTGTCGCCGTTGTAGAGCTGCAACCCGTAGTCGTTCTCCGTCACGATGAGCGGACGGCCGACGTACCAGTCTCCGCCGGTCGCGAAGCCTTCCACTTCGGCCCGGAGCCAGTTCTCGACGTGGCCCATCCAGGTGGCCACGCCCTCGGGCCCACGCCGGTGCGCACACAGGAGCCGGAAGCGGCCGAGCGCCGCGATGGCCTGCTTGGCTTCCCCGGCGCGCGCCGCCTCGATCACCCGACGACCGCAGTCGACCGCGAGGGCCCGCACGATGGCGAGTCCCTCGGGCGACGGCTGCGCCGCGTCGGACACGACCCAGTGCACGTTCGTGTCGCGCCGCTCGAGCACCTCGAGGGCGCGGTCGGCGTCCCCGCGCCGGATTGCCTCAGCCAGCTCGGCGATGGCACCCCCGAAGCGGTGCCCCCGGCGCAGCACGACGATGCTGTCCCCGATGGACGAGAAAGATCCGCCGAGGGCCGGAACCGCCTGCCCGGTGACCGCCGCCAGCTCGCGGCATGCCGCCTCCCCCAGGCACAGACCGTCCGCCGCCGGGCCCACGATGTCGCCCAGCACCGCGCCGGCCTCGACCGAGGCCAGCTGCTCGGGGTCACCCACGAGGATCAGGCGGGCGTCGGGCCGGACCGCTTCCAACAGGCGCGCCATGAGCGAAAGCGAAACCATCGACGTCTCGTCGACCACGACCACGTCGTGGGGCAGCCGGTTGGTTCCGTCGTGGCGGTAGCGCGTCCGGTTGCCGCGGTTGGAACCGAGCAGCCGGTGCAGGGTCGTCCCTTCGAGCGCCAACAGGCGGGCCCGCAGGTCAGCGTCGACGTCCATCTCGGCCGCCCCACCGTGGACAGACTCCTCGAGCCGGGACGCCGCCTTGCCGGTGGGTGCGGCCAGTGCGACCAGGGGCCGTCGGCGTCCCGATGCCACGGCCTGGGCTTCGAGCAGCGCCAGGACGCGCGCCACGGTCCTCGTCTTGCCGGTGCCCGGGCCACCGGCCACGACCGACACCTTGCGCAAGACGGCCGTGGCGGCCGCCATGCGCTGTCGGTCGGGTACCTCCTCGCCGTCGAACAACTCGGCCAGGCCGGAGGCGAGCAGCAGGGGGTCGACGCCCTCGGCCGGCTCCGCGGCCCGTCGGAGCAACTCCGACGCGACGCGCGCCTCGTCGGCCCAGAGTCGGTCCAGGTACAGCCTGGTCTCGTGGAGGTGGAGCGGGCGGTCCTCGCCCACCAGCGGGCAGGCGCGCATCGAGCGCGAGCCACGCCGCCGGCTCGGGCCACGGCAGCGCCGCGACGTCCACCGGCACGTCGGTGTCGGGGCTGGCGGTCTCACCGATCGACCCGAGGTCGACGCACACGTGCCCCAGCCGCGGTGCGCGGGCCGCGAAGGCGGCACCGAGGCAGACGGCCTCGTCGGTCGTGTCGCCCAACCGCGCCAGCCTGAGGGCGACGTGGACGTCCGACGTCGAGAGGATCCCCGCCTGGTTGAAGGCGCGGAGCGGTCCCGCCGCGGTCGAGCGCCAGCCGGGCGTCGAAAAGGTCCGGGGCGACGGCCGTCACGCCGGCGCTCCCCGGTCGAACAGATCGCTGAGCGCCTCGATGAGTCGTGCCGGAGGTCGCCACGACCAGATGCCGCACGGGGGCGCACCGCGGGGCATCGGCTCGAGCCTGCTCATGCCGCGCAGGAAGAGATAGAGCACGCCGCCGAGGTGCTGCTCGGGGTCGTAGGCGGGGAGTCGCCAACGCAAGTACCGGTGCAGGGCCACCGCGTAGAGCAGCCCTTGCAGCGGGTAGTGGGCGCCGACCATCTCGGCGTCGACGGCGTCGGGCCGGTAGTGCCACGCGGTGAGCGTCTCCCCGGGGGCACCGAGCCTGTTCGTCTTGTAGTCCGCCACGACGAAGCGGTTGCCCGGCAGCCGGAACACCAGGTCGAGGCTCCCGGTCAGGTACCCACGCAGGACGCCGTTGAGGACCGGGTCGCGCAGGCGGGTCGCGTAGCGCGCCAGGGGGTCGCCGGCGGGCAGGTGCGCTTCGAGGAGATCGGCCACGTCGCCCACGTGCAGGTTGGCGGACGGCACCTCTCCGCCGACGAGTGGGACGTCGAAGCCGAGCTCGTCGAGCCGGTCCCGTCGGGCGATGTCGCGCAGCGCGACGTCGTCGACCATGGGGCCGAGGGGGCACTCGAGAGCGGCACAGAGCCCGGAGACGACGGCGTCCCGACTCCCGAGGTCGACGTTGCGCCACGTGACCTCCGCGTCCAGCGCGGCGCCGACCTCCTGCATCAGGTCGGGGGCGTCGAACGCCACGCGCTCCAGGGCGCCGTGCACGACGGTCCCCACCAGGGCGCCGCCGGGCATGTCCCCCAGTCCCAACGCCACCGAACGCCAGGGTTCGGCCGCGGCCCCGGCCGTGTCGCCGCCCGCGGCGGGAACAGCCACCACCGGCACTTCCTCGTCGGAGGTGAGCTCCTGGTCCTGCTCCGGCTCGCTCCCGATTGCCGGCTGCTCGTGGAGGGCGCGGACGATGCCCGAGTACGACACGCGACGCCACCCGACGTCGAGGAGGCGGTCGAAGACGGCGACTTCGAGGCGCGGCGGGTCGCCGGCGTCCGCCTGCCAGTGCGTGTCACCCGGGCGCTCCACGCGCTCGACGGAGACCCCGGACCCCAGTGCGACGAAGGCCTCATCGACCTCCGCGTCCGTATGCGCCCGCGCGCCAAACGGGTTCACCACCCCCTGGTGGTCCCGTTCGAAGAGGAGCCGGGAGAGCGGCGAATGCTGGCTGGCGTTGGCCCCGGCCCACCAGAGCACGGCCTGGTGTTGGGCCCGTGTGAGGGCCACGTAGAGCAACCGCAGGTCCTCGCCGCGCCCCTCGACCAACTCCATCTGCCGGTGCATCGTGAAGTCGTTGCCCGCGCCCCCGACGTCGATGGTGCGGACGTTGCCCTGGCTGGGGTCGTGGAACACCGGCACGTCCGCCTTCGGGGAGCGACCGTCCCAGAGGTAGGGGCAGAAGACGATCGGGAACTCGAGCCCCTTGCTGCGGTGGATCGTGATCACCTGCACCGCCTCGGCGTCGGACTCGAGACGCCGCATGCGCTCCTCGTTCTCGGCGTCGCGGTCGGCTTCGTGGAGGCGCCGGCCGAGCCACGTTGCCATCGCGGTGGCGCCGAGGCCCTCGGTCACGCCGGCCTCGTGGAGCAACTGGCCGACGTGGCGCAGGTCCGTCATGAAGCGCTCGCCCGAGGGCATCGCCAACACCCGGCCCGGGACGCCGTTCGCGCTGCTGACGGTCTCGTACAGCGAGGCGATGCCCTGATCGCGCAGCAGGGCGGCCCAGCGGTGCAGAGACCAGTGGAGGTCCTCCCATTCCGCCTCGCCCGCCGTCGCCACCCTCTCGGGCGCCCATCCGATGAAACAGGTGAGCGCCGCCAGTGACGCCCGGTCTCGCGCGCTCGGCCGCTCGAGCGCCTCGAGCAGCCGCAGCCACTCCCGGGCGGGATCAGAAAGGAAGACGGAGCCCCCTCCGCCGATGACCGCGGGCACGCCCACGTCGCGCAGCGCGTCACGCACGGTCCTGGCATGGCTGTTGGCCCGCACCAGCACGGCGAGGTGTCCGGGGTGGAGGGTGGCTGCTTGGAGGTCGGTCCCGTCCCGCCGGCGCGTCATGACCTGGGGCCGTGCCGACAGGAGGCGGACGACCTCGGCGGCGAGGTCACGGGCGATCAGGTTCCGTGCGTCCGGCGCCTTCGGCTCACCGGTCCGGGCGGTGAGCGGCACGAGCCCGTCCTCGGAGTGCAGGACCCGGACCCGCAGGGGCTCGGGGACGGGCGCGCCCAACAGCCGGGGCCGCCGGTTGGCCTCCGCCGCACCGATCTTCCGGTACGTGATCCCCGCGGAGCCGAGTTGGGCATCGGCGAACAGCGAGTCGTACGCCTCGAGAAGACCCTCGTCGCTCCGCCAGTTGACGTCGAGGGTCCACTCCGACCGCACCGCCTCGCGCGCGTCGAGATACGCGTGCACGTCGGCGCCGCGGAAGGCGTAGATGGCCTGCTTCGGGTCGCCGATGAGCACCAGCGTCGCACCGCCCTCGCCGAAGGCGCGGTGCATGATGTCCCACTGCACCGGGTCAGTGTCCTGAAACTCGTCGACCAGCACGACGTCGTAGCGCTCCCGCAAGCGGGCGCACGCGGCCGGTCCGCGCTTCTCGTCGAGCAGGGTGCGGCGCAGGCGGATGAGCACGTCGTCGTAGGTGAGGACCTTCAAGATCTGCTTCCGACGCTCCATCTCCTTCCGGACGGCATCGGCAAAACGACGACGGATGGACGGCAGGTCCTGGGCCGGTGCGAGTGGCGGCACGATGTCTGCGTCGGGATGCGTGAAGACGTGCTTGGCGATCTCCATCGCCTGGGCCCGCGTGAAGCCCAGCGGATTCGGTCTACCGGCGAACTTGCGCAGGTAGAGGTCGTCGACCACCTCCTCGAGCAGGTCGCTCACGTCCTCGACCAGCGTGACCTCGCGGTCGACGTCACCCGCCGTCCCGAGGCCGTAGAGCACCTGGAGGCAGAAGCCGTGGGTCGTCTCGATCGTGGCCGAATCGAAGCTGGCGATCGCCTTGCCGAGCCGGTCACGCCGCGCCTCGACGTCGTCGCGCGGCCCGGCAGCGAGAAGCTGGACGATCTCGTCGTCGGCATGGCCGCCGGCTCCGCCGAGGATGTCCGTCAGCCCGTCGAAGGCACGGACGAGGCGTTCACGCACCCGCTCGCGGAGTTCGCCGGTGGCCATGCGAGTGAACGTGATGACGAGGAGGCGCTCGATCGGGAGCACGCCCTCTGCGACATAACGGGTGGTCAGCGCGGCGATGGTGAACGTCTTGCCCGTGCCCGCACTCGCCTGCAGCAGCGTCATGCCGGTCGGCAGCTCGCCACAGACGTTGAACGATTCTGGGCGCGGGCCCGCGTCGCCCGGCTCGTCGTCGACAGGGAGAGGATTGCCCGTCATCGGTCGACGATCTCCTCGTGGGCGAGGAGACCGTCCCAGAGCCGGCGGGCGTAGAGACCGAACCGGGACGGCTCCGAGGGCAGTGCGGGCTCCGCACCCTCGCCGTCACGCGGTGGCCCCGATCGCTCCACCATGGCGGCGAACGACAGGGTGTCCCCGAGCACCAGCCTGTGCTCGGGGTCCTTGTCCTCCTGGTCGAAATTGAAATTCGACTCCCAGCAGCCCGCGGCGGCGTGCCCCGGATCGTCGCCCGCGCCGCGGGCGGCGGCCCAGGCCGCCGACGTCTTGGTGTACAGCGGAAGGGGTTCGCACATCCCGTGGTGGAACAGCCCGGCCAGGGCGCGCAGGTTCGTCTCCGCCGTCGCCTTCCGGCTGGCGGCATCTGGACCCAGCGGCCCGATGCGTGCGGTCGAGATCGTGCCCCGCCGGCTGTCCCGGGAGCGCCCGATGGCGATCGCCTCGAACGGGCGATCGGGCCACGTCGCGGTGAGCGCCAGCAGGCGCAACCACACGACGAGACGCAGTGCAGGCCCGAGCTTCGAGTACGTCACGGCGTGGATCACGTCCGCGCGCACCCCCGCAACGGTGCCCACCACGCTGAGCGTGTCGGACAGGTCGACGTGCACGTCGAGAGACAGGGGCGTCGCGGGACTCCGGCCCGCCGAGACGAGGTCGTCGAGGGGTCCGGTGACCTTCTCGAGCACGGGATCGGCCAGCTGGCCGGGTGGGAGCTCGCCGCGGGCGATTTCGGCCGCCTCGCACGACGCCTCGGTCGCCCCGCTCAGGCGCGCCACCAGCATGCGCTCGGCGACCTGCCACTCCTCGAGTGCGTCGAGCTCGATCGGGATGGCATCCTCGAAGTCGCGCGTCCTGCTCCGGAGCGAGATGTGCAGTCGCTCGCGGAGGAAGGCCCGAACCGGGTGCCGCAGGAAGCGCTCCAGCGCGTCGAGCCCGATCGGGCCCGGCTCGTACGCGGGCAGCGCTTCGACCAGGAACGGGCGCGGGCCGGGCCGCGCGACCAGTGAGGCCTGGGCCCCGGCCAGGTTCAGGGCGTCGAAGCTCCACGGGGTTCCGGGCACGAGGCCCCCTGGCTCGAAGTTTCGGGCGTCGAAAGGCTGCAGCGGGTGTGCGATCACCACCAGGTCGCGCGCCCGGTCCTTCGTCCCGCGCACGGTGTGGTCCACCACGTCGAGCAGCTCGCCGACGGGCACGGCGGGCGGGCGGGGCAGGTTGGACCGCTCGTCGCGGCCCGAGTAGGTCACCACGAGGTGATCGCGCGCCGCCAGCAGGGCGTCCAGGAGCAGTTGTCGATCTTCGCTGCGGACGTCGCGGTCGCCGACCCGCTGGTCGCGTGCGGTCAGGTCGTCGCCGTCCCGCTCGATGTGGCGGGGGAAGCTTCCGTCGTCCAGGCCGAGCAGGCATACCACGCGATGGGGGATGGAGCGCATCGGCACGAGCGTGCAGACCGTCAGATGTCCGGTGCAGAAGTTGGCGCGCGTCGGGCGTCCCTTGAGACGATCCGACAGGACCGACCGTATGTCGTCGCAGCTGAGCGCGACCGGGCTGATGCGCTCCCCCGCCCTCGCCTCGCCGACCAGCTCGTCGAGGAGGGACTTGAGCTGCGCGCGCTGCCAGGCGTCACGCTCCGACGTGACCGTCAGAGAGTCCGAGATCTGCGCCAAGGTGTCCGCCCAGGCGTCCACGGTGCGCGTGCCGCAGAGCGCGTCGAGGGCACGCCGGAGACGCTCGAGGAACTCGGCCACCCGACCCGCCAGCTCGATATCGCCGCTGTCCACGTCGTCCAGCGGCAACGTGTCGCGGAAGACGCGTTGCCGCTCGTCCGCCATGGCCACCCCGAGAAGGATCCGGTCGAGTCCCGACTGCCAGGTGTTGGCGCCGATACCCTCGAGCCCGAAGGTGCTCCGGTGGTCGGCGTCGAAGCCCCAGCGCACGCACGCCTCGTCCACCCATTCCTCGAGACGCGACAGGTCGTCGTCGCCGAACCGAAAGCGGCGACGGACCGGCTCCCGTCCCGCCAGGTCCAGGACCTCCGACGCCGTCATCCGGGCCGTGGCGAGCTCGAGCACCTCGGCCAGGACCCCCATCACCGGATTGGTCTGTCGCAGCGAACGGTCGGCCAGCCGGATCTCGAGCCGCTGGGCCGAGTGCTCGGACCCGCCGTCGAGATCACGCGCCCCGAACGTCGCCTTGATCAGCGGTGCGAAGGCCTCGATGTCGGGGCACATGACGATGATGTCGCGCGGCTCGAGGGTCGGATCCTCCTCGAGCAGGTGCAAGATGGCGTCGCGCAGCACCTCGACCTGTCGCCCCCGCCCGTGGCAGGAGTGGATCCGGATGCTGTTGTCGTCCGCTTCGAGGAAGGGTCGCGCGTCGTCGTGCCCGCCGCCGAGGCCGGCCGGCGCGCGGTCGGCGCGCACGTCGTCCTGGATCTGCTGCAGGAGCGTCCGCGTGCCGGTGGTCGGCGCGAGAGCGTACGGCGCACCGTGGGGGACGGCACCGCCGAGCACGAGCTGCATCTCCCTGGCGTCGCGCCCCCACGACGCCAGGAGCGGGTTGCGGGGCACCGCCGCCGTCGGGTCCTCGCTGCGCAACAGGTGGCGCGACGTCGGCCCGATCGTGTCCTCCAGCCGATCCCACAAGGCCGGGGAGGGGTGCAACAAGAAGAGGTGCACGTCGCGGCCGGCGCCCATCGCCTCGAGGACGTCGAGATAGCTGGCGGGGAGCCGGGTCAGGCCGAACAGCGAGAGCCGCCTCGGCAGGTCCAGCAGCGCCGGCTCCTCCCGCAGGCGCTCGCAGGCGTCGAGCAGCCGCTCGGCTGGGCTCGGCCGGCCGATACGTTCGCGCAGCAGGCGCCACAGCCCGGCCTGCCACGCTGCCTCTCCCTCCCCGGGCGACCCGGCCGCCCAGCGCCGCAGCATCTCCGGCCGGTGCACGGCGTAGCGGTCGAAGAGATCGGCCACATGGCGGATGCTCGAGAAGCGCTTCGACTCTTCGACGGTCTTTGAATTCCGCATGTGCTCGGCGAGCGGTGCGAGCCACGGCTCGTCGAAGTGGGACTCGACAACCTCGATCAGCGGCCAGACCGCGCGTTGGGGGAGCCAGGGATCGGCGTCGGGGTTGGTGTCCGCCGCCAGCGCCAGCGCGGCGGTCACCAGCGTCCCGGGGAAAGGGAAGTCGATGTTGGCGCACACGCCGTCCTGCCTGCCCTCGTGCGCCCCCAGGCGCATGGAGAGGCGCTGCGTCAGCCACCGCTCGATGCCGCGCGTCGGCACCGACACCACCTCCGCCGTCATGGGGTCGTCGAGTGGCTCCGCAACGAGCCGGGCCAGCATCGACACCAGGTGGTCGGCCCGTTCGGATCGGTGGACGTGGAGCATTGCCGCAGAGTACGTCGCGGTACTCGGGCCTCAGCGCGCCGAGGCCCCGCCTTCGGGCAGGGCGAGGATGTTCTGCTCTCCCGACCCGCCGGCTCCGTCGTCGTCGTCCATCTCGACCGCCTGCAGGTGGCGCGGCGCGGCGTCGATGGGTGACAGTTCGGTGATCGGTGGTCCTTCGCTCCCCACGACGCCGAGGCCGGGGAACCTGCGGGCCGAGACCAGGACGCGGGACTCGAACGAGCCGACGGCCTTGTTGTAGGCATCCACGCTGGAGGTCAGGCTGCGCTGCAGCGTCTGCATGTGGCCGGTCATCACGCGCAGGCGGTCGTAGAGCTCGGCCCCCAGTTTCTGCACCTCGCGCGCGCTCTCGGCCAGGGTCTCCTGCTGCCAGCCCAGCGCCACGGTGCGCAACAGCGCGATCAGGGTGACGGGCGTCGTGAGCAGCACGCCGTTGGTCATGGCGTACTCCTGCAACGCCGGATCCGACTCGAAGGCGGCCGCCAGCAGCTGGTCGCCCGGGATGAAGGCGACAACCATCTGCGGCGAACGCTCGAACTGCTTCCAGTACTCCTTCTTGGCGAGCTGGTCGACGTGCGTGCGCAGCTGGCGAGCGTGCTTGACCTGGCAGAGGGCACGGGTCTCGTCGTCGTCGGCGTCGAGGAGCAGCAAGAAGGCGTCGAGCGGCACCTTGGCGTCGACGACGATGTCGCCGCCGCCCGGCATGTGCACGATCATGTCGGGGCGCAGCCGCCCCTCGTCGCTCGTGGCCGAGACCTGCTCGTCGAAGTCGCAGTGCGGAAGCATGCCCGCCATCTCGGCCACTCGGCGCAGCTGGACTTCGCCCCATCGCCCACGGGTCTGGGGCGACCGCAGCGCCGTCACCAGGTTGCGGGTCTCCTTGCGCAGTTGCTCGTGCCCGAGATGCAGTTGGGCCACCTTCTCGGAGAGCCCCTCGTAGGCGCCCCTGCGCTCGAGCTCCATCTCCTGGAGACCGCGCTCGTAGCGGGCCAGGGTGTCGCTCAGCGGATCGAGCAGACGGGAGATGGCCTGTTGGCGCTGGTCCAGGTCGCCCTGCGCCGCCGTGCGCGCCTCTTTGAACCGGGTGTCGGCCAGGGTCAGGAACTGCTCGTTGTTCTTGGCCAGGGCCTGGGCCGACAGCTCGGCGAACGTCCCGCTCAGCCGGGCGCGCTCCTCGTCGGCCCGCGCCTGCGCCTCGTCCACCGACTTTCGCAGGTTCGCCAGCTCGGAGATCGCCACCGCACGCCCGGTCTCGGCCCCCGCGGCCACGTCCCACGCAGCCTTGAGCTGCGCCTCTTGTTCGGCCAGGGCCACCTGCGCATCCCCGAGCCGGCTTTCCGCCAGCCGGCGGGCGGCCGCAGCACGGGCGCTGGACACCACATGCCAGGTGACGCCGCCGGCCAGCCCGACGACAAGCCCGAGCACCACTCCGAGGACCATGAGGCCAATGTAACGATGGGGTGTGTCAACTTCGGGGACCACGTCCGAGCAGGCCGCAGACCGGGGGTCGTCACGCAGCACCGAAGCCGGTAGCGTGGCTCGGATGCCGTTCAAGCTCGGTGGCAGCACGAGAAATGGCCCGGACCAGCTGGAGACGGCGGCCGAGGAAGGCGGGGCACACATCGGGCCCCTGGCCATGGAGCAGCCGCTGTGGCCCCGCACGATGCCCGAGCCCGACGAGGTCGACCGCCTCTTCTCGCAGGTCTTCGCACTCGTCGGCGAGGCGATCGCAGGTGCGACCCACGCCCTGTTGGCCGGCGACCGAGATGCGGCCAAGGAGCTGGTCAAGCGCGACGAGGTCGTCGACAAGCTGATCGGCCAGATCTCGACGACCGTGCAACAACAGCTCGTCCACGGCGAGACGGCGGCGGAGGAGCGCCGCGAGTACGTGGCGATCCTGCGCATGCTCCCCGACATGGAGCGCAACGGCGACCTGGCCGAGCACATCGCCCGCCGGGCCGCCCGCGGGCTCGGCGCCGAGATGTCGGCCCGCAGTCGCGGCCTCGTCGAGCGCATGGGCGAGGTGGCCACCACCATCTGGCGCGAGACCGGGGATGCCTTCGCCGAGCGCTCCGCCGAAGCGGCCTCCTTCATCGACGACCTCGACGACGAGATGGACGACCTGCACGTCACCCTGACGGCCGAGCTGGTGGCGGGCACCATGCCGCTCCCGGTGGCGATCGAGCTGGCGATGGTGGCCCGCTTCTACGAGCGCTTCGGCGACCACGCGGTCAACCTGGCCCGCCGCATGGCGACGCTGGTGGTCGGCGGTCCCGAGCCGGTGTCAGCCGGCCCCGACTGATCCGCCGGACTCGGCTGCGGGGGGCTCAGCGGCGCTGGGCCAGCAACTCCTCGGCGATCTGCACCACATTGAGCGCGGCCCCCTTGCGCAGATTGTCACCCGAGAGGAAAAGGGCCAGGGCGTTCGGTGCACCCTGGGCTCGCCGGATGCGGCCGACATAGGAAACGTCGCGGCCGGCTGCGAGGAGCGGCGTCGGGATCTCCACGAGCTCGACACCCGGCGCGGTGCGCAGCACCTCGGTGGCCCGCTCGGGCGTGAGAGGGCGCTCGAAGTCGCACACGATGGCGGACGAGTGCCCCGTGAACACCGGCACCCGCACGCACGTGGTGGTCACCGCGAGGTCCGGGATGCCCAGGATCTTGCGGGCCTCGTTGCGGTACTTCTGCTCCTCGTCGGTCTCGAGCGTGCCGTCGTCGACGATCTCGAATTGCAGCGGGATGATGTTGTGGGCGATCGGGACGGGGTAGACGCTGCGGGGCGGATAGTCGACCGCCGCACCGTCGAAGGTGAGGCTCTGGGCCCGGTCGGCCGTCTTGCCCAGCTGCTCGGCCAGCTCGTGCACGGCGTCGACGCCGCCACCCGACACCGCCTGATAGGTCGACACGACCAGCCGCTGGAGGCCTGCCTCGTCGTGCAGGGGCTTGAGGACCGGGATGGCGACCATCGTGGTGCAGTTGGGGTTGGCCACGATGCCCTTGGGGATGGAGCGCAACGCCTCGGCGTTGGCCTCGGGGACGACCAGCGGGACGGAGGGGTCCATGCGCCAGGCGGACGAGTTGTCGATGACGGTCGCGCCGGCGGCGGCCAGCCGGGGTGACAGCTGGCGCGACACCGAGGCCGGGGCGGAGCAGAGCGCCAGGTCGATGCCCGAGAGGTCGGCACTCTCCGCGTCCTCGACGACGACGTCGGTGGTGCCCCAGGGCAAGGTGGAGCCGGCCGAGCGCGCCGAGGCGAGGTAACGCATCGAGTCGACCGGGAAGTTGCGCTCGGCCAGGATGGCGCGGAGCACCACGCCCACCTGCCCTGTCGCACCGACGATGGCGATCCGCATCGGACAATTGTAGAAGACGACCGGCGTCACACGGCCCCACTGCTCGTGTGAGGCAATCAGACCTCGAGTGGGCGGCGTCCTTCGAGGGCGCGCCCAAGGGTGAGCTCGTCGGCGTACTCGAGGTCGCCGCCCACCGGCAAGCCGCTGGCCAACCGGGTGACCACGACGCCCAGGGGCGCGAGCTCGCGGGCCACCAGCATGGCGGTGGCCTCGCCCTCGAGCGTGGGGTTCGTGCAGACGATGGCCTCACGGATAGTGCCCTCGTGCAGGCGATCGAGGAGCTCGCGCAGCCGCAACTGCTCGCGCCCGATGCCATCGAGCGGGCTCAACGCACCGCCGAGCACGTGGTAGCGGCCCTTGAAGCCCGTGCGCTCCACGGCGACGATGTCGCGGGGGTCCTCGACGACGCAGATCACCTCGGGGTCGCGGCGGTCGTCGCTGCAGACGTCGCACAGCGCACCGGACTCGGCCACGTTGAAACAGATCGCGCACAGCGTCGTGCGCTCCTTGACGGCCACGATGGCGTCGGCGAGTCGCCGCGCGTCCTCACCCGGCACCTTCAAGATGTGAAAGGCGATGCGCTGCGCCGACTTCGGCCCGATGCCGGGGAGACGTCCGAGCTCGTCGATGAGAGAGCGGAGGGGTCCGGTGTACATCGCCTAGCCAGTCACCTCGGCGCCGGGGAAGGCCTGCAACAGTCGGGCCTCGGCGGCCGAGGCGTGCTCGGAGGCGGCGTCGTGGACGTCGGCGGCAAAATCGGCCGGATCGACCTCCTCGTCGTCGGCCTGGTCCCCGGGAGCGCCACCACTTGGTGCGACGGCGTCTTGCTGGAGGGTCGCCGGCGGCGTGGCGTCGTCCACATCGAGCGTCAGGGTCACGGGGGTGCCGAAGTGCGCGGCGAGCGCCGCCTCCACCGTCGGGGCCAGTTCCGCACACCGTTCACGGTGCGCCGCATTGGGGAGCGCGAAATGGGCGCCTTGCGCGTCCACGCTAACGAAACGCCCGGCGCTGTAGAGGGCTTTGGCCCGCGCCGGCAGGGAACGCAAGATGCTGTCGCCCCACGCCTCGGTCAGGCTGTCTCGATCGACGGTGCCGCTTGGCGCGGCTTCGGTGCTGGCGGCGGGCGCGGGGACCGCTTCCGGCGCGGGGGTGTCGCCGGCCCCGTGGGCCTGAGCAGACCCCGCCGCAGACGAAGTGGCGGCGGCCTGTTGGTTGCGCCGCAGGGCGCCGATGGAGGGGCGGCTCCCCACCGCAGCAGCCGGGCGCTCCGCCGGAGGCGGGGAGGCGGGCGGAGCGGAGCCCTGGCCTCTCGGAGGGGAGGCGGGTCGTTCCGAAGGGGTGCCCGGACGGGGAAAGGCAGCGGCCCCCGAGAGCGAGCGCTCGAGCACACTCACCCGCTCCGACAGGGCCTCCATCCCCGAGTCGAGGTCAGGCCGCACCGCGCGCACGACGGCGATCTCGAGCACGACCTGCGCGTCGGGAGCCTCGCGCATGTCGACCAGGGCTTGGCCCAAGAGCTCCATGCTGCGCACCACCCGGGGCAGACCCATGGTCTCGGCCAGCGCCGCGAAACGCTCGAGCGACGGTCCCGACACGGCACTCAGCTCTGGTGCCAGCGCGGCGAGGAAGACCTGACGCAGGTCGTCGACCATCTCAGTCGCCAGCTGCTGGGCGCCCCATCCGCCGGCCAATAGCGCGCTGAGCGCCACCAGGACCCCGCCCACGTCGCCGTCGGCCAGGGCATCGAGCACCTGGGCCAGCTCGGGCCGGGCGGCGTCGGCGGAACCCGACGCCACCACCTGGTCCAGGACCGAGAGTGCGTCGCGGGCCGAGCCCCGACCACGCCGCACCGCCGCCTCGAGCGCCTCGTCGTCGAGATGGAGACCGGCCTCGGCGTTCACGGACTCGAGCAGGCCGTGCAGGGTCTGCGCGCCGAGGAGACGGAACTCGAGGTGCTGGGTCCGAGAGCGGATCGTCGGGGGCACCTTCTGCGGGTCCGTCGTGGCGAGCACGAAGACGACGTGGCTGGGCGGTTCCTCGAGCGTCTTCAGCAGTGCGTTGGCCGCCGCAGTCGAGAGCATGTGGACCTCGTCGACGATGTAGACCTTCCAGCGCCCGGGCGTGCCGAGCCCGGCGTGGGCGACCAGGTCACGCATGGCGTCCACCCCGTTGTTCGAGGCCGCATCGAGCTCGTGCACGTTGAGCGAACTTCCCTGGGTGATCTCAATGCACGACTTGCAATTGCCGCAGGGCTCGCCGTCGACCGGCGCCTCGCAGTTGAGCGCCTTGGCGAGGATGCGCGCCGAGGACGTCTTCCCGGTCCCCCGTGGCCCGCTGAATAGGTAGGCGTGCGAGACCCGGTCGTCGCGCACGGCGCTGCGCAGCGCCCGGACCACGTGGTCCTGGCCCCTGATCTCGTCGAATCGCCCCGGCCGGAAGCGGCGGTAGAGGGACACAAAGGGGGCGTCGACCATGCCGGCCGAGCCTACCCACACGGTCAGACAGCGCCGGCCGGTGCTCGGTGCGGCGGCCAGGTTGGCTGCGGCACCCGGCCATACCCGCTGAGAGCTGCTGCCTTCCGACCCTGACTCGATTCACGAGCGGCCGTTGCGCAGGACCCGGCCACCGCACCCAGCGTCGGCACGGCGCAAGCGTTCAGGATAGCGGCTGGGCCCGGGCGGGTCTCTACACGGTCAGGACGTTGTACTCGTCTGCGTTCATCACGACCTTCGGCGCGCCGGAGAGGCGGCGACTCTCCTCGACGCCCTTGGAGCCGCCCCCAATGCGGTCGGCTCCTTCCTCGGCTCAGACGGATTCCCCCGCCACCATGAAGCTGAATTCGGCAACGCGGGCCTCGGCGGGTCTCGGCCCGGTCGGCAAATGGTTCGATTCGCCCGACACCCCCAGCCGGCCCCGACACCAGCGTCTGGAGACGCTCACGACGACCGGTCCTCATGAATGACCCGCAGTGCGTACCGCCCTCGCGTCGCCCATCGCCTCGAGAGTCCCTTTCAACACCTCGCCCCCCGCCTGGTTCGCCCATTGCCTCAGGTCGTGTGCTACCCCGCGCCTCCACTGACCCCTCTCGAGCTACGCATGCTCAATTCGCAAAGAGTTACCGGCAGGTGAACGTCAGGGATGCTTCAGTGACATTTAGGTGACGGCACAGTAGTGCGGCCAGCGTACGGGTTCACCCTCCCCTAGACCCGTCAAGGGCTGCAGCGCCCGTTAGCCTGACCAGGCTGCAGTTCCGGAGGAGTGCGAGAGCGGCCGAATCGGCACGACTGGAAATCGTGTGTTGGGCAACCAACCGTGGGTTCAAATCCCACCTCCTCCGCTTCGGGAGAAGAACTCAATTTGTTCCCACTCCTGACCGATAGGTCAGCGTGGATCCTACGTTCGGCCCGGTGGCCGGTGAGCCCTGCGCCGGGCTGCCCGGGCGCCTGCAACTTGCCGGCGCCTCGCGGCGCGGTCGCCGCGTCCCCGTTGGCCTGGTCTTCACTGCGTCATGACCACAAACCTTTACGACGAATCCGGGGTCGAGGCGGACGAGGTCGACCTGCCCTGGGACGAGTTCTTGCCCGACGAGGATGACAGCGAGCTCGAGGCGGCAGAGGCCCAGCTCGACGACGAGGACGAGCTCGAGGCCGCCGACTCAGATTTCGACTGGGAAGCCGATTTGTTCGCAGAGGATTCCGAGATCGACGCGTCCTCCGACGCCGACGCTGCACTTGAACGAATCGAGCAGAACGTTTGGCGGTCGTCGTTGGAAGAGGAAGCAGTAGCCGCCGCAGAGCGGGCCGCGGCCGAAGAGGCAGCGCGCCTGGAGGTCGAGCGGGCCGCGGCCGAAGAGGCAGCGCGCTTGGAGGCGGAGCGCTTGGAGGCCGAGCGGTTGGAGGCCGAGCGGGCTGCGGCCGAAGAGGCGGCGCGCCTGGAGGCGGAGCGGTTGGAGGCCGAGCGGTTGGAGGCCGAAGAGGCGGCGCGCCTCAAGGCAGAACGAGCCGCGGCCGAAGAGGCGGCGCGTTTGGAGGCCGAACGGTTGGAGGCGGAGCGCCTGGAGGCAGAACGAGCCGCGGCCGAAGAGGCGGCGCGTTTGGAGGCCGAACGGTTGGAGGCGGAGCGCCTGGAGGCCGAGTGGGCCGCGGCCGAAGAGGCGGCGCGCTTGGAGGCCGAACGGTTGGAGGCCGAACGCTTGGAGGCCGAACGCTTGGAGGCGGAGCGCCTGGAGGCGGAGTGGGCCGCGGCCGAAGAGGCGGCGCGCTTGGAGGCCGAGCGGTTGGAGGCCGAACGGTTGGAGGCCGAACGGTTGGAGGCCGAGCGGTTAGAGGCCGAGCGGTTAGAGGCCGAGCGGTTGGAGGCCGAACGGTTGGAGGCCGAACGGTTGGAGGCCGAGCGGTTAGAGGCCGAGCGGTTAGAGGCCGAGCGGTTAGAGGCCGAGCGGTTAGAGGCCGAGCGGTTAGAGGCCCAAGAGGCCACACGTTTGGAGGCAGAGCTGACCGCGGCCGAAGAGGCCACGCGTTTGGAGGCAGAGCTGGCGGCGGCAGAAGAGGCCGCCCGCTTGGAGGCAGAGATGGCCGCGGCCGAAGACGCCGCAACTTGGGAACCTGAGCAGGCTGCACCAGCGGATGCCGAACGGACCGCGGCACAAGACGCAGCATGGGCGACGGCAGTGCGGGCCGCTGCCAAGCGGGCATCGGCGGTACAACCAAAGCGGACGGGGCCGGAGCGCGAAACGGAGCCCGTGCCTGAGCTTGAACTCGCAGCAACCGCTCCTTCGAAGCCGGCACTAACAGCGGTAGGTTCAGAGGCGCAGCCGCCGCCACTCCCGATTCATCCGGCGTTCAGCGTCCCTTACGACGGTCAGGCCAGCACCACCGCGGATCGTAAGCGGGTGAGTCGGATCGTCAAAGCAGCAGTCGTCATGCTGTGCATCCTCATTGTGCTGGTCGTCGCCGCGGCAGTTATTCCGGCCATCCACCGTCCGCCCTCTAGCGGCCAACCTACGAACACTCCGAGCACTCCGCCATCCGCCTCCAAGGCATCGCAGATCCAGTCCGCGACTGACGCCGTCGACTCAGCGACCACCGCGGCGCGAGCTGGGTTGGCGTCGATCTCCGGATTTCCCACCCCCACAAATGTGTCGACCGTCATCAACCCCTACATCAATTCGCTCCAGCTGTATCAGACATTCCTCTCCGGGACTACCGTGCCTCTTCCAGCCCGCGCAACGGCACAGATCGCTCTGGCTCAGGTCCGCAGCGACGTAACGTCCCTCGAGACGATCGACGGCCTGGCGCCGATCCACCTCGGTACGTTCCTCCAAGAGTTCGACACCGACAGCACGCAATTGCAGTCGACGCTCGGCACGCTCGAAACGGACATGCGCGCACTGACCACGCCATAGGTCGGGTGGCGAATCGCCCACGGACTACCCCTGGCGGCTCGAGACCTCCCATACTGGGGTATGGCCTCCGCTGACGACCCGACCCCGCTCAGCGACGACGATGCCATGGAGCTGGCCTTGGTCGAGGCACGGGCCGCTGCCGCGCAAGGTGAGGTGCCCGTCGGGGCTGTCGCGATGATTGACGGGCGCGCCTTGTCGGCTCGCCACAATGAACGTGAGCGGACCGGCGATCCCACCGCACACGCCGAAATGCTGGCCCTCCGCGACGCCGCCGCGGCTGTTGGAGGCTGGCGCCTCTCCGACGTCACCCTGGTGGTGACGCTCGAGCCGTGCCCCATGTGCGCCGGCGCACTGGTCGCGGCCCGGGTCTGCCGGCTGGTCTACGGGGCGAGCGACCCCCGGGCGGGAGCCTGCGGCACGCTGTACAACCTCTGCGGGGATCCGCGGCTCAATCACGAGCTCAAGGTGACCCACGGCTTACGTGCGGACGACTGTGGGGCCCTCCTGACGTCTTTCTTCGCTGAGAAGCGGACCGATCGGACAGTTCTCGGCGCAGCGCCGGTCACGGGGGGGAGACCTGATCCTCTTCCCATCAACAGACGGCTCATCTGCGAGGGCGAAGATCGGCACCAGCCGGCGGTCACGTGGCAACGCCCAAAGACCGCCTTGCGGACGATTGGGCTGTTCCGGCCACGCGTCAAGGCGGCGCTACCCGGTATATTCTTGAGTTTGTTGTTCGCACGGGAGGCGAGCGGAGGGACGCCTCTCTGAGCTTCCGGGCCAGGTCAGAGCGAGTAGGATCCTGCCCGGAGGAGTGCGAGAGCGGCCGAATCGGACGGTCTCGAAAACCGTTGTGCCTCATGGGTACCGTGGGTTCAAATCCCACCTCCTCCGCTCGGGGCCGAAGGGGTCCGCCGCATGGGCGAGTGCGGCAAGAACAGCGGCAGGGCAGGCGCCATGCCGGCAGCACCTGGTCGCTCCTCGGCGGCCGGAAAGGAGTGAACTGTGGCACGCGCACGTTCGACATTCGGAAAGTTACAGCGCGACCAGGCCAAGAAGGATCGGGCCAAGGCGAAGATGGACGACCGCCTCTCTCGAAAGGAAGACAAAGCGGCCGCGAGTGAGCAGGCTGCCAGCACGCCCTCCGCCGATGATGTGGACCAGACGAAGCTGCTCGAGCAGTTCGCAGCCCTGCATGAGGACCTCGCGGAGGGCCGTATTTCTCTGGACGACTTCGAAGTGCGGCAAGAGGAGTTGCGCTCCAAACTCGTCGTCTGAGTGTCCCGCGGCCTTCCTCAGGTGGCCGCGGCGTCGCGCCCCTCGAGCCAGCGGCGGAAGCCGGCTGCGTTCGAGTGCACCCCGTTCATGATGTCCAGCTTCTCCTTGTGGGCGGGCTCGATGTCTCCGAGCAATGGATCGAAGCGGGCCGCAAGCGCGTCGGCGATGTCGACACCCTCGCGATAGGCCTTCTCCGCAGTCTCTGCCCAGACGCTCAGCGTCTCTTCGGCCTCCGCGAGGAGTTCCGCTGGCTGCCCCAGCAGCCCGTAATGGGCCAGCGCAATGCCCGAGGGCCGACGAGCGGCGAACTTGGCCAGTGAGTTGAGCGCCTGCGCCAGGTCAAAGTCGGGAGGGGGTGTCGATGGCCGCAGCACCCCGCCGTCGGGGAGTTTCACCCCCACCGCGTCGCCCGCAAAGAGCACTCCGCTGACCGAGTCGTGCAACCCAAGGTGGTGCTTGGCGTGTCCTGGCGAATCCACGGCGATCAGGGTGCGCCCGGCACCGACATCGATCTCCTCGCCGTCGGTGAGGACATGGAGACGCTCGGGCGGCGTCGGGTCGATGCGGCCGTACAAAGAGTCGAGCAGCGGTCCGTACACCTGTGCCGCCGAGTCGATGAGGCGCTTGGGGTCGGCCAGGTGACGAGCTCCCTTCTCGTGGACGTAGACGGTGGCCGAAGGAAAGGCCCGGGCCACGTCGCCGACGCCACCCGCATGGTCGAGGTGGATATGAGTGACTGCGACGCCGGCCAGCTCGACCGGGCCCACCCCGATCTGGCCGAGTGCGGCCAGCAGGACCGGGACCGAGGTCTGGCTCCCCGTCTCGATGAGGACGGGCGCCGGCCCCTCGATGAGATAGCCCGCGGTCACCCGCTCCCAACCGCCGAGCAGGGTGTCGATCTCGAGCACGCCGGCCGCGATCGGGCGCGGCGGCGGCACGGCCGGGATGGCCTCCCCGCTCTCGCGGTCATGCGCGTGCAACCCTGCGTCGGCGTGACGGTGGCGGTGCCCGCCGTGCGCGTGCGTCCCGCTCATGGCGCGTTGACCTCAATGCCGACCTTGACGTCGTCGGGCTGGCGGTCGTTCACCGCGTCGTCGAACCCGACCGGCGACGACGGGCCGTGCGACCGATGCGCTTCATACGCTGCAACCTGGCCCTTTGAGTGATGGTCTCGTCCATGATCAGCCGGGAGCCGTCGTCGACGGGCACCAGCGGATCGCTTCCGCTCAGTCGGAAGGCGGAGTTGATCAGTGACACGTGTGAGAAGGCCTGGGGGAAGTTGCCCACCAGCCGACCCGCCAGAGGGTCGTACTCCTCAGAGAGAAGGCCAAGGTCGTTGCGCAGGGCCAGCAGCCGCTCGAACAGCTCAGTGGCCTCCTCCCCGCGCCCGATCATGTGCAGGCAGTCCACGAGCCAGAACGAGCAGGCCAGGAACGCTCCTTCTCGCCCGGTCAGCCCGTCGACGGACCCGTCGTCGTCGGTCTTGTACCGCAACACGAACCCGTGATCCATGAGGTTGCTCTGGATGGCCTCGACCGTGCTCACCACGCGGGAGTCGCTCGGTGGGAGGAACCCGACGAGGGGGATCATGAGGACGCTGGCATCGAGCTTGTCAGAGCCGTAGTACTGCGTGAAGGCCCCGACGTCCTGGTTGTATCCCTTCTCGCACACCTCCGTGAAGATCTCGTCGCGTAACGAGCGCCACTTCTCGAGCGGCCCTCCGAGATCGGGCCACTCCTCAAGCGTCCGCACGGCGCGGTCGACGGCGACCCAGGCCATCACCTTGGAGTGCGTGAAGTGGCGACGCGGTCCGCGCACCTCCCAGATGCCGTCGTCGGGCTGGAGCCAGCCCGTCTCGATGAAATTGACCAGCTGGGTCTGAACGCCCCACGCCGCCCGGCTGTGCACACCCTCGGTTTTGGCCGAGGAGTACAAGGCCGACATGACCTCGCCATAGACGTCGAGCTGGTATTGCTCCGAGGCGGCGTTGCCGATCCGGACGGGCTGCGAGCCCTCGTAGCCAGGCAGCCAGGCCGCCTCCCATTCATCGAGCCGCCGCTCGCCCGCCGGTCCGTACATGATCTGGAGCTTGGAGACGTCGCCTGCCACGGCGCGCAACAGCCAGTCGCGCCACGCCAGGGCCTCGGTGAAATATCCGCCGCGCATCAGCGACTCCAAGGTCAGGGTTGCGTCACGCAGCCAGCAATAGCGGTAGTCCCAGTTCCGGTTGCCGCCGAGCGACTCGGGCAGCGAGGTGGTGGCCGCGGCCACGATGCCGCCGGTCGGCACGTAGGTCAACGCCTTGAGCGTGATGAGCGAGCGCACCACGGCGTCGTGGTACGGACCCACATAGCAGCACTGCGTCGCCCATTCGCCCCAGTAGGCCTCGGTGAGGTGGACGGCGTAGTAGCTGTCGAGCGGTGGCGGCGGCTCCTCGTGCGATGGGTGCCCGACCAGGGTGAAGGGATAGCGCTGCTTCTCGGTGACGGTGAAGTCGGCCACCGTGTGCAGGCCCTGGCCCTGGGTCTCCACCCGGTGCCACAGCGCGACAGAGTCGGGCCCGGCGGTGAGCCGGGTCAGGCCGTCGTGCGATGTGACCCAAGGCACCACCTCCCCGTAGTCGAAGCGCACGGCCAACTCCATGCGCATGTCGACTGTGCCACTGACGCCCTCGACCGAGCGCACCAGGTGGGGGTGGTCGTCTCGAATGGGCATGCAATCGGTGACCCGTACGGTTCCAGTCGCGGTATCGAACTCTGTCTCAAGCACGAGCGTGTTGGGGCGGTACCAGCGCCGGGTCGCCAAGATCGCGCTCTCGCCACCAGCCGGTGCGATCCGCCAGAAGCCGTGGTCCTCCGTTCCGAGCAGCTTGCCGAAGCAGGACGGGGAGTCGAAGTGCGGTAGGCACAGCCAGTCCACGGAGCCGTCCAACCCGACGAGGGCAGCGGTATGCAAGTCGCCGATGACGGCGTAGTGCTCGATCGGCTGGCTCATGATGTCATTCTTGCCGGATTCCAGGTTCAACCCGTGATGCACGGCCCCGTGTTGACAGCGCCATGATGATGGAGGGCCTCTTGGACCCGAGTCAGGACCCCGGGTGACGTCAAGGCGTAGCCGACGTCCTGGTAGACGGTGGAGCGCGAGAACACGACGCCGATCACCTCGCCACCGGGCCCCATCAGCGGGCCGCCGGAATTGCCGGGCTGGACGTCGGCTTGGAGCGCGTAGACACCCCGGGTGACCGTCCCGTTGTTGTAGATGTCTTTTCCGATGGCCGTGACCTCCTCGGTCACCGCCGCCGGTTCGAGGGAGAGGCTCCCGTTTTCGGGATATCCGAGGAGCGCGGCTGGCGTTCCTTGGGAGACCAGATTGGGGTCGACGGTGAGGGCCGGACCGAGCGGCGCATCGGTGCGTAGGACAGCAAGGTCGAATGAGGGGTCGAAGAGCACGGGCGTCGCTCCGTAGGCAGCGGACCCGATCAGAACCTGCGTATTGCCGTTCCCCTCGCCCGCCACGACGTGGGCGTTCGTGGCAACGAGCCCCGGTCCGACCACGAAACCCGAGCCTTCCTGCTCGTTGTTACACGCAGTTCCCAGGATTTTGACGGTCGAGAACACGGCCGGATCCCCCAACGCGCGCGTCTGGGCGCTCGTCGGTGAGGACACCGTGGGCGTCGAGGGAGGGGTGAGCGTGGAGAAGACTTGCGGGAAACCCTGGTTGTTCAGGAAGGTCTGCAAGTCGTTGAAAATCGATGGTGCCTGGGGCAGGACCCGATCGATCGAGTGGAGGATGTCGGAACGCGCCACGGCGGCATCGAGCGAGGTGAAGCGGCTGTTCGGCGAGGAGACCACCGCCGCCACCAGCCAAACCGAGAGCAGAACGGCCACGACGGCCACGCCGACGCCGAGGACCGCATCGACGTGGCCCAGGTGGTGGCGACGCACGGTGACGTTGCTCCAGGTACCTAGAACGCGGCCGGTGTAACCGAAAGCTAAGGCCGTCAGCATCACTAGCGACACGACCACAACCGCGCGAGTCGGGCTCTCGTGGCCGGCGCTCAGCAGGTGTACCCAGACCAGGGTCCCGAGCAAAAACCCCAGGAGGAAGCCGCCAAAAGTGAGGAGCTGGACCAGCGCGCCGAGTCGAAGTCCGTGGACGGCAGCCAGGAGCATCAGCCCGATGATCAAGAGATCCACCCAGTCCACCGCATGCGAGGGTAGCGAACGGTGCTCCGAAAAAGAGGGCCCCCACCGCTATTGTCGTCTCGCCGTGCATTCACGCTCCGTGCCTCGACACCGGCGTTCCCGGCGACACGGTGCCGGCTTGTCCCTGCTTCTCGCTGCGGTAGCGCTCACGGGGTCCGGCTGCGCGCTGGGCGGGCACCCGGGTGCGCCGCCGCCTCCCCACGTCCTCGGCGAGCCCAAAGCAACGCCGCTCGCGGTCGGGCAACCGGCACCGGCCGGTACCGGCGAGCTCGGCGCGGTGTCGTGCGCCAACGCCCGTCGCTGTTGGGCCGTGGGTGTCGCGGGCCCGAATCCCGCCCCGGTGGGGACGAGCGCGGTCGTGATCGTCGCCACCGCCAACGGGGGCAAGTCGTGGAAGTCCCAACAGGTGACCGGCGGGACCACACCGCAGCTGAGCGGAATCTCGTGCCCGACCGCGACCGAGTGCATGGCGGTCGGATCGAACGGAGCGTCGCTCCCCGGGAGCGGCGTGGTCGTGACGACCACTGACGGCGGCACCACGTGGTCGCCCACGATGTCGCCCCAGAATGCCCTCTCCGTCACCAGTGTGGCGTGCGCCGGCCCGACTGACTGCACCGTCATTGTCAGCGACGGCACCGTCACGTGGTCCGACCACAGCGCCGACTTCGGACAGAGCTGGCAACAAGAAGGTGGGCTCCCCTCACCGTTTCTGGCTGGTAACGATCTGACGTGCGCCCCGGGCGGTCCGTGCCTCGTCGCCGGCTACGTTCCGACCAGCAACGGACATGGGCAGGGTGCCATCGCGCTGACCACCGACGGCGGGCAGACCTGGGCGCTGGCGACCGTGCCGCCCGGGATCGGGTTGCTGCAGAGCGTCGCGTGCCTCTCCGTCACCGAGTGCCTTGCCGCCGGGACGACCAACACGACCGTCAGCGACGTCGTGCCGGCCAAAGGCGAGCTTCTGCGTCAGCGCGGACGGGGGGCACACCTGGCAGACGTCGACGAACCCACTGCCCGTCGACGACGTCTTCGGTATCGCCTGCCCGTCCGCCCAGCAGTGCGCCATTGTGGGAACCAGATGGTTTGGCTTCCCGGCCATCGCCACCGGAGCAGTCGCCCAGAGCGTCGACGGCGGGGGAACCTTCCGAGATTCCCCCACGGCCTATGCGCCCATCACCCTGACGGCACTGTCCTGTCCGACCGCCACGGGATGCGTGGCGGTGGGCGAGGACACCGTGGCCCGACTCACCCTCCTCAAGCCCAAACCAGCACCGTCACGCTCGCACGGCTGACCATGCCCTGCCGGTCCTCCGCCTGATAGGCAGCCTGAGCTGCGCCGTTGGCTCATCGACGGGGCGAGCGGATCCCTAGGCAAGGGGGGGTCACCCCCGTAGAATCGGGGGTGTCGGACCGAAACAGTCACGAAGCTGAGGGGGCCCGACGGGCACCCCAGCCCAAAGGATGGAGGACCGTCATGCCGCAGACCTGCCCTCAGTGTCAGAGCCAGGCCGCCGACGACGTCGCGTACTGCCCGAGTTGCGGAACCTCGCTGAGCTCGAACGCAGCGCCGACCCAGGCGGGCCCCTCCGTCGGCGGGCCCGCGCCAGCCGCTGCGCCCGCGGCCACCTCGAGCGGATCCGGGGTCCCGGCCTACAAGTTCGATGCCGCCCGCTGGTCGCTCGCCGACCGGATCGCCGGGGTCGCGTCGATCGTGCTGTTCATCTCCCTGTTCCTGTCCTGGTTCGGCCTCACGGTCATCGGGATCACGGTCACGGCGAGCGGCGTCTCGGCCCATGGTTTCCTCTACATCGTGATGATCATCTGCATACTCGAAGTGGCCTACCTCGTCTTGCGGGCCGGGTGGGACGAGCTACCGATCAGCGCGCATATCCCGCATCTCAGCGTCATGATGGTGGCGACGATCGTGAACCTGGTGCTGGTTTTCATCGCCTTTATCGACAAGCCCGGTGGCTCGGGCGTCGGCTGGGAGTTCGGTGCTTTCCTGGCGCTGATCGCGGCGGTGGTGGCGGCGGCGCCCTACGCGGTTCCCCAACTGCGCGCCAAGACCATGAACTGAACTCGCGAGATAGGTGTCCGTTTCCGGGTCCCCGCGGACCATGCGTTCCGGTGCTCAGGCGCGCATCGCGGCGAGCAACAAGCCCGGGATCTTGGCTGCCGACGGTTCGGCCTCGAAGGCCACGAAACGACGCATGACGTCGTAGCCGTCGGTCGCCGTCGCGAACCAGCTCGGCTTTGGCCGCGAGCGGAAGGGGCCGCGCACGACCGACTTCTGCGGACGCTCGAACATGAGTGCGTTGCCGACCACCCCCGTGCCCGACTGAATGTCGGTGCGGGGATGCCCCGGATAGGCGCCCCAGGTCGTGGACCCCATGGCGTAGGACAGGCCATGCCACAGGTTCACCCCGATGGAGCCGTAGCGCAGGTCCGCCACCGCGCGCTCGACCGCCTCGGCCATGTCGTGGTCCTTCAGGGAGGGAGGGCTGACGATGATGGTCGCCCCCAGCGTCCCCCACACGACGTCGTTGCAGAAGGCGGTGGCGGCATCGACGAAGGCGGCCGGCGAAGGGGCGGTCAGCGCCGTCTCGGCCATCTCCCCGCAGAACGACTCCACGTTGAAGCAGATGTCGTCGGTACGCCCGGGCGGAACGCCGGGGATGAAGGTCCAGGGCAACGCGTCGTCGGGTCCCGCTCCGAACTCCTCCGCCTCCGGATGGGCGTGCACGAAGGCGTCGCGCCGGTCGGGCGCGCCGGGGTAATAGGCCCGGCGGGTCGTGATGCCCGCCAGAGTCTGCGTCAGCGCACCGAGGAACGCATCGCGCTCGGGGCCACGCGGCATGGGTGACGACGACCCGGGCCGAGATGCAATTGAAGCCGGCGTTGTTCACCAGCATGGTGGCGACGTGCTCGGCCTGGTAACGCAGATCGGCGATGGACCACTTGCCGGGCACCACGATCACCGGTGACACGTTGCCCAATTCCGCCGTCACCGGCTTGTCGAGAGCCGGCTCGTTCGCCGCCTTGCGGCGGGCGCCCTCGGGGCCGCTCCCAAACACGACCGCGTCATAGGTCTTGTCCGACCCGGTGATGTGCACTTCGTCGATGCGCGGATGGCCGCTCAGGTACTGCCCCACCGCAGCACCCCCGTCCACGATGCGCAGGACGTGCGCATCGATCAAGGGTGCCAGAGCGCGCTTCCAGTGCGGCACGAGGTAGTCATTGACGGGATTGGCCTTCAACACGACGACCTTGCCCTCGACGAAGAGCTTGGAGAGCACGTCGCGGGGCCCGAGCGAGGCCACGTTGCCGGCGGCGAGCACGAGCGCCGTGCCGGCGTGCGCGGCGGGGTCGGCATAGGCGCGGGCCTGGCCCGCCACCAGGGACTCCCGGGTGACGCCCGGTTGCATCCACACCTCGGCGGTCGTCTGAGGGAACGTGATGCGGTCGAAGGCGCCGTCCGGGAAGACCTGCACCCGCAAACGGCCGCCCGGCGCCTCGCGCACCGGGCCGGCGAAGGAGGGCTTGCCGTCCTTCGCGATGTCGCGCAACGCGTCGCGCAACAGACGCGCCAGGCGTACGAACGTGCCGATGCCAGCGAAGAGCTCCTCGCCGGCTTCGGTCGTGCCCGGTGTAAGTCCCTTGGCCGCGCACGCCGCTGCCAACCAGTCCTCTGCGGCCGCCATGGTGTCGGCAACCACCTGCGTAAGCAGGTCGGCGCGTGCCGCGGCGCCGGTCTCGGCCCACGCGGAGGTGTGACCGGCGACCTCGTCGACGATCGCATCGAGCGCAGTCGTGTCAACCGAGGCGACCGCCGTCCCCGACCCGCCGCCTGCGGCGTCTCCGGCCCGATCAGCGGTCGGCCCCACCGCCCCCCGGCTCGTGATGGTCATGTCGTCCTCCCGTCCGCGTCGCTCGATGCTGGCCCGGCAGTATCGGGATTGCGTGCCAACCTGCCCAAGCGTACCGACGAGGAGCCGAATTCCGACCGGTGCACGCAAATGCGGGCCGGGCCAGGGCTACCGCGCGGCCGCGACCGCCAACGTCACTGGCCGCCGGGACGTGTGTCGACCCCGCCCGTGGACGCACCGTCCATCCCGGCCTGCTTCCACGGCACGGGACCGTGCGACGGTTGTGCACGGCCCAGCACATCGGACGACTGATCAGGAGACTCGGGGAAGCACCTCCTCGGCCAGCAGCCCGATGTGCTCGAGGTCGTCGATGTCGAGCACCTGCAGGTACACCGTCTGCGCCCCGATTTTGGCGAACGCCTGCAAACGCGCCACCACTTCGTCGGGCGTGCCCGCCACACCGTTGGCCCGCAGCTCATCGGCTTTGCGGCCGATGTTGGCGGCGCGGCGCTGCACCTCTGCCTCGTCCATGCCGCAGCACACCGTCTGGGCGGTCGAGAGGCGCAGCGACGACGGGTCGCGGCCGCGATCCTCGCAAGCGGCGCGCACTCGGCCGTACTGGGCCTCGGTATCGGCGAGCGATGAGAACGGCAGGTTGAACTCGTCGGCGTAGGTGGCAGCGAGGCGAGGCGTACGGATCTGACCACCGCCCCCGACGATGAGCGGCGGATGGGGACGCTGGACGGGCTTGGGAAGCGCGGGACTGTCCTTCAGCTGGTAGTGACGACCGTCGAAGCTGAACGTCTCGCCGACCGGCGTGTCCCACAGCCCGCGCGACGATGGCGAACGCCTCCTCCAGGCGCTCCATGCGCTCACCCGTGGGCGGGAACGGGACGCCATAGGCCGAGTGCTCGGCGTCGTACCACCCGGCGCCCAGGCCGAGCTCGACGCGGCCGGCGCTCATGGTGTCGACCTGTGCCACCTGGACGGCGAGCAGCCCGGGCAGGCGGAACGTGGCCGAAGTGACGAGCGTTCCCAGGCGGATGCGCTCGGTCTCTCGGGCGATGGCGCCGAGGGTGACCCACGAGTCGGTCGGGCCGGGGAGGCCGTCGCCCCCCATGGTGAGGAAGTGGTCGGAGCGGAAGAAGGCGTCGAAGCCGACCGCCTCAGCCGCCTGCGCCATCTTCACCTGCTGGTCGTAGGAAGCCCCGAGCTGTGGCTCGACGAAGACGCGGAGCTTCACGAGCCCAAAGTTAACCGTCCGTGCACCCGGCCGGCCCGGCTCGTCGCGGAGAACCGCGGAAGGTGCAGACTGCGCGGATGGATATCGGCGTGATCTTCCCCCAGACCGAGGTGGGCGGCGACCGTGGGGCCGTCCGCGCCATTGGGCAGGCGGTCGCCGACCTCGGCTACACCCACCTCGCCGCCTACGACCACGTGCTCGGCGGCGACACGGCGGTGCTCGGCGATCTCGGTGGGCCTTACACGATCGACGACACCTTCCGCGAGCCGCTGACGATGTTCGCCTACCTGGCCGCCTGCACCGATCTGGCCTTCGCCACCTCGATCCTGATCGGGCCCCAGCGCCAGACGGCTCTGCTGGCCAAACAGGCGGCGGAGGTCGACCTGCTCTGCGGTGGTCGTTTCCGGCTCGGGCTCGGCATCGGCTGGAACAAGCTCGAGTACGACGCGCTCGGCGTGCCCTTCGAGGAGCGGACGGCCATCTTCGAGGAGCAGGTCGCCGTGCTGCGCGCGTTGTGGACACAGCGGAGCGTCACTGTCGACGGCCGCTTCCACCACATCCGGGCGTCCGGACTCGCACCCTTGCCGGTGCAGCGGCCGATCCCAATCTGGATCGGCGCCCATGCCCCAGCGGCCCTGCGCAGGGTGGGGCGGATCGCCGACGGCTGGTTCCCCATGGTGCGCCCGGGAGGTGGCCTCGAAGGCGCGCTCGAGATCATCCGCGAGGGCGCGGCGGAGGCCGGACGCGACCTGTCGGGTTTCCAGTTCGAAGGGAGACTCGAGTACGCCAACCGGGACCACGACACGATGGCCGAGCACGCCCGGCGCTGGCGCACGGCCGGTGCGAGCCACCTGTCGCTCAACACGATGCATGCGGGCCTGACGAGCGCCGACGCGCACATCACGGCCCTCGAAGAGATGGCCCCGATCCTGCTGTAGCACCGCTCGGCGCGGACCGTGGCATGCGAACATGAGGCATGCCGGACGACACGTCGGCGGACGAGCCGACCCCGGACGCACGACCCGACGTCGCCCTGCGGACCATCGCCAGGGAGTGGGGCCGCATCGGCATCACGGGCTTCGGCGGACCGCCCACCCATATCGCCATGCTGCGCCGGCTGACCGTCGAACGCGAGCATTGGTTGAACGAAACCGAGTTCGAGGACGCCATCGCGGCGACGAACCTTCTCCCAGGGCCGGCGTCGACGCAACTCGCCATCTTCTGCGCCTGGCGGTTGCGCGGCGTGCCGGGTGCGCTCGTCGGGGGTGCGTGCTTCATCTGCCCCGGGCTGGCCGCCATCATCGTGCTGGCCGGCGTGTTCCTGGCTTCCCACCCACCCACCTGGATCGAGGGCGCCGCGCTCGGCGCCGGTGCCGCGGTGGCGCCGGTGGCGCTCAACGCTGCGCTCGGCCTGATCCCCGCCAGTTGGCGCCGCGCCGGCGCGACGAGGGCCCGGCGAGCACGCTGGGTGGTTTACGCCCTGCTCGGCGGCGTGGCCGCGGCCACGGTCGGCACGTTGCTCGTGCTCGTGCTGGTGGGGTGCGGGCTGGTGGAGATCGCCGTCTCGGGAGGTGCGCGCCCGTCGGGGCACCTGAAGGGGTTCGTCGTGGCGCCGCTCGCCGTGGTGGCGACGGGCGGACTGGGCGCGTTGACCTGGGTGGCGCTCAAGGTGGGCGCACTGTCGTTCGGTGGTGGCTTCGTGATCATCCCGCTGATGCAGGCCGACGCGGTGCACCGGTACCACTGGATGACGAATACCCAGTTCCTCAACGCCGTGGCCCTGGGGCAGATCACGCCGGGGCCGGTCGTCCAGACCGTCGCCGTGGTGGGCTACGCCGCGGCGGGTGTGGGCGGTGCCCTCCTGGCGGCGCTGGTCGCCTTCTCGCCGTCGTTCGTCTTCGTCTTCGCCGGCGCCCGCCACTTCGGTGCGTTGCGGGCCAACCGGGTCGCGCAGTCCTTCCTGGGGGGCGCCGGACCGGCGGCGATCGGCGCCATCGCGGGCGCGTCCATCCCCCTCGCCCTCGCCATCACGCACCTGTGGCAGGTGGTGATCCTGGCGGGGGCGTCCGGGCTGATCCTCGGGCTGCGGCGCAGCGTGGTGCTCACGCTTGTGGGCGCCGGCGTCATCGGCGCGCTGGGTGCGGCGCTGGGGCTGCCCGTGGGGCGGTGAAACCCGACCAGGCTGATCACCCGCCCGCCGGATCGAAATCTGGTGCGAGCGCAGTGCGCAGGCCCTCGTGCCAGTCGGGATACTGCGGCACCCAGCCGAGCTCGCTGCGGGCTCGCCGGTTGGAGACGGCCGGCTGGTCGCACATGAGATAGGTCAGGAAGCTCCCCGCCGCCACCCGCGCCACCGATGCGGGCACCCGGTGCGGCGGCTTGGCGCCGAGCAGCCGCGCCGCGAAGGGCATCCACTCCGAGCTCGGCGCGGGACAATCGTCGACGACGTTGAAGACGCCGGCGGGCCCCTCCAGCGCCGCCACGGTGGCGGAGGCGGCGTCGTCGACGTGGACGAAACCGAACAGCCCGCTGCCGTCGCCGGGGATGGGCAGCAGGCGCTTGGCGATCATGGTGGCGTAGAGACCGCCCGGCGCGAAGTAGGTGCCGGGTCCGTAGAAGGAGCCGTAGCGCAGCACGACCCCCTCGACGGCGTCGTCGCCCAGCGTGGCCGACTCGAGGGCCGCCAGCGACCCGGTGAGGCGGCCGAATTGCCCCGGGGCGCCGGTCCAGAGCGTGTCGGACTCGGTGCGCGTCCCGGGGCCGGGACGGTAGGCGAACGAGATGCTCTGCGCGACGACCCGGCGTGCCCCGGCGGCACGGGCGGCGGCGACCAGTGGGCCGGAGACCTCGCGGCGCAGGCGGCTCGTCGTGTCGAAGCCGCGCTTGACCGCAAGCGGGTGGGCCGTCCGGGACAGGTTGGTCAACTGGTTCACGACGACCTCGGGCTCTGCCGCCCGTACGGCGCGCATGAGGCTGTCGGGGTCGAAGGCGTCGCCGGCCGCCGGGACGACCCCGGGCAGACCCAGGGCGGCCACCGTCGCCTCGCTGCGGGAGAACACGGTGACCTCGTGCTCGGCGGCGACGAGGGCACGCACCAGGGGGCGTCCGATGGCTCCGGTGCCTCCCGCGACGAACACGCGCATGCGGCCGAGGCTACGCCTGCACGGTGCCGAGGTGGCCCTTTGGCAGGATGTAGGGGTGAGCGAGCACAGCGGCTACCCCGGGGCGCCCCCGGGGTGGTACCCGGATCCCGCGGGCGGACCGGGGCAGCGATGGTGGGATGGCTACGCGTGGACCGAGGCGACCGTGCTGCCCCAGCATCCCCCGCCGCCCCCCTGGGCCGGCGCGGAACCGCCCCAGGGTCCGGCCTCACAGGTCGCGCCATGGGTGACGGCGTCGCAGCGGCTGAGCGCTTTCAACGCGAGCAAGTTCGTGGCCGACGAGTTGGGGATGGTGCCGCTCGCACGCCTCGCCGTCGTGATGCCGGCCGCCTATTACCTCGTGAACCTGATCGTGCAACGAGTGAACGCCGACCAGTTCCGCGCCATCGGCCACCAGTTCCGGGTGGACTGGCACGACGCGCAGAACGGCATCACGCCACCCCCCTATCACGGCCCGAGCGGCTTCAGCGGCGTCAGTCTGATCGTCGGCGTGCTCACCCTCGCCGCGGTGGTCGTGGCCTGCATGTGGCAGCACCGGGCGGCATCGGCCGGACGGGCACTCGGGATCCCCTCCCGCCGCTCTCCCGCCTGGGGCGTCGGTTCGTGGTTCGTGCCGGTCGTCAATCTGTGGGTGCCCTACTCCGCCATCCGCGACTGCCTCCCGCCGGGCGACCCCCATCGAGCCCGGGTGCTGCAGTGGTGGGTCGCCTGGCTCGTTGCCGTCTTCGTGAGCAGCCTGGCGGGGATCTGCGCCCTCTTCTCGACCGGGGCGGCCCTGGTCCTCTCGATCCCGGCCGCACTGGCCTGCCTCGCCGTCATCGCGTGGGCGCCCGGCATCGTCATGGCTATCGCGGCGGCCCATCGGGAGGCGGCCGCGCGCACGACCCAGGAGTCAGGGGCGCTTCGGGCCTGAGTGGCGGCGAAACGGCCATCTCGGGCGGCGAATGCACCCGAAGACACAACCTTACCAACAGTTCACTCTGAGGTTGCCTTCCTGTTGCCGGACGTTCACCTGGCGTGGCTACGGTCCTCGTGGTGGACGACGGAGAGACGCTCAAGGCGCGTAACGATCTCGTTGCGACCGAGCCACAGACCTATGTCGACGAGGCACTCAAGGCCCTCGATCCCGACGCCGCCCGGCCGGAGTGCGTCATGGAGTCGATCAAGCTGACGCTCGGGTTTTCGGGGCGCACCGTCCTCGGCGACATCAACGTCCGGTTGAAGCGCGGATCGATCACCGCCCTCATCGGACCAACCGGGTCCGGCAAGTCCACCTTCCTGCGCACGTTGAACCGGATGAACGACCGCGTCCCGGGCTTCGAGCGTTCCGGCAACGTGACGCTCGACGAAGAGAGCCTGTGGGCCCAGCACGTCGATCTCCTCACCCTGCGCCGCCGCGTCGGCATGCTCTTCCAACGGCCGAACCCGTTCCCGATGTCGATCAAGGACAACGTGGTGGCCGGCGTCAAGGCCCATCGCATCGCCAAGGGAAAGCAGCTCGACGTCGTCTGCGAGCGCCGCTTGACGGAGGTCGGCCTGTGGGAAGCCGTCAAGGACCGGCTCAACGACTCGCCCTTCCGCCTCTCGGGCGGACAGCAACAGCTGCTGTGCTTGGCTCGGGCGCTCGCCGTCGGGCCCGAGGTGCTCCTGCTCGACGAGCCGACGTCCGCGCTCGACCCGGTGACGACGGAGTCGATCGAGACGCTGCTCAAGACGCTGGCGCCCGCCCTGACGCTGATCGTGGTGACGCACAACCTCGGCCAGGCCATGCGGGTGTCGAACCAGACCATGTTCTTCTATCAAGGCCAGCTCATGGAGCACGGCCCGACCGACGAGCTCTTCAACCAGCCCAAGCATCCCGACACCGAGCGGTACGTCACGGGGCGGATGGGGTAGGGCCTGGCCCACACCACGTGACTTCCGCGCCGGCGGCAACGGCAGGAGTTGACCAATCAGCAACACCGAAGCACACACCAACCACCTCACAAGGAGAGAACCTGTGAAGACATTGATGGGCGCGGCACGACTCAAGCGGGTCCTCGTCGGCACTGCAGTCGCCGGACTCGCGCTGAGCTCGGTCGTATTCGGGGCGACGGCTGCGTCGGCCAGCGTCAAGCTGCCGAGCAGCGGCGTCGAGACGCCCTCGGGCGGTACCGTGACCGAGACGGGAAGCACACTGATGTACCCGCTCTTCAACCTCTGGGCCGGCGGGTACAACTCGAAGTTCCCCAGCAGCACCATCCAGACCGCGGGGACGGGCTCGGGCACCGGGATCTCGGAGGCCGAGAACGGCACCATCGACATCGGGGCCTCCGATGCCTACCTGTCCCCGAGCGTCGTGTCGGCCAACCCCGACCTCAAGAACATCCCGACGGCCATCTCGGCCCAGATGGTCGCCTACAACATCCCCGGCGTCCTCTCGCACCTGAAGCTCACCGGCAAGGTGCTCTCGGAGATCTACCAGGGTCAGATCACCAGCTGGAACAACTCGCAGATTGCGAGCCTGAACTCGGGGGTGACGCTTCCGTCCACCCCCATCGTGACGCTGCACCGCTCCGACAGCAGCGGTGACACGTTCTTGTTCACGCAGTTCCTCTCCAAGACCGACGCCTCGGGGTGGGGCACCAAGATCGGCTACAACACCACCGTGCCGTGGCCGGCCGCGCCGGGCGCGCTGGGTGAGATGGGCAACTCGGGCATGGTGTCGGGCTGCAAGGCGACGCCGGGTTGCATCGCCTACGTCGGCATCAGCTACCTGACCCAGGCGCTGCAGGCGGGGCTCGGCTACGCACAACTGCAGAACGTCAAGGGAGAGTACGTGGTGCCGAATGCGGCGTCGATCGAGGCCGAGGCGGCGGCATTCGCCAAGAAGACGCCGGCCAACGGGACCATCTCGCTCATCTACGGTTCCGCCAAGGGCGGGTACCCGATCGTCAACTACGAGTACGCCATCGTCTCGAACCACCAGTCGAGCAGCTCGACGGCCAAGAACATCCGGTCGGTGCTCGAGTGGGCGATCAACCCCAAGTACGGGAACAGCACCTCATACCTGTCCCAGGTCAACTTCCAGCCGCTGCCCTCCAAGGTGGAGGCGCAGTCGGTGAAGCAGATCCTCGGCATTCAGTAGTGGCATCCGTCGGCGGCGCGGCGGGGAGCATCCTTGCCGCGCCTCAGGCGGAGTCGATCGGCAAACCGCCGCTGCCCCGCCGGGTGGCCGACTTCTTCCGGCGGAACGAGGAACACGCCTGGCGCGGGACGGCCTGGATCGCGGTCGTCCTGCCGCTCGCCGCCCTGGTCTTCGCGGTGTCGGTCTTGGCCGTCAAGGCGTACCCGGCGATCCGGGTCAACGGCTGGTACTTCTTGTACGGGAGGAACTGGACGTACGGCAACGGCTACGGGGCCGTCGTGCACACCGACGGCGTGGCGCACCCCATGGGCGCACAGTTCGGTGCGTGGGCGATCCTGTGGGGGACACTGGCCTCCTCGCTGATCGCGCTCGTCATCGCCCTGCCGCTCTCCATCGGCGCCGCCTTTGCGCTGACGGAGCGTCTCCCCGGCTGGATCTCACGGCCGCTGGGCTTCGCCATCGAGATCCTCGCCGGCATCCCGAGCGTGGTCATCGGCCTGTGGGGCATCCTCACGTTCGGTCCCTGGCTGGCCCGAAACGTGTACCCGATCATCGCCGACCACGCGCCCGACGTGCCGGTGCTCAAGTACTTCCGCAACCCCGTCGGTTCGGGGGAGGGACTGCTCTCGGCCGGCATCGTGTTGGCCCTGATGATCGTGCCCATCATCACCGCCACGACCCGCGATCTCTTCCAGCAGGTACCCCCGCTCCCCAAGGAGGGCGCGTCAGCCCTCGGCATGACCGACTGGGAGGTGGCCAACAAGGTGACGTTGCCCTGGGTCCGCTCGGGGATCATCGGCGCCACCGTTCTCGGGTTGGGCCGGGCGCTGGGCGAGACGATCGCCGTTGCCATGATCGGCGGAGCGGTCTTGCACATCCCGCTCAACATCTACGGTCCGTTCACGACGGTGGCGGCCACCATCTTGACCCAGCTCGACGGCGCGCTCACCGACGGCACAGGGTTCGCCGTGGCGACCCTGGCCGAGCTTGCCCTCGTGCTCGCGGTCATATCGGTCGCTGTCAACCTGATCGCTCGGCTCATCATCAGCCGCACGGGCCGGGTGGCGGCGCCGGTCGGGGGAGCCTGATGAGCTCGCTGTCGGCCGGACCAGCCACCAGGCGCCGGCGCGCCTCGACGACCATGTGGCGGGTGCTCACGTACGTCGCGCTCACCCTCATCATGGCGCCGGCCGCCTGGCTCCTGATCAGCGTGCTCGCCCGTGCCTGGCCGCACTGGCAATGGAGCGTCCTGTGGACGACCTTGACTCCGACCGGAGGTGGGCTGCGCGACCAGATCCTCGGGACGTTGATCCTGATGGTGGGTGTCTTCATCATCGCCGGCACCATCGGCGTGTTCGCCGGCATCCACCTGGCCGAGTTCGCCCGTCCGCGCCGGTTCAGCGGGCGCGTCAGCGGCCCGCTGCGGACCGCGTCGGACATCCTCTCGGGCTTCCCTTCCATCGTGCTGGGCTACGTCGGCTACACCGCGCTCGTGGTGGGCCTGCACTGGGGCTTCTCGCTCCTGGCCGCGCTCATCATCCTCTCCATCATGGTCATCCCCTACATCGCCAAAACGACCGAGAACTCGCTGCGCCAGGTTCCGACTGGCTACCGGGAGGGCGCCGAAGCCCTCGGGATGTCCATGGGCTACGGCCTGCGCAAGGTGGTGCTCAAGAGTGCCTTGCCTGGGATCGTCACCGGCCTTCTGCTCGCGCTGGCCATTGCCTGCGGCGAGACCGCGCCGCTCATCTACACGGCTGGCTTCGCCCCCACGCTTCCGCACTCGTTGACCCACGCCCAATTCCCTTACCTGACCTACGTCGTGTTCCAGTACTACAACGCTCCCGAGACGAACTACCACTACCTGTCCTACGACGCCGCCCTGATCCTCGTCGTCATCGTCCTGCTCCTCTTGGTGGCGAGCCGCATCGTCGTGGCCCGCACCCAGCGGCATGCCGAGGGGGCCCGCGGCACCCGGATCGGGCGGCGCCCCAAGCCGGGACCGCGGACCGAGGCGACGGATCCCGGCCTGCTCGTCGACGACATGCCTCGGCGCTGAGCCGCGCGTCCGACGCCGCAGTCCAACGGGGCCCGACCGTGGCGGGCTCTATGGTGGCCCGGTCGGACGAGAACCGAGGAGGCAACGTGAGCGCCGGAGTCGAGTGGGGCCCACTGGCCCGCCTGGCCGGGACCTGGGAGGGCCAACAGGGCGAGGACGTGGCGTACACCAACGAGACCGGGAAGATCGGTCTGACTCCCTACCGCGAGCACATCGACCTCAAGCCCTTCGGTCCGGTCGAGAGCGGCACCCAGGTCCTCTACGGCCTCGACTACCGGATGGCGGCCTGGCGCGGCACCGAGGAGAACCCGTTCCACACCGAGGTCGGCTACTGGATGTGGGACGTCCGGGACCAAGAAGTCGTCCGCTGCTTCCTCATCCCCCGCGGCTCGGCCGTGGTCGCCGGAGGCACCGTCGCACCCGAGGCCACCGCCTACACCCTGACCGCCCGCGTGGGCAGCCAGACCTATGGCATCTTGGCCAACAACTGGCTGGACAAGAACGCTCGTCCCGTCAGCTACGAGGTGACCATCGACACCGGCGTGGACGACGAGTTCACCTACTCCGAGACGACGGTCACCCAGCACGCCCGGATGGAAGAGGCGATCATCCGCACCGACCGCAATACCCTGCGGCGGATCGCCGACGCCTAGGGTCGCTCGGTAGGGTCGAGCCGGCGGGGCCGGCCGAGGCCGCAGGAGGCACGAATGTTCGAATGGTCCGAAGAGCAACTGGCGATCCGCGATACGGTGCGGCGCTTCGTCGAGGAAGAGGTCGCCCCCAACGTCGACGCGCTCGAACACGGCGACACTCCGCCCTACGAGGTGATCCGCAAGCTCTATGCGACCTTCGGGCTTGACGCGCTGGCACGGGAGTCCTTCAAGAAGGCGCTCGAACGCAAGACCTCCTCGGGCGGCGCCGCCCCGAGTGAGGCCGCCGGAAGGGCCGAGGGGAGGTCAAACGCGGCCCTCACCCTGATCCCGATCATCGAGCTGTGCCACTACTGCCCCGGCATCGTCACCGCCCTCGGCGTGAGCACCGGCCTGGCGGGCGGCACCATCATGAAGAGCGGATCTCCGGCCCAGATGGAGCGCTGGGGCCTGGACCTGCTGACCTTGGACAAGATCGGTGCGTGGGCGATCACCGAGCCGGACTCGGGTTCCGACGCCCTGGGTGGCATGAAGTCGACCGCCGTGCGAGACGGCGACGAGTACGTGCTGAACGGCAACAAGACCTTCATCACCAACGGGCCCTACGCCGACACGATCGTGTACTACGCCAAGCTCGACGACGGGAGCGACACGCCGCTGCGCGAGCGCCCCGTGCTCACCTTCATCTTGGACCGTGGCATGCCCGGCCTCGAGCAGTCCAAGCCGTTCCGCAAGATGGGCCTGCACTCGTCGCCGACCGGCGAGCTGTTCCTGACCGACGTGCGGGCCGGCCCGGACCGTCTGCTCGGGGAGACCGAGGGTCGGGCGGGCGGCAACGAAGGTCGCGAGAGCGCGAAGGGCAACTTCGTCACCGAGCGGGCGGGCGTCGCCGCCATGTCGCTCGGGCTCATCGAGGAATGTCTCAAGCTCTCGGTGCAGTACGCCAAGGACCGGCTGCTCTGGAAACGGCCCATCGCGGAATTCCAGCTCATCCAGCTGAAGCTGGCGCGCATGGAGGTCGCCCGTCTCAACGTGGAGAACCTCGTGTTCCGGCACATCGAGATGAGCGCGGCGGGCAAGAGCCTGACCCTGGCCGAGGCCTCGGCGATGAAGCTCTACTCGGCCCAGGCCGCCTCGGAAGTGGCCCTGGAGGCCGTGCAGCTCTTCGGTGGCAACGGGTACATGTCGGAGTTCCGGGTCGAGCAATTGGCCCGCGACGCCAAGGTGTTCCAGATCTACGCCGGGACCGACGAGATCCAGGTGACCCATATCGCCCGCGACCTCCTCGGGCGCTGAGATGACCGATCTCTTCGGGACGTCACCCGGCGACGTCGTCTACGACGAGATGGTGGACCTGCGCCGGCAGGTCCACCGCCGGCCCGAGCTCGCGTTCGCCGAGCACCGCACGACCGCGCTGATTCGCGACCATATGGCGGGGCTGGGCATTGACGAGGCGGTGCGGGTCACCGAAACGGGCGGGATCTTTGTCATGGAAGGCGGACGGCCGGGCCGTGCGGTCGTGCTGCGGGCCGACATCGACGCGCTGCCGGTGCAAGAGGACGAGTCGCGGGCGCTCCATTCGGAGGTCGAGGGCGTGATGCACGCCTGTGGGCACGACGTCCATGTCGCCTCCTTGCTCGGTGTCGCCTCCCTGTTGGCCTCGCGGCAGGAGGACCTTCCCGGGCGCTACGTGTTCGTGTTCCAGCCGGGCGAAGAGGCCCTGTGCGGGGCCAAGACGATGATCGAGAAGGGCGCACTGGCGGTCATGGAGGGAGCGCGCCTCGTCGGTTTCCACGTGACCTCCCAGGCCCCCACCGGCATGGTCGCCGTGCGCAGCGGCGTGACGATGTCAGAGGCGCATTCGTTGCGCATCACGTTGACGGGGCCGGGCGGGCACGGCGCCATGCCGACGGGCCTCGGCGACGTCATCCGGGCCACCGCAGAACTGGTCGGGCGCTTGGGCGAGGCGGTCGAGGGGTTGCGCTACGAGGAGGCCAATTGCGTCTGCAGCGCGGGCACGCTCAACGCCGGCACGGCGGTCAACGTCGTCCCCACCTCGGCCCGGATCACGGGGACCCTGCGGACGTTCACGCCCGGGCAGCGCGCGCAGGCCCTAGGACGCCTCGAGGCGCTGTGCACCTCGGTCGCCGATGCCCAGGGCGTCCGCATCGAGCTGGAGACGCCCGAGCACACCCCGGCCGTGGTGAACGACCCGGCGATCACGCAGCTGGTGGAGGCGGAGGCCCGAGCCGTCCTCGGAGACGAAGGTGTGTTCCGCATGCCGCCCGCGTCGCCGAGTGACGACGTCAGCGAGTTCCTCGACCATCTGCCGGGCTGCTACTTCTTCGTGGGCGGTGCGGCAACCGACGGCTCCAGCGGCACGCACCACTGCCCCACCTTCTCGGTGGAGGACGCCTCGCTGCGGGTCGGCGCGGGCGTCATGGTGCGCAGCGCCGTGGCGCTGGCCGAAGCGTAGGCCGGACCGTAGACCGGGAGGCTCGGCCGCCCCTGGTGGGCCACAATGTGGCCATGAGTGCCTCGGACCTCTTCTCCATTGCCGGCAAGACGGCGCTCGTCACCGGCGGAACCCGCGGCATCGGCCGGATGATCGCCGAGGGGTTCGTCGAGGCCGGTGCGGTGGTGTACATCTCGTCCCGCAAGGCGGACGCCTGTGCCGAGGTGGCGGCGGAGCTCTCGAAGAAGGGCACCTGTGTCGGCATCCCCGCCGACCTGTCCCGGGAGGACGAGTGCCACCGGCTGGCCGACGAGACGGCAGACCGGGTGGACCAGCTCGACATCCTGGTCAACAATGCTGGCGCCACCTGGGGCGCACCGCTGGCGGACTTCGACGAGGCCGCCTTCGAGCGGGTCCTCGCCCTCAACGTGAAAGGCGTCTTCCACCTGACCAAGTTTCTGGTGCCGCTCCTGGAGAAGGCGGGAACCCAAGACGAGCCGGCGCGTGTGATCAACATCGGCTCGATCGACGGGATCAGCGTGCCGCTGCTCGAGACCTACTCGTACTCGGCGTCGAAGGCGGCGGTGCACCAGATGACGCGTCACCTGGCCAAGCGCCTGGCCCCGACCGTCACCGTGAACGCCATCGCGCCAGGGCCGTTCCCGTCCAAGATGATGGCCGCCACGCTGGAGGCGTTCGGGGAGCAGATCGCGGCGAACGCCCCGTTGAAGCGCATCGGCCGGCCCGACGACATGGCGGGGGCCGCCATCTACCTGGCGTCGCGGGCCGGCGCCTACCTGACCGGCGCCGTCATCCCGGTCGACGGTGGCATCGCCACCACGCGTTAGAGGCGAGGACAAGGGGGTTCACCGTGCTGTTACTCCACGAGGTGCACCGGGTGGCCGGGTCTCGAGAACAGATGTTCGACTCCGCCTATCGAGACCAGCTCCTCCCCGCCCTGGCGGAGACGCGGGGCTGCCGGCTGCTGTGGTTCCTCCGGGTGGCGCACGGGAGCGGGCCGGCCTACACCGTGGTCACGATCATCGGCTGCCGAGACGCCGCGGCTTGGGCGGAGCTGGCCGAACGCATCCGCGAGGGCGACCTGGCGGAGTGGTCGTCCGAGGTCGACGGCATGCGGCACACCTGCGAGGCGAAGATCCTCACCCCGGTCTCGTGGTCGCCGGTGCAGCAGATCGACCTGACGACGGTCCCGACGACCGGCGCCTCGCACGAGCTCAGCCTCTTCATGGAGGACACGGCGTGGCCCTACCCGGGTGGGCTCCGGGCCTACCTGGGCAAGGCTGGGACTCTCTACGACACCGAGTTGAGCAAGTCCAAGCAGGAGGGGCGCAGCATCATCGAGCTCGAAGCGGCCTTCCAACCCGTCTTCGGCTCCCACCGGACCAACGAGGTCGTCCTCTGGCAGCGCATCGTGAACCACAAGGCGCTCCTCTACCTCCTCGCCAACGACATGCCGCCCTCCGCGTCGGCACCGGGGACGTGGATGCACGACGCCCTCGCGGTGCGCGACCGCTGGGAGAGCAGGATCTTGCGCAGCGCCGACTGGTCCCCGCTCTACTGACGCCCCGCGCTCAGCGGGCGGGGCCAGGTCGTGTGGCCCCTGCGGCGGGTATCCGCCGGCGGCGCGCACGGCCTGACCCCAAGGGGTGAGCAACCCGATCAGCTCCTCGAGCGCGTGGCCCAACGCGTCGAGCACGGGCTGACACTGGGCGTCGGTGGCCACCTCGATCGACTCGCGGACCTCCCTGCCCGCCGCGGTCAGCGCGCCCTCGCGACAAGGCCCCGTTCGGACAACCGGGCCTCGGCGGCATCGAGCTGTTCGGAAGACCAGGCGCGGGTGCGGACGTAGGTGCGCATCGGGAGGCCCCAGTAGAGCTCGGTCAGGAGACCGACCTCGGTGGCGTCCAGCCCCGCCGACGTCCACGCCGCCGTGTGGGCGTCGCCCCGGTACTCGCGCAGCGTGTCGGCCAGGCGCCAGACGTCGCCGACGGGATCGCCGGGCAGACCGAGGCTCCGCAGCCCGGCGAAGAGCGGCTTGCCTTCGGGCCGCAGCGGTGCCACCGCCTCCGCCAGCAACTCGGCGGCGCGACCCGAACCCTCCGGCTCCGGTCCCAAGATCCGGACCAGTTGGGCGACGGCGCCTCGGGTCCGCGCCGCACAGACGGTGGGCGCGTCCACGATGCTCCAGCCGTACTGGACGGCCGGGACGACCACCTCGGGGTTGAACACGGCGAAGGCCGCCGCCACCACCTCGCCGGGAACCTGACCCATCACCGACCCCCGGCTCGTGAAGTAGGCCGGCCCGTCCGGCAGTTGCACGCCCCCGTCGAGAGCGCCCGGGCTGGGGGCAAAGCCCAGCTCGGCATAGGCCGCGTGGCATTCGGGAGCGAAATACACCTGGCCGGCCACCGGTTCGAGGGCGGCGGCCAGGCTCCGGCTCGGGGATCCGCTCGGGGATCCACGCAACTCGCTCACAATTGCCACCCTAGAAGAGTGGCATTTCCTTTACCGTTTTCTCCGTGGCGACTCCAGACGATCAGGCGTGGCTCCGCCCCTCACCGGGGCTGTGGAGAATGCGCCGGGCCGAGGTGACCACGTTCACCGCGGTGCTGGGCGCCTTCTTCGGCCTCGTCTTCCTTGTGGTGTTCGGCGCGGTGGCGGCGCTCGTCAGCCTCGGCGTCGTTGCGACCCTCGGCGGCGCCCTGTCGTGGTTCGTGCGCCGCCGTTACCGGGCTTGGCGCTACCGGGAACGCCACGAGGACCTCATCGTCGCCCGCGGCGTCATGGTGCAGCGGCTCTCGGTGGTGCCTTACGGGAGGATGCAGTTCGTCGAGGTCACGGCGGGACCCGTCGAGCGCCTCTTCCAATTGTCCACGGTCAAGTTGCACACCGCCGCCGCGGCCAGCGACGCCCGGATTCCCGGGCTGGAGCGTGCGGAGGCAGCCCGGCTCCGCGACCGGCTGACCGAGCTGGGCGAGTCGATGGCGGCGGGGATGTGAGGATGTGACGGAGGACCAGCCCGACGCGGCGCCACCCGGCGACGGCTGGCGCCGTCTCCATCCCTTCTCGCCCGTGGCGCGGGTCGGACGTCTCGTCCCGGCGCTCGCCTTCTTGTTTCTCGTCTCGACCGTCCACTCCAAGGCGGAGAACGGCACGGCCGAAACCGACTACCTCGTCATCATCACGCTCCTCTCGGCGCTCTACGGCTATGTCCACTGGATGGTCACCCGCTGGCGCTTCGAGGGAGACACGCTGCGGATTGAGACCGGCCTGATCCGCAAGGACTCACGGCGCCTGCCGCTGGCCCGCATCCAGGCGGTCGACATCGTCCGGCCCCTCCTGGCGCGCCTGCTCGGCGTGTCGGAGCTCCGCGTCCGCCTGGCCGGGTCGGGGTCGACCGACGGGAGGCTGGCCTACCTCGCCGCAGCGGAGGCGGCCGAGCTGCGCCTCGTCCTGTTGGCCGGGCACCGCGAGAGCGACCTCGCCGTGTCGAGCAACACCGGGCTGCCCATGGCGAGCGTCGCCCCGGGCCGGCTCCTCGGGTCGGTCCTCTTCTCCCTCGTCAGCCTGATCCTGATCAGCACCGTCGCGTGCTTGGCCGTCCTCGACGAGTTCGAACCTCGGACGGCCGCCACCTTGGCGGGGTTCCTGGCCGTGTACCTGCTCAGCTTCGCCGGCGTGGTCTGGCGCCGGCTGTCGGGCCAGTACGGCTTCATCGCCGTCGAGGGTCCGGAGGGGGTGCGCATCCGCCGCGGGCTCCTGCAAACGATCTCCGAGACGGTGCCCTACGGCCGGATCCAGGCGGTGCGCCAGGTGGAACCCCTGCTGTGGCGGCCCTTCGGGTGGTGCCGTCTGGAGGTCGACGTGGCCGGGGCGACGGCGCGCAACCAGCGGGGCGAGGGAACGAGCGTCGTGCGCAAGGCGATCTTGCCGGTCGGCTCGCAGCAGGAGGCCTGGCACTTGCTGGCGCGCCTCCTCGGCGCACCCGACCCGCGCCGCACGCCGCCGCCCCGCCGGGCCCGGCTCAAGGCCCCGCTCAGCTTCCACTTCCTCTCCGCCGGCCACGACCGCGCGCACGCCGTCTGCGTGACGGGTCGGCTCAACCGCGCCACGACCTGGGTCCCCCTGGAGAAGTCACAGAGCATCCGGCGGGTCCAAGGCCCGCTGCAGCGACCCCTCGGGCTGGCCACCGTGCACGTGGACGTGGCGGGTCGGCGGACACGGGCCGAGTTCCGCGACCGCGAGAGGTCAGAGGCGGAACGCCTCGTCGAAGAGCTGTCCGAGCTCAGCCGGCTGGCCCGGATGCACCGGCAGCCCGCACCGGCAACGTCGTCCGACAACGAGAACACCGCCCCTTCGGGCTGGTACCCGGACCCGTCGGGCCGGCACGAGCACCGCTACTGGCACGAGGGTCGCTGGACCGAGCAGGTCGCCAACGGCGGCCGGCGCAGCGCGGAGGCAGCTACGCCGGCACGGTGAGGCGCATCGGGAAGCAATCGATGGAGCGTATGCCCGGCGTGTAGCTGAGCGTGTGACCGGGCTCGACCTCGTACTCGGGTATTCGCTTGTGCCATTCCCGCAGCGCGACCCGCAGCTCGAGGCGCGCCAGGTGCGACCCGAGACAGCGATGGATGCCGCCGCCGAAGGCGATGTGAGGGTTCACGTCCCGGTCGAAGCGCACCGAGTCCCCGTCGGGGTACTCGGCTTCGTCGGTGTTGGCCGAACCGATCATCACCATCACCTGGTCACCGGCACGGATGGGGCAGCCGCCAAGCTCGGTGTCCGCGACCGCCACCCGGGCGATGCCCATGACCGGGGTCTCCCAGCGCAATAATTCCTCGATCGCGTTCGGAATCAGCTCGGGGTCCTCGACCAGCTGGCGCCGCTGCTCGGGGTGCTGGGCCAAGAAGGCGTACATGCAATCGAGCGTGGCGGTGACCGTGTCAAGCCCGGCGATGAGAAAGAGGAAGCAGATGTCGAGGATGTCCTCTCGACTCAACTGGTCACCCTCGACCTCGGCGTCGAGGAAGTGCGAGAGGAGATCGTCACGCCGCTCGACCTCGCGCTGGTCCAGGATCTCGTTGAAGTAGTCGTAGACGGAGTCTGCGATCGTCTGCTGGTAGGCGTCCGCCTCCCGCGACCCGTAGAGCTTGCCGGTCACGTGGTCCGGGCGGATGATCCCGTCCTTCATGGTGAGGAAACGGTCGAGCTCCTCGAGCGGCAGGCCCAGCAGGGTCAAGAAGACCTGGGAGGGGAAGGGAATGGAGAATTCCTTGGCGAAGTCAACCGTTCCCCGGTCCACGAAGCCGTCGATGAGCTGGTTCACGAGCGCAGAGACCTCATCGTCCAGGAGCGCCATCTTGCGCGGCGCGAAGAGCGGGTCGAGCAACTTGCGGAACTTCTTGTGCTCGGGCGGGTCGATCTGCAAGGGGATCATCGGCCGCTTGTTCTTGAGGTCGACCGCATCCATGTTGGAGGAGAAGATCTCCGGGTGGCGCAGGGTCTCCATGATCTCTTCCTTGCGCGACAGCAGGATTCCCCGAGCGCCGGACGGCATGTCGATCGGCATGACCGGCATGTCGTCGCGCATCACCTTGAAAGTGGGCTGCGGGTTCGCCGCCATTTCGGGGTCCATCCCGCCGAGCGGATTGCTGTCAGGACCAGACGTCGAGATCTCGGTCGTCTCCTCGGTCGTCTCCATGTCGATCTCCATCGGGTTACCTAGCTGCGATTTGCAGGATGCGGTTCATTGACTGCACGAGCGATGCCTCGTCCGATTCGGGGATGATCCAGCTCGACGCGAAGAGACGGACGATGACGTCCACCAGCTGCTCACGTTCGATCGCCCCGCAGGCGACGGCGGGCACGGTATCGAGGGCGTCCCCGAGCCGCACGACGAGTTCGGCCCGCAGCGACGGCAGGTGATCGAGGAGGTAGGCCATCACGAACCCGGACTCGGACTCGAAGAGGGGACGGCAGGGGTGGGAGCGGATGAAGTCGAAGGCGTAGGCCAAGAAGTTCCCGATGCGGTCCTCGGGAGCGTGGATGGTCGCCAGCACCTCGTCGAGCCCCACGCTGAAGCGCCGCTCGTCGTAGGCGGCGGCTCCCGTCAGGACGTGGTCCTTGCTCGGAAAGTAGCGGTAGAGGGTGCCACGCGAGACCCCGGCCGCCTCGGCGATCTCTTGCATGCCGAGCCGACGCACCCCGCGGCGCCCGATCAGGCCCAAGGCCGCGGTCAGGATCCGCTCCTCGGTCGGGCTGAAGGTGCGGGAGGGTGCGGCTGCAGTCCCGAGCTCCGCGGGGACATCGAGCACCATCGCCGTCATGAGCACACATTAGACACTTTCTGTCCCTTTTGTCTCACCGGGGGCCGGAACCGGCTGTGGCGGGGGGTGGGAGGCAGTCGCGCCCGGTGCAACGGACCCCGCTCAGGCCCTGGACCCGAGCCTCCATCGCCGGACCGCGGGCACCACGAACAGCGCCACCAGCGCCCCCACCCCGATCAGGGTGGCCAAGAGGCCCACGTCGTCCGCCGTGGATGCCCCGTAGGTGAGCGTGACGTCGTGGCTGGTCGGCACCACCACCATGAGATTGGGCGTCACCCGCCAGGGCCCTTGGGCTCCGCTGGCGTGCCAGTTGGGGAAATAGGAGACCTTGACCAGCACCGGTGTCCCGACCCGTGAGACGTGGAAGCTGATGGAGGAGTCGGTCTGGGACACGGCGGTCACGCGGGTCGTCCCGACCCGTTTGACCGTCGGGTGGATATGGGTGACCGAGGTCCGGGGCCACGAGGCCGGCCCATCCTGGGCAAGCTCGACGTCCCACCGGGCCGGGTCGTCGTACCAGGCCACGGACGGGCTGAGCCAGCTCGAGGGCGCCGGCTTGACCCCCGAGAGCACGACCGGGTCGTTCTGCAGCGGGGTGACCAGCGCGGAGTCCTTCACGACGTAGATGTCCCAGGTCGTGTGGGTGAGAGCGCCGCTGTAGTCGTAGGTCCACGGACCGGTGCGGGCGACCAGCTTCGAGCGCGGGGTCAGCGTCGGCCTGTTCCTCGACCGTCGGGGTCTCTGCCATGAAGTACTTCACCCCGAGCAGCTGGAGGTGCTGCACCCCGAGCGTCACATCGACGGGGCCGTACGGCAGGCCGACCTCCGGCTCGGACGGTCCGGCCGACAGCTCGGCCTGGTCGATGAAGTGGTAGGGCGTCGTGGTCGACGACTCGAACAGAAGACCCTCCATGGAGTCGATGCACCCGTTCGTCCAGTAGGGCAGCAGCATGAGGGCTTCGGGGGTCCCGAAGCGGTTCTCGCTGTCGCTGTACTCCCACATCTCGCGCCCGCAGCCGTAGCGCCTGCTGACCGCCTGCATCGTCTCGATGATGGAGTGGTACTCGGGGTACGAGCTCTGACCCTCGTACCCCTCGTAGTTGTAGGAGGACCAGTTGGTCACCTCGTTGGGGCCCACGGTCACCGGGAGCGACGAGGCGGGGAAGATGAAGGGCGGCACGACGGCCACCATGACCGCGAGGAGGCCGAGCACCGCGCCGCTCACGGCCGCCGGGCCCCACCGCGGAGACGGCGGACGTCGGGGTGCGACGACGTCGTCGGCCGTGGTGGCCGCGTCCACCGGAGACCGCGGCTCGGCCCACCGCGCTTCCTCCCTGGCCGCCTCCCAGCGCCGGGCCCGCGCCCGGCGCCACCACGCGGCGACGGCGATTGCGCCCATGCCAAAGGTCCACGCCGCCATCAGGTAGACGGAGATGAACCAGAGGGGCAGGAGCCGGACGTTGTAGAGGCTGCCCTGTGGGTCGAGCGCGGTGGCGAGGGCCGACACGACGCCCAATACCGTCAGCGTGATGCCGAAGCGGCTGCGCACGAGAAACGCGGTCACCGCACCAAGCCCGGCGAGAACGAGGGCCCAGGCATCGGCTTCGCGGAAGTACTGGGCCCAACCTTCCACGTTCACGTAGCCCATGGAGGTCGTGTAGGCGTGTTCGAGCCCGAAGGGAACCAGCCACCATCCGCTCAACAACAGACCAACGCCGACGGTCGAGCCGGCCCACCACAGGATCCGGGTCCGGGGAATCGGCTCGGCCGCCTCGTCCTTGCGCCACAGGAGGAGTCTCGAGTCGGCAATCCCCCAGCGCGCGGGCAGCAGCTCGATCACCGTCAGGATGACGGCGCCTGCCAACGCGTACAAACCCGGGACGATGTGCGACAGCACGCAGCCGGCCAGCACGACCGCGGCCCAGCCGCGGTACCGACCCTCTCTGACCGCGCCGGCGAACAGGCCCAGGAACAAGATGGCGAGGGAAAGGCTGAAGGAAAACGCGTACTCGCCCGCCAGGGTCGAGAACAGATTGCCGCCGTAGATCGTGAAGGTGTAGTCGAAGAGGAACGGCAAGGTGGCGGCTGCCAGCAGGGTGGGAAGTGGTGGACGGAGGCGGAAGAAGCGACCGCAGGCCCAGGCGCAGACCGGGAGCAGGACCGATCCGAGGATCGTGCCCATTTTGAACGCGATGCCATAGGGGATGACCCAGCCGCCGATCGCGATGAAGAGGTCAGGCAAGGTGAAATAGAAGGTGTAGAGCGGAAACCCGTCGTACCAGCCGGGGTCCCAGCCCGTGAGGTGCCCGTGAGCCAACAGGGCCTCGAGGTACTTGGGCATCGCGATGTGCGCGCCCGTGTCGCCGCCCGTGGTCGTCGTATTGGTGAAGAGCAGGCTCGGGTGGAGCTGCGAGAGCGTCACGACGATGACGCTGGCGATCGTGATCACCGTGATGGCGCCCGGTACCCACCACCAACTCCCCCGTGGCGAGGGTCCGGGGTCCGGTGACCCCGACCGGGCCGGCGGAGGCTCCTGCACGCTCACCACACCGGCTCCCCGCAGTTCAGGCACGTGCAACCGCGGCCGAGGCGACGCGGTCCAAGGCGTCCCCGCCACCGCTGTCGTCCGGCCACATCGGGTTTACGTTACCGGCCGGACCTCGGTTTGGGGGCTCGGCTCCTCCCGCCTGATGAGCCGGGGAAGGCCCACAAGATGCCCGGTTGTCCCGACTGGCTCAGGGGGCGGCAACACGCCGCGGAGGCGACCGGGGTCAGACGGGCCCGGGGTGGGCTCAGTCCACCTCTTCGAGCTCGCGCTCGATGGTGTCGAACTCCGCCTCGATGTTCTTCAGCTGCGCCTCGTCGCCCTGGGACCGCGGGCCCGTGAACCACTTGCGGGCACTGATCAACCAGTAGCCGCCCGAGAACAGCAGGACGACGCCGACCGCCACCGGAGCGTAATTGAAGTTGTCACGGTTGATGGTGCTGAAGTTGACCTCGGGGAGCATGAAGAGCACCGAGATGAAGGCGACCCAGGCAATGCTGACCCAGCCCACGAGCGGGCTCCACTTGCCGAGCGACCAGCGGCCGCCCTCCCAGCTCTTCCCCTTGATGCGTCGCAACAGCGTGGGCAACACGTAGGCGATGTAGAGCCCGATGGTGGCGATCGACGTCACGGCCGCATAGGCCACCGAGCTCCACAAGACCGGCACGGCAAGCAGGAAGGAGAAGACGACGCAGAACCAGATGGAGTTGGTGGGCGTCCGGGTGCGTGGGTTGATCCGGTGCCACCACCGGTGACCCGGGACGGCACCGTCGCGGCTGAAGGCAAACAGCATCCGCGAGTTGGCCGCCACCGAGGCCATGCCGCAGAAGAACTGGGCCACCACGGCGATCAACAGCAGCAGTTCGGCACCGACTCGCGACAGCGCGGCGGTCCAGATCAACACCGGGGCGTCGAGTTGTGACGCCGTCGCCGCGTAGACCTTGGGGTTGGTCGGGATCACGAAGGTGATGGCCAGAATCAGGATCCAGCCGGCGATCAGTGAGATGCCGATGGAGCTGACGATGCCCCGCGGCGCCGAGAGGTCGGCGGTGTGCGTCTCTTCCGACATGTGGGCGGAGGCGTCGTACCCGGTGAAGGTGTACTGCGCCATCAGGAGGCCGATCATGAAGACGAACCAGGGCACGCCCAGCGTCGACTGGTTCTCGAACTTGGTGAAGACGAACGAGGCCGAGGCGTGGTGGCTCGGGACGAAGAAGAGGACGACGGCGATGGTGAGCACGCCGAGGATGTGCCACCACGCGCTGATGTTGGAGAGGAACGCCACCACCCGCACGCTGAAGCTGTTGATCAGGCCGTGCGCGATGAGGACGCAGCCGTACACGGTCAGCACCCAACCGGTGGTGTCGGGGAAGTTCGTCGTCAGGTTCAAGAAGACGGTGAAGAAGGTGGCGAACCCGAAGTCGATGCCGGCCGTGATGGCCACCTGGCCCAGCAGGTTGAACCACCCGGTGAACCAGCTCCAGGCGGCGGAGTTGTTCTCCGCCAGCTTGGCCGCCCAGTAGTACAGGCCGCCCGCCGTCGGGTAGCGCGATGCGATCTCGGCCATCCCGAGGCCGACAAGCAGCGTCATGGCGCCGACGATGATCCAGCCCCACACGATCACCACCGGGCCGCCGTACGTCATGCCGAAGTAGTAGAGGGTGAGGCACCCCGACAGCACCGAGATGATGGTGAAGGAAACGGCGAAGTTGGAGAAGCCGCTCATCCTCCTCCGCAGCTCCTGCGCGTAGCCGAGCTTGTGGAGCTGGGCGACGTCGTCATCGACGAAGGTTGACGTGCTCATTGACCCTCCCCGTTCGGCATCGGTATGGCAACCCCGATCTACCCTGCCGTATCGCAGCAGGATTCAACGGGCATGTCAAGGATTCATGGACGAACCCGTCGTCTCGTGCCTGAAACGCCACGGATCGCGCCCGCCGAGACCGCCTGCGGACGCGAAAAGCGGCAACCACCAAGGATCACCGCTTTCCGAGAGATGCGCCAGCCGTAGCAGGCGCTGAGTATCTCCAGGCCTCAGGACATCTGGGCCAGGATCTTCGCCTTCTGGTCGTTGAACTCGGCCTCGGTCAGGATCCCCTGATCCTTCAGGTTGGCGAGCTCCTTCAACTTGCTGATCAGCTCGTCGGAATCGTCCGCCGCGGCCTCCGGCGCCGCTACGTCGGCAGCCTGCGGGGCCTGCTGAGCCTGCGCCGCCGCTTCCTGCTGCGCGTACTTGTTCTGCTGGTGGCGGTTCACCCCACCGGCGACCACCGTGGCCGTCCCGGCGATGACCGCCGTCCTTCCCACGGTCCGCATCACTGGTCGGCGTCGCATCATCGGCATGGTCGTTCTCCTTCGCTCTTCGGTCTGTGGGTTCTCAGCTCTTGAGGGCCTCGGCCAGCTCCGCGAACGCGGCCTCGACGAGGTCGGCTGGGATGCGGGCGCTGTCGACGAGCACCCCGCCCGACCCGCGCAAGGCGTCGGCCAGCGGCTTCGCCCAGAGATCCTCCCAAAGGATGACGAGAGCGGAGTTGCCTTCGGGCAGGTTGGCGGCCACGTGGTCGAGGTCCTCGGTGTTGACCAGGCCGCCGACCTCGCCGTCGATGTCACCGAAGCCCGCCAGCTCGTCCATCTGGTCGAATTCGAGGCTGACCGTGTCACCCTGCTCGTCCTTCATGACGAATACCAGGTCGAGGATGCGCACGACGTCGTTCGCCACCAGCTTCCCGATCTCGGGGACGATGTTCCCGTTGAATTGGTTGCCCGGGAACGCGATCACCGTGTAGCTCACTGGTCCCATGGTCATAGCATCTCCTCCGATCTGCGGCCTTGAGGGCAATCGTAAGCGGGAAGTTGGTTCAGGTGCTGGCCAGCAGCTTCGACTTCTGGGCCTCGAACTCTGCGTCGGTGATCACGCCCTTGGCCTTGAGATCAGCGAGCTGCGAGAGCTGGTCTGCGGTGCTGCTCCCCGGGGTCCCGGCCGCCTGCTTGACGTAGGCGTCGAACGCCTGCTGCTGCTCCGCCGCCTGGGCCGCGGCCCGCTCCTGCATCTTGCCACCGCGCGCGATCAGGTACACGAAGACACCGAGGAAGGGCAGGATGATCACGAAGATGCACCACAGAGCCTTGGCCCCGCCCCCGATGTCGCGGCTCCGGAAGATGTCGACGAACACCATGATCAGCAGCCAGATCCAGATGATGAAGAGGAAGAAGTACAGCATCGTCAGGAAGGCGTCGAGGACCGGGTAGCTCGAAGCAAGCATTCAGAAGGCTCCTTGTGTCGTTGTCATTTGGACCTCACCCCGGCTGCGGCCGGGCGTCGTGCGACACCGTAGCAATCCCACCCACTCCCCGTTGCCCAACAGAGTCAAAAGTCATAATCCCGGTCGTCCACCAGCTACACGCCCACTTCGGCGTGCAGCCGGCCGCTCTTGCACGCCGCGGCGAACGCTTCGTAGTCCCGCTCGTTCTGGTCGGCGTAGGTCTCGGCGAACTTGGCGAGCGCCTTCTCGAAGGTCGAGTTGTTGCCCAGGTAGGCGGCGATGGCAATGCGGTCGCCCGAGCGGGCGTGGGCCCGGGCCAGGGTATGGGCACACAGCTGCCCGTAGGCCTTCATCCCCTCGGGGATGGCGTTGTCGATGTCCACGGATCCCTTCCAGTCCTGGAGCTGGCGCACGTAGTAGTCGTGGGGTAAGCCGTCGAGGCCTTCTGTGCGCTGCCAGCCGAGGAAGATGTCGCTGGCGGCCTGCATGAGGCGCTGGCCGGCGACCACCCGCTCACCGTGGTTGGCGTACTGGCTCTTCTTGGTGAAGCGCTCGAGCACCGAGGCCTCGGCCTCCTTGGCCTGGAGGAACAGGATGTCGTCGGGATCGGGTCCGTGCAGCATCATGATCCAGGCCCGGGTGCCGACGCTGCCCACCCCGACCACCTTGCGCGCCAGCTGGGTGAACTCGTACTGCTCGAGCAGGTGTCGCCGGTCGGTCGGCAGACTGGCCCGGTACCGGCGCAGGAGGTCGTGAAAGAGCTCGAGTTGGGCGGCCCGCTGCAACTCGGGGAACAGCTCGTCGACGGGGACGACGAGGGGCGGGTCGCTGATGAAGCAGCGCTCCCCGTCGACGATGGTGGTCAGCTTGTCGAGCGCCTTCATCGTGTCCTTGGTCCGGGCCTTGGCCACGACCTTGCCGGTTGTCGCCGCCATGTGCGTCTCGGCCTTGGAGCCCGTGGTCGTCGCCTGCGCCTGCAGCAGCTGGAGCACGTTCTCGATGTCGATGTGCGAGTACCAGACCTCCAAGGTGCTCATCCCGCACATCTCCCGTATGGCCTCGCGGTAGACCCGGCCGAGACCGGTGATGGCCTCGGTCCGCACCTGCTTGGAGAAGCCCCGCCCGCGGGCGGCGACGACGACGCTCGCCGCCAACCGCTTGACGTCCCACTCCCAGGGGCCGGGCAACGTCTCGTCGAAGTCGTTGCAGTCGAACACGAGCGAGCGCTCCGGCGAGCCGAACACCCCGAAGTTGGAGAGGTGGGCGTCGCCACAGATCTGCGACGTCAGACCCGACCGGGGCGTGGTCGAGAGGTCCGACGCCATGATCAGCGCGGCGCCCCGGAAGAACGTGAAGGGCGAGACCAGCATGCGTCCGTAGCGGATCGGGACGAGCTCGGGGACCCGCGTCGTCGCCTGCTCCTCGAGCAGCGCGACGGGGTCGGGCCGGTCCGGCCCGACCTGGAAGACGGCCTGGCTGTCCCGGGGCACCTTGGCCCGCGCCTGCTTCCCCTTCTCCTTGCTCTCGGAATCGCTCAGGTGGTGGATCACCTTGGGGATCGGGCCGCCGTCCGCTTCCTGGATCACACTTTCGATCGTCATGTCTCGCCTTCCTGGTGGCACGCAACGGCGGCCGCTCCTCGTACGAGGGTACGCCCAACGATCGGCGGAGGACAGGCTGGGGGGGTCGATGTCCGCCGCGACATCCGGTTGTCGGTCCAACCGACGCCTCGTGCTGTTCTGGCTGTTCTGTTCTCGCTGTTCTGCGATTGCCCCAAAATGGGTCCACAATGGCGGAGTCGTTCAAGCGACCGGATCTCCAGGGACGGCGGGAGGCGAGAGGGCGACCAGTGACGGTGGACTACCAGGGCCGGGATACACCCGACGGCACATCGACATCGGCCGTGCCCTCGGCCTCTGCCACCCCCGCTCCGGCGCCGGCGTCCGGGGGCACACGGCGGGAGCGGGTCGGGACCGCGTTTGCCCATCTGGTCCATGTCATCCGCACCGGCGACGACAAGGCCGTCGAACAGGCCGTCGTCGATCTCAGTCAGCGCCGCCGTTGGCTGGCCCCGCTCGGACTGATCGTCGGCGCCTTCCTCATGCTCTTCCAGGGGGTGAAGCTGCTTTTCACCAACTGGCGCCTCACCCTGGTCCAGATCGTGCCCGCGATGTGGATCTGGCTCGCCTTGCTCGACCTGAAACTCCATGCCCTGCACGGCAAGTCGTTCCACGTCCTCACTGGCCCGATCCTGATCCCGTGCGTGCTCGCGGTCACCGCCTTGACGGCGGCCAGCTTCTTTCTCAACGCGGTCTTCGCCTTCGCCATCTCGGTGCCAGGCAAACCGATGATTCGCCCGGCGTTCGGGCAGGCCCGGCGCCACTGGCGGGTCATCCTGGCCTGGGGCTGCGGTGTCGGCCTCCTGCTCTCCTACTCGGCCCTGATCGTCACCCGGTGGAGCCATTGGCGCTTCGTCGTCGCCCAGAGCGTCGTCGTCGGCATCATGATGTTCTGCTACCTCGCCGTGCCGGCCCGCCTCGTCGGGATCAAGCAGACCGGGAATCGGAGGGACAAGCTCGCCGCCAGCGCGGTCGGGGGTGCGGTCGGCGCGGTGGTGTGCTCCCCCCCCTACATGTTGGGGCGGCTCGGGATCTTGATGCTGGGCTGGGGAAGCGTCGCGTTCTGGTTCGGCATCATCGTCATCGTGATCGGGGCCGCGCTGCAGACAGGGGCCACGAGCGCCGTCAAGGCCGTGAAGATGTCGGCCAAGCTCATCGGGAACCCCTCCAGCGCGACCGCGGCTTGATCGGGCGGTCCGTCTGGCGCGGTCGCGGGACGCCCCAAAACCGCGAGTGTTAACACGTCATCTTGATCCCGGCGACTCGACGGGCACACTGGTGTTAACGGCAGTGGTGTTAACACATGGTCCCTGGTGAAAGGCCCTTCGCGCTCTCGGGCATCGCTCCACGTGGAACGCAGAACCGGCTTCAGCTGAGACCTCGAAGGCTACGAGGCGGCGACCCGCACCGGCCGCGCCGGTCCTGGAGCGGCATGCCGATCCCGATGGGCACGGTGGAGGCGGTGTCGCTGCGGCACTCCGGGCACTCGACCACCCACATCAGGTCGTGACACTGCGCGATCCCGGGGTGGTGGTTTTGCATGTCCGGCGCTCCTGCGTTCCTTGGGAGGGCTGTCACCCTAGTTTCCTCGACGCTGACGTCAAAGAGAAAATTGCCTTGTCGCCCACGGGAGGACCGGCGATGGTTCGCCCCGAAACCCGGCCCGCGGGCACCGGAGTACCCTCCTGGTGCGGTGCCACCGCTCGCCTCGCTGGATGCCTATCTGGATCGCGTCGGTTTGGCCGGCGCCTCGCATCCGCGTCTGCCCGAGGTCCACCGGGCCCACGCCACCAGCATCTCGTTCGAGAACTTCGACCCGTTCTCGGGCACGCCGGTCTCGCTCGAGGTCGAGGACCTCGAGGACAAGTTCGTGACTCGGCGCCGCGGCGGCTACTGCTTCGAGCACAATCTGCTCCTCAAGGCTGCGCTGGAGTCGCTCGGCGACATGGACGTCGGCCCCATGCTGGCCCGGGTCCGCCTCGGCCCGGAGGGCTCGCCCCGCCCGCTCAACCACCTTCTGCTGCGGGTGACGGACCCTGAAGGCACCTGGCTGGCCGACGTGGGCTTCGGCGGCGGCGGGCTGCTCGAACCTGTGCCCTTCGAGATCGGCGCCGAATCGGAGCAGTCGGGCTGGCGCTACCGACTGGTCGAGGACGGTGCCGAGCTGGTGCTCCAGGTGTTCCAGGACGGGGCATGGACCGACATGTACGGCTTCGTCCCCGAACCCGCCCAGCCGGTCGACATCGTGGTCAACAACTGGTACACCGCGACACACCCCGAGTCCCCCTTCGTCACGGGCCTCATGGCGGGTGTGCGCAGACCCGAGCGATGCCTTTCGCTGTTCGTCTCCGAACAGGCGGTGCTCGTGGAGCGTCCGGTCGGTGGGGAATCCACCGTCAGCGAGGTGCCGTTCGAGACGGTGCCGGCGCTCCTGGCGGAGCGCTTCGACATCCCGGACGTGACGCTCGGCGACAACGGACGTCTCGTGCTCGAGACAACGGGCGACTGACCGCGCCGACCCGTCGCCCTCGCATCACGTGGAGAGGGCGACGTCCGCGGGCCGGGCGATGATGTAGATCAGCGCGCCGAGCACGGGGATCACCAAGATGATGATGGTCCAGGCCGCCTTGGCCGCTCCGTGGTGGTCGCGCCGTCGGAAGTTGTCGACGAAGCACCAGATGATGAAGAACAGCATCAAGAAGACGCCCGCGAAGATCAGGAACGTCCAGAACAGGCTCAGCAACGGCCACGTGTATGCAAACATCGTGCGCACCTCCGCGGTCGACGCTACCGATCACGGGGTTTGACGTGGTGGATACCCGGCGCTCAGGTCACGAGGCCGTAGATGCTCTTGGCCATCAGATAGAGGCCGAGCCCCAGCGAGAGGAACACGATCGCCTGGTCGGTGTGCGTGTTGATCCACTGCAGCAATCCGTCGAGGGTGCTCTTGACCTCAGCCGGGCGCACGGCGGCGTAGGAAACCATAAGGAGATAGCTCGCGGTGCACCACACGCAGAAGGCGAACACGGCGACGTACTCGAGGCCGGACGAGAGCTGCGCTTGGGTGATGGTGGCCACGCCCGCCGCCACGAGGACCCAGGGCTGGAGCAGGAAGCCGAGCCCCGCTGCGGCGAGGGGGTTGATGCGGTCAATGCTCGACATCCACCGGGGCTGCTTTCTCTGCTCCGTGCGGGCGGGACGGGCGCGCCGGCGTGCGGCGATGAGCACCAGCGCGACGCCACAGGCCAGCTTCACGGCCAGCGCGGCCGTCGAGGGCGCACTTTGCGGGGCGAGTGGCTTGCCGCCGGTGATCAGCACGGTCACGGCCACGATCACGACCAGCGTGAACAGCCAACCGAGCGTGAACCCGAGGCCCTTCAACAGCCCACGCTCGGACGCCAGCAGCAGGATCATCGCGGTAAGCGGTATCGGCTCCAGGGTCACGACGAGACCCACGAGGAACAGATCCAGAAGCACGGCGGGGAACCCTATGCGCGTTTGGTTACGCCGGGGCGCTCAGCCGCGCCCGCACCTCGGTCCCGAGGTCCAACGCGGTGGCGGCGGACAAGGGGAGGCGCTCGGGCAGCGTCACCGTGAGCTCGCCACCGTCGGCGGACCATTCGAGCCGTTCGTAGGACCCGACCAGGCGGACGCGGCGCACGCGCGACCCCTCGAGCGCGCGCACGGTGATGCGCCTCGAGGCGGGCATCCCCAACACGAGGGCATAGACGCCTTCGCCGCTCTTGGTGAAGCGCACCGGCGTCCCCTCCGTGGTGACCGACTCGGTGATGACCCAGGGCCGGCTGCCGTAGATGGCCTCGCCGTTGGCGACCAGCCACTCACCCAGCCCGCGCAGCGGCGCCTGCTGCTCCTCGGGGATGGTCCCGTCGGGCCGCGGGCCTACACCGATGAGAAGATTTCCATTCTTCGACACGACGTCACAGAACAACTGGATGAGCTCGGTGTCGGTGATGATGTCCTCGGGACGCTCGTGGCGATTGGCGCCGAAGGAATGCCCGACGCCGCGGGCCAGTTCCCACTTGCGCTCCGACACGGTGTGCAGGACGTCGTACTCGGGTGTCCGGAAGTCGCAGTGCCTGGGGCTAGAGAACGTCAACCGCTTGTTGCGCGCGGGGATGACCGGCCAGAACCACTGCAGGAGCGCGCCGGCGGCGCGCACGCAGCGCGTCAGCGGCGCCGTTGTGAGGGATGTTCGGCTCGCGCCACCGGTCGTTGACGACTCCCTCCTCGACCGTGTTGTAGTAGTAGGCAAAGAGCTCGGCCAGTTTGCCGCCGCTCGGCCACGAGATGTCGTTCCACAACACGGAGGGCTGGTACCGGTCGATGAGCTCTCGGCAATGCGCGGTGACGTAATCGACGTACTCGCGGCCGTAGGGGACGGCGAGCACGGCGTCGGCCGCCTTGGAGAGGACCGCATTGTTGTAGGGCCAGTCGTAGCCGCCCGAGTAATAGAGGCCCATGCGCATGTGCCTGGCCCGCACGGCTTCGGTCAGGTCGCCCACGAGGTCACGCTCGGCGTGGTACGGCCCCTTCCTCGGGTGCCTGACGGCCGAAGGCCACAGGGCGAAGCCGTCGTGGTGCTTGGTGGTGAGCACCACGTAGCGGGCACCGGCAGCGCGGCAGAGCTCGGCGATGGCGTCGAGGTTGGCCCCGGCCGAGGCGTCGTTGAACACCTTGACGAACCGCTCGTAAGGGTAGTCATCCCCGTAGACCTCGACGTGGTGCCGCTGGGTCGGGCTGCTCTTGATCTGCATGGTGTTGAGGTACCACTCGGCGTAGGGGTTCTCCCGCAGCATCCGCTTGGGTCCATCCTTGACGAGCAACTCCTGGATGTCTGGCACGCGCGGTGCCCAGCCCGGCACTGAATAGAGGCCCCAGTGCAGAAAGACCCCTAACTTCGCGTCGTCGTACCAGACGGGCACCTGGTGGGTGCGTACGGATTCCCACGTGCCCTCGTACATGGCTGTTGGATTCTGGCATGTCTCCCGGTCGGAGCAAGGTGACGCTGGTCCGGGCGGACCGGCGATTTGCCCGTAGTCTCTGGGACCCATGGCCGCCCCCCTCGAGTTCTGGGTGTTCCTCCCCCAGATGCGCCTGAGCATGGAACAGCTGGTGGAGCGGGCGCAGGCCGCCGAGCGGACGGGATTCGGAGGCGTGGCCGGCATGGACCACCTCGCGCCGCCCCTGGCCGAGTCGTCGCCCATGTTCGACGCCATGATCACCAACGCCTGGCTCGCCTCGCGCACCGACCGGCTGAGGGTCGGGTCCCTCGTGCTGTGTGACTCGTTCCGGCACCCGGCCGTTCTGGCCCGCGCGGCGGTCTCGCTCGACCACGCCTCCCACGGGCGGTTCGAGCTCGGCATCGGCTGGGGATCGGTGGCCAGCGAGCTCCAGACCTTTGGCGTCGGGTCGACGGAGCCACGGGTCCGGGTGGGCCGGCTCAGGGAGACGCTCGAGATCGTGAAAGCGCTGTGGGCCGGCGAGACCGTCGACTACGAGGGCGAGTACTTCACGCTGCGCCGGGCACAGCAACAGCCCGGACCGCTCGGCACCATCCCGATCGTCATCGGAGGCGCGGGCAGACGGACAATGGAGCTCGTCGCGGCCCACGCCGATTGGTGGAACGTCCACGTCGGCATCCTCGACAAGCTCGACGAGATGCGCGGCCGCACGGGCCGGGCGCGCTGCTCGTTGCAGGTGCAGGTCGCGTTCGTCGCTTCCGGCGCTTCCGGTGCGCAACGAGACGAGATCGCGGCGACTGCCCGCCGCCGCTTCGGCAACATCCCCGTCGTCGGCACGGGGCCGGAGCTGGTCGAGTACTTCGGGTCGCTGGCCGAGCGCGGGGTCGAGCGGGTCTACGTGTGGTTCTGCGACTTCGCTCCGCCCGAGACGCTCGCCGCCTTCGGTGAACAGGTCATCGGTTCGTAAGGCGCCCGAGGCGCTCGCCGGCTATGCGGTCGAAGCGCGCGGTGGCTGGGCGCGGGACGCGTGTGCCTGGTGTCCTGCGGATTGGGAAGTTTCTCAGAACACTAAACCGATTGGTAGATAGTTTCGAAAACCTTGCCCCGGCGCCGGCGCCGTACACACCGACGCCGTACACACCGACGCCGCACACCGCCGACGCCGCCCACCGCCAACGCCTGCGAGCGCTCAACCGGCCGCCAAGGCCGGCCCACCGGAGGCACCCGCACCGCCACCCCCCGGTGGCCCGTACCGCAACCGGAAGGCGAGATACGCGAACGGTCCCACGACGATCGGCAGCCAGTACGAGATGATGCGGTAGCCGAGCGTGGCTACCACGGCGTCGCCACCCGGCACCCCGGCCAGGATGAGAAGCGCGCTCAGCCCGGCCTCGACGACCCCCAGGCCACCCGGCGTGAAGGGGAGCAAGGCGAGCAGGCCGGCCACCGCGTAGGCCACCAGCACGAGCGAGGGATTGGGCTTGGCGCCCGTGGCGCGGAGCGTCGCCAGCAGCGTCCCGAAGTCGAAGGCGAGCCTCCCCGTACTGAGAAGGACGGCGCCCTTCCAGCGCTTGCCCAGCACGTGCCGGATGCGGTCGCGTTCGTAGACCAGCCGGTCCGGCAGGCCGGTCAAAGGCGCCGACTTCCGCTTGATCCGATTGCGCGCGCTCTGCACGACGGCCCCCGCCCATCGGACGGGACCGTCCGTCGCCAACACCAGGGCGCAGAAGCCGGCGAAGAGCACGAAGGCGGCGATGCCGAGGAGCGCCGCGTGCTGCAAGCCGTCGGCGATCGGCGTGCCGGCCAGGATGGCGGGCAGGACGAAGATCGGCAGGGCCAGCAGGCCACCGACGCCCAGCAGCGAGAAGGCCGTGAGGCCGCTGACCGCGCTCGTCGTGTCGTTCCCCGCAGTGGTGAGCATCCGGATCTGCGTCGCCGCCCCGAAGGCATCCCCGCCCGGCACGATAAGGCTGATGGCGTTTCCCGCCAGTTGCGACGTGGCCACGGAGAACCATGCCTTGGTCTGCAGCGCCATCCGCTGGAGCGCGATGGTGCAGGTGAAGTGCGCCACCTCGAGGACGACGGCCAAGGCGAACCACACCGGGTCGAGCGAGGTCAACTTGGGCCAGGAGTCGAAGACCTCGGTGAGGCTTGGGAAGACGAGGTAGATGGTGATGCCGGCCACCACCACGACGACCGACCTCTTGACGATGGTCCGCCACGACAGCGGTGACCCGACATCCTGTCCGTAGCGCGTGGCCAAGCGCTGCGACATTGCGTCGCTGCCGGTCTCGCTCGCCGCCGCTTCAGCAGCCCGAGGGGCCTCCGGCTCCTTGTCGTCCGGCGCCGCCACCGTCGCGTTGCTCTCGGTGACGGACGAGCACTCTGCCTAGTTGGCCAGGATCTTGTCCTTCTGGGCCTGGAACTCTTCGTCGCTGAGCACGCCCTGGGACTTGAGATCGGCCAGCTTGGCCAGTTGGTCGGCCGTGGTGTCCCCCGGCGTCCCCGCCGTCTGGCGCACGTACTGGTCGAAGGCCTTCTGCTGCTGCGCCGCCTCCTGGGCTGCCCGCTCGTGCATCTTGCCGCCGCGGGCAATCAGGTACACGAAGACGCCCAAGAACGGCAGGATGATGATGAAGATCACCCACAGCGCCTTGGCCAAGCCGCTCAGGTCGTGGCTGCGGAAGATGTCGATGAACACCATGATCAGCAGGTAGATCCAGATGAAGAAGAGGAAGAAGTACAGAATGGTGAGGAAGGCATCGAGCACCGGGTAGCTGGAAGCGAGCACGAGAATCTCCTTCTGGTTGGTCCTTGGGTCGGCGAGCAACCCGCCCCTGCAACTCCCTGTTTAGCCGGAATGCCCTGACCAGCGCTGGGATAGGGCGCCCAGCACCTGCGCGGCACTTGCCTCGCACCCGCCGCGCACCTGCCCAGCACTGTCGCGCAACTGCCGCCCCCCCGGCCGTGCCCCACCCGCGAGGTCGTGACCTTCGGCTCTGACCTGCCTCGATGCCACCGTCGACAATGACACCGGGACACCCGCTGCCCGGCTCACGCCCCGCCCGACCTCCATGGCCCACGACCTCAACCTCGCCGCTCTCGCCGTCGTCTCCGCCTGCGTCGTCGCCTGGGCACTGGTCTCGGCCCGCCTCGAACGCTGGAACGTGTCGGCCCCCCTCGCGTTCGTCGTGCTCGGTCTCGTGGTCACCCACGGCCCCGTCACCCTCGTCCACCTCGACCTGCACTCGTCGGTCATCCGCGCCGTGGCGGAGATCGCGCTCGCCCTCGTGCTCTTCGCCGACGCCTCACGGGTCAACGCCCGCCAGCTGCGGGCCGACCTGGCGCTGCCCGTCCGGCTCCTGGGGATCGGGTTGCCCCTCTCCATCGGAGCCGGCGCCGCGCTCGCCGCCGGGCTCTTCTCCGGCGCCGGGCTCTGGGTGGCCGCCGCCATCGGCGCCATCGTGGCGCCGACCGACGCTGCGCTGGGCGCCTCGATCATGGAGGACGACCGCGTCCCGGCCGGTGTGCGCCGCGTGCTCAACGTCGAGAGCGGCCTCAACGACGGCATCGCGACGCCCTTCGTCAATCTCTTCCTCGCCGGTGCGGCCACGGCCGAGGCGGTCCACGGCGCCTCCTCCGCCGCCGCCGCCGTCGTCGACCTCGTGGGTGGCGCGGCAATCGGTGTCGGCGTCGGGCTCCTCGGCGCCGTGCTGCTGGCCCAGGCCCGCAAGCACCGGTGGAGTGCACCGGGCATGCAGCCGCTGGCCGTGCTCGCCCTCGCGCTCTTCGCCTACTCCTCGTCGGTGCTCGCCGGCACCAACGGGTTCGTGGCCGCCTTCGTGGCCGGCATGGCCTTCGGGACAGTGTTCCCGCACCACGACGACGAGCTGCTCGAGTTCTCCCAGGAGACGGGAACGCTGATGTCGCTGCTGGTCTGGTTCCTCTTCGGCGCCGTCATGCTGATCCCGGGGATCGACGACGCCACGTGGCGCGACGTGGTCTTCGCCGTCTTGGCCCTGACGGCGGTGCGCATGGTGGCCGTCGCGCTCGCCCTGACGGGCACCGGCCTCGACCGGGCCACCGTCGCCTTCGTCGGCTGGTTCGGCCCGCGCGGCCTGGCCAGCGTCGTCTTCGGCCTCATCGCGGTCGACACCCTCGCCCCGGCCGACGCCAAGGTCGTCCTGGCCGCCGTGACGCTGACCGTCGCGCTCAGCGTGCTGCTGCACGGCGTCACCGCCTCGCCGCTCGCCGCCCGTTACGGCGCGGTGGCGGCGCGCCTGCACCCCGAACGGCCCGAGCACGTCAGCGCGCGCCCCATCGGCACCCGCTCGCTGCACAGGGCACTCACCCGCCCGTCGCGCCGCACCGCCACATGACGTCGACCAGGAGAGTACGGACCACCTCGTCCATCCCGAGGACCGCCTGCGGGTGATCATGGCCAAGCAATAGGACGGCGCGACTCGATCCCGAACGGCCCGAGGGCAGGCGGCTCGGCTCCCCTCGGCGATCCTCGGCGATCCTCGACCGTGCAACCAAATGGCAACCGGCGTCCGCTCCGGACCAGCCGAAATTGCCCATATGGGTTGGCGCCAACAGCGAGCCGCACGGTGCTGAAGCACGTTTCGCATCGCGACCGCGTGCCGGGGCGAGGGAAACGCGAGACATGACGGATACGGGAAGGGCCCAACCCGTGGGGGAGCCGACGGCGACCCCGACGACGACCTCGACCTCGACCCCGTTCGACGACGTCAGCTTTCTGGGCCACGTTTTCTTGCACCTGCCCGACGGGATCGTCGTGGTCGACGGAGCCGGCAGGATCGTGTGGGGCAACCGGTCGGCCGAGCGGATGTTCGAGCGCTCGCTGGTCGATTGGCAGGGCCAGTCAGGCCTCGATCTGGTCCATCCCGACGACCATGAATTCGTGCTGCGCTCGCTAACCACCATCCAGGACAAGGACAGAGAGGTCGGCACGCCCATTGAGATCCGCATCAACGCGGCGTCGGGCTGGCGACTGGTCGAGATCGTCGGGACGACCATGCAGTGGTCCGGCGAGCCCGTCATTCTCCTGTGCCTGCGCGACCTCACGGACCGGCGCCGTTTCGAGCTCGCGAGCGGACACGAGGCGCGCTTCCGCTCTCTCGTGCACAACGCCGGATCGGTGATCATGCTCGTCTCCGCGGATGGGGTCCTCGAGTCGGTGTCGGGCGCCATCACGCGGCTTCTCGGACACGATCCCGAGTTTCTCGAGCATCGACCGCTGGTCAACATCGTGGCCGAGAGCGACCGCACCGAGTTTTCGGCTGCCCTGGACGCGGCGAGGCAGGGCGCGACGTCGGCCCACCCGACGACCGTCCGGGTCGGCCTGCTGCGCCATGACGCTGCCACCACCGTCCCCTTCGAACTGAGCATCGTGAACCTGCTGGACGACCCGACGGTCGAGGGTCTGGTGATCTCCGCCCTCGACGCCACCGCGCAGGTGTCCGCCGAGACCGAACTGAGCGAGGCCCTCTCGCTCCTCACCGCCACGCTCGATTCCACGGCGGACGGGATCCTGGTCGTCGACATCGCCGGGAAGATCACCAGCGTCAACCGGCGCTTCGCCGAAATCTGGCAACTCCCCGACGACCTCCTCAACGTCAATGACGATCAGCATGCGCTGGCGGTCCTCCTCGACCAGATGGCCGACCCAGAGGCGTTCGCGGCCAAAGTGGAGGAGCTGTATGCGAAGCCCGAGATCGAGAGCTTCGACACTCTCGAGTTCAAGGATGGCCGCGTCGTAGAGCGTCATTCGCGGCCACAGAGGGTGAACGGCAAGACGGTGGGGCGGGTGTGGAGCTTCCGCGACGTCACGGAGCACAAGCGCCTGGAGGAGGAACTGGCCTACCGGGCCTTCCACGACTCCTTGACGGGACTGGCCAACAAGGCGCTCTTTCAGGACCGGCTGGACCACGCCTTGTTGCGCGTCGAGCGCACGGGCTCCCAACTCGCGGTGCTGTTCCTCGACCTGGACGACTTCAAGACGGTCAATGACAGCCTGGGCCACGGCGAGGGGGACCAGCTGCTGCGGCGGGTGGCCACCACTCTGGTCGGGTGCCTCGGCCCGTCGGACACGGCGGCGCGCCTGGGCGGCGACGAATTCGCCGTGCTGATCGAAGACGTGCGGTCCGAGAAGGCCATCACGGCACTGGCCCAGCGCATCCTCGTTGCGTTGCGACCGCCCGTCCGGCTCGGGACCAAGTCCGTCAGCTCGGCGGTCAGCATCGGCATTGCCTTCACCGAGGAGGGCGCGACGAGCGAGTGGCTCCTCCGCAATGCCGACATCGCCATGTACAAGGCCAAGTCCCTCGGCAAGGATCGCTCTGAGGTGTACCACGACGAGATGCACGCCTCGGTGTTGGCGCGCCTCGAGCTGGAAGAGGGGCTCCGGGCGGCGATCGCCGACGGCGATCTCGCCGTGCAGTACCAGCCCATCATCGACCTCTACGCGGACCGGGTCGTCGGACTCGAGGCACTGGTGCGCTGGTCGCACCCGACCCGCGGGCCCGTCCCGCCCGGCGTGTTCGTGCCGCTGGCCGAGGAGCTGGGTCTCATCGGCGAGATCGACTCCTTCGTGCTGCGCACGGCGTGCCGGCAGGCCCGGCGGTGGCGCAACGAACATCTCGGCCATCCCAATCTGACGATGAGCGTGAACCTCTCGGCCCGCCAGCTCACCGAGCCGTCGCTGTCCGACCGGATCGTCGCTCAGCTCGACGAGTGCGGCTTCGATGCCCACTCGTTGATCCTCGAGATCACCGAGAGCGCGATGCTCAGCGACAACGACGCCACCGTGCACAACCTGACCGAGCTTCGGCGACATGGCGTGCGCATCGCCCTGGATGACTTCGGCACGGGCTACTCGTCGTTCTCACACCTCGACCGGCTGCAGGTCGACATCGTCAAGATCGACAAGTCCTTCGTCCAGGCCCTCGGGTCGGCCGTCGACTCGCGCGGCTTGGCGGCTGCGATCGTGCAGCTGGCCCGGACGCTCGGCTACCAGGCCATCGCCGAAGGGGTCGAGCAGCCCGAGCAGGCCGAAAGCTTGCGGGCTTTGGGCTGTGGCCTGGCCCAGGGGTACTACCTAGGCCCGCCGCTCGACGCCACGGCGACGGGGCTGTTGCTCGGTTCGTACCACTCGCTCGTGCCGAGGCGCGAACGGCGCCAGAGCGCCTGAGCGTCGCCGGTCCGGGGCTTTGGGCGCTCCACTTCCTCGGAGAGGAACCGTAACTCTTCCTCGGAGAGGAACCGTAACTCGCTCCTCACCAAAGGGGCTGGGTGCCCGTGCGGGCGTTGACGGCGACGGGAGGCGCCCATGGGACAACATGGGACCATGCCGATCCGGGTACCGGCCCTCGCCGTCCTCGCCGCGGCTGCGATGGCGCTGGCGCTCGCGCTGGCAGCGTTCGCCCTCCCGGGGGCGGCGCAGGCCCGTACGCCGGCGACCACGTACTACGTCTCGTTGGGCGACTCCTATTCGGTCGGATACCAACCGACGCTCGGAGCCACGCCCGGCTATACGAGCTACGTCGCCGCCAAGACGCACCTGACGCTGGTCAACTTCGGGTGTGGCGGTGCCACCACCACATCGTTGCTCGACTCCGTCGGCTGCCCCGACGTGCTGCCCCACACGGCCGGGGGGAGGACCTACCCCACGTCGACGCAGATCGCCGCGGCCGACGCCTTCCTCACCGCGCACCGCGGCCACATCGGGCTCATCACGGTCTCCATCGGCGGCAACGACGTGGTCCCGTGCGCGCTCAAGCCGAATCCGCTCGGCTGCGTCCTGACGGCCGTCAAGACCATCGGCACCAACGTCACGACCATCGCGTCGGACCTGCGAAGTGCGGCCGGGCCGGGGGTCCCGATCGTCGGGTCGACCTACCCCGACGTGATCCTGGGCGGATACGTCTGGCCTTCCAAGACGCCCGCAACGTCCACGGTGTCGCTGGCCAAGCTGTCGGTGACCGCCTTGAAGTCGCTCATCAACCCGGCGCTGGCCAAGGCGTACGCCGCGTCCGGCGGGTTCTTCGTGGACGTGACCGCGGCCACGGGGGCCTACGGGTCGTTGACCCGGACCGTGACCACGAAGACCTACGGGACGATCCCCGTGCCGGTCGCCGCCGTCTGTGCGCTGACCTGGTTCTGCGCTCGGGGCGACATCCACCCGCACACGGCGGGCTACACGCTGATCGGCCAGCTGATCGCGGCCCGCTACGCCCACGTGCGGCACGCGTAGCGGGCTGGTCGCATGGCCCTCATCGTGCTCGTCCACGGCGCCTTTAACGAGTTGTGGGGACCTCGTGAGCTCCACGCCCGCTGGGTCCCCGCCTTGCGCGACGGCCTCTGGTCCGCCGGCACCGACATCGAGCCCGACGACGTGTCCGTCTCCTTCTACGGCGATCTCTTCCGCCGCGACCCCGAGACCGACGGGGCGCCGGACGAGGCGACCCGCGCCGGGGTGGCCGACATGCTCCACGAGACCCTCGGCGACGACGTGCTCGCCTCGTTGTCGCAGGCCGCGGGCAAGGCCACCTTCGACCGCACGGTCGACCTGGTCGGCATGCTGATGACCAAGCCCGACCTCCAAGCGGGCGTGCAGCGCCGGGTGGCCGAGACGGTGCAGCCCGACACCCGCATCATCGTTGCCCACTCCCTGGGGACCATCGTCGGGTACAACGCGCTCGTGGCCCACCCCGAGTGGGAGATCGACACCTTCATCACCCTGGGCTCCCCGCTCGGGTCGTCGCTGCTCGTCGAGACGATGGTCCAGCGCGACGAGGACGGAGCCCCCCGTTGGCCGGGCTCGGTCGAGCACTGGGTCAACATCGCCGCCGTGGGGGACCACGCCTGCGCCGAGCCCCGGCTCTCCCGCGTCTTCGGCGACCGCGTCGTCGATCGTCTGGTCGACAACGGCCACCGGGCGCACGACCCGCAGCCCTACATGAACAACCGGACGACGGGCTCGGTGCTCGCCGAGGCCATCGCCCGCTCGCGCTGAGCAACGGTGGCACGCCCGTGGGGGGCGTGGGACACTGACCGTCCAGCCAGAGGGAGCAATCGGGGGTCCGCGGATGAAAGCCTTGCAGGTCACGGCGCACGGTCGGCCGGGAGAGGTGCTCGCCGTTCGCGAGATCGAGCGCCCCGAGCCCGAGGCGGGTGAGGTCCGCGTCAAGGTCGGGGCGGCGTCGCTGAACTTCAACGACATCGACCGCTGCCGGGGGAACCTGGTGTCGGTGCCCACGCCGCCACCCTTCACCCTCGGCATGGACGTGTGCGGCGTGGTGGACGCCACCGGCCCGGGAGCCGAGCGGTGGCTCGGCCAGCGGGTGGTCGCCATCACCAAGACGGCGCTGGGCGGCATCGCCGAGTTCGCCATCGCCCCGGCGGTCTCGGTCTTCGACGCCCCCGACCAGCTCGATGACGCCGAGGGCGCCGCCTTCGTCCTCCCGTTCCAGACCTCGCACCTGGCCCTCTTTCGCCGCGGCCGCCTGGCCGCCGGTCAGACCCTGGTCGTGCACTCCGCCGCCAGCGGATTGGGCACGGCCGGGATCCAGCTGGGCAAGGCCGCCGGCGCCACCGTGATCGCCGTTGCCGGCGGTCCCGAGAAGGGGGCGCTGTGCACCAGGCTCGGCGCCGACCAGGTCGTCGACCACACCGCCGAGGACTTCGTCGAGGCGGTCCTGCGCGCGACCGACGACCGCGGCGCCGACGTGGTCTACGACCTGACGGGGGGCGACTTCGTCGAGCGTTCGTGGCGCTGCACGGCGCACGGCGGTCGTTACCTGGCGGTGGGGTTCGCCGACGACGACGCCAACGGCATGACCGGGCGCCCACTGCGCATGGGCTGCATCGGCAACATCGACATCGTGTGCGTCATGGTGGCCTGGGCGGAATCGGTCGATCCGGGCATGCGCCGGTTCGGCTTCAACCCCTTCGGTCGCGACGTCGCCGACGAGATCCACGACGACCTCCTCCGCATGCTGGACAAGGATCTGATCCGTCCCCATGTGGGCCGCCGGGTCACCATGGAGGAAGCGGGCGCCGCCCTGGACGACCACGAGGAGCGGCGCAGCGTCGGCCGGACGGTCGTCGAGGTGTCCGCTTGAGCGACGTCACCTCCACGTGGCGCGACTCCGAGCTCCGCCCCCTCCCCTGCGCGCCCTGAACGGGGTCGGCGCCCGGGTCGAGCGGTTCGGACTGACCTTCCTCTCGCTCTCGCCCGAATCGGTCGTCGCGGCCGCCGTGAAGTCGGCCGGTTCCGACGACTTCGGGAGCGACAGCTTCCGCGAGCCGCTCGCGGTCTACCTCGGCGCCTGCGAAGCCGAGGCCGACCTCTCCACCTTCGGCCGGATCCTCATCACCAAGATGCTCGCCGCGGCGCTGGCCAACCGACCCCGGCCTCGCCGAGGAGTTCAAGGAGTACACAGACCGCTATCGCGTCCGGGCCGAGCTCCGGGTCTGACCGCCCGCTCGCGAAACCCCCGTGTTCGAGTGTCGGGCGAGGCGCCGCGTCCACCCCCATAGGGTGAGTCTTGACGCCGCAAGATGGAGGAGGGTGGAGCCATGGCCAACGAGAGTCCCAAGCCCACGACCACCGATGCGGGGGTCCCGGTTCCGAGCGACGAGCACTCGCTCACGGTTGGCCCCGACGGACCGATCCTGTTGCAGGATCACTACCTCATTGAGCAGATGGCGAACTTCAACCGGGAACGCATCCCGGAACGCCAGCCCCACGCCAAGGGCGGTGGCGCCTTTGGCCACTTCGAGGTCACGGCGGACGTCAGCGGGTACACCAAGGCCGCGGTGTTCCAGCCGGGCACGACGACCGACACCCTCATCCGCTTCTCCACAGTGGCCGGCGAGCGCGGCAGCCCGGACACCTGGCGCGACCCGCGGGGCTTCGCGCTCGAAGTTCTACACGTCCGAGGGCAACTACGACATGGTCGGCAACAACACGCCCGTCTTCTTCGTCCGAGACCCAATGAAGTTCCAGCACTTCATCCGCTCCCAGAAGCGACGGGCCGACTCCGACCTGCGCGACCACGACATGCAGTGGGACTTTTGGACGTTGTCACCTGAGTCGGCCCACCAGGTGACGTGGCTCATGGGCGACCGCGGCATCCCCCGCTCCTGGCGCCACATGAACGGCTACTCGAGCCACACCTACATGTGGGTCAACGCAGCCGGCGAGCGCTTCTGGGTCAAGTACCACTTCAAGACCGACCAGGGCATCGAGTTCTTGACGCAGGCAGAGGGCGACCGCCTCGCGGGCGCTGACGGCGACTACCACCGCCGTGACCTGTTCGATGCCATCGGGAGGGGAGAGTTCCCGAGCTGGACGCTGCGGGTGCAGCTCATGCCGTTCGAGGAGGCGCGGACCTATCGCTTCAATCCCTTCGACCTCACCAAGGTTTGGCCGCACGCGGACTACCCGCTGCACGAGGTGGGTCGCCTGACCCTCGACCGCAACCCGACCGACTTCCACACCGAGATCGAGCAGGCCGCCTTCGAACCCAACAACCTCGTGCCCGGAATCGGTGTCAGCCCGGACAAGATGCTCCTCGGCCGGATCTTCTCGTACGCCGACGCCCACCGGGCCCGGATCGGGGTGAACTACAAGCAGATCCCGGTCAATGCGCCCCGGGCGCCGGTGCACAGCTACAGCAAGGACGGGGCGATGCGTGTGCAGAAGGTCTCCGACCCCGTCTACGCGCCGAACTCCAAGGGCGGCCCGAAGGCTGACCCAAAGCGGTACCCCTACGCGGAGAAATGGGAGGCCGACGGGGAGTTCGTCCACTCCGCCTACACACTCCGCTCCGACGACGACGACTGGGGTCAGCCGGGCACGCTGGTGCGCGACGTGCTGGACGACGCGGCAGCGCGACCGGCTCGTCGCCAACGTCGTCGGACACCTCAGCGACGGCGTATCGGCGCCCGTCCTCGAGCGTGCCTTCGAGTACTGGCGCAAGGTCGACAAGGAGATCGGCGACCGCATCGCCCAAGGCTTCTCGAAGTCCTGAACGTCGCCCACCGGTTAGGGGGCGGCCTCCGTCTCTACGGCGACCCGAGCTCGGCCCGCCAGGGACCGAGGTCCAGCGCCGGATAGCGCTGCTGCGTCTGGTCGAGCAGCCGGTCGGTCCACACCGGGTGCCCCGGCGGGGGCCAGCCGAAGAGCTCGAGCTCACGGGGCGTCGAGCCCTCGGCGAAGACGGTCCACTCGATGCTCGTCGAGCGGTTCTGCTGCGTGTCGTAGTTGATCCAGTCGACGGCTGCGTGCTTGAAGGCGACGGCCACCACGATGCGCGCTCCGGTGCCGGACCCGAAGGGTGCGCCGCGGTGGTAACAGTCCGAACGGTAGGCGAGGTAGGAGCCCCGGACACCCGGAGCGGGTCGCTCGGCGGCATAGACCTCGGGGTCCCCTCGGGGCATGACCACGCCGTAGGGGTTGTCGACGTGGCTCGTGTCGCGCACCGAGACCAAGCGGGTGGGGTTGTCGTCCTCGGTGACGTCAGTGAGGTAGAGGAACCCCTCGAGGTTCCACCAGGGCGCCTCGCTCCCGGCGGGGAGCCACGAGTGGTTGCGATCGGTGTGCATGGGCTGCTCGTAGTTGGTCACGCCGGCGTACTTGGCACTGGCATGGGCCTGGTACAGGCGGATGTCGTCGCTGCCGAGCGCCCGCTCGGCGAAGTCGACGATGGAGGGGTGCACGCACAGGCGGTTGAGCGCACCGCTGCCCGGGAACGGAAACGCCGCCATCCAACGCTGCTGGGCAGCGCGGAAACCCGGGCCCTCGTCGGGCCACACGAAGACCTCCTCGGACTCCTTCGGGTGGCCCTTCCACTGTTCGTACACGCCTTCGGGGTCGGCGTGGATCTCCTCGGCGCTCGGAAAGATTTCCCGGAGATCCTCGGCCACGGCATCGATCTCTTCGGCGCCCACGAGACCCTCGAGCAGGACCCAACCGTCCTCCCGCCAGGTTTTGACTTCGTCGTGACTCGCTCGTCGTGACGACATGGTGACGCCATCCCCTTCCCTCGGAATGCCCGGCGGCGCGGTCTCGAACCCCGCCGCCTGCATTGTTACCCGAGGCGGCGTCGGCGAGCTTCAGTGGCGGCCAAGCCCATGGGCGGGAATCAGGCCTCGAGGTAATAACGGCTGGCGTCCCCCTGGAGAGCCCGGCTGGTCCGACCGTCGAGACCCACGACCGGGATTCCCGCCGTGGTCACCCGCTGCATCCGCCGGCGCTGGTTCCCGTAGTCGGCGATGGCGTAGTGCTGCGTGGCCCGGTTGTCCCAGATCGCCACATCCCCCTCCCGCCAGTGCCAGCGCACGATGTTCTCGGGTCTCGTCACGTAGGCCTGCAGGATCCGGATGAGGTCGACCGACTCGCTGAGGCTGTGGCCGACCAGTCGCTGGGCGAAGCCGCCGAGAAGGAGAGCCGGCTCTCCCGTCTCGGGGTGCACGCGCACCACGGGGTGCTCGGTCTCGTAGACCTCCGACACGAACGCCTGCAGGTGGGCGAGCCGTTCGGGGGACAGCTTCCCCTTCATGGCCGCAACGTCCACCCGGCCGTAGTCGTGCCCGTTGGAGTGCACCGCCACCAGACGATCGGCCAGCTGACACAGGTCGTCGGGGAGGTCGCGGTAGGCGGCCACCGTGTTGGCCCACAGGGTGTCGCCTCCCACTTCGGGGATGATGAGGGCGCGCAGCACCGAGAAGATCGGTGGACGGTCGACGAAGGTGACGTCGGTGTGCCAGTGGTTGGCGTTGGCGCCGGCGATCGAGTCGAGATCGAAGAGCTCGCGCTCGTCGGGCATCAGGGGCAACGTGGGGTGCGCCAAGGTCAAGGGCCCGAGCCGCGCGGCGAAGGCGCGGTGCTCGGCCGAGCCAATGTTCTGATCGCGGAAGAACACCACCCGGTGGGCCAACAGCTCCTGGCGGATGGCGGCCACTTCGTGGTCGTCGAGCTGGGCCAGGTCCACCCCGAGGATCTCGGCCCCGATGCGCCCGGTCAGCCGCCGAGAACGAAGATGGGTTGACTGGACGACGGGCACAGCACGGTCCTCCTCGAATACCGAAACTCTGATCGATTGAATCATATTTTGTGATCACGCGCACCGGCCAGGGGATATCCAACTTCTGAATCGGACGGAATCGCGCTCGGTGCCGCGTCGAGTGGGCTCAGCCCCGGTCCCCACCCTCCGCCGGGAGTTCTTGGTGGTCCTCCAGCGCCTTCACCAGCAGCCGGCGGAACTCGGCCCGCTCGGCCGCGCTCAGCCCGCCCAATATCTCGTCCTCGATACTCCCCTGCGCCATCTCCGCCTGCTCCAGCGCCTCGAGGCCGGCGTCCGTGATGTCGACGATGTGACGTCGGCGGTCGGCCGGATCGCGCCGACGCTCCACGTACTCGAGGTCCTCGAGATCGTTCAACACCAGGACACCGGTGTTCGAGTCCATGGACAGCTGCTCGGTCATGACCTGCTGCGAGGCACCCGGGTGGTCCCGCAGGTACGCCAGCACGACCATGTTCCTCAGGTTCATCCCCACCAGGTCGACGGAACTGCGCAGGAACACCGCCCGGGCCAGCCGGGTCAACAGGACGATCGTCCCCGTGGCGGGCCGAGAGACCGCCCGGGCGTTCACGACCGCGTCACCGAACCCTCTGAACGGTCACATCCATCACCCCTCTATGATAGTCCCGAAATCATGACTATCCCCGCATTAGGGACGATTCCCCAGGCCGGCAACCCCACCGGCGACCGCCGGCGCTGGATCGCCCTCGTGGTCGTCTGCCTGGCCATGTTCATGAACGCCCTCGACGGCTCGATCGTCAACGTGGCCCTCCCGGACATCCAGCGCAGCCTGCACTTCAGCCAGTCCGACCTGACCTGGGTGGTCGACGCCTACCTCATCTCGTTCGGGAGCTTCCTCCTCATGGCGGGCCGCCTGGGCGACCTCATCGGGCGCAAGAAGGTGTTCCTGGCGGGCGTGACGCTGTTCACACTGGCGTCGATCGCCTGCGGATCGGCCGGCAGCCAGGCCGTGCTGGTGGCTGCCCGCTTCGTCCAGGGCATGGGCGGGGCGCTGTCCGCGTCGGTGATCGTCGCCATCATCGTCACGGAGTTCCCGAGCCCCGTGGAGCGGGGCAAGGCGATGAGCGCCTACGTCTTCGTCGCCGTCGGCGGCGGCTCCATCGGGCTCCTCGCCGGCGGCGTCCTCACCCAAGCCCTGTCCTGGCACTGGATCTTTTTCGTAAATGTGCCTGTCGGCATCGCCACGGTGATCCTGGGCCGACTCCTCATTGTGGAGAACGTCGGCCTGGGCATCAAGCACGGCGTCGACTGGCTGGGGTCGGTGCTGGTGACCCTCGCCGTCATGGTGGCGATCTACGGCGTCGTCGCCGCGGCACGCGTGGGCTGGGGCTCGGCCGAGACGCTCGGCTGCCTCGCCGGTGCCCTCGTGCTCCTCGCGGCGTTCATCGTCCTCGAATCCCGGCTCTCCAATCCGATCATGCCGCTGCGCATCCTGAAGCTGCGGACGTTGACGGGCTCCAGTGTGATCCGGGGCTGCATCATCACCGGCATGTTCGCGACGTTCTTCGTCGGCGCCCTCTACTTCGAGCACGTGCTCGGGTACAGCCCGCTCAAGACCGGCCTGGCTTTCCTCCCGCAAGCGGTGGTCATGGCGATCCTCTCGTCGGGCATCACGGCCCGGCTGGTGAACCGCTTTGGCCCCAAGCCGGTCATGTACCCCGCCATGGCGGCGGCCGTCGTCGGGCTGATCCTCTTGGCGTCGGCCGGGCAGCACGCGGACTACTTCCCGCGCATCTTCGTCTCCATCGTGCTGCTCGGCCTGGGCGCCGGGGCATCCTTCATGCCGTTGCTGCAGATCGGGATGTCGGAGATCCCCAACGCCGACGCCGGTTTGGGCTCGGGCGTGGTCAACGTCTCCCAGCAGATGGCCGGCGCCATCGGCCTGGCGGTGCTGAGCACGGTCGCCGCCAACCGCACGCGATCCCTCGTCGCGAGCGGCCACGGGCTCCTGCACTCGTTGACCCTCGGCTACCAACTCGCGCTCTACCTGGCGGCCGCCTCCGTCCTGTTGGGCCTGGTCCTGGCGCCGATCGTCTTGCGGACCACGGAATCACCCGAAGAGGCGGCGGCGCACATCGCCGAGAACATGCAGAACCCGGAGACCTTCGAACACTTGGTCCTCTGACCGCACGGGCGAGCTCGCGGGCGCCTGACCCACCGTGCGACCCTGGTCGGGCGGTCCTGGCTCCGGCCGCCGCCCCGGGCCGGCAGAACCGGCGCGGCGGTGACCCAAACGGCCTGCCCACGACGAGGCACGACGAGGCCACGACGATCCGGTTGGTCCGCCGCACGGCCGGTGGACCATGATCACGAGCGGCCGTCGGGCGGCGGCGACCGGTGCGGACAGTCGGGGAGCACGTGCTCGGGCTGCCGCGGTGAGTGGTGTGCCAGACTCCCCGGCGCAGGAGTCCGGCTGGGGGTGGCTCGCGCGTCGTCCGTGCCGACGGCCGTGAACGTCTCCGTGGCCGAGACGGCAGAGCGAGGTGCAGATGGCCCGAGTCCCGATTGAGCAGGGGTTCTTCCGGATCCCCGACGACCCGGCGGAGCGGCCGCGCCTGCTCGGGAGCCGGTGTCGCGCCTGCGGCGAGGTGTTCTTCCCCCGCCGCCTCGTGTGCGCCAAGTGCCTGCACGAGGGCACCGAGGACACGGAGCTGTCGACCCGGGGCCGCATCTGGACGTGGACCTACTGCCACGTCCCGCTCTTCGGGAAGAAGGACGCCGACGTCGCCGGCTACGGCGTGGCGCAGGTCGACCTGCCCGAGGGGCCGCGGGTGCAGTCGATCCTGTCCGGCGAGCGCGACGACTTCGCCATCGGCATGGAGGTCGAGACCGACCTCGAGACGCTGCGGCAGGACTCGGACGGGAACGACGTCGTGATCTATCGGTTCCGGCCCGCGGCGCGTTCGGCGGGTGGTGCGGCGTGAAGCGGGCACTGCGCTTCGACGGTGTGGCCGTCGCCGGCATCGGCATGATCCGTTTCGGGATGTTCAAGAACATCCCGGCCGCGCACCTGGCACGCGACGCCGGGCTGCTGGCCTTGCACGACGCCGGCCTGACGCTGGCCGACGTGGACGAGGCCTTCGTGGGCTACATCCAGCCCACCTCGATGCTCGGCATCAAGGCTATGAAGGAGTTCGGGCTGACCGGGCTGCCGGTGACGCATATCGAGAACGCGTCGGCCACCGGTTTGGTCGCGTTCCGCGAGGCGGCGTGGGCCGTCTCGTCGGGACGAGCCGACGTGGCCATGGCGCTGTGCTTCGACAAGTTCACCGACATGACGGGCACGGGCGGCCGCGGTGCGGGGCGGGACCAGATCGACGCGCCGATCCTGCCGGCGGCCTACTTCGCGCTGTGGGCGCAGCGTCGCATGCACGACCGGGGGACGACGCCCGAGCACTTCGCCACCATCGCGGCGAAGAACTGGAACTACGGAGCGGTGTGTCCGTTCGCCCACCGGCAGTCCGACCACGTGGTCACGGCCGAGGAGGTCCTGGCGGCCCGGATGGTGGCGGAGCCGCTCACCACCATGATGTGCTGCCCGCCCGACGACGGGGCGGCGTGCGTCATCCTGGCCCGCGAGGACCTGGTGCGGGCGCGGCAGCCGGGACGGCCGCTCGTGCGGGCGGTGGCCTCGGCGCTGACGTCGGAGACCTACTCACCGGGCCACACCTTCGTCGGTCCGGTGGTCGGGCCCTCCACCATGACGAGGGATACGGCCCACGAGTGCTACGAGGCCGCCGGGCTCGGACCCGAGGACGTCAGTGTGGCCTACTGCCACGACGCCTTCGTCAACGAGGAGCTCGAGTACTACGAGCTGCTCGGGTTCTGCGGCGAGGGCGAAGGCGAGAAGCTCGTGGTCGAGGGCGAGACGGGGCCCGGCGGGCGCATTCCCTTCAACACCGACGGCGGGCTGATCGCTCGCGGGCATCCGGGTGGGCCGACCGGTGTGGCCATGCTGCACGAGGCGGTGCTGCAGCTGCGGGGCGAGGCCGAGGGCCGTCAGGTCGAAGGGGCTCGGGTGGCGCTCACGCACCTGGTCGGGGGCGGAAGCATCGCGACGGTCAACCTCTTGGGAGTCGAAAGGAGCGCGACATGACGACGAGCGAGGAGCGCCGGGCGGCGGGGCGGGAGATCCAGGGTCGGCTCTGGCCGGCGATGTTGCAGGGAGCGACCGGACAATTCCCCGCGGCCAAGCTGGCACCGGACTTCTACGACCACGTCCAGCAGAGCGCGTTCGGCGACATCTGGACGCGCCCCGGCCTGCCCGTGCGCGACCGCTCGATGATCACGGTGGCCGTGCTGGCGGCGCTCGGCCAGCCCGAGGAGCTGCGGTCGCACCTGGCCGGGGCGCTCAACGTCGGCCTCAGCCGGGAGGAGCTGGTCGAGGTCCTCATGCACGTGTCGATCTACGCGGGCGTGCCGGCGGCGGGGTCGGCGCTGCGGGTGGCGGCCGAGGTGCTCGGCACGGACTGAGGGCGCGCTCGACTCGCGTGAGTGGTCAGCCGGCGGCCGCGGTGTCCCAGCGGAGGGTGACGCCGGCCTGCGCCTCGGCAAAGGCGACGAGCTCGCTCCAGTCGGCGCCGCCCAGTCCCTCCTCGACGGCGCGGTCGAGGACGCCGCGCACGGCGGACGCCAGCGGGGTGGGGACACCGAGCGCTTCGCCCGAGCCCACGATGAGGGCGGCGTCTTTTGCCGCCAGCGTCAGCGCGAATTGCGTGGGCCGCCCGCGCCCGTCGATGTTCTCGACCTGGCGGTCGATGTAGAAGTTCGATGCCCCGGCGGTGCGCAGGATCTCGACGGCGTCGGGCACCGCGATGCCGGCCTTGGTCGCCAGGGCAAGGCCCTCGAGGCTCACCCATGTCGTGGTGAAGGCAATGAGGCTGTTCAGCAGCTTCATTTGGTTGCCGAGACCGAGGCGGCCGACGTGGAACGTCGCGCGCCCGAGCGGTTCGAGCACGGGCCGGACCCGCGCCACCGGCTCGTCGTCGCCCCCGACCATGAACACGAGCATGCGGCGCTCCGCCCCGATGGCTCCACCCGTCAGGGGGGCCTCGACTAAGAAGTGGCCTGTGCCGGCCAGGCGCTCGCCGAGCCGGCGCACCACCGCGGGGCTGTTGGTGGACAGGTCCACGAGGATGGTGCCCGGTGCGGCGCCGCCCGCCCAGTCCGCGGCCACGCCGGAGACGACGTCGGGGGTGGGCAAGGACAGCAGCGTGATGTCGGCCCGTCGGCCCACGTCCGCGGGGTCGGCGGCGACGGTGGCGCCGGCGTCGGTGACCGCATGCACGGCGGCGGGATCGACGTCGTGCACCACCACCTCGTTGCCGTCGGCCACGAGGTTGGCCGCGATGGCACCTCCGATGTTGCCCAACCCGATCACGCCAACGGCCATCGTTCCTCCCCTTTCGTCGATCTCGAAACGTCTCGAGACGTCTCGAAGTGTCTCGAAGTGTCTCGAAACGCCCAGACGCCCAGGCAGCGCCTCTGAGCACTCGCCGGACAGAGCGTATAGTGACCGCTGACTCGAGCGTCAGGAATCCCAGGGGGTCCGTTCATGGGGCTGCGCGACCACGTCATCTGCGACAGCGATCTGCACGTCATGGAGCCGCCCGACTTGTGGGAGCGCTACATCGACCCCGCCTACGCGCACGCGGCGCCACGGGGGCTCACGGAGATCACCCGAGACATGCGGGTGCGTGTGAAGAACCACGTCATGCTCCGGATGGGTGCAACCCGCCCGCAGCGCATGGAAGGCCGCAAGACGGGTTGGCAGAAGGAGCACGACACGGTGTACGCGGCGTCCGAAGCCCGGGGCTGGGACGCGCCATCGCAGATCGATGCGATGAACGCCGAAGGCCTGGACCTGGCCGTGCTGTTCCCCTCACGCGGACTGTTCGTCTTGGGCCTCGATTCGGTGGAGCAGATCGGCAGCGACGGGCTGGAGCCCGAATACGCCACGGCGATCGCCCGCGCCTACAACGACTGGCTCAAGGACTTCTGTGACCACGCGCCGGACCGCATGTTCGGTGCGGGAATGGTCGCGGCCCACGACGTGAGCGGCGCGGTCGTCGAGGCGCGGCGCTGCGTGGAGGAATTGGGCTTCAAGGCGATCTTCCTCCCCCCGGCCACGGTGAATCGCCGACCCTGGCACCATCCCTCGTACGACCCGCTCTGGGCCGAGATCCAACGACTCGGCGTCCCGCTGACCTTCCACGGGGGCGGGCAGACGTACCTGACACCCGACTTCGGGCTCGAGGTGTTGGACCAGCTCATGCTGTGGCACACCTTCAGCCAGCCCCTGGGGATCCAGTTCGTCACCGCGTGCCTGTGCGGGGGCGGCGTGCTCGAACGCTTCCCCCAATTGAAGGTCGGGCTGCTGGAGGGCAACTGCTCCTGGGCACCCTGGTTCCTCTACCGTCTCGACGAGCACTGGGAATGGACGGGGTGGTACGAGGCGCCTGAGCTGACGATGCCGCCGTCGGAGTATTTCAAGCGGAACTGCTGGGTGTCGGTCGAGGCAGACGAGGTGACGGTGCCGCACTTCGTCGAAACGTTCGGTGACGACCGGTTGATCTTCTCGACTGACTATCCACACGGGGACTCGAAATATCCCCACGCCGTGGACTCGTTTGACAAGCTCCCGCTGGGTGACGAGAGCAAGGCTCGCATCGTCAGCACGAACTGGTCGGCGCTCTACGACATTCCGCTGGTCAAGAAGACCTGAGCGGATCGGCCCGCCGCGGGCCGGATTGCAACGGCACCACCTGGTCAGTCGTCACTCCTCATCAGGGTCCACTCATCCCCACGATCGGCGCGTTGAGGTGAATCGATCCGGTCGAGCCGAGGAACGGCGCGGTTCCGTAGGTGAAGATTCCCCCATCAGAGGCGACCAACCAGTACCCGCCACCGCCGGGACTCGCCGCCATGCCGACGACGGGGCGGTTCAAGTGAAGGGAGCCCGTCGAGCCGTAGAACTTGGCGTCACCGTACGAGAAGATCCCCCCGTCGGAGGCCACGAGCCAATACCCGCCACCGCTGGGACCCGCCGCCATCCCCACGATCGGCTGGTTCAAGTGGAGAGCGCCGGTCGAGCCGTAGAACTTGGCGTCTCCGTACGAGAAGATCCCGCCGTCGGAGGCCACCAGCCAGTACCCGCCGCCGTCGGGCGTGACCGCCATGCCGACGACAGGCTGGTTCAAGTGGAGAGCGCCGGTCGAGCCGTAGAACTTGGCGTCGCCGAACGAGAAGATCCCGCCGTCGGAGGCCACCAGCCAGTACCCCCCGCCGCTGGGAGTTGCCGCCATGCCGACGATGGGGGCGTTGAGGTGCATCGATCCCGTCGAACCGTAGAACTTGGCATCGCCGAACGAGAAAATGCCTCCGTCACGAGCGACGGTCCAATAGCCGCCTGCGTCGGGGGTGTTTGCGATCCCCACGACCGGCTGGTTGATGTAGATGGCGCCGGTCGACCCACAAAATGGCTGGTTGCCAAAGGTGAAGATGCCGCCGTCACTCGCCGTCAGGCGGTAGCCAGTCGGCGTGCCGGAGGGTGGGTTGCAGGGCACGACGAGGTCGTTGTTAAGGTCGATCGGGGCCGTGTACAGCTGCCGCACCGCATTGCAGGGGGATCCGTAGGAGGTGCACGGAGCCGACCAGGCGGCGTACCCGAGCCACCAGTTCCCGCTGGCGTCTTGGAAGAGGGAACCGCCACCGGGTCCATAGGCGGTGCCGTAGGTGGTGAGGAAGGGCCCCGCCGGTTGACTACAGGGCCCGAGGGGGCCGGCACACTGGGTAAGCGCCTCGTTGTAGCTGGTTGATTCGAAGTTCCCGGCCGAGAAAAGCAGGTCGTAAGAGCCCGAGGCGAAGACCATCTGAGGGTCGTCCATGGTCGTTTCCCACGGAAGCGCCGGCTGGTCGACCGTCAGCAGGACCGTGGGGGTCCCCACGATGCTTGTCCCATCGGCGCTCAGCTGTGCCGACCAGATCTGCGATGCGGCGCCGGACGCGCCGTCGTTGGACTTCCACAGCAGGTAGGCGACGCCTGTCTCGGGGTTGATGAACGGACTCGGATCAAGGACTCCGACTCCGGGCGTTCCGCAGTAGAGCGGCCCCGCCGAGCCGTCGGCGAAGACGGGCAGCGTCGCCGTCGTCGCCACCGACAGGCAGCTGTACCCCGAGTCCTCGGCATGGGGACTAAGTGCAGCGTCGTAGAACATGACCCAGTGCCCGCCGTAGAAGAAGACGCCCGGCGAAGTCTGCGTGTTCGTCGTCTCCCAAGCGGGAGGGTTCGGCAACGCGCTCGAGCCGAAGCCTCCGGTGAAGGGCTGCCATCCTGAGGAAGGAGAGGCCGAGGTGAGCGCCTGGATGTGGTTCCCCAGTGGGGTGCCCGTTGTGAACGCGTAGTACGTCCCGCCGGAGTACACGAGATCCGGATCCGCGGCATCGTTCCCGTAGGCAGGTGACGGGCTGGGGCTGAACGCGACGTGCGCATTCGCCGCATGGAGTGCGGCGCCGGCGACATTCGCCCCGCTACTGAGCACGGCCGTGAGGCAGATTGTCAGCGCACTCGCGGATGTCAAAATGGCGGCCGCAGAAACCCGCAGGGTGCGCGCCGGTCGACTGAGTCGAATCTCGGAGGGATTGCCAACGTCACTCTGTGCGATCACCGCACGAAACATTCGAACCAACAAACCTTCTCTACTTTCTGTCAGGAACCGGCAGCTTCATCTCTCAGGACCGGTTGCGCCATGCGTCTGGATGGGGAGCGTCAGGCGCGTCGGGGGCCTCTTGGGCCGCGTCCCATCCGAGTCCCGCAAACTTTCCGTCTGGGTTGTATAGCAAACTCCGCGTGGTTGCGCGCGGTGGAGCTGCGCAGTACACCCGTGTTGTTCAGGCTGCCGTATGACAATCTGGCCGAGCGCGAACGCGCCCTTCGACACCGTCCGAGCGGCCGAACCCACGTGTCACCTCATGTAGAGGTCTGGTCCGGGGATCCTGATGGGCTCGGGCCGCCTCGACGCGGCGCGGCTCGGAGGGATTCGAACCCCCAACCTTCTGATCCGTAATTGCCAAGAAACCATCAGATTCGAGTCATGAGAGACCGGGGCCCCGTGCGGCTCTCTCGACGGCCTCGGCAGGACGCTGGCGGCGCTGTTCAGCCACTTTCACCAGCTCCGCGATCCCCTCTTCGATCCCGCGTGCGAGCACCTCGATGTCAGCGGTCGTGTCGTAGTCACCGGTTATCCCGATCGTCATGTCCTCGCAGTAGGTGAAGATAGAGATTCCAATGCGCAGCGTGGTGGCGATCGGTACGTACGGCGTGATCTCCACGAGCCGCCGCCCGAGCCCGTACAACGGCTGGCGGGGGCCTGGCACGTTCGTGGTCACCGTGACGACCTCGCGTTGCGGCATGCCAAACGCGAGACGAACGGCCAGCGATGCCACCGGATATGGCACGTAGCGGGCGGCAGCGACGATCGTCTCGCCTGCGCTCGCCTCCTTGCTCGCCTTCAGTACTGCCAACTGGTTCTGGACAGCCTTGAGGCGGTCCACCGGGTCAGCCAGGTGGACGGGAAGGTACGCGAGTATTGCCGACACGCGGTTCTCGTAGATGCTCTCTTCGCCGGGTGCTCGGACCGAAACGGGCACGAGCGATCGCACCATGTGCGGTTGGGGAGGCTCGCCCCGAGCAACGAGGAGCGCACGGAACCCGCTGCTGATCGCCGCGAGAACGAAGTCGTTCACCGTTCCGCCGAGCTCGCGCTTGGCTGCCACTATGTCGTCGAACGATGCACGGACCCATGCATAGCGCCGTTGTTGGCCGATATTGCCGCTCAGGGAGGAGCTCGTCGCGGGCAGGAGAGAGCCGGCGAATTTGCAATTCCCCGGATCGTGTCAGTCGTCTGGCGAGAGAGGAGACCGGGATGGCGAAGGAGGCCGGTCAACGCGCGAGCACCACGAAGTGGCATCATCACCAAGTCGACCGCGGCCTCGGCCATCAGCTCGATCGACGATGGTTCGGGTCCGGCGACTCGCGAGTCCTCGGTTGGTGGTGAGGGCTCGGGAGACAAGTCGAAGATGACGCGGTAGAGGTCGGTGCCGGAGATCCCGTCCACCATGCAATGGTGCACCTTGGAGATCAGCGCCCAATGGCCGTGCTCAAGCCCTTCGACCAGCCAGTACTCCCACAACGGATGATCCCGGTCGAGGCGTTGGGACATGACGCTTGCCATCAGCCGGCTGAGCTCGCGGTCTCCACCGGGCGCCGGCAGGGCGGTCTCGCGGACGTGGTAGCGGATGTCGAAGTGAGGGTCCTCGACCCAGACGGGCGGGCCGATGCGGAACGGGACCGTACGCAGTTTCTGGCGGTATCGGGGGACGAGCGGCAGCCTGCCAGCAATGGCGGCGACGAATTCCTCGTATGAGGGTGAGGGACCTTCAAAGACCGCGATCGAGGCGATCGCCATGGACGCATGCGGATCTTCGTCCTCCGCCTCGACGAACGTGGCGTCCAAAGGGTTAAGTCGGTCCATGATCCCCCCTTTGCTCCTGGAGAGACCCAGTGTCAATGGAAGAGCGACGCAGGCGTCGCCGTGATGGGCATCATGGTAGGCCCAGCTTCGCCGGCTCCACAGTGCCTTTGGTCCGATTCCTGGGCACAGGACGGAAGACCGTGGGACAAGCACCCTGCCGGGTGGGCACACACCAGGTCGGGCGGAACGGCGCACCACTCGGGCTGAAGGGCGGTGTGGGCAACGAGGCGCCGGCGGCCGTACAGAGGTGTGTGGTAGCCGACCGATGAGGGACCGACCGTGAACGAGTTCGGAGCCGAGCCACGTGGCTCTTGGGGTCGGCCCCCACGGATCGGCCTCATGCTCGGGGCCGGCGGTGTGGTCGGTGGGGCGTTTCACGCCGGCGTGCTTGCCGGGATCGCAGAGGCCACCGGTTGGGATCCCCTCACGGCGTCGGTCGTCGCGGGCACCTCGGCCAGCTCCGTGGTCGCGGCAGGCCTGACGGCTGGTCTTTCGGCGGCCGACATGCTGGCGCGTGCCGAAGAGCGGCCGATGTCCGCTGAAGGCGTACGACTGCTCAAGGACGTGGCGGCCGAGCCGCTGTCCGGACGTGCTGCAACCCGAGCAGGGACCCCGGCGCTCACCTTCCGAGGTGGCCAGGGTACTGCAACAAGCCGCCCTAAGGCCGCTGTCGGCCAAGCCTCTCGCCATCCTCGCCTCCTCGTCCCCGAAGGGAGGATCGATACGGAGTTCATCAGTACGAACATCGCGACGTTCCTTGTCGAACCGTGGCCGGACGATGCACTGTGGATCTGTGCCGTGCGAAAGCGGGACCTGGAATTGGCCCCACAGACGCGCCAGCTTCTCGCTCGGACCCGGTGACTCCTGCCGGCGGTTCAGAGCACGATGCGCCGGCTCTCGCCCGGGCGCAGCTCGGATATCTCGTCACCGATCCCGATGCGAATGGTGCCGTCAGCCCCGTCCTGAGCCTCAACGACGACCTCGCCGTCCTTCACGGAGATGGTTATCCACCGTCGGTCGTAGCGAAGGTCGAGCTGGAGGCTCCCTACCTCTGACGGAAGCAGCGGGTTCAACCAGAGCGCGTCCGCCCGGGTCTCGATGCCCAGATAGCAGCGCTGCAGGATGTCGACCGTGCCGGCCATGGCGCCGAGGTGGATCCCTTCCGCACTCGTTCCTCCTTGCACGTCGTCCAGGTCGCTGCGCAGTGCGTCCTCGAAGAGGGCCCAGGAGCGCTCGCGGTCTGAACGCGCCAGCACCCAGGCGTGCACGACACAGCTCAGGGTCGACCCGTGTGAGGTGCGCTGGAGGTAGTACTCGATCGTCTGGCGGATTTTCTCAGAATCGAAGCGATAGCCGAGGCGTTCGGAGATGGCGCACAGCTCTTCGGCGGAGAGCAGGTAGAGAAGCATGAGGACGTCTGCCTGTTTGGAAGCCTTGTAGGCGTTCGGGGTGTCGCCCTCGCTCTCCAAGATGCGATCCAGCCTCGAGATGTCGTCGTATCGTTCCCGGTAGCCGGCCCAGTCGAGCTCTGCGAGGTTCTCGTACCCCTCGAACTGGCTCAGGATGCCGTCGTCAGAGAAGACGAGACGCATGTTGCGACTGACCTCGTCCCAGTGCGCGAGCTCCTCGTCGTCCAATGACAGGCTCTCGCACAGTTCGCTCCGGCGGGGCTCGGAAAGACGCTCCAGGACCTCGAGCCCGCGGCAAAGGACCCACACGGCCATGACATTCGTGTAGGCGTTGTTGTTCAAGCCGGGAGTGGACGCGCCCGGATACCCGTCGTGGTACTCATCGGGTCCCATGACCCCCAGGATTTCGTAGCGTCCCAGCGCGGGGTTGAACTTGGCAGCGCTGGACCAAAAGCGGGCGATCTCCAAGATGACCTCTGCGCCGAACGAGGCCAGGAATTCGATGTCGTGGGTCGCCTGGTAGTAGTTCCACATGTTGTAGGCGATTGCGGAGTTGATGTGCCGCTGCAGGTGCGACGCATCGAGTATCCACCGTCCCGACAGCGGGTTGAGGTGGAGAACTTGTGACTCCTCGCGCCCGTCACTTCCGCTCTGCCAGGGGTACATCGCTCCGCGGTAGCCGGCTTGTCGCGCCGCCCACCGCGCTTCTGGAAGCCTGCGGTACCGATACAAAAGGAGCGAACGGACAAGCTCGGGCAGGTGATAGGTCAAGTAGGGGTAGATGAACAGGTCGTCCCAGAAGATATGGCCGCGGTAGGCCTCGCCGTGCAGTCCTCGCGCCGGAACACCGACATCCAGGTCGACGCTGTTGCGTGAAACGGTCTGGAGCAAATGGAAGATGTGGAGATGCAGGATCAGTTGTGTCAGGTTCCCGCCGTCGGTGATCTCGAGCGAGAAGCGCTTCCACAAGTGGTCCCACTCCCGGTTGTGGTCGCTGAGGAGCTCACGAAAGCCACCCGCACGCTGAAGGCGCGTGCGCGCCGCGATCGCTGGTTCACTGATCGATCGGTCTTTGGAGGTGAAGAGCGAGACGATCTTCTCGATGGTGGCCGGCTCGTCCTTCTCGAGGTTCAGAGAGAGGTCCTGCGCGATGTACCCGCGCTCCTGGACGAGCTGGCGTGGGGCGTCGGCTGGGGTCTCGCTGCACCACGCGCGGGTCCGTGCCGTTTGCGCGATGCGGATACCCGATTGGCTGGTGCGGACGACGAGCGAGATCGTCTCATCGTTGACGACGTACCCCTTCATGTCGACCAGGTGGTCGTCATTGAACTCGCTGTAGCGAGCTACTCCGCCGTTCACGACCCGGCCATCGAGTGCCGAACGGACGATCAGTTTCCCCGACCAGTTCTCAGCCACGAACAAGGTCTCGAGGCCCGCGAGGTGCTCATCTGCCATGCTGACGAACCGGCGCTGCTCGACCCGCGTCACCCTTCCACGGCGGTCCTTCACACGCATTTTCCGTGTGAGAACGGCTTGATACAGATCGAGCTCCTGGGCGTACTCCAGCGCTTCCACATCGGTCAAGCGGAACCAGGGCCCATCTTCCGGGCGGAAAGTGAGTGGGAGCCAATTGGGGAGGTTGACGATGGTCTCGTTTTCGACGGTTCGACCCGATATCTCGGTCACTCGGCGGTTGTAGAGCCCCGCGACGTACGTGCCCGGGTAATGAATGCCGTCGGCGACCGATTCGGGGGCAGCGCCGCGGGTCGCGAAATAGCCGTTCCCAAGTGTGCAGAGGGCCTCGCGGAGGCCTTCTCGGTCCCGGTCGAACCGCTCGTACTTCAGCGACCATTCGTTGACGACCTCGGGCTCGAGGCCGGGGAGCGGTGCAGCACGCTGGTTCACGGTCCACTCTCCGTGGTGGTGGACACCTCGACCTCGCCCAGGTCGGCGACGACGGCGTCCGCGCCGTGTGCCAAGAGGGCGTCGGCTTGGCCGATCCGATCCACGCCGATGACCAGGCCGAACCGGCCTCGCCGGCCTGCTTCCACACCTGCGAGTGCGTCCTCCACGACGCTCGCACGGCTGGGAGAGACGTGAAGCCGCTCGGCGGCGGCGAGGAAGATCGCCGGATCGGGCTTTCCCGGCAGCCCGAGCTCGGCGGCATCGAGGCCGTTCACTTCGGCGTCGAAGAGCCCCTGCACACCGGCAGCATCCAGTACGGCGTCTGCATTGCGGCTGGACGAGATGATGGCAGTACGAATGCCCTTAGAGCGCAACGCGTGAATGAGGGTGACCGTCGATTCGAACCGCTTGACCCCCCCGTGATGGAGCTCCCAGTCGAACTCGCGGTCTTTGAGGTTCGCGAGCGCACAGACTGTCTGATGGCTCGGAGGATCTGCCGGTGAGCCGCACTTGAGCCTGAACCCACGGGATTCCAAAAAGCTCGCCGCTCCGTCGTAGCGAAGCTTCCCATCGACGAACCTGAGGTAGTCCTCCTCACTGAAGGGCTCGAACGGCGTGCCGGTACGCTCCGCATCGGCTCGCAGAAAGTCGTCGAACACCCGCTTCCAGCAGCGCTCGTGGACCTGGGCCGTGTCCGTGACCACGCCGTCCATGTCGAAGATGACAGCGTCGATCCGCTCCGCGGGCAGCACCACGCGTGCTCCTCGCCATCCACCGCCCTGCTCGTTCCCGGACTTCACACCAGCTCACTTTGTGCCTTCGGAGACTCGGCAGCCCGGAAAGCGACCGCCCTCGGCGGCAGCTGGCGTCACGAAACGGCTGGGACCGGGCTGTCGTGGTGGGCGGACAGTACCTCCGCGATCACGGGTGGGGCAAGGTCCCAAAGGTTCCCGGCGAGGTCCATGAGCAGGTCGTCGACGGTGATCATCCCGAGAAACCGTCTGTCCCCCGCCACTGCGAGGCGTATCTCGCGCTCGAGATTGAGCAGGCGGCCGCTAGGCAGCACCTCTTCGGAACTCAGATGCAACCGGGTACCCGGGCGGTTGGGGCCGCGTATCCCGCTCAGCGGGTTGACGTCGATGATGCGCTCGACGTGGGCCCAGCCGAGGGCGGAGCGCAGCACGCGAAAGCGCCCCGAGACCACGGCCACCGAGGCGCCGGCGGCACTCCGGGCCGCGATGGCCGCCCTGACGTGCTCGGGTTTGAGCGTAGAGACCCGGCGCATGGCCAGGCCGTCGGCACGGAGGGCCTTGGCATTGGAGCGTGCCGAGATCCACGTAGCCAGCCCCAGTCATGGTGCGCGGCAAGCCAACGCTCGAGCAGGTCGCCGCGCTCAGGAAGGGCGCGGCCCGCCGGATGGTACGCCGCTCGGCCCACTCAGCGGCGATCTCCTTGCGCCGAAGCCGCGCTTCCTCGGCGCAGCCGTGGAAAGCGAAGGAGCGCTGCACCATCCGCCCCGACACGGGATCGACCCCGTCCGTGACGCGGATCTCCCACACGCCAGGGCTGCGCTCGCGGACGGTGCCGGTCCCCCACGCCGTGCGCGCAAAGTAGGGACGAACGTAGGGACGGGCGCGGATCCCTGCTCCGCGGATTTATCATCACTCCGCTGGGCCTACGCGGCGCGCGCTCGGAGGGATTCGAACCCCCAACCTTCTGATCCGTAGTCAGATGCTCTAGTCCGTTGAGCTACGAGCGCTGGGTGAGACAGGACAGTGTACCGGAGGCCTGGTCGGGCTCCCCGGGCGCCGCTGGACCAGGTCAGACCGAGATCGGCAGCTTGGAGTAGCCCCGGACCGTGCTCGTGTAGAGCGGCACCGCGCCGTCCAGGTCCACCGACCACTCCGGGAAGCGCTTGAAGGTCTCCTCGAGGGCCACCCGGCCTTCCATCCGGGCCAGCGCCGCCCCCAGGCAGAAGTGGATGCCGTAGCCGAAGGACAGGTGGTGGTCGATCTTGCGGTGGATGTCGAAGCGGTCGGCGTCGGGATAGGCCCGTTCGTCCCGGCCGGCGGAGCCGGTGATCATCACGACCTTGGAGTGGCCGGGATGGTCCCCCCATGGACGTCGACCGTCGAGCGGTGCACCAGCGGCTCTGCACCGGTGACGGCGCCTCGTAGCGGAGGAGCTCCTCGACGGCGTTCGGAATCAGGCTGGCGTCGGCCGCCAGCTCGGCCCGCTGCTCGGGGTTGTTGTCGAGGGTCAGCGCCGCCCAGCCGAGCAGCCGGGCCACCGTCTCGGTGCCGGCGCTGCCGATGAGGAGGGCGAAGCTCGCGGCCTGGTCGATGCGTCAGCCGGCGCATCTGGCCGTCCTCGTCCGACGATCTCGCCGTTGAGGAGGTCGGTGAACATGTCGTCGCGCGGGTGCTTCTGCCGCTCGGCCAGCTGGGCCGTTCACGTAGTCCATGAGCTTGAACATGGCCGCGGCCGACACGTCGTTCTACATCCCCAACTCGGGGTCGAGGTGGAAGGACTCGTCGATGCAGCCCCGGACCATGTCGCGGTCTTCGGGCGGGCACGCCGAGCAGCGCGGCGATCACGTAGGCCGGCAGCCGGGCCCCGAAGTCCTGCACGTAGTCGAACGAGCTCTTGCCGACCTGGGCGTCGAGCAGTCGGACGCACAGGGCGCGGATGTCCTCCTCGAGCACCATCATGCGCCGCGGCGTGAAGGCCTTCGACACCAGCCGTCGGTAGCGGGTGTGCTCCGGCGGGTCCATGAAGATCATGATCTCCATTGCGGTCGGCTCGGCGGTGATCATCTCCATCACCGTGCCGTGCGAGGAGCAGAACGTCTTGGGGTCGCGACTGAATGCGTCCACGTCGGCGAAGCGGCTGACGGCGTAGAAGTCGTGCTGCTCGTTGTAGTAGAGCGGCGCCTCGTCGCGCAGGCGCTTCCAGATCGGGTGCGGGTCGACCTTGTACTTCTCATCGAGGGGATCCCAGGCGAGTGGTTCGGTGTCGACGGCAGTCACGGCGATCCCCTCCTCAGACGGCGACGTTGCGATTCGTCCCAGAGCTTGATCCCGCCGAGGATGCCCGCCGTGTTGTCCACCACCGTGATGCGTTCGAGCACCTCACCCAGGTCGCGGCGGTTGATGCGCTGCGCGTTGCCGCCGCCGATGTACAGGTGGTCGAAGAAGGTCAGCGCGTCGAGATAGGCGATCATCTTGCGCACCCGACCGTTCCACTTCTTGTCGCCGATCTTCTTGCGGGCCGGCTCGCCGAGCTGCTCGTTGAAGGTCTCCCCCTTGCGGAACTCGAGGTGGGAGAACTCCAGGTGGGGCATGAGGCCGGCCGTCCATGAAGAAGGCCGTGCCGACGCCGGTGCCGAGGGTGATCACGGCCTCGAAGCCCTTGCCACCCACGACGGCGGCGCCCTGGACGTCGGCGTCGTTGGCCACGCGGCAGCGGCTTACCGATGGAGTGCGCCAGTGCATGGGCCAGGTCGAAATCGGCCCAGGCCTTCACCAGCTCGGGGACGACTCTGGTGCCGGGGCCCTTCTCGGTCACGAAGTGCGGCGCGCTCGAGGACGTGACCGCTGCGCACCATGCCCGGGAAGCCGGCGGAGATGCGGTCGGCCTGGCGGGAGCTTCGCCCCCAGCTGCGTCAGGGTGACGACCAGGGTGTCGGGCGGCATCGGGTAGGTGGTGGGAACCCTCACCCGCTCGGCCACGAGCTCGCCGTCCTTGTCCAGCATGTCGGCCTTCAGCCCGGTGCCGCCGATGTCGAAGGACAGCGTGAAGGGATGTTCGCGCGCGCGAACTCGTGGAGGTGTCCGTCACCGCTGCAACTGTAGCCAGGTCGGGTTGATCCGATTCCGGCGGAACCGGTCCCGTCATCCTCGGAGGACGTTGCGGATCACGTTGCGGAGCATGCCCGCCAATTCGTCGTCGGTCGTCGAGGAGAAGGCGTCGCCGGAGAGGAAGAGACTCGAGAAGACGACGCCGAAGGACGCGGCCATGCGCACCCGGTCCCCCAACGGCACCCGGGTGTCGGCCAGCACCGTGCGGAACTGGTTCTGGAGATCCTCGTGCTCGGCCTCGTGGTCCTTGCGGTGCAGCTTCTCGAGGGCGGCCTGGTTCCGCTCGTGCATGAGGAAGATCTTGCGCTGGGCCAGCATCTGGTCGACGATCTGGTCGAGAAGCTCACCCCACAGCTCCAAGGTGACCGGGCCCTCCCCCATCTGCTTGAGCGAGTCCTTGCCGAATTCGTGCAGGCGCATGTGCAGCGCCATGAGGATGTCGTCCTTCGACTCGAAGTGGTAGTAGAGGGCCGCCTTGGTGACGCCCAGCTGCTCGGCGATCTGCCGCAGGCTGGTGCCGTCGAAGCCCTGCTCGGTGAAGAGGTCGAGAGCCACATCGAGGATGCGCTGGCGGGTGTCGGGGGTTGGGTCGGCGGCGAGGGCGGCGACAGGGTCGGCGGCCTTGGGGTCGGGGGCGGGCTCGGTGACGCTGTCGATCAGCGTCACCTGTTCTCTGTCTGCTTCTCTGTCTGCCTGCGTGGGAGCTGTCTGTGACATTTGTCTCGACTCTACTTGACGGCAGGTAAGTATGACTCGTACCATGCCCGTTGTCGGGCAAGTCTACTAACCGACAGGTAAGGAAGCCATGGGTAGTACGGAGCTGATGATCGAGGCCGAGGGGCTGACGAAGCGCTACGGCGAGACCCAGGCCCTGGCGGGCGTCTCCTTCTCGGTCCCGGCGGGCACCATCCTCGGGCTGCTCGGCCCGAACGGTGCGGGCAAGACGACCGCAGTGCGGATCCTGACCACGTTGGCGCTGCCCGATGCGGGCTGGGGCACGGTGGCCGGCCTCGACGTGGTGAAGCACCCCGGCGAGGTGCGGCGCCACATCGGCGTGGCCGCCCAGGACGCAACGCTCGATCCGCTGCTGACCGGTCGCCAGAACCTCGTGCTGATCGGCGAGCTCTCCGACATGGGCCGGGCGCGCGTCCCGGTCCCGGGCGGCGGAGCTGCTGGCGCAGTTCGAGCTGACCGACGCCGCCGACCGGGTCGTCAAGGGCTACTCGGGCGGCATGCGCCGCCGGCTGGATCTGGCCGGCTCGTTGATGACCCGGCCACCCGTCTTGTTCCTGGACGAGCCGACGACCGGGCTCGACCCGACGAGCCGCCAGCGGGTGTGGGAGGCCATCCGGGAGCTGCTGCGGGAGGGCGTCACCGTGCTGCTGACGACGCAGTATCTCGAGGAGGCCGACGCGCTGGCCAACCGCATCGTCGTGGTGGACCACGGTCGGGTCATCGCCGAGGGGACGCCGTTGGCGCTCAAGGAGGCCAGCCGGAGCGCCCGTCTCGAGGTGACGTTGGCGGAGCCTCACGCCGTCGGCGGTCGGCGCCATCGCGCCGTTGGTGTCCGGACAGGTCTACGTGAGCGAGGACGGCCGGCGCCTGAGTGCGGGCGTCGACGCCGTCGACCGGGATTGGCGACCGCCGTCGTGCGGGCGCTCGATGCGGCGGGGGTGCTGGTCGACAACATCGAGGTGCGCCAGCCGTCGTTGGACGACGTGTTCTTCTCGCTCACGGGCGGACACATCGACGAGTCGGGCGACGGGGGCGAGTCGGGCGAGGACGGCGAGTCGGGTGTCCGGTCGGGCGACGCTGAGGGGCCGCCCGCCGCGGCTGGCGACGGCTCGTCACCAACTGGAAGGAGTGCGCGGATGACGACGACCACGTTGACGCGGCCCGCGGCCGGGTTCGACCGTCCGCATTCTTCGGGGAACGTGCTCGGTGCGCTGCGCGGACATCTGGGCCATGACCCGACGCAACCTGGTGCACATCTCGCGGGAGCCGATGCAGCTCTCGGACGTGACGGTCCAACCCCTGCTCTTCACGGTGCTCTTCGTGTACATCTTCGGCGGCGCCATCCCGATTCCGGGCGGCGGGAGCTACGTGGACTACCTCTTGGCGGGCATCTTGGCGCTGAACCTGGTCACCTCGTCGATGGGTACGGCGGTGGGGTTGAGCACCGACCTCCACGAGGGGATGATCGACCGCTTCCGCACGCTGCCGATGTGGCGCTCCGCCGTCCTGGTCGGTCGTTCGGTCGCCGACTTGTTGACGTCCGTGTTGTGCGCGCTGATCGTGGCGCTGACTGGGCTCGTCGTTGGGTGGCGCCCCGGCGCGAACTACATCTCGATCGTGGGCGGCTTCGCCCTCTTGCTGTTCTTCGCCTACGCGGTGTCGTGGGTCTCCGCCTGTGTGGGGCTGAACTCGAAGAGTCCCGAGTCGGCCGCCTCGTTCGGTTTCATCGTGCTGTTCCCGATGACCTTCGTGTCCAACGCCTTCGTGCCCACCCAGCACATGCCGGGGTGGCTCCAGGCCATCGCGACGTGGAATCCCGTGAGTTCAGTCATCGCGGGGGCTCGTGTCCTGTGGGACAACCCCAACCCATCCGGGACGATTCAGGCTTGGCCGATGCAGCACCCCGTCGAGGCGGCGCTGATCTGGTCGGTCGGGATCCTGGCGGTGGCCGCTCCGCTGGCGGCGCACTACTTCAAGAAGCGGACGACGGAATAGCGGCGGCGCCGTCTCCCGCGGTGGCTGCCGGTGCGGGCTACCGGGTTACGGAATCCGGAGCGTCAGACATCTTCATCTCGTAGCCAGAGCGGTGCGCGCCGGTCCGAGTCCGGTCGGGAGCGCCGTTCGGTAGCCTGCGAGTCATGACGGCAGAACCATGGACCGGAGATGCCTGCTCCCTCGTCGACGCGTTCAGGTCGGGCTCCATCTCGCCCACCGAGGCGCTCGAGGGATCACTCGCGGCGATCGCGGAGTCGAAGCTCAACGCGGTGTGCTTCGTCGACGAGGAGCAAGCCCGGGAAACCGCGTCGAACGCCGACGTCAATCTCCCCTTCGGCGGGGTGCCCATCGGGGTGAAAGAACTCGACCCGGTCCGAGGCTGGCCCCAGACCGAGGCGTCGTTGGTGTTCAAGGACCGGATCGCAGAATACGACGGGACCATGACGTCGCGGCTGAGGGCGGCGGGCGCCGTCCTCGTCGGCCAGACGACGGCGTCGGAGTTCGGTGGCATCAACGTCACCTACACCCGCTTGCACGGGGCGACCTCGAACCCCTACGACCTCGAACGTACGCCCGGCGGCTCCTCCGGGGGCTCGGCGGCATCGGTCGCCGGCGGGCTGTTGCCTCTGGGAACCGGCGGCGACGGCGGCGGGTCCATCCGGATCCCGGCCGGCTTCACCGGGCTGTTCGGCCTCAAGGCGACGTTCGGGCGCATTCCGAAGGGGCCCAAGACCGAGATCGAGCCGCTCACCGCCGTCCTCGGGTGCGTCTCACGTTCGGTGCGCGACACGGCCCGGTGGTTCGACGCCTGCAACGGCTACGACGAGTACGACCCGTTCTCGCTGTCCCCGGTCGGGGGCTGGGAGGCGGGGCTCGGGCAGCAGGACGTTCGGGGCAAGCGCGTCGCCGTGTCGATCGACCTGGGTGCCGCGTTCGTCGCGGGGGCGGTGCGGGAGAAGGTGGAGGCGGCGGCGGACCTGTTGGTCAAGGACGCCGGGCTGAAGCGGGTCGACGTCCCCATCGAACTCCCGCGGGGAGGCCTCGAGTGGGCGCTTGCCGGCACGGCCAGCCTGCTCGTCGGTCTCGGCGACTTGTACCCGGCCTGCGAGTCCGAGCTCACGCCCGAGATCATGCTGGCCGCCAACATCGCGACCAATCACTACAACGTCGAGACCGCTAAGGACGTGGAGGCGTTCCGCCGCAGGACGATCGTGCAGATGGCGCAGATCTTCGAGCAGGTCGACTTCATCGTCTGCGCAACGAACCCCGACGTCGCCTTCGGCGCGCAAGGGCCGATGCCGACCACGATCGACGGGGTGGACCTCGTCACGGAGCTCGGATTCGAAGCGGCACTCGGCAACAACGGTGCCTTGACCATTCCCGCCAACACGACCGGGCACCCCGCCGTCGCCGTTCCCGTCGGGCTGGTCGACGGGCTCCCGGTCTCCATGCAGATCATCGGGCGCCGGCACGCCGAGCCGTTGCTGTTGGACTTGGCCCGTGTCGTCGAGGTCGAGCGTCCCTGGCCGCTGGTGGCGCCCGGCGCTCCGTTTTGAGGCCCACCACCAGCGCCCGACCTCGACGAGCGCCCCCCGACGACTCGTCGCCATGGTCGTCGAATGCTTCGACGATGGGACCGCTCGTCGCGGCGGTGGGTCGCCGGCAACCGACTTGCAATTCGACCGCAACCATCGGACGGCAGTCGAGATTGGGAGCAGTGACAACACGGCCGCAACGACCCTCCGCTGGCCACGAGTTTTGGGTGTCCGTTGCGCGTTTCTGTGACTTTTGATTCAAGCGCCCCAATCACGCTTTGTCATACCCTGTCCACGGCTAATGGCAGAAGAGATGCTCTTCACCGTTGCCGGATCCGTCGCGATGCCGGCGCAGATGATCTCCCTTCAAGAGGCGGGTCTCGAGCAGCGCGCGGATCTCCAGGAGTGGGTGCTCTCGAACCCGGCCGTCCTGGGTCCCGCCGTCAAGGTGATCACCTTCGAGTTCGAGGGGATCCCGAACGCAGGCGGCGCCAGTCGCGACCGCATCACGGTGCTCGGCCTCGGCTCGGACGGTCGCCTGGTCGTCGCCGAGCTCAAGGCGACCCGCACGCCTGACACCGAGGTGTCCGCGATCAAGTACGCGGCGATGGCCAGCCGGATCCTCCCCGAGACCCTGGCCGACCAATACGCCCGGTTCCAGTCCCGGCGCCAGGTGCCCATGACCGCGGATGAGGCGCTGGCCGACCTCCAGGCCCATGCCCCCAACCTGTCCCAGGAGTCGCTCCGGCGTCCCCGGATCGCCCTCCTCGCCCGGGACTTCTCACCTGTCCTCACCGCCAGCGCCGTCTGGCTGAGCGAGATGGGCCTCGACATCTCTCTCGTCCAGATCAGCGCGTTCCGCTCCTACGTCTACGGGCAACTGGGCAGTGGCAACGTCCCCATGATCTCCGTCAGCCAGATCTATCCCCTGCGAGAGGTCGAGGAGTTCACCATCAGCCCCGAGCGGCAGCTGGCCAAGCAGATCGCGGAGTCCCGCCGCCGCGTCCAAGACGCCAGCAACGTGCGTCGGCTCGTCACCGCCGAGACCGTGGCCGACGGCACCATCTTCACCTTCAGTCCCCGCAGCGACCTCGGCTTCGACATGCGCAGTCAGCTCGAGGAGTGGCTGCACGACGACCCGGCCCGGCGGACTGCGCACTGGCAGAACAACATCAACGCGCCGTTGGTGTGGGACGTCGACAAGGCGGCCTACACACCCGCTGCTCTCGTACGTCACATCGTCGAGCAGGCCACCGGTGTCAGCCGCGACTGGTTCGGCACCCAGTGGTGGCGCGACCGCACCGGCTGGACCCTCCTCGAGCTCGCCGGCCCGCTGAACGGCGGCAAGGGAGCGCTCTACCGCGAGTACTGGTCGCGCTGGTTGGATCGGGTGCGCCAACAGCACAGCGACTGGACCCGGATGTCCACCCTGCCCGCCCAGAATTTCATCACCCTGCCCTCCCCCATCAAGGGCACCCATTACGGGCTCGCCTTCGCCGCCGGCGGCCGGCTGCGCTCGGACTTCTACGTCGACCTCGGCTCGGCCGAGGCCAGCGCGGCGCAGTTCGAGGTGCTCCAGTCCCAGCAGGCATACGTCGAGTCGGTCTACGGCGGCCCGCTCTCGTGGGAACGTCTCCCCGACCGCGGCGCCTACCGTCTCGCCGACTACAGCGAGGGTGATGTCACCACGGTCGAGGACTACGCCTTCTACATCGACTGGATGATCGACGCCCAGGAACGCCTCCGCGCGGCCGTCAATGCGGTGCTGCAGAGCGGCGAGCCACCGGACGAGCCGTTCGAACGCCGCTAGAGCTCAGATCGTCCGCAGCTTGCGCACGGCCAGCGGGGCGAAGACCACGACGAGCCCCGCCGTCCACAGGAGCGAGCGCACCAGGTAGTACGAGAGCGAGTGCCCGAGCAGCTGCTGCGCCGCCGGGCCGCCCGTCAGCAGGCGCACGGTGTTGACCATCTGCGTCATGGGCTGGTTGGCGGCGAAGGCCTGCATCCAGCCGGGCATGGTCGCGATCGGCACGTAGGCCGAGGAGACGAAGCTCAGCGGGAAGACCAGGAACGACAGGCTCTGGGCCGCCTGCGGGCTCCCCGCCGCCAGGCCCATGAAGATGAACATCCACACGAAGGCGAAGCCGTAGAGGATGGTCAGTCCGAGGGCCGCGAGCGCGTCGGCCGTGGAGCCGCCGATGCGGAAGCCGACAGCGAAGCCCACCGCGGTCATGACGAACACGCCCCAGGCCACGAGCGCCGAGTCGGCGCCCACGCGGCCCGTGACGATGGACAGCACCCGGATGGGCAGCGAGCGCAGCCGGTCGAAGAGCCCGCCCTCCTGGTCGTCGGCCACGCCGCTGGCCGCGCTCATGCCCTGGAAGAGCACGCCGGTCACGACGAACCCCGGCACCAGGAAGTCCACGTAGTTGAGGGCTCCGGTGTGAGCGATCGCCCCGCCGAAGACGTAGCGGAAGATGAGGAGGAACAGCACCCCCTGGGCGGTGCCAGCGACGATCAGCGCCGGGGAGCGGACGAACTTCTTGAGCGTCCGGACTGCCACCTGGCTCGAGGCGACGAGATACGACGCCCCCTGGTTGGTCGCCGCCCCGATCGGGCGCCCCGCCCGGCGGGGCGGATGGTCGAGTGTGACGTCCATGGTCATGCTGCGTCCTCCTTCGGAGTGGTGCTGGTGGTGGTGTGCCCGGTCAGGGCGAGGAACACCTCGTCGAGGGTGGGCCGGCGGAGCGCGATGTCCTCCACGGGCACGGCGGCGTCGTCAAGGGCACGCACGACGACCGGCAGGAGCCGCGGGCCGTCCGGGGCGGCGAGGGAGCATCGGCGGGTGGCGGGGTCGGTGGCCGGTTCGGCCAAGCCGAGCGCGCCGAGCACCTCGGCCGCCCGCTGCATGGTCGGCACGTCGACCGTGTGCAACTCGATCATGTCGGCACCGACCCGCCTCTTGAGCTCGTTGGGCGTTCCTTGGGCGATGACGCGGCCCTCGTCGATGATGACGATGGAGGCCGCCAGGTGATCGGCCTCGTCGAGATACTGCGTCGTCAGCACGATGTCGGTCCCGGCCGAACTCATCTCGCGGATGCCGTCCCACACCTCGTTGCGGCTGCCCGGGTCGAGGCCGGTGGTCGGCTCGTCGAGCAGCAGCAGACGCGGCGAGCCGACGAGGCTTGCCCCGAGGTCGAGCCGCCGCCGCATGCCCCCCGAGTACGTACGCACCAGCCGGTCTGCCGCGTCGGTCAGGTCCATCAGCTCGAGGATCCGTTCGGCGCTCTGCTTGGCCGCACGGGCCGACTGCCCGTAGAGGCGGGCCACCATCACCACGTTCTCCCGCCCGGTCATCATCTCCTCGACGGCGGCCGACTGGCCGGCGAGGCCGATCATGCGGCGCACCGCCATCGGCTCGCGCGACCACGTCGTGGCCGCACACGCGCAGCGAGCCGCGGTCGGGCTGGAGCAACGTCGCCACCATGCGGATGAAGGTGGTCTTGCCGGCGCCGTTGGGACCGAGGATGGCCACGGGCAGGCCGCCCGGCAGGGTCAGGGTCAGATCGGACGAGGGCCTGGACCTTCCCGAATTTCTTGGCTGAGGCCGTCGGCCTCGATGAGCGCGTCCATGGGCGCGCCTCCTTTCGTCGTGTCGAACCCGTCCGAAGGAGGTCGCCTACGCTGCGGAGTGCTGCCTCGGGCGAAGGCCCCTCGTGGGTCGGGCTCGTGGTCGTGTGGGCTCGGGGCCGCGTGGTGCAACACGCGGCCCCGGGTCATTCAGGGCTGGTGTCGAAGATGAAGTGCACCTCCTCGGGGTCGAATCCCTCGGTGTGGAACATCCGCCACATGTCCAGGCCCTCGAGCGTGCCGGCGGTCATGTCCTCGATGAGCCCGTTGACGAACTTCAGCTCGGCGACGAGCTGGCTCTCCTCGTACTCCGCCTCCAGCTCGAACAGCCGCGGCAACCCCGCCTCGCGGGCCGCCTGCATGGCGCCCGGATGCCGACCAACTTCATCTTGAGCGCGTCGGCCCGTGCCCGCAGTGCGGCCAGGGCGTCGTCGGGATCGAGGGAGGGGATGAAGGAGAGGCCGGCCATGAAGGCCGGGTACTCCTTGGCCGGCACGCCGATGAGCTCGGTCATCCAGTCGTCCATCTCCCGCGCGCCGTCGTCGGTGATCTCGTACACGGTGCGCTGGGGGCGCTTCCCCTCCTGCACCGTGCCGGTGGCCTTGATGAAGCCCTTCTTCTCCAGCACCTCGACCACCGCGTAGAGAGAGCCGTAATTGAGACGGACGCTCTCCTGCTTGGCCCGCTGCCGCAGGGTCTGCGCCACCTCGTAGGGGTGCATCGGCTTCTCGTAGAGGCACACGAGCACCGCCAGGGCCAACGGGTTCGTCCGGGACCATCTCGGCATACTGCTCATAGTATTCTATTCAGAGTAATCTGTAAAGAATGTTCTGAAAAATGGGCGGAGCTCGAGGACCACTGGAGAACACAGCGCGTCGACGACCACAACGCCGCTCGGTCACCAGCCCTTTTCCGGGGTCAGCGACTACGACCGACAGCTGAGGCGGGCGATGATCGCCCCTCCGGAGGCGGCCTGGTGCGTCAGCAGGTTCGTCGGGGCCTCGATGTGCACGGGCACCCCGAAGGCAAAGAAGCGGAGCGTGTCGGTGGTGGTCACCGGACAGGCCGGTCCAAGCGAGGGGAAGTGCCTTGGACCGCCGCGGGCAGATGGCCGCTGACACGGAGCGGACCCCGTGATCTGCACGAGGCGCCCCTGGGCGTCGACCCACACGAAGCTCGGGCCCTGCGTCTCCACCAGCGTGGAGGGGTGGACCGGCTTGCAGACGGGAGCCGTCGACAGTTCGTAGCGGGTCGTCGCCACTCCGCCGACGGTCGCCGCGCCCAGCGCGCGCACGCCGACCACGTGCCACGTCCCCCGAGCTCGTCCAGCGCGATGGCGGCGTTGCCCACGAAGATGAGGCCGAGCTCCTGGCGCGGGATCGCGGTGCCACGACATCTTCGTCCACGGGAAGCGTGGTGAGCCCCGCCGGCTCGAACGATTGGTACATGGTCGTGGCCGATCCCGATGTACTCGATCTGGGTCGTCGTCCGCTCGGGATGCGTCGAGTCCGGCTGGCGCCCGACGTGAACTCGGTCTGGTGGTCGACCTCGGTGGCCTGGACGGTCCCCGACCGGAAGTCGATCTCGCCACTGCCGGCGATCCGACCGGAGTACGCCACGTTCGCGCTCGTCGAGACGTGCGCGTAGCTGAAGTGCGCCGATCCGGACGCGGCGGTCCTCGCCAACAGGTCGGCCACCCACTGCGACGGCGTGACGCCCGGGGTGCGGGACGCGCCGGGCGCCGTCGCGCCCAGGGCCGCGCCCAGTCCCGCCCCCAGGACGACCAGCCCGAGCAAGGCCCAGGGAACCAATCGCCGCATGGGGAAATAGTGCCACCGGGCGCCTAACCTGCACCGTCGTGGCCCCCACGGTCGTCCACGTCGCTCCGCACCCCGACGACGAGGCGGTGGGCTGCCCCGGCGCGCTCCTCCATCTGCTGGACCGGGGCTGGACGGTGGTCAGCGTCGTCGCCAGCCTCGGGTTCTCGGGCCAATGGGACCGCCGCCGGGCCGAGGCCGAGGAGGCCGCGCGCCGGGCCGGCTTCGTCCCCGTGTTCGTGGACCCGCCGCTCAACATCGACCTCGACGCGGACCTGGCCCTGGCCACCCGCCGCATCGCCACCGAGCTCCCGGCGATCGTGCGCGAGCACGAAGCCTCCATCGTGGCCTCCCCGTCGCCCCACGACGTGCACCACGGCCACGAGACCGTCGGCCGGGGCGTCCAGCGCGCCATGGCGGCGCTGCCCCCGACCGTGCGCTGGTGGATGTGGGGCGTGTGGGGCGATCTCCCCGCGCCCAACGTCTTCTACGGCTTCGACGACAAGATCCTCGAGCGCGCCCTCCACATCCTCGAGGCCTACGCGGGCGAGCTCGAACGCAACGACTACCGGCCCTACCTGACGGGCCGGGCCAGCGCGAACGCCGTGCTCGGCTCCGAACGCGTCTTCGGCTTCGGCTCCCCGGCCGCCAGCACCCTCCCCTACGCCGAGGTGCTGACCGAGGTGCGCCTGATGGACGGCCGGTTCATGGCGTCCGAGCCACACTTCCTGGACCAGGGACCCGAGCCGACGACCCTCTACGACGTCGACCTCACGCCGTGGCTCGACTCACCGAGCGTGCACGAACTGGTGGGCTACATCCGCGAGGTGCGCGAGGAGCCGGCGCCGTGACCGCGGTCACCACGCTGACGCCGCAGCTCGTCGAGGACTTCCGGCGCGACGGCTTCGTCGTGGTGCCCGGACCTGTTGCGCGCCGACGAGCTGGTGCGCTTCGGGTCGCGGTCGACGAGGCCGTCGCCCGGCGCAGCCGGCACGACACCCGCACGCTGGCCTAGAAGTCGCGCTACGAGCAGAGCTTCATCCAGTGCCAGAACCTCTGGGAGGACTGCCCCGCCGTCCGCCCGCTGACCTTCCACCCGTCGATCGCCGAGACGGCGGCGCGCCTGCTCGGCGTCGACGCCGTGCGCCTCTGGCACGACCAGGCGCTCTACAAGGAGGCGGGCGGGCGTGAGACCGACCCGCACCAGGACCAGCCCTACTGGCCCATCGTCGAGACCGACACGATCACCGCCTGGATCCCCTTCGACGGCTCGACGCTGGAGAGCGGCGCCATGGGCTACCTGCCGGGCAGCCACCGCCTCGGCGTGCGCGAGTTCGTCGACATCTTCACGGGCAGCGGCGAGGACCCCCTGGCCCGGCGGGAGCTGGCGGGGATCGACGCCGGTGTTCGTCGAGGTCGCGCCCGGGTCGGTCGCCTTCCACCACGGCCTGACCTTCCACTTGGCCAAGCCGAACTCGACCGGTACGGTCCGTCGGGTGCACACCGCCATCTACTTCGCCGACGGGTCCACCCGGGGCGAGGGGCGCTTCCCGCACCCCTCGGTCGAGCGGGCGGGGATCGCCATGGGGGCGGTGATCGCCAGCGACGTCACGCCGATCGCCTGGCCACGTCCCGCGGGCGACCTGCCCCCGCCACCCGCGGAGCCGATCGGGTGAGCGGCGGCCTGCTGACCGACGAGCAGCGCTCGTCGTGGACCGAGAAGGGCTTCTTCCGCATCGACGGCTTCGCCGCCGCCCGAGACGTGCCAGGCGATGCTGGCCCGGGTCACCCGCGTCGTGCGGGAGCCCGACCTCGCCGCCGAGCTCGGGGTCAAGGTGGTGCCCGAGAACAACAAGGCCGGCCTGGACGTGGCCCATCCCGAGGACGGCGGTCTCCAAGATCTTCAAACTGCACCGCGACACGGTCTTCGCCGACTTCGCGCGACGCGGCGGCGGTGGTGGACCCGGTCTCGGAGCTCATCGCGCCCGACATCGACGTGTTCTTGTCCCAGTTCATCTTCAAGACGGCCGGCGCCTGGGGCCAGCCCTGGCACCAGGACTCCTTGTACTTCCCCTTCGAGCCGGCGCGCCCCGTCGTCGGCGTCTGGCTGGCCGTGACGGAGGCGACGCTGCGCAACGGGTGCCTGCACGTCCTGCCGGGGTCGCACACCGAGCCGGTGCACACGCCACGTCCCGGACCGCCGGCCCGGCGCCAACTACGGCTACTTCGAGATCGTCGACCACGACATGCGCGCCGCGGAGCCGGTGCTCATGGACCCGGGCGACCTGTTGGTCTTCGACAGCCACTTGATGCACTGCTCGACGGACAACGAGTCCGACGGCATCCGCGCCGCCATGGTGTACCACTACGCCGCGTCGGGGACGGTCGACCACACCGACGAGTACTTCCCGAGCGTGAACGACTGGGTGCCGGCGCGACGCGTCGCGGCCTGAGGACGGCGCCCGTGTCGCTGAAGTTCGACGCCATGCTGCCGGCGCAGCCGTTGCGCCAGGCGGCTGAGCTCGGGCGGCGGGCGGCGGACGCCGGTCTGTCGGGGCTGGTGGTGACCGAGGCGGGCCGCACGGCCTACCTCACCTGCGGCGCGCTCGTCGTGGCGGCCGACATCGACGTGCTGACGGGCATCGCCGTGGCCTTCCCGCGCAGCCCCATGGTGACGGCGGCCACGGCGTGGGAGCTGGCCGAGGCGAGCGGCGGCCGCTTCCGCCTCGGACTCGGCGCACAGGTGCGGGCCCACATCGAGCGTCGCTACGGCTCGGAGTTCGACCACCCCGGGCCGCGGCTGCGCGAGTACGTCGTCGCCGTGAAGGCGATCTTCGAGTCCTTCCGTCACGGCGCGCCGTTGGCGGTGGAGGGCGAGTACTACAACCTCTCGCTGTTGCCGCCCCTGTGGTCGCCCGGCGCCATCGACTGCCCCGATCCACCGGTGGACATCGCGGCGGTCAACCCCTGGATGCTCCGCATGGCCGGCGGAGGTGGGCGACGGCGTGCACATCCACCCGCTCAACACGCCGACCTACCTGGGCGAGACGGTGCTGCCCTACCTGGAGCAGGGCGCGGCCCGGTCCGGACGCAAGGTCGAGGACCTCGAGATCATCGTCCCGGCCTTCCTCGTCGTGGGCGACACCGAGGCGGAGCGCCGCAGCTGGCGCGAGATGGCGCGGCTGCAGGTGGCGTTCTACGGGTCGACCCCCAACTACGCGTTCATCTTCGAGCAGCTCGACCGGGAGGGGACGACCGAGCGGATCCGTGAGCGCCAGCGCGCGGGCGACATCCCGGGCATGGCGGCGGTCATCGACGACGACATCCTCAAGCACTTCATCACCGAGGGAAGCTGGGACGACATCGACGAGGCGATCGTGGACAAGTACGACGGCATCGCCACCCGGGTCGTCAGCTACTTCACCGGGTCCGACGTCGTGCGTGACCCCGGCGCCCTGGAGCGCTGGGGGGACGTGGCTCGCCGAGTCACGGCCATGTCGTAGCGCCGTCCCACGTCACCGATATGGAGGGGCGCAGCGGGCGCGGTCGAGATCTGTCCACCGGGCCTCCGCCTCAGGCCTCCCCGTGGCCAGCGATCCCTGTACGCCTCGCTGCCCTCCCCTACGGAATTGCTATCGGCCCGACCCGGGTCCCACCTTGAGCCCTCCCGCGATCTCGGTGCGGTTTAGCGGTGGTCCGGGGTCAGGCGGTAGAAATGGAGGTCCGCCTGCGTGGCGAGGGCGGAACGGGGCGGCCGAATAGGATCCTGAATTCCTTTTCGAGACGGCCGAAGGAACGAACGCTCGAGGGCGAGGAAGGACGTGCGGTGGGGATGCAACTGAAGGCAGGGACGAGGCTGCGCAGCGCAACCGACGCCTGCGAGGTCGTCGTGGTGAAGGCGCCGGCTGAACCCGTCGACCTGCGCTGCGGGGGGCACGCCCTCCTGCCGATCGACGCCGAGGGGTCGTCGGAGAGCATCGAGGCGGGGTTCGACCAGGGCACGCAGCTGGGCAAGCGCTACGCCGACGAGGAGCTGGGCCTCGAGGTCCTGTGCACCAAGGCGGGCGAGGGCTCGCTCTCGGTGGGCGACACGTTGCTCGAAGTCAAGGGCGCCAAGCCGCTGCCCGCCTCGGACTGAGCGCACCGGGACCGGACCCGTGAACATCGCCATGCTGCTCGAGATGGCGGCCGAGGGCGACCCCGAGCGCATCGTCCTCGGTCCGCACGACGGTGGCGTCAGCACCGCCGAGCTCCTGGAGCGGGCGAGGCGGGCCGCCGTCTACTTCGAGAAGAGTGGAGCCGACGTCGTCGGCTACTTCGGACTCAACTCCGACGTGTTGCCCGTCGCCTTGTTCGGCGCGGCGCTGGCGGGGGTGCCGTTCTCGCCGATCAACTACCGGGCCCCCGACGAGCAGCTGCGCGGGATCCTCGGCCGCGTGCGCCGGCGGCCTGATGATCGCCGACGACGACGAGGTGGAGCGGCTGCGGGCGTGCGGGGCGGACCGACGTCGTGACGAAGGACGAGTTCGCGTGCGGCCATCGCCGAGCCGGTGACGGGCGAACACCCCTTCGTCGACCCCGACGAGGTCGGCGTGCTGCTGTTCACGAGCGGGACGACGTCGGAGCCGAAGGCCGCGGTGCTGCGCCACCGGCATCTCGTCTCCTACATCATCTCGAGCGTCGAGTTCATGGGGTGCTCGCCCGACGAGGCGCAGCTGATCTGCGTGCCGCCGTACCACATCGCGGGGATCGCGGCGGTGTTGAGCTCGCTGTACGCGGGGCGTCGCATCATGTACCTGCCGGCCTTCGAGGCCGCGGAGTGGGTGCGCCTGGCGTCGTCCGAGCGCATCACCCACGCCATGGTGGTGCCGACCATGCTCGGGCGCATCCTGGCGGCCGTCGAGGAGTCCGGGGTGGAGCCGCCGGCGCTGCGGCATTTGTCCTACGGCGGCGGGCGCATGCCCTTGGAGTTGGTCGAGCGGACGCTGCGGGACATGCCCCACGTCGACCTGGTCAACGCCTACGGGCTGACCGAGACCGTCCTCGACGATCGCCATGCTGACGCCGGACGACCACCGGGAGGCCTTCGCCAGCGCCGACCCGTCGGTGCGGGCGCGCCTGGGTTCGGTGGGGCGGCCGCTCCCGTCCCTCGAGGTGGAGGTGCGGGGTCCGGGTCCGGACGAGGCGGTCCTGCCGGCGGGGGAGAAGGGCGAGATCTGGGTGCGCGGCGAGCAGGTGGCCGGCGAGTACGTCGGGCGGAGCGTCCTCGACGAAGAGGGCTGGTTCCGCACCCGCGACGCAGGGTGGTTCGACGCGCACGGGTTCTTGTACATCGAGGGGCGGTTGGACGACGTGATCGTGCGGGGGGCGGAGAACATCTCGCCGGGCGAGATCGAAGAGGTGCTCATGGCGCACCCGGCCGTGGCCGAGGCGGCGGTGATCGGCATCCCCGACGCCGAGTGGGGCGAGGCGGTGGCGGCCGTCGTGGTGCTGCGACCCGGCGGGCCGGGGACGACCGAGGCCGAGCTGCAGGACTGGGTGCGCGGGCGCCTGCGCTCGACCAAGACACCCGGTCGTGGTGGAGTTCCGGGGCGAGCTGCCCTACTCGCCGACGGGGAAGCTGCTGCGCCGGGTGTTGCGAGACGAGCTGGCGGAGGCGGCGGGCGGCGCGGGCGGCGCGGGCGAGAGCTGATCGCCCCTCAACGATGTCCGTCCCCGTCCGGGGCCGGGGCCGCGTAGTACGACGGCGTGTCCTGGCCGACCACCAGTTGCCGCAGGCCGTCGGGCTCCACCAGTCGGTGCGCGACCGTGGCGGTGTCGGACAGTTCGAGGTGCACCAGACCGCACCGCTTTTCGCCGATGGTCCGTTGCCACGACTCGGGCAAGACCGCCCAGGTGGTCGGAGCCCACACGTGTGACGTATCGCCGATCCGCAGGACGCGGAACTGGTGCACGTGGCCGCTCACGACCAGGGGCATGACCGGGACGTCCTCGAGCAAGCGGCGCAGGCGGTCGCGACCGGGCGCGGGCACGAACCGGACGGCCGGCGCCGTCGCCATCTCTTCGTCGCTCGCCAGCACCGGTTTGTGGGAGACCAACGCGAGCAGGTGCTCCGGCGTCGACGCGTCGAGGACTCCCTCGAGCCACGCCCACTGCACGTCCTCCGCCGGTAGCCCCGACCCGAACAACTGTGCGTTGACACCGACCAGCCGCCACCGGCCGACGTCGGTTGCCCACCAGTGGGGGCCCACCCACCTGGTCCACCTCCCCAGCCTCTCCTCGGTCACGACGTCCGTGGGATCGCCGCCCCGGACCGGGTTGTCCCCGATGTCGTGATTGCCGGGTACCACCACCCATGGCGTCGGGGCGAGCCGCTCGAGTTGGGCCCGCGCGTAGACGAGGTCGTCGGCGTCGTGTTCCCCGTCAAGAGAGAGGTCGCCGACGTGGACGACGAGGTCGGGACCGATGCGTTGGACGTGGTCCACCACCGCCGACCAATTGCGCTCGGCTTCGGCCGCTCGGCCGGAGAGGTGGCTGTCCGAGGCCACCACCACTGTCGTCCCCGCCACGCGGTCAGGCTAGTCAGAGCCACTCGGCCGGTCCGGGAACCGGAGGGTGCCCTCCGTGATGGAGATCACCGTGCGACGAAGGGCATATTAGAGTATCCTAAATCCGTGATCTTCTCCCGGGGGAAGGTGCCTGACGGACGTCTCGGCCCGAGGGCCAGGAGATCCGTGCGGTGAGCACCTACGTCGAGTTTCTCCTGCTCGGCCTCGGGAACGGCGGCGTTTTCGCCGCCCTCGCGATGGCGCTCGTGGTCACCTACCGCTCGTCGGGGGTGCTCAATTTCGCCACCGGTGCCCAGGCCCTCTACGCCGCCTACACCTATTCGCTCCTGCGCAACGGACAGCTCCTCCAACCCATCCCGGGCCTGACCCCGACCATCGGCATCGGGACCAACCTCTCCTTCTGGCCGGCCCTGCTGATCACACTGGGCATCCAGGCGGTGCTCGGCGCGGCGGCCTACCTGCTGATCTTCCGTCCGCTGCGCAATCACCGGCCGGTGGCCAAGGCCGTCGCGTCCATCGGCCTGATGGGCCTGCTGACCGCGATCGTGAGCTACCAGGTGGGGACCACCTCCGAGATCCTGGTCAACCCGATCTTTCCCCAGAACCACCTGAGCTTCTTCGGGGTCAACATCTCGGTCGACCGGCTGTGGCTGGCGGCCACCATCATCGGTCTTGGGATCGTGCTGACCGTGCTCTTCCGCTTCACCCGCTTCGGCCTCGCCACCCGCGCCTCGGCCGAGACGGAGGTGGGCGCGCTGGTGAGCGGGCTCTCCCCGGACCGCATCGCACTGGTCAACTGGATCATCAGCTTCGTGGTCTGCGGGGTGGCGGGGATCCTGATCGCCCCCCTGGTCCCCCTGGTGCCCGGGACCTACACCCTGTTCATCGTGCCGGCGCTCGCCGCCGCGGTGGTCGGGCGCTTCCATTCGCTCGGGTGGGCCATCACGGCGGGTTTGGCGATCGGCGCACTCGAGTCGCTCTCCGTGTACCTCAACGGCGTCCACCCCGGGTTCCCCGCCGGCGCCGGCGAGCTCATCCCGTTGATCCTCGTGCTGGTGGTGCTGGCCGTCCGGGGCCAGACCATGCCGAGTCGGGGCACACTCCTCCAGGTCACGTTGGGCCGGGCGCCCCGTCCACACTGGCGCCTGGCCACGACGGTCGTGGGGACGGCGGTGGGCGTCGGCGCGATCTTCTTCTTCACCGGCAACGACCGGGCGGCGTTGTACTCGAGCTTCATCCTCGGTGTGATCTCGCTGTCGTTGGTGGTAGTGACGGGGTACACGGGGCAGATCTCGCTGGCGCAGCTCACCTTCGCGGGCGTGTCCGCCTACATCCTGAGCACGTTCGCCGAGTCGTGGGGGATCCCCTTCCCCATCGCGCCGATCCTGGCCGCCCTCGTCGCGGCGGCGGCCGGCGTGGTGATCGGGTTGCCCGCCCTTCGCGTGCGCGGACTCATGCTGGGCGTGGTCACCCTGACCTTCGCGGCCGGGGTGGAGGCCATCTGGTTCAACAACAACTCGATCGACGGCGGGGCGGGCGGCCTGGCCATTCCGACTCCCCGCCTGTTCGGCATGGATCTCGGCATCGGGTCGGGCAAGGACTTCCCCCGGCCGGCGTTCGGCATCCTCTGCCTCGTCGTGCTGGTCCTGGTCGCAGTGGGGGTGAGCTGGTTGCGCACGAGCCGCCTGGGCTCGGCGATGTTGGCGGTGCGGTCGGACGAACGGTCGGCGGCGGCGGCGGGGATCAACGTGGTCAAGATCAAGCTGATCGCCTTCGCCATCTCCGCCTTCATCGCCGGATTGGGGGGGTCGTTGCTGGCGTACCAACTGGGGAACGTGACCTTCCAGGACTTCGACGCGTACCTGGGCCTGGTGGCGTTCTCCATCGTGGTGGTCGCCGGCATCACCTCGGTGAGCGGCGGCATCCTGGCCGGGATCATCTCCGCCGGGGGCATCCTGGTGGCGCTGATCTCGTCGGGCGTCGGCAGCGGCGGCGTGGACAACTGGTACGGGGTCGTGGCCGGCATCGGCGTCATCCTGACCGTGATCTTCAATCCCGACGGCATTGTCGGGCCGACGCACCTCTTTTTGGAGCAGCGGCGGGTGCGTGGTGTCATGGCCCGCCCCGAGGGCGCCTTGGTGCCGGCGTTGCAGGCGGCCGCCGCCTCTGGGACCGACATGTCCACGCGGCCGCTGGCCTCGGTCGCGGCCGAGCCGGGCCAGCTGGTCGGGAGCGGGGCGGGCGTCGGGACCAACGGCCACACCAAGGCGGACGGGTCGGGCACACCCGATCCCCTGCTCGAGGTCCGCAACCTGACGGTCCGCTACGGCGGCGTCGTCGCGGTCGACGACGTCACCTTCAGCGTCGAGGAGGGCCAGATCGTCGGGCTGATCGGTCCCAATGGTGCAGGCAAGACCACCACGATCGACGCGCTGTGCGGGTTCCACGACTACGAGGGCGGGGTGGCGCTGTGGGGGCGGGACGTGGCTGGATACTCGCCCCACCGTCGGGCCGCCCTCGGACTCGCCCGCACGTTCCAGCTCGCCGGAGTGTCCGACGACCTGACGGTGGAGGAGAACGTCCAGGTCGGTCAGCACCGGGCGACGGCCCACGACCCCGACGCGCTGACGAGGATCCTCGACCAGCTGGGCTTGGTCGAGATGCGCGACCTACAGGTGTCGATGCTCTCGCAGGGCCAGCGCCAACTGGTGTCCGTGGCTCGGGCGTTGGCCGGTGAGCCCCGCCTCCTCCTCCTGGACGAGCCCGCGGCCGGGCTCGACAGCACCGAGAGCCTGTGGCTGGCGGACCGCCTACGCGCCGTCCGCGACACCGGCGTGACCATCCTGCTGGTCGATCACGACATGAGCCTGGTGCTGAACCTGTGCGACAGCATCGACGTGCTCGACTTCGGTGCGCTGATCGCGACCGGCACGCCCGAGCAGATCCGGGCCAACGAGCTGGTGTCGACGGCCTACCTGGGCGCCACTCACCAACGGTTGGTGGCATCGTGACCGTGGTGAGCGCGGCGCCAACGGCCGACAGGCCGGGGGGTCACACCCCGGTGGTCGAGTGCAAGGGCCTCGACGTCGGCTACGGCAAGCTGACCGTGGCCCGCGACATCACCTTCTCTCTCGAACCCAGGAAGGTCCTCACGATCCTGGGCCCCAACGGCGCCGGCAAGACGACACTGCTGATGACGCTCGCCGGTTTCCTCGCGCCGCGCTGCGGCACGATCACCCTCAACGGGGACCTCGTCAAGGGCGCGTCACCACGTCGCATGAACCGGGCCGGCATGGTGCTCGTCCCTGACTTCCGCGCGCTGTTCACCCAACTCACTCCGATTCAGAACCTGAAGCTGGCGGCCGCGCGCGGCGTCGACCTCGACCCCGTCCTGCAACTGTTCCCCGCGCTGGCACGACGCGAGAGGCTGCGGGTCGCCGACCTCTCAGGCGGTGAGCAGCAGATGCTGGCCATCGCTCGGGCCCTGGTGCAGTCACCAAAGTTGCTGCTCATCGACGAGATGTCCCTTGGGCTCGCGCCCGTGGCGGTCGAGGCGCTGATGCCGGTCATCCGCCGGGTGGCCGACGAGCATGGGGCCTCGGTGATCATGGTGGAACAGCACATCCAGCTGGCCCTGGAGGTGGCCGACCAGGCGATGGTGCTCGTACACGGCAGCATCGTTCTCTCCGACTCGGCGGAAACGCTGCGCGCGGACACCTCCGCCGTGGAATCGGCCTACATGAGCGGCTCGATCACCTCCGGTTGAGGCCGCCGCCCGATTCTGCCTCGGGGTCGGCCGCGGCGGACCACCCGACGAGCGCCTGCACGTCGAGGAACACGACGTCGGCGAACTCGGTGTTCTCGTACTGCACGTACTTCTCGCGCAGCGTCCGCTCGCCCTCTTCGTGCTGCCGCTCGGTGATGTCGTGGACGGGCCGGCGCGCCAGGTGCGCCCGCACCCACCACAGGCGAGACCAGTCGTCGGGGTCCCAGCGCTCGCACAGAAGGGTGGCGGTGGCGTCGTGATCGAGGTTGCGCAGCCGTTCGAGCTGGGTCGTGCTCTTCGGCTTCACCCGATCGATGGGCGTCACGATCATCTTCGGGACGACGGCGAAGCAGACCGGCACCGCGTCGATGGTCCCGTTGGGGTTCGATGTGCACAGGACCCCGTGATCAGTGGTACGCACGGCGCGCCAGCAGTCATCCGTCGTCATCCGCACCTGCTGTCTACTCCTCGGCGGCGAAGCGCTCCCAGGCCGACTGGCGGGTGATGCCGAGGGCCTCGCCGACCTGCGCCCAGGTGGCCCCGAGCGTGCGGGCTCGGCGCACCCAGCCGAGCAGGCTCTCTTCGACCTGGGCCTGGGCACGGGCGACGTTGGGGAGGTTGGCCAGGGCGGCATCGAGAGAGTCGGTCCGCTCCCAGGGCAACAGACGCGGCTCCGTCAGTCCCTCGGGAAGGTCCTCGATGATCTGACAGCACAGTTCGACGCACTCGTCGCACACGAAGACGGCGGGTCCCGCTACCAACCGTTTCACCTCGGTGTTCGGCTTCAGGCAAAAGGAGCAGCAGGCAACGACATCCTCTTCCCGCGTGGGCATGGCGGCGATCTTCCTGGCGAAGCGGTCAGGGAGCACCTTACAGCGTCAGGGAACCCCTGACGAGCGAGGTCCCCTAGAACAGCGGCGTCGGGTCGTACACCTTGATGCCGGTGATCTTGCCGGACTTGCCGCTCTGGATGACGCCGAGCGCGGCGGACGATGAGCACACGGACTTGAGCAGCGGGATGGCCGTCCCGTTGCAGGTGAAGGTCAGGCCGCCCGAGAGCGGAATGACCACGTTCTTCGCCGTCTCGGTCTGCGTCTTGATCCCGGCAGCTGTGACGGGCGCGGTCGAACCCTTCATGATGGCCGCCAACGCAAGCACGGGGCTGATGCCGTCTGCCTGGTTGCTGCTGACGTTGGGGTTCGGGTTCACCTTTGGCAGGTACTTCTTGATGATGGCCCCGTAGGTCGCCAGGTCGGACTTGGACGCCTGGGTAGTCGTCGTGATGTACGAGCCGGTGAGCGCCTTGTCCAGCGTGGCCGAGTCGAGGATGGTCGGGTCCTGGCACGTCGAGAGCACGTACCGTGGCAGCTTGAGGCCGAGCGTGTTGTAGGCCTGCAGGAAAGAGCTGCAGAACGTCACGTCGCCGACCATGCCTACCGCGTCCGCGCCGCCCGAGACGGCCGACTGCAGCTGCGGGCTCATGTCGGCCGTTCCCGGGTTCACCGGGATCACCGTGAAGCCGACGCCCGCCGCCTTGAAGACGATGGCACCGAGCGCCTGCGCGCCCTGGATGGCTGCCGGCACGTTCTCCACTAAGAGGGCAACCTTCGTATAGCCGTGCTGCTTGGCACTCAGCGCCTCGGCACCCAGATAGGCAGGGAAACCCCCCGTCAGGGCGAAGGCGCCGGGTGAGGTGAGCTCGGCGGTGGACGCACCGCTGATCGTGATGTAGGGGATACCGGCGCCGACGATCGTGGGCACCTCGGTCTGCCCCTGCCCGGTGAAGGGCTCGACCACGGCGACGACGCCCTTCTGGACCATGTCGTTGGCGCAGGTCTGGCCACCGGCGGGGGTCGACTGGTTCTCGCAGGTGTAGAGGTCGATCTTGTGACCCTCGAGGCCGTCGCCGTACTCGTTCTGGTAGTTGACGGCTGCCTGAGCTCCCTGGTTAACGTCTTCGGCGGTGCCGATGGAACTGCCGGCCCCGCCGTCGCTGATGAGGCCGATCGTCACCGCGGGCAAGGTGGCCGGATGGGCCTTGCCGAGCCCACTGGCCCCGGCAGTGCCGACGCCGACGACTGCGGCCGCCGACAGGGAGGCGGTCGCCATGACACCTGCCGCCAGGAGTGTCCGTCCGATCCCGCGCCTCGACCGCTCGCCCGACCGCCGCATCGCACCTGTCTTGACCAGCACTTATCCTCCTCGGGGATCAGGGGGCGGCGGATGTGCTCGTCCAGCCACAGCAGGCCCCCCGGAGGCTGCGGCAGAAAAGAGTATACCGTTTGCTCCTTCCTACCGTCAACATATCGCAACATTTCGGGAAAGGGCTGGCAGGGGAAAATATTCACTGGTTTCGACCGACAGATAGAGGAAACTCTTCTCCCCAGCGGGCGCAGGCGGTTTCGTCGACTCCTGTCGCTCAGGGCACGGTGACGGGCAGGCGCTCCCATCCCCGCACCGTCGAGGTATGGGCCTGGACCGCGTGGTCCCAGTCCACCTCCCAGGTGGGGAACCGTTGCAGGACCTCCTCGAGGGCGATGCGGCCCTCGAGCCGGGCCAGATGGCTGCCCAGGCAGAAGTGGATGCCGTAGCCGAAGGAGAGGTGCTGGTCGAACTTGCGGTGGATGTCGAAGCGGTCCGGATCGGAGAACGTGCGCTCGTCCCGGTTGGCGGCCCCGTTCATGAGCACCAGCACGCTCCCCTGCGGCACGGTCTCGCCGTGATGCTCGACGTCCCGGGTCACGAATCTCGCCTGGACCGGTGAGGGCGCCTCGTAGCGCAGGAGCTCTTCGATAGCGCCCGGAATCAGGCTCGAATCTTCGGCGAGCTCCCGGCGCTGCTCGGGGTGCTCGGCCAGGAGCTTTCCGGCCCAGCCGATGAGCCGCGTCGTCGTCTCGTTGCCGGCACCTGCCAACAACCCCACGTAGCCGAGGATCTCCTCGCGGGTCAGCGTCCGCGTGGTGCCCGTCGTGTCGACGAACTCCGCCTGGATCAACTTCGTCATGAGGTCGTCGGAGGGGTGCTCGGCCCGCCACTCGATGTACTCGGCGAAGCCGTCGCCACCGACCGTCGCCAAGCTCTGTTCGCTCGGGGGTGGCGCAGTCCCCTCCTCGAGGCGCAAGGAGGCGTCGAGACGGTCCCGGATCGCGACCTGGTCCTCCTCGGGGATACCGAGCAGCATGCCGATGACCCGCATGGGCATCTCGGCCGCGAGGTCTCCGATGAAATCGAAGCGTCCGGTGCCGGCCAAGGGGTCAAGCGTCCGGGCGCAGAACCGCCGGACCTCGGGCTCGATGGCGTTCATCGCCCTCGGCGTGAAGACGCGGCTCAAGAGGCTGCGGTGCTCATCGTGCGCCGGCGGGTCCTCGAAGAGAATGGAGCCCGGTGGGATCTCCATGCCGCTCTTGATCAGCTCGAGAACCGATCCCTTCCCCGAGATGTACGTCTTCCAGTCGGCCAGGCAGCGCCGGACGTCCTCGAACCGGCTGAGGGCCCAGAAGTCGTGCTGCTCGTTGTAATAGAGCGGCGCCTCGTCACGGAGACGCCTCCAGACCGGGTACGGGTCGGCGTCGATGTCGAAGTCGTAGGGGTCGTAGTACAGATCGGTGGCCGCCGGGGTCGTAGACATACGATGCCTCGCTCCTCTCCTTGCTCTCGTCTCGTCCTCGTCCCTCAGAAACTACGGCAGTACACGACGTCCAGTTTTTGGGTTCGGGGGCGCGTGACGATGAAGAGGTGGACGTCGCCGATCGCTTGCACCTCCTGCCCACCGTAGCGGCCCATGGAGTGGTTCATCAGGCCGAGCTCGGTCCAGCGCTGCACGGCTGCGGCGGCGTGGTCAGGATCCCATTCCCAGTCCGTGGATCCGACCCCAGCCCCTTGGGCCGTCCCCTGGACGACGGTGGTGACCCTGATGTCGTCGTCGCGCACCTCTTGGGCCAGGACGACGCCGAACGCCTCGAGGGCCGCCTTGCTCGCCACGTACATCGAGAGCATGGGAAACGGGTGGAGCGTCGACTCGCTCGACGTGTTGATGATGTCGCCGCCGCCGGCCGCACGTAGCAAGGGGATGGCGGCCCGCGACGTGTACACCGGGCCCATCAGGTTGGTGGCGAGCTGCCGTTGGATGTCTTCGTCGCTGAGGTGCTCGACCGCACACGGACGGTAGACTGCGGCGTGGTTGACCAACACGTCGAGCTTGCCGAACCGCCGCGTGACCTCGTCGAAGGCGGCCCACACGCTCCCGGAGTCGCCGACATCGGTGGCGACGGGGATGGCGCGTTCACCGAGCCCTTGGGCGACCTCTTCCAAGCGCTCCTTGTTGCGTGCGAGCATGACCACGTTGGCGCCCTCGTCGAGAAAACGCCCGACGACGCCCAGCCCGGACCCGGCCGACGCGCCGGAGACGACCGCCACCTTCCCCTCGAGAGCCCCCATCGATCGGCTCCTGCTCATTGGCTTGCCGTCGCGGCACTCTCCGGGGCGTGCCCACGTGCTTGTGCCCACCGAACGCGCCCGAAGGACCGATTCCACCAAACTGGTTGCCCCAGCCGGGATCCCGACCCTCCCGAGAACCCGTCGACCCCGCCTGCTCGGCGCCGATGACCGCCCCGGTCGAGGGTTGGTAGGTCCAAGGTCATGTCGTCTCCTATTCGTCGAGGTGCGACGGGTGTCCTGACCTAGCCGAGGGCCCCGGAGGCCCGGAGCTCGCCGATGGCCTCCCAATCTCGGCCCAGCTCGAGCAAGATCTCCTCGGTGTGCTGCCCGTGCTCGGGTGCGGGGCCGCGCGGGACCGGGGCCACCCCGCCGAATTGCATGGGGGGCGCCGGGAGGCGGAAGACCGTGCCCTCGTTCGACGTCACCTCGGGGAGGTACCCGTTCGCCGCGACCTGCACGTGGTCGTGCACCTCGGCCGGGTGCAGCACGGGCGCCCACACGCCGCTGAACGAGTCAAGCTGCTCCCTCCAGTGCGCGAGGGTCTTCGTGCGGAACGTCGCCTCGAGCTCGGCCACGCACGCCTCGGCGTTCTGGGCCCGCGCCGAAATGTCTGCGAACCGCTCATCCTCTCGGAGCTCGGGGCGACCGATCACCTCGCACAGCTCACCCCAGAAGCGGTCGGCCTGCAAGCAGACCAGGTACAGCCAGCGATCGTCCGCCGTCGGGTACGAGTTGACGATCGGATTGGGGACGGCGGTCCGGTTGGGGGCGCGGATCGACCCGATGTAGGGGGCCGCCATGAGGTCAGGGCTGAGGGTCCACATGCCGACGCCCAAGAGGGAGACGTCGATCTCGGTGGGGGCGCCGCTGCGCTCTCGCTGGAACAGCGCGGTGCCAATGGCGCCCGCGATCGTGTTGGCGCCTTGGAGGTCGAAGAAAGCCGCCGGTTGGAACATCGGCTCGTCCGTACCGCGAGACATCTTGAATGCCATGGAGGCCGATGCCCACCCCGAGGCGAGGTCGAACCCGCCGGTGTCGGCCATCGGCCCCTTGGCGCCCCAGCCGTGCCCGCAGGCGTAGATGATCTGCGGGTTCGCCGCACGGAGGTCGGCCAGCTCGATCCCGAGCCTCTTGCGGGACGCCGGGAGATAGCTGGTCAGGAAGACATCGGCCGCACCGGCGATCTCGAGGAGGAGCGCTCGCCCTCCGCTCGTGGACAAGTCGATCGTGATGCCCCGTTTCCCCCGGTTCGGGATCTCCACGAAGGGGTTGACGGCCGGGCCGCCGGCGAGGGCGAGCATGTTCATGAGCCCCCGCTGGGGATCCCCGGCGGGCGGCTCGACCTTGATGACGTCGGCCCCCAGATCGGCCATCGCCGCCCCGGCGGCGGGGACGAAGGTCCACGACGCCACCTCGAGCACCCGGACACCGGAGAAGGGCAGCGTCACCCGCAACGCCCCCGCAGGCGGGGGAAGTTGAAGACTCGTCGCGCGTTGTCCTCGGCGATCTTGCGGGCCTCGTCGTCGGGCACGCTGGAGAGCACGCCGGCCAACTTCGTCCGCGAGGCGGGGAAGTTGCTGTCGCTGTGGGGGTAGTCGCCCTCGAACATGATGTTGTCGACCCCGATCAGGGCACGCTCCTCGATGCCCGCGTTGTCCGCGATGAAGCAGCCGAAGACGTGGTCCCGGAAGAGGTCCGACGGGCGCACCTCGGTGTTGATGCCCGTGTACCAGCGGTGCCGCTCCCAGGTGTAGTCGGCCCGCTCGAGCACATAGGGGATCCAGCCGATTCCGCCCTCGGAGAGTGCGACCCGCAGTCGGGGGAACTTGTGGAACACCGGCGAGTAGAGCAGGTCGATGGTGGTCGCTTGGGAGTTCATCCCGAACAGCGCGATGGAGACGGCGAAATTGGCGTCCGCCGCGACCTCGGGCGCCCCGCCGCTGCCGAAGTGCAGGCACAGAGGCATGTCGGCGTCCTGCGCCGCGGCCAGGAAGGGATCCCAATGGTCGCTGTGGAAGGAGGGTAGGCCAAGACGGTGCGGGGCCTCGCTGAAGGTGATCGCCTTGGCCCCCTTGGCCGCGGTCCGCTGCACCTCGGCGACCGACGCCGCCACGTCCCAGAACGGGACGAGGACCATGGGGATGAAGCGGTCGGGCGCCGCCGCGGACCACTCGTCGAGAATGAAGTCGTTCCAGGCGACGACGCAGGCGGTGGCCAGCTCCTTGTCGTCGGCCGCGAAGAGCGTGCCGCCGGCGAAGCCGGGGAAGGACGGGAAGCATATCTGCGCCCAGATGCCGTCGGTATCCATGTCGACCAGGCGCGCCGTCACGTCGTAGCAGCCGGGCAGCATGTCCTCGAAGCGGACCGGGTCGAGCCCGAAGTCCTTGGGGTCCTTGCCCGCCACAGCGTTGAGCCCGATGGTGGGGACGATCCGTCCTTCGAAGGACCACGCCTGGTTCCCGCTTTCGAGCTCCACGACGCGGGGTCCGGCCTCTTGGAACCGCGCGGGCAGGCGGTCGGTCCAGACCCGTTCGTGCTCGATCACGTGGTCGTCGACCGAAATGAGTTGGACGTCTTCTTGCAGCATGCCGAAACCCCCCGATCCTCAGCTCAGAAAATCGTCACCTTATGACAATCTACTTGCCTACTCACGGAATGCAAGAGCCGCACTCGCCTTATCGGCCGCTGCCTCCGCTCCCCTCCCAAGCCCGGGAATCGACTGCTCGGCGGCGTCGAGAATCTCTCGAAGCGGGACATGAGACCTCCCCCAGAGTTCGACGACCGACGACTCCATCCCGACGATCACGCCGGCGAGCACGCGGGGACGCACGTCGTCACGGGGGTCGGCGCCCAGGCAAGCGGCGCAGTACGCGGTGAAGGCCTCGGTCAGGGCGTGCGCCCGCTCGCCGCGGACCCGCGCGTGGACCTCGGGTGCTTCGGCCGCCGCCCGCCTCCACAGCTGCAAGACCTTCGGGTCGAGCGGGAACTGCAGGTAGTACTCGCGTACCTGCTGCCACCCCCCCTCGAGGGGCGTGGGACAGGGCTCGAGTTGGGCGACCATCTCGACGAAGCCCGCCACGCCCCGCCGGGGGTACCCGAGCAGGAGGTCCTCCTTGGTCGGGAAGTAGCGGAACAGGGTGCGCGTCGACACGCCGGCCGCCTCGGCGATCTCGTCCACCGTCACGCGCGGGAACCCCCGAGCCGCGAAAAGCTCCCAGGCGACCCGCTCGTACTTGGTCAAGAGGAGGTGACGGCGTCGCTCCCAGCCCGACTTCACGTCCGTCACGGCCGCGATTGTCGCACGCTGCCATCTTCGGGGGCCGTAAAGACCAAAGGGCAGCCCGCGGGCACCCGGGATCCACCCATTCCTGGGTCAGTCGTTAGCCGCCACGTCCCGCAACGCGCGCACCAGGTTGCGTTGGGCCCGGAACTGCGAATCAAGCCCGGAGTGCGCCGTCAGGAGGTCGCGTTTGGCCCCGGTGCGGAAGAGGTGCCCCCCCGTCCGACTGGTCATGCAGGCGCCAAGGCAGACGAAGACCCGGTAGAAGGCGACGGCGGACGGATCGGTGGCCTCCATCGGGCCCCCGGCAACACGGTAGGCGTCGATGAACTCCTCCCACTCCATGAGCGCAGTGGCCGCGGGCCAGACCGCGGCGAGCTCGCGCGCCGGGGGTCCGACAGTGGCCGCCTCCCAGTCGACCAGCGCGCTGATGCGTCCGCCGTCCACGAGCATGTTGTGCAGCCCGACGTCACCCCACAGGAGACAGAGCCGGTCCGCCGGGGCCACGTCGGCCACATGGTCGAGGAGCCACTGCCGCGCCAGAGGGACGGCCGCGATGGGCGGCCCGCTGAGCTCGATGATGCGCGCGGCCATCCCTTCCACGGCCGCGACGACGCTCTCGGGCGTCACGGCGGCCTCGACATCGATGTTGGTCTCGCTGAGGGCGTCGAGCGGCAGGGAGTGGAGGCGGCCCAACGCAGTCGCCAACTGCTCAGCGAGCGTCCGTCGGTGCTCGGTCGGGGCTGCGAGGTCGGGAAAGTACTCACCCGCCTTGGAGCCGGCCACCCGCTCCATCACGAGCAAGGTGCCGTCGTCGTCGCCGTCTCCCAACCCGTTCTTCAGCTCGTCGGCGAAGTACGGGCGCGGCACCGGTACGCCCCCGTGGTCGGAGAGGGCCCGGAGGACCGCGAACTCGTCCGCCGCCTTTGTCGGGAGCAAGCCGACGGGCCGGTCCTTGCGCACGATCACGCCCGGCGGGAGCTCCGTGGTGCCCGCGAGCGAGACCACGATCGTCTCCTTGGAGCGCCCGCCCGGGACCGCCTCCACCGCCGTGACCGTCAGGTCGGGCGAGGCGGGGAATTTGTTCCGCAAATAGGACGTGAGCTGCTCAGCCGAGACGGAGCACTCGGTCGACGAACCAACGGCGTCGACCTCGAGCTTCTCGGCCATCGTGACGCGGCGCAGCTCGTCCACCCGTTCCAAGAAGCGGCGCTCGACGTCCACCAGGTCGCGGCAGAGCCGGCGGGCCGCCGGATCGCTGCTGCCGGAGGTCGCCGCGACCAGTTCCGCCGCCTGCTGACGGAGCTCAATGAACCGCTCGGGCGTGACGTCGCCCTCGTCGCTGACGCCGTGGAGCAGCGCCGCGAACTCGGACCCGTACTCGGTGCTGACCGCCTCGCCCCACTCCTCCTCGACGATGAACTCGGCCAGGATCCGGTCGACCAGCGCGGCGGCATCGACGGCGGTGGCGCTGGTCAGCTCCGGCAGGAAGACGGTTGCGACCGTGGCGCGCAACTGGCGGTAGTACTGCGCCCGGTCCTCGGGGGACTGCCTCATCGTCTCATGATGCGTCGGCTTCCGCGGCCCGACCCGTTACCGCGACCGGCCGAAGAACGCCGTTGGTCAGTGCATCGGCCAGGACGAAGGCGGGTGGGCTGGCGCCGTTGCGCGCGTTGAGGTTGGACTCGAGAAAGCCCCAGCCACCTGGCCGGCCGTCGACGCTGACGTCGCCCACCGACTCCCAGCCGTAGCGCTGTGCCGTGACACCCACCATCCCCCCGAGGGTGTCGATGCGGACGGTCGTGGCCGTGGTGTCCTCCAGGGTGTAGCGGACCTCCGCCGCGGGACAGCGCACGGAGTCGTCGTCGACGTGCACCAGCATGGTGGCCTCGGTCACCGCCAGCGGCTCGCCGTTGCGCTCCAGCGAGCCGCGCCGGAAGAAGCTGCCGTTGGCGCCGACCATGGACCCGAAGCGGAACCGCAAGGCGTCGTCGCCGGTGCCGTGCGACCCACCGAAGCTTCGACTCGAGACGAAGCTGTCCCAGCGGCGCGCGCCCCACGAGTGATCACGCCAGGCCGGGGCGTCGACCTCGGCGGCCATCCCATCGAGCTCCACCGACCCGCGTACACGACAGAAGACGTGGAAGTTGTTGGAGAAGATGGTGCCCGCGGTCCCGCCCGTCCCACTGAACGTCTGTGCGTTGGCGTACGAGCGCTCACCCTCGTCGACGACCTCGAGGTCCATGCGGCAGCCGTCGCCGTCAAGCACGAAGCGGAGCCGCGCGCCATCATGAAAGATCTTCTGCGGCCCGGCACCGAGCCCGAGCCCGTCGAGGCGCACCAGCGGCAACGCCTCACCGTTGCACCGGAACCGGGTGCCCCCTTCGTGGTAGACGCCGCACCACAGGTTGGCCGTGCCGCGGTTGAGCTCGTTGCCGATGCGGTGGTTGCCACCGAGACCGCTGGCCGGATCGCGCCAGGCCAGGTAGGCGCTCTCCTGCCAGTCGGGGTCGTCCCCGGCCGGGTGCAGCCCCTCGTCGCGCGCAGCCACCGCGCTCAGGATAGGGAACCGCCCTGGTCGCCCGCCGGCCCGGCGCAGCACCGACCGCCCGAGCTCACTTGTCGCTGACCTTCTCGGTCCCTTCGGCGGCGGGTATGTCGGGATTGCAGATGTAGCGGACGTTGGCGATCGTCATGTCGCACGCCGCCAGGCTGGCCGAGACGGGGAGACAGGGCACCAAGCGGGCGTCGCCCCAGGCCTCGGCGTCGAACACGGACAACGACGGCCGACCCCGGTCCGCCCGGCGGAACTCGTACTCGGAGTCGACCTGCACGATGCGTGGCTTCAGGACGCCGTCGTGCCTGATCCGCGCGAGATGCATCCCGGGCGGGTACTGCACGTCGTGCCCCGTTACCGGCACCGGGTCCACGAGTGAGACGTCGAGAATCGTCGACCCGCCGCCCTCGCGCACGACACAGTCCACCCGGTCGTGGTAGCGCCGCAGGTTGATCTCGCCGGGGGCGATGCGGAACCCCCACGAGCCGGCCAGCACCTCGGACAGCGCGGGGTTGTCGCAATAGGCCGAGATCAGGTAGGCCCGCGGCCGGACACCGGAGCGCGCCGTCAAGCGCAGCTGGGCCAGGGCGAAGGGCCCGAAGTCGCTCTCCTTGGCCCGGCAGACGAGGTAGCTGATCACCGGCGGGATGGTCGGGTTGAGCGCGGGCGGCACCAGCGCCTCCCGGTCCGCCACTCGGACCTCGTACAACACCTGGAGGATGTCGACGTCGTCGAAGCAGAGCTCCCGGTCGTCGAGCACGACCTCGGGCGCGCCATCGACGAGCGGGCGGATGTCGAGGGAACCGGCAAGCGGCATCAGGCCACCCCCGCCACCGCAGCGCCCGCGCCCGCCATCGGCCGCCCGGCCCCCGACGCCCCCGTCTTGAACCGGGGCATCACCTCCTCGGCGAACAGCCGCATCGAGTCCAGCACGTACTCCTGGGGCACCACCTCCATGAACTGGTGGATGAAGTTGATCCCGTCGAAACCGACGTTCTCCCAGGCGGCCACGGCCTCCGCCACGTCGTCCGGCGTGCCCATGGTCACGCCCTTGAAGGCCTTCGCCGCGTCGCCCGGGCTCCCCGCCTCGCGCCGCAGAGCCGGCAGCAGTCCCTCCGACGGGTAGGAGTGCGTCGGCAACACCTCCTTGGCCGACAGCAGCTGTGACGCCATGTACGAGAACATCGAGGCCACCTTCAACCCGTTGCGCCGTCCCAGCGAGCCGTCCTCGCAACACGACAGGAAGTTGACCGTCAAGACCTTGTCGTTGACGAAGGCACCCACGGGGTCGCACACCTCGATACGCCGCCGATAGTTCGCCACCTTCTTCTCCGAATCGGAGAAACCCCCCGGCGACAGGCCCAGGCACCCCAGCCCCCGGTCCGCCGCGTCCACCTCGGTCCCGGGCGACGTCACCGCCACCCACAGCGGCGGATGCGGTTTCTGCAGGGGCTTGGGCAACACGGCACGCTCGGGCATCGAGAACATCCGGCCCTCCCACGCGAAGCGCTCCTGCATCCACATCTTGGGGATCACACGGACGAACTCGTCCCAGGTCTTCTTGGTCTCGTCGGGATCGGCCCCGAAGCCGCTCAGCTCGGGCCACGTGGCGGACCGCCCGGTCCCCAGCTCCAACCGCCCGCCCGAGATGATGTCCAGCACTGCCGCCCGCTCGGCCACCCGGATCGGGCTCTGGTACTGCGGCACGCACGCCACCACCCCGTGCCCGACCCGGATGCGCGACGTCTGCGCCGCGCACGCGGCCAAAAAGACGTCGGGCCCCGAGCAGTGCGAGTACTCCTCCAAGAAGTGGTGCTCGACGGCCCACACGTAGTCGAAGCCGAGCTCGTCGGCCAGGCGCACCTGCTCGAGCGCGTTCTCGTACACCGTGCGCTCCGAGTCGGCCGTCCACGGGCGGGGCACCGACAGCTCCATGAACAAGCCGAACTCCATGCGCTGCCTCCTCGGAGCCTTGCACTTTTGTTAATGAGCATTAAAATCTAACCATGAGTGCAGCCCTCAGTCAACGTGAGCGAGGCCAGTTTTGTGATGGATGGCTAACATCCGTGCCCGTATGAGCCCCGCCGGGCCGGCCGCCGCCCCTCTCCCCGCCAGAACGGTTCCGGCGGCATCCACGGCGCGCCGCACCAAGGGCGAGCGCACTCGAGAGGCGATCATGTCCGCCGCCACCGACCTGTTCCGCGAGCGGGGCTTCCGCGAGACGAGCCTGGGCGACATCGGCGCGGCCGCCGGTGTGAGCGGGCCGGCCATCTACCGCTACTTCAAGAGCAAGGGTGAGCTGCTCTCGATCCTGATCGAGGAGGCGGCCATCACCTGGCGTGAGACGGTGGACGACGTCCTCAACGAGGACACGCCGCCGCCCGTCACGCTCGAACGATTGATCGACGCGGCCATCGTGCTGCAACTCAAGAACGGCAACCTGCGCGACGTCTTCGTCAAGGAATACCGCGCGCTCGATGACGACGCCCGCCGGCGGGTGGCCCGCATCGAGCGGGTGCGCATGGCGGAGTGGGTGCACCTGCTCTGCGAGGTGCGCCCCGGGTTGAGCGAGGCGGAGGCGCGGGCGGCCGTCACCATGATCGACGGGATGCTGCGCTCCATCACCACGCTGACCGCCATGGACCAGGAGCAGTTGGCCCGCGTCATGAAGGACATGGTCTTCGGCGGCTTGCTGTCGGTGGGCCTACCCCGACCGGCCGCGGTGGTCCCCGCATGAGCGACGGCCCTGACGAAGAGGCCTTTCGGGAGGAGGTCCTGGCCTTCCTGCGGGCCACGCTCCCGCCCCGGGAGGCTCCGCCCGAGACCGGGGGCGTCGGGATCACCCGCGCCGTCGCCTATCAACGCCAGCTGGCCCAGGCGGGTCTGGCCGGGATCACCTGGCCGGTCGCATACGGCGGCCGCGGGTTGCCCGGGCGCTACCAGCGCATCTACGACCGCGAGGCCAAGGCGTTCCGCGTCCCGCCGCGCGCCCTCGAGATCGGCCTCGGCATGTGCGGGCCCACCCTGCTCGTGCACGCCAGCGAGGAGCAGAAGCGGGCGTTCATCCCGCCGCTGCTGCGCGGCGAACACGTCTGGTGCGAGCTCTTCAGCGAGCCAGGGGCGGGCTCGGATCTTTCGAGCGTCCAGACGCGAGCCCGGCTCGACGGCAGCGAGTTCGTGGTCGACGGGCAAAAAGTCTGGACCTCGGGCGCGAAGTACAGCGACTTCGCCGCCTGTCTGACGCGCAGCGACCCGGCGCGGCCCAAGCGCGAGGGCATCACCATGCTCATCGTCGACATGCACACCGCGGGCATCACGGTGCGCCCGTTGCGCCAGATCACCGGCGAGTCCCACTTCAACGAGGTCTTTCTCGACGGCGTACGCGTCCCGGTGGCCAACGTGGTGGGCGCGGTCAACGACGGCTGGCGCGTGGCCCGCACCATGTTGGCCTTCGAGCGCCAGGCGCTGGGCGCCCTGGGCTCGGGAGGCGGCGGCCGGGGTGGCTTCGCCGCGCTGGCGACCGAGGCGCGCCGACGCGACCTGTCGCACCGCCCCGGGGTGCGCGACCGTCTCGTGCGCCTGCGCATCCGTCAGATGGTGCTGCAACACCTCACCGACTATCTCCAGGTGCGGGCGCGCGGCGGGGACGGCGCGGCGGCCTCGGTGCTCAAGCTGGCGATGGCGCAACTGGTGCAGGAGTCCGCCTTGGTCGCGGTCGAGGTCGCGGGCATGCACGCCACGGCGTGGGACCCCGCCGACCCCGACGGCGGACGGTGGTCCAACCAGCTGCTGAGCTCGCGGTCGGCCTCCATCGGGGGCGGCACCAACGAAATCGTGCGCAACGTCGTCGCGGAACGGGTCCTCGGCCTGCCGCGCGACGACGAAGGTGACCTCATGCCGGGCGATCTCGGTCCTCGAACCGATGGCGGTGGGGTCACCCGTGGCCGCTGAGCCGGTCCTGCGGGGTCTCCAGGTGGTGGAGATCGGTCAGTACGTCGCCGCGCCTTTGGCCGCGACGATCCTCGCCGACCTGGGCGCGGAGGTGGTCAAGATCGAACGGCCGGGTGGCGACCCGCTGCGGGCCGACCCTGCCCGCTTCGCCGCCTGGAACCGGGGCAAGCGCACGCTCGAGCTCGACCTGCGCGCCGACAATGGCCGCGAGGAGGTCCTCGCCCTCGTCGACGAGGCCGACCTGGTGGTGGAGAACCTGCGTCCGGGCGCGCTCGATCGGCTGGGTCTCGGGTCCGGGCCGGGCGGCCTGCGCACCGGGCGCCCCCGGCTCGTCACGTGTTCCATTTCCGCCTGGGGCAGCACCGGACCGTCACGCGACGATCCGGGGTGGGAACCGCTTGTGCACGCCCGGGCCGGCGCGCAGCAAGGCCTCTTCACGGGCGACGGCCCGATCTGGCTTCCCTTCCCCATGGCGAGCGTGGCGGCCGCGCTGCTGGCGGTGCTCGGCGCCGGCGCCGCGCTGGTCAAGCGCGAGGCGACCGGCTACGGACAGCACGTCGAGACGTCGCTGCTCGACGGGCTGCTCTTCCTCAACGCGGCACCGATCTTCCATCGCGAGGGCCACCGACCCCGCATCGTCCGCCACACCAAGTCGCCCATCTTGCGCGTCTTCGACACGGTGGACGGGCGCGCGGTGATGGTGAACATGAGCGGCACCGAGCGCTGGCGCGAGCTGTGCCGCCTGCTCGGCGTGGACGACGGCGGCCTCGACTACTCCAGCCCGGAGGGGCTGTCGAAGCTGGCGGATCGCGAGTGGAACAAGACGATGCTGGCCCGTTTCATCGAAGCCTTCGGGAGCAAGACGGCCGACGAATGGGAGGAGGCGTTGGTCGGACAGCCCGCCGCCGTCGCCAAGTGCAACACGCTGGCCGAGTGGCTGGCGCACGAACAGGCGCGCGTCGAGGAGCTCCTGGTGGAGGTGGAGGATCCGGCGCTCGGACGGGTCCCGTTGGTCGGACCTGCCGTGCGGGTCAAGGCCGCGTCCGGCGGACGGCCGCCCGGCCGCCGGCACGGGTCGGAGCAAGGCGCGCTCGGCGGCCACCGCATCGTCGATCTCTCCAGCTTCTGGGCCGGACCCCTGGCCGCACGCCTTCTGGCCGAGCTCGGGGCCGACGTCGTCAAGGTGGAGCCGCCCGGGGGCGAGGGCTCGTTCCAGCTGATGCCGGTGCTGCCCAACATCTACGTCGACGGCAACCGGTCCAAGCGTGGCCTCGTCTATGACCTCAAGGAAGCGGAGGACCGGGCCCGGCTGCTCGACCTCGTGGCGGCGTCCGACGTCGTCGTCGAGAACGCGATGGTGGGGGCGTGGGAACGGCTGGGGCTCGACGAGGCGCACTTGCGTGCCGTCAACCCGGCGCTGGTGTACGCCCGGGCCAAGGGCTTTGGCGTGACGGGGCCGCTGGCGGCGCGGCCCTCCTTCGACTACGTCGTGCAGGCTGCGACGGGCATGGAGATGACCCAGGGCGGCGGGCGGCGGCCGGTGCCGGTCAACTTCACGGCCAACGACTACGGGACCGGGTTGCTGCTGGCGGCCGGGATCGTGATGGCGCTGCTGGGGCGGGCCCGCGGCGTGGCGGTGACCGGGGTGGACGCCTCGTTGGCTTTGACCGCAACGCTGTTCCAGTCCGAGGACGTGGCGTCGCTGGGGGCGACGGGCGGGGTTTCTAACCGGGTCGGTGCGGATCTGGGTGGTCCGTCGGTGGGCTGCCGTCTGTATCGAGCCAAGGACGGGTGGGTGACGGTGTGCTGCGTGACGGACGAGCAGCGGGCGGCGTTGGGGCGGGCGCTTGACGTCGGTCCGTCGCTGTCGGTGGAGCGTGTGGCGGAGGCGATCGGCCCGCGCGCGGTCGACGCCGTGCTGGAGCGGCTGCGTGCGGCGGGGGTCCCCGCCGCCGTGAGCCTGCATCCTTCCGTCGTGCCCGACGATCCTCAGGTGGTGGCGCGGGACCTGTTGCGGCGCTACCGCCACCCGGCGGCGGGGCGCTTCGTCCAGGTGGGCATCCCCCTGACGCTCTCGGTAGACGCGCCGGCGGTGAAGGGTCCGGCGCCCACGCCGGCGCCGGTGCGGCGACGGGTGCGGGCGGTCGAATGAGGGCAAGACGGTGAAGATCGACACCGGCCTCGGGACCACGCTGTCGTCGGTGGCCGACCGCGTGGTTGCCGCCGAGTCGGCCGGGCTGGACTGCGTGTGGGTGGCGGAGACGACGAACGACCCGTTCCTGTCCCTGACGCTGGCGGCCGAGCACTCGTCCTCGATCTCGCTCGCCACCGGGGTCGCCGTCGCCTTCGCCCGGAACCCGATGAGCCTGGCGTACACGACCAACCAGCTGCAGGAGTACTCGGGCGGCCGCGTGGTGCTCGGGATGGGTTCGCAGGTGCGGCGGCATATCGAGCGGCGCTTCAGCTCGACGTGGTCGCACCCCGCGGCGCGGATGCGCGAGTTCGTGTTGGCCCTCCGTGCCATCTGGTCCTCGTGGAACGACGGCGCGGGTCCCGGTTTCGAGGGCGAGTTCTACACCCACACGCTGATGACCCCGGTCTTCGCGCCGCGACCGCACGCCTTCGGGCCGCCCCGGGTCTTCCTGGCCGCCGTGGGCCCTCGCATGAACGAGGTGGCCGGCGAGGTGGCCGACGGCGTCATCACGCACGGCATCTGCTCGGCGCGCTACCTGCGCGAGGTGATCGTCCCGGCGCTCGAACGGGGCCTGGCGACGTCAGGGCGCGAACGGGGAGCGGTGCAGGTCACGTGCCCGGGTTTCATTTCGGTGGTCGAGGACGCGTCGAAGACCGGAAAGGCGCGCGATGCCATGCGCCGCCAGGTCGGCTACTACGCCTCGACCCCCGCCTACCGCCCCGTCCTCGACCTGCACGGCTGGGGGGACCTGCAGCGCGACCTCTACGCGTGTTCGAAGAACGGGCAGTGGGAGGACATGGCCCGCCTCGTCGACGACGAGGTGCTCGACACGCTCACCATCGTCTGCCCGCCCGACCGGCTGGCCGGCGAGATCCGTACTCGCTACGGCGGGCTGGTCGACCGGATCAACGTCTCTTGGTGGCGGAAGGAATGGTGGCCCGAGGTGGAGCGGGAGCTCCGCGCCTCATGAGCCCGCTCGAACGTGAGGTGCACGGCTTCGCTGCGCCCGGCTTCGAGCGGGTGGCCGAGACGCTGGGCCACGGGACATCGGTCGTCATCGGCGAGCGGGACCGTCGAGCCGATCTCGGCGACGGGGGCGGCGCGTTCTGCGCTTTCGCCGACGGCGAGTGTGTGGTTGACCTGTGGGCCGGGCAGACCGGTGCAGGCCGCATGTGGGCCGAAGACACCCGCGCGGTCGTGATGTCATCGACCAAGGGGCTGACGACGCTCTGTGCGCACCTCCTCGAGGACAGGGGCGAGCTCGACCTCGATGCGCCCGTCGCCCGGTACTGGCCCGAGTTCGGGTGCGCGGGCAAGGAGCGCACCACCGTGCGCCAGTTGTTGAGCCATCAGTCGGGGGCCATCGGCCTGCCCGAATCCGACGAGCTGCTGTCGTGGGACGGCCGCGGCTGGGACAACACGGTGGCCATTGCGGAGGTGCTGGCCACGGGGGCCCCCGCCTGGGAACCGGGGACTCGCCACGGCTACCACGGCGTGACCTTCGGCTGGCTCGTCGGCGAGCTGGTGCGGCGGATCAGCGGCACGAGCCTCGGGACGTTCTTCGAGGCCGAAGTCGCCGGGCCGTTGGGGGTGGCGTGCTCCATCGGGACGCCGGCGTCGCTGCTCCCGAGCGTGGCGACCGTCATGGAGTTCCCGGTGCGCCCCGGGAAGGAGAGCGCGCTCCGGGCCATCGACCCCGCGTCGAAGTCCGGGCGCTCGGTCCTGGCGGGGGCGCACGGAAGCCTCTTCGCCGACGAGGAGGGCCGTCCCCGCTTCGCCACGTTCACGAACACCCCGGCCGTGCTCGGCGCCGAGATCGGCGCACTGGGCGCCACCGGCACGGCGCGCGCGCTGGCCCGGGTCTACGCGTCGCTGGCCGCCGGGGAGGAGCTCGTGTCGCGGGCCTCGGTCGAGCGCTTCCGGACGGAGCAGGTGTGCGGGCGCGACGCCCTTATGGGCGTGCCCACCCGGTGGGCGGTCGGCTACTCGCTCGAACCGCCGGCGCTCGTCCCCGGTGTCCCACCCATGCACGGGCCGAACCAGGGCGCCTTCGGGCACATGGGCGCCGGGGGCCAGATCGGCTTCGCCGATCCCGTGGCGCGCGTCGCCTGTGGCTTCGTACGCAACCACCTGGAGAACCAGGCGCTGCCGCTCATGGGCGCCTGCCTGGTGGACGTGCTCTACTCGTGCCTGGGCGCGCGCAGATAGGGGGCGACGATGTACGCAGCTGAGCACGCGGCGCAACATCCGGACCAGCCGGCGATCGTCATGGCGCCCTCGGGACGGGTGCTGACCTTCGCCGCGTACGAGGCTGCGGCCAACCAGGTGGCCCACCTGCTCCGAGAGACTGGCTTACGGCGCAAGGACCACATGGCGATCTTCATGGAGAACGACCCCGCCATGCTCGTCACCGAAGCAGGGGCGGAACGAACCGGGTTGTACTTCACCCCCGTCAACTCCTACCTCTCGGCCGAGGAAGTGGCCTACGTCGTCAACGATTCGCAGTCTCGCGTCGTCGTGACGACGGCGGCCAAGGCGGAGGTGGCCCAACAGCTTCCGGCGCTCTGCCCCAAGGTGGAGCGCTGGATCATGGTGAACAGCGACGGTGCCCCTGGCGGCCCGTTCGAGTCCTTCGAAGAGGTCGTCGGCGCACAGCCGACGGGTCATGTGGCGGATGAACAGTTGGGGGCCCCCATGATGTATTCGTCGGGGACGACGGGGCGACCCAAAGGAATCTTCCGCCCCATGTTCGACATCCACCCGGCGGAGAACAGCATCGCGGTCGTCGGCGTCGCGATGTTGTGGCGCTTCCGGGACAACATGGTGTACCTGTCGCCGGCCCCGCTCTATCACACGGCCCCGCAGGTCAGCGTCGCCATCGCCTTGCGGATGAAGTCGACGACGATCGTGATGGAGCAGTTCGACCCGGCGCTGTATCTCGAGCTCGTGGGGCGGTACCGGGTCACGCATTCCCAGGTCGTCCCGACCATGTTCACCCGTATGCTGAAGCTCCCGCCCGAGGTGCGAGCGGCGGCGGACGTGTCGTCGTTGGAGATCGTCATCCACGCGGCGGCGCCCTGTCCCGTGCCGGTGAAGGAGCAAATGATCGAGTGGTTCGGGCCGATCCTGCTGGAGTACTACGCGGCCACCGAGGGGAACGGCGCCACCTTCATCACCTCCGAGGACTGGCTGGCACACAAGGGCTCCGTGGGCCGGGGGGTCCTCAGCGAGGTGCGCATCCTCGACGACGACGGTCGCCCGTGCCCGGTGGGCACTCCCGGGACGGTCTGGTTCGCCGGCGCCACCGACTTCGAGTACTTCGGTGATCCCGAGAAGACGGCGGGCTCCAGGCGGGACGGTGGCAAGACCAGTACGGTCGGCGACGTCGGGTACTTGGACTCGGACGGCTATCTCTTCTTGACCGACCGCAAGGCGCACATGATCATCTCGGGTGGTGTGAACATCTACCCCCAGGAGACCGAGAACCTCTTGGTGACCCACCCCGCCGTTCTCGACGCGGCCGTCCTCGGCGTCCCCAACGAGGACCTGGGCGAGGAGGTCAAGGCCGTCGTGCAGCCCGTCGAGGGAATGACCGGCGGCGAGGCCCTCGAGCGTGAGCTCATCGCGTTCTGCCGCGAACATCTCGCCCACTTCAAGTGCCCCCGCACGGTGGATTTCGTCGACGAGCTGCCGCGCCTGCCCACCGGGAAGCTCTACAAGGGTGTCTTACGAGAGCAGTACTGGGCCGACCACTCCACGCGCATCGTGTGATGCGGTCGTTGGGGATTGTCGGGTTCGAGTGAGTGGGGGCATCGCACTGCCCGACGACCTGGTGTCGTGGGTCGAGGAGGTTGGCGGCGGCCGCCTCACGCTGGCCGATCGCCAACCCGGTGGTGCCCGTAAGGAGGCCTGGTACGTCGATCTCGAACGACCCGACGGGGCGGTGTCGCGCTGCTTCTTGCGCTACGACCGCTCCGACCCGTCTCGTACGAAGGACCCTTGGACGCTGCACCGCGAGGCCACGGTGTACCTGGCACTCCAAGACGGCCCGGTACCGGTACCCCGCGTGCTCGGCGTGCACCCGATACACCAGGCGATGCTGTCCGAACGGGTGGCCGGGGGGAACTGGTTCTCCCGTATCGGCGACGCGGCCGAACAGGTGGCGACCGCGCGCGACTTCATGATGACGCTGGCCGCCCTGCACGGACTCGACGCGTCTGCGCTTGACCTGCCGGCGTTCCCCTCCGTCAGGACCGTCGCCGAGGCCGTGCAGGCCGAGCTCGACGAGTGGGACCGCGTGCTTGCCGACCGCGGCGGTACGCCGGAGCCGGCCCTCGCCTTCTCTCTGCGCTGGCTGCGTTGCCACATTCCCCCCTACGACGGGCCGCTCGTGTTGGTGCAGGGCGACACCGGACCGGGAAACTTCATGTACTCCGGCGGCCGGGTCACGGCCGTCGTTGACTGGGAGCTGGCCCACCTGGGCGACCCCATGGACGACATCGCGTGGTTGTCACTGCGGGCGACCCAAGAGCCGTTCCCCGACTTCCCGACCCGGCTGCGCGAGTACGAGGAGCTGTCGGGTAACGCCATCGACGAGGCACGGGTGCACTACTACCAAGTGATGGCCGAGACGAAGCTCCAGGTGATGGGCCACCGACGTGGTGGGGGCGATGGCGCCGGGTTCAACGCCGATGCCAGCGGACGCGACGTCGGGAATGCCTTCATCTACCAACTGCTGCACCGCCGGCTCTGGCTCGAGGCTCTGGCCACGGCCACCGCCCTGGAACTGACCCCCGCCGAGGAACTTCGGGCCCGCGACCGACGCGACCACGACTGGATGTACGACGCGGTCTTGGCCCAGCTGCGCGAGGTGATCGTGCCGCGCACCTCGGACGCGCTGGCCCGGACCCGCGGCAAGGGGATCGCTCGGATCATCAAGTACCTGGCGCGTGTCGATACCTACGGTGCCTTCTACGACGCCTGCGAGCTCGACGACTTGGAGGCGCTCTTGGGTGGGCGGCCCGAGTCGCTGCGCGCCGGGAGGGCGGCCGCCGCAGCCAAGGTGGTGGATGGCACCGTGAGCGACGACGATTACCTGCGGACGCTCTGGCGTCGCCTGGCCCGCGAGACGGAGCTGGCCCGTCCATCGATGGGGGCACTGGCGGACCGGCACTGGCCGGACCTGCGATGAGCCAACTCTTCGGGGTCGACGTCGACCTCCGGCGCGCCGAGCGCGCCTACCGGGACATCCGCCCCGAGGACGACGACTTCCACGACGAGGAGATGACCCATCGCTGGTGGGAGACCGAGACGTGTTGGTTCTCCTGGAACGTGCCCGAGCGCAAGCTCGGTGGTTGGACGTACTGCCAGGCCCGTCCCAATGCGCAGCTCTGCAACGGCGGGGCGTGGGTCTGGGATGACGGCGCGTCTTATCAGTGGGAGCTGCCGTACCGCGCCGAGTACTCGGGCCTGCAGCTCCCACCGCGGCGGAAGCGTGACATGCGTGACTTCGAGTGGCCGAACGGCGTCCACGTGCGCGCGCTCGAACCGCTGACGCGCTACGTCGTGACGTATTCGGATCCCGGTGGGCTCGAGCTGGAGCTCGAGTTCGAGGCCATCATGGCGCCCAACCCCCACCCGACCGGCGTCGTGCCGTTCGTGAAGGGTGCCCACTTCGATCAGCCCGGCCGCATCACTGGGACGATGGTGCTGCGCGGTGAGGAGGTCGTGGTCGATTGCTTCTCTGTGCGCGACCGCTCGTGGGGACCGAGGCCACAGGGACGCCCGAAGCCCCGTCCGAGTGGGAGTGCTTCCCCCGCGGGCAACTTCGGCGGTGTCGGCTACTCCTTCTGCGCGGCGGGGCCGGGCGAGGCCTGGCTGGTCTACGCCGTCCCTGGTCCACATGTTGAACCCGTGACGTGCGGATTCCTCCTGCGCGACGGCGGGTACGGGCACATCTTGGCTGGGGAGCGCACGCTCACCTTCGATCCGGGCACCGGCTGGCCGCTAACCTTCGCGATCGAGGCGGTGGACGAGTTCGACCGCCGCTTGTTCGTGCGCGGCGAAGCGGTGAGCAGGCACTGGCGCGGGAATGGCGGGGACTCCTTGGTCCACTGGCGCTGGGACGGCGGCGTCGAAGGCTGGGGCGAGGACCAGAGCTACTTCAGCCGGGGCCAGTGGGACACCAATCGGAGACGGGCCAGCAGGGTACGCAGCGAGGCAGACACGTGAGACCTACTCGCCCGCCGCAGCGAGCGCCACGCCGCCGTCCGCCACGACGAACCAGCTCACGGAGCTGACACTCGGTTCGAGGCTGAGGCGGCTCACTGCGGCGCCACAAGGCTGTTGGTCGGCAGCCCGGCCATCACGCCCGCCGCAGGGGAGATGAGGAGCCGTTGAGTCCGGTGGTCACGTTCGGCCTTTACTTGATCGCGACTTCGACGATCTTCACGATGACCAGCGCCAGCGCCACGACGAGATAGCCGCGCAACGCCATGAGCCCGATCTTGCGCTGGCGCGACATCACGGGACGCTCGAGCCGGGCGAGGGGCGGCATTCTCCAGGTGTCACGATTCATCGTCTCGGCCAGTACGTCGTGCACCGTGACGTCGTCGCGGTGTCGACGGGCCTGGATCAGCATGTAGGCGCCGAGGATCAGACCGCCGACCGTCCCGACGGCCATGACGGCGAGGATCTGTGAGCCCGTGATGGCGGGGAACAGGACGCTGGCGGTGAGGATGACGGACAGGATCACGAGAACCCAGATGATCACCCCGGTCACGATGTTCAGCCTCTTGCCGTTGACCCACGGTCCGAGCACCGCCTTGTCGTTGCACAGAATCGCCAAGAAGACCACGGCGCTGGGCAGGAGGACGCCGGCCAGGACCTGCACGCCGAGGGTGAGGAGTCCGAGCGGCACCTGGGGGATCAGCACCAGGGTGATGGCCAGTCCGATGAGCGCGGCGTAGCAGGCGTAGAACCCCTTGGCCTGAGTCACGGGGCGGTGCAGCGAGTGCTTCTGGTTCAAAACGTCGCTGGTGGCATACGCCGTCGCGAGCCCCACCGCGGCCGCACCGATGATGGCGGCGTCGATCAAGGCGATGGCGAACAGGTCCCCGACCGTTCGCGACACGTACGTGGCCAGCCCGCGGGCGACCCCTCCGGCGTCGGTGAAGTTCCCGAAGCCGGACGTGTGGGCGAAGGCGGTTGAGGTAAAGCTCATGATCGCCACGCCACCGACGATCACCAGAGCGATCCCGATGACGAGGTCGACGCGCTCGTAGTTGATCCAGCGTGGGGTGATCCGCTTGTCGATGATGTAGGACTGCTGGAAGAACAGCTGCCAGGGGGCGACCGTGGTGCCCACGATGCCGATGACAAGCAGCATGACCGAGGACAGCGGTGCCCCGTCGGGGATGCGCGGCACGACGAAGTCGTGGGCCACCTGTCCGATCGGCGGGTGCACCATGAGGACGATCGGGATCAGCAGGAGTGATCCAGCCACGAGCATCAGGCAGAGTCGCTCGAAACGCCGGAAGCTCCCGGTGCTCACGGCGCCGATGACGGCCACCGCGGCGACGGTCACTGAGGGGACCTTGGGCAGCCCCAGGTAGGAGACCGCCAGGGAGATCCCGATGAACTCCGTGACAATGGTCAGAGCGTTCAGCAGGAAGAGGTCGATGACGCTGAACGCACCCCAGAACTTGCCAAAACGCTCGAGGATGAGCCGGGCGTGCCCCACGCCGGTGACGGCGCCGAGACGCAGCACCATTTCCTGGCAGACGTAGAGCACCGGGATGAGGAGCCCGAGCGTCCACATGAGGTGCGTGCCGAAATTCTGGCCGGCCTGGCCGTAGGTCGAGAATGCGCCGGCGTCGTTGTCGCCGACCATGACGATGAGCCCCGGCCCGACGATGGCGAGCAGCGTCTTGAACTTGAGCGACATCTTCGGGCGAGCAGCGGTGTCGCCGTACTTGATCGTGCCCAGGGCCCCGTTGATGTGGCCGATGTGGGCATCGTCGAGGACGGCGACGTCCCGGCCGGGTGGTGCGAGGTGGGTGAAGTTCTCCATGGCGGTCTCCTAGAAAGTGTGAGGAGAACGCTTCTTCGACCTTCGGACGAGTCAGCAGACGGCCGGGGAAGGGTTCTCCGTCTCGATACGTGAAGGTCGAGCGGAACCGACGCACCGACGGGGTGCGTCGCAGATGGCGAAGGACCTGCGAAAACGCAGACAAACACAGGTGGGATGCACCTGTGGAACCCCGGCGTCGGGCGACTGACTAGGCCAGAACGGTGGCGGCTAGACCAGGCGGAAAAGGACGCCGGGGCACGGCTGTGGGGGTTGGCAACTGTGAGGTTCTGAGCTCATGACCACCCTCCTTTCAGCTGTGCACTATGGCGTCACTTGTAGTTTAGCCGGGCTCTGCCGGATTTCATAACCGCCAACCGTGTCGCAGTTTCGTTGCGTTCGCAACGTGTATGGGGGTGACGCCCCCACCTCGCCGGGGCTGGATGCGGACCGATGCTCAGCGCGGGACCGACCACAGCGGTGACGGTCGCGAGGTCATGACCCGGCTGGTCGGACCCACGAACGTCAGCTCCTCGTTCGCGCTGCCCGACATGGCCCATTCCCGGCTATGGACGCGGTGATGGTGGTGATCGCAGAGCAACACCAGATTGGGTAGGTCGGTGCGACCGTCGGGCTTCCACGGCTCGATGTGGTGCACGTTGGTGAACGTCACGTTGGTACAACCCGGGAAGCGGCAGTGCCGGTCTCGTCGCATGATCTCTCGGCGTTGCGCCTCGGTCGGATCACGGCGGGTCCGGCCCTCGTACATCGTGTGGCCGACGTCGTCATCGACGGCCAGGATGATGGTCGCGTCGCAAGCAATCCGGCGCACCGTCTCGCCGCTAATCAGCTCGCCGCGCTCGAGCTCGCCAGCCAGCTCCGAGGCCTCGTCGAGCAGCGAGGCGAGCGGCACATGGGCCACGACTGCATGCGATCCCTTGCCGCCTGCGCCTCCCCCTCGGACCAGCGCCAAGAAGCCGTCGCAGAGGCGCTGGTCCCAGCGGGTCTCGCCGTCGGAGGGGATCCGGCGAGCGCGCGCCTCGAGGGCGGCGCGTACCTCCGCGTAGGACTCCGGCGGGAGTTGGGCTGTCACGGTACGGAAGGTGTCGTTGAAGCGGACCGAGCGCATCTCGTAATCGGTCTGCCCGGAGGACGCCGGGGCCCCCTCGGCCGAGCGGCCGAGTTGGGTCAGCTCGCGCACCGAGCAGATCCGGGCCTGCTCCTTCATCTCTTCATCCGTCTCGGGGGTCACCGTGTCCACCACAGCACGGACCTTGTCGAATGTCACCTCGCCGTCGGAGAGGCCGGCGGCCAAGTGGGGGAGATCGAAGAGCCGCTCGGCCACATGGGCCCAGGCCCGGGCAGTGGGCACCGAGACGCCGCAGCGCTCCACGATCCAGCCTTCCAAGGAGGTAGCGCCCTCGGCTCGCCACCCCTCGCGTCGTCCGAGCTCGCCAAGGAGCAGAACGATGCGGCCCGCCAGGGAGGCGAGCTGCCGGGACGACTCGGCAGCCAGCTCCATGATGTCCTCGGTTCGCAGTTTGGCGACCGGAGTCTGGGTGGCGGTGTCGGACATCGGAGAAGAACGGTCGGCGCCGGGAGCCGAGTGGCGGACTACTGCAACGTGAGCGGCAGGCTGCGGAAGCCGCGCAGAGCCTGCACCGGCTTGTAGACGAGGTCGTCGCGGGGGACGGCCAGGCGCATGTCGGGGAAGCGCCGGACGAGTTCGGCGATGACGATCTGGCCTTCGAGGCGGGCCAGCTGGTTGCCGAGGCAGAAGTGCTTCCCGAAGGCGAAGGTCAGGTGCCGGTTCGGGTCACGGCTCAAGTCGAGCTCGTCGGGGCGGTCGAACACCGACTCGTCCCGATTGGCCGAGATGATCATCCCGAGCACCTTGCTGCCCTTGGGCATGGTCGTGCGCTCGATCTGGACGTCATCGAGGAGGGTGCGGGCGGCGCCGGAGGGAACCGGTGTGGTGAAGCGCAGCAGTTCCTCGACGGCGGTCGGCGTGAGGTGGGAATCGGTCCGCAACCGCTCGGCCTGGTCGGGGTGATCGATCAACGCCAGGGCCGAGCTGCCGATGAGGTTGGCCGTCGTGTCGTGCCCGGCCAGCATGAGCAGGAAGATCATCGCCATGACCTCATCGTTGCTCAAGGCGTCGCCGTCCTCGTTCGCCGCCAGCAGGCCGGAAATCAGGCCGTCGTCGGGGTTGGCCCGGCGCTCCGCCGCGAGCCGTTCGAGCACCGCGTAGAGCTTGCGCGCCGAGGGGACCGCCGCCAAGGCGTCGGCGGCCGAGCCGCTGCCCAGCCGGACGACGAAGCGTTCCACCAGGACATGGAACTCGTCGCGGTCCGCGTCGCCCACACCGAGCATGCTCGAGATGACCGCCAAGGGCAACGGGGTGGCGACCTCGTGGACGAGGTCGACCGTTTCGCTGCCCCGTCGCTCCACCTTGTCGAGCAGATCGGCCACGATGCGCTCGATCTCGCCGGTCAGCTGTTGCACCATGCGGGGCGTGAACGCCTTGTTCACCAGGCGACGCAGCCGGGCGTGGTCGGGGTCGTCCTTGTAGACCATGGAGCTCATGAGCAGGTGGAACATCTTGGGAAGATGCCGCGTGAGAAAGCTGGAGCTCCCACCCGTGGGATCGCTCGAAAAGCGCACGTCGTTGTAGAGCAACAGGACGTGCTCGTGGCGGGTGAGCATGTACCCCACACCCCCGAGGAGCTGCTTGGAGTAGGCCCGCGAGACGGGGGCGCGGCGTCGCAACTCGGCGTAGCGCGGCCAGGGATCGCTGAACATGACCGGATCCGCCAGATCGGTCGGCCCGTCCAGCTCCCTGTCGGTCACCGTGACCCGGTCCCGCGGGCGTCGGCTCACGTGGTCGAGAACACCTTGTGGGAGTAGTACCAGACGGCGGCCACACTCAGCACAACGGCGAAGACGGCGAGCGCGCCGATCTGGGGCAGCGTGTCGGTGAAGGTGGCGTGGTCCGAGATCAACTTGATGAACGCGTCCATGGCCCACGCCTGCGGCACGATGTGCCCGACGTTCTTCACCGTCGTGCTCACCGTATCGAGCTGATACACGCAGCCGCCGAGCATGCCGGCGATGATGGCCCCGATCACCGCCGTCGCGATGGCCTGCTCCTGCGACCGGGACCACGTCCCGATGATCACCGCCAGCGCAGCGACGCTGATCCCGAGCAGGACCACGACGAGCAGCACGCTGAGCGGATTGCCCCAGTGGACGCCGAAGAGAACGAAGCCCACGAAGACGAGGCCTACCGCCATGGCGATCGCGGTGACCATCATGGACGCCATCTGGCCGAACACGATGGCCCGCTTGTGCACGGGCGCCGCCGACAGGCGTTGCAGCACGCCGAGGCGACGCGTCTCGACCATGCCGGCGGAGAGCACCAGCACGGCGATCCCCATGAACAGGACCAGGTTCGCCGGGGCCACGTACCAGAAGGGGCTGAGGGGCGCCTCGGTCTGAGTCGCCTTGAGCGTGGCGTCGGTGAACTTCGTGTTCCCCCCCTCCGCTGCCATCAGATCCATGAGGGCGACCACGTCGGTCCGGGCTTGCGTCGCGTCGGTGGTCGCCGATTCGATCACGAAATCGGCCCGCACTGCGTTCGACGACGACGGGAGCTGGACGATGCCGGCGACCACCCGGCCCCGCAGGATGTCGTCGGTCAAGTCGGTGCGATTGGCTTCGACCCGCACCTTGATGCCGTCCGTCGTCTGGGCCAGATGCAGCAGGCGGGGCGAGGGGTGTAACAGCCCGATGGGCTCCCTGGGGCTGCCTTCCAGGAGGCCGGTGATGAGGATGATGACGATGGGCACCAACGTCCCGACGATGAGCAGGCGTCGGTCGCCCAGGGCGCGGCGGAGGTTCACCCGGATGACCGCGATCACGGCTCGACCATCTTGCGCACCCGTGTCATCGCCAGTCCGCCCGCCACCGCCGCGATCACCAGCAACACGAGGAAGGGTCCGATCACGCTGGACGCCGGCTCCCCCAGCTGGTCGAGGCGGCCGAAACCGACCAGCGCCCATCCGTTCGGCGTGCCCAGGGCGAGGACTTGGAAAAAGTTGGGCAGCGAGCCTGAAGGAAGGAGGTTGCCGCCCAGCAGGGCGAGGCCCAGGCCAACGAGCAGGGTGATGCCGAAGGCTTGTTGCTCCGTCTTGGCCAGCGAGGTCAGGAAGACGCCGATGCCACACATGGCGGCCGTCGCGGCGACGCTGATGAGGAGGACCCCGAGCGGATCCCCCCAGTCGGCGCCGAAGGCCAGGGTCGTGACGGCCCAGATCACGAAGATCGTGGCCAGCCCGGTCACGAAGATGGCGAGGAGTTTCCCCATGACGATCTGGGTGGGTCGCAACGGAGCCGCGGTGACGCGCGCCAACGTGCCGGCCGACCGTTCCATCAGTAGCGAGCGCATGCCGAGTCCGCTCCCGATGAAGAGGAAGACGACCGCAATGTTGGGTGCGAAGAAATTGAGGTTCACCTTGCCCCCGTGACCGACGCCCTGGGTCGTGATGGCGACCGTGGTCGGGTCCGCGGTGAGACGCGGCAACCGATCGGCGTAGAGCACGCTCGAGATCCCGGCGGCGACGGACTCGGCGTACTCCTGGCCGAGCTGCGAGGTCCCCCGGGTCACGATGTCGAATCCCGGGGTGTGGGTGGCGCCCGGGTCGACGATGGGAATGAGCAGGGTGGACAGGCGCATTTGTCCCGGCAGCACGGCCACGCCACCGTCGAGCTCGCCGGACGCCACTTGGGTCTTCACGGCCTGCTCGCTGGACATGGTGGTGACGGTGACGCCGTGGGGGAGCTGGCTGGCCTTGACGGCGGCCGCCACGAGCTCGGAGGAGGCGCCCGAGACGCCGATGTGGACCGCCGCGGCCGAGCTACCGCCGGCGAAGGACAGTCCGAGGACGGCGGACATGAGGAGCGGGGCCGCCAGGCACCCGATGATGACCGAGCGATCCCGCAGGCGGCGCCGGAGCTCGTTCGCCGCAATGACGCGGATCAATCCCGGAGCTCTTTCCCCGTGAGGTCCAAGAAGACGTCTTCGAGGTTGGGCGAGCGCACCTCGACTGCCGTGAGGTCCACGCCGTGGCGTGTGGCGACGGCGACGACCGCGGGGAGGACGGCTGGGCCGCGGTCCGTCGTCAACTCGAGGTTGCCGTCCACCTCGTGGACCTCGTGAATCAGTTCGATCTCTCGGCAGGCGTCGGCCAGCTCGTGGAGCTCGGACTCCTCACAGGCCAGGTGCACCTTGTCCCGTCCGCCGTGGGCGGCGATCAGTGCGTCGGCTGTCCCCTCGGCGATCAGATGCCCGTCGTCGATGATGCCGATGCGGTCGCACAGCTTGGCCGCCTCCTCCATGTAGTGCGTCGTGTAGAGCACGGCGATCCCGAGCTCTCCGACCGTCTCGAGGATGGCGTTGCGGCTCTGCGGGTCGACCCCGACGGTGGGCTCGTCGAGCACCAGCAGCTTCGGCCGGTGCAACAGCCCGGCCGCCATGTTGGCCCGCCGCTTCATGCCGCCCGAGTAGGTGCCGATGCGGTCCTTGCCGCGCTCTGCCAACCCCACCAGCTCGAGCGTCTCTGCGATGCGGCCCTGGAGCTCCTGGCCCGCCAGCCCGTAGAGCTGGCCGAAGAAGGTCAGGTTCTCGACCGCGGACAGGTCGGGGTAGAGAGCCAGGTCCTGCGGGACGTAGCCGATGGCCGCCTTGGCCTCCAGGGTGCCACCGACGAAGCCGTCGACGGAGACGTCGCCCTCGTCGGGGAGGGTGAGCCCGCACAGCATGGAGATCGTCGTGGTCTTCCCGGCGCCGTTGGGCCCGAGGAGCCCATAGCACTCATGCGGCGCGATGAAGAAGGACACCCCGTCGACAGCCAGTCTGTCTCCGTAACGCTTGCGAAGGCCCTGGCAGGACAGCATTGGCGGTTGAGCCAACTCCGGCACCCCTACCCTGGCGTCCCCGACCGCCTGTTGCATGCACCCTCCCCAGGGAAAACAGGTCACCGAGGAAAAGAGGATCCTCTTTTTTGAGAGAGTAGCAGAACGGCTGTGACGTGGAGCGTCGACAACGCGCTAGTCGGCGAGCAGCAACGGGTAGGAGGCCGCGGCGACTTCGAGAATCTCCCCACGGTCGTCCTCAAGCAGGAACCCCGCCGCGATCGTCGCGTCGAGGGACGCCGCAAACCGCTCCAGGTACTCGGCCTTGCCCCCGGGGTACAGCGCGGCCAACGCGGCCTCGTCCAAGGGCTCGGTCCGCCCGAAGAGCATCGCGAAGGACTCTCCGCTCTGGCCCAGGCCCGACAAGAGGGCGGTCGGTACCTCGACCCAGGGCGTGCGAATCCCGCCGAGCGCGTTGCCGCGGTCGTCGAGGCGGTAGCCGGTGCCCGCGTCGTCGAGGACGAGCCGGGGCGCCTCCGGTGGCGCGACCGCGTCGGTGGCCCAGCGCACCAAACGCGCCAGCGCCGCCTGGGCCACGTAGTGCTGCTGGGGCCCCGCGTTGATCGGCGAGTCGGTCTTCCCGATCATCAGGTTCGTGGTGGGGCGTAGCAACTCGGCCAGGCGCGCTCCCGTCAGCGTGCCGTCATCGTGCCGGCCCGCACTGACCGTGTACGTGTCGGCGTGCGCCGCACCGGCCATTTCCCAGACGCGCACGTGATCGGAGTCGGGCTGCTTGGCGAGCCCGCCCCCGAGAAGGATCACGTCAGTCTCGCTCTGCAGCACGAGGACCGGGACCCGGACGTCGTCGCGAATGCGCTCGCCCTTGGCCGAGATCAGGCGGGTCGTCGCCTCGAGGCCCTCCCCCCGCGCCGAGGGAATGAAGACGCCGTCGATGGAGACGCCAACCCCGGGACGCCCGTGCACGAAGAAGCCGTCGAACACCTGGGCGTGCGGGTCGACGGCGTTGACGTAGGTGACCAAGCAAGCGGCGGACTGGGACTCGCCCGCGGCGAGCACGTGTTCGGCGACCAGGCCACCGCCCAGCGGGTTCTCGTCGGCCGGCAGGCGCAGGAGCTCTCCGACCTGGGTGAAGATGTCGAACGACCACGCATCGCCGGGATGCTCCAGGTCGGCGTAGCGCTCCGGCGCCAACAGCTTCAGGTGGATGCCCTCGACGAACCCGCCGCCGTCGATGCCCACCTTCTGCGCCGACACGCCGACCCAACCATGGCCCTGCGCCGCGACCTGCCGGTGGAAGAAGCCCCAGTCGGGTGCCGCGTCGATGCCCGCCGAGACGTTGTGCCATTCCACCACGACGGTGCCGCTGAACCGGGCGGGATCCGAGGGCCGGCGCACCACGATCCGGGTCCGGAAGCGCGCCTCGTCCCCCAGGGTCACCGTCCAGCGACCGTCCGTGCCCCGCTCGCCCTGCAACTCGTACGAGGTCGCCGTTCCCTCGACCGCGTACTCCGTCTCGGAGTACCCGAACGTCGCCAGGTCGTAGTCCCGCATGATGTCCGGCGCCGCTCCCGGCATCTCCCAAAACGACAGGCGTCGTGTCATGGCCATCGTCACCCTCCACTCGGGACGGAGGACCGGCCCGGCTCGCTCATCCGCTCTATTAGGGATACTCTTTCGTCTTGCTCTTGGAACCGTCGGCAATGATGGGTACCGGCAGCAGTCCTGCAACGAGGATCGAGGATACGACGTGACAGAGGCTTGGATCATCGACGCGTGTCGGACCCCACGGGGAATCGGGAAAGTCGGCAAGGGGGCGCTGTCCGAGTTGCACCCGCAGATCCTGGGCGCGACCGTCCTGCGAGCCCTGGCCGAACGCAACGGGCTCGACACCGGCGACGTCGACGACATCGTTTGGGGCACCTCCATGCAGGTCGGCAGCCAGGGGGGCGATCTCGGCCGGATGGCGGCACTCGACGCCGGCTACGCCATCACCGCCAGCGGCGTCACGCTGGACCGATTCTGCGGGTCGGGCATTTCGGCGGTCAACTTCGCCGCCGCCTCCGTCTTGGCGGGCATGGAGGACGTCGTCATCGCCGGCGGGACCGAGATGATGTCGTCCTACGCCGCCAACGTCGGCAAGTCCCGCTCCCCCTTCCTCGATAGCGGCAACGACCACCTCCGGGCCATCCACCCTCAGACGAACCAGGGCGTCGCCGCCGACGCCATCGCCACGCTCGAAAAGATCGATCGCCGAGCCGTCGACGAGCTGGCGGCCGAGTCGCAGCGCCGGGCCGAGGTCGCCATCAAGGAAGGGCGTTTCGACCGGTCGCTCGTCCCGGTGCACCACCTCGACGGCAGCATCGCCCTGGACCGCGAGGAGTACCCGCGCCCGGGGACCACGGTCGAGTCGCTGGCGTCACTCCCCTCCTCCTTCGAGGCGCTGGCCGACTTCTCGCTCGACGAAAAGGGGACGACGTACCGCTCGCTGGTCGTGCAGAAGTTCCCCGGCCTCGAGATCGACCACGTCCACCACGCAGGGAATTCGTCCGGGGTCGTCGACGGGGCGGCCGCGCTGCTGATCACCAGCCCCGACTACGCCGCCGCGCACGGTCTGCGCCCCCGCGCCCGCATCGTCGCCACCGCCAACGTCGGCGACGACCCAACCCTCATGCTCAACGCCCCCGTCCCCGCCGCCAAGAAGGTCCTCGCCAAGGCCGGCATGTCGATGGCCGACATCGACCTCTTCGAGGTGAACGAGGCCTTCGCCGTCGTACCGGAGAAGTTCATCCGGGACCTCGACGTCGATCGCGAGAAGATCAACGTCAACGGCGGCGCCATCGCCCTGGGCCACCCCATCGGGGCCACCGGGTCGCTCCTCGTCGGGACCGCGCTCGATGAGCTCGAACGCCGGGACAAGCAGGTCGCCCTCATCACCATGTGCGCCGGCGGCGGCATGGCGCCGGCGGTGATCATCGAGCGGGTCTAGGCCGAAGCGTCCCCGCGGCGAGCATGACGTCGTTGCGTGACACCATCGACGCGGACGACTACGACGAGTTCGGGCTCCTGCACGAGAACGCGGCCGAATGGGACATCCCCTTCGACCGGCCCCCCGTCGTGTCCCGCCAGTCCTTCACGCTGCCCACCGCGCAGTCCCTGTCCTACCTTCGCTGGGGCGAGGACGAGCCCGAGCTCGTCTTCCTCCACGGCGGCGCACAGAACGCACACACGTGGGATACGGTCCTGCTGGCGCTCGGCCGGCCGGCGCTGGCCGTTGATCTCCCCGGGCACGGGCACTCCGATCGTCGCCCCGACCGCAACTACGGGCCGTGGCGGAACGCCGAGGCCGTCGCCGCGCTCATCGATGCCGTGGTGCCCACCGCCCGGTGCGTCGTCGGCATGTCGCTCGGCGGAGCCACGACCATCCGCCTGGCCGCGCAAAGGCCCGATTTGTGTCGCCGGGCCGTCTTCGTCGACGTCACGCCCCAGGTCAACGACCCCTCGCGGGAGCTGAGCACGGCTGAGCGGGGCACCGTCTCGCTGATCGGCGGCCCACCCGTCTACGACACCTTCGAGGAGATGGCCGACGCCGCCGTCGCGCTGAGCCCGTACCGGTCCGCCGCGGGCGTCCGCCGGGGCGTGCGTCACAACGCCCGGCGACTGGACGACGGGCGCTGGACGTGGCGCTACGACCGGTTCGGGCCCCTCCCCGGCGAGTCGATGTCGCAGTGGGTCGACTTCACCTCACTGTGGGAGGACGTCAGCGCCATCACCGTGCCGACACTCCTCGTCGCGCGGCGCTCTGTCCCCTTTCGTACGCGATGAGGACGCCGCCGAGATGCGGCGACGTCTTGCTACCCTCGAGGTGGCGCTCGTCGAGGGCGCCGGTCACGCCGTGCAGAGCGACCAGCCGCTCCTGCTCGCCGACCTCATCCGCGCCTTCGCCGTGTGACGGGAGAAGGACCGGACCACAAGACCGCTGCGCCAAAACGGTCGACACGCGCTTGAGACCACGGAGGGGCCCGTGCTACGCATCACCCGTGTTCACCATGCGCTTCTCCATGCGGTCGGCCACCGACGACCCCGCCGCCCGCGCCGACCTCTACGCCGCCACCATCGACATGTGCGCCTGGGCCGAGGACCACGGTGCGCTGGCGGCAATCCTCAGCCAGCATCACGGCGTGGAGGACGGCTATCTCCCGTCGCCGGTCCCGCTCGCGGCCGCCATCGCCGCCAGAACGACCCGCCTGCCGATCACGGTCGCCGCCTTGCTCCTCGCGCTGTACGAACCCGTGAAGCTGGCCGAGGATCTCGCCGTCGTCGACCTGATCAGCCGCGGCCGCGTCTCCTACGTCATCGGCATCGGCTACCGCGACGAGGAGTTCGCCATGTTCGGCGTCGAACCGCGCGGCCGAGGACATCTCGTCGAGGACCGCATCGGGCTGCTGCGGCGCCTGTGGTCGGGCGACCACCTCGTCGTGGACGGGCGCCCGGTCAGAGTGACACCGCTGCCCTTCACACCGGGCGGTCCGCCGCTCGCGTACGGCGGCGGCACGGAGGTCGCCGCCCGGCGCGCGGGCCGGCTCGGCCTGATGTTCATGGCCGAGTCGCACGACACCACACTGGAGGACGCCTATCGCGCCGAAGCGGGGGAAGCCGCACCCGGCTGCTTCTTCGCACCGGCTGGTGTGCCGAACACCGTCTTCGTGGCCGACGATCCCGCCGCGCCTGGGCCGAGATCGGCGAGTACATGCTCCGTGACGCTCTCAGCTACTCGCAGTGGAACGCCCACCGGGAAGGCACGGTGTCGATCTCACGAGCGCCGACCGTCGCCGAGCTGGCGGCCGAGAAGGGCGCCTACCAGATCCTCACGCCCGCCGAAGCCCGCGTGCTCGTGAGCGACGGACACGCGCTCGGACTCCAGCCACTGGTCGGCGGAATACCGCGGGACCTTGCCTGGCCGTATCTCGAAGCCGCCGCGGCGGCCTCGTCGTAGCAGCAGCAAAATAGGATACTCTTTGTTGCACCGTGGCGGCCGGGCGCGCCCGAACTGGCGCCGGCGGCGCCGGCGGCGTCAACATCGGCGTCATCGTTTCTGCCTCGCAGCGACGACAGGACGACAGAGAGGAACACGCCGTGGAGATCCAGGGGAAGAAGGCCGTCATCGCAGGAGGGGCATCCGGCATGGCCAAGGCCACCGCAGCGCTCCTGCGGCAGAAGGGCGCGGACATCGCCATCCTCGACCTACCGAACACGGCCGGTGCCGAGGTGGCCAAGGAGCTTGGCGGCACGTTCCACGAAGTCAACGTGCTCGATGACCGGCAGGTCGAGACCGGCCTCGCCGACGCCGTGGCTGCGCTCGGCGGCCTGCACATCGCGGTCAACACCGCCGGCGGCGGCACGGCCAAGCGGACGCTGTCCAAGGACGGACCCCTCCCGATCGACGAGTTCCGCCACATGATCGAGCTGAATTTGATCGGCACGTTCAACCTCAACCGGCTGCAGGCCTTCCACATGTCGACCAACGAGCCCGAGGACGGGGAACGCGGCGTCATCATCGACACCGCGTCCATCGCGGCCTTCGAAGGACAGATCGGACAGGTGGCCTACACCGCGGCCAAGGCCGGCATCGCCGGCATGACCCTCACGATGGCCCGGGACCTCGGCAGCCTCGGCATCCGGGTGCTGGCCATCGCTCCCAGCCTGTTCAGCACCGGCGTCACCAAAGGCATTCCGGATGAGTTCGCCGAGGTCCTGACCAAGGACGCCGCCTTCCCCAAGCGGATGGGTCGCCCCGAGGAGTACGCCAAGCTCGCCGTGGCCATCGTCGAGAACCCGATGCTGAACGGCTGCTGCATCCGACTCGACGCGGGGCAACGCTTCGCACCGAAGTAACGGTGCCATCGATGGATGTGCAGCTCCAGGTCGACGTCACCGAGGCGGCCGGTCTCGGCGAGCCCGCGCACGTCGCACTCACCGTCACCGTCCCCGACGAGCTCAAGGTCCATCCGGTCGTCTGCTTCGCCAAGCCCGGCGGCGGGTACGCCCGGGGCTACTACACCGAAGACCTCCCGGGCCCGGGCACCGGTGCGCAAGCGGCTTGGCACGCGGAGCGCGGCTGGATCTTCGTTTCGCTCGACCATCTCGGCGTGGGCGACAGCTCCCAGCACGACTCGGAGCGGCTGACGTACACCCCGGTCGTGGCGGCGAGTCAGGCCGCCGAGTCCGAGGTGCGGCAGAAGTTGGCGGCGGGCACCCTGATCGACGGCTTCCCGAAGGTCGAGCGCCCGGTGACGATCGGCATCGGCCAGTCGATGGGCGGCGCTCTGCTCGTCGTGCAGCAAGGCCGGTACCACTGTTACGACGGCATTGGAGTGCTCGGCTACAGCGCGGTGCACACGCATCCGCCGAGCGCGCCCGGCACGCCGCCGCTCGCCTTGCCCTGGATGCCGCGCGACACGATGCCCTCTGACGGCGTCGTCACCAACGGGCGGGCGCTGGCGGAGCGCGACCCGGGCGGTCCGGCGGCAATGGCCTGGGGCTTCCACTACGACGATGTCGACCCCGAGACCGTTGCGCGCGACGTGGAGGACTTCCCCACCCGGAAAGGCGACGTCCCGCCGTGGGGCTCGGCCACGGTCCCGATGACGGTCGCCCTGTGGTGCGTGACGCCCGGGGGGGTCCAGCCCGAGGCGGCCGCCATTCGCTGCCCGGTGCTTGTCGCTCTCGGCGAACGCGACGTGTTGGTCGACCCGCGGGGCGAGCCGCGGGCGTACCTCTCGTCCCCGAGTGTGGACCTCTTCATCTGCCCTCGGATGGCGCACATGCACAACTTCGCCGGGACCCGGGAGCTGATGTGGCGGCGTATCGAGGCCTGGACCGACTGGGTACGGGCGACAGTGTCGCAAGAGACGGGGACGAGATGACCACCGGACCGGCACGATCGGATCCCGACGCATGGAGGGCCCACGGCCGGGCCACGTACGAACAAGTCATGGCCGTGCCGTGCACGCTTCCGGCCACCCCCGCCGCCGAGAGCGGGCTGTTGGACTTCGTCTTCGCCGACGTGTGGAACCGTCCGGGGCTGAGTAGGCGGAACCGGCGCTGGGTCACCCTGGCCTGCGTGTGTGCGGCGGACACGGTGGGGCCGATCGAGGCCCATATCTATGCCGCGCTCAAGTCGGGCGACATCTCGTTCGACGAGATGCAGGAGTTCGTCCTGCACTTCGCCGTGTACTGCGGTTGGCCCAAGGCGTCGCTGGCCGAGGTGGAGGTGGTCCGCCAGCAGGCTCTGATCAATGCCGAACGGGGCGAGCCGCCACCCGAGGCCCGGTGGCTCGGGGTGTGGAACCCCGGCGTGGACCCCGAGCGGCGACTGCAGAGCGGCGAGCACGCGTTTGCGACCATCAATTGCATCCCCGCCGTCGGACGCACCAGCCCGTACACGACCGCCGGCATCCTCAACTTCGTCTTCGGCGAGGTGTGGCAACGACCGGGCCTCACGGTGCGGGACCGGCGCTTCATCACCTTGGCCTGCGTCGGCGCCGACGACACGGTGGGCCCCATTCGCTCCCACGTGTATTCCGCCCTCAAGAGCGGGGACGTGACCTACGACGAGATGCGTGAGGTGGTGCTGCAGTTCGCGGTCTACTCGGGCTGGCCGAAGGCGTCCTTCCTCGAACAGGTGGCCACCGAGAGCTGGGCCGCAGCACAGGCCGGCGAGAACCGGTGATCGAGGACCTGAACCACTGCGTCGCCGTGGTCACCGGCGGAGCCAGCGGGATCGGACGGAGCACCGCCCGGGCGCTGGCCGCGGCGGGGGCTGCGGTGGTGATCGCCGACCTCCATGAGGAACGCATGCGGTCGGCGGTCGACGAGATCACAGCCAGCGGCGGCCGGGCCATCGCCTGCCGCTGTGACGTGGCGTCCGACGACGACGTCGCTGCGCTGCGCTAGGGCGCTGTTGATTAAAGCCGCTGGCAATGCTCGCGATTGTCCTGCTGGTGCGCCAGAATTGGTCATGCAAGGTAGAGCCGATCCCGATCGCCACCTCCTCGACGCCGCGGCGCTGTGCCGGGAGCTGATCGAGGAGGGCACCATCTACGCGTTCTTGGCCGATCATCGAGGCGACCTGTTCAAAGACGAGGACTTCGCCGATCTGTTCCCCTCGGGGAAAGGTCGGCCGTCGACACCGGCCGTCTTGGTGTGCACGGTGATGGTGCTGCAGACGCTCGAGGGGCTGTCGGACCGCGACGCCATCCGGGCGCTGCGGACCCGTATCGACTGGAAAGTCGCCTGCGGCCTCGCCCTCGACGATCCGGGCTTCGACTTCACGGTCCTCACCTACTGGCGGACCCGGCTCCGCCGGTCGTCGCGCCCCCAGCGGATCTTCGACGCCGTCCGCGCTGTCGTCGAGGCGACCGGCGTGCTCGCAGGAAAGCACCGCCGAGCGCTCGACTCGAGCATTCTCGACGATGCGGTCGCCACTCAAGACACCGTCAGCCAGCTCATCTCGGCGATCCGGATGGTCCGCCGGGCCGTGCCCGAAGCCGCTGTGGTCCCCCTTTCGACAGCAAGCGATGAGGGTGGCAAGCCAATCATCGAGTGGTCCGACACCGTCGCACGCAACGAGCTCATCACCGGGCTCGTGCACGATGCCGAGGCGGTACTCGCCGTCGCCCAGGCAAGCCCTTCGAGTGAGATCGCCGCCAAGCCGATCGGCCTCCTGGGCCTGATCGCCGGCCAGGACGTCGAGCCCGGCGAGGAAGAGGGGACCTGGAAGATCGCCCGCAAGGTGGCAAAGGACCGGGTCATCTCGACCGTCGACGTCGAGGCACGCCACGGCCATAAGTCGACTGCGGTGCGCACCGACGGCTTCAAGACACATCTTTGCACCGAGCCCGACACCGGGATAATCACCGCGGTGAAGGTCACTCCCGCCAATGTCCCTGACGGACCAGTCGGTGTCGAACTCGTAGAAGCTGAGCCCGAGGCTCTCGAGGTTCTCGCCGACTCGGCCTATGGATCCGGAGCAGTGCGCAGTGCTTTGAAGCACAAGCGCCACCGCCTTGTCATCAAGCCGTTCCCGTCGCGCCCCACAGTCCCCGGGGGCTTCGTCAGAGACGACTTCCTCGTCGACCACGGCGCCCGCAGGGTCACCTGCCCAGCCGGCCACACCGCCAAGCTCTCGAGAGCCGGTGTCGCGAAGTTCACCCCGCACTGTGGCACCTGCGAACTGCGACCTTCTTGCACGAAGGCCACGGCACGCAGCTTCAGCGTCTCGGATCACGACGCAGAGCTCGTCGAGGCCAGGGCCGAGTGGGGAGACGAGGAGCTCCGGGAGAGCTATCGCAAGCATCGCCCCATGGCAGAGAGATCGATCTCCTGGCTGGTGGCCAAGGGGAACCGCCGTCTCCGCTATCGCGGCATCGAGCGGAACGAGGCCTGGGCGCACCGGCGCGTCGCGGCGCTCAACTTGCGCAAGCTGGTGGTGCTCGGGCTCACCAGACGCGACGGCAACTGGGTGCTCGCAGGCACATAGAAGGCCCTCGGGGCGTCCCAAGGAGGGCACGACACCTGTTGGCCCGAGGCCAAATCCAGCGCGACCGGATCTTCACCCTCAACTCCGGCTCTTCGGTGCGGGCTTACCCCCGAGGACCCGGCTCAACGCTATGCCCAGTCGGGCTGGCTGGAAAGGCCTTCTTCGACAGCCCCCTAAGCCGCCGTGGAGGCGTTCGGGCCGGTGGACGTCGTGATGAACAACCTCAGGGTCCTGATGCTCGGCTCTCCCAAGAACATTCCGCTGGCGGCGTGGGAGCGCACGCTCAACGTGAACGTGCTCTCCGTCGCCCGGAGCATCCACGCGTTCCTGCACGGGATGCTCGAACGGGGACGGGGCCACATCGTCAACACGGCCTCCACCGCCGGTCTGTGGGGCTGCTCACCGGACCGGATTCCCTACGCCTCGAGCAAGGCGGCGGTGATCGCGCTCTCGGAGTCGTTGGCGATCTACGCCCGACCCCGGGGGGTGGGGGTGACCTGCCTCTGTCCGGGGCCGGTCAAGACGAACATCGCCGAGCAGGTCCAGGTCTTCGGCTCGATCGGGCCGATACACACGCCGCCGCTGCCGGTGCTCGAGCCCGACGAGGTCGCGGTCCAGGTCCTCGACGCCATCCGGAACGATAGGTTCCTGGTCCCGACCCACCGAGAGGTCTTCGGGATCCTTCTCGAGCGCGCCGCCAACCACGAGAGCTTCCTGGCGGGGCAGGTGCGAGCACACGCCGAGGCTCCGTGAGCGACGACCCGTCGCGGGCGCTCGTGCTCGGCGGTGGCGGACCGGTCGGCGTCGGCTGGGAGTCCGGTCTGCTCGTTGGTCTCGCGGCGGCGGACCTGGACCTACGGGACGCGGACCTGATCGTGGGCGCCTCGGCCGGCTCCCTGGCGGGGGCGCAGCTCGCCTCGGGCCACGCCTTCGACGCGTTGATCGAGTGCCTGAGCCACGGTGACCTCCGCATCGACCCGATCACCGACTTCGGCCGGGCGGACCGGCTCGACCTCGGGAGTTTGCGGGCGGCCCTGGCCGACGCGCTGGAGCCGGACACCGACCGCGAGGCGGCGAGGCGGCGCCTCGGGCAGCTCGCCCTCGGGGCGTCGACCATCTCCGAGGATGCGTACGTCGGACGCTTCGGCCTGGCGGGCCGGACCTGGCCCGACCCCTTCGTCTGCACCGGCGTGGACGTGGCGACCGGCCGCTTTGTGGCGTGGGACGTTCAGGCCGGGGTCGACCTGCAGCGTGCGGTGGCGGCGAGCCGGTGCGTCCCGACGCTGTTGCCCCCGGTGACCATCGGGGGCAACAGATACACGGACGGAGGTGTGCGCGACCCCCTCAACGCCGACCTGGCCCGTGGCCACGACGTCGTGATCGCGGTCACGTGCCTACCCCTCGATCAGCCGCCCGGTCCGACGCGCGATCACCTGGACGTCCTTCGTCGCGACGGCTCCCATGTCGCCGTGGTCGACCCGAGCGAGGAATTCCCCGCGCTGAGCGGACGGGGCGCCCACTTGATGGACTCCGCACGGGTCGAGGAGGCCTCCCGCCTCGGCCAGCTCCACGGCGCGATCGAGGCGGGCCGGCTGGCACCCCTTTGGTCGGTGGCCTGACTCCTCGTCGAACGGACCGTTTCCTCTTCTTTCCTCTTGTTCTTTCCTCTTGCCTCGCCCTCGAGCGGCGCAGCCCGCTGCCAAATGTCGGAGAATGGGGCGCATGCACAACCGGGCCCGGTCCCCCCGGGCGCCACGAGGGCGCAGCCGCCGGACACGGGCGGGACGGGTCCGGGAATGATGGAGCTCGACCTCGCCGAGGACCTCCCTTCCCTGCTGACTCTGGAGCGGGTGGACCGCGACCTCTTCCGCGGCCGCAACGCCAACTTCGGGCCGCGCCAGACCCTCTACGGCGGCCAGGTCGCGGCGCAGTGCCTGCTGGCGGCCGCGGCCACGGTCGAGCCGGACCGCCTGCCCCACTCCCTCCACGGCTACTTCCTCCGCGCCGGGCGCAGTGACGTGCCGGTCATCCTCGAGGTCGACCGTGACCGCGACGGACGCTCGTTCTCGGCCCGCCACGTGGTCGCCGTCCAGGAGGGCGAGGTCATCTTCTCCATGATCACCTCGTTCCACGCCGAGAGCGACGGTGGCCGCTACGACGACGCGCCCAAGCGGACCACCCCCGAGCCCGAGGACACACCCCGGGGTGGGTGGAACGCGCTGCTCGAAGTGCGCGAGGTCACACCGACGGACTTCCTCAAAGGCGTGTTCACCGACTGCGTGTGGGTGCGGTCGACGGCGTCGCTCGGCGCCGACCCGCTGCTGCACCGGGCCGGCCTGACCTACGTGTCGGACCTCGGCACGGGCTTCGGCCAGCAGCACAAGTCGCTCATCGGCCGGGGCGGCCCGAGCATCGACCACTCCATCTGGTTCCAAGAGGACGTCCGGGCCGACGACTGGGTGCTGGTCGACCTCCGGCCGGTGAAGGCGCGCAGCGCGCGCGGGTCGTACCACGGCTCGCTCCGGAACCGCCACGGCGTGCTCGGGGCCACCGTCTACCAGGAGCAGCTCCTGCTGCCAGGGTCGATGGCCGGGGTCGTCGAAGAGGTGCTGAACCGGGAGACCGAGCAGGCAGCCGACGAGGGGCGCGCGCCGCGCGACTTCGAACAGCTGCGCCAGGCCCGGTGGGAGCACCCCGCCGGCCGCGAGGTCTAGGTCTGGGAGGTCGCAAAAGTGCCCGTCGTCACACCCAGCCGGCAATCGTCTCGATGTCCTGCAGCCCGTTCGGCCCGACCGGCTGCACGTTGAGAACGGTGACCCCGGAGTCGCGGTAGGCGGCGACGCGGTCCTTCACGTAGCCGGCGTCGCCGATGAGCGACGTGTTGGCGACGAGTTCGGAGGGCACCAGCGCTGCCGCCGCTTTGCGGTCGCCACCCAAGTAGAGGTCCTGGACCCGGTCCGCCTCCTCCTCGTACCCGTAGCGCCGCAACACGTCGTTGTAGAAGTTCTTACCCTTGGCGCCCATGCCCCCGAAGTACAACGCGAGCATGGGACGGTCGCGGTCGCGCAGCCCGACCACGTCGTCGCCGATGGCGAGCGACCCGCCCGCCACGATCTCGAGCGGGCCTAGGTCGGGGTCCTGCGTGCGCTTCGCCCGGCCGGCCTCGAGCGACGAGCCCCACAACTCGTCGGCCCGCTCCGGCCAGTAGTGCAGCGGGAGCCACCCCTCGGCCAACTCGGCCGTCAACTCGACGTTCTTCGGCCCGAGCGAGGCTACGTAGATCGGGATGCGGGCGCGGACGGGGTGGTCCATGATCTTGAGCGCCTTGCCCAGTCCCGTGCCCCGCCCGGCGGGCAGCGGCACCTGGTAGCGGGCGCCGTCGTGCACCAGGCGGTCGCGTCGCCACACCGAGCGGCAGATTTCGATGATCTCCCTGGTCCGCCCCAACGGCGCGTCGTACGGCACGCCGTGGAAACCCTCGACGACCTGGGGCCCCGAGGCTCCCAGTCCGAGGATGCAGCGTCCCCGGGACAGGTTGTCGAGGCCGACTGCCGTCATGGCCAGGAGCGTCGGGGTGCGCGAGTAGAGGGGCAGGATGCTCGATCCGATCTGGGCCTTCCTCGTCACCGCGGCCAAAAAACCCATGGTGGAGATCGCGTCGGCGCTGTAGGCCTCGCCCGTCCAGAGGTACTCGACCCCGATATCCTCCAACCGCTGGGCGCGGGCGGCGAACGCATCGGGGTCATCGCCCATCCCCACCGTGGTGCCCAGCTTCATCGTCGGCTCCTCTCGAGGCGGCCGGAATAGAGGATACTGTTTAGTCATGTCGATCGCCATCACCGAAGACCATCGTGCCCTTGGGCAAACCGCCTCGGATTTCCTGGCCAAACACGATTCCCGAGGGGCCGCCCGGGTCCTGCTCGAGGCGGAGACCGAGACCCTCCCGGCGTTCTGGGGCGACCTGGCCTCGCTCGGCTGGCTGGGCCTGCACCTCCCCGAGGCGCGGGGCGGCTCGGGCTTCGGCCTCCCCGAGCTCGTGGTGGTGGTCGAGGAACTGGGACGGGCGGTGACGCCCGGGCCTTTCGTGCCGACGGTCATCGCCAGCGCGGTCATCAACGAGGCCGGATCCGATGCCCTGGCCGCGCGCCTGCTCCCCGGACTGGCCGACGGGTCGGTGCTCGGCGGCGTGGGCATGACGTCCGACATCACGGTGCGCGACGGGCGGGCCGCCGGGACGGCGCCGGCGGTCTTGGGCGGCGGCCTGGCCACGGTGCTCGTGCTGCCGGCGGGCGAGGACGTCGTCGTCGTCGAAGCGGGCGCCGATGGGGTCACCGTCGCGGTGCCGGCCAACCTCGACCCGACGCGGCGCTCGGCCCGGGTGACGCTCGCCGACGCGCCGGTCGAGGTGATGCCCGGAGCGCGCCCCGTGCTCGTCGACCTGGCCCGGCTGCTCGTGGCCGCCGAGGCCACCGGCGTCGCCGCCGAGTGCACCGAGCAGGCCGCGGCCTACGCCAAGGTGCGCGTGCAGTTCGGCCGGCCCATCGCCACGTTCCAGGCCGTCAAGCACCACTGCGCCAACATGCTCGTGGCCTCCGAGCTGGCCACCGCGGCCGTGTGGGATGCCGCCCGCGCCGCCGAGGAGGGTGGCGATCAGCTGTCCTACGCCGCCGCCCTGGCGGCCGCGCTCGCCCTGGCCGCCGGCGACGAGTGCGCGCAGCTGAACATCCAGGTGCACGGCGGCATCGGCTTCACCTGGGAGCACGACGCCCATCTGTATCTCCGCCGGGCCACCGCGCTGGAGGCGCTCGTCGACGCCGAGGGCGCCGCCCGCGACGTCACCGACCTCGTGCGCGTCGGCGTGCGCCGGGCGCGGACCATCGATCTGCCGCCCGAGGCCGAGCCGATGCGCGACGAGGTGCGCACCTTCGCGCAGCGGGTGCACGGCCTCGATGCGGCCGCCCGGCGTGACGCGATGATCGAGACCGGCTACGTCATGCCCCACTGGCCCACGCCGTGGGGTCGCGCCGCCGGCGCGGTCGAGCAACTCGTGATCGAGCAGGAGTTCAAGGCGGCCGGCATCACGCGCCCCCAGTACGCCATCACGGGATGGGTGATCCTGACGCTCATCCAGCACGCCAACGAGGACCAGGTCGCCCGCTGGGTCATGCCCGCCCTGCGCCAGGAGGTCATCTGGTGCCAGCTCTTCAGCGAGCCCGACGCCGGCAGCGACGCCGCCGGGGTCAAGACCCGGGGCACGCGGGTCGACGGCGGCTGGCTGGTCAGCGGCCAAAAGGTGTGGACGAGCGGCGCCCACTACGCCGGCTTTGGGCTCGCCACCATTCGGACCGATCCCGAGGTCCCCAAGCACGAAGGCATCACGACCATGGTCATCGACCTTCACGCGCCGGGCGTCGAGGTGCGCCCGCTCAAGATGGTCACCGGCCGGTCCGAGTTCAACGAGGTCTTCTTCAACGACGTCTTCGTGCCCGACGACGACGTGGTGGGGCCGGTGAACGGCGGCTGGACCGTCGCCCGGGCGACCCTCGGCAACGAGAGCGTGTCCATCGGTGGCGGCCAGGGGGGCATGACGACGCCGGCCGACATGGTGATCGCACCCTTCGACGCCAACCCCGCCCGCCTGGCCGGCGGGGCGGGTCGGATCGGCCGCCACATCGCGCGCAGCGAGGCGATGGCGGCCCTCAACATGCGCAGCGCCCATCGTGCGGTGGAGGGCAGCGGACCCGGGCCCGAGGGCAACGTCACCAAGCTCGTGCTCACCGAGATAGGGCACGAGGCGGCGGCCATCATGGCCGCCGTCGGCGGTCCCGAGACGGCCTACGCGGACGGTGACAGCGCCCTCACGGCGATGATGGTCCTGATGCACCGGGGCATGTCGATCGCCGGGGGCACCTCGGAGATCAAACGCAACCAGATCGGCGAGCGTATCTTGGGCCTGCCGCGCGACCCGCTCATCAATTGAGCGTGTCCTACTCGGTGCGCGCTTCCCCGAAGGTGGTGTCGGGCGAACGCCAGTCCGTCGACACGAAGCGGTGCGCGATCAGCCACCGCTCGCCCACGGGCACGAGACGGTCCCGGTAGCGGCCCATGTGGTCGAGCCCGATCTCCGTGAACACGGTGAAGTAGCTGGCGACGGTGGCCTCGGTCGGTGTCACGGACTCGAAGCGGATGTTCGTCACGCTGTGGCGGACGACGCGCCGCTGATCTCCGGCTCCCGTCGTCCGGGCCGCCGCCTCACGAGCCTGGGTGGCCGCGGCCGCGCCGCCGAAGCGCTCCATGATGGCGGCGCGACCATGCAGCGGTTTCTCACCCCGGATCTCGAGGACGCCGTCCTCGCGGAAGGCCGCCGCGAACTCATCGAGCAGATACCGGTCACCGGCATGGTTGTACTGAGCCAGCGTGTCGCGGCACGCCTCGCGGGCGGCGAGCTCCCAGAGTTCCATCTCAGACCACAACGGCTACCGGATGGTGGGTCGTTCCGACCGGCGCTGCTGAAAGACCTCCTGCCCCTCTCGCAGCGATTGCACGCTCATGGCGAGGTTGAGGAAGACGTTGCCCAGGTCGTTGACCTGGCCGGACGGGAGGTCCCGGGTGGCCCAGAGCGTCCGGAGGGAGGCTTGCACCGCGGCGGGGGGTTGGGAGGCGATCGTGCTCGCCACGCCGAGCGCCACCTCCATGAGCTCGCCGGCCGGCACCACCTGGGTGACCAGGCCGATCATCTCGGCCCGCCGCGCCGAGATCCGCTCGTGCGTGCCCATCAGCGTCATGCGCATGAGCTCGCCGAAGGGCATGCGCGAGGCCATCAAGGTTGGCTCGAAGACCGCCGGCATGCCGTACGTCACGTGGGGGTCGAAGAACGTGGCGTTTTCGGACGCAATGATGAAGTCTGACTCGCCGAGCAGGTAGAAAGCACCGCCGGCCGCCATTCCGTTCACCGCCGCGATCACCGGCTTCCACAATTCTTGACTCCGCGGCCCGATGTCACGACCCGGATCCTCGTAGGTGTACGGACTGAACGTGTAGTCCGACTCGGTGACGGGCACCTCGCTCCGGTCGATCCCGGTGCAGAAGGCACGCTCACCCGCCGCGGTGAGGACCACCGCTCGCACCGCGTCATTCGTCCTGAGGGACCGCCACGTCTCTCGGAGCTCTCGCTGCATCGTCTCGTTGAAGGCGTTGTGCACCTCGGGTCGATTGAGCGTGACCACGGCGACGCCCTCGGACTCCTCGTACGCCAGCGTGTCCAGCTCCATGCGGTCCTCCCTCAAGCCCTGCCCTGGCCCCGGCCTCCACCGCGAGTGACCGTTCCGAACGAGAGACGCACACTAATCCCCGGCCGGCCGGGCTGGTCCACCACGACCTTGCCGCTGGTGCCACCGGTCAAGGCGCACGGGGTCCCTCCCGCCGGTCGGGCGCCGCCGTATCTAGAGTGCCTCCATGGCAGACCCCCAGAGCGGCCGGGCCACGGCCGTCTGGCACCTGCTGGTGGGACAACCCAGGCCGGCCTCGCGGGGAGGGACGGGCAAGGATCGGATCACCCCCGTCGAGGGTCTCTCGGCCCTCTCGCTCGATGCGCTGACGTCGGTTGCCTACGGCCCCGAGGCCATCATCTTGGTCCTGGCGGCTGCCGGCGTGGGTGCTCTGCACCTCGTCCTCCCCATCACGATCGCGATCGTGGCCCTGCTGGCGATCCTCGTCTTCTCCTATCGCCAGGTCATCGACGCCTATCCGATGGGCGGCGGGGCCTACGCGGTGTCCCGCGCCAACCTCGGGGCGCACACCAGCCTCGTCGCCGCCGCGTCGCTGGTCGTCGACTACACGCTGACGGTCGCCGTCTCCATCGCGGCCGGCGTGGCCTCGCTCCAGTCCGCCTTCCCCTCACTGGACGGAGCCACGGTGCCCCTCTGCTTGGGAATCCTTGTCTTCATCACGCTGCTCAACCTCCGCGGCCTGGGGGAGACGGCACGGGCCTTCCTGCCGCCCACCCTGGTGTTCATCGTCGGGCTTCTGGCCATCATCGTGGTGGGACTGGTCCATCCCTTGGGCCTGAACGAAGCGCAGCTCGGCACGTCGCAGCTGCCCACGAGTGGCCTCAAGGCGGTGACGTTCCTCTTGATCCTGAAGGCCTTCTCGGCCGGATGCAGCGCGCTCACCGGCGTCGAGGCCATCGCCAACGGTGTCCCGCTCTTCCGCGAGCCCCGGACCGTCCGGGCCAAGCAAACCGAACTGCTCCTGGGCCTCCTCCTCGGTGCCATGCTCCTGGGCCTGGCCGTGCTGGCCAAGCGTTGGCACATCGGGCCCCGCACCGGACAGACCGTCCTGAGCCAGATCATGGCGATGGCCGTCGGGCGGAATTGGGCCTACTACATCGTGTCCATCGCGATCACCATCGCGCTGGCCCTCGCGGCGAACACCTCCTTCGGGGGGCTCCCGGTCCTGGCGAGCTTGGTGGCCCGGGACAACTACCTCCCCCACCTCTTCACCATCCGGGGTGACCGTCAGACCTTCGGCAACGGCATCCTCGTGCTCGCCGCCATGGCCGGTGCGCTGCTCGTCGCGGTGGGCGGCAACACCAACACACTGATCCCGCTCTTTGCGATCGGGGTGTTCATCGGCTTCACGCTGGCGCAGACCGGTCTCGTCGTGCACTGGCGGAAGCTCCGCCCGCCCGGTTGGCAACGCCGCGCCGTCATCAACGGGACCGGCGCCCTCGTCACCGCCATCGCCACCATCGTCTTCTTGATCTCCAAGTTCACCGAGGGGGCCTGGGTCGTGGTGATCGCCATCCCGGGCTTCATCTTCCTCTTCCTGCGCATCCACGCGTACTACCAGCGGGCGGCCAAGGAGCTCCGCTTCGACATGATGCCGCCCCCGCCCGAGCGCAAACGCACCATCGTCGTCGTGCCGGTGAACCGGATCTCGCGGCTCACCGAGCACGCGCTGGGCGAGGCCGAGTCACTCGGCCAGGAGGTCATCGCCGTGACCGTCGTCCTCGAGGGGGGCGACGAGGCAACGGCGTACACCGAACGCCTCTTCGACCAGTGGAGCAAATGGAACTGCGGCATCCCCCTCCGGATCCTGCACACGAACTACGCCTCGGTCGTCCAGCCCATCGTCGCCTTCATCGACGAGCTGCGGGAGCAACACCCCGAGGACCAGCTCGTCGTGCTCATCCCCGTCATTCGCCCGGACAAGCTGCGGTACCGGATCCTCCACAACCAGCTGGACCTCGTGCTCTCGTCCGCGCTGCGCAATCGGAGCGACATCGTCGTGGCACGGGTCACGGTGCCGTTGGAGGCGCCCGAGCACCAAGACGAAGCCAAGACGGAGCCAGAGCCCAAGACCGACCCGGGAGTCACCCAGTCCTAAAGGGCGGCCTCAGCGCCCCTTCCACACCGGATCGCGCTTCTCGATGAAGGCCGTCGCGCCTTCCTTCGCGTCCTCGCTCCCGAAGACCTTCGGTTGCCACTCCGCCGCCAACGCGCGCGCCCGCTCCAGATCGGTCGACGCGGTCCGCACCATCTCCTTGGTGGCCCGCAAGGCGAGTGGTCCGTTGCGCGCGATGCGATCGGCGAACGCGACGGCGGCGTCGAGCACGTCGCCTGGCGGCACCACCTGATTGATCAGCCCCAGCGACAACGCGCGCCCGGCATCGATGGGATCACCGGTCAGCGTCAGCTCCAGGGCCACGGCCAAAGGGATGCGTGTGCTGACGAACACGCCGCCGCCGGCCGCGAACAGCCCTCGCTTGACCTCGGGGAGGCCGAACGATGCCGCCTCGGAGGCGACCACCACGTCACACCCCAACAGGAGCTCGAAGCCGCCCGCGACCGCCGTGGCGTTGGCCGCCCCGACAATAGGAATCGCGATCTGGCCCTGGCTGAAGCGCGCGAAGCCCTTCATGCCCTCCGGGTCCCCGCCGATCGCTCCGCCCTCGGCGAAGGCGCGTAGGTCCATGCCGGCACAGAAGGCCTTCTCGCCGGTCCCCGTCAACACGACGGCTCGGACCTCCGGGTCCTCCTCAGCCTGCAGCATGCCGAGGCCGATGGCGGTAAGCAGCTCGGGGCTCAAGGCGTTGCGGGCCTCGGGCCGGTTGAGCCGCAACACGGTCACCGCTCCCCGCCGCTCCTCGACCAGGACCGGTTCGGTCTTCGCCTCGGTGTCAGTCATCAGGCCACAACCTTCCTCTCTCGCAGGTCCGCGATCGCTTCGACTGAGTACCCCAGCTCCTCCAGGATGGCATCGGTGTGCTGCCCAGCCAGCGAGCCGGGCTCGGCCACGCTGACGCTCCGGGACATCTCAATGTAGGGCCGCAGCCGTACGTGTTGCCCGAACGTGGGGTGCTCCACCTCGACCAGCATGTCGGCCGCGCCGGCGAACTCGGCTGACTGGAGCACCGTCTCGGGTGGCTCGCGATGTGCCACCACGCACCCAACGTCGGCCGCCAACAGCGTGTCCTCCCAATGTTGGGCCGGCTTGGGCGCGAACGTTCGCTCGAGCACCTCGGCCAGAGCGGCGTCGTTGGCTGCCCGCGCCGACTCGTCAGCAAACCGGAGGTCGGCCGCCAGGTCGACTTCGCCCGCAAGGGCACCACAGAGCGCGGACCATTCCTCGGGGTGAGGAGCAGCCAGGTAGACCCACTCGTCGGCCGCCCGGTAGAGGCGATAGAGGGCGGAATACCCGAGGAGCGCGGGGTCCGCCGCCGGCGTCGCCCGACGCTCCTCGTACTCGACCATGTCGTCGGCCAGCGCGTGCGCCGTCGACGTCAACATGGTGGTCAGCATCTGCTGCGCCGTGCCCGCCCGGTCCCGGATCAAGAGTCCGAGGGCCATGGCGCTCGCCGCCGTCAGCGCCGAGATCCCGTCGGCCTGGGCGTACTCTGTCGTGCCCGCACCGGCGAGCCGTATGGCATCGGCCCGGATCTCCCGCAACGACAAACCCGGTCGCTCCTCGATCGCCGTACCGATGTTGCGCATGACGAGGCCGCTCCCGGCACCGATGGTCGGCGCGTACGCGGGGCGGTCGCCGCACGGTCCGTCGATCCCGTAGCCCGGCGCATTGAGGTAGACGAGGTTCGGGTTGATCTGGCGCAGCGTGTCGGCACCGACACCCTGGCGTTCGGCCACCCCGGCGCGGAAGGACTGCAGCACCACGTCAGAGCGTCGGGCGAGCTCGTGCACGATGGCGCGGCCCTCGTCGGTCGACAGGTCGACGCAGATCGACTCCTTCCCCTGCATGCACTTCGCCGCGCCGACCTCGGGGAAGGGCAGCAGCGTGCGCATGGGCTCGCCGCCGATCGGCTCGACCTTGACGACCCGGGCCCCCAGCTCCCGCAGCACCGTTCCACCGAAGGGTGCGGCGAAGAAAGTGCCGAGCTCGAGCAGGGTCACGTCACCCAGCGCCGGGCGTTCCGCCGTCGAGCCCGCTCCGGCCTCGACGTCAGGTTGGCCCGGCGCCGTCCACGGGTTCGACCTGATGGCGGCGCCGTCCGCGTCGAGCACTGGTGCACCCCGGGCCAGGACGGCGGGCGTCACCCACATCTTGACGATCGGGCCCGGCTGGCGCACCAGCCCGTGCGCCGCGTCGGCGACGTCGACCACGGCACCGAGATGCTGCATCTGCGGGTGGTCCAACAATTCGCTGCCCCGCCGCATGGTCTCGGCCCACACGTTGTGGTCCTTCTCGAAGACGTCACTCCACTCCGTGAGGGTCTTGGACTGGACTGCCTCGTGGAGCTTGCCCCAGTACTCGCCCGTCTTCGGATCGTCGGCCGCCCAGACAGCGTCCTTCCATTCCTCGTCCTGCAGCATCCAGTCGAGACCGAAGACCTTGAGCATCTCCACGTAGAGGTGCAGTTGCACCTGGGAGAACTGCATCCAGCGCCCGTCCTTGCTCAGGGCGATCAGGAGCATGAAGGTCATCGGCGACAGCGGCAGCCCGTGCCGCCCGAAGGGCGACGACGGTGTGAACGCGTCGGGGAACTTGGACGTGATCACGTTCAGATACCAGTTCCAGGTGCCCAGCGACGCCAGCCCGTTGACCAGCGTGGCCTCCACGCGCTGTCCCGCGCCGCTGCGCTCGCGTTCGTGCAGTGCGGCGCAGATCCCGGCGAGCAGCTGCTGGCTGGCCCCGTAGCTGCAGTACGGCACCGAGACGTGCGCCGGGCCCTCCCGCGCCACCATGGACTGGGACGCCCACAGCGCGCCCACCCGGGCCATCACGAGCGCCTCGTAGGCCTTGGCGTGGGCGTAGGGTCCCCTCCGACCGAAGCCGCTGACCGATCCGTAGACGAGGCGAGGGTTCTCCTTCGCCAGGTCCTCGTACCCGAGTCCGAGCCGCTCCATCACCCCCGGCCGAAACGTCTCGACCAGGACGTCGGCCCCGAGCGCCATCGCCCGCGCCAGAGCGGCGTCCCCGCCGTCGTGGAGATCCAGCACCATCGACCGCTTCCCCCGTGCGATCAAGGGAAAGGATGGCAGGGCGCGCAGCGGGCTCCCGGCCGGTGGCTCGACCTGCACCACCTCCGCCCCGAAGTCCGCCAGCGTCTGGGTCGCCTGGGCCCCGGCCGGGCTGTTCGAAAGGTCGAGCACCCGCAGACCCGCGAGCGGGCCGGCGGTCTCGGTCGTGTCGTCTGCCATCAGCTGCAACCCCCGGCGAGTTCCTGGTGCCCCGGTCGGGGACGAGGACCAGCCTCTTTCCCCTTCGTGCGGACTTTGAGTATACTCGAATTAGGCCCAGGAAGACGAGCGAGGCGAGCGTGGCAGACGGAGCAGAACCCTCACCGGCGACCGCCGACGACGGCGAGGAGCCGGTGATCCTGACCGAGGTCACGGACCGGGTCGGGACCATCACGCTGAACCGTCCGGCGCGTCGCAACGCGCTGAACGGCGCCCTCATCGCTGCCCTCGAAGAGGCCGTGCGCCAGATGGCCGACGAGGCCGACGCCAAGGTGATCGTGCTGACCGGAGCCGCCGCCGAAGGCAGCCACGGGGGTTTTTGCTCGGGCGGCGACGTCAAGTCCACGATCGGCCGCGGCGAAGCGGGCGGCGAGAAGGCAGTCCCGGTGGACGCGCTCTCGGGCGATCTCTCTCGCCATGACCAGCATGCGGCCATGCTGCTGCACCAGATGCCGAAGCCGACCATCGCGATGGTCGGAGGGCCGGCGGTCGGCGCCGGGTGCAGCTTGGCCGCAGCCTGCGACCTCCGCTTCGCATCCGAAGATGCCCTGTTCGCGACCAAATTTTCGCCCAACGGGCTCTCAGGCGACTACGGCGGCTCGTTCTTCTGGACACGCATCGGCGGGACTGCGCTGGCGCGGCGTCTCTATCTCCTCAACGAGAAGATCCCGGCCCCACGGGCATTGGAGCTGGGGATGGTGCATGCCGTGCTCCCTCCGCGGGAGCTCCGCCCCTACACCTACGAGATCGCCGCCCAATTGGTGCGCACGCCGGCAACGCTGCTCGCGACGGTGAAGGAGAACCTCAACGCGGCCGAGGACGAGGTGGAGCGTCGGCGCTGGCTCTTCGCGCACGAGGCCGAGAACCAACTGAAGTCGGCCCAGTCAGGGATCGAGCGTCGGGCGCGGCGCGAGACGCATCGTTGACGGCCGCACGGCGGCCGGTCACGTGAGCCGGCTGCGCCCTTTACCTGGTGTGCGAGGCGCTGTTGGCCTGCACCTGCGGCGGTGCGGCGTTCGAGTGCAGAGCTCCACTCGCCGCGGCCAGCGGCCCGCTCCACACCGCGACCGTGGCGGCGACGGAACACAGGATCCCTGCGGCGATCATCCGGCCCTTGTACCTACGCATGGGACCACTGTCTCCCCCAAACATTGGGGGAGTACGAGCGAACGGTAAGAAAGACCGAAGAATTCGAGGCGGCTCCCAGGGCCGGTTCGGCCTAGGGCGCGCTCTGGGTCCCCACCTTGAGGTCCCGGTAGGGCACGTCCTTGTCGACGCTCGGCTCGCGGGGCAACCCGAGGGCCCGCTCGCCGAGCACGGTCAGCTGGATCTCGTCGGTCCCGCCCCCGAGGCGGTTGCCCGGGCTCGCCAGGTTCACCGTTTGCAGGTCACCCCCCAGCGGCGAGACCTTGCCCGTCAACATCCCGTGCGCGCCCACGATCCGGTAGGACAGGTCACGGGACTGCTGGCAGATCCGTGCCGTCGTCAGCTTGGCGAGGGAGCCGTCGGCTCCGGTGAGCCTGCCGCTCGCCGCTCCGCTGCGACGCATCGTCCAGGCGTTGACGCGGACCTGGGTGATGTAGCGGGCGAGCTCCTGGCGAACGGCGGGGGCGTCCGAGGCCCCGTAGCTCCGCGCCAGGTCGACCATCACCTTGGCCGGCACCGCGCCGGCCCGGATGGGGTTCTGGCGAGCCCGGGCGGCGTCGCGGGCCCGGTCGAGCACCTCGCCGACCTTGCGGTCGAGGTCCCCTTCCGACCCCGATCGGGCCGTAACCAGGCCCCTCATCCCGCCGCCGGCCACCGAGTTGCGCTCGTGGAACAGCGTCGTCTGTGCGACCCGCCACCCGCCATTCACCTCGCCGATCACTCGGTCGGCCGGCACCCGGGCCTCGTCGAGGAACACTTCGCAGAAGTTGGAGGCGCCGTTCATCTGCTTGAGGGGACGCGCCACCACCCCGGGCTGGCGCATGTCGATGGCGAAGTAGGTGACACCGGCGTGCTTGGGGACGTCGACATTGGTCCGGGCCAGCAGCATGCCGAAGTCGGCCGTGTCCGCCGCGGAGTTCCACACCTTCTGGCCCGTGATCACCCACTCGTCGCCGTCGCGCTCGGCCCGCGTGGCGATGCTGGCCAGGTCGGACCCGGACCCCGGCTCGCTGAAGAGCTGGCACCACGCCGCCTCGCCCGTCGCGATGGGGCGTACCAGTGCCGCCCGCTGGGTCTCGGTGGCGTGCTCGAGCAGCGTCGGCGCGGCCAGCGTGGCCGCCAGCGCGCCCACCGGCGGCCCGATCACCGTGTTGCGCGCCAGCACCGCGGTGATGGTCGCGGCGGCACGCCGCGACGCCCCCGACCCGCCCAGTCCAGAAGGCCAACTCGGATACGCGTACCCGGCGTCGGCCAGGCGAAGCCACCACTGGCGGACCGTGAGCGCAGTGTCCCAGTTGGCGTCGACCCACGCCTGCACCTCCGGCGACAGGTCGTCGCCCCGGCTCACCGCCGGCTCACCCGCTGCTCTTGCCCTTGCGCTCGGCCACGATCGCGTGGTGCCGCTCGAGCATCCGCACCGCCTGCGCCGCCAGGTCGGCCGGCGGCTCGGGCAGGCGCACCGGACCGTGCTCGCGGCTCGGCAGCGCGACGGTGGCCTTGCCCGGGCAGGTGACGGTGTCACGCTGGTTCGTGCCGCGCATCTCGATGTCGACCACGCAGCGCCCGTCTTCCTGGCGCTTGTCGACGACCTCGCCGGTCAAGATGTGCGTGTCACCGATGTAGTTGAACTTGCGGATCTCGCTCGACTGGGATACCAACCAGCCGTCGTCGCCCATGTAGTCCGTCATGTAATGGCTGAGCCAGCAGTCGCGCATCACCCCGTAGTCGTAGGCCATGGGGTTGCCGATGGCCTGCGCCCAGGCACTGTCCCAGTGCACGCGCTGGGCCACGTCGGGCACCCCGTACTCGTTCTTCACGTAGAAAGGGGCGATGCGCTGGCGGTTCTTGTAGGCGATCCGGTTGGTACAGGGCTCGTAGGGGACGAAGCCGTAGCCGCCGGCATGGAAGACGATCATGTCGGTCGTGGTCAGCGGCCCCTTGGCCATGGGGTCGAGCACGTTGCCGACGTGCACGTCCTCCCAGTAACGGGGGTCAGCCCCCCGGGCCTCCTCGGCCGCGTAGATGGCGTCGATCTTCTCGATGTCCTCGTCGGTGTAGGTGGCAGGCTCGATCGCGGCGTACTTGCCCTTCTCGCGCGCCGTCTTGCGCTCGGTGTGAATGGCCAACGTGCGCGAGATGGCGACGATCTCGGCCCGCTGGTTCATCTTCACGCTGGCGTACGTGATGAGGACCGAGCGCTCGGCGAACTCAGACTTCTTCTCCACGACCGACTCGGTGCCCCCGAAGCTGTAGAGCCCGTCACCCTCTTGCAGCGGCCGGAACCACTGCCACGTGCTGCCGGACACGAAGACGTGGATGCCGCGGAACGACGGTCGCTTGATCCGCTCCTGGGGCGGGTCGCCGTAAAGGGGCCGGTTGAGGGCGATGGGGATCATTGGGGGCGCGATCTGGCCGCCCCAGCGCGTGGTCGTGCCGTAGTCCAGAGAGGCGAAGAGCGGGTTGTCGTCGCCGTAGCCGCGGGCGAAATTGCGCATGGCGTCGGGCGTCGCCGTGGTCAGGAACTCCCGCGCCCCCGACGGGGCCCACCGGCCGACCAGCGCCTTGGCCCGCTCGATGTCGTCTTCCTTGAACTGGAAGTCGGTGGCCCTCTCGAACTCTTCCGAAGTGGTGGTCGCCATGGCTCCCCTGTCGCTGCCGCTCACTGGCGATAAAGAGTATACTGAAATGGCTACTGGGTGGCCAACCGCCCGGATCCGCCGGCGACCTTCCGGCGGCCCTAGCTCTCCGGGGGTGGCGGGACGCTCGGGAACAGCTCGGCGAAGGCGCCGACGCGGATGCGCCGGCTGACGACGGGGTCGACACCGTCGAAGAGCTCGTGCAGCGTCTTTTGCGTGTGGCCGAACGTGCCCTCGAAGTGCGGGTAGTCGCTGCCCCACATGACGTTCTGCCACCCCATGGCCGCGTTGGCGGCCACGGCGGAGATGTCGTGCTGGAACGACGCGTACACCTGCTCGTAGAGGTACCGACTCGGCAGCTTCGAGAGTGTCGGCCGCACCGCGGCGCCGTGCTGCCGATAGCCCTCGTCCATGCGGTCGGCGAGAAAGGGGCCCCAGGTGGCCCCGCCCTCCGACACCAGCACCTTGAGCTCGGAGTGGCGGTCCAGAGCGCCGCAGGCGATCAGCTGGGTGACGGCCCGCTGGCCGCCATAGGTGGTCTCGACGTAGTTGAGCACGGCGCCGCCGCGCCCCCGGTAGTAGATGCCCGTGCGCTCGGTGGGGTCGTGGGGCTCGGTCCCGATGTGGAACCCGATCACCATGCCCGTCTCCGCGAAGGCGGCCCAGAGCGGGTCCCACTCCTCGTCGTTCCACTGAGGGCGGCCGACGGGCGGCCGCACGGGCAGGAACCCGCACAGGAAACCAACCTCGTGGGCCCGCTCGACCTCGGCGACCGCATCGTCGATGTCGACCAGCGGGATGGAGGCGACGCAGACAAAGCGCGGCGAGTGCTGCTGGAAGTCGAGGGCCCAGTCGTTGAGCGCGCGGCAGCCTGCCTTGACCACCCGCGGCGTGCGGATGTTGAACGTCCAGATCCCGAGGGAGGGGTACATCACCTCGCCCCAGACGCCCTCCGTGTCCAGGTCCTTGATGCGGGCCGCCGGGTCATTGCCGCCGATGACCCGGGTGATGAAGTCCTCTTCCTTGGTATCGGTCGGCCGGGCGTTGATGCCCAGGCCCTTTGGCTTGCCTCCCTTCGGGAGGTCGCGCCGGAACTCCTGGCCGTCGATGTAGATCGTCTCGAAGTCGCCGCTGGGGTCCTTCACGCTCCGCGGTAGGCGCTCCCTGACGTCCTCGGGCAGCGACGCGAACAGGTCGGGCGGCTCCATCAGGTGCGAGTCACCCGAGTTCGCCCACAACATGTTCCCTGAGAGATCGGCCATTGGTGTCCTCTCCGTGGCGGCACCGGACGGGAGCGCACGCCCCCACTCAATATGCAAATAGTGTTCTCATATGTGGACTCTGTCAAGCCGGGCGCGTCCGCTCAGCTCATGAGTGCGCCGAGCGCCTCGAGGTGACGGCGCATGCGGTGGCGAGCGAGCTCTCGATCGCCTGTCTCGACGGCGGCGGCGATGCCCTCGTGTGTCCGGAGCACCTCGGCCGTGATCTCGTTGCGGGCCTTGGGGGCCAAGCGTTCGATCTGGTGCAGGCGGCTCAGGCGGATCAGCACGAGCGCGACCAGCTCCAGCACCCGGTTGTGCGCCGTGGCCGCCACCGCCGCGTGCAGGTCGTGGACGGCCGCGACGCGCTCGGCGTCGGTGGCGTTCGCCTCCCGGGTGAGTGCCTCACCCAATAGTGCGATCCCCTCGTCGTCGATGCGCTGGGCGGCCAGGTCCGTGATCGCTACCTCTACCCCGGTCCGCAGCTCGGCCAGCTCCGACAGCTGCATGCCCCGGCGGGCCAGGTAGATGGCCGCCGTCTCCGTGACCGCGTTGGCGCTCGGGGCCATGACGAACAGGCCGCCGCCCGGCCCCCGTCGCATGCGGGCGATGTGGTGGTGCTCCAGCAAGCGGACGGCCTCGCGCAGCAGGGCCCGGCTGACGCCCTCATGCTCGATCAGCTCGGGCTCGGTCCCCACCAGGTCCCCCGGTTGGAGGTCCTCGGCCACCACCATCTGGGTGATGTGGCGGGCGACGGCCTCGGCACCCTTCTCCTGGGCCGAACCGGCCAGCACGACTGAGTCGGGGAGCAGCTGGCGCGTCGAGCGGCGGCGGCGGAAGAAGTCGGCCTCGGCCTGCAGGTGCTTGCGCATGCGGTTGCGGGCCAGGCCGGCGTCGCCAGCCATGAGCGCCTCGGCGATCTTGGCGTGGGCGTGCTCCGTCTCGCGGGCGACAGCCGGGCCGAGCTTCTGCCAGTCAGGTGAGTAGAGCTGAGCCACCTGGTTGAACACGTCGACGAACAATTCCAGCCCTGCATTCCTGCTGATGGCCGCCACCAGTGCGTGCAGCCCGCGGGGGTCGCTGCCAGGAACGACCGGCTCGCCCTCCGCGAAGCGCCGGAGTGCGGCCAGGTCGGCCTCGTCGGTCCGCTCGGCGGCCAACTGGCACGCCAGCTCCTCCAAGACGATGCGCGCCTCGAAGATCTCGTCCAGCGTGGCATCGACCCGGTGCAAGTAGAGCACCACGGCATCACCGACCGCGCCGACCGTCGGTTCGCTGACCACCAGGCCCCCGCCCGGTCCGCGGCGGGTCCGGGCGACCTGCTGATGCTCGACGAGGCGCACCGCCTCCCGGAAGACGGCCCGGCTCACGTGGTAGCGCTCGAGGAGGTCCGCCTCGGAGCCCAGAACCTCGCCGACCGGCCACCCGAGGGCCATCACGTCTTCGACGATGAGGTCGGCCACCTTGGCCGCCCGCTTGGCGTTCGAATCGGCAGCCGGACGCGGCATGTCCCGGGTGCTCATCGGCGTCGCCATGGGCCAATCGTACCTGGTAAGAGTCCAACTCAAACGCTTTTGACCAGCGTCTTTGCCAAAAGAGTGGTCCGAAAAGGTGTGCGGTCGGAAAACAGGCTTACAATGAAAACATGGTTTGCGAAAAGGGGGCGCGGTGGTCTCGCCACTGACCCCGCCCCCTTCGGATCCTGCGCTCGCGCCCCCCATGCGACGGCCCGGTTCCGTACGCCGAACGTCGACCGTCCTCATGTTCTGGCCCGATGGCCTGGGCACCGACCTCCATCTCAAGGGACGTGCCCGCGACCTGCTGACGCCACCGGAGGGAGACCCGGTGGTCCTCGACCGCTCGGACCTCTACGCCGTGACGGGTCGCGAACGTGACATCCAACGCATCGAGGCCGATCCCCTCGCGGAAGGGCTCGACCGGCTCGTCGGACGCAAAGCGGGCGGCGGACTGCGCGCTGCCATCGCGGCAGAGATGCCCGACGAAGTGGCCAGCGGTTCGCCACTGCATCTGCTGCTCGACGACCTGGCCGGATCCACACTCATCTCGGGCTTCGTGTACGTCCGCTGGATGAACCGGAACCCGGAACTGCGTGAGCGGTTCACCAAGGCGCCGCCCGGTCGCATGCGTGACATCTGCGCCGGCTTCCGTACCGGCTCGAGCGCCCTGGCCAGCGACGGCTCGATCGTCCACAACCAGAACACCGCACACCCTGCCCCGCTGTGCGATCCGGCCGACCGTCTGGGCTGGCACGAGTTGGACGACCCTCCGGTGCCCGCCATGCGGCGCGCCCGCCGCATCGACATATGGGACGACGACGGGGAGCTCGGGATCGATGCCATGTTCCGCGACAGCGCCTGGGACCCCGACGGGGCCGAGGTCGTCGTGCACGAGTACCAGATGCGCGGCCGGTCCGACCGGGCGACGGGAAAGCTCCTGTCCGTCGACGCGATACCTCGAGTGCTTCCCTATGCGGAATGCCCCGGGGCCGCCCCCAACGCGTCGCGCATGGCCGGGACCGATTTGCGGTCCATGCGCACCGAGGTGCTCGAGCGCTTGCAGGCCGCGGACTGCTGCACCCATCTCAACGACGGGCTGCGCTCGCTGGCCGAGGTGCCGGTGCTCGCCGCATCACTGCCCGAGTAGTCGATCACAAGAAGGGTTCGCGGGAGGAGGGGCAATGCCCGAGACGCTGAGGGACAAGACGGCCATCGTCGGCATCGGGGCGACCCCCTACTACCGACGCGGCGAGTCGCTGCCCCAGAGCGAGCTCGAGCTCGCGTGCAAAGCGCTCCTCGCCGCGCTCGACGACGCCGGACTGACGATCAAGGACCTCGACGGCTTCACCATCTACTCCAGCTCGTGCGACCCGGCCCAGGTGGCGTCGGTCCTCGGTGTGCCCGAGGTGAGGTTCGCCGCCTCCCTGACGTCCGGCGGCGGCGGCTCGGCGGGCTCCCTCGGATTGGCCGCGTCGGCCATTGTCTCGGGACAGGCCGAGGTGTGTGTGACCCTGATGACGCTGCAGCAGGCGAAGCGCAGGCTGGGTGGCAGCGCCGTCGGCGGCGGCGGCCCCGGGCTCGGCGGCGGCGGGAGCAGCCCTTACGGAAGCGGCGGCGTGCCCAATTACGCCGCCTTCATCGCTGGCGCTGGGCTGATGGCGCCCGGTCACAGCTTCGCCCTCCTGACCCGCCGGCACATGGAGCTCTACGGGACCAAGCGCGAGCACCTGGCCGAGGTGTGCATCTCGCAGCGCGAGAACGCCATCCGACGTCCGACCGCCATCCGCACGGACCCGCTCACGCTTGACGCGTACTTCGACGCCCGCATGATCAGCGACCCGCTCTGCCTCTACGACTACACCATGGAGACCGACGGCGCGGTGGCGGCCATCGTCACCTCCGCCGAGCGCGCCCAGGACCTGCGCCAGAAGCCGGTGTACATCGGTGGCAGCGCCCACGGTGGCGCCGGTCGCTGGGGATCAGCCATCTTCACCTACTTCCAGATGCCCGACGAGTACTTCGCCTCCTCGGGCAACCGGCCGATCGCTCAGCGGATGTACGCCATGGCCGGCCTGGGGCCCGAAGACGTCGACGTCGCGCTGTTCTACGACCACTTCTCCCCAATGGTGATCATGCAGCTCGAGGACTACGGGTTCTGCCCGATCGGCGAGGGTGGGCCGTTCGTGGCCGACGGCAACATCCGCTGGAAAGGAGGCTCCATCCCCGTCAACACCCACGGAGGTCACCTCTCCGAGGCCTACATCATCGGCATGACCCACGTCCGCGAGGCGGTCGAGCAACTGCGGGGTGTGGCGGTCAACCAGGTCGACGACGCCGAGGTGGCGATCGTCACCGGCGGGCCGTCGGGACTCCCCGTGAGCGGCACGCTGCTGCACAACTGACCACGGCAAGAGTGTGAGGAACCGAGCACGATGACAGACCTGAAGCGGGGGACCTTCCCCTCCATGATGCAGGACCCTTACGCCGACGACCTGACCCAGCCGTTCTGGGCCGCGGCGGCGGAGGGGCGCCTCAGCGCGCCGCAGTGCACCGGGTGCGGCACCTTCGTCCTGCCCCCGCAGCCCTTCTGCTTCGCGTGCCAGAGTCAGGCCTTCGCGTGGGTCGACCTGCCCGGCACCGGAACCATCTACACCTTCACCGTGGTACGCCACCCGCTGGCCTCGCACCTGGCCGAGGTGGTCCCCTATGTGTCGGGAGTGGTCGAGCTCGACGGGACCCAGGGCGCGGGCGCACGGCTCCTGCTCAACGTCACCGACGCCGACCCCGAGACGGTGAGGATCGGCGACAGGGTGCAGATCTGGTTCGACCGGGTCTCCGACACCTTGCCGCTGCCCCGAGCCCGGATGGCCTGAGGCGCCACGGTGGGCGCGTCCAAGTCGGCACCGGCGGCCCGGGCTGGGCGCCCCAGGCGCTTCGAGGCCGAGGACGAGCTGCGCATCTTGCTGGACGCTGCGCTGGCCGTCATGGAGCGCAACGATTACGTCGACGTGGCGGTGGCCGACATCCTGCGGGAGGCGGACCTCTCGACGCGGTCCTTCTACCGGCACTTCGAGTCCAAGGACCAGCTGCTGTGCGCGCTGTTCCGCCGCGAGGCCGAGGCGGCCGCGGCACGCCTCAACGCCAAAGTCGATGCTGCCTCCGACCCCTGCGCCGCGCTCGACGCGTGGACCGACGAGATCCTGAGCTTTGGGCACCACCGCACGAAGGCGGCCCGGGTGTCAGTCCTCGGCTCGCCCGGCGCCATGAAGGCCGAGGGCTACGCGGACGAGATGCGCCATGCATCGACGCTCCTCCTCGCGCCGCTCGAGGCGCTGCTCGCAGACGGGGTGGCGGACGGTTCGTTCCCGCTGGCCGATCCGGCAGCCGATGCGCCGCTTATCCAGTCGGTCGTCTGGGCCGCCGCCGGCCTCAACCCGACCCGCGACAAGGCCCCGTCGCCGGCGGAGGCCTCGCGCCAGGTGCGGTCCTTCTGCGCCCGCGCGCTCGGGGACGGACGGGAGCGCTGAGCGACCGCTCGAGCGGGCCGTTCCGCGGTCAGGCGGAGGCGCCCCTCTCCGTCAGCGACCACAGGGCGGGCTCACCGTCCTCGATCTGGACCAGGCCATCGATTTCCAGCGCGCGCAGGTGCGAGACCGCTTCGCCGACGGCGGCGCGGCGCATGAAGCCCGCGATGTCGTCCCACGGCCGCGACCACCGCATGTGCGACGCGATGTCCCAGGCGGTACGGGGTCCCCCCCGCAGCATCGCCAGGATCTCGGCGAAGCGGTCCCGGTGGTGCCGGCGCAACTCCTCGAGTCGTGCCCGCAGGTCGTCGAAGCGGTACTCGTGTGCCGGCAGCACCTCGTTCACCTCGTAGGGCTCGAGCTTGTCGAGCGACGCCAGGTAGTCACCCAGTGGGTTGGCCCCGGCCTGGGGGTGGAACGGGATGTTCGGCGTGATGCGGGGCAGGACGTGGTCGCCCGACAGCATGAGTTCCTGCTTGGACTCGTAGAAGCACAGATGCCCTGGCGAGTGGCCCGGCGTCCAGATGGCGGTCAGGTCCCAGCCCGGAACCTCCGGGCGCGCCCCGTCCTCGAGCAGTACGTCGGGGACAACCGGGTCGACCAGCGGCAGCACCGGCATGGCGGCGTTGCGCAGCGGTTCGAGCTCCTCGGGCGGCGCGCCCATCCGGCGCAGTGCACCCGCCACCCGGTTCAGCAAGTCCTCCGGTTCGTCATAGCGGTCATGGATCAGCTCGGCGTCGGCGGGGTGCAGGGAGATCCAGGCGCCCGAGGCCTCCCGGATCCGGCCGGCCAACCCGTAGTGGTCCGGGTGGATGTGCGTGACCATGACGCCCTGCACGTCGGCAATGTCGGCACCGGCCTCTTCCATGCCGGAGCGCAGCGCTCCGAAAGCGTCGTCGGTGTTCCAGCCCGCATCGACGAGGTACGGCCCACGGTCGGTCTCAAAGAGATAGACGAGCACGTAGCGCAACGAGTTGTTGGGGAGCGGCACCGGGATGCTCCACAAACCGGGCCTGACCTTCTCGACACCGGGGAAAGGGTCGTTGGCCGCGGCCGCGCCCCTGGCGCGCTGCCCGTGCGGCGGCGCCTGGTGCGTGTGGCGCGACGTCGACGTCACGACTGTCCCCGCGGCTCGCGCGGGAGCCCGAGTCCACGTTCGGCGATGAGGTTACGCATGATCTCGTTCGATCCTCCTGCGATGGTCAACGCCCGAGCGTAAAGGAAGGCGTCCTGCCAGCGCCCATCCTCGTCGCTCAGCTCGTCGCCCTCGGTCGCCATGGAGCGGGCACCCTGGAGCGCCAGCGCGGCCTCGGCGACCTGCAGGTTGAGCTCGCTGAACCAAATCTTCGACAACGGCGCGTCCGCCGGCGTCAGCTCCCCCCGGGCGGCCTTGGTTGCCATGCGTTGTCCCAGGTGGCGGCCGATACGTGCCCGGGCGTCGAGCTCCCCCAGGCGCTGGCGTACGCCCCCGTCCTCGAGGCCCGGCCGGCCGCCGCGGGTGTGCCTGCCGGCCAGGCGGACCAGTGCGTGCACCGGGTCGGCGGCGCCGCCTCCGCCACCCAGGCCGGAGCGCTCCTCCACCAGGCTGGCTGCCGCGACCTTCCACCCCTCGCCGGGGGCACCGATGACGTTGACGGCCGGGACACGGACCTCGTCGAAGAACACCTCGTTGAAGTCCGCTGTCCCCGTCATCTCGCGCAGGGGGCGGACGTCGACGCCCGGGCTGCGCATGTCGAGGATGAAGGCGGTGATACCACCCGCGCCGCCAACGGGCTCGGTACGGGCGAGCAGGTACCCGAAGTCGGACCACTGAGCCCACGTGCTCCAGACCTTCTGGCCGACGACGACGTAGTGGTCGCCGTCCCGGGTGCCTCGGGTCTGGAGGCCAGTGAGGTCGCTCCCCGCGTCGGGCTCGCTGAACAGCTGCGTCCAGATGTGATCGCCTCGCGCCATGGGTGGGAGGTAGGTGCTGCGTTGCTCGTCGGTGCCGAAGTGCTTGAGGGCTCCGGCCACCATCGGGTTGCCCAGGACGTGCGGGATGCCCGCCGCAGCGCACTCCTGCTCCAGGATGCGCTGCTCGAGGGGGTCGGCCCGCTCCGCCGTGAAACGGTCCGACCGGTACCCGGCGTCGTAGAGAGCCCTGACGTAGGTGCGCAGCCGCTCCACATCCTCGGCGCGATCGGGGACACGCATGCCGCTGCGCTGCTTCCACTCGAGCACCGGCTTGTGCTCGGCGATGCACGCCCGCAGCCGCCGGCGGTACTCGTCATAGGAAGCGGGGATGGCCGGGACGATCACGTCCACGGTCAGGCCCCCGTTCCCACGCCGACGGCGGCCTCGGCCAGGCGGACCAGGCGTTCGCGGTGCCAGGCGCCGTCCCCGTAGAGGACCTGGTTCACCTTGGCCCGGCGCACGAAGAGGTGGGCGTCGTGCTCCCAGGTGAAGCCGATGCCGCCGTGCAGTTGGACGGACTCGCCACAGAGGTGGGCAAACGCGTCGTCGACGTAGGCGCCCGCCGTGGCCACGCCCTCGGCGGCGTCTTCGAGCCCATCCCCGAGGGCCAGGGCGGCGTAGTAGGCCGCGGCCCGCATCGCCTCGAGCTCGACGAGCAGATCGGCCAGACGGTGCTTGATGGCCTGGAAGCTCCCGATGGTCCGGCCGAACTGCACGCGTCGCTTGGCGTAGTCGACGGTCGACTCGAACACCAGGTCGGCCGCGCCGACGTCCTCGGCCGCCTGCAGCACGGTGGCCAGGGAGAGGCAACGCTCCACCACGTCCCAGCCGCCCGTGAGCTCGGCGCCCGCCGGTACGACGACCGCGTCGAAGCGGACCTCGGCGAACCGTCGGGTCAGGTCCAGCCCGGTCAGCACCCGCTCGGACAGGCCGCCCGCCGGCCGGGGCACCAAGAAGTTGCGCACCTCGTTGTCGGCTCCGGTCGCCACGACCAGCAGGAGTGCGGCGTTGCGGGCGGCGTGGACGAAGCGGGCGCTGCCATCGAGGCGCCACCGGTCACCCTCCCGGCCGGCCCGCACCTCGACGGCACCGGGCTCGGGCGAGCCGTCGCCGCTCAGGCACCATGCGGCCGTCACGTCGCCCCCGGCGAGACGAGGCAAGTGCTCCTTGCGCTGGACCTCGGTCCCGAAACGGGCGGTGGCGTCGGCCACGACGTTGCACCCCACGAAGGGGCCGGGATGCAGCGTGCGACCGAGCTCCTCGGCGAGGACGACGAGGTCGACGAGCGGCTGTCCGGTGACACTTCCGCCCTCGTACTCCGGCGGCACCAGCATGGCCGTCCATCCCAGCTCGCAACCCCGGCGCCACAGGTCGGCGTCGAAGACGTCGGGCTCGTCGAGCGAACGGCGCACGACGGCGAGCGACTGGTGCTCGGCGAGGAAGCGACGCGTCGTCGACCGCAACAGTTCTTGGTCCTCGCAGAATCCGAAGTCCATCCCTAGCGGCCCTCTCCGGCGCCCGACGCCCTCCCCATCACACGTTGCGCTCGGCCGCGGCCCAGTACTCGTCGCGCAGGAGGCGTTTGTAGAGCTTGCCACCGTCGGTGCGCGGCAGCTGGGCGCGGAAGTCGACGCTGCGCGGGCACTTGAAGTGTGCCATCCGCCCGCGGCAATACGCCATCAGCTCCTCGGCCAGCCCGTCGTCCGGGACCACGCCCTCGACCGGCTCCACAACCGCCTTGACCTGCTCGCCCCACTCGGGGTCCGGGACACCGATCACGGCGACATCGCCGACCGCCGCGTGGCTCGACAGCACACCCTCGACCTCGGCCGGGTAGATGTTGACACCGCCGCTGATGATCATGTCCTTGGCCCGGTCGTGGATGAAGAGGTAGCCGTCCACGTCCATGTAGCCCATGTCGCCCAGGGTGAAGGCCTTGCCCTTGCTGACCGAGGCGGTCAGCTCGGGATCGTTCCGGTAGGCGAAGGACGGCCCGTGCTCGGGCTCGAGGTAGACATGGCCCGTCTCGCCCCGCGGGACTTCGGTCCCGTCCTCGTCGAGGATCATCACCGACATGCCCGCCACGGAGCGGCCCACCGTGCCAGGCTTTTCCATCCAGCGGTATGGCTTGGCGATGGTGGCCGCACCCTCCATGCCGCCGTAGGTCTCCCAGATCACCGGGCCCCACCACTCCATCATCTGCCGCTTGACCTCGAGCGGACACGGGGCAGCCGAATGCACGACGACCTGCAGGCTCGAGAGGTCGTACTTCTGCTTCATCTCGTCGGGGAGGCGGAGCATCCGGACGAACTGGGTGGGCACCATGTAGGCGGTGGTGACCCGGTACTCCTCGATGGCGGCGAGCGTCTTTTCGGGGTCGAACTTGCCCAGGATGGCCAGCGCCTGGCCGACGTTCAGTGCGCCGAGGTAAAAGCCCTGGCAGCCCCCGTGATGCATGCCGGCGGAGACCAGGTGCACCCCGGAGAAGGGCTGGAACTGGAAGGCGTGACCGAAGCTCTTGGCGGCGTCGGCGGCCACCGAGGGGTCGATGGTGCGCGTGGTGGCCCGGATCACGGCCTTGGGCTGCCCCGTCGTGCCCGAGGAGTAGACGATCGGGATGCCCAGGGCCCGGTCGGGGGGCTCGGTCGACGGCTGGCCGGCGGTGAAAGCCTCGAAGCCCGTGAAGCCCGTGATGCCACCGCCGACCGAGATCCGAAGCCTGATCGACCCGGTCCCCGACAGCTGGTCCACCCGATCGGCGAAGTCGTGGTGCAGGACCAGCGCCGCAGCTCCGGAGTGGTCGACGATGCGCTGGATCTCGGCGCCCGACAGCGCGGGGTTGAGGGCGATGGGCTGGAAGCCCCCCTCGTTGGCGGCCAGCTGCCAGCACAACATGTCCACGCCGTTGGGCAGCGCGTAGGCGAAGATGTCGCCGGTGCCGAGACCGCCGGCCCGCAAGGCGTGCACGATCTGGTGGGCCCGCCCCGCGAGCTCGGCGTAGGTCAGGGTGATGCCCGACGGGGAGGCGACCACGGCCGGCTGCGTCGGGTGTTCCTCGGCGATCCACCAGAATCCGAGCCGCCGGTCCCAGGGGTGCTTCATGGCCAATAGAGTATACCAATAATGGCAAAGGCCCACCGTGGCGGCGGTCCCGCCGCTCCAGAGCCGGCGTCGCCGGCGCCCGCATCGGCCCCGGTTGACTGCTGGATTTTCGACGTGGACGGCTGCCTCGTCGATTCCCTCACCGGCACCTCGCTCCGTCCCGGCGCACGCGCCATCCTGGAGCACCTCGCGCACGGCGGGTGTCGCATCATCCTCTGGAGTGCCGGGGGCGACCAATACGCCCAGGCCCGGGCAGAGCAGTTCGGTGTCGATGGCCTTGTCAGTGGCTACTTCGCCAAGGAGCGTCGCACCGGCGCCGGCGCTGGCTCCGTGGGGACCGAGCATCTCCCCCTCACGCGGGGCCGCGTCGTCTTCGTCGACGACCGCCCGGAGGACCTGGGCCGCGAGCTCGACGTGGTGGCGGTGTCGCCCTACCTGAGCGACGACCCCCATGACCGCGGGCTCGAGGCGGTCGCCCGGCGCGCCGGCCTGCGCTGACGGGCGAGTCAAACAGGACACTCTTTGTGGGGCTTGCCGTGCGGGCGTGGCAACTCAGCGCTCGAGCTCGTCGACCAGCCCCCATTGGAGCGCCGTGGCGGCGTCGATGGTGCACCCGGAGAACGCGAGCCAGGCCGTGCGCAGGCGGCCGATGCGACGGGGCAGGCTGACGGTCCCGCCCGCGCCCGGCACGAGGCCGAGACCGATCTCGGGCAACGAGATCTGCGTGTCCTCGGCCGCCACGACCGTGTCGGTGAACGCGGCGAGCTCGATGCCGGACCCCACGCAGGCACCGTGGACATAGGCCACCGTCTCCTTGTTGAGACGTGTCAGGGCGCGGGCGACGCTGCGCTGCAGGCGGATGAGATGCGCCGACGCCGGGTCGGACCGGGTGCCGAACTCGTCGAGATCGCCGCCGGCACAGAAGGCCTTGCCCTCGCCGCGCAGCTCGACACGCGTGATGCCCGGGTCGGCTGCGGCCAGCGTGAGCGCCTCGACGAGCTCGTCACGCATCTGGGCGTCGAGCGCATTGAGACGCCGGGGTCGGGTCAACGTGAGGGTCAGCGTCGCACCGCCACGCCGCACCCCCACCCGGGGTCCGTCGTCCCGATCGGGGCGGGCGGGGTGCGCGGCCCGCCAGGCCGCGAATTCCGGTCCGGACTGGAGGACGGAGTAGGCGGTGGACTCGGCCACGAGTCCGTCACCGACGGACACACCGAGCTGCCCGCGCAACAACAGGGCCAAGGTCGCGCCCGTGATGGGGCGGACGGTGAGGTTCTCCTCGATCCGCTCGAGGGCGGGGTCGCCCTCTTCGACGACCACGTCGCACAGATCCAGCCACGGATCGTCGACCACCTTCCTGGTCACGCCGACGACGACGAACGGCAGGCTCACCCTGCGCTCGACCGGCAGCACGCCGGGTGGGGGCATCTCTTCCTCGAGGGGGACCAGGACGGCACCGGTCCGTTCGGGGGCGAGGTCGCTGCGCAGCTCGGCCAGGAGCGCTTCGGCGCTGAGGAGTTCGAGGATCGAAAGACGTTACCGTGCCCGCATGGACGACCCCCGGGTGGCGCGTTGGGCGGCCAGCGGCGCCATGGCGTTGACCGGGCTCCCCGACGGGCCGCTCGGGCCGCCCGAGCCCCTGGTCGAAGGCGTGGAACGGGTTGCCGTGGGCTTCCCCGGCCTGGACGCCCTGGCACTGCTCGGCGAGCGCGCCGCCCTCATGGGGTTGTGGCGCCGCGGCACCACGAGCTGCGGCGGGAGCTGCCGCCTCTTGGCGGTGAGAGACGGATGGATGGCCGTGTCGCTGCCGCGGGCCGAGGACGTCGAAGCCGTGCCGGCGTGGCTCGAGCTCGACGAGGTGCCCCGGGCGGGCCCGGCGACGTGGTCCGCCGTCGAAGCCAGCCTGCGTGATCGGGACCCCGACGAACTGGCGCAGCGCGCTGCGCTGTTGGGTCTGCCCGTAAGCCGGCTCGGTGAGGCGAGCCCGACCGCTGTCGCCGCGGAGCGGCTCGGGGGTGCGCCGGCCCGGACGGCGACGGGGTCGGTGGTCGTCGACCTGTCTGCCCTGTGGGCGGGGCCTCTCTGTGGCGACCTGCTGGCGCAAGCCGGGGCCACCGTGGTCAAGGTGGAGTCACTGAGCCGGCCGGACGGTGCGCGCCGGGGCCCCGCAGCCTTCTTCGACCTGCTCAACTGGCGCAAGCGGTCCGTCGCCCTCGATCTGGAGCGGCCCGAGGGCGGGAGGTTGCTCTACGCGCTGGTGCAACGGGCGGACATCGTGATCGAGGCGAGCCGGCCGCGGGCGCTCGCCCAGCTCGGGATCGGCGCGCGCCACCTGGTCGAGCGGGGCGGTGGTCCGCAGGTGTGGATCTCCATCACCGGGTACGGGCGCTCGGGTGACGCGGCTCACCGCGTCGGGTTCGGCGACGACGCGGCGGTGGCCGGGGGCTTGGTCGCCTGGACCGGGACCACGCCGATGTTCTGCGCCGACGCCGTCGCCGACCCGCTGACCGGCCTGACCGCAGCGAGCGCATGCCTCGACGCGCTGTCACGAGGCGGCCGCTGGCTGGTCGATGTGTCGATGGCGGGCGTGAGCGCGAGCCTGGCCGGGCCGACCTTGGCGGTGCCGCGGGAGCTGCCGGTCGCCGACCCGCGGGCACGCGCGCCCGAGGGACCAGCCCCCACGCTCGGGGCCGACACCGCGCGGGTGCTCACGGAGCTTGGGGTCCACTCGTGACCACAAGGGCGTGGTCACGCCACGGGTAAGTTGCTGCGCGGTGCTCGGGCGACCGGATCACGATGGGAGCGGCGGGGAACCACGTGAGCGATCCTGAGAAGACGGCACTGCTGTTCGTCGAATGCCAGCGTGGCGTCATCGGGGACCTCTCGGTCCTTCCCGCACTGGCCGAGTCAGCCCGCCCCGTGGTGGCCACCATGGGGCGCCTCGCCGCTGGCGCCCGCGCCGCGCGCGTCCAGGTGACCCACCTGACTTACCTTCCGGGCATCCGCGGTCGCACGACCAACCGGCGGACGCCGCTGCTGCGCGCCACCAGTGCGACGGCCGAGTGGGACGACGAACACCCGGCTGCCCAAGTGGTGCCCGAGATCGGCGTGGAGCAGGGCGACCTCGTGCTGCCGCGCCGTCAGGGCGTCTCGCCGGTGCACCGCACGGAGGTGCTGGCCGTGCTGCGCAACCTGGGCCTGGACCAGATCGTCGTGGCCGGTGTCTCGACCAACCTCGCTGTCCTGCTCGTCGCGGTGGGCGCCGCCGACGAGGACTTCGCCGTCACGATCCCGACCGACGCCACGGTCGGCACGCCACCCGAGTACCACCAGGCCGTGCTCGCTCACAGCCTCGCCTTCGTGGCCCGCCTGGCCACGACCGACGAACTGCTGGCCGAATGGTCGGCCGTCACGCCACGGCCGCCCTCCTCCTGACGCCCGGCTGGGCCACCGGCGCGCCGCTCCCCACCGAACTGCTCAGGCCAGGGGCCAGGCGATGGCCTTGGTCTCGAGGTACTGCTCCAACCCCTCGATCCCGCACTGACGACCGATGCCGCTGTCCTTGTAGCCACCGTAGGGCGAGTCCCCGCCGTACCACATCCCCCCGTTGACGCTGATCGACCCGGTGCGGATGCGGCGCGCGATGGCGGTGGCCCGCTCCTCCGATCCCGAGAACACCCCACCGGAGAGCCCATACCTGGACTCGTTGGCGATACGGACCGCGTCGTCGTCGTCCTCATAGGGGATCACGCAGAGCACGGGGCCGAAGATCTCCTCCTGCGCAACGGTCATGGAGTTGTCCACGTCGACGAAGAGAGTGGGCTCCACGTACCAGCCCTTGGGCAGGTGGGCCGGACGGCCGCCGCCGTAGACCAGCTTCGCCCCTTCCTCCTGGCCCTTCTCGATGTAGCCGAGCACGCGGTCACGCTGGCGGGCGCTCACGACCGGGCCCATGAGCACCCCGTCGTCGGTCGGATCGCCGTAGGGCACGGTGCCCATGGCCGCGGTGACGAGCTCCACACCCTCGTCGTAGCGTGAGCGCGGCAGGAGCATCCGCGTCTGCATCGCACATCCCTGGCCGGCGTGGACACAGACCATCGACCCGCCCGGGACCACGGAAGCAAAGTCCGCGTCGTCACAGACGATCATGGCCGACTTGCCCCCCAATTCCAGGAAAACCCTCTTGAGGGTCGCCGCGCCCTTCTCCATGATCCGGACACCGGTGGCCGTCGACCCGGTGAACGAGATCATGTCGACCGCCGGCGACAACGTGAGCTCCTCGCCCACCAGGTGGTCCGAGGACGTCACCACGTTGACCACGCCGGCGGGGATGTCGGTCCGCTCCGCCACGAGACGGCCGAGGCGCGTCGCGTTCCAGGGGGTGTCGGGCGCCGGCTTGAGCACCATCGTGTTACCCGTGGCCAGGATCGGGCCCAACTTGTTCAGCGTGACCTCGACGGGGTAGTTCCACGGGACGATGGCACCGACCACCCCCATCGGTTCCTTCAGCACGGCACGCCGGCTGGCCATGCCCATCAGATTGGAGTCGGGCAACGTGCGCTCGAAGGCGAACTCGTCGATCATCTTCGCCGGGTACTTCAGCGCTTCGTCGAGCGGCCAGTCGACCTGGGCGGCGAAGGTCATCATGCGCGGCGTCCCCACCTCTGCGACCACCTCGTCGCGGAGTTCCTCCCTTTCGGACTCGAGCGCGTCCTGCAGCTGCTCGAGGCAGCGCTTGCGCAGTGCCCGATTGGTCGACCAGTCGGTCTCGTCGAAGGCTCGTCTCGCCGCGCCAATGGCGCGCTGCATGTCCTCGGCCGAGGCGTCGGCCACCTCGCCGAGCACCTCCTCCGTGGCGGGGTTGATGTTCTCGAAGCGTTTTCCCGACACTGCCTCGACGAGCTCGCCGTCGATGAGCATGCGGACTTCACCGCTCCCACCCTGGCTGGACATGGTGCGACCCCCTTCGGATCCGCAGGAACCCCTCTGAGGTTGAGGTTACGGAACGCCCGCTCGACCGGTCAAGACGCGTCGTCCGAGAGCCGGCCAAGAATTCCTCGCCGACCTGTCGATTTCACCCTGACTCGTTCGACGCTCTGCCACGGTGAGGCGAGAGTCGCCTCGCGCAGCACGGAGAAGGAGCACCAGAATGCGATTCCTGGGTTACACGCTCGGCAGCGAGGCCGAGACGCCGACCGAGGCCCCGTCCGCCGACATGTACGAGAAGATGGGCAAGTTCGTGGAAGAGGCGACAAAGGAGGGCGTCATCGTCGCCACCGGCGGCATCGCACCCACGTCCGAAGGCGTCATCATCTCCTTGAAGGACGGCGAGTACACGGTCGTTGACGGCCCGTTCACCGAGGCCAAGGAGCTGGTTGGCGGTTGGGCGCTGCTCGAGTGCCGCTACCTGCCCGAGGCCGTCGAGTGGTCCAAGCGGTTTCTCGGCGTGCTCGGCTTCGGGGAGGTCCGCGTCCGCCCGGTCTCGGGCTGAGGGGGGAGGCCTCCCCCTCGCGCGGTGGTTGAATCGGTGGCGTGCCGGTCTCCGATTCGACCGCCGCGATCGAGGCCGTCTACCGGTTGGAGTTCCCGCGGGTGGTGGCCTCGCTGGCGGGGTTCGTGCACGATATCGGGCTGGCCGAGGAGCTGGCCCAGGACGCGCTCGTCGACGCGTTGCGCGAGTGGCCACGCAGCGGCACGCCCACCAACCCCGGGGCGTGGCTCACCACGGTCGGGAAGCGCAAGGCCATCGACCGGTTCCGCCGCAACCGCACCCTGGAGGCCAAGTACGCCGAGCTCGGGCGCGAGCTGCAGACAGCGTCGCTGGACGACCCCGCGGTCGCTGATCCGGCCTCGCCCGAGGGGATCGACGACGACCGCCTGCGGCTCATCTTCGTCGCCTGCCACCCGACGCTTTCCGTGTCCGCTCGGGTGGCACTGACGCTGCGCCTGGTCGGCGGTCTCACGGTCCCCGAGATCGCGAGGGCGTACGTCGTTCCCGAGGCAACGATCGCACAGCGCATCGTGCGGGCCAAGAAGGCCATCGCCCGCGCCGGCGTGCCCTTCGAGGTGCCGCCCGAAGCGGACCGGGCGGCCCGCCTCGGCGCCGTGCTCGAGGTGGTCTACCTGATCTACAACGAGGGCTACTCGGCAACCGCCGGCGAAGACTGGCTGCGGCCGGAGCTCTGCCTCGAGGCCCTCCGGCTCGGCCGCGTGCTGGCCGGTCTCGCCCCCGTCGAAGCTGAGGTGCACGGACTGGTGGCCCTCATGGAGTTCCAGTCCTCCCGCCTGCGCGCCCGGATTGGTCCTTCCGGGGCGCCGGTCCTCCTGCTCGACCAGGACCGTGGCACCTGGGACCGGCTGCTCATCACCCGCGGCGAGGCCGCTCTGGCCCGTTCTGAGGCACTGTGCAACACCCGGGGTCCCTACACGCTGCAGGCAGCCATCGCCGCCTGCCACGCCCGCTCGTTCCGGCCAGAGGAAACCGACTGGGGCCAGCTGGTCGCGCTCTACGGCGAGCTGGCCCAGGTGGCGCCCTCACCCATCGTCGAGCTGAACCGCGCCGTCGCCGTGTCGATGGCGTCGGGGCCGGACCCCGCGCTGGCGCTGGTGGACCAACTGGTCGCGTCGGGGACGCTGGAGCGCTACCACCTCCTCTCCAGTGTGCGCGGCGACCTCCTCGACAAGCTCGGGCGCTATGGCGAAGCTGCGGTCGAGTTCCAGCGCGCGCTGGGGCTGGCCACCAACGCGCCCGAGCGCGCCTTGCTCGAGGAGCGGTTCCGTGCGAGCCGGGACCGTGTGGGCGGGGCGGGCCCCGTGGCGGTCACGGACGGCGCTCCCGGCTGACCCGGTCCGGGCCCCGCTGACGGCCCGCCCACCAGGGCCGCAGCTGGAGGCGGGCCGGCGGCAGCGTGCCGTAGACGAGGATGGCGCGGCCCTGGGGCAGGCAGCGGAGCTGTTCGGGGGGCAGCAGCCGGCGGGGTCCGGTCGTCGACGTCGTGGAGCGCCGGCCCGTGGGGTCGCGGGTCACAGAGGGCTGGGTCACTTCCTGGTCGCCGATGAGTCGGCTCGCGTACTCGAGGGTCTCAGGATCGGCGATACCGGGCAGGAACAGCTTGGCCCTGTGGTTGTTCAGCACTGTGGGGGCCTTCGTCCCGTACCGACCGCGGACCTGAGCCAGGTCCTGCCAGATTGTCACGAGCTGTATCCCGTGCGACGCGCAGGTGGCGGCCAAGCCGTCGAGCTCGGGCAGGGGGGCGATATGGGCCGCCTCGTCGAGCACGACGAGCAGCGGTGGGTCGAGCGGTCGGCCCGCGCGCGTGGCGAGGGCGAACGCATGGGCCAGCACATGTTGGGTGAGCGTCGTGAAGTAGCCGCGCAGCCGGCGTTGGTCGTGGGCGGGGGCGCAGAGGTACACGGTGTGGTGGCCCTCGAGAAGGTGGCGGGGCTCGAAGAGGTCGAGCGTGCTGAGACGCGCCGGGGGGTGGGTGAAGGGCGCCAACACCGTCTCGGCCGTCGTGGCGACCGAGCTGCGCGTGCGCTCGTCGCGGCACCAGGTGGCGCGCGCCGCGTCGAGGGCCTCGTCCGGCGCGGCGCGCTCCAAGATGCCGGCCACCTCCTCGACCTCCTGGGTGTCGACCCATCGCACCACGTCGGCCATGGTGCGTCCGTCGAGCGCCGCCGCGAAAAGGAGTGGCGCCAACATCTTCGCCGCCGTGGCGTACCAGAACTCGCCGTCCGGCGTCGTGCCGTCGGTCTTGGCCCCCTCGCACAGGTCGGCGGCGACACGGCACGACCGGTGCCACTCCGAACACCCGGTGAGAGGGGACCACGTGCTGGGCCGAGCGCCGGTGCTGCCCGTCGGATCGATGCACCACACCCGGCCACGCCGCGCGCAGGCGCCGAGCGTGTGGCGCAACAGGTCACTCTTCACGCTGGCGGCCAGCACTGGCCCGCGCCACCCGAGGATGGCGGGCACGGCCAGGCTCGTCGTCTTACCACTCTGGGTCGGACCGACGACCACGAGGGATTGGGCTCGCTCGGTCGCGATGGCAGCGGGGCGAACCCGACCCGGAGCCACGCCGAGGAGCAGCCTGCCGGGTGGCAAGGCGTCCACCTTGACCCGCAGCGGACGCAGGTCACGCCGCGTCGCCCAGCGGGTGCCCCACCGGGTGCCCCGGCGGCCGGGGAGGGGACGTGCTCCCTCCCGGTACGACAGGCCCGCCAGCAGCGCGCCGCCGAATGCGAAGGGTAGGACGGCCGCCGCCAGGCCGCTCATCTCTGTCGGCCCGTCATGGCCGCGTCGGTGTCGACAATGCGGCGTTCGAGTGCGCTCAGGCGATGCTGCACCAGGAAAGAGCGCTGGCCCACCTTCCACAGCGCGATGCCTCGCCGGAGCTGCGGCAACAGGTCGGCCTCGGTGTGCGAGAGCGACAACAGCTCGGCTGCGGCATCGAGCTCGCCCGGCGACTGGGCGTAGACCACGCGGGTCTCGGAGTCCGAGAGCAGGCCCTGGGCCAACGCCACCTGCTCGGAGTCCGAGGCGCCGACCGAGCGCAGGTCCGACACCCGGTGCAAGACGGCGACGTTGGAGACACCGAAGGCGCGCGAGAGCTTCCACGAGGACTGGAGCCAGCGCGCCACACCGAGGTTGGAGAGCATTCAGTAAACCCACGTCTCGTCGCGGCGCCCGAAACGTGACCTTCTGAGCGTGAACCCGCAGTTCAGGGAGCCAAAAAGCCAGTTCTGCTCGGGTCCACCGGCTCGGTCAACCGCCAGTGATCGACCCCGACAGGAGCGCTCACGATAGCAAGCAGACCGCAGCCTCATGGCCGAGTTACTGCGTCGCGAAACCGTCGAACTCACCCCCCCCCCACGCAATCAATCTGGGCGCGTCCGAATGACTCGGATTGCCTCAGCGGAAGCAACAACCGCAACCGCGAGTGCGGCCACCCGATCCGCCCACCACCAGCCGAACAGCCGGTCGGTCAAGAGGCCAAGAAGTGCAAGGACTCCAAGAGCAGCTCCTATGGCGCTCAACGTCGCGTCGCCCATCAAGGCGTGACTGCGCAGCAACCTCCCCGTTTGGTATTTGGCCCACCCCAAGGGAGCGAGAACGACAGCCGAGACCCCGGCTGAGATCATCGCCTGGACGGAGTGCTCGGGCATCGAACGCGAAAGAAGATCGTTGATGGCAGCGATGGTGAGAGTGATCCCCACCAGGCTCAAGGCGCTGGCGATGACGATCGAGGCCCGAGCCTCTGCCCGAAGACCCCTCGTCGGATCTCGCCGTTCCACGCCGAAGCGCCACACGAGACCGACCGACCCGGCCACGTCGGCAAGAACGTTGAGTCCCAACCCCAAAACCCCGAGGCTCCCTCCAAGCAGTCCTGCAGCCACAGCCCATGCACCCGCGACCAGTCCCCACACAACCGAGAAATACGAAAGCGCCAACCCTCTTTCTACGAGCGGGCGCCTGATTGGATCCACCTCATCATCAAGGTCAGTCATCGAAGGCGGACATAGTCGTGGGGCCCGTCCACGCATTCGGCGCCCACGCTCATACGGGCGCGCTGAACCCTCGTCCCCCAAAAGTTCGGGTAACTGCCGAATGTCCTCGATCAGGTGATCCGGAGCGGGACCCTGGGTCTCTAGGTCGCTGGAACGATACTTTCCAGTCTTTACCAGGACGCCGGTCATGCCAACGGCCTGCCCACCTCGCACATCGGAGTCGATGTCGTCCCCGACAATCATTGCCTCGTTGATGTCAGCACCCAGATCGATGAGGGCGGCGCGGAAGAACTCGGGAGCCGGTTTGCCGACAACTGGGATCTCGATGCCTGCGGCTGCTTCCAGTCCCACGATGAACGCACCCATATCCAAGGCCGGGCCCTCGTCAGTCTGAAAACGAGCATTGCGGTGCAAGGCGACAACCGGCACTCCGTCCACAGCCAACCTGAACACGGCGTTTAGTTCGCCATAACCGATACTTGCACCAGCGCCGCCGAGTAGCACGACACTCGGAGATTCGGGTCCGGCGATATTGACTCCGGTCAGATCGTCCTCGAGGGATCCCTCGTTAATGATCAGACATCTGGCAGTTGGATATCGCGTCGCGGAGGTATCCCGCCGCGCTCGACACGGCGGTGAAGATCATTGGAACGTCGACCTCCATTCCCCCCTCTGTCAGGATGGCTGCGATCTCGCGGCGGGACATTGACGAGGTGTTGGTGACTAGACCAACCCTGATTCCCTCGGTCCGTAGCCAACGGAGCGTCTCAGCTGCCCCAGGCAAAGGCGTCCAGGAGACTGTGAGGACACCGTCGATATCGAGCAAAACCGTCCTGGCCATGGGCCAAATTATCGTTTCGAGCTGTCAACACTCGCAGTCCAACGGGGCGGGTCCGGCGGCCCCGGTTCACGGAGTTAGCGAGACCTACATCATCACGTCTTTGAACACCGCCGTGCTGTTGTCCGTCTCCTTGGCCACCGGGAAATTGAACCGCATTTCGGACAGGGCTCCGACAGCGTCTTCTGCTCCGTCGCCAGGTCGTACTCCTTGTCTTGCAGCGTGCCGCAGGTCGGGCAGATGCGCAGCAGCCTGGTGGCCTTGAGCTCGAAGTTGGTGATGATGTCCTCCATGATGGCGCCGTTGGCCGCCCACTCCTTGGCGTGCTTGTGGTAGGTGTCCATGTGCCAGTCGTCCACCGCCTCCTTACTCGTCCAGATGGAGATCTCGTTGTACCAACCGGGCTCGTCGGGGTGCTCCCACCAGGTGAGGTGGACGAAGCCCGGCTTCGTCATGAGGTGGTGGCGCACGTCGTTGAAGACGGTGCGGAACTTGTCGTAGGCGTCGGGGCTGCTGAAGCGGACCCGCTGCATGCTGAGGTACATGCCGTGTACTCCTCCTTCTGAATCGCTTCTGTTGTGCGGTGAACTCGGCCCCGGCCCGCCGACTTGGGCGATGGACTGACCGACCGGGTTAGGGACTGATGCCCTCGACCGTGACCCCTGGACCGAGCTTCTTGGCCACCTCCTCGGCGACGTCGCCCTCGACGAAATGGCGCCACCCCACTTTCTCGGGCCGCACCACCAGCACGTGCTCCACACCCCGGGCCGCTGCCGCCTGCGCCATCGTTTTGGACGGCCGCCGCGTGGCCGCGATCTGACCCCAAGCTTCCGATCCGCCCTTCTCAATGGCGAACACGGCCTGCTGCACGATGTCCTTCTGCTCGTCCATCTCTTTCCTGGTCGGCATCAGACCCGGGTTGGGCAGGCCCAGCGAAGAACCGTAGATGCGGGCGATGGCCACCACGGCCACGGGCCGCCCGGCACTGATGCGCAGCGCCTGGCGGATTGCCGCCCCGGAGATCTTCTCCCCGTTGGAGGCGATGAGCACCGCCGCCGTCTGGGTGGGCTGCTTGTCGAACTTGCGTCGGCCGAACTTCCTCCGGACAGGGGAGCCCGTGGCCGATGGACCCGGGGCTGGCGCCGTCACCGTCACCGCTCAGTCTCTGCTTGCATCGTGGAGAGGCTCGGCACGGGATCCGGTGTGACCACCGTGGGTCCTTGGGTGTCGCCCAGGTCGATGCCGCCAGGGGAACCGAGGACCAGCGGCATGGCGCCCGAGGTATCGATCCCCCGCCGCCTGTCGCTGAGCGTGCGCCACCAGTAGAGAGGCACGTAGGCCGCCACGATCACGAGGCCCAAGATGTAGAGGAAATGGCCTTGCCCGGGTCCCACCACGATGTCAGGCGAGTTCCAGCCACCCACGAAGTAGTCGAAGGTGAGAAACAGTGCGATGGCCAGCGCAACCCAGCGGAACCAGCCGGGCATGCGGAAGGGGCTCACGCGCTCCGGCCGCATCTGGCGCAGGAGGAAGTACCCGTACATCGAGGCTGCCACGGCGACGATGTAGCCAACGTTGGAGAAGATGTAGATGCGGACCGGTGAGCCGAAGAGACTCACGATGAGCGCGCAGATGACGTTGAAGGCCATGGCCCGGTCCGGCACGTGGTGCTTGTTCTTGTGTTCGAAGACGCGGGGCAACAGCCGGTCCTCGGATGCCTGGAACAGCGACCGGGCCACACCCATGATGGCGTTGAGCACCGAGAGAAGGAGGGCGAAGATCAACGGGATCCCGATGACGTACTTCGACCCACGGCCGCGTTCCCGAAAATGTGGTCGCAGAAGCTCGTGTACAACGTGAGTGGGTCCGCCGTCTTCAATGAGGCGCCCAGGACCCCCACGAAGACGATCGCCGTGCCGATAGTAGACGAACACCCCATAGAGGCCCTCGGCCGTCAGGGCGATCTTGGCGTCTCGCGCCGGATCACGACACTCCCCGATGTAACACGCCGCCGCCTCCATCGCGATGGCGTTCCACGAGATGACGAAGATCCAGGCGAGGAAGAAGATGGTCCCCGAGCTCGCTGGGCTGGCGTAGTGGAAGCCCGAGATGTTCGACCAGTGGAAGCTGGACGGCTTGAAGATCGGCAGGATGATCAACAGGGTCAGGGGCACCATCGACGTCACTCCGAGGATGGTGGCAAATCTGGCCCCGAGCCGGATCCCGAAATAGCAGGGAATGAACAGCCCGATCAGACCGACGAAGGTGATGAGGAGCACACCCATGGAGACCGGCGTGCCCAGTGTGCCGAGCGGCGAGAAGGTGCGACCGAGCGGCACGTGGAAGAGCACGGCGATGTAACCGGCGGCCAACAGCATGTTGATGGGAGCGACGGGGAACCAGCCGAGCCAGTAGCCCCAGCCCGAGACGCCGCCGATGTGCTTCGCCGTCGTGTGCCCCAGCGGCTCGAAGCTGTCGTAGGCGTAGGAGGGCATGCCTCCGGTCCGGTGCGGCAGGAGCGCGGCCAACTCACCCATACAAAGGCAGACGATCAAGCCGATGATCACCACCAGCGCAATGGCCGGGATGGCCGCGGCGCCCATGGACGAAACGGCGAAGGGGACGATGCCGGTCACCAGGATGGTCCCAGCCAGGCCGATGACGAACGCGCCCCACCAGTTCGTCCCGCGGCTGAGGGAGGTCGCGACCTCGGGCGTCGTCGTCAGTGCACTTCCTTCACTCATGGGGTGGTCTCCTCGTCTCGGTAGGGAGGGTCATGTGTGGTCTCTTTCTCCTGTCGTGGTTCGCTTGTGTGGGCCGGGTCGGCGCGGCTCCGGCGGTCAAAAAGCCTGCAGATAGCGGTCGAGCTCCCAGGGCGTCACCTCGGCGTGGGAGGAACGCACCTCGTCGCGCTTTGTCTCGACGAAGTAGTCGAGGTAGTCGCCGTCTGGCGTCTTGCCCAGCCCGTCGCGCAGCACCCCATCGATCTCCAGGTGGTCGAGTGCGTGCCACAGCGTGATGGGCATGGTGCGCAACCCGAGACGTGAGGCCTCAAGGGGTGAGAGCGAGCAGGTTGAGCTCGCATGGGTCGCCCGGGTCGAGCTCACGCCCGATCCCGTCGAGGCCGGCCGCGATCAACGCGCTCATGGCGAGATACGGATTCGCCGATCCGTCGATGCAACGGTCCTCGACCCGGCCCGGCTCGGGCACGCGCAGCATATGCGTGCGATCGTTGCCGCCGTAGGTGGCGTAGGAGGGCGACCAGGCCGCCCCGGAGTTTGGCGCCGGGGCGGCAAGGCGCTTGTACGAGTTCACCGTCGGGCAAGCCACAGCTGCCAGTGCCTCGGCGTGCTCGAGCAACCCGGCGATGAAGGAGTAGCCCAGGGACGACATCCCGAGGCCACGACCGTCCGATGCGTCGGCGAAGAGTTCGGCCCCCTCGCCGTCCCACAGGCTCAGGTGCATGTGCAGGCCGTTCCCCGTCAGGTGGGTGAAGGGCTTCGGCATGAAGGTGGCGAGCATCCCCGCCTGCGCAGCCAGCATGTGCACCATGTAGCGGAAGACGATGACCCGGTCCGCCGTGGTGAGCGGATCGGCATAGCGGAAGTTCTGCTCGAACTGTCCGTTGGCGTCCTCGTGGTCGTTGGCGTAGTTGGCCCACCCCAGCGCCGTTCATGTGTCGCGACACAGCCGTGAGATGATCGAACATGCGCGTGAGTGCTCGGGCGTCGTAGCAGGGAGCTTTCGCCTCGTCCATCGGGTCGGCCACGGTGATGCCACCCCCGGGCGTGCGCCGCACGAGGAAGTACTCCGCCTCGGCGCCCACGCCCATGACATAGCCGGCTTCGGCCAGCCGCTCGATCTGGCGGCGCAGGATGACCCGGGGGGCATAGGGCCACAACTCGCCCAGCACGAAGGGATCGCACTGGATGATCCCCAGCCCCGGTTGCCAGGGCGCCGGCATGTAGGAGGACAGGTCGGGCATGGCCAGGATGTCAGGCGACGAGGGGGTCTGGCCCATCGGCCCCGCAGCGAAGCCTGCGAAGCCCGCTCCGTCTTCCAGCAGGCCGTCGATGGCCGAGACAGGGACCATTTTGGCGCACGGCTTGCCGTGCATGTCCACGAACATGGCGAAGAGGAACTCGACCCCGTCCCGCTTGGTCGCGTCGCTCAGCTCCGCCGCACTCGTGATCGAGGTCGCCTCTCGCTCCAACGTGCTCGTCAAGTCCGATCACCTCACATGTCTTGGGTGTCGTGTCAGGGATTTATGTCAACGATGTTGCCCGGCGGGAAACGGAGAATGGTTACGTGCGGGTTAACAACTTCCGGCTGACCTGGACGAAACAAAGAAGTAATCCAGCCCGTCGCTGTTGCATACGGCTCTACAGCGTTTCTTGACAGGCAACATCCTCGGGTCATAATGAGTGCATTCGGCGATGCTTCATCGGCCCACCATCCTGACGAGAGCCCTCGACGAAGGAGCGCAGTGAGCGAACCGGCGTCTGAGCGCAGCACCCTGCACCGCTACGCCCACCGGGCGGCCTATGACCGCGAGACCATCGATGCCATCCTTGACGAGGGCTTGGTGTCCCACGTCGGCCTGTGCACCGACAAAGGGTTCCCCATCGTCATCCCGCTGGCCTATGGCCGTGACGGCGACCTCGTCTACCTCCACGGCTCTGCCGCCAGCCGACTCTTCCACGGCGCCCGGCCCGAGGAGGTCGAGATCTGCATGACCGTCACGTTCGTCGACGGTCTGGTGGTGGCTCGCTCCACCTACAACACCGACGTCAACTACCGCTCCGTGGTCATCCTCGGCAGCGCCTCGGAGGTGAAAGACCTCGACCAGAAGGCCCGTGGCCTCGAAGTCATGGTCGACCACATAGTCCCGGGGCGCAGCCGCGACGCCCGGCCCCCCACCGAGAAGGAGCTGCGCAGCACCATGCTGTTCAGCCTCCCGCTTGACGAGTGCTCGGCCAAGGTGCGCACTGGCTTCCCGCTCGACGAGGTGGAGGACTACGAGCTCGAGATCTGGGCGGGCGTCATCCCCTTCGCCACGGTGATCGAGCCCGCCCTCCCCGATCCGAGCCTGCGGGTGACCGTCGCCATGCCCTCCTATGTGGAGCGCTACCGGCGGCCCGTCGCCGTCGGAGCGGTCTGACCATGTGCGGTGTGATCGGCCTCCTGCTCCGCGACCCGGCCCTCGAACCCACGCTTGGCTCGCTGCTCGTCCCCATGCTCGAGGCGCTCGACGACCGCGGGCCGGACTCCTCGGGCATCGCACTTGAGCAACGCGGCGGGGCTCGGACCGGACAACTCCGTTCTGCGGATTTCGCTGGGTGCCGATGTCCCGGTGGACTGGATGTCGGACCCTGCTGCCGCGCTGCTTCATCTACCCCACCCCGGCGCGGACATGCAGCGATTCGGGTCCAGCGCCGTGCTCGACGTGCCCGAGCCCGCTCTTGAGCGGGTCGAGGCTGCCCTGGCCGAGCTGTGGCCCGAGGTGCGGATTCTCGGCTGCAGCCAGAACCTGTACGCGTTCTCAAGGACACCGGCCGGCCCACCGGCACCTGCGCCCGCTACGGGGTGCGGGATTGGGAGGGCTACCTGGCCATCGCCCACACCCGCATGGCCACTGAGTCGGCGGTGACGGTGCTGCACTCTCATCCCTTTGTGCCCGACCGTGACCTCTGCGTCGTGCACAACGGTTCTTCTCGAACTATGCCACGGTGCGCCGCCGGCTGGTGGACGAGGGCATCGTTTTCGACTCGGACAACGACTCCGAGGTCGGGGCACGCTCCTCGGCCTGCGCCTCGCCCTTGGCGACGACCTCGAGGAGGCCACTCGCTGGGTCATGAAGGAAATGGACGGGTTCTCCGCCCTCGTCATCACCACCTCGAACGGCATGTCCGTGGTGCACCGACACGTTCGCCTGCAAGCCGGCTGTCGTAGCTGAGACGCCGGGCTACGTGGCGGTGGCCTCCGAGTACCGGGCTCTGGCCGAGCTCCCCGGCGTGCGCGACGCCGTCGTCTTCGAGCCCCGCCCCGAGGAGGTCTACACATGGACACGCTGAGTCCAAACGTGCCCGGCGCACCAGCGCTGCTCGACTGCGACGCCCAGGGAACCCGGGCCGTCAACCAGGCGCTCCGGGCGCTCGAACCGGGAGCGACCGCCCGGGTCGCTGCTCCCCGGGGTCGCCATAACCTGGCGGTGGGCCTGCACCGCCCCATCTCCGTGCGGGTCGGGGGGAATGCGGCTACTTCCTCGGGGGTCTCTGTGGCGGTCGCGACGGCCGTGGTCCGGACATCACCGTGGATGGATTCGTGGGCTGGTCGGTCGGCGAGAACCTCATGGGTGGGTCAATCAGGGTGAAGGGCAGTGCTTCCCAAAGCGCCGGGTGCGAGGCCGAGGCGGCATCATCGTCATCGAAGGCGACGCGTCACTTCGAGCCGGTATCTCCTTGAAAGGTGGCACTCTTGCGATCGCCGGGAGCGCCGGCGCCATGACGGGATTCATGGCCCAGTCCGGCACCATCCTGATCGGCGGAGACGCCGGCCACGGCCTCGGCGACTCGCTGTACGAGGCCGTCATCTTCGTCGCTGGAGCTATCGACTCACTCGGGGCCGACGCCCAGGTGGAAGAGCTCACCGACGACGACGTCCTCGAGGTCAAGCGCTTGGTGGAGGTCTGCGGGTTCGACCACGTCGACCCCGGCCGAGTGACGAAGGTCACTTCGGCTCGCCAGCTCTACCACTTCACGACAGAGAACCACGGGATCTATTGATGGAACACCGACAATCCCTTGGCACCGACATACCGGTGGAGGCCGTCAATGCCGGTTTCCCCCCCGAGGTCATCTCCCGGGTCCACGAGATGGCCGACAGCGGGTGCTACCCCGTAAGGGGGCTCGGTGCTCGCCGGAAGCTCCCCACGTTCGACGACCTCGTGTTCCTGACCGCGTCAGCATCCCGGTACCCACTCGAGGGGTATCGGGAGCGGTGCGAAACAAAGACGGTTCTCGGTGGACGCCATGGCGCACATCCGCTGGAGCTGAAATCCCGATCACAATCGCCGGGATGAGCTTCGGCGCGCTTTCCGGCAACGGCAAAAGAAGCGCTCGGTCGTGGCGCGCCACTGAAGTGGGGACCTCCACAACCACCGGCGACGGCGGGATGACCCCCGAAGAGCGCAAGGCTTCCGCCCTTCTCGTCTACCAACTCCTGCCATCGCGCTATGGATTCGATCCCGCCGACCTGCGCATCGCCGATGCTGTCGAAGTGGTGATCGGGCAAGGAGCCAAACCCGGAGGCGGGGGCATGCTCCTGGGTCAAAAAGTGAATGCGCGGGTGGCATCCATGCGGGACCTTCCACCCGGCATCGACCAGCGTTCGGCGAGCCGGCACCCGGATTGGACAGGACCCGACGACCTCCGTATCAAGATCGAAGAGCTTCGAGAGGCAACCGACTGGGCGGTTCCCGTCTACGTGAAGGTCGGAGCAACCCGCGTTGACCACGACGTGAAACTGGCCGTCGCAGCCGGAGCTGATGTTGTGGTCGTTGACGGCATGCAGGGAGGGACCGCCGCTACGCAGGACGTCTTCATCGAACATGCGGGCATTCCCACCCTTCCCGCCGTTCGTCTGGCCGCCGAGGCACTTTCCGAGCTCGGAGTGGACCAGGAGGTTCAGCTCATTGTGTCCGGAGGAATCCGGTCCGGAGCCGACGTGGCGAAAGCCTTGGCCCTCGGCGCCGACGCAGTGTCGATCGGCGTTGCGGCACTTCTCGCCCTCGGATGCAACATCGCCACCTACGTCGACCATCCGCGGGGACGCGGTCGACGTCGCCGGCGATTATCGCCTCGCTCGGTACACGTCCGGCCGCGTGCGCCCATTGCCACACCGGCTCGTGTCCGGTCGGCATCACCACGCAGGACGCGGCCTTCGAGCGCGCGACTCGATCAGGTCCGGCCTCCACTCGGTGGCGAACTACTTCTCGCGCTATCACTATGGAGGTGACCACGCTGGCCCATGCGTCCGGCAAGTCCGATGTTCACCACCTCGAGCCCGAGGATCTCGCCGCCCTGACGGTTGAGGCCGCCGCCATGGCCAGGGTCCCTTTCGCAGGCACCGGCTGGATCCCCGGGCTGGCCCACCTGAGAGCCGTGGGTTCTGCCCGCACGGCCGAGGTCGTGGTGATCGGTGGCGGGGTGGCCGGTCTCAGCACGGCCAGGGCTCTCGTCGAACTCGGGTTGACCGACGTGCTGGTGCTCGACCGCGGCACGGTGGGCTCGGGCGGCAGCGGCAAGTCGAGCGGCATCGTGCGCTGCCACTACGGCATCCCATCGCTGGCCGCCATGGCCTGGCACACGCTGCCCGTGCTCGAACACGCGGCCGAGATCCTGGGCGCGCCCTCTGGCTACACCAAGACCGGCTACCTGGTCGGTGTGGGTCAGGAGAACCTCGGGGCGCTCCGGTCCAACGTCGCCATGCAGCAGTCTCTCGGTATCCAGGTCACGCTGATGGGCAACGACGACGCACGCTACCTGTGGCCAGCCGCTCGTCTCGACGACTTCGCCGAGTTCGCCTACGAGCCTCACGGTGGCTTCGGCGACGGCCACCAGACGGCGCTCGCCTTCGCCGTGGCTGCCGTGCGCGGCGGCGCCCACCTACGCCAGCACGCCCCGGTGAGCTCGGTGGAGGTGCTCGCCGGCCGCGCCATCGGTGTCGTCCTGGCGGACGGCAGCCGCATCGGGGCCGCCCACGTCGTGCTCGCGGCCGGGCCCTGGTCCGCCACCCTGGCCGCGGGCGTTGGCATCGACCTGCCCGTTCGGGCCCAGCGGGCCCAGATCCTCCTCGTGGACCCGGGTCGCCCGCCCGGACCAATTCCCGTCTTCTCCGACCTGGTGTCGCTCCAGTACGTGCGAACCGAGGGCGGCGGGCAGATTCTCCTCGGCGACTCCGACCACTCCGACCCCGAGTGGGCCGACCCCGACGCCTACCGCGATCGGGTGAACGACGACGAGCTGGCACTGGCCGTGTCCAAGTTCACCTACCGCTTTCCCGGCTTCGACGGCGCGTCACTCGCTTCGTCGTACGCAGGCTGTTACGACGTCACGCCGGATTACAACCCGGTCATCTCGGCCGCATCGGTCGAGGGGTTGTAGCTGTGCGCCGGCTTCACGGGCCACGGCTACAAGATTTCGCCGTCGGTTGGCGTGCTCATGGCCGACCTGATCACCAGCGGCGCGAGCCGCCATGCCGACATCGACCCGCACGACTTCCGCTGGGGACGCTTCGCCGAGGAGGACCCGCTGGTCAGTCCGCACCCCTACGTGGGCGCGGGCCAGATGCGCTGAACTGCCGATGCGCACTGGGGACCCCTCTCAGCCGGGGTGTAGTGTGACCGGTCGTGGCCACTCGCCGGACCGCTCGCACCCAGCCGCCACGTGCCGGCACTCGGAAAACCCGGGGCACCGCCAGCACGCCATCCGCCGACAAGACCACCGGCACGGCCAAGAAGAAGCGCCGCGACGCTCAGCCAGTGGCCATCGATAACGCCGGGGCCGAGGAGGCCGACAGCCAGCTGGGCCAGGTCATCGCCAACCACGTGCGGGCGCGCCGCCTCGAGCTCGGACTCAACGTGGGCCAGCTGGCCGAGCGCACTGGCATCTCCAAGGGCATGCTCTCGAAGATCGAGAATGCCCAGACCTCGCCGAGCCTCTCGACTCTCGAGCGCCTGGCCGGAGCGCTCGA